>NZ_JBLWXG010000026.1:0-5198 GCF_048267565.1 Pseudophaeobacter sp. | reverse complement strand
TCACGAACTACATCGCCAGAAGCCTGCTCGAAGCCGGAGGCTTCAGACCCCACCTACACCCTCAAATGCGATGAGCCCCTTTGAGGATGGGCGGGGCTCGCGATTTCATCGAATCTATGTTCTACTTTGGAGATGCTTGGCAGGAGCGGCAGGTCGAGGCGGTGGCGTCAGGCGCGGATCGACCCAGCACGAGTCTGGTGCCGTAGAATGAGTCGCTGTGCCTGGTGAAATTCGCGTTCTCGATCTATTTGCTGGTGCGGGCGGTTTCACGGCTGGCTTCCACAACGCATCGCCTCGCTATGAGAGCGTCGCGGCGGTCGAGATGGACGTGGCCGCCGCCGCATCGTATGAGGCCAATTTTGGCACAGGTACCGTATTTGCTGGACCAATTGAAGAATGGCTCTCTTCGTCGGATATGCCAACAGGAATCGATGTCGTGGTGGGGGGGCCGCCCTGCCAAGGGTTCTCCACGCTCGGCAAGCAACGAGAAGAGGACTATCGCAATGGACTCTGGCACTCATATGCTGAGACGCTGGTTCGCGTTCAGCCAAAGTATTTCGTCGTTGAAAATGTAGCTGCTTTCGGCCGCTCGAGACAGTACCAGAGCTTTAAGCGCGCGACATGGAAGAACGGCTTCCTTCGAAACTACTCATTTGAGGTCGCGATTCTCAATTCGGCGGACTACGGATCCCCACAAACGCGCAAGCGAGCTGTTCTGATCGGTCATCACCGCGACCTTCCGTTTCCAGGTTTCCCCGAAATCACACATTTTGCAGAACCAGATGATAGTCGCGCCTCTTACGTCACTGTGGGCGAAGCTTTCGAAGGAGTGCCTCTAGTGCCGGACAGAGATAACGTTCTTGAGGATCTCCGGTCGGTACGTTTCGCAAACAAGGTTCTTCCGGGGTTCTTTGCAACCCGAGAACTGCACTGGAGTCGACAGTATAGTGCGCTTTCTCTGAATCGCTTCTCGGACATTCCTAAGAATGGGAACCGGTTCGATATCCGGGAGGAGTGGCTGGCGGATTGTTGGCGCAAGCACAAGTCCGGCTCGGGAGATGTTATGGGTCGACTCCGAGAAGATCGCCCTTCTGTGACCATTCGCACCGAATTCTTCAAGCCGGAGAAGGGGCGGTACCTTCACCCCACGGAGAATCGTGCGATCACGCACTATGAAGCGGCACTTCTTCAGGGGTTTCCGCTACACCACAGATTCGTTGGTTCCCGGACGTCTATTGCGCGGCAGATCGGCAACGCAGTCCCGATACCGATGGGCTCTGCTATCGCCCGCCAACTTGAACGAGCGCTCTAGAACCCACGTGTGCGGAGGCGGCAATGATGACGTCGCTGCCCGCCACTCCACTTCACGGTAGACGCCTCGGCTTGCGTGGTTGGCCCGGCCAACCGGTGGCGACTGGTGGTGCCCTACTCGAACCCACCCGTCAGCCGCCCTCGCATCCGCTGACTGCTCTCATTCATCCCGACGATCTCCACCGTCTTCCCCAGCGCCTGGTACTTCGTCTCGATCGCATCCAACGCTGCCACGGTCGACGCATCCCACACATGCGACCCCGACAGATCGACGACAACGCGAGACGGATCGTCTGAGTAAGAGAACAACGTCGTCAGATCATTGCTCGACGCGAAGAACAACTCCCCCTCCACGACGTACGTCACAACGTCACCCGCCTCACCGAGAAAGCGCGTGACCGTCACGAAGTGCGCCACCCGCCGCACGAACAATACTGACGCGACCAGCACCCCACCGACCACTCCGACGGCAAGGTTGTGCGTCACCAAAACCAACAAGACCGTCGCGACCATCACGAACGTCTCGCTCTTCGGCATCCGCTTCAACGTCGACGGACGCACGCTGTGCCAGTCGAACGCCCCGATCGCGACCATGATCATCACGGCCACGAGCGCTGCCATCGGGATCGTCCCGACGAAGTCGCCGAACACGACCACCAGCAGGAACAAGAAGAGGCCGGCGCAGAACGTCGAGATGCGGGTCCGTGCGCCGGACGCCTTCACGTTGATCATCGTCTGACCGATCACGGCGCAGCCGCCCATGCCGCCGAAGATCCCCGACAGCACGTTCGCCACACCCTGCCCCCACGCCTCACGACTCTTGCGCGAGTGGGTGTCGGTGATCTCGTCGACGAGCTTCGCGGTGAGCAGCGACTCCAGCAGTCCGACGACCGCGACTCCGAGCGCGAACGGCGCGATGATCGTGAACGTCTCCCACGTGAACGGCACATCCGGCAAGAAGAGAGAGGGCAGGCTCCGCGGCAGCTCTCCCTGGTCGCCGACCGTCGGCACCGTGATGCCGAACGCCAGCACCACTCCCGTCACGATGACCACCGACACCAGCGGCGCCGGCACGATCTTGGTGATCTTCGGCATCACCAGCATCACGACGATCCCGAGCGCCACCAGTGGATACACCAGCCACGGCACGTCGATCAGCTGCGGGAACTGCGAGCTGAACACGAAGATCGCCAGCGCGTTCACGAACCCGACCATGACGCTGCGGGGGATGAAGCGCATGAGCTTCGCGACGCCGACCACCCCGAGGATCACCTGGAAGATGCCCGCGAGGATGACGGTCGCAATGAAGTAGTCGAGCCCGTACATCGGCGCGACCGGCGCGATCACGAGCGCGACGGCTCCGGTCGCCGCGGTCACCATCGCCGGCCGCCCGCCGAGGAACGCGATCGAGACGGCCATGATGAACGATGAGAACAGCCCCACCTTGGGGTCGACGCCCGCGATTACCGAGAACGCGATGGCCTCGGGGATGAGTGCGAGTCCGACGACGAGACCTGCCAGCACCTCGCGGGTCAGCATCCGCGGATTCTTCAGCGCCGTCAGGACAGAGGGATTCGCCCGATAGCGGGCACGATCATCGACCGTCGTTGCAGACATGGAGCTCCAGGGGAAGGCGCCTCGAGAATGAGGCAGACGCTCCAGCGTAGGGCGGAGCCGTCTCAGTCGCAGGCGATCCCGTCACCGTCGCGGTCGAGGTCGTACACATCCGGCCCGACCACCTGCAGTGGTCCGCGAACATACGCCGGCCCGTTACCGCTGCCACCCGCGCAGTCGACATCCGACGCGATGGGCACACAGACTCCCGAATAGCTCGAGTGGCACTCAGCCGCGGGCTGCACCAAAGGCACGGGCGCGGGAGGAGGCTGTCGCGTCCCGTTCGACGTGACTTCGTTCACTGGAACGACGGTAACGATCTCGCCGACGACCTCGCGCGACACTTCTACTCCGTCGACGTAGGTCACGCGGTAGGTGGTGACCTTGGTTCCGTCGACGCCCGCCGTCGTGATGGCGGTCTGCCCGACATCGAGTTGCGGATCATCAGCTGTCGTCCGCTCGAACGGAACGACCGTCGACTCTTCTACTTCTTCGAAGGTGGTGGGCTTCGGAGAGGGGGTCGGCTTCTCGGTCTGGGTGGACGCGAACGGCTTGGCGTCCGATGAGGGTGATCCTGAGCTCGTCGAGTCCGAACCCGGGCCGCCGAGAGCGGCGTTCGCACCGGTCCCCACGAACATCAGCACGAAGGCGAGCCCCAGGGCAGCCCATGCAGCACCGCGCGAGCGTACGCGGAAGAGCCTCGCCGACCCGCGGACGATCGCGTAGATCGCGACGAAGAAGAGGATCAGGCCGGCGAACATCATGATGATGCCGAGGCTGCGGGTGAGCAGCAGGATTGCCAGAACTACTGCTCCCACGATGAGGATCATCTTCAACCGCGAAGACTTCGTCTGGGAGGGAGCCACCGCGGCGGTCGCTGCCGGCGCATGGCCTACAGGCGCGGTGTGAATCGTCCACTGGGTGCCATCCCACCAGCGCTGCTGCTGGGCGGGGTGCTCGGGATCGGCGTACCAACCTTGAGGTGCTTCGGGCATCTTTGCCGTCCTTCTACTCGGGCTCTCGCCGAACACTACCGATATTCCGGAGACCCGTGGGCGGAGTGGTGTTGCTCCAGATCGCGGCCAGGAACACGGAGGACTCCAGTTCTAGGCCCCGCTTCACCTCTTCCCCCACGCCGAGCACTGAGCCATCATGAAGACGACCCCCCACAGAGGAGATCGCCTTGTCGCTTCCGCACACCCCGTCGGAAACCACTGCTGTCGCTGGACTCCCCGGAGTGCTGGTCATCGCCAGGATCCGTCGCCTTCTGATCCTCGCCGTGATCGCCGCGCTGGTGTATCCCACCCTCATGGTCGCGAGTAGAGCCACCTGTCCTGGTGGCATCGATGGCAGCGGCGGATTCATCGATGCGTCGGGGCGGTCGGTGGACGAGGCTCCCCTATGCGTGCAGCTCACCCTCGGTCCCACCCCGTTGGTCTACGTCGGTATTGCCGCGATCGTTCTGGTCGCTCTCGGCCGCGTGATGAAGGCGAGCGACGAACACGGTGTCCTCAAGGTTCTGAACCGGGCCGCGATCGGAGTCGGGGCCCTCGTAGCTGTCGCGATCGTCATCTCACACGTCTGGCTCTTCCTGATCCCGATGGAGGGTTTCACCTCCGACTCCTGGATGGTCGTCAGTCCCTTCCCGTTCGGCAACATCGACGTCACGACCACACCCATGACCACGGAGTGAGGCACGACAGGGGTAGGAGAGTCGCGCGGATATGCGGGCGCAGGACCGCGACACGCCCGGCGGTCGGCCTAGATTTGCCCGATCCCCGGGATCCGCGTAACTTATTACTTGTTCGCCCCAAACGGTTGAGCGGAGGTCCTCGGACCGGCTCCCGTCAAGCAGCTAACACCTCCCGAATCCCAGACACTCACTGAGTGAACAGGATGAAGGTGCTGATCCGTTCCCACGGTCAGGCCGAGAAAAACTCGGACTTGACAACGGAAACGAGATCGGTAAGATAGAGAAGTTGCCCTGCGGGCCTGGCTGTGATGGCTGGGTCGTGGGAGCATCCGATCCTTGAGAACTCAACAGCGTGCACTTGTCAAATGCCAAATTATCCTCGTCTAGCTTCGGCTAGTTGAGAATTCCTTTGGATCAAAGACCAATCCCTTCCGGGGGGTTGGCGATGGATGAAGTCAGCAATGAATTTGTCTCTTTGGTCAGCATCAAACTCGCTGCGTCACCGTTTTCCCGGTGGGGTATGCATTTCTTTTTTACGGAGAGTTTGATCCTGGCTCAGGATGAACGCTGGCGGCGTGCT
>NZ_JBLWXG010000025.1:0-5748 GCF_048267565.1 Pseudophaeobacter sp. | reverse complement strand
ATTTACACGACGTCCGACGCCCGCGCCAGATCTAGCGGCGCGGCCGAATGGGGGTCTATTCTCCCGGTGTGGGCGTCGGACGGCGCCGCTGAAGGGAATGAAACGGTGACCGCAGAATCCGATGAGATGATGCCGGTGTTCGCACGCGCGGGCGAGTCGACGATTACGCCGCGCCATCGCATCGAATCCGACGAGATGATGCCGGAGACCGCATATCAGATCGTGCACGACGAGACGATGCTCGACGGAAATGCCCGCCTGAACCTCGCGACCTTCGTCGGGACGTGGATGGACGAGCACGCAGACAAGCTGTATGCCGAGTCCTACGACAAGAACATGATCGACAAGGACGAGTATCCGCAGACTGCGGCCGTTGAAGACAACTGCTGGCACATGCTCGCCGATCTGTGGCACGCACCGGATGTCGAGGCATCCATCGGCACCTCGACGATCGGGTCATCCGAGGCCTGCATGCTCGGAGGACTCGCCTTCAAGCGTCGTTGGCAGATCGCGCGCCGGGCCGCGGGCAAGTCCACCGACAAGCCCAACCTGGTGATGAGCTCGGCCGTCCAAGTGTGCTGGGAGAAGTTCTGCAACTACTTCGACGTGGAGCCCCGCTTCGTGCCGATCAGCCTCGACCACAAGGTGCTCGACGGATTCGAACTCGACAAGTACGTCGATGAGAACACGATCGGAGTCGTCGCGATCATGGGGGTCACTTACACCGGGATGTACGAGCCGGTGGAGAAGATCGCTGCGGCGTTGGATGCGATTCAGGTGAAGACCGGCCTGGACATTCCGCTGCATGTGGACGGAGCATCCGGCGCGATGATCGCCCCGTTCGTCCAGCCCGATCTGGTGTGGGACTTCCGGCTGGACCGCGTCCATTCGATCAGCACGTCGGGGCACAAGTACGGGCTCGTGTACCCGGGACTCGGATGGGTCGTGTGGCGGGACCGCCAGTGGCTGCCCGAAGAGCTCGTCTTCGAGGTGAGCTATCTGGGCGGGTCGATGCCGACGTTCGCACTCAACTTCTCGCGCCCTGGTGCACAGGTCCTGCTGCAGTACTACCTGTTCCTCCGGCTCGGGACGACCGGCTACACGAAGATCCAGTCGGCGACGCGGGATGTGGCTCTCTACCTCTCCGGGGGTATCGCCAAGATCGGCGCCTTCGACCTCTGGAACGACGGCAGCGACATTCCCGTGTTCGCCTGGCAGCTCAAGCCCGGCCACACGAAGAACTGGAATCTCTATCATCTCTCCGACCGTCTGCGGATGAAGGGATGGTTAGTGCCCGCCTACCCGCTCCCCGACGGTCTCGCAGACCGCACGGTGCAGCGCATCGTCGTCCGCAACGGTCTCAGCATGGACCTCGCCGACGAACTCCTGGCAGACATCCAGAAGGAGGTCGCGTATCTCGATGCGCTCGAATCCCCGATGCCCGTCGAGGGTCAGCATCCCGGGTTCCACCACTGATCGGAGCGTGACTCATGTCGACAGAGACCCCGTCCCCGACGCCGGCGGCCGCCGACGTCCCCACCAATCGTGCCGCCGCCAGTTCGGCGAACCAGGCAGGCAAGATCACCGTCTTCGGCCTGGCGATCCTCAACATCGTCGCGGTCGTCAGCCTGCGCGGACTCCCCGCCGAGGCGGAGTACGGCCTCAGCTCGATCTTCTACTACGTGTTCGCCGCCGTGTTCTTCCTCGTGCCGGTGTCACTGGTGGCAGCGGAACTGGCCACGGGCTGGCCGGAGAAGGGCGGTGTGTTCCGATGGGTGGGCGAAGCCTTCGGCGGACGTTGGGCCTTCCTCGCGATGTTCATGCTCTTCATCGAGGTGACGATCTGGTTTCCCACCGCGCTGACATTCGGCGCCGTCGCGCTGGCATACACGGGACCCGACAAGGGGCTGGATGCGCAGATATCCGGGAACAAGTTCTTCGTGCTCGTCGTGGTGCTCGCCGTCTATTGGCTCGCGACGGTCATCGCGTTCCGCGGTGTCGCCGCCTTCGCGCGCATCGCCAAATGGGGCGGCATCATCGGCACCATCATCCCGGCCATCATCCTGATCGTGCTGGGGTTCGCGTACGTGTTCGCCGGCAACAAGCCGCAGATCGAGTTGAAGTGGGGCGACATCATCCCCGACTTCAGCAACTTCGGGAACATCGTCCTCGCGGCGAGCATCTTCCTGTTCTACGCGGGCATGGAAATGAACGCGATCCACGTGAAGGACGTCAAGAACGCGACCCGCAACTATCCGATCGCGGTAATCATCGCTGCGCTCGGCACCGTGGTGATCTTCGTGCTCGGCACGTTGGCGATCGCTTTCGTCGTGCCGCAGGCGGACATCAACCTCACCCAGAGTCTGCTCACCGCCTACAACGACATGTTCGCGTGGGCGGGGATCTCCTGGGCCGCGCCGATCATGGCGGTCGCGCTCGCGATCGGCGTCTTCGCGGGCATTGTCACGTGGGTCGGCGGCCCGTCCTCCGGTCTCCTGGTCGTCGCCAAGGCCGGCTACCTGCCGCGGTTCTTCCAGAAGACCAACAAGCACGGCATGGCCACCCATATCCTCCTCATCCAGGCGCTCGCCGTCACCGGCCTCTCGGTGCTGTTCGTCGTGCTCCCCTCTGTCCAGGCGGCCTACCAGATCCTCAGTCAACTGACCGTCATCCTGTACCTGATCATGTACATGCTGATGTTCGCGGCGGCGATCTACCTGCGGTACAGCCAGCCCGACCGGCCGCGCCCGTACAAGCTGCCCGGAGGCGACATCGGCATGTGGATCATCGGCGGAGCCGGCTTTCTCGGCGCCGCCCTCGCCTTCACATTCAGCTTCATTCCGCCCGACCAGATCTCGATCGGGAGCCCCCTTCTCTACGTCGGCCTGCTGATCGTGCTGGGGCTGATCTTCGTGATCATCCCGTTCCTCATCTACCACGCCCGCAAACCGCACTGGCGCGACCCGGCGAGTGACTTCGCGCCCTTCACCTGGCAGGCGGAGGGTGGTCACCCCGGCATCCCGTCGCACTCGCGGACGCCGACCAGCGACACCGCGTCGCTCACCCCGCCCGCCGCCCGGCCGGGCGATCCGACCCCACCCGCTTAGGAGTTGAGCACATGATCGATGCGGCGAAGATCCAGGATGCGGTGACCCGAGCACATACCGACAACCTCGCCACCACGACGGGAGCGAATGCCTCGTACATCCCGTACTTGGCCTCGGTCGACCCGGAGCTGTTCGGAGTGTGCGTGGTGACCGTCGACGGCCAGGTGTTCGAGGCCGGGGACTCTCGATTCGAGTTCGCGATCGAGTCCATCTCCAAGGTGTTCACGATGGCTCTGGCGATGGAGGAGGTCGGTCCGGAAGTGTTCCACAGCAAGGTCGGGGCAGACCCGACCGGGCTGCCGTTCAACTCGGTGATGGCACTGGAACTGCACAACGACCTTCCCCTGTCGCCCCTGGTGAACGCCGGAGCGATGTCCTCCACGAGTCTCGTCTCGGCGGATGGTCCCGAGGAACGCTGGCAGAAGATCCTCGCGATGCAGAGCGCGTTCGCCGGACGTTCGATCCAATTGAGCGACGACGTGAACCAGTCCGAGCAGACCACGAACTTTCACAATCGGGCGATTGCGTGGCTCCTGTACTCCGGCGGAGCGATGTACTCCGATCCGATGGAGGCGTGCGAGGTGTACACCCGCCAGTGCTCGACCCTCATCACCGCTCATGACCTCGCCGTGATGGGCGCCACGCTCGCGGCCGGCGGCGTCAACCCGCTGACCAAGAGACGGGTGGTCGCGGCGTCGAACGTTCCGCATCTCCTCGCCGAGATGACGATGGAGGGGCTCTACACCCGCTCGGGAGACTTCGCCTACACCGTCGGTCTCCCCGGCAAGAGCGGCGTCGGCGGAGGATTGCTCGCGGTCGCGCCGGGCGTACTCTCGATCGCCGCATTCTCACCCCCTCTGGATCCTGCGGGCAACAGCGTGCGGGGATGGGCGGCGGTCGCGCAGGTCGCCAATGAGCTGAACTGCGGGCTTTACCGGATCGCCGACTCGCGCGGCGAGAATTCCTCGGCGCAATAGGGCGGAGAAGTGCTGCCGGATCGTTCGCGCGCGCCCTCCGTCGAGGATGTCCGACACGGCTGCGTGCTGGGATCGCACGTGACGCATGCGATCCAGGTGGACGACAGACGTGGGATCGGGCGCTGACGTGACGGCCACTGGCGTGCGGGCACCCGTGGGTCCATTTCCCTTCGCCATCTGCGATCGGGATACTCGGAACCACACCGTCAGCCGCGGCATCACAAAGGAACCTCGATGATCACTGTTCATCTTCGCTATGAGATCGATCCCGACAAGCTCGACGACTTCACCGCGTACGGCCGCGCGTGGATCCGGCTTGTCAACAGGCTCGGGGGCACCCACCACGGCTACTTCATGCCCAGCGAGGGCGACAGCGACGAGGCGTTCGCGTTGTTCACCTTCCCGTCGCTGGCCGGGTACGAGATCTATCGGGACGCTTCGAAGGCGGATCCGGAGTGCCAGGCGGCATTCGAGCTCGCGCGTGTGACCGGCTGCATCCGTCGCTACGAGCGTCGGTTCCTCTCGCCGATATTCTCCTAGCGGTCGGCCACGGCGCGCGGCGGATGCTGGAGCGAAGCTGCTCGATGGCCGCTGACTGCGAGCGTCCCCGCAACCCGCCCGGTGAAGCGACCGAATGAACAGGCGCCGAACGCAACATTCAAGTGGCCCGATAGCAAGCGATGAGCAACCGCGCCTGTGCCCGATCAACGCGACGGGCTCCGGAACGGCAAGGTCCAAGCGTCCGTTGAAGTGCCGACGCTGAGCGCGAGACCCGCAGTTTGGGCGAGTTCGCCGTTATGGTGACATCTGTTTCGTGCGTCTCACTCAGCCGATCAGTCGTAACAACTCCGCCATTCGCGGCCCAGACGGCACCCGCTGAAGTCGAATGTGGCGCGAGCAAGGCGACGGTGCCGTACTTCTACCTCGTCGCGGACTGCCGTGTCGAGGCGCTGCTCGCCCTGCGCGCCGAGATCAACGCGACCTCCCCGCGGAAGACCTCGGTCAATGACTTCGTGCTGAAGGCCGTGGCCGGTGCGCTCATGGACGTGCCGTCCGCGAACGCCATCTGGAACGAGGACGGCATCCGCCAGTTCTCCTCGGCCGAGATCTCGGTCGCCGTCGCCACTGATGGTGGCCTGACGACGCCGGTGCTGCGCGGTGTCGAGCGCATGTCGCTCTCCGCCGTCAGCGCGAGCGTGGCCGACCTGGCCGAGCGAGGCCGCGCCGGGCGGCTCAAGCAGCACGAGCTCGAAGGTGGAAGCTTCTCTGTTTCGAACCTCGGAATGTACGGCACATCGCAGTTCACAGCCATTCTCAACCCACCGCAGTCCGGCATCCTCGCCGTCGGAGCAGCCCGCAAGATGCCGGTCGTCGATGCGAACGGAGACCTCATCATCGCTTCGGTGATGACAGTCACGTTGTCGGCCGATCATCGGGTGCTCGACGGGGCCGTGGCCGCTGAGTGGCTCGCGGCGTTCCAGCGTCGCGTCGAGAATCCGCTCTCCATGCTCATCTAGACAACGGCGCGGGATCACCCGCCCAGGGCATCTACTTCTGCAGCATCCGATTCGCGGGTCCGTTCAAGACACCTCCTATCCCAGTGGCCGTCCGCCTTCCGGACGACCGCGAAGGCAGCGATAACATCGTTACGATTCGTGGTAATC
>NZ_JBLWXG010000024.1:0-5995 GCF_048267565.1 Pseudophaeobacter sp. | reverse complement strand
CCGACCTGAGGTGCCCTCCTAGGCGGCCTAGAGCAGGGCTGTGCTCCATACCTATGGCCGGTGTCAGCCCAAAGCAGACCCACCGATCTGTTACAAGGACCGGGTAATGGACCTTCGTTGTAGTCTACGCCAACGGCAGCTTTGCGTGAAATAGGCCCCCATGCGAAGTTGGATCATCGCTTCGAAATGACTCACAATGTTGAACGGTTTCGAGCCCTACGTACCCGACATCGAACCTGCATCCATCGCGTTCAATTCTTGAAAACCTGCCTTCAATTTGAAGCTGACTGTTTGCGTGGCGACTTTTCTCCAGCGGATACTAGTAGTGCCAGTTATGCAAGCGTCGAAGAGATGGACTAAAGGCGGGCGTCCGTACAGAAACCATTTTTTGCAATTGGAGTGGTCCGTCACATTGACTTGATGCGACTCATTTAGTCGTTGATTCTCAGATACTTATGGTGTCGATCCATGTTCCAGCGCTGGAGGGTTTATGCGTATGACAGGAGCCTGCCAGAAGATGTTGGGCGAAATCCTAGACATACAAATTTGTACTGGCCATGTATCAATCGTGTCTTGACGCCGACAGTTCCGCCCGTAAGAAATGTTGCTATGAAATGTTTGGCATCCACACTTCGACTGATTAGAGTTACTGCTGCATTTGCAGTTATTCTTGTACTAGGTCTGTCTTTGCCATCCGCTGCGCATGCGCTTTCTGGCCATCACGATACTGGACCCATGGTGATGACAGGCGTCGATTTGAACGATGCCCCCCATGCCTCTCATCACAGCAGTGAGGGCAGTAATCAAAATCCCGCCGAACCTGGAAGCTGTTGTGCTGGCGCCTGTGTGGCGTTGAATGTGCTGTCGCTGCAACCGAGCCAAGCTTCCCTGCAGTATGAGATCCGTTGGGCTATAGTGGACGCCAGGCTTCCTTCGTTGGACCTGGTAACGCTCCTGCGCCCTCCAAAATCCTGAAATGTTGAACCGCTCTTGCGGTCCTTGAAGCAATCCTGCGCCTCCGCGCTGGATTCTCGCTGACATTTCTTAGGAAAAACACATGAAAATTCCATTTCTGGCCGGGGCAAGCGCCCTGTTGCTGAGTGCATGCGCGACCATTCCCGCTGCACTTCCCGAAACCGAGGCATTGGAACGTGTCGCGGCCCAGTCCGGCCCTTACCGGGCACTGGGATATCAATCGCCATTTGCCGGTTTTGAGCCCCATGAGCCCACAGGGCCAGCGCCCTGGCGTGGGGTCAATGATGCGCAAGTGGGAGACAATTGATGAAACGTAGAATTTGGCCAGTCATGCTGGCAGGGCCCGTCGTTCTGGCCGCTTGTTCAACAGTTGTGCCGGACAAATACACAAACGAGGCCGTCGGGTTTCAAACCATTGCAAATCAGACATCAAACGCGATTGGCAAGCGCACGGCTTTTATCCGAACCCAGGCGCAGAACGAAGCCCTGACCCATGAAGTGCGTGACCTGGTGCTGGGGAAAACAATCTCGGCGGAAACGGCCGTTCAGGCTGCCCTTTTGAACAACAAGGGACTCCAAGCTGCCTATTTTAGAGCCGGGTTGTCGGCAGCAGAGGTCTGGCAGCAGATGACGCCAGAAAACCCAGTCGTGTCGATTGGCCTGTTGGGCATCGGTGCGCCAGAACTTGGCCTATATCGGGCGCTGGAATCTACCATCGCGCTCAACTTGCTGGATACGAAGACCAGAAAGCAACGCATGGCCGTTGCCGAAGCGCAGTATCAACAGGCGCAATTAACTGCAGTTCAAGAGACATTGGCAGTGGCAGGCGAAACCCGCCAGGCTTGGATCAACGCAGTGGCTGCCTTTGAACGGTTGAGCTATTGGCGCAGAGCCAGTGAAGCAGCAGGTGCAGGTGCCGAACTGGCCAGCCAATTGGGCAGAACCGGTGCCTTGAACAAGGCCGGTCAGGCACGCGAATTCGCGTTTCAGGCCGAGCTGGCTGGTCAGGTCGCGCGGGCGCGGCTTGAAGCTTCACTGGCCAAAGAAGAGTTGACCCGCCTGATGGGGCTTTGGGGCGGAGATGCACAATACTACGTGCCGGATGCTTTGCCGACATTGCCTCGTTCCTTGTCCAGGGTTGCGTCGATTGAAGCCGCCGCTTTGAAGAACCGTGTAGACCTGAAGGTTGCGAAAATCGGTCTTGAGGCACAGGCGCGCGCCTTTGGGCTGACAGATCAGACCAGATTGGTGACAGATCTGGAGTTGATTGCCGGTTTTGAATCCGAGCGCGAACGCGAGGACGGGGCCACCACTACCGACACCCGGCCGCAATTGGAGCTGGAATTTGCTATTCCGATCTTTGATCGCGGAAAAGCGCGTCTTCGCAAGGCGGAGCTATCTTACATGCTGGCTGCCAACCAGTTGGCAGAACGGGCTGTAAACGTACGCTCTGAAGCGCGAAGTGCCGAGTTAGCTTATCACGCCTCCTACGAGATCGCTCGCCACTACCGCGATGTAGTCCTGCCGTTGCGCAGAACTATCGAGGAGGAAGGTCTGCTCAGCTACAACGGCATGATCACCGATACATTCGAGTTGCTGACGGACCTACGAGACAAACTATCCAGCGCACTGGAAGCGGCAAATGCCAAGCGAGACTTTTGGCTGGCCCAGGCGAATGTAAATGCCGCTATTTATGGCGGCGGTGCAGGTTCGACTGCGATGAGCGCTGGCGCAGAGATCGCCAGCGGCAGCGGCGCGGCGCATTAAAAGGATAAATCAAGATGATGAACAGACGTCAAATTCTGGGCGCCGGTGCTGCTGGTGCCGCGCTTGTCTCTTCGCAGGCCTGGGGCAAGACTTCCAACATGGGTCTGCCCGAAGCGGCCTTTATGGATACAGCAGCCACACAGTCCCCCAAAGCTCCCGCGACCGGACCTGCCTACAATCCTGTGGTGACACTCAACGGCTGGACGCTTCCGTTTCGCATGAACAACGGGGTGAAGGAATTTCACCTGGTTGCTGAACCGGTAGAAAGAGAGCTGGCTGATGGCATGACTGCCCATCTGTGGGGCTACAACGGCCAATCCACCGGCCCGACCATCGAGGCAGTTGAGGGCGATCGGGTCCGCATTTATGTCACCAACAAACTCCCGGAGCATACAACTGTACATTGGCACGGGTTGATCCTGCCGTCGGGCATGGATGGTGTGGGTGGGCTCAGCCATCCCGGAATTCCACCGGGCAAGACCTTTATCTATGAGTTCGACCTGACCAAATCAGGCACCTTTATGTACCACCCACATGCCGACGAAATGGTGCAGATGGCCATGGGCATGATGGGCATGTTCATCGTGCATCCCAAAGACCCCAATTTCATGCGAGTGGATCGTGATTTCCTGATCATGCTCAATGCATTTGATATTGATCCGGGCACATTTGTTCCGCGCATCATGACCATGGCCGATTTCAACCTCTGGACATGGAACAGCCGGGTCTTTCCCGACATAGATCCACTGGTGGTCAACAAGGGGGACAAGGTCAGGGTGCGGGTCGGTAACTTGACAATGACCAATCATCCCATTCACATGCATGGCTATGACTTCAAAGTCACCTGTACGGATGGTGGCTGGGTACCGGAGAGCGCCCAGTGGCCAGAGGTGTCGATCGACATTCCGGTTGGTGCGATGAGGGCATACGAATTCGTGGCAGACCACCTAGGCGACTGGGCCATCCATTGCCACAAATCCCATCACACAATGAATGCCATGGGTCATGATGTGCCTACCTTTATTGGTGCTGACAAAAGCAAGCTCACACGCCAGATCCGCGCGTTGCAGCCAGAGTATATGCCCATGGGCACTGCAGGCATGGCCGACATGGGAGAAATGTCGATGCCCCTGCCGGACAACACAGTGCCGATGATGGCAGGCTGGGGCCCCTACGGTCCGCTGGAAATGGGCGGCATGTTCTCGGTCGTGAAGGTTCGCGAGGGGATCGGATCAGGCGATTACAGCGACCCCGGCTGGTACATAAATCCGCCCGGCACCCAAGCATATGAGTGGACCGGCGAATTGCCAGATTTTGCCCGCTCCAACAATGCCCAGACACAGATTACCCCGAAACCAACCGCCAAGGGCTAATGCCCTTTGGCCTAAATAATACTCATGAGGAGTTAGATATGAAAACGATCCTTTCGACAGCGTTTGTTGCCGCTATCTTGGCCGCACCTGCATTTGCAGCGGGCACCCATGGCGGTGATCACCACGATGAAATGGAGGTTGGAAAACCCGGAGATGCACATCATGTGGATCGCGAAATCAGAGTTTCAATGAGAGAGACCGGCGATGGCGAGATGCTGTTTGAACCGCGCAATTTCTCTTTTTCCAAGGGTGAAACGATCAAATTCTCAATCACTAACTCGGGTGATCTGGAGCATGAATTCGTGCTGGATACAGCAGAACGAAATGTCCTTCACAAACAAATGATGGCCAAAATGGATATGGAACATGACGATCCGAATTCTGTGCGTCTGGATGCCGGTGGACAAGGAGAAGTCGTTTGGACCTTCTCCAATGCCGGCAGTTTTGAATTCGCCTGCCTGATCCCTGGTCACTATGAATCAGGCATGCATGGCCCGGTTGTCGTGAAATGATGATAGTAGCCAAAGGAAATCTGCTCATGAAAAATGTAAATCTAGTCGCAACTGCGCTCCTGCTGAGTGTCGGTATCGCCACCTCTGCCATCGCTGGTAGCTTTACCAAGGGCACCGTGAAAAAGGTCGATGCCAAGGCTGGAAAGGTCACAATAATTCACGAAGAACTTGTGGATCTTGAAATGCCCGCAATGACCATGGTGTTCCGCCTTGCCGAAGAAAGCATGTTGGAACAGCTTAGGGCAGGGCAAGAAATAGAGTTCGTGGCCGAAAGGATCAAAGGCAAGCTCACAGTAACTGAGCTGAGATAAACAGATGACGGGAGGTTCAGCTTCGAACCTCCCCTCTGCGCCATTTGCGCTGACGTTTTACTTTTCCCACAAGCATTGTGCTCACCCTAACAGAAACGCTCAAAGCTGTCTGAATACGACACAAGTTTTTCCAAACGAGAGTGAAATCACCCTCCTCTACCATGGGGATTTTTCTGGTTTGAAACGTGGTTTCCTACCTCCCGAAGTGGCCGTTTTAGGCTTCCAAATGATGCCTTCCCCAAAACACGAGAGAGAAGAAAATGCAAAAACTACTTTCAATCGCCACTGCCGCCGTCATTGGTGCAACCGCAGTATACGTCTTTTCAAACTGGACAGTTGATGAAGACAAGTCCGCATCGCCCACAGCGTTGGTTCCCGGAGGTCCCATTGTTAGCGTCCGCTTGCCCGAAGGGTTCACAAAAACCGCTCTGGTAGGAAAACGAGCATTCGACGCGGTTTGCGCAGAATGCCACGGCAAGAACGCCACAGGCCGAAACGGCAAAGGGCCTCCACTGGTACACAAGATCTACGAACCATCACATCATGCCGATGCGGCATTTTTCCGCGCTGTCCAAAACGGGGTGCAGGCTCACCATTGGCGGTTTGGCAATATGCCTAAACTGCAGGGAATGACGGATGGGGATGTCAAGGGTATCATCCGCTATGTGCGTGAACTACAGCGTGCCAACGGGATTGATTAGCTCCCTATCGTAGGACTTGTCTCAGGTCCTCTCCCCCGTGTGGTACGTCAGACGTCGGCTAAGTGATTGAAGCTGCCATTTGTCGTCGAAAAATCGACGGCTGCTAATGGGATGTACCGGCTGCTTCACCCAGCAGGTTAGGCTTGTCCTATTTCTGCATGATGGAGAAGTAGCATGGCGAAGATAGACTTTGATGAGCTGATGTCGATTGGCATCGATATTGGCAAAGACACGTTTCACATCGTTGGTTTCGATATGGACGGGCAGCTTGTGTTGCGAAGTGTCCGTCGTCATATAAAATGGGACATCAGAGCGGCTTGAACATTGGAGGCTCTGGTTCGGTTGCGTGATTGATT
>NZ_JBLWXG010000023.1:0-9385 GCF_048267565.1 Pseudophaeobacter sp. | reverse complement strand
CCACCATCGCCATGGTCGGTGCCCGCAACGCCTCCGTCACCGGCATCAAGATGGCCCAGCGCCTGGCCTCGGACCTTGGCAGCGCCGGCTTCACGATTGCTTCGGGCCTCGCGCGCGGCATCGACGCTGCCGCCCACAAGGGCAGTCTGGAGACAGGCACCGTCGCCGCGCTGGCCGGCGGGCTCGACAAGCCCTATCCGACTTTCTACGTAATGCATTAGACGCATAGGTCAAAAGCACGGTCCCGGCATAGGTATTACCGCCCCACACCCCAGCCCCCCGTGGGGGAAGCTGGTATGTGTAGTATATGAAATACTCTGACAGATTTTTTGGAAAATTGGCGCACCTAACTCACGTGACGAGATAAGCGCGCTCTTAGCTTCAACCTGTCGACCGTAGCTCCGGCAAGTTAGGCACTGGCATTACCGCTTCATCGGTTACTATCGCACGGAGAGCGCTTGGCTTCGCTCGAGAGTTCCCGGGAGATGATGCGGTAATTTCGTTCCTCACTCGCCTTAGGTTGAACTTTCGGGGAGCATTCGGGTGCTCACCCCACGCTCCAAGAATGTCGATTGCACCAGACGTCAGGAAGCGCTGTCGCCCACGGAGAGTGTCAAGAATCTGAGCAAGTTCGTTTCGGCCTTTTGTGAGGGCGCTCGACATCTTCTGGCGCTCGTCGGGCTCCAAATCTCGAAGGTCCACGACTTCACGCAGACGGGCGGCGAACCGCAGGTAGCTCGCCCTGAAGGCCATTAGTTTCTCACTGGGGACGTATGTGTATGGAGAGAGCATTTCCACGCCCACTACCCGAGCATACTCTGTCCTAATCTCTTCGACCCTCTCCCCGGTGGTGCCGTCCGCTCGAGTGAAGGGCACCCGAGTGTTTTCGGAGAGTTGCAGGGACCCGTCTTTCACCTCTCGCCAGAGGTTTAGCTCAAGCTCCCCCTCAAGTACGCTGCGCAACCTGCGCCTAAGCGAATCCAGCCCATCGGCAATTTGGGAGGCGGCATCAATGATTTCGACCATGGTCGCCAAATGAGGGCTGTGCAACCGAATAATTTCCAGTTCTTCCCGCTCCTTCCGCCGTTTCCTGAGGGCGATTAGGGCCTCCTCGTGACCGGCAGCATTCAGAGCGGCGAAGCAATCTGGCCCGATAAGCCGAATAACTGCCTCATTGGGAAACCAAGCGATCTTCCCTTTATGCTTGTACTGTGGGTGATAGGGATTGCAGCATGGGCAGGGTGCCACCCGAAGCACCTTCGGAGATGCTGGCACGTCGAATTCTTCTATATACACGACAAAAGCCCCCTGCTCGGGCTTTGTATGACTATGCCCCCACCACGTATGAGGGGAACTAGTCTTGTTTATGTGCTCTCGAATATCATCGATAATTTTATCAGACGGTTCATCCTCGAAAGCAGGGATATTATTCTTGTTTATTTCTGGCACTGTGATGCGCTCTGCCAAATTCACCTCTTGCGTTCACGTCTTGTTCCAACAACATTCATGAAGCGCCAAGAGTAATGCCAACGCAAGGTGGGGGCCCGCTTGACCACTGCATATTCCCACTATCCCCAGCTTGAGACGGGGGATTTCTCCCCCGCCAAACCGTCCGGCTAGCTTTCAACCCCAAAAACGGCATCCAACCGAGACGTCTCGCCACCTCCTACGGAACCGCCCCGCCCCTTGGAGAAACCAAAGATTTCATCCAAAGGATCGCCCCGGCTCTGGCCGATTTCACTCGCCTTTTCTAGCCGTTCACGGCGGACCGCGTCATAGACAGGCTCGCCATCTCCCTCTAGCTGGGGGACGCCGTATTTGCTGCCCTTAAAGACACTATCGGGCACGAAGCAATCCGATTGAAAGGCGCTCTAGGGTCAAAACCCGTTGATAGCATTGATTTGACGCAGCAAATCAGATTCATTTTGCCAAATCAGTGATTTGGAGGCTTGGATGGGACATCTGTTTTGGCTGTCGGATGAACAATGGGCGGTGATTGAACCGCTTGTTCCGGCGAACAAGGGCGGAGCCCGCAGGGTCGATGATCGCAGGGTAATCTCCGGCATCATCCATGTTCTCAAGGTGGGTTGCCGATGGTGCGATTGCCCGAAAGACTACGGGCCTTCGACCACGATCTACAACCGCTTCAACAGATGGTCACGAAAACGCTTCTGGATCGATCTGGTCGAGGCGCTTGCGACATCCGGGGCGGTGACGAAGAGCACGTCCATCGATAGCACCTACGTCAAGGCGCACCGCTCGGCGCACGGCGGTAAAGGGGGGCGAAAAATCAGGCTATCGGGCCCTCGCGGGGCGGGCAGACCACGAAAATCCATGCCCTTACCGACGTGATCGGTCGCCCATTTGCGTTCATGCTGACCGGAGGCAATGCGGCAGACAGCCCGGTAGCGCCCCATCTGCTGGCCGGACTGAAGGGAGCAAGGTATCTGCTGGCCGACAAGGGATATGATGCAAACAGCCTGCGAAAGCACCTGCGCCAATCTCACATTGTCCCGGTCATACCGGGCCGGTCAAACCGCAAGCGCGCCATCCGGTATGACACCAGACGCTACAAGAGCCGCCATCTCATCGAAAACGCCTTCTGCCGCCTGAAGGACTTCCGACGCGTTGCAACTCGCTACGACAAACTCGCCAGGAACTTCCTGTCCGCCGTCGCCCTCGCAACACTCGTCGCATTCTGGCTATGATTGAGTCTCAGCCCTAAGGACCAGTGCACCTTTCCCGAAGAAACTACGCGTAGGGCTTTTGTTGACTTTCAGAGAAAGGAAGGCGACCTAGTTGCATTTGGCAAAAAGATAACCTGCCGGGAGAGGGGTGAGCATTGGACATTTGCACATTTTGGTTCGGT
The DNA here is from genome assembly GCF_048267565.1 of Pseudophaeobacter sp. Taxonomy (NCBI): domain Bacteria; kingdom Pseudomonadati; phylum Pseudomonadota; class Alphaproteobacteria; order Rhodobacterales; family Roseobacteraceae; genus Pseudophaeobacter; species Pseudophaeobacter sp. The sequence continues at coordinate 6,516 of NZ_JBLWXG010000023.1, read as the reverse complement.
TCAGAATTGCGGCCCGTTGACCGTATTTGCTTATCTTCGATGGTTCTGGCCGGGTATCGTGTGAAGCTATTTTCCTACGGCCCGGTGGTTGGCGTACCTAACGGTGTTGAACTAAGAGATGCCGAAGCAATACTTCCTCAAGTTACCTTTAAACGCCTAGATCCCGGCTATCCAAAATTAGCTTCCCAGATCAGCGTCGTGCAATACAGCGACCTCTTTCGTGTAATGCTCATGAAACATGGCGAAGGGCTTTGGCTTGATACAGACGTGTATCTTGTGAACCGCGTTAATTTTGACTTCTCGAAACCTTATTTGGCGAGAGAGAATCGATCACGTCTCGGCGTTTCCGCCATGTACTTTCCCGCCGATCATGCGGTCATCCATGAATTCCAGAATTTCATCGAAGGGACGGATGCTCTACCCAATTGGCTTGGCCTCGGGCGGGGTTTTTTCCGCCCCCTATGGCACCGCATACTTGGGCGGGAGGTTCGGCCAGCCGATATCGGCATAACAATATTTGGAAATGATGGAATTTCTCGCTTAGCGAAAAAGTATAAATTCTTCTCCACAGCCGCCCCAAAGGAAAGCTTCTACTATTGGACGGGAAAGGAGAGTGAGAGAATTTTTGACCCTGCATATGGCCTTGAACCTATCTGGCACCCTGATTTCAAAGGGTTTCATATCCACTACAAGGCTTTAACTCGCAGTCCCTTACGCCAGGGTAGCTTCTACGAGTGGGCGGTCAACAGAGCATTAAAAAACAACAATCTTCCCAAGAATTCAGTTGGTTGAATATTTCATAAACTACAACAAAGACCCTGGTCTTGCCCCCGTTTCGCCGGACACTCAGGCGGTTGCGATTTGAGCGGCAATGAACTCGCGGGGCGAGCGCATTTTCAGCCCTGAGTGCGGGTGGTTGTCATTGTAATCCTCGATCCAGTTTTCGATCAATCCAAGAACTGTCGGGGCGGTGGGCAGTGGAGTCACCTGGACGTAGTCGCGTTTCAGCGTTTTCACGAAAGCCTCCGAGATGCCGTTGCTTTGCGGGCTCTGGACCGGCGTGAAGCAAGGCTTCAGTCCCAGCTGGCGAGCAAAGATCTGCGTGTCCTTCGCGATATAAGGTGAGCCGTTGTCGGACAGCATCTCGATGACGGATGGGGCGCGGTAAGCGCCGAAGCGACGCTCGACGGCCTCCAGCATGATATCGCGAATATCGGAACCGCTGATCCCGGCATTCGCCACAGCGCGCCAGGCGATGATTTCACGGTCATGGGCATCGATAATGAAGGCACTGCGGATGATATCGCCGTTCCAGCAGGTAAACTCGAAGCCATCGCTGCACCAGCGCAGGTTCGAACGCATGACGATCACCTTGCCGTCGTGAACATGCTCGGGACGTTCCGTGTATTTCCGCGTCAGAAGCAGGTTATGGGTCTGCATGATCCGATAGACCCGCTTGTGATTGACCGGTGCCAGGCCCTCCGAGCGCAGCTGGCGGTTCAGGAGCGCGGCGATCCGCCGGTATCCGTAGGTCGGCCGCGCTGCCACGAGCGCGGTGATCAGCGGCACCACCGCCGCGTCTTGCGCTTTGTGATAGCGCCGCCGCGGCTTCGCGCCTCCCTTCAGGCGATCATGAAGATTTGAGCGGGAGACACCGAGGGTCTTGGCCACCACGCTCATTGGGAACCGTCCTTCGGCTGCGACTGCGCAAGCCACGTCAGTTTTTTTGAGCGCGACTTGTCGAGCGCCTCCTTCAGAATTTCGACCTCGAGCGTCTTGCGCCCGAGCTGGCGCTCCAACTCGTGGATGCGCTCTTCCATCTGTCGGACAGCGCGATTGCTTGTGACGTCATCGTCTCCAGACACGGCCACGGCCCCTCCCTCCAGCATCAGACGCCGCCAACGATACAGCAGGTTCGGTGCCACGCCATTGCGGCGCGCCACGACCGAGATGCTGGCGTTCTCCTCCAGCGTCTCCTCGACGATCCGTAGCTTCTCAGATGAAGTCCAGCGGCGTCGGCGACCGCCATCGGTGATGATCTCATAGTCAGACATAAGCACGTGCTTAGGGATATCCCTAAGCCTCCATGGTCATGCCCGAGTGTCCGGTCGAAAAAGGGGCCAGTTCACAGAGATATTTGCGCGGGATCACTGGGAAGCCTGTCAGATTGCGCTGGAGATGGCCTCTGCCGATGCAGACGATTTTGTTGTTCGCGAGTTTGCGTGATGAGCAAGGCGTTCCTGATCACCTACACCGACACAAAAGGTGATTTCGTGTCAGCGGGGGTCATCCACCGCCCCGGAGCTTGGGAGGCCTGTGCGGCAGCAGAAAAGAACCTGCCACCGGAGGCTGTGGATTTCCACGTAGAGCGGATTCCGCCCGACGCTCTAGAGAAACTGATCCGGTGGCGGAGCGGCACGGAAGCCATGCCCGTCTTTAACAGCCAATAGTCGAACTCTCGTGAAACCCATCGGCGCCCCATACTTTCCACACTCAGAAGACCAAGCGCCAGCAATGATGCGGCAACGGAGACCATAGGAAGGGTCAGCCAGCGTTCCAGTTTTTTGTAGTTACAAAATTGCTGACTGGTGGTCTCGGTGGTGCATGGGGAGCCGATGGGGGACCAAGGGAGAGAACCGCCACCTCCGTTACTCCCGAACCTGTCCAGCCGCAGAAAACCTCACGGTGGTGAGAGACAGGCAGACAGATTTGCCATTCCATGGGTGTTTAGAAACGGGATAGGAAACGGTGTTAGGAGGCAGCTATAGCCGCAGTGTGGCGGCGTGGATGCTCATCCCCTCGGTAAACTGATCGGGACGCCGTGCCCTACGCGGCACCCTCGGATTCTCCCAGTTGCGGAAACAATTCCGCCAGGTCGCCCTTGGACATAGGGGTTTTCGGGTCGGTGAAATCCTTGGGCTTTGGATTGGTCGCCTTATCATAAGGTGCACCGGTTGCCGGGTCGTGAGTGCCCTCTCGGATACCTTTCTGGACCACCGCGCTATATGCGCGACTGGCACGGGCAGCGGCCTCCCTAAGCATCTGGTGCCGGGTTCCCGGCCCCGCCTGACGGCGCTGAAGGATGCTGTCGCGCTCCTTTAGCTTGCGGTCTTCGGCTATGATCTGGGACAGACGCGAGACCTCCAAGTTGGCCCTATCGCGCTCAGAAATGACGCGCTCTAGAGTAGCCTTGGTTTGCGCGAGTTGGTTTGCAAGGGTGTCCTCGGCCTCCTTGGCGTCGAGGGCGGCAAGTTCCGCCTCAAGCTTTTCACGGGCGCTACTATTCTTCGCCATCTGCATTTCTCCTTTTCCTCCGCATCAAACGGAAACTGAGGGTCCCTTAGGTTTCACCTTCTGGGACTTGCCGGTCGATCCGAGGCCCGTCTCATTGCGGTAGGCCTTGGTGCCGATGGCGAGAGCGTTGGCGCTCTGTTTGTTGGCGGTCTTCTTCTCAGGGGCGTCCTGATCGAGAACCTCCGGTGGTTTGGTAGGAGCTGGCATCTCCGTGTCGTTATCGAAGCACATGTTTTGGGGTACCTTCGTTATTGTGAGAGGGAGGCGACAATGATCGCCGAAAGAACGGTGGCCGCATGGGCGGCAATCAGAAAATCGAGCATAGGGCCTAGCCCTCGGCGTCGGGGAGACTGCGGTACCATTTGCGGTAGAGTTCCGGCATTGCCTCTGCGGGGACATGGCCGGATGTAAACCCGGCGACGATTGCCCGCGCTTCGCGGTCTCCGCCAAGACTTGAGGCATGGAGAAGGCTATTCCAGCAACCGGAGCCGATAACCTCCTCTGCGGCTGGGGTGGCCTCTGCGACCGCCGTATAGATCATACTGGACATGGTGGCGGGGTCCGAACCGAGAGCCTCCGCCATATTCGCTAGCGTATCCTCGGTGCTTTCCACCTCGGCGCTATTCACCAGAATATTCAGGGCATCATCAACCGTATCGGCACCATACTCCTCGGTGATGGCATCAAGCGTTTCGTTACCGGACGCTCTGTCTTCCTGTTCCGCCTCAATCTGGGCCTGTAGCTCGGCAAGCTCGTCGTCGCCCATCTCGCGTTCGTCGTGCTGGGTGTCATGCGAGAACGGCTGCCCGTCTCGTTCGCCCATGTATGGATCGTTTGAGGGGCCATCAGAGCGAAAAAGCGTCTCCGCTACGTCTTCATCTATGTATGTCTGCAACTCCTCGTTCCAGATCGTACCGGGAGGCGTGTCCATTGGTGCCATGCCGGATGCATAGGAATTACCATTGCGGATGGTGTAGCCGCTGGCTTCATCCATCGGATTGGGGAGGCTCATATGGCCTCCATCTTCAAATTCTGCCCATCGGGACATTGTTATTCACTCACTTTCGGGGTGTCGGGTGCGGTCGGTTTGACCGCTAGGGATGCAAGTCAGCCACGCGGAGCGCGGCCTTTGCATAAGACAGGAGGGTCATGGATTGCCCGTCCTGCGTGGTGACGGCATTTGACCAGAAGGCCTTGCCGTAAACTGTTTCAGCGTGAGACACGAAAGCCTTGCCTAGGTGGCGCTTGGTAGCTCCTGTGGTCGCATATCGGAGCGTTGCTCCGGCGGTACTGGGGCCGCGAATATCACCCAACAGGGAACCGGCAGCGGTCCTGATGAAGGCCAATCGGTTCTCGTGGAGACCATCGTAAAACACCTCCGCCCAGCCGATGACGGCCAAGGCGTGGAGGATACAGTCGCTATAGGCGTTGCCATCCCGGTGGACCCAGTTCGCCAGTAACCCCTTGGCCTTGGCGACACGGGGGAGCTTCGGGTGCATATCCCTATAGCGAAGCTGAAATGATGGTGGCGGCGTATGGCTGCGGTCAAGCTCACTGAGACCCAGCGCCACGCTTTCGGAGAACTGCGGGTTCGCTTGGCGGTATAGGTCGACCGCATGTTTGAAAATGACTAGCTCATTGCGGCGGGGCCACCGGGTGCAAACCGGGTCACCGCGCGATGAGGCCCGCTCTTTGTGGGTCGAACAATACCGGGAGATTCCGGTGCGGCGGCGGGTGCAGCCGGGACACTGACAGGTTTGCAGTTCGTTCAATGCGGCGCGGCTCTTGAGTCGTGCGCCATGGTTGTCGACTTGATCAGCCACCATCCATTCGGACGGACGACCGACCGTTTTCGGTAGAGGCATGGGTTTCTCTAGGTTTTCTGTAAGGTCGCTCGGGGATGCTGAGCACTGCCTTGACGCGGCATACCAGGCGAGCGCGATTTTGTTTTGACATTGATCGCGGCGGTGGCGATCCCCGGGGCGGGTGCCCCCTGCATTCCATTCCTTGCCCAATACGGTTATTCGCGGGGTCTAACCTCAATCCGATTGAGGGTAGCTTCCCCAACGTGGCGAAGGATGTCTGCCGGGTGCTGGGTATGGACACCGGAAAGGGCACCCATAAGCGGATTGGCCGCTTTCCAACGGATGAGAGGAGGACCCACAGACTAACCGTGGGTAATCACGCGGTCTACCGTCATCCTGAGTGACGTTAGCTTCCCCAACCGAGACGCAGGATGTCTTCGATATACTTGGCTACCCGAACTGAGACAATTAGGGGACGACGAACGAGGGGTCTTAAAAATTCAGACCTCTCGCTCTCTCCAGCCTATGAAGACCATCTCCGAAAGCGGCCTCTACAAACTCGTCATGCGCTCCGACAAGCCGGAAGCCAGAGGGTTTCAGGATTGGGTTACGAAGACGGTCCTTCCGGCGATCAGCAAAGACGCCGCCGAGAGACGCCACGCAATACTCCCACATCAGGGGCGGGGTAATCCGCGCCGGGTAGTCATTTCCGAAAGGGCTAAGACGAACTTAGCTCAACCGGGGTGAGAAGAACGTTTTGAAAAGAGGTTCAAGCTCTTTTCAATCGCTGCTCCCTCAAGCGCACTCTAAAGTAGCTTAGAACTACGTTAGCTCCCCAACTGACGAAAGGAAAAGCCACAGACTGGCCGTGGGTATTCGCAGCACCCCCAACGCGGCGATAGCCCCCCCCGAAAGGGGCCTCTATAAGCTCGTCATGCACTCCGACAAGCCGGAAGCCAAGGCGTTTCAGGACTGGGTGACCCGCGAGGTTCTACCGGCGATCCGAAAGGACGGAGCCTACGTCATGGGCGAGGAGAAGGTGCGCAGCGGGGATTTGTCAGTCACCAGACGGCGGGTAGACAGCTTCAAATCAACTATAGCGGTTGAAACGAGAACGGGACCAACTCTATTTGAGCAAAAGCGATTACTGTTCGGTTGCGGATCGCTTTTATTGAGTTCGGAGGCAATATTGACATGAGCGCATTTGGCCGAGAATTGCTAATGGCCGCACGTAACATCGAGAGCATACCTAATGCTGAACTACGAACCCTGAAGTGGTCCCACATTTTTTCGGACAGTTCTGCAGCTTTGCTAAGGTGTACCGGGTTTAGGTTTCATGCTGCTTTTTGCTCTTCCAAGCCCGCCCAATATGCCTCGTCCGGCGTTCGCCGATCAAGCGCGGAATGGGGTCGCTCGG
>NZ_JBLWXG010000022.1:0-17144 GCF_048267565.1 Pseudophaeobacter sp. | reverse complement strand
CCGCTGCCCCAAAGTCTTCCTTTCGGCAATCGCCCTCGCCGCAACTGTCATTTATTGGGTATGAGTCCTGAACCTAGCTGTTTTTGTTGGAGCGCTTTTGTACGGGGTTGTTGACAACATCGTTGTGGCGATCAGCGCTGAATTTATGGCGCGATGAGAGATCTTCACTGACAGATGCAGGATCTTTATGCTGTTCGGTTTGCACGCCTCTATGAGTGCTACCAGCCCAATCGCGACATTCGTGCCAGGCACAGCAGTGAAAGTGTTGCGGTGGCGAAGGCCAATGGCTGAACTGCCGAAAATGCGTTTCATCCGCCCTCAATAACCGCCTCCGGTGCTGCGGTTGGCAGCAAGGCCGGTAATGCGCAGGACGTATCCGGAACGGTCCCCCTCTCTCCCTAAGCGTGAAGAAATTACACAAGCAGCACTTGAAAAGCGAACGTCTGACGAGGCATACATTGTACCGGAGCAGGTAGACAAAACAGCATTGAACCTTTCCCGGGTGCGTTATCGCTGAACTGCAAACCTCTCCAGAAAGCAGGATCATTTAAGTACAAATCATCTACCAGGCAAGTCTTATGGAAACCCAGTTTGGAACAACCTTGCTCCCGAATGCGGATGATGTTCGGGAAACGATCACTCGGCTAATCGACAGGCTGGAAACCTCGTTGCGGCACTTGCTGCTTGAGGTCTGGGACAGCCCCGAAGACAATGCGAGGGCAGAAGAAAAACTGAAGCGTATTTTCTCTGGTCAGGGGCACCCCGACAGCTGTATTTATGCCGCCCATGACGCGATGTTGAATGCTGCGCTTTCACAGGATGAACCCGGCTTTGAACGGGCCTGTCTGGAATTTCTACAACTCCCCGATCAGGTGCAGGCAAGCGGCCTCAGGGTGCGCGGCCTGTCTGAAAAAGAACTGGGGCCCACCGCATGTGACCTTCTTCGTCGTGCCTATTGCGATGATGCCGGGCTTACAGCAGATCTGCGCGCGCCCGGCGTCGAGGGGACGAAACAAGCGGTTGCCAAGATCAATCTGGCAAGAGAGATGCTGCAGACCTACGCGCCTGACTGGGCCAGGGAATTCGACCTCCTCGCGCCGCAGATCTACCTTGCCGTTAACGAAGATCCGACGAAGAACGGCTTTGGCGGTGCCACGGTTTTCGCAGCTTTCGGGTCGATCTTGGTGAATTCTGACAAGATTGATAGGCTGCCAACGGTTCTGATGACGCTGGTTCACGAAAGCTCTCATGCAAAGCTGTTCTTGTATCATCTTGATGACCCGGTCCTTTTGAATAAGGATACCGAGCGGTACACGTCGCCGCTTCGGTCTTCGCCGCGCCCTATGGAAGGGATTTTCCATGCCGCCTGGGTGTCCGCGCGCATGGTGCAGTCCGCGACGTGCATTCTCGACAATGGCTTTTGTGGGCCGGACGCCGAAGAGCTGCGCCGCCAAAGCACGCAGGCTGCTATCATCTATCAGGATTGTGCCACTGAAATTCAGCAGCATGCACGTATGACGCCATTGGGCCGACAACTGTTTGATGATGCACAGAGGGCGATGTCAGATGTACGCTGCTGACACCATTGGCGCGGCCTTTCTGAAGCAGGTAGAGGCCACCCCCCAAGCCATACTTTTCGAAGTCGGCGGCGGGACTGGCATCGAAACCGGGATCGGGCGTCTCACATACTCAGACTTCAAAGCACGTATCGAATTGACGCGGTTGGCCTTTGCAGAACACGGCGTTGCCGCAGGTCAGGTGGTGGGGCTTGCCAACACCAACCAGATTGACACGTTCGCCGCAATTTTTGCGCTATGGGCATTGGGGGTATCGCCCCTGGTGCTCGATTTCAGAAGCCCGCCTTCGGACATTTTGGAAAGGGCCACGAGGGCGCGTGCTGCATATATCTTTTCGGACTTCAGGAAGCTGGCGCAGCACGATGGAATTCTGGAATTTCCAAGAGTTGTTGCGTTGACTGACACTTTGGACGGGTTGGTTTTTCCAGCCGTGCCCGACGGTACGGCAGATTTCATCATGAGCTCTGGAACGACAGGGGTTCCGGCGCTGCACCCCGTCTCTCATGCGGAACTCTTGAGCGCGCTTGACCGCATGGCCGTCGGTGGCGAAAGAGGCCATTGGGGAAATACCGTCTCTTGCCTCAATCTCAGCTTTCCGGGAACACGCTATATCTGGTACCGCAACGCGATCAGCGGCCGAAAGATCATCACTGTTCCAGTTTTTTTCAGCTATGCGGAACTTGATGCGGCCCTTATGCACGAGAATGCTGAAGAAGTCACCTTGCCGCCGGTATTGATCCGCGGCCTGGTCCAGCACATCAAGGACCAGGGGCTGGTCGGGGATGGGCCGCGCTATGACAGCTTGGTCAAAATGCAAAGTATCGGCGGCCCGTTACTTGGCCCTGCTCTGACCGAAGCGAAGTCCATCCTGTCAGACACGCTTTGCGTTACTTATTCTTCGACGCAAACGGGCATAATATCCCGCCTTGAAGGGAATGAGATTGACAGCCATTCGAACTCCGTCGGAATGCCGCTTCCACATCATCATATCAGGATCGTCGACGACCAAGGCCATTCCTTGCCGACAAATGAGGTCGGCCATATTGAAACGCAGGTGAATGAAAATACCGCTCGCCCCGGTGATCGCGGCTACCTGGATGACGACGGGTATCTGTATGTTGTGGGAAGAGTTCAGGAATACCTGTGCCGCAACGGCGTTTCCTTCAATGCGCCCGACCTGGAAAATCAAATCCAGATGGTTACCGGCGCGGCGCTTTGCTGCGTGATTTCCAGCCCAGGCGCGGCCGGTGATGAAGACCAGATCATTGCCGTCATTGAAGCCGCCCCAAGCCAGCTGAGTGATTTTAAAACCCAGTTGAGAGCACATCTGTCACCACTGACAAGGCCGGATAAAATCGTGCTGATGCAGGCGCTCCCCAAGACATCCGGTCTCAAAGTCGCCAGGGCACACCTGCATCAGCTGATCGTAAACACTCCGGAGATATGCCATGTCCTCTGAGCTAAGCGATTGTGTCACAGACGCATTCAATACCTGCTTTCCCGATGCCGAACTGTTGCAAGACAGTGATTTTTTCGACCTGGGCGGGGATTCTCTGAAAGCTGTTGAACTGTGTCTCCTGATTGGTCGACGTCTTGGAACGGAAGTTCATCCATCCATTCTGTTTTCACATTCCACCCCGGTAACGCTCACTGATGCGCTGCGGCACGAATACGGGTCCCTATGAAATTTTCAATGTTCGCAAGGAGGTATGGGAGGTTTTCCGCCTCGAAGTACTGGGCATGCCCACAGGGCAAACGGGCTTGCCGATAAGCCGGAAACAGGTTTTTCACCCGCTTGCTGGTCAGGGCAAAATCATTCAGGAACGGGTTTCTTTCCGGTGCCCCTTCGCCAAAATTGAGCAACGCAGGAACGGCTATTGCCCTGTCGGGCATGGCATCAATAGCGGCAACCGATTTAATGTCGTGGCCAAGTTCCAGGAGCCGCTGCGCAAAGCTGATGGCGTAAGGCGCCCCTTGGCAATTCCCCCCCACAAGCGCAATGTCATTGGGGAGTATGTCTGTCAGTTCCTCCGCTAGGTGCTGTGCCATTTTGGCCCCCAACTGATCCCGTTCAGGCGATGGTTTCATGATGACGCTAAGAGAGCGGAGTGCAAAAAACTGCTGCTCTGGATCCAGTGCAGCATAGAAATTCACTGGTTCGTGCCCGGCATTGAAGAACCACAGGATCGGAGGGAGAGAACCGGCTGAATTCAGGTATCTTCCCGCTCCATGAGGTCCAACTGAACGGCCCGGCCAATTTTTGGTCAAGCGCGCAATTGAACGAAACGTTTGGTCCATTTGCGGGTCTGTGGTCATCAGTAACTGTCTTGTTTCCAAAATAATGCAGGATAAGGCTGGCAGCATGATTGAGGCGGCCCGTCATTTTGCAGACCGCCCCTCTCATCAAAACTTGGATTGATGTGTCCGTTAAGCAGAGAAACCGGTACCTGGCGGGGCTAGTTCACCCACTTTCGAAGCGGCGGCAGCCTTGCTGCCCTTCAACATCAGGATTTTGCTCGAATCTAGTTTCATCATATCTTCCTTTCTCGAAAAGTTTGATCAGGTAGAGATAATTTGTCTCTCCGTGTAAGCTGAAACAGAAAACTCGTTTCAACTTAAAGTGTCAATGAGGTATTCGAAACTTATGCTGAAGGGCGGGCTGTGCTGCCTCATATCGGCGCCAAAAAGGCCGTTGTTCAGCAGCCCCGCCAAGACATTGCAACGACGGCGATCTGCGCTTCGCGCCCCCTGGTGCTGACCGCAGCATCAGCCTGGCAGGTACCGCCTGATGGATGGCGGTTTTCGGGAAAACTCCCGAAAACTCTCGCGCCGACAGCAGCGCTGGCGCGGCGATCAATTTCGATGGCTGCTCCGGGCTGGGTGCAGCCACTATTATTTCGATTTGCATAGGGTCGCGGCACTTTTCGTGCTTGCACCCAAGTTAAACCGCGGCCGAAAGGGGTGGTAGGTTGCGGCGGTTGCCTGCTCCCGCAACCAAATTTAAATGAATAAATAAGACGCTTAGCCCTGCAATTGCAGGGCTTTATGCATTGGCGCAACGTGCTCGGTGCTACGGTGGTGCTACGACGCCACAGCAAGCATCAACCAAGCTCGCTACCCGCATTCCAAACCCGTGGAAGCACGACGGAAGCACTTGGACCAGTCACGCTTTAGTGCCGCCCCAGGTGCTCGTTTAGGCCACTTTCCGTTCGAAGGCGACAGCGCTTTTCCAGCCCAGTGCTGAGTGCCGTCGACGCGGATTGCAAAAGCCATTGATGTATTTGAAGATCGCCATCTCAGCCTGCCTTCTCGTTTCCCAGAACCGTCGCCAGATGAGTTCAGCTTTGATTGTCTTGAAGAAGGTCTCGACCGCTGCGTTGTCGTAACAATTCCCCATTCCGCTCATCGACACCTTGAAGCCGTTCAGGCGCAGGATCTTCTGATAATCGTGAGAGCAATATTGCGCCCCACGATCCGTATGGTGGATGCAGCCTTTGGGTGGTAACCGGAATGCAATTACCATGTTCAACGCCCTGATCGCCAAGTCACGCTTCATCCGGTTGCTCATAGCCCAGCCGATGACTCGCAGTGAATGCAGGTCCAGGATTACCGCCAGATACAGCCAGCCTTCGCGGGTCCAGACATAGCTGATATCGCCCGCCCACTTTTGATTGGGCTGATCCGCGGTGAAGTCCCGATCTAAAAGATTCGGCGCGATATTGAGCTTATGATCGCTGTCTGTCGTCACCTTGTGTTTGCGGGGTCGTATGACTGATATGCCGTTCTGGCGCATCAAACGGCCCACTGGTCAGTGCAATCCGCACTGCATCTTGGCGGAATTGGTCCGTTCGTTTCAGTCCCATACTCAGCCTCCTTTGGTGCAATAAATGCTATCAAAGGGGCGCCATCAAACCGTGACATGTCCAATCTGGCCAAGAACGTTTTCCAAGTCCACGGGCTGACCTCCAGTGAAGAAGTGGTGTTCAACAAGCCCTTGCGGCGGACCCAGTTTCTGCCTTTCTTTGCGAAGTTGGAGCCCTGGCTGGTTGGCATGGAATCCTGCAGCAGCGCGCATCATTGGGCCCGTGAACAGACTGCATTGGGCCATGACGTGCGGTTGATCCCGCCGATGTACGTGAAGCCATAGATCAAACGCGGTAAGCCCGTCGCAATCGACGCCGAGGCCATCTGCGAAGCCGTAACCCGCCCGTGTCGCAACGGTTGCCATGGCCAAAAGACAGCCCGGATTGTCTGGGCGATACTGACCCGCAACAAACCTTAGAGCCCACGCGCTGCAGCCTAAAAAGACAGGAACATCAAGCTAGCAAGACGCGCGAGATGATGGTGCATAAGTCTGCCGCTAAAGCCAAGAGACTCCGCCGAATGGCGCGGGCATGAGAGCCCGCAAAGCTGATGGGAACTTGGTTTGCGCAACCCATCAGGGCCAGCGGTCAAAACCGCGTAAACAGGCCGGACACATGACTGCTTCTGACAAATGCACAAATCAGATCAAAAAGGACTTGCTGTGCAGGAGCCATCCACACCCGTCATTCGCTGCTGGAGCAACGAAGGACGGGTGTTCGGAAAATCGGGGTATTCTTCGTCAGAAATCCCAGTCGTCGTCTTCGGTCGCAACGGTCTTGCCGATGACGTAGCTCGACCCGGAGCCGGAGAAAAAATCGTGGTTCTCGTCAGAACCGGGCGACAGCGCGGCCATGATCGCCGGGTTCACCCGGCAGGCCTCGTCGGGAAACAGTGCCTCGAACCCAAGGTTCTGGAGCGCTTTGTTCGCATTGTAGTGCAAGAAGGCCTTAACGTCTTCGGTCAGGCCCAGCGGATCATAGAGCTGTTCCGTATACCGTGCCTCGATATCGTAAAGATCGAAGATCAGGCCGAAGGCAAAATCCTTGAGTCCGGCGCGCTCGGCCTCGGTCAGGCGCTCCTGCGCCCGCTGGAACTTGTAGCCGATGTAATAGCCGTGGATCGCCTCGTCACGAATGATCAGGCGGATTAGGTCGGCGGTGTTGGTCAGTCGCGCGCGCGAGGACCAGTGCATGGGCAGATAGAAGCCCGAGTAGAACAGGAATGACTCCAAAAAGACGCTGGCGATCTTCTTGCGCAGCGGGTTCGAGGCCGCGTCGTATTCGTCGAGGATCAGCCGGGACTTGGCCTGAAGGTATTCGTTCTCAGCCGACCAGCGGAAAGCCTCGTCAACCTGCGCTGTCTGACAGAGCGTGGAGAAGACCGAGGAATAGGACCGCGCATGCACCGCCTCCATGAAGGCGATATTGGTCAACACGGCCTCTTCATGCGGGGTCTGGGCGTCCGGCATTAGCGCGGGCGCGCCAACCGTGTTCTGGATCGTGTCCAGCAGCGTCAGCCCGGTGAAGACGCGGATCGTCAGGGTCTGCTCGTCCTCGGTCAATTGCGACCAGCTTTGGATGTCATTCGACAGCGGCACCTTCTCGGGCAGCCAGAAGTTGGCAGTCAGGCGGTTCCAGATCTCCAGATCCTTGTCGTCCTGCAGACGGTTCCAGTTGATCGCCTTGGGCACGGCACGGGCTTGGGTCATGTCTTTCATATACTCGATCTCAGCAGCTAGGGGCCGCGCCCCTTCATCTTCTCATAAGTATCCCGGAGGAGGCCACGCATGTGGCCGGGGGCAGAGCCCCCAAACCACCTCAGGTTACAGCGAACAGGACACGCAGCCCTCGACTTCCGTACCTTCCAGCGCCTGCTGGCGCAGACGGATGTAGTAGATCGTCTTGATCCCTTTCTTCCACGCATAGATTTGCGCGCGGTTGATGTCTCGGGTCGAGGCCTCCGCCGGGAAGAACAGGGTCAGCGACAGCCCCTGGTCCACATGCTGCGTCGCCGCCGCATAGGTGTCGATGATCGCCTCGGGACCGATGTCATAGGCATCGCGGTAATATTCGAGGTTGTCGTTGGTCATATAGGGCGCCGGATAGTAGACGCGGCCGATCTTGCCTTCCTTGCGGATCTCGATCTTGGCGGTGATCGGGTGGATCGAGGAGGTGGCATAATTGATATAGCTGATCGACCCGGTCGGCGGCACCGCCTGCAGGTTGCGGTTATAAAGCCCGTGCTCCTTCACCTTGTCGCACAGGGCGGACCAGTCCTTGCGGCTCGGCACAGGGATGCCGGCGCTCTCGAACAGTTCGCGCACCCGGTCGGTCTCCGGCAGCCAGTCCCGGTCGACGTATTTGGCAAAGAAGCTGCCATCGGCATAGGTCGAGTCCTCAAAGCCCTTGAACCGTGTGCCCTTCTCCTGCGCCAACGCGTTGGATGCACTGAGGGCGTGAAACAACACGGTGCAGAAGTAGATATTTGTGAAGTCGATACCCTCAGCCGAGCCGTAATGGATCCGCTCGCGGGCGAGGTAGCCATGCAGGTTCATCTGGCCAAGACCAATGGCATGGCCCTCGTCATTGCCCTTGCGGATCGAGGGAACACTATCGATGGCGGACATTTCCGACACCGCATTCAATGCCCGGATCGCGGTGCCGACGGTGCCCGCCAGATCGCCGCCATCCATGGCGCGGGCGATGTTCATGGAACCGAGATTGCAGGAAATGTCGGTGCCCATCTGCGCGTAAGACAGGTCATCCGTGAACTCGGACGCGGTGTTCACTTGCAGGATTTCAGAACAGAGATTGGACATCGAAATCCGACCGGCGATCGGGTTGGCCGAATTCACCGTGTCCTCGAACATGATGTAGGGGTAGCCGCTTTCGAACTGGATTTCGGCCAGGGTCTGGAAGAAGGCGCGCGCGTTGAGTTTCTTCTTGCGGATCTTGGGGTTGTCGACCATCTCGGCATATTTCTCGGTGACCGAGATCTCCGAAAAGGCGCAGCCATAGACCTTTTCCACGTCGTGCGGCGAGAAGAGATACATGTCTTCGTTCCGTTTCGCCAGCTCGAAGGTCACGTCCGGTATCACCACCCCAAGGCTCAGGGTCTTGATCCGGATCTTCTCGTCCGCATTCTCGCGCTTGGTGTCGAGGAAGCTGAGGATGTCGGGATGGTGCGCGTTCAGATAGACCGCGCCCGCGCCCTGCCGCGCTCCCAGCTGGTTGGCATAGGAAAAGCTGTCCTCAAGCAGTTTCATCACCGGGATGACGCCCGAGGACTGGTTCTCGATCCCTTTGATCGGCGCGCCGTATTCGCGGATATTGGTCAGCATCAAGGCCACGCCGCCGCCACGTTTCGACAGTTGCAGGGCCGAGTTGATACCGCGCCCAATGCTCTCCATATTGTCTTCCAACCGCAGCAGGAAACACGAGACGAACTCGCCCCGCGCCTTCTTGCCCGCATTCAGAAAGGTCGGCGTGGCCGGCTGGAACCGGCCCGACAGGACCTCCTCCATCAGCTGCATGGCGAGTGTCTCGTCGCCGCGCGCCAGCGCCAGCGCATTCATCACCACGCGGTCTTCGTAGCGCTCAAGGAAGCGCTGCCCGTCCCGGGTCTTCAGCGTGTAGGAGGTGTAGTATTTGAAGGCGCCGAGGAAGGTGGGGAAGCGGAACTTCTTTGCGAATGCTGCGTCCCAGATCTTCCGCTGGAAGGCCTTTGAATACTGCTCCAGCACCTGCGCCTCGTAATAACCCTCGTCCACCAGATAGCCTAGCTTCTCCTCCAGCGAGTGGAAGAAGACCGTGTTCTGGTTGACGTGTTGCAGGAAATACTGCCGCGCCGCCATCCGGTCTGCTTCAAACTGGATGTTCCCCTCTTCGTCATAGAGGTTCAGCATCGCGTTCAGCGCGTGGTAATCGAGGCCTTGGGTCAGGCTGGCGTCAAGCATCGGGATCCCCAAAAGGTTTGTAGCCCGTCGCGGACGCGGGCGATGTCGGTGTCTGTGCCGGCCAGCTCGAAACGATAGAGCACGGGCACGTTGCATTTCCGCGCGATGACATGTCCGGCCATCGCGAAAGTGTTTCCAAAATTCCGGTTGCCGCTGGCGATCACGCCGCGCAGATGGCTGCGGTTGGTCTCGACATTCAGGAACCGGATCACCGGCTTCGCTACCGCGCCCCGGCCTTCGCCGTCCGCGTAGGTCGGGCAGATCAGCACGAAGGGCCCGATCATCACCGGCAAGGCGGCATCGCCCCGCAGGGGCAGACGCGTGGCGGGAAGGCCAAGGCGCTCGACGAAACGGGCGGTGTTGCCCGAACCGCTGGAGAAATAGACGAGCCCCCCCATCCCGAAGCCCCCGCCCTCAGGACAGGCGGCTGATCATGTCGGGGCGGAAGCCTGCCCAGTGGTCGTCGCCCGCGACGACGACTGGCGCCTGGCGGTAACCCAGCCCGGCCACCATCTCCATCGCCGCCGCATCCTCGGTCAGGTCGACCACGTTATAGTCGATGCCACGTGCGGTCAGGGCGCGGGTGGTCGCGGTGCATTGCACGCAGGCGGGTTTGGAATAGACGGTGATGCTCATATTTTTGTCCCTTGCCAGTTGGTTGCCTCTGGACAGAGGGGACACGAAGACAGGACCAAAGGGCCCATCTACGCACCCGGGCCCTCCGCCGCGGTCGTCGTTCATGCCCTGGCAGGTCTCCTGACTTGCGGCTCGAACGTCTCTGGTCGGCCTTCCCGGCGCGACCTTGCACCAGTGGATTAGACCCAGACTCGCCGCTTACAGTTGCGGGGGCAGTGCCGGAATTGGTCGTGTGACCGCACCGGCTTCCCTCTTAGCCTGCGAGTCACCTCGCAGGAACCAAAGCAACTGCATATTGGGGGAAGCGCGCTCCCGCTGTCAATATATCGATGTTGGAATTGCGTGGATAAGTCGAGGTGGCCGATCAGGCATCCGCATCATATGCCGTTCACTATGACCATTCTGGCAAGACGTGCCCTACGCGCGGCACTGAGGAACCGGACATTTAGCCCAGAGTGAAGGAACGGCAGTTAAGCGGACAAAGGGTGAGTTAGCTGCGTTTGCGCAGGAGGCCGAAATCGTGCGCTTTCCGGTCCTTGACCTTGGATTGCACACAAGTTGCACACCTAAAGTCGCTACTAAATTGAGTCAGACAGACGGTCGGTCAGCTCTTCCATTGCGGACCGTTTTATTCTGCACGGAACCGCAGCGCACACCATACATACACGATAATTGTTCAGCCATCCGGCCCCGCGCAAAGACAGGTCAACGGCGGTTTCAGGGTGGAGTTGCCTCGAAATAAGCAAGCGTCAGCGTCTCAGCGCCGTCCCGTACAACATGGACTATCATAGCACAGCACCAAAGAGACAACTGTCGTTGCGGGAACCTTACATCTTATCATTGCATCGTACAGTTCTTGTGCCTCTCAGATGCGCCTTGAATATTCCGGTCAGCGCAAGCGCTGGCTTGCTCAGAACCTCTCCCTTGAGTGTGGCAATTCCGATGTCTCGAACGACTTCCGGCTTCGAAAGTGATACGACCCGAACGTGCTCCGGCATCTGAGATGCAACTGCCAGGTTTGGAACGAGGCCTACCCCCAAACCGGATGTTGCCAAGTCGACCAGTGTTGTCGCTTGGCGCACGCTGCAAGCAATGTTCAGCGATCGCCCGGACCGCTCCAGATATTCTGTCAGCATCGCAGGCGTCTCGCGCCCATCTTGCCGCACGATAACTGGCATTCCCTGCATGACGAGAAGTGGCAAACGAGACAGAAAATCGAGGGACAGCGTTTCCGGCAGATCCTCGAAATGATCGCGTGAGGCCAGAGCCACCAGCGGCTCGCGCAGCAGGCGCTTGAACACCAAGTCCGACTTGGCTTGCACAAAAGGCGTAATACCAAAATCGATTTCGCGTTCCCGGACGGCGTTCAGCAAATCGTTTGATGTGACTTCTCGAACCTGAAGTGCCACCTTCGGAAAACGCACGCGAAACTCGGTCACTACGTGGGCGAGCGTCCCTGCAGCCACTGTAGGAGCGCATCCGAAGACGACGCGCCCCATTCGACGTTCAGCTGCATCGCGCGCCTCTGCGATCCCGTCTTCGAGACTTCGGATCGAGTTCTGGACCCGTTCAAGCAGTAGCGCACCATCCGGTGTCGGGGCTACGCTGCGCGTTGTGCGTTCGAGCAATTTTAGCCCGATCTGATCTTCAAGCTCGGCGATCTGCATGCTGATTGCCGATGGTGTGCGGCCAAGTTCTTCAGCGGCGCGGGTGAAACTGCGCAACTGGGCCACCTGAGCGAACGTGTGCAAGAGTTTGAGATTGACGGACATTGGTGTCCTCCAAGGGCAAGTTGACGACCGGCTATGCACCGTGGTCCGAGCGCGACGGCTTAATTTAGATAATCTGCAAAATAGGTCAGATTTACAAGATTGAATGAATAAGCTTGGTTCGTCTACCCTTCAATATACGGAGTCTGTGACGCTCGCCATGCGCTCATGAACAGAACTCTAATCACGTGAGGAGGACGCAATGTCTTATGCGAAGCGGATCGGCTATCTGATCAAACGCGATGAACTGACCCTGGAGCAATTTCATGAGCACTGGCTCGGAACGCACGCGGAACTTTGCAAGAAGCTGCCAGGCCTGCGCCGCTACACCACGAACCTGATCGACCGTGAAAGCTTCCCAAATGCTGGCTGGGACGGTTTCTCCGAGCTGTGGTTTGATTCCGTCGAAGACCACGATGCCGCATTTGCCAGCAAGGAGGGTCAAGAGCTGCTCGCGGACGCTCCGAATTTCGCCAAATCCCTTTACGGCGTCATCGTTACCGAAACCCGGCATATCTGGCCCTGATCGGCTTAACGCATTTGATCAAAGCTTGTTCCACACAAAGTCGTGCGGGCCTGCGACCTGTTTGTCGCGGCCGCGACAGTAAGTCCGATCACATGACAGCTGTGGCATCGGCACGAAGAGGAGATACGGAATGAAACCGTTGAAAGGCCTGAAGATCGTAACTGTCGAGCACTTTGCCGCCGGCCCCTACGGTTCAATGTACCTGGCCGATATGGGTGCGACCGTGTTCAAGGTGGAAAACACCGCCTCGGGTGGCGATCCGGCACGCAAGATGGGTCCATATTTTCTGGGCGACAACGACAGCCTGTTGTTTCAGGGCTGGAACACCAACAAGAACAGCATCGCACTCGATCTGAAAAGCGAAGAAGGGCGCGAAGCCTTTCTGGCCATCGTGCGCTCGGCCGATGCGGTGATGAACAACCTGCGCGGCGATCAGCCAGAGAAACTTGGCATCGACTATGCGTCCTTGAAGGCCGCGAAGAAGGACATCGTCTGCCTGCATATCTCGGCCTATGGGCGCAACAACTCCCGTGCCAACTGGCCGGGCTATGATTTCCTGATGCAGGCCGAAGCCGGGCTGATGCACTTGACCGGTGATCCGTCCGCCGACCCCACGCGCTTTGGCGTCTCGATTATAGACTTCATGACTGGAACGGTTGGCGTTCTGGGGCTGCTGGCGGCGCTGCGGAAGGCTGGGCAGACCGGAGAGGGATGCGATGTCGACGTCAGCCTGTTCGACGTGGCACTGCATCAGCTAGGCTATGCCGGGACGTGGTATCTCAACGAGGGATTGGAGAGCAGCCGCGTGGCGCGCGGATCGCATATGTCGGTCTCGCCCGTTCAGACGTTCACGGCGCAGGATGGTTGGATCTATGTGATGTGCATGACCGAGCGGTTCTGGGAACTGATGGTGGACAAGTTGGGACGGAATGACCTGAAGACTGACCCGCGCTTTGTCAATCAACACGCGCGCTCAGCGAACCGCGATGCGCTGACCGAAGTCTTGGACGCCGAGTTCGCCAAAGCCCCGGCTGAGCATTGGCTGGAAACATTCTGCGGCCTGCTGCCCGTCGCCCCGGTTCTCAGTGTACGCGACGCACTGGAAAATCCGTTTGTTGCAGAGGTTGGCATGATCTCGGAAGTCCCCCACGAGATGCGTCCCGATATGCGGCTCCTGTCGAACCCGATCAAATTCAATGGCGAGCGTCTGTCGCAACGCCCCGGCAGCGCCTTTGGGGCGGGCTGCGCAGAAACTGCCTGAAGCGTGTGAGCGAACCTATGACCCGAGAAAACTTCCCGACCATGCTTGAGGGCTATGGCGATATCCGCCCCTATCGCGGCAACACGTCAGCGTCTGTGGAAAGCAAACTTCTGGCCGATCTGGAGGCCGCATTCGACGCCTGCGAAGTGAAGGACGGTGCAACGCTATCCTTTCACCATCATCTGCGAAACGGCGATGCAGTGTTGAACATGGTGCTTGCCGTGGCCGAGAAACGCGGGCTGAAGGACCTGCATGTTGCCGCATCTTCGATTTTTCCGGTGCATGAATCGTTAGTGCGCCATATCGAACGCGGCACCGTCACGCGGGTTTCCGCAGGCTTCATTTCCGGTCCGGTGGCCGAGGCAATTTCGTGCGGGAAGTTGCCGAAGCCGGCGGTTCTTCGGACCCATGGCGGGCGGGCGCGGGCCATCGCGGCGGGCGAACTGCCGATTGATGTGGCCTTCATCGCTGCACCTGCCGCCGATGCGCTTGGCAATATTTCTGGTTCGATCGGCCCGCGAGCATGTGGCGCCCTGGGTTATCCGAAGGCCGATATCGAAAAGGCCCGCAATGTTGTGGCAGTCACTGATACACTGGTGCCTTTTCCGGTCCCGCAGATCGAGATCGATCAGCAATCTGTCGATTGGGTGGTCCCGGTGCAAAGCATCGGCGATGCAGCAGGTATCCTGTCGGGCATCACGCGCCCCACCACCGAACCTGTCGGGCTGGAAATCGCGCGGCGCACGGCGGCGGTGATCGAGGCTAGTGGCCTGCTGGTGCCCGGGTTTTCGCTGCAAAACGGCGCCGGGGGCATTTCCATCGCCACCGCTGACGAACTGGCCCGCTTCATGACCGCTGCCGGGATCAAAGGCAGTTTCGCGGCGGGCGGGATTACCGGCTTTCACGTCAAGATGCTGGAAGCCGGGCTGTTCGAGGCCCTTCTGGATGTGCAGTGCTTCGATCTTGCCGCCGTGCAATCCTACGCCCGCAATCCACGCCATCTGGGCATGTCGGCTTCGGTCTATGCCTGCCCCGGCTCGCGCGGTGCCGTGGTGGATATGCTCGACACCGTGGTTCTGGGCGCAACCGAGATCGACGTGGATTTCAACGTCAATGTTACCACGCGGTCGGATGGGATGATGAATGGCGGCTCTGGCGGCCATGCCGATACAGCCGCCGGGGCCAAACTGACCATCATCACCACGCGACTGACGGCGGCGGGCTTCGCCAAAGTCGTAGACCGCGTCGGCACTGTGACCACACCGGGTGAAACTGTCGATGTGCTGGTGACCGAGGCGGGCATTGCTGTGAACCCGAGACGCGCCGACCTGCTGGAGCGTTTGCGCGCGACGGACCTCCCCCTGCGCAGTATCGCGGACCTGCAACGCGAGGCGGCGGCGGCGGCGACCCGTGCGGCGATCCATCCGGTCGAAGGGCGGATCGTGGCCGTGTCGGAATACCGCGACGGCAGCGTGACCGACTTTGTGCGGCAGGTGTAAACCACCATGGCAGCAATCACCGAGGACCACCTGATCGACAGCATCGCCGACGCGTTGCAGTTCATTTCCTATTACCACCCGCGCGACTTCGTGCAGGCCATGACCCGCGCGTGGGAGACGGAGCAAAGCCCCGCTGCAAGTGGGGCTATCGCGCAGATCCTGGTCAACTCTCGCATGGCCGCCATGGGGCGCAGGCCACTGTGCCAGGATACCGGCGTGGCCAATGTGCATATTGCCATAGGCGTGCGGGCGCGGCCCGACTGGCACCGACCCCTGCAGGAGATCGTCGATGACGCAGTCCGCCGCGCCTATCGCTTGGACAGCAACCCTTTGCGTGCCTCGGTCGTTGCTGACCCGTTCGGGCGGCGGCAGAACACCCGCGACAACGCACCTGCCATGCTCACGGTTGAGATGGTCGCGGGCAATGCTGTCGAAGTTCATGTCTCGGCCAAGGGCGGCGGGTCGGAAAACAAGACCCGCTTCGCCGTTTTGAACCCGACGGCGAACGTCGCCGATTGGGTGGTTGAGCAGGTCAAGGTGATGGGCGCTGGTTGGTGCCCGCCAGGTATTCTGGGTATCGGCGTCGGCGGCAGCGTGGACAAGGCCATGGCGATGGCTAAGCAGGCGTTGAATGAGCCCATCAACATCACAGAACTCCGCGCGCGCGGCCCAAATACCGCTGAGGAGGCGCTGCGGATGGAGATCGTCGAGCGCGTCAACGCTCTGGGCATCGGTGCGCAAGGGCTTGGTGGGCAAACGACGGTTCTGGATGTAAAAGTCCGCAGCTTTCCGACTCATGCGGCCTCGTTGCCGGTTGCCTTGGTGCCGAACTGCGCGGCCACGCGCCACGCCCATTTCACGCTGCGCGGCGATGGTCCGGCGCAACTGGCGCCGCCGCAGATCTGTGACTGGCCCGAGATCGACCTTGGTGACACGTGGAAAAGCGCCCGGCGTGTTAGCCTCGACGGTCTCACCCGCGACCAGATCGCCACGTGGCGACCGGGTGAGCAACTGCTTCTGTCTGGGAAGATGCTGACCGGGCGCGACGCGGCGCACCGTCGTATCGCGCAGATGCTGGAAGCAGGCGAGCCGCTGCCTGTCGAATTCCGCGACCGGGCGATCTACTATGTCGGCCCCGTCGATCCGGTGGGCGACGAGGTGGTCGGTCCTGCTGGCCCCACCACCTCAACCAGGATGGATGGCTATAGCGAGATGATGCTCGATCGGCTCGGCGTGTCGCTGATGATTGGCAAGGCCGAGCGCAATGTTGACACCGTCGCATCCATTGCGCGCCATGGGGCGGCGTATCTGATCGCAGTCGGCGGGGCCGCCTATCTGGTGTCGAAGGCGGTGCGCAAGGCGCGCGTCCTGGCGTTCGAGGATCTCGGCATGGAAGCGATCCGCGAGTTCGAGGTGCAGGACATGCCTGTCACGGTTGCCGTCGACAGTCGTGGTGGCTCTGTTCACCGTGACGGTCCGATGACGTGGATGCAATAGCCGGACGGGTAGTCATGGCATATATCGACCTGAAACACTCAATACCGCTAGGGTCAGGACTCATAACCAGTAAATGACGATTGCCGCGAGGGCGATTGCGGACAGGAAGACCTTGGGACAGCGGTCATAGCGGGTTGCGACACGCCGCCAGTCCTTTAACCTACCGAACATGATCTCGATCACTACCCGGCAGTGCATTGCAGGGCAATGTCACGAGAGGGACGGTTGCAGCGTTTGTAGCGTTGCTCGTCGCATCGGATGACCGTCTTGCGTTGCCTTCGGCCTGGGATACATGGGCGTATACCGCCCTTGGTCCGCCCGATCAGACGCGCCCCCCCCCCTTTTTGACGCACATACGGCAGTGTTTCTTTTTCACCACATTACCAAACGCGTCCCTATTGCTTCCACCGTGCTTCCACGGCTTTTGGATCGGAAACGCAAGAAGCGCCCCATGGGGCGCTATGCTACTGATATTATCTAATATTATTGGTTGCGGGAGTAGGATTTGAACCTACGACCTTCAGGTTATGAGCCTGACGAGCTACCGGGCTGCTCCATCC
>NZ_JBLWXG010000021.1:0-21167 GCF_048267565.1 Pseudophaeobacter sp. | reverse complement strand
ACACCGGGGTGACCCAGCTGGATCAGGTGACCCAGCAAAACGCCGCCATGGTGGAACAGGCAACCGCCGCCGGGCATTTGCTCAACTCTGACTCGACGCAGCTGTCGCAATTGGTTGCTGGTTTTCGCATCAAGGCGGGCGCAACCGTGGCCCGGGTGCAGCCAGATCAATCCAGTTCCATGCCTGCTGGGCAGCTCCCCTCTGCCCATGGTGACGATGATTGGAATGTGGATGACGCGCTTGCATCGTCCGCTAGCGCAGCCTTTGCAGCAGATGGAAATGCCGCCAAGGACCTGTGGCAAGATTTTTAAGTGACGCTCTCCGGGGTGATGAACTGCCCCGGATCGACCATTAACTTCGGTTCTTACCGATCAACCTGACTGGGTGACACATTGCAGCCTCAGAACCTATTGATCATTACAACAGACCGGGCCTTTGCCCGTTCAATTCAAAGCCATATGGAAGCCAGCTATCCGGGAATGAAGGTGCTGTTGGCGAATAACCTCATGATGGCCTACAATCAGGCAGAGGCCGCACAGCCGGTATTTGCCTTTGTCGAGGACGGGTTCACCAAACTGCCCGAATTTGAGATGATGCTGGCCTTGTTTTCAGCGCTTGATACGCGCTGGGTGGCGGTGATGGACAGTGCAGGGGCGACGCCTGCGCGTACGTCTTCGCCCTTGCTGAATGTCGGTGCCGGTATCTTTGAACTGACCAAAACCGATACGCCACAGCAGTTTTCCCAGTATTTTGACATGATGGTCAACGCGCCAAGGCGTGAACAGACTGGCATCCGTGGGATGGGGGGGGCGGCAGCTGCCCCTGTGAAAGACTTCAAGAAAATCATCTTGATCGGCTCTTCCACCGGTGGCGTAGAGGCCCTGCGCAGTGTTCTTGTCGGTTTTCCGGCGCAATGCCCGCCGACCATGATCGTGCAGCATACTGGCAAGAATTTTGGTCAGGGCCTTGTGTCGTTGTTGGATCGGATTTGTGCCGCCAAGGTGGTCCAGGCTGAAGACAATACAAAGCTGGAGGTCGGCCATGTTTACATTGCCGCAGGTCAGCGTCGCCACATGGGGATGACGCAGCGCAAACCGATGCGCACCCGTATGAAAGAAGGCCCGCCGATTTCCGGTCATGTTCCGTCTGTTGACGCGTTGTTCACCTCTGCAGTGCCATATGGGAGTGACGTAGTTGCAGCGATCCTGACGGGCATGGGCCAAGATGGTGCCCGAGGACTGCTGGAACTTCGCAAAGCAGGGGCTGCCACCTTTGCCCAGGATGAAAAGTCTTCTGTGGTTTATGGTATGCCACGGGTTGCTTGGGAAACTGGCGCCGCAGAAAAACAAGTCTCCCTTGCCCGTATGGCTGGGGCTCTTCTTCAGGCCGCCAAGTCCTGATTATGTTGATAAGGAGCGCGCTGTGACAACAGTTTTTGCCAATACTACCTCGGTCACGGTCCTGCAGGGCGAGTACCGGGTTTCGACTGACCCAAAAGTAGTATTCTCTACTGTTTTAGGCTCTTGCATTGCTGCTTGTATCTATGACGCAGAAAACGGCGTTGGCGGTATGAATCACTTCCTTTTGGCCAATGCAAACGGCAACGATGTCAACGCGCGCTATGGTATCCATGCGATGGAACTCTTGATCAACGGCATCATGAAAAAGGGGGCGCAACGGCAAAACCTGAAGGCCAAGGTCTTTGGCGGGGCAAAAATGTCGGTCAACCTGTCGGACATTGGGGCCTCTAACGCGCATTTTGTGCAGGGTTTCCTGCAGGACGAAGGTATTCCGGTGATTTCCTCCAGTGTTGGCGGAACCTCAGCCCGGCGTGTGCGCTTTCATGCGGTTTCCGGAAGCGCCCAGCAGACACGGGTTGAAAACGATCGCCGCCTTGGCGAGCAGGAAATGGCAGCAGCCCGTCGTCCGGCGCCAAAGCCTGCCCAGGCCCCGGCAGCGGCCGATCCGGGTGGTTTGACCCTGTTCTGATTGCGCGTCACCGCTTTTGTCAAAGCCCGTAGCAGGAAACTGGTGCGGGTTTTGGCGTGATATGCGCTGCGCTTTACAGATTTGACTTGCCCCGCATAGATCGCAAAGCTACCCCAAGGGGGAGGTATCTGAAGCAGACTGCGGGAGGGTCTGACGTCGTGTCCCGCATCACTCGGTTTCTGACAGCGGTTGCCTGGCCCGGCCTGTTGGCTCTGGCGGTCCTGCTTGGCGCAGCGGGGGGGCTGCGCGCGGCGGATGTGACGCTGTTTGCAGCGGCCAGCCTGAAAAATGCCTTGGACGAAATCAGCCAGTCTTTTGAAGCAGAAACCGGCTATAGCTTGGCAATCTCGCTAGCGGGATCTTCGATCTTGGCGCGTCAGATCAGTCTGGGTGCCCCGGCCGATCTCTACCTGCCGGCCAGCCCCGACTGGATGGATTATCTGCAAGCCAAGGGACATGTCCTGCCCAACAGTCGCCGAAATTTGTTGGGCAATCACCTTGTTCTTGTTGCCCCCCGCGACAGCGGGCAGCCGATTTCGGGATTTGACGATCCGGGCCTGATGGCGCAGCTGGGACAGGGCAAACTGGCAATGGCGCTGGTGCAGGCGGTGCCGGCCGGGGTCTATGGAAAATCCGCGTTGCAGTGGTTGGGTTTGTGGCAGCGGTTGGCACCGCAGGTTGCCCAGGCGGATAATGTGCGCGCAGCACTTGCGCTGGTGGCGGCGGGTGCGGCACCGCTGGGGGTGGTCTACGCCAGTGACGCCCGGGCGGAACCCCGCGTGATGATCCTGGCAGAATTTCCGCCCCAAAGTCATGCGCCGATCCGCTATCCGCTGGCGCTGATCCGGCCAGTGACCAATGCCGAGACGGCGGCCAGCCCGGCGGCGGCCAGCCTGTACGCCTATCTGCAAGGCCCTGTGGCGCGTGCCGCCTTTCTTGAGGCGGGCTTTGATGTTGATGTCGAGTAACCCCGCATGAGCTGGCTT
The DNA here is from genome assembly GCF_048267565.1 of Pseudophaeobacter sp. NCBI lineage: Bacteria > Pseudomonadati > Pseudomonadota > Alphaproteobacteria > Rhodobacterales > Roseobacteraceae > Pseudophaeobacter > Pseudophaeobacter sp. The sequence continues at coordinate 18,192 of NZ_JBLWXG010000021.1, read as the reverse complement.
GGCCCCGAGGAATGGCAGGCGGTGGCGCTGTCTCTCAAGGTTTCGATCTGGGCCAGCCTCTTGACGCTGCCCCTTGGCATCTTTGCCGCCTATGCGTTGGCGCGCTGGCATTTTCCCGGCAAACACCTGCTCAATGGGCTGGTGCATTTGCCGTTGATCCTGCCGCCGGTGGTGACGGGCTATCTGCTGCTTTTGATCTTTGGCCCGCAAAGCGCGGTTGGCAGTGCGCTGCAGCAGATCGGCATTGTGTTTGCCTTTCAATGGACCGGGGCGGCGCTGGCGGCGGCCATCATGGGCTTCCCTTTGATGGTGCGGGCGATCCGCCTGTCGATCGAAGCGGTTGATCCCAAGCTGGAAGAGGCCGCCGCGACCCTGGGCGCCAGTCGGTTCTGGGTCTTTGTCAGCGTGACCCTGCCCCTGATCCTGCCGGGCATCCTAGCGGGGGGCATCCTGGCCTTTGCCAAGGCCATGGGAGAGTTTGGCGCCACCATTACATTTGTCTCGAATATTCCGGGGCAGACGCAGACGCTGCCCTCGGCGATCTATGCCTTTTTGCAGCAGCCCGGCGGTGAATCTGCAGCGCTGCGGCTGGTGGCTGTATCTATTGTGGTGGCCATGGGGGCGCTGGTCCTGTCGGAGGTTCTGGCGCGTCGGGCCAGCAAACGGATCGGAGGCGCGTGATGCTTGAGGTCGATCTGGTGCAGCAATTGCCGGGGTTTACCCTGGATGTCCGCTTTCAGGCGCCCACGGGTGTGACCGTGCTGTTTGGCGGATCAGGCGCGGGAAAAACCACTGTTGTCAACGCAGTGGCCGGACTGCACCGCCCCGAGAGCGGGCGGGTGGCACTGCACGACCGAGTGTTGTTTGATCTGGAGCGCGGCATCTGGCTGCCGCCGCACCGTCGCCGCATTGGCTATATCTTTCAAGAGGGCCGCCTGTTCCCCCATTTGAACGTCCGCCAGAACCTTTTGTTTGGCCGCTGGTTTGCACCAAAAGGCGCGGCGCGGGACGATTTTGACCGGATCATCGCCATGCTGGGCATCGCCCCCTTGTTAGAGCGGCGCCCGACCGGCCTGTCGGGCGGCGAAAAGCAGAGGGTTGCCATTGGTCGCGCGCTGCTCTCTGCGCCCGATATGATCCTCGCGGATGAGCCTCTGGCGGCGCTGGACGCCGCCCGCAAGGAAGAGATCTTGCCCTATTTTGAACGGCTGCGCGACGAGGTGAAAATCCCGGTTCTCTATGTCAGCCATTCCGCCGCCGAGGTCGCCAGGCTGGCCACCTCTGTTGTGGTGCTGAAGGATGGCCAGGTGCAGCGTCAGGGCAGCGCCGCCGAAGTCTTGGGGGATGCGCAGGTCATGCCAACCGGGGTGCGGGCGGCTGGTGCTCTGCTTGAAGCGCGGCTGCTGCGCCACCATCCCGATGGGCTGAGCGAACTGTCAGCCGGTGGCATTTCCCTGTTTTTGCCGCAGGTGCCACAGGCTCCGGGCTGCCTGCTGCGTCTGCGCATTCTGGCCCAGGATGTCATTCTGTCCCGGCAAAAACCCGAAGGCCTCTCCGCCCTGAACATCCTGCCCGCAGAGGTGGAAAATATCCGCAGCGGCAGCGGCCCCGGCGCGATGGTATCGTTAAAAACGGATGCTGGCCGGGTGTTGGCTCGTATCACACGCCGATCAGCCCAGGCACTGGAGCTGGCACCGGGTAGCCACTGCTATGCGGTGGTCAAATCTGTTGCCATTGCCCGCAGCGACGTGAGCGGCAGCGCGGCTGCCGCCCCATAGCCTCATAGCGCCAGGGCGGCGGTGGAGGCGGCGACTAGCCAATTGCTGCAAGCAGTTCTGTCATGGCGCTGCGATACCGGGCCAGAATCTGATCCCGTGCGATATGGCGCCCCGCCTGAACACAGTGCCGACCGGCAGACCATAGGTCGGTGACCACATGATCCTTGGCCGCAAAGACCAGCCCGTCCAACAATTGATCCTGGCCAAGCGCACAGAGCGAGGGATGATTGCTGTCGATCGCAACCAGATCTGCCAGCTGGCCCGGCGCGATGGTCCCGGCTGTACGCCCCAGCGCCTGGGCACCGCCCTGGGCTGCCCCGGTATAAAGTGCATGGCCAACCGAGCCTTCGCCCCGCACCAGCACATTGCGCGACAGATCGCGCAGGCGCTGGGAATATTCCAAGGTGCGCAGTTCTTCGGTGAGCGAAATCAGCACGTTCGAATCTGATCCAACCCCAAAGGCCCCGCCGGCCTCCAGGTAGGTTGGACCGTTAAAAGGGCCATCGCCAAGGTTGGCTTCGGTCACCGGGCACAGCCCCGCCACCGCGCCGGATGCCGCCATGGCGCGGGTCTCGGATTCGGTCATATGGGTGGCATGGATCAGGCACCAGTTTTCATCAACCGGCGCATTGTCCAACAGCCACTCTACCGGGCGTGCGCCCAGACCTGCCTGCACCTCCTGCACTTCTTTGGGCTGTTCCGCGATATGGATATGCACGGGGTTTGAAGCATTGCCCTGCGCGGCCAGAACAATCGCCAGATCATCGGGCGCGGTGGCCCGCAGCGAATGCGGCGCAATTCCAACCCGGCAATCTGCGGGCAGGGTGGCTTTGGCATGGGTGCGGGCCTGATCGACCAGTCGGCAGAAACGATCCACATCATTGCCAAAGCGCATCTGCCCCTGTTCCAGTGGCTGTTTGCCAACGCCAGCATAGCTGTACAGCACAGGCAGATGCGTCAGGCCGATTCCGCTGAGCTGGGCGGCTGCCATGATCCGGTCGGAATGTTCGCTAAGATTATCATAGGGCTTGCCAGATTTCTGGTGGTGCAGATAGTGGAATTCTCCAACCGAGGCATAGCCCGCTTCCTGCATCTCCAAGAAAACCAGCGCTGCGATGGCTTCGATCTGCTCTGGGGTCAGATGCGCGGTAAAGCGGTACATCAGGTCGCGCCAGGTCCAAAAGCTATCACGCCCGGCCTTGCGGTATTCCGTCATCCCGGCCATGGCGCGCTGAAAACTGTGGCTGTGCAGATTTGCCAGCGCTGGCAAAATCGTATCGACGTGCTGATCTCCGGCCTGTGGTTCGGCCCCCGATTCAATGGCGCTAATCGTACCATCGCGCAGGGTCAGCCGGGTGTTTTGTACCCAGCCAGTGGCCAGAAGAGCTCGGTTTGCAAAGATCACGGTCATGTCACGTCCTCATTTTATGTCTAGACATATGGCATATTGATTTGTACCAGAAAAGAGGGAAATGCAGAATTGGTGAGGCAGATATGCAGGACGTCAATCAAGTTTTAGTCGCGCTTCGCGCCGCAACCATGGGCGAGACGGCCGCGCCCTATGGTCTGATAGAGGCGGCAGCGATTGCCCTGGTCGATGGCAGGATCGCCTGGATCGGTGCCGAGGCAGAGCTGCCGACGGACTATGCCGATTTGCCCAAAACTGATCTGGGAAACCGGCTGGTGACGCCAGCGCTGATTGATTGCCACACCCACGTTGTGCACGGCGGCAACCGTGCCGCAGAATTTGAACTGCGGCTGAATGGGGCCAGCTACGAAGAGGTGGCCCGCGCCGGCGGTGGTATTGTTTCTACTGTTGCCGCGACCCGCGCCGCCAGCGTCGACGCGCTGATCGCACAGGCATTGCCCCGCGTTGATGCCATGCTGGCCGAAGGCGTCAGTACCATTGAGGTGAAATCCGGCTATGGGCTGGACCGTGAGACCGAGCTGAACATGCTGCGCGCCGCCCGTGCCCTGCCGCAGCACCGTCCCATTCGGGTGGTGACCAGCTTCCTTGGTGCCCATGCCATCCCGGCAGAGTATAGCGATCGCCCCGATGCCTATATCACCGATGTCTGCATCCCCACCCTGCGGGCTGCGCATCAGGAAGGGCTGGTTGATGCGGTGGACGGGTTTTGTGAAGGCATTGCCTTTTCCCCGGATCAGATCGCGCTAGTCTTTGATGTTGCCCAAGAGATGGGCCTGCCAGTGAAGCTGCATGCCGAACAACTGTCGAATCTTGGCGGGGCGCAGTTGGCGGCGCGATATGGCGCGCTCTCGGCGGATCATATCGAATATCTGGATCAAGATGGCGTAGAGGCCCTGGCCGCAGCCGACACCGTTGCCACTATTCTACCAGGCGCATTCTACACGTTGCGCGAAACCCAGGCACCGCCCATTGCGGCGCTGCGCGCGGCGGGTGTGCCGATGGCACTGGCAACCGATTGCAATCCCGGCTCTGCGCCGATGACCTCTTTGTTGCTGACGATGAACATGGGCTGCACCCTGTTCCGCATGACCCCAGAAGAGGCTCTGCGCGGCGTCACATCCCATGCGGCCCGTGCCCTTGGCCTGACCGATTGCGGTACCCTCGCGGTTGGTCAGCGCGCCGATCTTGCCATCTGGGATGTCAGCCACCCGGCTGAACTGGCCTATCGTATCGGCTTTAACCCGCTTCACGACCGCATTTTTGGAGGCTCCCAGTGACCACAGTAACCCTGACCCCCGGCAATGTTTCTTTGGCAGAACTGGAGCATGTGTTTCGCACAGAATGCCCCGTGCGCCTGGATGCAGCCTGTCGCCCCGCCATTGAACTTGCCCAGAGCCGCATTGCCGCAGCCGCCGCCGGCGAGGCCGCCGTTTACGGGGTGAACACTGGCTTTGGCAAATTGGCCAGCGTCAAGATCGCGGCGCAGGATACCGCCACGCTGCAGCGAAATCTGATTCTCAGCCACTGCTGTGGTGTCGGCCCGGCCATCCCGCGTGGCCATGCGCGCTTGATGATGGTGCTCAAACTGCTGAGTCTGGGGCGCGGTGCCTCTGGGGTGCGGCTAGAGGTCGTCGATCTGCTAGAGGCCATGCTGGAGGCGGGCGTCACCCCGGTCATTCCCGCCCAGGGTTCGGTTGGAGCTTCGGGAGATCTGGCTCCGCTGTCGCATATGGCCGCCGTGATGATGGGCGCTGCCGAGGCTGAGTATGATGGCAAGATCATGCCCGGCGCCGAGGCCCTGGCCGCCGCCGGTCTTACCCCGATTGAGTTTGGTCCCAAAGAAGGGCTGGCGCTGATCAATGGCACCCAGTTTTCCACGGCCTTTGGCCTGGCCGGGTTGTTTGGGGCCTGGGCCGCGGCCCAAAGCGCGCTGGTGACCTCGGCGCTGACCACGGATGCCATCATGGGGTCCACCGCGCCGTTGCAGCCCGAAATCCACACGCTGCGCGGCCATCGCGGCCAGATCGAGGCGGGCGCCACCATGCGGGCCTTGCTGGAGGGTTCGGTCATCCGTGAAAGCCACCGTGAGGATGACGCACGGGTGCAGGATCCCTATTGCATTCGCTGCCAGCCGCAGGTTGTCGGCGCGGCGATGGATGTGCTGCGTCAGGCGGCGCAGACGCTTGAGATCGAAGCCAATGCCGCCACCGACAATCCGCTGGTGCTGGTGGGCGCCGACTTGATCGTTTCCGGCGGGAACTTCCACGCCGAGCCTGTCGGTTTTGCCGCTGACATGATTGCCTTGGCAATTGCCGAGATTGGCGCGATCGCGCAACGCCGCATCGCCCTGATTGTCGATCCGGTGCTGAGCCACGATCTGCCGCCTTTCCTGACGCCAAACCCCGGCTTGAATTCGGGCTACATGATCGCTGAGGTGACGACCGCCGCATTGATGAGCGAAAACAAACATCTGGCCAACCCATGCGTGACTGACAGCACGCCAACATCGGCCAATCAGGAAGACCACGTGTCGATGGCGGCCCATGGTGCGCGTCGCCTTGGGCAGATGCTGCAGAACCTGGAACGCATCCTCGGGGTAGAGCTGCTCTGCGCGACGCAGGGTGTCGAGTTCCGTGCGCCCCTGCCAACCAGCCCGGCGCTGTCGCAGGTGATGGCACAGCTGCGTGCGCAGGTCGCCCCGCTGGGCGATGACCGTTATACCGCCCCCGACATCGAAGCGGCCTCGGCGCTGATCACCAGCGGCGCGATTGCCCGTTGTACCGATGTTCCCATGCCGGAGCTTTCTGCATGATTGCGCCCGTTGAAATCCACCGGGGCGATAGCCCCCTGGTGCTGGGGCTGCCGCATACTGGCACCCATGTGCCTGCCAATATCCTGGCAAACCTGAACCTGCGGGGCCGGGGGCTGGATGATACAGATTGGCACATTCATCAGCTTTATGAAGGACTTGTACCCCGAGTCACTACGGTGCGCGCTACCTTCCATCGCTATGTGATTGATGCCAATCGCGACCCTTCGGGACGCTCGCTCTATCCGGGGCAAAACACCACGACGCTGGTGCCGCTGACGGATTTTGATGGCCATGATATTTGGGATCAGCCCCCCAGCGCGACCGAGATTGACGCGCGCCGCGCCGCCTTTCACGCGCCCTATCATGCCGCGCTGGAGGCCGAGCTAATGCGGGTGCGGGATCTGCATGGCTTTGCCATTCTGTATGATTGCCATTCAATCCGGGGGAATATCCCGTTTCTGTTTGACGGCACCCTGCCGGATTTCAACACCGGCACCAATCTGGGCACCACCTGCGACGCTGAAATTGAACAGATCGTCACAGGGATCTGCGCCGGGGCTGAAGGCTACAGCTCGGTATTGAATGGCCGTTTCAAAGGCGGCTGGACCACCCGCCACTATGGCCGCCCCGATGAAGGGCTACATGCCATCCAGATGGAATTGGCGCAGTCCACCTATCTTAGCGCTGAGGCTGCGCCCTGGACCTATGACCAGACCAAGGCCAGCCGCCTGCGCGTTCACCTGAAACATATACTTAACAGCCTGGTAGACTGGGCTCCTCAGACCGGAGGTACAACATGACCGATCCCCGCAAGAATACCCGTGACATCTATCCGCCCACTGGATCCGAGATCACCGCGAAAAGCTGGCAGACCGAAGCGGCGATGCGGATGCTGATGAACAACCTGCACCCGGATGTGGCGGAAAACCCGCATGAACTGGTGGTCTATGGTGGCATCGGTCGCGCCGCGCGTACCTGGGATGATTTCGACCTCATCGTTGACAGCCTGAAAGACCTGGAAGACGATGAAACCCTGCTGGTGCAATCCGGCAAGCCTGTCGCCATCGTCAAGACCCATGCGGATGCACCGCGGGTGCTGATTGCCAACTCCAATCTGGTGCCGCATTGGGCCAACTGGGATCACTTTAACGAGCTCGATAAAAAGGGTCTGATGATGTACGGTCAGATGACCGCGGGCTCGTGGATCTACATCGGAACCCAGGGCATCGTGCAGGGTACCTATGAAACCTTCGCCGAAGCTGGGCGCCAGCACTATGAGGGCGATCTGACAGGCAAATGGGTTCTGACCGGTGGCCTTGGCGGTATGGGCGGTGCCCAGCCTTTGGCGGCTGTCATGGCCGGCGCTTGCTGTTTGGCCGTGGAATGCAACCCCGATAGCCTCGATTTCCGCCTGCGCACCCGCTACCTGGATGAAAAGGCGGAAACCCTGGACGAAGCGTTGGAAATGATCGAGCGCTGGACCAAGGCAGGCGAGGCCAAATCCGTTGGCCTTCTGGGCAATGCCGCCGATATCTTCCCCGAGCTGCTGGCCCGTGCCGAAGCAGGGGGTATCCGCCCCGATATCGTCACCGATCAGACTTCGGCTCATGACCCGGTGAACGGTTATCTGCCGCAGGGCTGGACCATGGGCGAGTGGAAGGAAAAGCGCGAGACCGACAAGAAAGCCGTTGAAAAAGCCGCCCGGGCCAGCATGCGCGTGCAGGTGGATGCGATGTGTAAATTCCATGCCATGGGTGTTCCCACCGTGGACTATGGCAATAACATTCGCCAAATGGCGCTGGAAGAAGGGCTGGAAAACGCCTTTGATTTCCCCGGCTTTGTCCCGGCCTATATCCGGCCATTGTTCTGCCGCGGCATTGGTCCCTTCCGCTGGGTGGCGCTGTCTGGTGACCCAGAAGACATTCGCAAGACCGACGCCAAGATGAAAGAGCTGTTCCCCGAGAACACGCATCTGCACAACTGGTTGGACATGGCGGATGAGCGCATTGCCTTTCAGGGCCTGCCAGCGCGGATCTGCTGGATTGGTCTGGGCGATCGCCACAAGGCCGGGCTTGCCTTCAATGAGATGGTCAAGAATGGCGAGCTGAGCGCGCCGGTTGTCATTGGTCGGGATCATTTGGATTCTGGGTCGGTGGCCTCGCCCAATCGCGAAACCGAAGCCATGATGGATGGTTCTGACGCGGTTTCGGATTGGCCACTGCTAAATGCGCTGACCAATACGGCTTCGGGTGCAACCTGGGTATCGCTGCACCATGGTGGTGGCGTTGGCATGGGCTTTTCCCAGCATTCCGGTGTGGTGATCTGCGCCGATGGCACCGATGCGGCGGCCAAGCGGCTGGAGCGGGTGCTGTGGAACGACCCCGCGTCGGGCGTCATGCGTCACGCCGATGCGGGCTATGAAGAGGCCAAGGATTGCGCCCGCGTGCACAATCTGCGCCTGCCTGGCATCTTGAAGTAAAACACTGGCGGCAACGGGTTCAATCGGGCCCGTTGCCCAGCCTAAATCACCCCCCACGCGCGGCCATAGCTGCAGGTTTGGCACCTGTCTAATAGCGGCTGGTCATACGATGACCGGGACGGAAGCTCTGGCGGACAAAGGTGATGGCTTCGCCTTTCAGCCAGGTAGAGCGTTCAACCGTGAACAGCGCTGCCCCCTGCGCGCAGCCCAGATGATCCGCCAGGTCCGGCGTTGCTGCCGTCGCGGAAAAGGCAATCTCTGCATCCGAAAACGGCACAGTCGACACGAGCCACTCATTTGGCCCGATCTCGGAAAAATCAGCCTCTTGGGCCTGTGGTAGCAGACCAAGGCTGATCCAGCGTTCTTCGAACTGATAGGGCGCGCCATCCGCATAATGCATACAGGTCAGGCTTAGAACCGGGCAATCGGCCGCCAGCTGCAACCGTGCGCGCAGCCACTGCGGTGCCGCCACGACGTCCTGGCTGACCAGCGCATAGCGGTATGTGGAATTTTGTTCTTCGATCTCGACCCGCACGATGGGGATGGAAAACCGCGCCTGGCGCACCGGTGCCATCCGCACGCGGGTGCCAGCCTTGCGGCGGCGTTCGACCACGCCCTCATCGGCCAATTCCCGCATCGCGCGGTTGACGGTGGCGCGGGCGCAGCCATAGATTTCGGCCAGATCCATCTCATTGGGCAGCAGCCTGCCTGGCTCCCATTCACCAGAGGTGATTTTCGCCATGATGTCCGATTTGACGTCTCTGAATGTAGCCTTCATGTGACTCTGCTCCTGATTAAGCACAATCATAAGGCGGTTTTGTCTAAGAGTATAGCCATGAGCCAACAGGCCTTGCGGGCAGCCTATAGCACATCAAGCGAGACTTTGACCCGTTCCATTACTACTGAGCTGTTGAACCGGCTGACATTTGATTCATCAAAGAAGTGTTCTTGGGTAAACGCCTGATATTCAGTGATATCCTGAACCACGACAATCAGGATGAAATCGGCCGCGCCAGTGGCGTAATAGCACTGTTGTACCTGCGGTGCCGCCCGCATGCGCTGTTTGAAAGCATCCAGATGCTGGCGGCTTTCGCGCTCCAGCAGCACTTCGACAATTACCGTCATCTCGCGGCCAAGCTTGGCAGCAGATAGCACCGCGATTTCGCGTTCGATCACCCCGGTCTCGCGTAGCCGCTTCAGGCGTTTTTGCACGGCTGCTGGCGACAGGCCTAACTCGGCGCTCAGCGCCTCTGCGGTCAGGCGGGCATTGTGCTGAACCTGTTTCAGTATCTTGAGATCTTTGTCATCCATATGCAGATAAAGCGTGGAACCCCGACAAAGGACAAGCTGAATATCCAGTCCGTCCAGCCCCAATGCCCCGCGTGCCCCTTGTAAGATTGGCCAAATTACCGGTTAAATTACTGGCAGCTCGGGCGCCGCTCGCTGGCTGAGCAGTCTTGCCCCCTGATCGGTGATGACGATATTTTCCTCATGCACCATGATTAGCCCATCACCGTACCCCAGCGAAGGCTCCAGCGTCAGCACCATGCCTGGCTTTAGCGGACTGTGCTCAAATGCAGCGATAGAGGGCTGTTCGGTCAGTTGCATTCCCAGCCCGTGCCCCAGTCGCCCGATGTCGCCGCCCTGCGGGGCCATCTCGGCAATTACGCGCTGCATTGCCTGGAACAGATCGCAAATGCTGTTTCCCGGTCTGGCCGCCGCCAGCCCCGCCTCGGTGGCGCGCCACAGCACATCATAGGCGCGGCGGGCTACATCATCGGCAGAGCCAATCGCAAAATTTCGGTCAAAATCGCAGAAGTAGCCATCCCAGCTGGCACCAGTGTCCAGCATCAGGATATCGCCCTCTTGCAGGCGGCGGGGGCCAGGTGGCGAGATCACATCAACATAGCCGCCCGGCCCGGCACCGCCAACCAGATAGGGCAGATCATCTGCCCCCTGGGCCAGCCCGGCGCAGCGAAAGGCCCGAAAGGCTTCTTCCAGGGGCATGCCCTGCGCAATCAGTTCCGGCACTTTGGCAAAGGTTGCAGACCCGATGGCGCAGATATGGGACAGCTTGGCGATCTCGGCCTCGGATTTGACCATGCGCAACCCCTGCACCAACCCAGTGGCATCTGCCAGATCCAGTCCTGGCAGGCTGGTCAGCAGCCGCTGCCAATCTGCCAGCGGCATTCGCCAGGCGGTTTCGTGCCCGGTCAGAACCCCGAGGCGACCGCGCCGTTGCGCCAGTGGTGCCAAGAGGTCTTGCAACAGGCTGATGCCATCGTCCTGCGGGGCAGGGGCGCTCCAGCTGCGAATGTCGTCGATCCAGGTTTTACGCATCAGGGCGGCGCCAATTTCAGGGATCACCGCGATGGGTTTGCCGGTGGCGGGTACAAACAGAAACCAGGGGCGCGTCGGGCTTTGCCAGAACAGGGTGTGAAAGCCGCTGAAATAGCGCACTTCTGGTTCAGACAGGAGCAGCAGCCCGTCCAGACCCTGCGCCAGCATCAGCGCCTGCGCCTTTTGGGTGCGGGCGGCAAATTCGGCCTCGGCAAAGCCGCGCTCTGGCGGGTTATGCAACATCGCTGCCTGCCATGATCCGGCCAAAGATTTCCGGGTCGGTGACGCCTTCAGAGCCGATCAGCAAGACCCGCGAGTCGCTTGCCAGCCCCAGCTGCTGTGCCAGCGCAGGATCGGCGCAGGCGGCAATCAATGCCGCGAGCCCCGCAACCGCGCTTTCGCCGGCCTCGATGCTGGGATCCCCCGGCAGCGGGCGGGCCAGCAGCCGGACAGAAGGGGCCACCAGGCTATCCGGGATTGTCAGGAAATCGGCGGCTTCCTCGGACAGGATCTGCCAGGCCATGGGAGAAGGCTCGCCGCAGGACAGGCCAGCCATCAGGGTTTCCTCTTTGATGGCAAAATTGGTCGACTGACCGGCGCGGCCACTGGCAATGAGGCAGGCGGCCAAGGCCGGTTCCACAATGACCACCCGCGGGGCCTGTGCCCCCCAGTGCTGGCGCAGGCCGGCCGCAACCCCGGCCGCCAGTCCTCCAACCCCACCCTGCAAGAACACATGGCTGGGTGGCTGTTTCAGTTCGTCACAGATTTCTTGCACCATCACGCCATAGCCGGCCATCACATCGCGGGGCGGTTCTGAATAGCCCTGCCACGAGGTGTCGGAAACCACAAACCAGCCGTTTTCTGCCGCGTCCTGTTTCGCGAGCAAGACCGAGGCGTCATAATCGCCATCAATACGGATCACTTCGGCGCCCAGATCACGCATCGCCGCCGCACGGCCTGCGCTGACCTCGGCGTGGATGTAAATGCGGCAGGGCGCGCCAAAACGCTGGCAGCCCCAGGCGAGCGAGCGCCCGTGATTGCCGTCGGTGGCCGACACCAGGGTGATCTTCGCGGCCTCTGCGCGGTATTTGCCTTTGCGAATATCTGCCAGCGAGACTTCATGGCCCAGCCGGGCCGAAATTTCGCGCTGCAACACGCGCAGTGCCGCGTAAGACCCGCCAAGCGCCTTGAAGCTGCCCAGGCCAAATCGTGGGCCTTCGTCCTTGTAAAGCACCGCCCCGACGCCGATCCTGGTCGCCAAGGACGCCAGAGATATCAGCGGAGTCGGCTTGTAACCGGGCCATTGGCAAATCTCTGTGCGGGCGGCGGCAAAATCCTGAGGTGTGATCACCTGCAGGGCGGCATCACCCGGCTGTTTCGTCGTGGCAAAGTGATCCAATCTGGTAAAGGGAAGCAGGTCTGACATTACACGGTCTTTCGCTTGGGAAGGCGATCGCGCACCAGGGCGGCCCAAAGCTCGGCCCCGAGCGGCAATAGCGCATCGTTAAAGTCATAGTCTGCCGCATGTAGCGGCTGGCCATTCGGCCCATCGGTGCCATTGCCCAGCAGAAAAAAGCACCCCGGCACAGCGGCGGTGAAATGGGCGAAATCCTCAGAGAAGGTCATCGGGGGGCAGTCAGCCAGGGTCTCCAACCCCTGCGCCTGCGCCACCCGCACCAGGGCCTGTACCGGCTCTGGCGCATTCAGGGTTTCGATGAACTCGGTGTCAAAGCTGATCTCGACCTGGGCGCCATGGGCGGCCGCCAGGCCAGTGCTGATCTGGCGGATAAAGCGTTCTAGCGCCTGGCGGTCGGTCGGCTGACGCGCACGCACGTCACCTTTTAGCGTGACCTGTCCGGGTAGAACGTTGCGCTGCCCATCGGTGATGAATTCGGTGACCGAAACCACCGCCCCCGCCGCCGGATGCAGTTTGCGTGAAACGATGGTTTGCAGCGCCATGACCAGTTCGGCACCCAGGCTCAGCACCTCAACCCCGACATGCGGCATCGAGGCATGACCGCCCTGGCCGCGCAGGGTGATTTCAAACAGGCTCTCGCTGGCGCAGATTTGCCCGACGCGGGTTGCCACCTGACCCAGCGGGGCACCGGGCAGATTGTGGATGGCATAGACCTCTTGCATCGGAAACTGATCCAGCAGGCCAGCGTCAAGCATGGCACGCGCGCCCAGCCCATGTTCTTCATTGGGCTGAAAGATGAACACCACGGTGCCGTCAAAATCCGGATCCGCCGCCAGCTTTTCTGCCGCCCCCAGCGCCATAGCCATATGCCCATCATGGCCGCAGGCATGCATCACACCGGGATTCTGCGAGACGTAGTCATGGCGGCTGATCTCTTGGATCGGCAGGGCATCCATATCGGCCCGCACCCCGATGGCGCGATTGCCGGTGCCGGATCGAAGCAGCCCAATTACGCCGATGCCTTCGTGCACCTCCAGGCCGAGATTCCGCAGCCGCTGCGCCACAAGGGCTTTGGTACGTTGTTCCTGAAAGCCCAATTCAGGCTGCTGATGCAGCTGTCGCCGCAGGGTCGTCAGGCGATTGTGAAACGTGGGCATGGCAAAACCTCTCTGCTGGTTTTGCACTTTAGTCAAAATCACCAAAGAGAGGCATCAAAGATGTACAATAGTATGCGGAATATAATCTTATTTTGGCTATTTGGTGACTATTTTCGTCGCCGGCTCTGCGCCCGGGTCCTGCCTGCTACGATTGCCGTGGCGCGGTTTCTTAACAGGCGCGCACACCCATGCGGATAATCTCGCTGCCTTTGATCTTGAACAGGCGGTTGATGCGTTTGCGCCCGGTCTGCATATACCATCGGTTCAGTTTCGCCGGGTAGTGCTGGGCAATAATGCGGGAGTAATAGTCGAATTTCTCGGGCGAGAGGGGGTGACCACCTTCAGATGGCCCATGAAACCCAAATTGGGTTCGTGGCGAAATGCAGGTATTGGGCAGGCTTAGCAGCAGAGTACAGGTTGAATAACAAACCCTTCCACGGATTTCCACCTGCCGCCCCGAGGCGCGCAGTTCGCGCAGTTCTATCAGGCGCTCGCGCAGAAAACCGCCGCGATCGTTGCGAACAATATAGGGGGATTGCCCCGTAGCCGCAGTAGATCCTGCCGGGATGAACAAGGTCAGAGCGATGAGCGCAAGGGTCGCAACCGCTTTGCCAAGATTTAGCAGATAGGTTTTAATACCTTTGGTGGGTTCGGATTTTGTGGCAGGGTTCGCTGCACTTTCTCGATGGCCCATTTCGGGTGTCCTCGCAGTAACGTCTTTGGTCGAGGACAGGGCTAAGCAATCGAAATGTATCGCTTGTGGGTCGGGTGTGGCGAAAGTCGGGCTCTTGTTTCCAACTTGATGATAATTTTCAACGAGATGGGTCCGGGGGCACTAGAAGAACGGTGCCAATCAGTTGGAGTACAAGCTGCAGAACGCCATGATCAGTCGCAGGCTCTGCCGTGGTACTGTCGGTCAATACCCATAGCAGCCTGACGCCGACCCGGGTGCCCGGTCCAGAGGGTTGGCTTTGAGAGGGGGCGCGCTGATACAGATGATCGAGAGGACCAGAATATCCCGCTCCAGGCGGCAGCGCGAATGCCCCGCAGAGTACCAGGTTGTCGACAGATTGTAGCGGGATAGGGTGTCAGCCTAGCAGTTTTTGCACCTCTGTCAATTCTGCCTGCAAGATCTGCAATTCGCTGTCGGGAACATCGGTTTGCTGGGCAACCAGATCGGCAAGACGCCCGTGCATCAGGTCCAGCTTTTGGTGGATCCCGTTCATAACTTGCTTTGGCATGTCCAGCGCGGCCTGCGGAATTTGTGCGGCCTGCTGTTCGGCCTGGTATTTGCGCAGTTCCGATGTCACTCGCGATGAAAGCAGTTTGAACAGGTCCGATTCCAGGCTTTTGGCCATCAGATCACGGTCATGTTGCAGTGCAAGATGGCCAATGACCTGGCCAGCTTCATTGCGAATATTCATACCCAGATAAGAGACAAGGTTGTCCGCCGCTCCGGTGCCCGGACCGTGAGATTGATTTGGGAACATCTGCGGCATCTGGCCATGGGCCAATACAATATCCTGTTCCTTGAGCTGCGCACAGGGCCCTATGTGATAGGCAATTTTCTGTCCTTCGGATTCGGTGAGCGGCTTGCCGTCCTGGCAAAAGGCCAGGACGCGGAAATGGCTTTCATCGTCGGAAATGCGTTCTGCGATAAAGGCCGCGCGCACCTTCAGGGCGGTTTGCATTTGTTCACACAGCAAGCTCAACGTGCCAAGGTTGTCGGTGCGGTCGGGGCCTTCTGCCAGAGCAGACAGGATACGCATCGCATGTAGCGTCACCAGTTCCGCGCTGAGCCGACTAACAAACATGCTCATGATTTCAATGACGTTATCTGCTTCTTCCTGGTCAAGTTCACGCCGCCAGGAGGCTTGGATCACACCAACGGCTTCGCCTTCGGGGCTTTCTAGCGGCATGGCGACATAGCTTTGGATCTGTTGTTCGATAAAGATTTCGTCGTCTGGGTAGGCGGCCTGAGCACCAGACAAGATTACCTGGGGCTGTGAGGTATTGACCACATTGCAGCAGGGGGTCACGCAGGACTGATAGGAAAAGTCGGTAATGGCTGCGCCATTCATATAGCCGGCAAGAACGTTGAACCGGTCGTCCTCCATCACCATCAGTTCCCCGATAGAGACGATATCGGCACCAAAACAATCGGCCAGGGTTTCGACAAAAAACTGCATGAAACTGCGCCCGGTTGATGTCGCAAGGATCAGGAGTTCGTCGGCCCCCCCTTGCCCGAGAGTGTCGTGTTCCTGTGTGGTCATCGTTTTCTCGCCCTGTACCTGCCACATGAAAAGTCTGTCTCTCACCGGGATCTTAGCAAACCTGAAAATTCTTCATATTTCGTTTACATGTCCTAGATGGTGTTTGCCTGGATTTGAATTGGTGCAGGGGCAAAATTGCGGGATTTTGATCCAGGCTGTGCAAAGTTACGTTTGGTCCTGATGGCAAAGCAGCAAAATAACACCCTGCAAAGGGCGGAAACGGTCGGCTAGGCTTTGTATTCTAGGCCATGAAACAGATGATCCAACCGGAGGCAGCCATGAGCGACCTGAAAACCCAGTACCGAACCTGCAATATCTGCGAGGCGATGTGCGGGTTGGTGATCACCCATGATGAAGACAGGGTGCATGCCATCAAGCCGAATCCGGCGGATCCGCTGTCGCGTGGGCATATCTGCCCCAAGGCCATCGCCCTGCAGGATTTCCGCACCGATCCCGACCGGGTGACCCGGCCGCTGAAAAAGGTCGATGGCAGCTTTGTTCCGATCAGCTGGGAGGAAGCCTTCGACTTTGCCGCACAGCGCCTGCGCGCGGTGCAGGACCGTCATGGCAATGATGGGGTAGGCGTTTATCTGGGCAATCCAAATGCGCATAAATTCGGCAATCTGCTGAACCTGCCGGGGCTGGTCAAGGCGCTTGGCACCCGCAATCGCTATTCCTCGGCGACGGCGGACCAGATCCCGCATCACGTGGCCTCGGTCCATATGTTGGGGCATCCGATGCTGATCCCGGTGCCGGATGTGGCGCGCACCGATCTGATGTTGATCTTGGGCGGCAATCCTGTGGTCTCCAATGGGTCGATGATGACGGCGCCCGGCTTTGGCAGGCGCATGGATGAAATCAAGGCCCGTGGCGGCCGGGTGGTGGTGGTTGATCCGCGCCGCACCGAAACCGCCTCGCGCGCGGGTGAGCACCTGTTCATTCAGCCCGAAACCGATGCCTTCTTGCTGCTGGCGCTAATCCATGAAGTCTTTGCCCAGGGGCTGGCGGATCTGGGCGGGCTGGCGGGTATCACCGATGGGCTTGAGGCCCTGCAGGCTGCGGTTGGCCCCTTTAGCGCTGATCTTGCGGCGCATCACACCGGCATTGCCGCTGCGACGATCCGCAGCCTGGCCCGTGATTTTGCCCAGGCCAAATCGGCGGTGTGCTATGCCCGCATGGGGGCCTCAACCCAGAGCTTCGGTGGCCTGTGCCAGTGGGCCAATAATGTGCTCAATATCATCACTGGCAATTTTGATCGTCCGGGCGGTGCGATGTTTACCAGCCCGGCCCTGGATTATGTCGGTATGAGCAGCCGCAAGGGTCAGCGGCGCAGCTACCCTGAAAAACGCTCGCGGGTGTCGCAGCAGCCACTGTATAATGGTGAATTCCCGGTCTCGGTCATGGCCGAGGAAATGGAGACCCCAGGCGAAGGTCAGATCCGGGCGCTGGTCACGGTGGCGGGCAATCCGGTGCTGACTGCGCCCAATGGGCCGCGTATCGACCGCGCCTTGGCGCAGCTGGATTTCATGGTCTCGATTGACCTGCATATAAATGACACCACCCGTCACGCCGATCTGCTCCTGCCCGCCTCGGTGGCGCTGGAAGAAGACATCTATGATATGGTGTTCCACAGTTTTGCCGTGCACAATACCGCCGCCTATGCGCCGCCAATCTTTGCCCCGCCCAACGGCAACCCGCAGGAATGGGAAGTGATCGCCCGGCTGGCGGCGCGGCTCTCGGGGTCCAACCGGATCGGGCCTTCTCCCACCCAGATGCTGGAGGCTTTACTGTCGCAGGGGCACCACCCAGAGGCAGCCTCGCTTGCAGCGCTGCAGAACGCACCGGCGGGGTCGGTCGATCTGGGTCCCTTGGTGCCCAATATCGCCGAGCGTCTGGAAACCCCGGAGGGTCGGCTGGCGCTGGCGCCGCAGGTCTTTCTGGATGATCTCCCGCGGCTGCTGGCGTTTGAGCCTCCGGTCAGCGCAGAGTTCCCTTTGGTGATGATCGGTCGTCGTCAGGTGCGCAGTCATAACAGTTGGACCCAAAACAGCCCCCGGCTGGTCAAGGGTCGCAATCGCTGCACCCTGCAGATCAATCCCGCAGATGCGGTGCGCCTGGACCTTGCCGACACGCAAGAGGTCCAGGTCGACAGCGCCACCGGCAAGGCCTGCCTGCCCGTCGAGATCAGCGAGGACATCGCTCCGGGGGTGGTTTCCATTCCGCAGGGCTGGGGCCAGCGCCAGGGACGGTTGAATACCGCCACCCAGGTCCAGACGGTGTCGATCAATGACCTGACCGATGATAGCCGCATCGACCCGATCAGCGGCAATGCCGCCTTTAACGGGGTGCCGGTGCGCCTTACCCCGCAAAAGCCCCGGGCCAGCGCCGCCAGCTAGCGGTTTGGTATTGAGCGATTTGGGTCGGTCACGCGTGTTTCATGTACGAGAGTTGAGTGAGTCTGTGTGTAAGTCTGTGTGTAAGTTCTGATTTGGTGTTTTGGGTTTGTT
>NZ_JBLWXG010000020.1:0-28915 GCF_048267565.1 Pseudophaeobacter sp. | reverse complement strand
CTCCCTTGTTCACAACTATCCTGTGATCTTATCGGGAGCTCGACCTCAGAACAGAGGCAGCCCAATTACGCATGCTTCGGGCCGACCAGGCTCGTACATAGCGTTTTTTGGCCAAGTGGACTGGCGTGCTATAGTGTTACAAGTGGGCCAATCGGCTATTTTTCTGGGAGGATAAGATGAAGCATTTGATAATCGCTGCTACAGCAGGACTTCTGATTACCGGGACTGCGTCCGCTGACTCTCACCGGCGCCCGGCGCCCGAAGGCGCCAGCGCGTACATAGTTTCGCCGACGGATGGATCAACGGTGTCAAATCCGGTTACTATCGTTTTTGGATTGGAGGGTATGGGCGTCGCCCCGGCCGGAACAGACGCGGACAACACTGGCCACCATCATCTTCTGATCGACGCCGACCCAAGTACGCTGGACATGGATTCCGGACTGCCCGCAACGGACCAGATCGTCCATTTCGGGGGTGGCCAGACACAGGTGACCAAAGAACTGCCTGCAGGCACGCATACGCTGCAACTGTTGCTTGGCGATTGGAGCCACGTTCCACACAACCCGCCTGTGATGAGCGAGGTTATTACAATCACGGTGAACTAAACCGGATTCGCCACAGCAGCCTACAGCTCAGAGGATGAAGCGGAGTAGTCCGCTTCATCCCGCACGCGACCAGTTCGCGTTGGGCTTTAGTTCGCATCCGCAGCAAACGGCGGCAATGCGGGCTGCGACCGCCGCATCTCGCCCCGTCGGTCAACGGCAGCAAGCGTTATGATGACGATCTCGGGTTTACCGTCGGAGACGCCGGACAGGGTGCAGGGACAGACGGCGAGTAGTCCCTGCCGTGGTGTATCCAGAGAGGGGAAGACCCCCTCTTTGGTCCCAGATGGATAAGCTGCCAGAGGGTGCAGGGGGGCTCGGCGAGTGCCCATCTGCGAGTGGGGATGAAAGGGGTGGACGAAATCCCTTTCTCGGGCTGAAAGCACCGTGTGGGTTTGGGAGAGTTGGACGTCTCCCAAAGTCGCCGCAGGCGGCTAGGGTCCAGGGGCGCGCCCCTGGCGAACGCGTAGCTCGAACGCAGAACCGAAGGGCCGGAGTGCGAGCTGCTTAGTGAGTAAATGACCCGCGCTCTGAACGGAGGCAAGTCGCTTGCGGCCCCGAACGGACATTAAACCCGTTTGCCGAATGCCGCGGTCGCAGCCTGCATTCCGGACATTCACTGCGAGTCCAGAATGCTGCCTTGCGTGAAAAACTCTGGATTAGGGTTAGATTTTGCCTCTAGCGCCATATTCTATGGCCTAGAAAGAGAGCGCGCCAATTTCAAAGAACAATCGTTTAGGAGCAGTAACAAATGGCTAAGAGGCGAGCACCGCCCCAAAAATCCCCGAAACTCCACACACTCATAATTGAGGATGTTCATTCTGCTTGGGAAAAAATGTACTGGGACGTTGACGTCTTCGGAGACGTCCAAACGGCATACCCGGAGGAACATGAACCTCTTGCGTATACAGCGCTGAATGCATGCCTATCTGCATCGATGCTGGAGAACTGGTCCTTGGTAGCTTGGAAACAGCAGTGCCGTCAGAAGGACCTAAAGAAAAAAAGTAATGACTTTTTCGATTTGTTGGCAGATTTTATCCCAAATCAAGGACTGTGCGTTGACGTCGCAAACACAACCAAACACGGCAACCATCGAGAAGAACGCTGGTCCGGAGGTCAACTTTCTCTAAGGTAGGAGGAAGCCAGCGAGTACGCCCCTTCTGGTTTCACGGTGCTTAAAGAGGACAGCAACCAGCTCAGCAATCTCTATAATGATCTACATGAAATGCCCCGACTTTGGTGGAACTTCCTCAGGGAAATTGATCTAGCCTCAGGCGAACAGCCAACTCCTGCTTGGCGGCAACGGAAGATATCGAGGATTTTCGGCGGAAATTAATGCTCAACGGCTTAAGCTCTCAGATGGGCCTTCGTTGCGACAATCGAGCGTACGGCCCTCTCCGGACATTGGAATGCCGATTAGATGCCCAGTTGCAGCTTCACGAAACCAGCCATTCATGCATTTTGCAGCATTATGGAGGCTCAATCGTCGTTCTGTGGGACGATGTCGTCGTTGGTCCCAGGAACATGATCAGTGGCATCGTCCAAGCAGCAACTGGCAGGCTTGGCAGATTGCAAAAAATCACCCGTTTCAATCACCAAGATCGTCATCATCCGGCGTGGTGTTCAAATAAATTCGTCCGACCTTCTTGACGAAGGGGGTGCTCAGAAATACGACGATGCCTGCCGCAATCAATAGCCTTTTGAGCAGGCTGACCGGCATCGGATCAACGTCATCTGCATACAGATAGATGACCACAGTAATCACGACGAGCCAGATGCATAACAATAGGAGTTTGCTCAAAATGTATTGCCTTGAATTTTCTGACACGTAAGGCCCTAAACATACCGCTCATATTCACGTAACCTCTAGCCACGAGTCGCCATACTCCGCAAGCCAAATGGACGGTGGCAGGTGTCACTCAGCCCCTTTTTGCTACATAAGCTATGACCTCGCCCCCACGAATGATGAATGTCTGCAAACTTAGCTTGGCAGGACTCTCCTCGCACCTGCTTCGAAGGTTCGAAAGCCGCCCATGAAGGTTAGGTTGATCGCGAGAAGAAAGACCCGTACCTAGCTTGGAATGTTCGACGAGTTTGTACCAGTGCGGCGGATTGCAGTTGACGGCCATGTGGCTCATGCATTGAGGTGATGTGCGGACGTTGCCCGGGGCACCTGCGGTCAGGCGAGTTCAAATTTGCGAAAAAAATCCATTTTGTTTATTAATATCAATACATTAGAATCAATTGCGGTGATTTGAGCGCTATGGCATGGGCTCACCGGATATTCGTCCATTCCTGATGGAATGGTGCGTCCCTCCCATGTCTGTCCTCTGCGAGTGCCCGATGATACCTGCGCTACTTACCCTTAGCTGACACTGACTTCTTCCTGGCCGACCAGCCTCCGGCTCAGTGAGATGTTCGACGCACTGCGAACTCAGCCTTCCCTCCAATCCGAAGACCTGCCTGCATGATCACGATCATTGCGGCTGGCGGAGCTATGACGAAAGACCCCATCCATGCCCAAAATCCGCTTCATCCTGAGCAAACAGCCCGATCCCGCGCTAGAAGAGGCCGCGATGATCAAGCGCCTCAAGGAATTCTATACCGACTTGCAGGACAAGCGGCAGATTTCCGATGGCATCCCTCAGGAAGAGCGCGCTGCCTATAATGAACTATGGCATTACCCGCAGAATGAGCTCCCGAAAGCGCTCGAGATGCGGATCCGGCGATGGGCGCAGAAGATCCATCGTCATCATTTGCAGGAAGTCGAGCCAACCCGACTTTCTAGAGAAGATCGTGCGATGCTGGAAGGATGCCGCGACGGCGCCGATATATTCGACCTGCGCTCGGCGCATCATATCGACGAAATCGCAGCGGGGCTTCATGTGGAGTTTCCCTGGATTTCGGAAGCGACAACCCATGTTTGGCGCAGCCTTCATCATAATCTGAAAGCTGGCATGCCCGGCGCCCGATTTGCGCCAATTCTTCTCGATGGCCCACCTGGAATCGGGAAAAGCGCATGGGCACGTCGTCTCGCGCAGCTTCTGGGAACGCCGGATATGATCGTGGATGCCACTAGCGAGAACGCAAGTTTCGGGCTGGTGGGAAGCCAACGCGGCTGGTCGAATGCCGGCCCCGGCCGACTTGTGAGCCTGATGCTGATGCGGCAGGTTGCAAATCCGCTCGTCATTATCGACGAAATAGAAAAATCCGGCACACCCATGTCCGACAAGGGCCGGTCTTTCAGTCTGCCGAATGCGCTTCTCCCGCTGCTCGATGACCTGACAGCAAGCCGGTGGACCTGCCCCTATTTCCAGAACCAGTTCGATATGTCGTTCATCAACTGGGTCTTTACCTCCAATAGCCAGTGGGGCCTTCCGGAACCGCTCCTGTCACGGCTCCGCGTGGTCAGTGTACCGTCTCCTACCCAGGAACAAATCAATGACCTCGTCCTGCGTGAGGCCGCGAAGCGGCAGCTTTCGCCTCTCATCACGGCGGCGATCACGACCGCGCTGGCTGGCGCATTCGAGGTCGGCCACCAAATCAACATCCGGACCGTCAAAAGGATGCTGGATTCGGGCTTGGATCAACAGGACAGGCCGATACTTCACTAACCGGCGCGGCTAAGATTTACCGTTACAAATCAGATGGTTGAATTGGTTTTTCACATTTTTGAGAATCTGGCATCGCGTTTTCAATTGGGATTTTCACTGACTTCGCGGAAAATGAGCGCATGGCCCACCCGAGCACTACCGGGTGGGGCAGGTCGGAATTTCGCCCAGGACGGGCACCAGAAGCAGAGGTACTGCCGCATCATCACATCTGTCACGCTACCGATCGCGGTTGAGCGTGGCAAGAGTGGCGTGTCCTCTTGATAAGAAACAAAAATGCACCCGGCGCAACGCTGTTCCGGGAACGGAGAAGTCATGTCTGCCGATCAGACTATTGATTGTGACAGCTGGAATTATTCGCCGGCCAAACTGCCCCGCCAGTCCAAGATCACGCTCGGGCGCATTCACGGCGTTTTGCCCTACGATGGTGTCCGCAATCCCGGTTTCCGGAGCGCGAGCTCTCATCGCGTGTGGCTGACGTATCGGACCATCGCGAATGACTTCCAGCCCAAGTCCGGCATTGCCGAAAGTGCAGCGGAAGCCGCCGTCGCCCACGAGCTGCTGCTCTCGCCTCTCCTCTATGATCTGCAATTCCAGCCGCTAAAGGTCTATCTGCGTCCTGGTGACCGCAAAGGTCCGAGCTATACGCATGACCTGCTTGCCACTTTCGTGGATGGACGGCGCTCGCTCATCTTCGTTCGCAACTCCGACAGCCTGCAAAAGCCTCGGACGTGGCGCGACATCGAAGCGATTAAGGCCGCGACTTCCCCGAGCGCCGCAGACGATGTGATGATCCTTGATGCTGGCCGCTTTTCACGTCAGCGGCGAGAGAACCTGTTCCGCCTGCATGAAGCCATTCAGTCTCCGGAACCGGAGGTCGACGACATTGTGCTCTGGACCGCGCGAAACCATCGCTCGCTCTGGCTGATGCGTGATCTTTTTCCGCTGCTCGATTTGCCGCAGAAGACCATCTTTAAATCCTGCTATCGCCTGATCGCGCGTGGCGCCCTGCGTGCGAACCTCGATCATGTGATTGCGGAATGGTCGCGCATCGAGGTTGCATCATGACAATCGCGCCCCGCTACAACTTCGAAGCCGGAACCGAAATCGCGGTCCAGGGGCGCGATCTCGTGCTCCGCAAGGTCGGTGCGCAAGGCTATGAACTGGCGGACCCGATGGGCGGCCAGACAAGTATCTTCGGGTTCTCGTCCTTCGTCGAAATGATGAAATCCGGCGCCGTGACTTTCGCCCCTTCGCAGCTGTTGCCGGAGGGGAGTGCCAAGCTCAGGCTGGGTGGGCTGAGCGTTGCGGCCCAACTCTCAGATGAGCAACAGACTTATGGCCGCTTCCACTACGCGTTATGCAGGGCGATCGGCGAGCTCCATCGGCACCGGACCATTGTCGAGGGCAATGAGGACTTCCGGATTTCCATCGGCGCCTTGAACGACCCCGGTAACAGGAAGTTCTTGCGTCCGCTCGTCGAAGCCTTTTTCGGACAGCGTGTGCATCTGGGTGCAGCCACCTTGAAGGGTGGCCAGCAAAAGGGCTGGTTTCTCTACAAGGGGCGGACGCTGAAGAAATACCACGGGATCTATCAGGGGCTTCAGGACGGCGACGATGTCATCGCAGGGTTGGCAACACTTGACCACCTGAAAGGCAACGAGACGCCACGTCTGCCCCTGCGTCTGAAAGAACTCATGACAGAGGCATGGGAAGAGATCGGCCTGGACCTCAAGAGCCCATCCGTAGCGAACGTGCATGGCCACCTTTTTGCGCTGATCAACAGGGAAAACCGTCAACGGGCGCTCAATGATCTGGCTGCTCTCCCGGTCCCCTCCCACCAATCCGTTCTCTGTCACCGCAAGAAGCTGCTCACGCCGAGCGAATACATGGTCGCGACCAAGGGCGAGCGCTATGCGCGCAACAAGCGGGGCCGCGGGCACTCGGACGTCCGGGCGCTCATGATCGGCGAATTCTGTGAGATGGACGAATGTCGGGCGTCCCTGATCACCTCGGCCAAGGCCAAAGGCTATTGGCATACGCTCTCTGAAGATATGAAGAAGGCCATGGAATGGGCGGATGAGGAGATCCGCAGCCGCCTCAGCATCCTTGTGATGATCGATGTCGCAACACGCATGCCGTTGGCTTGGGTTGTCAGTAGACAGCCAAAAGCCGAAGCCACGATGCAGCTGCTTCGGATGGCAACGCGCGACAAGACCCGCGAGAGGCGCATCTACGGTTGCGAAGGCGATCCGACGCCCGCCATGGGCCTCGGCATGGTGCGCAACGACAACGGTACCGGCCTGCGCAACGTCGAGGTCAAGTCCGCGCTCATGGGGATCGCAGCGGCGAATACTGACGTGCGTACTCACGCCTCCGCGGACAAGCCCTATGTCGAGCGCATGTTCGGCACCACCGAATCCGTCTTGTTCAAGCTGCTTCACGGCTACACGGGTCGCAAAGGTTCGCCTCGAAAGGCATGAGCAGCTCAAGAAACTCGGGGTCGAGCGGCGGCTGCCCAGGAGCTATGTCAGCGCGGGTGAAGCCCGCAAGAAGGCCAAGAGCCTGTTGCCTCATCTCGGCAGGTCACCACGCACGTGCCGATCGACACGGTCGCCCCAGGTACTCTGGCCACCGCGATCTCGGGCTCGGGGATTCTGCCTCTCGGCGGAGCAAGCCTCATCGATCACGCGCCTGCGGAGCCGACCTCTACGCCAGCAATACCAGCCAGGAAATCGAAGCCCAAGGCGGAGAAACCGCCTTCGGAAACCCCTGTCAGGCTCGGCCGCCCCGCCCAGAAGGGCGAGCTCTTGTAACTACCGCCATCTCAACGACGTCCAGCAATTCAAGGATACCCATGAGTTTCATCGACCAGAACCGCGTCAACGCATCACTTGCTTTGCAGCGTGGCCACTATACCTTCCCGCGCGCGGTAAAGCTCCGCGAAGCTTTCGAAAACTGTCTGCACGACTACTACGTCAAAGCCGCCATCGGCGGGCATTTCGAAGTGCGCGGCATGCTGGTCACCGGAGAATCCCGGGTCGGCAAGACTTCCGAGACAGTCAGGCTCATAGAGGAATTCAACGCCAGCATGACGGAAATGCCCAACGGGAAGGTTGGCAAGATTATCTACTGCAAGGTTGACGGGTCGATCAGCTGGAAAGATCTTGGCCACAAGACCCTTGAGGCACTCGGTTACCCTGCGAATCCTCGGCGCACCCAGGGTGAATTCTGGAACATGGTTCGCCATCAATGCCGCGAACAGTGCTTCATCGGCCTCTACTATGACGAATGCCAACACGCCTTTACGTCGGGCCCAAAGTCCAACGAAAAGCTCCTCGACCGTTTTAAGGCGCTGATGAAGGAACCGGAATGGCCATTGATGCTCATCCTGTCAGGCGTCCCGGTTCTGGCCAGTCATGTAAACTCTGAGGAGCAAATCGCCCATCTCCTCTCCCACATTCATTTCGATGAGATTCACCTGGGCAGGTTCGCTGATCCGACAAGGGATCCGGACCTGATCGAACTGAACAAGCTCGTCTACACCTATGCCGAACGCGCCGATATCGATGTTGAAGAGCTTGTTGACGTCGATTTTCTGCAGCGCCTCGATTTTGCCTGCGGCTCCAGGTGGGGCCTAGTCATCGAGTTGCTGATCCACGCCCTCGGCTTGTGCAGACTTCATGGCCAGAAGAGCGCCACGGTCAAAATGTTCTCCGAGGCATATGCCTAGAACTCCCGTCTGCCTCAGGGCCTGTGCCCCTTCACCGCACCCGGTTATCGCGACATGATCGACAGCGACAAACTCATGGAGATGGTGCTGGAAGACTAGCGGCTGGCCAATACTGGTATGGACGTTTCAGGGCTCGCATCGCGGGCCCTTTTTTTGGCCGCAGCCGTGCATGCTTATGTGTCAACTGTGCATGCTTATGCTTTGCGGGCAAGAGGGGTCTGTGGTAAGTGTCTGAAATACATAAGATAATTATGTGGCATGCAGTCGCCGAATCACCTGGGTGTGCAAGCTTATGGTATATTGGCAATTATTCGTGCAACTTGCCGTGCATCTGTTGCGACTGGTTGTCTAGCGGTTACATGCCTTGGGCATGCCGACAGCATGGCTTTGGATGTAATGTGATGGTTGGCGGTGCGGGTTAGTGCGCGGCGCGGTCGCTTGTGGGCAGCGGCAGCCGCATAAAGACGCTTTGCGGATCTTCCACATAGCTGTCAAAGGGCGGGCAATAGTCATAGCCCAACCCTTCATAGAGTGCGCGGGCAGCGTCATAGCCGGGGCAGAGCGGCGAGCCGGTTTCCAGTACCAGCGCCGAAAAGCCGCTGTGCTGGGCGATCTGTGCCAGGTGCTGCATCAACTGGCGCGCCAGGCCCTGGCCGCGGGCGGACTGGCTGACAAAGACGGATTTCACTTCGGCGCGGCCATCGGGTAGCGCTTTGAGCGCACCACAGCCGAGCGGGGCGCCCGCATGATATGCGGCAAAGAACTGGATGTCGGGCTGGCACAGATCCCCGATGCCAAAGGTGTGATCGCTGGCCGCCGGGGCTGTCGCGGCGCCATGGCGCTGATTGCCCAGGATCAACGGGCGCAGGTCAGGGCTGGCCGGGTCTGCAGCGCGGATCTCTATCTGGTTGGGAAGGGTTGTAAGTTTGGCCAAAGTTGTCTCCATGTGGTCAGAAAAATCACATATATTCAATTGGTTAATTTAGAACATTTTGGGCTGGGAGCAAGGATCTCGCGAAAATCGGGGCAAGATCCCGCGAAGCCTTGAAGTCAAAAAGGAAAAGCCCGCCGAAGCGGGCTTGATCTCCAGATCTGAGATGTATGTTCAGGCCGCGGTTTTCGCGTCGAGCAAAATACCGACATCGACAACGATGGATCCAATTCCAGTTCGGTCCGGATTTCGAAAAGCCGGGATCCGTCCCTCGAGAATTTCAGAGAACAGGAATTCGAACCGGTCGGCGCCACGCTGGCAGGCATAGGAAATCGGGTGAAAGTCCCCATCGCAGGAGGGGGCGATTTCAGGCAAACGGGCAATCCTGGCCAGAAGCTCATCCAGCCGCGACCGGCCGAAAACAACATGGCGGACTGAGCCGGGTCCCGATCTGGGGACCAAGGGCAGAACGAGCCCTTCGCGATAGAGGATTTCGATCTGGCGCTTCGACGCCCCAAGGTAGTCAGGGACATCGCGTAAGGGGACCGCGGCCTTGAATGCCTCGACCATCGGGATCGTGGTGGCCGCTTCGAAGACCATGTTCCCGCAGTCATGCGCCGGAACGGTTCGGTGAGTTCATGAGGTTCCGCAAGCAGGTGCTGGCAGCGTTCAGGAGCTATCAGTTGCCGGCGATCACACTGGGCAAGGCGACCTCAAAGGAGGCTGTGTGTCTTGTGTTTGAGAAGGTGAACACCGGCGGCGTCCCTCTGTCCGTTTTCGAATTGGTGACGGCGACCTTCGCTGCGGACAACTTCAATCTTCGGGACGACTGGTACGGAAGCCGTCTGCGAAGGGTTGAAGGCACACGCTCAAGCAGAAGCCGATGACCTATGCCCACCTTGAGGATTTCATCGCCTGCTACAACCCGGCGAACAGGCATGAACGCACCGCGACCTGGAGCGAGGGCACCCCTGATGGGCGTTGGCGGGCCTATACGCGTGAAGAACTGCTGTCGCGCGACAAGGCCAGTCTGGATGTGTTCTGGCTCAAGGACAGTTCCATGACCGATCTCGACAGCCTGCCGGAACCTGACATCCTGCTCGAGGAAATCCTCGAAAACCTCGGCGCAGCGATGGAGAATTTCGCGGCGGTTCGGCAGGCGGGGTGAGGCTGAAGCGGCTTTTCGGCCGCAGCCCCCCCGCGGGTTCCGCAATCCCAGAAATAGTAGGGGCGCCCAGTGGGCGCCCTATATCTTGATCAAAGCTCAGCTTCGCGGGATCCTTGCCCCTCTTTCGAGACAACTTTGCCCCGATTTACAGGGTCAATGGGTCCAGGGGACGCGCCGGTTGGTGGCGAAATTCTCGCCGTAGCCGCCGGGGCGCAGATTGGCCTTACGTGGCTTTGGGTCAACTACCTCGGCGTCAATGCCGTGATCTTTGGCATATTCCAGCGCGGCCTCTTTGGTGTCAAAGCGCAGGCGTACCTGGGTTTGGGTGTCGCTGGAGGAGGTCCAGCCCATCAGCGGGTCCACTTCGCGGGCGCTGGCCTGAGCGTAGTCCAACACCCATTTACGGGTCTTGGCCATACCAGAGGTCATGGCATTTCGGGCTGGCCGGTAAATCCGCGCTCGCATCGGGGTCTCCTCGTGACTCGTCCTTGGCTATATATGCGCCGAATGGGGATTTGCCACAAGATGACAAATCCAGCGTATTCAACCCGTTTTGCACCGCTGCAACAGATGCAGTGGCAGAATCGCGATAAATGCTCTTGAACAAGAACAAAAACAGACCAAGATCAGCACACAAAGCAGGAGAGCCGGATGCCCTATGCCCATTCAGACAAGTCGCAAGCCAAGATGCCGCAGGCCGATCCCGAGCAGGTGCAGATGGCAGAGCGTGACGCGGTGCAGCGCCCCAAGCTGGAGGGCGGCAAGGCTTTTGTCATGCACACAGATTTTTCCCCGGCGGGCGATCAGCCCACTGCCATTGCCGAGCTGAGCGAGGGGATAAGAGAGGGCGAGCGCAATCAAGTGCTGTTGGGGGCGACGGGCACCGGCAAGACCTTTACCATGGCCAAGATCATCGAAGAAACCCAGCGCCCGGCCATCATCCTGGCCCCCAACAAGACGCTGGCGGCGCAGCTTTACGGCGAATTCAAGGGCTTCTTTCCGGATAATGCCGTTGAATACTTTGTCTCGTTTTATGACTACTACCAGCCAGAGGCCTATGTCGCGCGCTCGGATACCTTTATTGAAAAGGAAAGCCAGATCAACGAGCAGATCGACCGGATGCGCCACTCGGCTACCCGCGCCCTGCTGGAACGCGACGATGTGATCATCATCGCCTCGGTCAGCTGCATCTATGGTATCGGCTCGGTCGAGACCTATTCGGCGATGACCCAGGATCTGAAGGTTGGCAATGACTACGATCAGCGCCAGGTGATGGCGGATCTGGTGGCGCAGCAGTATAAACGCAATGATCAGGCTTTTCAGCGCGGCTCTTTTCGGGTGCGCGGCGACACGCTGGAAATCTTTCCCGCCCACCTGGAAGATCGCGCCTGGAAGCTGTCCTTCTTTGGTGAAGAGCTGGAATCCATCACCGAATTCGACCCGCTGACAGGGGAACGCACCGGCAGCTTCGAACAGATCCGTGTCTATGCGAATTCGCACTATGTGACGCCAAAACCGACGCTTAATCAGGCGGTTATATCGATCAAGCAAGAGCTGCGTAAACGGCTCGATCAATTCAATGGCGAAGGCAAGCTGCTAGAGGCACAGCGGCTGGAACAGCGCTGCAATTTTGATATCGAAATGCTGGAGGCGGCCGGCCATTGCAACGGGATCGAAAACTATTCGCGCTATCTGACCGGCCGTGGCCCTGGCGAGCCACCGCCAACCCTGTTTGAATTCATCCCGGACAATGCCATCGTCTTTGCCGATGAAAGCCATGTGTCGGTGCCGCAGATCGGCGGTATGTACAAGGGTGACTTTCGGCGTAAATCCACCCTGGCGGAACATGGGTTTCGGCTGCCATCCTGCATGGACAACCGGCCGCTCAAGTTTGAGGAATGGGACGCCATGCGGCCGCAGTCGATCTTTGTCTCGGCGACGCCTTCGGCCTGGGAAATGGACCAGGCGGGCGGGGTTTTCACCGAACAGGTGATCCGCCCCACAGGGTTGCTGGAGCCAGAGATCGAAATTCGCCCGGTAAAGATGCAAGTGGATGATCTTCTTGATGAAATCCGCAAGGTCAGCGCCGATGACATGCGCACGCTGGTGACCACGCTGACCAAACGCATGGCCGAGGATCTGACGGAATACCTGCATGAACAGGGCATCCGGGTGCGCTACATGCACTCTGACATCGACACGCTGGAACGGATCGAAATCCTGCGCGATTTGCGTCTGGGCGCCTTTGACGTACTGATCGGAATCAACCTGCTGCGCGAGGGGCTGGATATTCCGGAATGCGGCCTTGTGGCCATTCTGGACGCCGACAAGGAAGGTTTCCTGCGTTCTGAAACATCGCTGGTGCAGACGATCGGCCGCGCGGCGCGAAATGCCGAAGGGCGCGTCATCATGTATGCGGACAAGATCACCGGTTCGATGGAACGGGCGCTGGATGAAACCAACCGCCGCCGTGCCAAGCAGGTCGCCTATAATGAGGAACACGGCATCACCCCGGCCACTGTGAAGAAGAACGTCGAAGATGTTCTGGCGGGGCTGTATCAGGGCGATGTCGACATGAACCGCGTCACCGCCAGTATCGACAAGCCGATGCATGGTGCCAATCTCGAAGCGCACCTGAACGGGTTGCGTGACGAGATGCGCAAGGCGGCAGAGAACCTCGAATTTGAAGAGGCGGCGCGCCTGCGAGATGAGGTCAAGCGCCTGGAGGCGGTGGATCTGGCGGTGTCTGATGACCCGCTGGCGCGGCAATATGCGGTGGAAAAGGCGTCCGAGGCGGCGGTGAAATCGCGCGGCCGATCCAGCGGCGGCAAGGCGGGCACGCGGGCCTATCGTGGCAAGTCGCAAAAAAAGTTTGGCGGATGACAAAGGCCAGGCCTGTTGCAGTGATCCTCGGTGCGGCGGTGCGCCCGGATGGCTCGCCCTCGCCAACGCTGCAGCGGCGCTGCCTGCATGCGGTCTCGCTGTATCAAAAGGCGGCGGTCACCCATGTGATCTGTAGCGGCGGCCTGGGGCGTTTCGGCCCGAGCGAAGCCTCGGTTATGCGCCAGATCTGCCAGGTTCACGGGGTGCCGGACCGCGCCATCCTGATCGAGGAAGCCTCTCGCAGTACGCTGGAAAACATGCAGAATATCCGGCCAATCCTGGCGAATCTGGGGGCACCGCCCGTACTGATCGTCACCGATTTTTATCACAG
This sequence comes from Pseudophaeobacter sp., assembly GCF_048267565.1. Classification (NCBI taxonomy): domain Bacteria; kingdom Pseudomonadati; phylum Pseudomonadota; class Alphaproteobacteria; order Rhodobacterales; family Roseobacteraceae; genus Pseudophaeobacter; species Pseudophaeobacter sp. Next base: position 15,656 of record NZ_JBLWXG010000020.1, on the reverse strand, counting down.
ATGGCGTGCGGCCCTGACTGCGCGCCATTTTGCTATCCCGGCCCGCATGTCCTGTCCGAAAATGTCGGGCACCAAACCACATCGGATCCTGAAAGCCTGGCTGCGAGAGATCCCGGCGCTGCTGTATTATTGCTGGAAGCTACGCCCCCGGTTTGGGCCAGAGGGTGGGCCCGGCGCGGGTTAGCGGCTGACGCTGGCGCGCAGATAGTCGTGCGTGCCGTTGTCATACACAGTGATCCGCACCATAACGCCGCCACGCACAATATCGCGCGCTGCCGCAGGCGCGATAGAGCCCCGCCGGATCATGTTTTCCATCACTGCGCGGTTGGATTTGTCCGAAAATAACGGATCCCATTCATCCCCGAACTGCGAGATGCCAAAGCGGTGATAATTGGCGCGGTCCTGTCGCAGGATCTGCCAGGGTTCGCGCAGGCGCGTGCCCTTGGAATTGTGCAGGTCGTCCTGACCGATGAAGGCGACATAATCCGCCAGGACTTCATCTGCCCGCGCCACAGTAGGCCCCAGCATCAGCGCCACCAGCATGCCCAGCAGTGGCTTTGGAAATCGTGTCAATTGCGGCATGAAATCTTCCTTCTGAATTCTTCGGGAAGAGTGTTCCGCAAGATCTGGGAAAAAACAAGCGCGCCCGCGCCCCTGGCCAATAGGGGGGGTAGCCCCCTAGATGCTTGGCCGCTGTGCAAGATCAGGGGCGCCGGTCGGGGCGGATCAATCCTGACGCATCTGGGCCAGTTGTTCCAGGATATTGGTGAAATTCTCGACCCCCTGGGCACCGCTGACCAGATGTTTCTGGTCAAAGATTACCGCAGGCACGCCCTGAATGCCCTGACCGCGCCAGAAGTTCTGGCTTTCGCGTACCGCCGCAGCAAAGCGCTGATCCTGCAGCACCGCCAGAGCCTCTGCCCGGTCGAGCCCGGTTTCGCCTGCGATCTCAACCAGCACAGCCTGATCCGACAGATCGCGCTGATGGGTGAAATGGGCAGTGAACAGCGCCTGTTTCAGATCGTGCTTGCGGCCCTGCTCCTCCGCCCAGTGCAGCAGTTGGTGGCTGTCAAAGGTGTTGTGCATGCGCATTTCAGGGTCAAAGCGGAACTCGAAATCAAGATCTTGCCCCAGCTGGGTGATCTGCATCCGGTTCTGTTCCGACTGCGCGGGGCTTACGCCGTATTTTTCCGCGAGATGTTCGCGCAGGTTCTGTCCTTCGGGCGGCATATCGGGGTTCAGCTCAAAGGGGTGCCAGTGCAGGTCATATTTGGTCTGCGTGGCCTCTAGCGCGGCTGCCAGCTGGCGATAGCCGATGATGCACCAGGGGCACATGACGTCGGAGACGATGTCGATACGCAGCGGGCTGGCGGTTGTTGGGCTGTCTGGCGCGCGGTCTTGCGGCTGCATCTGGGGCCTTTCTGCGCGGGGTGTCGCGCGGATTTCGGGGCGGATTGTGGGATCGTGTCTTTGTCGTTCGAAATAGGCGGTTGTCCGGCAAAATTCCAGTGGCAAGGCTGTGCAATCATAGCGTCTTGAAAACGGCGCTTGGGCCGGGGGCTTGGGCAAATGCAAAACCGCGCCACCCAGAGGGCAGCGCGATTTTGATGTGTTTTGGCTTTCTCGCAGCGCGAGTGGGCGCGCTTAGAAATCGTCCCAACCCACTGCCTTTGGCAGGCTGGAGTTGGCCGCGTTGTCGGCAAAGAAGTCATCATCTGTGTTGATGAATTCTGCATGGGCCGCGGGCGCGGAGGATGGCGCATGGGTTGGCGTCGCGCCAGTTGCGCCAGGGCTGTTGGCATTCACCTTGAAGACCGCAACCTGATTGGCCAGCTCGCTTGCATCGTTGCGCAGGATCTGGCTGGCGGCGGTGCTTTCCTCGACCATGGCGGCATTGTGCTGGGTCACATGATCCAGCTGCGATACGCCGGTGTTGATTTCCAGCAGCGTTGTGGACTGTTCATTCGCACCTTGGGCGATTTCTGCGACATGGGTGGAGATGGTGCCAACCCGGTCGATGATGCTGTCCAGCTCGCTGCCGGCCTTGCCAACAAGATCGACCCCCTTGGCCACATGCTGCGAACTCAGCGAAATCAGTTGCTTGATCTCCTGAGCGGCATCGGAAGAGCGCTGCGCCAGGGCGCGAACCTCAGAGGCCACGACGGCGAACCCGCGCCCCGCTTCACCCGCGCGGGCGGCTTCGACCCCGGCGTTGAGCGCCAGCAGGTTGGTCTGGAAGGAGATGTCGTCAATCACCGAGATGATCTGCGAAATCTGGTTGGAAGAGGTTTCGATTTCGGACATGGCATTGACCGCGTCGGTCACCACCTGGCCGCTCTGCTTGGCGCCGTTTTGGGCCTCGGTGACGATGCCTTCCACCTGTTTCGCCCCATCGGCAGCCGATTTCACGCTGACGGTAAGCTGCTCCATCGCGGCGGCGGTCTCTTCCAGTGTAGCCGCCTGGCTTTCGGTGCGCTGCGACAGATCACTTGAGGATTGGCTGATTTCTTCGGCGCTGGCACGGATGCGGGTGGTGCTTTCGACAACCGCATTCATGATGTTGACCAGGGTCGAAAGGGTGGTGTTGTAGTTGGTGCGCAGGCTCTCGTATTCGCCCTCAAAGGGGGTGTTGATCGACTGAGTCAAATCGCCTTCGGACATGCTTTGTAGGGCGCGGTTCAGGCGATCGACAACCTGCTTCTGCGCGACCTGCGCGGCCTGGCGCTCTTCCTCTACCTCCTTTGCGGCGGTGAGCTGGGTTTTCAGATTGTCGATGGTTCGGGCAATGGCGCCCATTTCATCACGCCGATCCAGCAGCGGCACCGGCTGGGTGTAATCGCCATCGGCAATCACATTGATGGTATCCCCCACCGTCTTCAGCGGTCTGGACAGCACTCTGCGCAGTGCAAAGGCCGAAAGCAGGCACATGATGACAAAGGCAAGCCCGGCAAAGATATAGGTCTTCATCTGGTCTGGCGCAGCCTCTGCAAAGGCGCGTTCCGGCGACCAGATCATGGCAATAGAGCCGACGACCAGGCTGCCGTCTGCACCCGCAGTTGCGGGGGCTGCGATGAAATAGCCATCGGAGCTCATTTCCAGCGCGCCGGACACAGCCGAGGCCGCTGCAACCTGCGTCAGGGCATCGTGCTCGGCCTCGCTGGCTTCGCCGGCGGTGGCGACAACTTCGCCTTTGCTGTTCACAGCAACCCCGTAAAGGGCGCGCCGCTCAGAGAGGGTCAGGATTTCGTCGATATCTGCCGAGAGGCTGTCGGCATCGCCAAAGCGAATGGCGCCACCGGCCCGTGAGGCCAGGGTGATAGTGACACCCATGCCCAGGGTGCGGACCCCTTTTTCGACTGCGGCAACGAAGGTGTTGTCGCTGCGCACAGTAAGGGAGGCCGCCACAACCAAAGTTGTTGTTGCGATCAGCATGCAGCACTTCGTGAAGACTGACATGCCTTTGAATAGAGGGATCGAGGGGATGCGAGCTTTCATTATGGTACCTTTGTTTAAGTTATGCCCAGGGCTGCTTGCAAAAAAGACGTTACATCAAGGCTTCGGCGTCGATGCCAACCGTCATGGCGCCAATGGCAGCGCCGGTATCGGGGTCTACGATGGTCAATGAGATCTGCGCCTGATAGCGGCGGCTGGATTCATCCAGTTCAACCTCGCCAAAATGGCTGGCATCGGCGCCGACGCTATAGGTCATTTGAAATTTGGCCTCATCGCCCTGCCACATGTCAGAGGTGGGGCTGGAAGCGGCGACATTCAGCCCCTGCGCATCCATGATGAAGACCTCGGTAATCCGGCCGCCTGATTTCTCGACCTGCTCGCGCAGGAAGTCTGCGGCGCTGTTGTTCAGCACCTGATCGGTGAATGCTGAGTCCGGCGTGCCCACTTCTGCCCGCCAGCGGGTATCCATGGCGTCGATGGCCGCTTGATCAAACCCCTGAGTCTGACTGTTCTGACTTGCGATTGCTTCGACTAGAACAGGCGATTGCACCCAGTTGCGGATGTTGTTTTCAAGATAGCTTTGCATCGCTGGCGTATATTCCGATGCTGCAGCCGGTAGGGCCGCCAAGGTGATAAGGGTCGCAAGTGTTAGGTTACGCATGTGATGCTCCTCTGGGGTGTCCGTCCAAGACTTAGGTTCTGCCAGCCTATGGAGAGAGGTTTACCGGGGTCTTAACTGCACTGCGCCGGGCGGTTGCCTGGCCTGTTGGCCGGGATCTGTGCCCGTCGCGGCGCAGCAACCCAAGGATGCGGAGACTTTGATTTTTCCAGCGTAAGTATGGTGTAAACAAAAGGTTTTCCTGGGATTGAAAGCCTCTGATCCGACACAGAGTTATGGCTGGGAATAGTCGGTTGTTATTGAAAGTTTTAATGGTCTTTCCAGGCTGCAAAGGTCTGACAAGGGCTTTTCAAGCGGCCATAAGGCGCAAAACCGGGCGAGCGACGGAGAAGGGGGGGACTTCTTTGGGTTGTGTTCCTTGTGTTGCCCCTGCCGTTAAGCAATGATTCGTCATGCTTTTTGCGTATAGATGCCGATCCGGTTGGGGCAGGTCTGTCCGGCGGAGCGGTATGAACCAGCACTGTTGGTGGCGCGGTGTCGGGTGGGCTGTGGTCGCTGGCTTTTGTTGCAGCGGATAGATTGCCTCTGCCTGTGCGCAGCCCCTATGATCGCGGGATGATAGAACTCAGAGACTTACAGCTGTTGACCGCCCTGGCGCGGCATCAGCATTTTGCCAAGGCGGCGAAAGACTGCGGCATGTCGCAGCCGGCCTTTTCCATGCGGATCAGAAACCTGGAGGAAAAGCTGGGCCTGTCGATTGTGCGCCGGGGCAACCGCTATCAGGGGCTGACCGGCGAAGGCGAGATGATCGTGCGCCGCGCCCGTGGCATTCTTGATGATGCCAAGGCGCTGGATCAGGAAATCGCAGCCTCGCGCGGCGAGGTGACTGGTACGCTGGTGTTGGGGGTGGTGCCGACTGCCACGGCCTTTGCGGCGCAGGTGGTCAATCGGTTGCACGAGGTACATCCGCGTGTGCTGGTGCATACCGATGTGACGACCTCGATGGCGATCCAGAAGAGGCTGCTGGATGGTACCATCGACGCCGGGGTGACCTATGCGGATAGCGTGCCGCCCGGTCTGGTCAGCATCACCGATCTCTACGAAGAAACCTATGTACTGCTCGCCCCCGGTGCCATGGTGGCGGGGCATGGCGATAGTATCAGCTGGCAGGCCGCAGCCGAGCTGCCGCTTAGCCTGTTGGAGCCTGGCATGCAGAACCGGCGCATTCTTGACCATATCTTTGGCGAACTGGGCCTGAAGCCAGAGGTCATGTCTGAATCCAGCGGTTTCATGTCGGCTATTGTCATGGCGCGGGCCGGGGCTGTTGCGACAATCCTGCCGCGCGCCCTAATGGATGCGCTGGGCGAGATCAGCGGCACCCGCGCCCTGACTCTGCACAGCGCAGAGGAGGAGGAACCAGCGCGGCCCCGCCCGATATGTCTTGCCTGCCTGCAGCGCACGCCGGAACTGACCACGGTTGCCGCTTTGCGGCGCATTGTTGACGCCTTTGTGCAATAAGCTATCGTTATTGTGCCTTCTGCAGGTTGGATTTGACGATATGATTTACTGATGGCATGCCGCCTGAATGGGCTGTCAAAGGCATGTGCAACATCGGAGATCATCGTGGCACCATTGGACAATAGCAAAGGCGTGTGGAAATCCGGCAAGGGCAAGGGGCGTCATACCCCCAAGGGCCGCCAGCTGGATTATCAGGCGCAGAGCCAAGTTCTGGATCTTCTCGGGGCGCGGCCCCGTAATCGGGATCTGCTGATTGAATTCCTGCATCTGGTGCAGGATGCCTTTGGTCACATCAGCGCCGCCCATATCCGCGCGCTGGCCGAAGAGCTGCACATCGGCCAGGCCGAAATCTTTGAGGTTGCCAGCTTCTATGCCCATTTCGACGTTGTGCGCGAAGGCGACACCCCGCCGCCAGCCCTGACAATTCGGGTCTGCGACTCGCTGTCCTGCGAGATGGCCGGCGCGGCGCAGCTGAAATCTGCGCTGGAGCAGGGTCTGGACGCGGCGCAAGTGCGGGTGCTGCGGGCGCCCTGCATGGGGCGCTGCGATACCGCCCCGGTGTTGGAGCTGGGCCATAACCACATTGATCACGCCACGCCGGAAAAAGTGCATGCGGCGATTGCTGCTGGCGACACCCATGTTCACATCCCTGCCTACGAAGGGTTTGACGCGTATAAGGCCGAGGGTGGATACACCGTTCTGCAAGAACTGCGCGCCAATGGAAACTGGGAAGAGGTTCAGGCCAAGATAAAAGAGGCCGGCCTGCGTGGTCTTGGCGGGGCCGGGTTCCCGTCGGGGACCAAATGGGGCTTTGTGCGTGCAAATGAAGGTCCGCGTTACCTTGCGGTCAATGGCGACGAGGGAGAGCCGGGCACCTTCAAGGATCGCTATTACCTGGAACGCACGCCGCATCTGTTCCTAGAGGGCATGTTGATGGCCGCCTGGGCCGTAGAGGCCGACAAGGTCTTTATCTACATGCGCGACGAATATCCGGCGGTGCTGCAGATCCTGGCAACCGAAATCAAGGCGCTGGAGGATGATGGTCTCGTCGAGCCGGGCTATATCGATCTGCGCCGCGGCGCGGGTGCCTACATCTGTGGTGAAGAAAGTGCCATGATCGAGAGCATCGAAGGCAAGCGCGGCGAGCCGCGCCACCGGCCCCCCTTTGTGGCGCAGGTGGGTGTCTTTGGCCGTCCGACCCTGGTGCATAATGTCGAAACCCTGTTGTGGATCTGCAAGATCAACCGTGAAGGGCCCGAGTGCTTGAACAGTGTTGAAAAGAATGGCCGCAAAGGTTTGCGCAGCTATTCGGTCTCTGGCCGCGTGCAAAACCCCGGCGTCCACCTGCTGCCTGCGGGATCCACCATCACCGATATCATCGCGGCAAGCGGTGGCATGATGGCGGGCCATACCTTTAAGGCCTATCAGCCGGGGGGGCCGTCCTCCGGTCTGTTGCCGGCCTCGCTGCAGGATGTGCCGCTGGATTTTGACACTCTGCAACCGCATGGCACCTTTATTGGCTCCGCCGCTGTGGTGGTGCTGTCAGATCAGGATTCCGCCCGCGATGCGGCGCTTAACATGCTGCGGTTCTTTGAAGACGAAAGCTGTGGCCAATGCACCCCCTGCCGGGTGGGCTGCGAAAAGGCGGTCAAACTGATGTGCGAAGAAAAATGGGATCAGGGCCTGCTGGAGGAACTGAGCGCCGCCATGGTCGATACGTCGATCTGCGGGCTGGGCCAGGCCGCCCCCAATCCGATCCGCCTGACCATCAAACATTTTCCGGATGAGGTGTGAGCCATGAGCACTGATATTACTTTTACCCTTGATGGTGAAACCGTCACCGTCGAACCTGGCCTCACCATCTGGGAAGTCGCCAACGGCCGGGGCTTGAAGATCCCGCACCTGTGCCACAAACCGCAGCCCGGCTATCGCCCCGATGGCAATTGTCGTGCCTGCATGGTGGAAATCGAAGGCGAGCGGACGCTGGCAGCTTCCTGCATTCGCGAACCCAGCGAAGGCATGGTGGTCACCACCAATAATGCGCGGGCGGAAAAGGCCCGCAAGATGGTGATGGAACTGCTTGTCGCAGACCAGCCCAAGCAGGAAGAGGCGCATGACAAGTCCAGCCATCTGTGGGACATGGCCGATCTGAACGGGGTTTCAGAGTCGCGTTTCCCCAAGCTGGAGCAGGGCCGCATTCCGCTGCTGGATGACAGCCATGTGGCGATGTCGGTCAATCTGGACGCCTGCATTTCCTGTGGTCTTTGTGTGCGGGCCTGCCGCGAGGTGCAGGTGAATGACGTGATCGGCATGGCCGGCCGGGGCCATGATGCCTATCCAACCTTTGATATCGCTGATCCGATGGGGGCCTCGTCCTGTGTGGCCTGTGGCGAATGTGTACAGGCCTGCCCGACAGGCGCGCTGATGCCTGCGACGGTGGTTGATGACAATCAGGTCGGCGACAGCAAGGATTTTGACTCCGAAACCGAAAGCGTCTGCCCCTTCTGCGGCGTGGGCTGCAAGGTCAGCCTCAAGGTCAAGGACGGCAAGGTCAAATATGTCGAGGGCATCAACGGCCCTGCGAACGAAGGCCGACTCTGCGTCAAGGGCCGCTTTGGCTATGACTATATCCACCATCCGCACCGCCTGACCAAACCCATGATCCGCCGCGACGATGCGCCGGCCAAGGGGCTGAACGTCGACCCCGGCGATCTGACAACGCATTTCCGCGAAGCCTCTTGGGAGGAAGCGATGGATCTGGCAGGTCGCCGCCTCAAGGCCCTGCGCGAGGAAGACCCGCGTTCTGTCGCCGGTTTTGGGTCGGCCAAATGCACCAACGAAGAGGCCTATCTGTTCCAGAAGTTCATCCGCCAGGGCTTCAAGCACAACAACGTCGATCATTGCACCCGTCTATGCCATGCCTCGTCAGTTACTGCGCTGATCGAAAACGTTGGTTCAGGCGCGGTGACCGCGACCTTCAACGAGATCGAAAACGCCGATGTGGCGATCATCATCGGGTCCAACCCGATCGAGAACCACCCGGTCGCGGCGACCTATTTCAAACAGTTCACCAAACGCGGTGGCAAGCTGATTGTGATGGATCCGCGCGGCGTCGGCATGCGTCGCTACGCAACTGAGATGCTGCAATTCCGCCCTGGTGCGGATGTGTCGATGCTGAACGCAATCATGCATGTCATCGTTGAAGAAGAACTGTATGACGCCGACTACATCAAGCTGCGCACTGAAAACTGGGAGGCCGAGAAGGCCCACCTGAAAGACTTCACCCCGGAAAAGATGTCCGAGATCTGCGGCATCGAACCCGAACAGCTGCGCCGTACGGCGCGGCTCTTTGCCAAGGGCAATGCCGGGATGATTTTCTGGGGCATGGGGGTCTCGCAGCATATTCACGGCACCGATAATTCGCGCTGCCTGATTTCCCTGGCGTTGATGACCGGCAATGTCGGCAAACCCGGTGCCGGCCTGCATCCGCTGCGTGGCCAGAACAATGTGCAGGGGGCGTCGGATGCCGGGCTGGTGCCGATGTTCCTGCCTGATTATCAAAGCGTCACCTCGGATGATGTGCGCCGCTCCTTCACCGATGTCTGGGGGGGAGGCGACTTTTCAGATGAAAAGGGTCTCACCGTGACCGAGATCGTCGATCAGGCCTATGCCGGGACGATCAAGGGCATGTATATCCAAGGCGAAAACCCGGCGATGTCGGACCCGGATGTGGATCACGCCCGCGAGGCTTTTGCCAAGCTGGATTTGCTGATCGTGCAGGATATCTTTCTGACCGAGACGGCGAACTACGCCGACATTATCCTGCCGGCTTCGGCGCTTTATGAAAAGAACGGCACCGTATCCAATACCAACCGCCAGGTGCAGCGGGTGCGCCCGGCTGTGTCGCCCCCTGGCGATGCGCGCGAAGACTGGAAAATCACGGTAGATCTGGCGCAGCGCATTGGCCTGCCCTGGAACTATGCGGATGTCTCTGAGGTCTTTGCCGAGATGAAGCTCAACATGAAATCGTTGGACAACATCACCTGGGATCGGCTGGAGACAGAGACCATTACTTATCCCTCTCTGCATGACACCGACCCTGGTCAGGCGATTGTGTTTGGCGATGGCTTCCCCCGTGCCGATGGGCGGGCGCGCTTTACCCCGGCCAGCGTCATTGCCCCGGATGAAGCACCGGATGCTGAATATCCGATGATCATGACCACCGGGCGTCAGCTGGAACATTGGCATACCGGGTCAATGACCCGGCGATCAAAGGTGCTGGATGCGGTCGAACCCGAAGCCAACTGTTCTTTGCATCCCAAAACCCTGCGCGCCCTTGGGGTCGAACCGGGAGAGATGGTGCGGCTCAGCACTCGGCGTGGAACGATTGACATCATGGCCCGCGCCGACCGCGCCATTGCCGAAGACATGGTCTTTGTTCCCTTTGCCTATGTCGAGGCTGCTGCCAATATCCTGACCAACCCGGCGTTGGATCCCTATGGCAAAATCCCGGAGTTCAAATTTGCAGCCGTCCGGGTTGAAAAGGCCAATGACCAGATGGCGGCAGAATAATCTGCCAAGGCCAGGCCAATCAGCGAGGCGGTGTCATAAAGATGCCGCCTCTTTTATTTTGCGCTGCCCTTTTTGCTTTCGCCGGGCGCAGCTCGGCGCCGGGCCCAACGGGAGCAGAGGGGCCTTTGGTCCCTCATGCGACGGGCGGGAGCCCCTCTTTTAGGGGCGCTGTGTCACGTCAGCAGGGGGGCTGGTACTGCTTCCCAAGGTGTATATTCGCGCCCATCAGGATGAGTTCACGACCCTGTGGCGGGCTGATGGCGTGCCATGAAACGGTCGATATCTACCTGGCTCGGGCGCTGGCCGGTGAAGACTTCGATATAGTCGGGCATGAGCGCAATACGTTGATCTTCGGGCTGGTGGATCTGCATCGAAATATAGCCGATCTGGGTGTAGACCATGGTGCGTGCTCGGGTCAGCGCGCTATTGGGGCTATAGCCAAAGCGCTCCAGCATGGCGGCCATGGCCTGCTCGCGGCGGACGTCCGCCAGGTCCAGCCGGTGCTGGAGCGCGCTATCCTTGCGCGCCCAGTTGCGAATCGCCAGATCCAGCCGCGAGTCAAACAGCTCGGCGTCGAGCCAGCAGTCAAACAGGTTGAAGATCGCTTCGCAGACATTCGCCGCATAGGCCTCTGTGCGGGCGACCAGGGTACCGGTATTCTTGTCCTCCCAGTGCTGGATCATCGCTTCCAGCAGGGCCTCGCGGTCCTTGAAATGCCAGTAGAAACTGGTGCGCGACACCCCCAGCCGTTTTGCCAGAGGCATGATTTTCACCGCCTCCACACCAGAAAGGGTCAGCGTGTCATAGGCGGCTGTCAGCCAGGCCTCGGCAGAGGTCGGCGGGCGGGATTGGTCCTGAAATGTCATGGCTATGTCCTAACACCGACATCGTCGTGTCGCAACGAAGTTGACATATATGATTGTTGAATCGACACTTGTGTCAAGTAATGGCGCAAGACGGAGGAAGCAGAGATGGTCGAGGCACAGGTGGCATCACGGCGGCGGCGATCGCGACGCGGCGACGGGCGCTCGGCAGAGCCGGGGCAAAACGCATATTTGAAAACGCCCTTCATCACCCGAAAAATCCCGACCTATGATATCCTGTCGGAAGACAGCTTGGCCCAGATAGAGGCCACGGCTGACCGTATCCTGGCCGAGATCGGTATCGAGTTTCGCGAAGATCCCGAGGTGGTGGTGCTGTTTCGTGCGGCGGGGGCGCGGGTTACGGATCTTGCGGCTGATAGCTGGAACCTAAAGTTCGAGCCGGGCATGATCCGCCAGATCCTGTCGACAGCGCCGCAGCGCTTTACCCAGGTGGCGCGCAACCCGGCCAACAACGTCGAGATCGGCGGTGACGCCATGGTCTTTGCGCCCTCTTACGGATCGCCCTTTGTGATGGATCTGGACCGGGGGCGGCGCTATGGCACCATCGCGGATTTTGAGAATTTTGTGAAACTGGCGCAGATGAGCCCCAATCTGCACCATTCCGGCGGCACAATATGCGAGCCAACGGATGTGGCCGTGAATAAGCGTCACCTTGATATGGTTTACGCCCATATGCGCTATTCTGACCGGGCGTTTCTAGGATCGATCACCGCTCCGGAACGGGCCGAAGACAGTATAGAAATGTGCCGTATTCTGTTCGGCGCCGAATTTGTTGACCAAAACTGCGTCATCATGGGGAATTTCAACACCACCTCGCCGCTGGTGCTGGATGGGGTGACGACGCGGGGCATCCGTGCCTATGCGGCGGCGGGGCAGGGCTCGATCCATCTGCCGTTTTTGCTGGGTGGCGCGGTTTCACCGCTGACCATTGCCGGATCGGTGGCGCAGTGTCTGGCCGAAAGCATGGTATCCTGTGCCATCACCCAGTTGGTGCGCCCTGGTGCGCCTGCGGTTCTGGGCTCTTTCATCAGCTCGATGTCGCTGCGCACTGGCTCTCCCACCTTTGGCACGCCTGAACCGGCGCTGGGGTCGCTGGCCATGGGGCAACTGGCGCGCAGGTTGAAACTGCCGCTACGCTGCGCCGGCAATTTTTCCACCTCCAAGCTGCCAGACGGGCAGGCGATGCAGCAATCCATGATGTCGATGATGTCGGCGGTGCAATGTGGCGCCAATTTCATTCTGCACTCGGCCGGGTTTCTTGATGGGCTGTTGTCGATGTCCTACGAAAAATTCATCCTGGATGCTGATCTCTGCGGTGCATTGCACGCCTATCTCAGAGGTTTTGAGGTCACAGAGGACACGCTTGGCTTTGACGCTTTGGCCGAGGGTGGGCCGGGACAGCATCTCTTTGCCACCCAGCACACCCTGCGCCATTACCAGACCGCCTATTGGGACAGTGCGCTGGATGATCATCAGCCTTGGGAAACCTGGGATGAGCAGGGCGGCGTTGACGCGGCAACCCGGGCCAATCACCGCTGGAAGGCGCAGCTGGCCCAGTACGAGCCGCCCGCGATGGATCCCGGCACGGACGAGGCGCTGCAGGAATTTATCACCAAGACCAAGATCGCTGTGCCAGATGCTTGGTACTAATCACATACTTTGGCAACCGGGACTGTACTTTACAGCCGGGTGCCGTTTCATTGAACCTACCCCAAGGCCCGCCCCAGGAGAGACCCGCCATGTCTAACGACCCGCTGCTGCAGCCCTATAAACTGAAACATCTGACTCTGCGCAATCGGATCATGACGACAAGCCATGAACCCGCCTATCCCGAGGATGGCATGCCGAAAGAGCGCTATGCCGCCTATCATGCTGAACGCGCCAAGGCCGGGGTGGCCTTGACCATGACGGCCGGCTCTGCCGCTGTGTCACGCAACAGCCCGCCAGTGTTCAACAATATCCTCGCCTACAAGGACGAGGTGGTGCCTTGGATCCGCAACATGACCGACCAGGTGCATGCGCATGGCGCGGCGGCGATGATCCAGCTGACCCACCTGGGCCGACGTACCCACTGGAACAAGGGCGATTGGCTGCCGGCGGTTTCCTCTACCCGCCACCGGGAACCTGCGCATCATGCTTTTCCCAAACTGGCCGAAGATTGGGATATTGCGCGGGTGATTTCCGACTTTGCCGACGCGGCAGAGCGGATGAAGGAAGGCGGCATGGACGGGGTCGAAATCATGACCCATGGCCATCTGCTGGATCAGTTCATCTCACCGCTGACCAATGACCTGGACGGGGCCTATGGCAAGGATACGCTGGAAAACCGGATGCGTCTGACCACCGATATCATTGCGGCCGTGCGGGCGCGGGTGGGGCAGGACTTCGTGCTTGGGGTGCGCTTTGCCCCGGATGAAGCCCACGAAGGCGGCATCAGCCCTGAAATGGGGGTGGAGATTGCCAAGATCTTGAAACAGACCGGCCAGGTCGACTTTCTCAACGTCAATCGCGGGCGGATCCACACCGATCCTGCGATGACCGATATGATCCCGGTGCAGGGCATGAAAGGCGCGCCGCATCTTGATTTTGCCGGGTCGGTGCGCGCAGCCACCGGAATGCCCACCTTCCATGCCTCAAAAATTCCCGATGTGGCCACCGCCCGCCATGCGGTGGCAGCGGGGCTGCTGGATATGGTGGGGATGACGCGGGCACATATGGCCGACCCGCATGTGGTGCGAAAAATCATCGAAGGCCGCGAGGACGATATCCGCCCCTGCGTCGGTGCCACCTATTGTCTGGACCGGATTTATCAGGCCGGCGAAGCCCTGTGCATACACAACGCCGCCACGGGGCGCGAGCTGTCGATGCCGCACGAGGTTGCACCAGCGCCCGAGAAAAAGAAAGTCGTGATCGTCGGCGCGGGCCCCGGCGGGCTAGAGGCGGCACGGGTTGCCGCCGAACGCGGCCATGCCGTCACCGTGTTTGAGGCGCAGCCCGATCCCGGCGGGCAGATCCGTCTGACAGTGCAGAACCCACGTCGGGCCGAAATGATCTCGATTATCGACTGGCGTATGGCGCAATGTGCCGCGCGCGATGTGGAATTCCGCTTCAATACCTGGGCTGAGGCGGCAGATGTGACGGCGCTGAACCCCGATGTGGTGATTGTGGCAACCGGCGGTATGGCCAATGCGATGCTGCATGAAACCAGCGCCGAGGCGGAAAATGTTGTCACCAGCTGGGATATCATTTCAGGCGACGTGAAACCCGGCGCCAATGTGCTGATCTACGACGAAAGCGGCGATCACCCGGGGCTGATGGCAGCAGAGGTGGCCGCCAATGCTGGTGCCAAGGTAGAGGTGATGACCCCGGATCGCAGTTTTGCCCCGGACATCATGGCGATGAACCTGGTGCCCTATATGCGGGCGTTGCAGGACAAGGATGTCACCTTCACCGTTGCCCGCCGCCTGCTCTCTGTCGCACAGCAGGGCAATCAGCTGCTGGCCTGCATTGGCACCGATTATAGCGACCACCGGGTGCAGGTACAGTATGATCAGGTGGTGGTGAACTATGGCACCCTGCCGCTGGATGAGTTGTATTTTGACCTCAAAGAGCTCTCCTCAAACCGTGGCGAGGTCGACCAGGCTGCGCTGATCGAAGGCCGGGGGCAGTCTATCATCACCAATCCCGATGGTGGTTTTCAGCTGTTTCGCATCGGCGATGCGGTCGCCGCTCGCAATACCCATGCCGCAATCTACGATGCGCTGCGCCTGCTAAAGGATATCTGACATGAAATTGGGCTTCATCGGAACCGGGACAATCGCCTCTGCCGTGGTGCGCGGCCTGACGGGGCAGGGCCATGAAATCCGCATTTCTGCGCGCTCTGCCGCCCGATCTGAACCCCTGGCAGCAGAGTTCCCCGAAGTGACGATCGCCGGGTTGCAAGAGATCCTCGACCAGAGCGAGGTGGTGTTTCTCGGGCTGATGCTTGGGCGCGCGCCGGAAATCCTCGGGGCGCTGACCTTTCCCAGCGGGCTGCAGGTGGTCTCTTTTATGGCGGGGGCGGATCTTGCACAGGTTGCTTCCCTGGTGACCCCGGCCCGTGCGGCGGCGGTGATGATGCCCTTCCCCAGCATTGCCCAGGGGGGCTCTGCGATCATGGCGCTGGGGGATACCGCTTTGCTTAATCGGATCTTCGCCCCTGCCAATACCGTCTTTGCGCTGGGTGACGCGGCCGAGCTGGACGCCTACCTCTGTGCACAAGCCGTGTTGTCTCCGGTGGCGCGCCAAGTGGCCGATGCCGCCGCCTGGCTGGGCGCGCGTGTGTCTGATCCCACGCAGGGAGAGGCCTTCTTGCGGATGCTGGTCGCCACCAGCCTGTCCCAGAGTGATGCCGAAACACTGATTGCCGCACTGAACACGCCGGGCGGCTATAATCAGCGGCTGCGCCAACATATGGACGACGCAGGGCAGGGGACGGCCCTGCTGGCCGGGCTGACCTCCCTTGAGACCAAGGGGTGTTGAGTGTTTCATGTACGAGAGTTGAGTGAGTCTGTGTGTAAGTCTGTGTGTAAGTTCTGATTTGGTGTTTTGGGTTTGTTTCTGTGGTGGTT
>NZ_JBLWXG010000019.1:0-35956 GCF_048267565.1 Pseudophaeobacter sp. | reverse complement strand
AATGAAGGATGGTTTTCCAAACCCGTACCGATTGCAGAATGCATCACGGGCGATATTCGATACATTTCGAGCGCCAGACAGGCTCTGGAACTGCTGGACGGCCACTGGCGGCAACCGGGCAGCGAAGCGCATCGGGAAGCGCTGATCATCTGCCAGCGGGCCATGGATGGCAGAGCGACCGGCGATGCGGCAATGCAGGCATTTCTCACCGCCGCGACGGAAGCACGCGTGCTTTCATCGTGATGGTGGACTGTTCGGATCGAGAAACAAAGCGCCGGACAGCAAGCGCGGCTTGCTCTAAAGACGTCTAAAACTCTGAGGGAATTTAAGCGTTCGCTGCTTTGTGCGCGATACATTCCGAAGATGACCGGGAGGAACAGCTTTCTCGGAAGAGAGCTTGGTGCGGTCGAGAAGACTCGCAAATAGGCCGCAACGTCTTATTTTCCGGGCTTTTGGTGTCCCACGCCGCAGTTTTTGCGTTCTATGCATTTCAATGGGTTACGAGCGAGGTGTCCCACGCTCCGAGGCGCGTTTCCGTCCACAAAAATCGCATCCTGTGAATAAACCTACCATATGGTTCGGGCTCTTACGCTCTCGCCCCATTGAAGGGTGAGCCCCGACTTGCTCACATGCGGTCTGTTTTGGAGCTCTGAATGATCGCTTTCGCCGCCACCCTCATATCCTGCTTGTCCCTGTCTGCCGTCGATGGAGACACCATCAAGTGCAACGGGCAGAACATGCGCATCATGGGACCAGGCGCACCGTTCAAGTCCGGGATTGACACTCCAGAGATCCGCAACGCGAAATGCCCTCAGGAGAAGCTGCTGGGCAAACAAGCCAAACTGCGGTTGGCCGAGCTTCTGCGGGAGGACGTGAAGATCGAGGACAGCGGCGAGCGTGACCGCTGGAAGCGTCCGCTCGTGTGGGTGCGGATGCCTAACGGGAAGACTGCCGGGGAAATCCTTATGGCGGATGGCTACGCTGTTCGCTGGCAACCGGGGTACAGGTCCGCATGGTGCGAGTAGCCCACCATCAACTCCTGACACAACAGGTCAACAGTAGAGTATTCACAAGTCGCCAAAAGTAGATTGGCCTTATAGAATCTCGTGAAGCATAAAATTTGCCCACCCCCAGTGCACAACCATCTAAGAGAGTTTCATGACAACCACCAAGATTGATGATCACGTCGCCAAGATCCTAGAGAAAATCAGAAGTGGTAAATACGACGCCCCAGGGCTTACAAACCTCTTCACAAATGCCACAAAATACCCCGGTATTACGGAAGCTCAGCGCGAAGAACTGGTTAGAGCAATCGAAGAACGAATGCGAATTGATCACCCGAGACACGCGACCCGTCATCTAGGGCCGGCTAACCGGAAAACCCTTGAATTGATGCAGGATTATTTTTCCGACCTCACAAGCAGGTTTGATTTTTCTGCGAACATGCACAAAAACAAAGTAAAGCTCGGCGGCAATGTTATTTCGGGAGAGGCAGTTATCCACGATTACATTTCGTACCGCAGCCCGCAAAACGACATGATTTGCTCGATCGCATTTCATAAGACGAACCACGGTGATCCGCTTGAACTCAGGGTCACTAAGCACCCTGCTGGCAGCCCGGACCGAAATTGCGAAGCCTATAAACAGTTGCCAGGATCATCGTTAGACGAAGCTACCCAAATATTTGAGGAGTATCTCTCCGGCGTTTTGTTCAACTGATCGACTTCGAATGGGAGGTGAGTTAGCCAATGACGGCTACGCGACTGTTATGCTGGAACACTGCCTGGAACCGCAAGGCATCACAAAAAGGCACCTTGCAAAGGGAGCGGATACTGGAAGCGGATGCAGACATTATCTGTTGTCCAGAGGCCTATGATGACTTTCTTCCTGACGAATGGTTCAGGATCACCAGTGCCGCAGACCACGGGTATCCAGTCACCAGAGGTCGATACAAGGTGGCGCTCTGGAGCCGCTCGCCATGGACCGCAATCGATCATATCGGTGACACAGGACTGCCGCCCGGTCGTTTCGTTGCGGGTGTGACAGAGACTCCGGCTGGCCAGCTACAAGTGATTGGTGTCTGCATCCCGTGGAGCATGGCTCACGTAACGACTGGCCGAAAGGACAGTGCGAGGTGGGATGAGCACATGCTGTATCTTGAGGGGCTTAACGCCCTGCTCAAGAAACAGCACGACATTCCGACCGTTGTCATCGGCGATTTCAACCAACGTATGCCGCGAAAATTGGTGCCTGCGATGGCCGCCGATGCTCTCGAAGATGCAATGCAAGGACTCAACGTGTGGACGGCCGGCACCTCGATTGAAGGACTGGAGAAGCAGCCTGTTTGCCATATTGCGGGCTCGCCGATGCTTTCGCCAAGGGCAACGTGGGGCATTTCCAGAGACATTGACGATGTGACCGTGAGTGATCACGACGGCCTCGTCGCCGAGGTCGATGCCCTTTAGGCTTTGCAACTTCTCTTCACATTGCACTGGGGGCGAACTTGAATGGTCAGAGTAGAAAACGCGCTCGCTGAGCTCCGAGAAATCGTTTCTGACCACTCACATGCGGATGAGGTCCGATGCCGGCGTCTATTGCTGCGCGCCACCAGTGCTATTCCAGACCTGATCCTCGCGGCCACATTGAGTGACCGCGCAGGCCTCATGATAGTGACGCTCGATATGGTTGAGGCTCTTGGCGACGACCGCGCAAGCCACGTCAGGATGATCATGGACACGTTGAACGAGATCGAGGCAGCAAGCCGCCCGCAGTGATCATAGTCACCCCAATAGCAACCGGACTACCTCTGAGTTCGGTAGGCTGCCTCTACGAAGGGCATCGCAGCATTTAGAGTCTCCATATCTGATATCCGGATTTTCTTCTTTAGATGATGCCATTTATGTGAAGCAGGAATGTCCTCGGCAAGCCTCTCAGGATCAGCTAATCCGCCATCCACGAGGTGAAGCAATACCGCATGCTTTTGAACTTTGATTTCTAAGAAGTTAACCCCACCGGGCAGCTTATAGGCCAAGCGCTGCCCGGATGTGCAGCGCTCGTTTTCTTGTAAATGCCGGTCGAGATCATGCACTCGCCGCCTCAATTCAACGAGTACTTCCCGCCTTTCTTCATCAGTGTACGCGAGATGATCCTCGAATGTGGCTATTTTCCCCTCTCTTTCTTGTCTCGCACTCCGACGCACCCGAGGTTCCGCGACAGCGGTCAGTTCCCCGAGCTCTTCGGTTGCGTGAGCTTCTCTGATTGGCATCGCGTCCCGTTCCTGTCGACCAACTGCAGCTCGACCAACTTTGTCTGCAACCTCCTCCAACGCCTTCACGGCTTCCTTCAAAGGCAAGTGGAAAAACTCCCGATTCCCAGCTGTCCGGCACTTTTCCAGCTTTTTGTGCAGCAGGCGTTCTGCAGCATGACAGTCAGTCACGCGTTGTTCGTACAGCACTTCAAAAGCGAAAGGCACGCCTGTTCCGCGCGAGATGTCGCGCGCCCTGTCCTCTGGCGTTCTCGTAGTCATCCCAATTTTATACTGATCTTTTTGGAATGCTCGATTGAAGAGAATGTATATAAACCCCTCAGCCATATCCCCCTCCATTTGACATCACATCACGTTACAGCCCTTCCTTGAATCACTTCTTAATTTCGAACTTCAAGGCATCATCCCGCTACTTGGGCGCTGATTGCGCACGATCCCAAAACCGCTTCCGCTCCCCCTTCCCTCTGTCATGTTTGGGATCGAACGGAATGCCGTCAAACTCGGCGGCAAATAGCTCCGCGTCCTCCTTCTCGGCAAAGCAGAAGATGATGAAGTAGCCGCCTCTCGGCTCGGCCCACTGCGCATAGACGGATTGCGTCCGGCGATGGATCGACAGGCCCTTACAGAAGCCGTGAACAACATCGTAGTTGGCTCCCATTACCCGATCCTCCGACAGCGCCACCTGGTGCGGATGCGCGCGATCAATCTGAGCCCCGGTAGGCTCTCCTTTGCGACGTGACATCGTCTGCTCCTTCTCAATTTCACTCGTCACGTCGCCGCATGCGTAACGTGAACAAATGCGGAACAAACTCTAGACTCGTCAAGGGCGATTGGATTACGATCTGCGCTTCTGATGGAGAAAAGAATGACCACCTACACCGTCTTCAACATGGAAGATGACGACGGGTTCGAGGACGAATCGGGCCTGTCCATAGAGCAAGCCGTGGAGCGCCTTATCGAGCGCTCCGGCTGCACCTACCGCTTCGAGCGTATCGATGGCGTCATGCAGATCTGCGTGGAGCCGTGGCGCTGGTTTGGAAAGCCCGATGGCCTCTCCTCGCTTCTGCCGGGCGACGAGGCAGCCAAACAGGAAATCCTTGAGCGCTTTGCCACTGGCAAGGCCGACCTGCCCTCCACCTGGTGCATTGAGCCAAATGAGAAGAAAGCCGCCGAGATGAGAAAGAATGACCTTCTGGGAGATGGTGTATGGACCGTGCAGTGAAACCACAGACGGAACCCGATCCCTATGAGTCAGCGGCCGAGGCGATCATAGAGGCCTGCGGCGGCGATCCTCGCGAGGCAGTCATCGCACTCTTGGGCGAGCGGGATTACCTCGCCGGGCGCGTGGAAGCGCTGGAGCGATCTGTCAGTTGGGGATTTGTGCGCGCTGGGGCGGCGCGCTGATGAAGGAAACAATGGTGCGGCACATGTTTTGCGGAGCCGCCAGATGCGCCAGTTCAAGCCGCTCCACCTGTCCGAGGTGGTTTTCTTCACACGCGACGGCCAGATCCGGCTGAAGGACATTCAGCCCTACTATGTGCTGGGCGCGATCTGCCGGCACTGCAAATCGATATCCGAGCTGGACCGCCACGCGCTTGAGCGGCGCTACGGCCGGGACGCAACAGCGATCGATCTGGAACAGCGCCTGCGCTGCAGGAGTTGCCAAAACGCCCGTGGCAATACCATCATGGTCATAAATCAATGGCCGAGGTGATCCCGACCAATGTGCAATCTCTACAACATGACGACGACGCGCCAGGCGATCCGCGACTTCATCAAGACGACGCGGGAATACGCTTTCAACGAGCCGTCCCTGCAGGTCTATCCGAACCGCTATGCGCCGATCATTCGCGTAGGAGAGGATGGAGAGCGGGAGATGGTGCGCGCCCGCTGGGGCATGCCGACGCCGCCCATGTTCATCAAGGGAAAGCACGACAGCGGCGTCACGAACATCCGCAACACCTCATCCGCCCACTGGCGCAAATGGCTCTCACCGGAAAGTCGCTGCCTTGTGCCGGTCACGAGCTTTGCCGAGCCCGACCCTGCCAGCAGGCAGCAGGGCGACAAACGCACACCGAACGCATGGTTTGCACTGAGTGAGGATCGGCCGCTATTCGTCTTTGCCGGCCTCTGGACGCCGTGGCACGGCAAGCGCATGGCGCGCGAGGAGCCAGAGGACCATGAGGTCTATGGCTTCCTGACCACCGAGCCCAATAGCGTCGTGGAACCCGTGCACAAGAAGGCGATGCCGGTCATCCTCACCACCGAGGATGAAATGACCGCATGGCTTACAGAGCCATGGGAGGAAGCGAAGAAGCTTCAACGTCCCCTGCCCGACGACAAGCTCGTGATCGTGGGTGCGCCGGACCTGCCGGGGTGAACCCCCTTGCCAGTGCGGCCATCAGAAATGCAATTAAAGCGCCTGCCCGCAAAGCAAATCGATGTCCTGAAACGGCGTAGATGACGCCGCATTCAAATCGGCTTCCTCAAGGTAGGACAGTTTAATCGTTGGATTGAGACCTACCGTCACATCCATGATAACCATCTCGAGATCCATGGAGTTCTGAATGCGTTTGGCCGTCTTGGCTGCGTAGAACAAACTCTTCGAGAACAGCGTTTCCAGTTCCGGCGCGGATATTGCATCAACCTCAAGATCGGCCTTTCGGGAAGAAATCAACCTCAGCTTTCCGGTCGGCGGAAGTAGCTGAACTCTGAAGGTGGACATCTGAAATCCGAGCGCCTCTAGGGTCGGGGTCAAGTCCGCAATCTGTGATGAGAACCCCTCGAACTGGCGGGCAGCCAATTCGAATGCCTGGTCCGGCGACAAGCTCGCCAGAATGTCGGGAGGCTCAATGGATAGCGCATCCTTGATGGGGCCGACTCTGTCTACCACCGAATTCCACTTCTCTCCCCATGTTTCAGCGGAAACCGGAGATTGTGCCAAGATTGCCAGTGAAAGCGAAAGTACTATTGAACGCAGATGCCTCATGTTCCCCTCCCTATTTCCCGAACGCTACTGTAGCAATCGCAACAATTGGTGGGAAGAACAGCAACTCGGCACCGGTTTCCGCCTCCTATCTCTATGGCGGCGGCCGCCCAGTCAGCCAGGTGTAGATACCAACCAGCCAGCCGGCGAACCCAACAATGCCGATGCCAAGACGGATCAACCAACGGCCCGCAGTGCCCGCGCCTTGAGCCTGCGACCTGAGCCTGATGACATCATCGGTCACAGACTGCATCTGATCGACCTTGGCCTTTGTCGTCTCCGCCTCGCCCTCGAGGTGCGACAGCCGGTTACTGACCTCATCCAAACGGCGATGCACCACGGCGCGGCTGTCATCCGCGCGCATCAAGCGGTCATCGATGCCCTTCAGCTCTCCAAGGATTTGACCAAGGGTCCGCTCAACACTCGCTTCTGACATTTGCGTTGCCTATCAACTGAATGTGGTCACTTCCCGCAGCGGTATTTCTGATACCGGCCACGATGCTGCGCGATGGCGACGGCGGTCACGCGGTCATTCGCCACCAGGTAAGAATTTGTGGCCGGCGCCGGGTTGATCGGCACCAGCACGTCGCAGGGCTCAGTGATCGCCGCCGTCTGGCAGCTCGCAGCCGCCAAGAAGGGCACACAGGCCAGTGTCGTCAGCGCCAAGCGCTTCCTCATCGATCTTCTTTCCATCTTTCAGGACTGTGATGCGTTCGGATTGAAGGCGCTGCAGGACCGACGTAGCGCCCCGCTGGTGGCCGTAGAGGTAAATCCCGCCTGCGATGACGGAGACGGCCAGAACCGCAGCCAAAGCCTTCCCCAGCGGCGAGAGCAGCACACGGGAGGCAAAGCCGAGCCCGATCATGCGCCCTGCCCCTCGACCGCTCCCTTGATCTCGCGCACGGCCGCCACGATCTGCGACCGCAGGATCACCAGAACGAGGATGACCACGACCAGCACGCCGCCGCCGGCCGCAATGGCCTTCCAATCCATGCCGGTCAACCAGCCCAGACCAAGCGCGCCGGAACCGAGCAACCCGGTCAGCCACTGCCAGAGGCCGGATTTCTCTTTCACCTTCTGCTCGACCTCGGCGGGAACAGTCGGACGCGGCACCGGCACGGGCACCCGCTCGATGTCAGCCGACCGCCCCACCATGTTCCTCGCATCCTTGCGCACATCGGAGACGCGTCGCGACCAGCCAGTGCCGAAGGTCGGCCAGTGCTTCAGCTTGCGCAGGAAGACCATGCGGGCATCACAAAGGCGATTGATGACCTCCGCCGGATCCATGCGAGAAACTGCTGCGATGGTGTCCGGGCCGACCCTGCCATCAACCTTCGCGCCGACGACCGATTGCAGATACTTCGCCGCCCGGCTCGGGCCGGAGTTCACCGCGAAATCGAACACAGCATAATCGACGCCCGAAGGCAGCGCCTGGGCATTCACGGCCGCCCAGTAGTGACGATAGTAGACGGTCGCGACCTGCTGGTCGGTAACCGCCTTTAGATCAGCCTTGGTGCCATCGGCCTTCACGTAGCGACGAAAGGTTGCCAGCGTGACGCCCTTCATGGTCGCCCCACCCGGATCGTCGGGGTGATCAGCCCAGCCACCCTCATGCTTAAGGACGAGCGGAAGCGCCCGCGCGAAGTTGCGGTCCATGTCGTTTCCTTTCTGGTGATGAGTTCAGACGAGAAAGTCGCGTCATTACGGCGCGATGCTTGCGATGCGCTTCTCTCAGGCCGCGTTGACTGCTACCGCTCCTGGGCTCCAAGGGGCACCGCCGCTCCCTGCAGGCAAGCGCTTCCCAACGTCAGCCTGCAGGGGGATTTCCACATTTGGGTGGTTGGAATACCCTTTCGGTGCTGGCGGGCGCTTAGAACGCCCCACGTTCGGAGCGAAAAGCCTTCCCCAATCCGAGGTTTGCCCGCCAGCACCGCTGATGGGCTGCCGGTGTTTACCAACCAGCAACGATTTGAGCTGAGACTGGCTTCGCCAGCGCGCGTAATGTTCGGGCATAAAGCCCACCCGCTTAACCCTAACAAGCCCCGCGCGCTGGCATGCTCTTCCCGAAGCGATCTTGCCCCAGCCGTAACGGCAACCACTCGTTCAGATTTCACCGATAGACTTGTTCAGCTGGCAGGTTGAAGAATCTGGGGCTCTTCTGAGAGATAGGCGGGGGCTTATACCCTATCCACCTGCCAGCGCCTTAGTGATCCATAATTGACGAGTACGCTAAAGCACCATTCTATGTGCTAAGCGCAGGGCATAAGTTCCTGCCGCTGGCTTGGGTCTGTGCGCCACTCCGCACCCAGTGCCCAACGTCCAGCATGTTACTACCTCCTCTGCCCCGCCGAATGGAGCCCCAACTCATCAAGCGTTCGGCGGGGTTTTTCGCGGATAGGTCATATCTTGGCCTGTGTCGGCAATCACAACACAATGACATCACGCGATCACACCAGTACCTCGCACGGTTCAGGCTGCTACCCTGAATTGCCGACGAGCGAGGTTAACCGCCCTTGAAGCCCCAAGCTTGAAGACTTGAGTTAGAGCCCCTTTGCTCGTCGGTTTTCCCACTCCACTCTTTGACGACGGTGCAGACAGCTCACTTGCAAACTCCTTTGAGGAGCAGGAGCGACAGTCTTAATCTCAATGCCTCAGCGCGGAAGCGCTGAATAGCGTGATCGCGCCATTTTCAACCCCGCCCATAACTGTTGCAGAATCACAGAGGGAGGGTTGGCTATGGAAGCGGGATACTTCGTCTGCCCGGTGTTATTCATCGCCTATATGCTGATCTCAGCGGTGGTCGTAGCGCTTCTATCAAGAACAATTGGTCGGGACGAGCCGGACGAATAGCCAAACCAAAACTGGCGTTAGTGGTTCCTTTGGGGAGGGCCAAATGTTGAAACGTTTTCTGATATTTGCGGGAGATGCCGCGCAACCTTCTGGTGGTTGGGACGACTTCCTGGCAGACCTAAGCAACCTGAGCGACGCCGTGGAGTTCGCTCGCGAGAATACTGCGAATGACCTGGCTCCCAATTGGGCACACGTTGTGGACCAGGAGGCGATGAAGATTGTCGCAGCTTTTCGAAATGGTGGCGATGTAACCGCCTACTGACCGAAAGGTCGCACTAGAATGGCATTGTGTGAGCACAGGACGCTGACAGACGTCACGCTTGCCCGTCACAGTGCGATTCAGGTGAAGTGCCCATACGAAAGCGCCGCGCCCGGAAGGCACGGCAGAAGCGTACAGATTATGGTTTGGTTCAGGCGCGCGTTTGCGCACAGATTACTTGATCACACCAATGGCGCGACGACATCGCGCAGCTAGGTTGCCGCCGCCGTCAGGCGAAGAACTTTGCTCTTGATCCCCAAGCCTAAAGACTCGAAATGAAACGCCGTCGCCTGTCGGTGCCCCGCCTCTTGACCACTTTCAGCCACTCAATAATCAGCTTCCAGTTTAGGTGCCGATGGCTATGAGTTCGCGCATTGAGCGTTCGTAAAACTCTTTCGAATAGTGGTATGGTGCGGGCCCCCACTTGTGCTGTGAGTCAGACTTTAGAAGTGGAGCAGGATGAGAAAGCCACTGTGCATCTGGGCAGCTCTCCGCCACTTCCTCATAGTACCAATCAAGCTCGTCGTTCATTCGCTCAATGTATGGAGTTCCGGGCCTTGGCCGATCATAAGATGTATCCCAATACACCCGGTTGATAACGATTTTCTCCATCTGCCGAGTGGCGGCAATCACATCGATAAACTTCTTCCATCCCGCAAGCCAAAGCGAACGGCGCTCATCCGTGTTCGTTTCGATAACCTCAGAGTCTTCCCTTTCTGACATCACTCGAACGAACTCGTTCGACATTGTTGCGATAGATCCATCTGGGCGACGCGTTATTCGAAACCTTTCATCAATAAAATCCACCAAGAGAATATCGAAGGACGCCTGTTGAACGGCTTCAAAAATCGACTTGTCGTGATCTCTTGCCAGAATACGCTTTTGAAAAGGGCTATCCAAGCGTTCCAAAGCTTCGTGATCGGTATAGGGCCGCCCAGCCAAAGATGCAAAACTTGAACGCGCGTAATAATCTGTAAGCGTTAGCCCCTTCAGACTGGCAATCTCCAGAATATCGCGAGACACACAGCTACCGAAAATGAAAATGCTCGACACTCTCCCCCCCCCAGAACTCAAACTATATGCGGACATATCTACGGCACTTCCAGGCAAACAGGAACTCGCCGCGCTCGCAAACAACTCAGTTTTCCCGCCCAATTCACAATTCTTGGGCCAATTCAAAAAACTCCAACGCAGAACGCGTAGCAGCCTCATGAGAAATAAACTTGCTGAATTTGACCGGCAAAGCTATTGCTCGCGCGATTGCTAAGAGGGGTGGGCCGTGAATAGAACGCGTCAAAATTTGATCATAGAGTTGTCAACTCTCGCACTCTGCGGTGCAGGTGTCATCTATCTATTCTATCCGGGCTATATGAGCTACGACTCTATCCAGCAACTTCGCTTTGCAAAAAGCGGCGTCCTCCCCGACGCACACCCACCACTAATGTCACTCATCTGGCGGCAACTCGACGCAATATACGAGGGTCCGCTATTAATGCTCGTATCACAAGTTGCGATCTTTGCACTATCACTACTCCTCATCTCTCGATCTATATTGAAATACGCCCCAACATCCCGCTGGTTAGTATACATACTATTGATTTTTCCTCCCGTACTGGGCGTTGCTGGCGTGATTTGGAAAGACATATGGATGCACGCATTCCTGCTGCTATCTATTGCCTTCATTCTTCTACTAAGAGATTGCGAAAATAGACTTAAACTTACACTTTCCATCGGAGCATTGACGTGCCTATTTCTCGCAACATCGATGCGGCACAATGCAATTTTTGCAGTCGCTCCGCTGTCCATCCTTCTTTTCTTCAACGTTATTATCAAACAGGAAAAAGATAAAAATAGACCTTACCTCTTCATACTCTCAACCTCCTCCGCAACTACGATTGCAATTTTTATACTAAGTATTGCAACAACAAATTACCTCAGTGATATTAAGCGGAATTTTTCGCAGGTTGTCATGGCTTTTGACATTGCCGGAACGTCCGTTCAATACGAAAAAAACCTCTTCTTTAATGATTATGATGAGCTCACAAATGGAGATTTTAAATTAGAAGACATAAAATCATTATACACACCTAGATATCATGCTTGCCTTTACAGGCCCTGCAGAAACAACGAACCAATCGTTTCGTTTGTACAGAATTCGTCCGATCTAGAAAAACTTAGAGAAAACTGGATAAGCGCGATTTTAGAATCTCCGATATCGTGGCTTAAACACAAGTCTCTCGTTGCGCGTGAGATATTGAACCTTCCTGGCTCAGAAGGCTTGTGGGTACCTACCCTGCGAATACCGATTGAAGAGAATCCGTGGGGTATCAAGTACAATGAAAACAAGATAAGAGGCATGTTCCGGGAAGTCATGTCGAACATGTCGACAAATTCAATATACAATCCTTACCTGTATTTTTTTGCATCGATACTCATCTTAATCTCCCTGGTACCGCTCCTACTCCTCCGCTTACTGGATGCACCGATTGCGATGGCCTCCGCCACTGTCCTTTTAAGTGGACTTTCTTACGAGTTCTCACTCTTTCTGGGAGCTACAAGTGCAGATTTTCGATATTCTATTTGGTTAATTATTTGCACAATTCTGGGAAGTATATTCGCTATTGCGGCAAGGAAGTAAAATGAAGACTGCAGCTGTCGTCCCCTGTTTCAAAACGCGCCACCATGCCTTATCGGTTGTCGAGAGGCTCTGCGAAGTCGTGGACTACGTTTTCGTAGTCGACGACTGCTGCCCTCAGGGCACCGGCGCACACATCGCAGAGAACTGCGATGACCCACGCGTTACGGTGATGTACCACGCCAGCAATCAAGGAGTGGGTGGCGCGGTAATCACTGGATATAGAGCTGCCGCTGAGACAGACGCTTCAATATTCGTCAAAGTCGATAGCGATGGCCAGATGGACCCGGCTTTGATCCCGGCACTTACAGCCCCCCTACGAAAAAAATCTGCCGATTACAGCAAGGGAAATAGATTCTATCATCGTTCGAGCTTGAAAGGCATGCCGAAGGTTCGCCTCTTCGGCAATGCCGCCTTGTCATTCTTAACCAAGATGTCCTCGGGCTATTGGAACGTGATGGACCCAACAAATGGGTTCACCGCGATCCACATCTCTGCACTCAACGAGCTGGATTTGGATGCCATAAGCACGAGATACTTCTTCGAGTCTGACATGCTTCACCACCTCAACCTGGCTCGCGCTGTTATCCATGACGTCCCCATGAGAGCAATCTACGCCGACGAAGTCAGCAGCTTACGGATCCGTGAAGTCTTGGGTTCTTTCTTCTTTCGGAATTTGCGAAATACAACTCGACGGATTTTTTACACATACGGCTTGAGAAATTTTTCGGTTGGGTCCGCATACCTACTTTTTTCTGCAGCAATGCTGGCATTCAGCATTCCACTCGGCCTATACACTTGGGCTCATTCGATTGCCACAGGTGTTCCGGCGACGAGCGGAACGGTAATGTTAGTGGCGCTCCCTACATTACTAGGTATCCAGTTCCTAAGTGGTTTCATCAATTTCGACGTATCGAGCGCCCCACGGATTCCCTTACAGGAAACAACCGATGTTTAAACAATACTTACTCCCCATATGCGTAGTTGCCATGCTGTCATTAGGACAAATCGGCTTCAAAACACTTGGCATGAGAATAAATTCGAGCAGCGATATCCTCTCGCCAAACAATATATTTATCTTGTTATTCGTCTTATCGATATACGGAATTGCGACGATTCTCTGGATTTATGTACTGTCTTACGCAAGCCTAAGTCACGCGTTCATGTTTTACGCATTGACATTTGTCTTTATCCCCGTACTAGCTAATTTTTTGTTCAATGAAAAAATCGGCCCATGGCAGATTCTTGGAGCCGGGTTAATCATTCTTGGTGTTTTGGCATCCACGCGAAGCGGTCCGAACTAGATTAAGTCCAAGCACCATAACGGACCGAAGTTTCCCGCGTGATCAATCTCACGTTTCCTGGCCTGACGACTGCGATATCTACCCGGTTCGGTTAGCCACTCTCCCACACTTCAACAATTCCAACCGCAACCGAGTCTGCCGCGCCAAAAAGGTTCACACCGAGCCGCACAGCCACATCGCCACCACCCCAGATATCAATAGTGCTCCTGACAACAACTGTCTGGAGAAGTTGCCAGACGCACCTCTGATTTCTACGCGTGCAGTTCTCTCAGTTTGGGAAACGACAACGATCTCCGCCTCTACGAGGCATGGTCTAATCCATAGATCCGTAGAGCTCCGCCGAAACGACCTCGAACGTAACGTCATCGGAACCGCTATCTCTCCATGTGTAGATATGAAGTGGCTGGTCGGCGGACAGGTCAATTGCAGAGGTCTGATAGAATGTCTCATCGATAAACGACAAACGCGACGAGCCGGCCACAATGTGCATGAAACTCTTCTGCGCGGTGAGTGACGAAGCAAACACCTCAATATCAATCACGATATTGCCAGACGCGCTGCTATTGGTGTGCAATGATCCCGCAGCGAGGAAATTGCCACCGGCATAGAGGCGAAACGCCATAAGACGCCCCGATGCAGAAGCACCTTTGTCGATCGAACCCGCAGCTCTCACCTTTAGGCGGCAACGCTCATCCCTCAGCGCTCCCCCAGGAAGCGTTGCGAAAGCATCGACATGCTTTTGGTAGCTTCCTAGCGTTGCCGGTGCGGGCGTAGTGGCCAGCGAGCGCCCTAGGAATGCTGTCTGCCCGATGTTCTCGACGTCAGCATAAAAGTTACTATCAACACGACCGGAGAATGAGCCCCATTTGAAGTCCCGGCCATTGCCTGAGTAAACAGCGGTTCCACCGTCCAGCAACCACGACCCACCGTTTCCTTCAACGCCAACATTGTTGTTGCTGTATTGGGTGCCAGGCGTGTTCATCCGCGTGCCATAGGCCATGAAGAGACCCTTATCGTTCCCATCCACAAGGCAATAGTCGATGTGCCCTTGGCAATTCTCGGATGCAAAGACCCCATACACGATCCCGCCACCAATATGCGAACCGTCTGTCTCAGCAAACGCTCCACTGCCCGAGTAGACCGTGCTGCCGGTATAGCCGATAGTGCAAAGGCAAAAATCCACCATTAAGACATTGGCATATCCGCCATTAATCGCCTTGCCGTAGCGCTTAATCAGTCGCGTATGGACGCGAGAGCCGATATTGAAATAGTTGCCATCCAGCCAGACGTTGTCGAGGTACATATCGCTGAAGTCGGTGTTCAGAATGCCATACTCCCCCATGGCATTGAACCCGATGATCTTCATGTCTTTGATGCGAATATAGGAGCGAAAGCCGAAGTTCAGGCCAACGTTTCGGACCGCAGACGTGCCATCAATAATCGCCGTGGGCTCATCTCGCGTGACTTCCGGCCCCTGAATGAGAACCCGGTTCAGCGATGTGAGACCGAGCGGCCATTTTGCACCCTCTGTGACAGTACCTGCCGCAATGTTGATGTTCCAGAATCCCTGAAGAACCGGCCCATATTTAGCGAGTGTGTCGAACGCCTTTTGAATCGTGGCGAAGGGCGTGCTTACAGTCAGCCCATCATTGCTGTCACTGCCGGCAGGATCAACGAAAAGGTTTGACGGCAACGCCGCCTCAATTGCATCCCAAAACTCTGGAACGTCTTCCGCCTCAAGGATTGAAAGACCAGCCGCCCCCGGATTAACACCATTCAGGTCACCAGCATTGCCCGTACGGGAGAACACCACCGACAGCAGCGCAGCATCGGTCAATGCCGCCGCCCCGGAATGCCCCGACACTGCAATCTTCACATAGCCGGCGGCGTCCGTTGTGCCGGTCACATCATAGGTGGCTTGCGCCCCGCTCGACGGCTCGGTGAGGATCAGATAGCCCTTATGCGTGCTTGTGCTGTTCGTCAGCCCTGCAAGGAACGAAGCGACAGGATCGCCACCGGCGGAGACCTTGGAGACGAACAGCTCTGTTGCCGCCGAAAGGTCGGCCGCATTGGCTCGCAGGTTGCCGGCGCCGGGGTCTTCGTCTGCAGTTCCGGCTTCAAAGCTCCACGACAGACCAGAACCAGACACTCCCTGCGGACCACGGATATCGACAGCTTCAGCAATGTTCGCAGTGAGGCCAGCCGCGCCTATATACCCGATCAGATCCGGTTTCTCACCGTCGCCGCCGATCCAGTCATAGACCTCCAGCAACCGCCGCGCGCCATCGTTAACGACGCGGAAGAGCGGAGACCAGCCCTTGTCGCCCTGGAACGGAACGGGAGGCGACCAGTCGCCACTGGCAGCACTCTCCTTGATGAAGGCGACAGTAGAACTGGCCCCTGCTCCATCGCCATCGATGCTGAGATAGACAAAGCCTTCGGCCTCACCGTCATAGGTTGATCGGTCAGCATAGAGCCCGACGGCATCAACCGAATTGAACGAGCCCGCCTTGAACAGGCGCTCAACCTCGGTCGCCCAAACCTGCACGTCGCCATTCAGAACGCTGCGCAGGAGCCCTGCCGCGTCGGTCGGTGAGAAAATGTCATAGCCACGCTTGGTCCAGACGTTCATGGGAGTCTCCGATTTTTGGATAGGCTTCGCCGTCCGAGGCGCGCAGGCCTCGGTGGCTGGATCAGGGATCAGGAATTACGGGTTGGTGTTCGGATCCTGCGGGATCACATAGGTGAAGGTCGCGGTCGGGCTCGGGGTGCCGTTCGAGGTGTAGACTGTGGCCGTGATCGTCACGTTGATCGCAGCCGGCCCGTTCGAAATTGTCCCATCAGCGGTGTAACCAAGCCCCGGTCGGGTATCGCCGTCATAGCCGGGTGTGATCTCTGGCTGATTGGAAGAAAGCACAAAGCGCACGGCATTCATCGCTGTCGAATACGCCACCACCTCGAAGGTGTAATCGCCCACGCCGTTGTTCGTGACCTGCACGTCAAGATAGGGCTCGGTCGGCACTGAATTGTCGATCTGCATATCCGGCACATTGACGACATCCGAGAAGTAGGATGCCTCGCCGTCTCCGTTGAACCAGCGGACACGGAACTCGGCTTCCTTGCCGATGGTGTTCACGGCCGCATAGGCGAACTGGCCGTTGGCGCTGTATTCGGTCATGCCCTGCCAGGTATCGGGAAGCCCGCCTGTATACGTCCTGTAATTCGCCTCTGCGGTGCTGCCACCGGCAACACTGGAGAAGCGCATGCGGGTCTCATACGCACCGCCCGGATACTGCACGACAGCCGTGGACGCCACGCTGGGCTTGTCCAGATCGCTCTCAATCTGGAATTCTGGCAGAACCGGCGGTGCAGGAACCTCCATCGTCTCCGGATCCCACGGGATTGAAAGCGCATCCGGGATGATGTGGAACGCGATCTCGCATTCACCGGCGCTATCGTCCACGCGAACGGGCTGCGTGCGCGCCCGGACCATGATGCTGGCCCCATCCTCCCCGACATCCGGGATCTCGATAAGTGCCGTGCGCTTCCCCCATGCAGCAACGCCGGCCATGGTGGTTTTGATGACGCCAAAGTCAGTCCGGGCCATGAGGAACAATCGACGCGCGATCCTCTGCGCCTGACTGGCATCGCAGCAGAAGATCAGATCGACCGGGAATTCCTGCTCGCCATAGACATCGATCTCATGCTGCACCCTCGCCCAGGGCGCGCCGGTAAGATCAATCTCGGCCATCTCGAAGCCACGCTCGGGCGAGAAGTAGCGCAACTTGCAGACATTCGGACGCTTCGCCCCTTCCGGCCCGGCCTGCGGAAACCGATCGATGATGTGCCGGTTCAGGAACGTGATCTCGGGTTCCGGCCAGTCCTCGATGAACGCAAGAGCCTCTTTGCCGTCGCCGGTCTCCTGCACCTCAAGGCCAGCGCTCTCCAGCATATCCTCAACGATGTCGTAAGTGAGCGGCCCTTCCCATCCGCCCGAGAGCTGACAGCGCGGCGCAGTTCCCATCAGAGTGGGCACCAGCGCTTCGCCCTGCGTCACGACGGGTTCAATGGCATCGAAGTCGATGTGCGTGTCCCGCATACCCGGAAGCCGGCGCCACCAATGCAGGACATGCAGAACGCCGTTGATCGACCATTCCGTCGAGTTGTCACGCGGATCGTAGAACTCGCCAACTCGGGCTGTGATCTCGACGGACTTGATGCCCCCCTGAAACAGACGGAGGAAGCGATCACTGCCAGTTCCCGGATTAATCGCCTCGATCAGCGTCTGCGCGATCCCACGAACACGATGATCGGCCGTCCAGAGCGACGGGAAATCGCCCACAAGCTCCGGCCAGGCCGTTTCAGAGCCATTTCCGACCTTTGTCTTCAGATAGAGATTGGAGCCACCACTGCGCGCCCACGGCGGCGAAGTAACCGCGCCATCAGGGTCAACTGTGACTGAGAGTTTGTCGTAGAAATACTCCTCGATTGCAGAGAGCGGACCAAAGCAGTGCAGCAGCAGTCGATAGATGTCGTAGCCAGCCGTATTGCCAAAAGCCACCGTACCGGCAAGACGCACGCGACCAAAGGCATAGCGCCCCGGCCCCTCTTTGCCCTGTGTGGTGTTCTTGATCTCGTTCGGGTCAACTGACGGCTGCCGGCCGAACAGCGCTGCCTGTAGCGCCACCTGGGCGGCCGTGACAGCGATACCAACCGTTGCAAGACCGATTGCAGCAGCCCCCACGGTTGGCAGCAGAGCCCCCGCGCCAACTGCCAGGAATGCCGAGATCACCGCCGAGCCAATCGCCACGAAGGCGTAGGCAGGCGAAAGGGTCGCCAGCATGATGCCAGCGGCCAGAACAACAGCTCTGAATTTCATGTCAGATTTGCCAGCTTTTCACGATGCGGTGCGAGCGGACGCCGAGGACGCGAACGCCCTCCACTGCCCGCCAGATAAATGTCTGGCCGTGCAACCAGATGCCTCCGGCATGACCGAGGCTGGTATCGATAATGCCGATGTCGCCGATTTCGGGCGTGTCGTGACTCTCAACAAGTCCAAGCTTGCGCGTGATGGGTTTCCAGACCTCGACCAGACCACCAGCGTCAGCGATGATGCGCGCCGCCGCTTCCTCAGTGTCGTAGAACGGCCAATCGAACTCCCGACCGGTGACCTCGGCCACCCATTGGGCAGGCAGCGTCGAGCAATCATCGACACCCCACTCGACCGGCTTGCCCTTGAGAGCATCAACGATGGCGCGCAGGCGCTCGCCGCGCCCTCGCTGTTCGGCCGTTGGCGTCATTTCTTGTAATCCTCGATGATCGGCGCGTTGATGAAGTCGAGTCCCTTGTCACCGGGAAAGCGTTGTCGCTGACCGGCCGGTGACCACTGCGCCCCGGCGGCCGGGAAGTTCAGTCCTTCCCAGATCGACACAATGCGCAACTGGATTGCCCTGACAGCGGCTCCAACGAATGCGAATTTCGGGGCGGTGATCTTGCCCGGATAGAGCTTCCTGAGCCCAATAACCGCCTCTCCGGTTTCGGCATCGAACGTCGCGAAGTAGAGGTCGCACTGCGCGCCCTCGACCGCATGACGGTCATCCCACACCGTCTTGAGGAATTCCCGGTTGGCACCCGAAATCACAACGTCAACGGCTGGTGCCTGCCCAAAGCGCGGCTCCTCAATCGAGCCAACCGAAACAAGCTGCCCGCCGAATGGATCACTGACGCCCTCCCACACATGCCCGCCGATCTCGACCGGCCCCAGCCCCGTGTGCAGACGGCGTTCACCAGACGGCAAAACGACATGGGCAAACCATGCACGCTGGATATGCGGCCCAGACAGCTTGTCGAGGTCTTCAGCGATGTAGAAGGTCATGGATCAATCCGCGAAATACTGCCGAACGTAGGGGTCAATGATCTCGGACAGCTGCACGCCCTGCCCCTCGGTATGAACGACGCCGCGCGCCAGTGATGTGCCGCCGGGCACAGTCTTCATGACGAGGGTTGGATGCAGAGTCGCGAAGTCGTCGGTGGTGAGTGCTTTGCGCAGACGAGGCCATATCCGATACTGACCCGGCGCAATCACCTGCGTGATCATGTACAGGCCGAAATGGAACGGCATGAACCCGAGATAATCGCCAATCCCAAGCTGGTGACCCCAGAACGCATCCGAGATGGTCACGACGCCGCTGTCATAGGCGGATGCCGAGGCCATCGGCACAATCGGGTAGGAAGGCCTCCAGCCCTTTCCATTGCTCCAAGGTTCGCCATTCGACCAAGCCTGCTGAACGAAAGGCCCAACAATCCCAGCCTCTTGTGGCGTCAACATATCGCCATCGATGAACTTGAAGCGGGCAGCATTCACACCCTCCATGAGTGAGGTCAGGAAGCCGCGTTCACGCCGGGCCTCGCGCCCCATCTTGAGCGTGAAGTCAAGGCGAAAGGAGACCACATCACCTATGCCACTCCGTGTTTGCTCAGACCCGTCCGAGGCAGTCGTCGTACCGGAGTTGCGCGCATTCGGCCCGCTGGTCCACGTGACCTTGGTAAGCCGGATTGGCTCGGGAAAGTCGACAAGCCGATACATCAGAACGGGCTCCTTGGTCTGATCCTGCGGACGCGGCGCTCTTCGTCCCGACCGTCAATCCGCGCATCAAAGCTACGGGATACCCGCGCACTGGACGCCGCACTCTCTTCACGGGCAACCGGGCGGGATGCTCGCTCAACCGCTGTGTCAAAACCGCCATCGGCATCGAAGCGTGAAACGAGCTCGAGACGCATAGGCTGATCTTTTGCTGCCTGACGGGGCGCTGAGACACCAAGACGGCCATCAGGACCACGGCGCAGCGGCATGATCGCCTCCGGCCCTGCCTCGCCCATCAGGCCAGCGCCATTTGCCATCGGGAATACCGTTGGCCGGTTGACCACGCCACCATTGGCGAACGGCACGACGTTGCCCTGCGTGATCACACCGCCATGCGAGAAGCCGAGAAGCCCGCCGAGTAGCCCCTGAACGAAACCACCACCGAACAGGCCCGGATTGAACTGCATCATGAGCTTCATGGCGACGGACAGAGCCTGTGACAGCGCATCCTTCCAGCTCAATGTGCCGTCGATGAGCCCTTTGAGGATGCCGCCGGTCTCTCGACCTGCGTCCTGAAGTGCGTTCTGCATGCGCTCCATCTCTTCCGTAAGCCCGTTCCATGGATCTTTGGCGTCGTCGGCTGCACCCTTCAAAGCCTTGCCGGCGGCTCCGGCTTCATCCTTCACGCCCTCGAGCGCGTTCTGGACGGCTCGTACGCTCACCGCATCAAAGAACCCACCAAGCGGATCGCTTCCCATGATATCGGACACAGCGGCATTCCGATTGGCCCATATGTCGCCAAGAGCCGAACTGGTGCGCCCACCAATTTCGGCCAGCTGACCGCCCAACGCCGAGGCTGCGCCTGCGTAGGGGTTTTCGATCCCGCCGAATTCGATCTGGTCGAACCCGCTGATATCCACCCAGTCTGGCAGCATCGCGATGAGTTTGTTGAGGCGAGTGATCGCGCCATTGATCATATCCTCGACGCCCTGAACCACACGATTGGCAGTCGAGTAAACAAAATCTCCGAGCGCGGCGGGAAGACCCGACCAAACCGCGACGACAGCCTCATAGCCGCCGGCGAACACCGCAGCTATGGAATCCACCACCGCATTGACGTCAACGAATGCGGCGTGAAACGAATTGATGATCAGATTGCCAAGCCAGATCGTTTTATCCGCGACCCAATCCCATGCAGCACCGAACCACGGAGCCATGGCTTCAACTGCCGGCCGGATCGTCTCGAAGATGCCATCTCGAATGACCTGGAAAGTGGCCAGCGCGACATCACCCATGCCGACCGTGACATCCGACACCTGATTGATCTCATGCGTAATGCCAGCAAGTGCGGCGCCAGCCATACCGGCAACGGCAGCAAGGGGCCCCATCCACCGGACAAAGCTCGCGACCTGAACCGCACTGTCCTTGATGGCCTGATTGAAGCCGCCTCGCCCCATGTAGAGCTGACCGATCTGCGCGACCTGAAAGCCCAGGTTCTGCAATGCGTAAATGCCCATCGTCGGCGCAGTGGCTAAGGCCTGACCAATGTCGATCAACTGGAAAGAAAGCTGGCGATTGTTGTGCATCGCGATACGGGAGGCCTTCGCCATCTGCAATGTTGCCGTCGCCGCGACGTTCGCCCCTGCTGCGGCCAACTGATATCGTGCATTCAGCATATCGAGTGCCGCTGCCTTCTCCTGGGCATTGATAGCGCCGATAGCGTGTGCTCGATTTAGGTCGTTGAGCTCTCCTTCATACGCCTTCGATGCGGCAAACACCGGATTGTACTTTGCGCGGAGTCGATCCAACTCGGCACCAAATGCTGCGATGTCTTCAGCGCGCGAGGCATAGTGCGTAGCTCCCATGCGTGCTTCTGCTGCAGTGAGCTTGGCAATAGCCATTGCGTGCCGAGTTACTGCAGTTGCGGCGTTGTCATTCGCCTGCTCAACTTGCTCAGTCGCACGCCCTGCGGCATGACCAGCAGAAACGAACCGACCAAGTTCGTCCCTAAGCCGCGCTGTCTTCTGTTCAACGTGGCCGGCGCTGGTGGTCAGGCGGTCGAGATCGACGGCAGCACTTTTGACCTGAGAGGAATCAACCTCGAAGCCAAGGCGAGATACCGACATGGCAGGTGACCTCTATCCAAACAGGGCTTTGACGAGTGCGGGCGTTACCGGCTGACCTTCAACGACTTCCGGCTCTTCTTCTGGGTCTCGGCCGAGCCAACGGAGACGGATGATTTCCATCTCATCGAGCGCGCGGATTTCCCAGGGCTTCAGGCGCGTGCCGGACACCCGGCACCACGCATCAATCTCGGTCGGGCTGATCGCATTGGCCGAGTAGCCATTGCTACTGCGCCGCGCATCAAGTCGCCAGAAAGCCCACCAGAGCCGTTCGGCCACCGTAGGCACGAATGGCCTACGCTTGTCGTGGACTGCCTCCAGCGCTTGGCAGAGCGCGGCGATCAGCCCTTCGTAAAACGCGCCCGGTTGCCGGCAGCCTTGTCGACCTGCTCACGAATAAAGCGGTGCCGGCGATAGAGCTTCTCCGCGTTCTCCTCGCTGAACTCCAGTTCCTGCCCGTCGAGGATGATGTTGGGCGCCCAGCCCATCGTCAGCTTGGCGAGATACCGGATGCCGCGCTGTGCAGCCTCACGTGCCTTGAGCCGCGTCAGGTTCTCCTGCTCGATCAGTTCGTCGGCAAGCTCTTCCTGTGCGGTCTGGGCGCGTTCACTGTCGGGACCGGCAGCGCGAATGGAGAAACCCATCGGCGTCTTGCCGTCCGGTCCCACAATCGCGATCTCAATGCCGGCTTCGTGCTTGGCCTTTGCATCATCGAAGGACGACAGATCGACGGCCTTCTTCTCGGTTTTTGCGGTCATGCTTTGCTCCTTACGCGCCCGTGCTTGCCGGGACAGCGACGACGTTGCTGTTGATTTCGACGGTGGAGTTCATGCGCCGCGGATCGTTAGCGCCACCGCCTGCCCGCGATCTGGACATGACCATGCCAATGAACAGGGTTTCGGACGGCGTGGGAGCGACACCGGTGGGCGGCGTGTCGTTGTAGACGACGCGGAACGGATAGTTGTCGTCGGTCTGTTCGGCCGCGACCAGAGCCAACTGACCGGGATCGTCAGCAACGACATCGAAGACGTTCTCCATCGAGCCCGCATTGCGCGTGCCCTTGGCCTTCTTCGTGCGCTTGTTGCCGATCTGGTCAGAGGTAACGAGCGTGGCGGCGTCACCACTTGCCCCCATCGTCACCCAGCCTTTGACCTCAACCCAAGTCACTGCATCGAAGTCAGTTGCGATGAAATCATCGTCCTGATCTTCGATTGCAGCGCTACCGATGAAGAACTTGCAGCCCGCTACGGGATACATCTTCGCCATGACAGGCTCCTATTCTGATTGAATTGCCTTGCCGAAGGGCTTGAAACGGCTAGTGGAAACACTCCCACTGAATAGTCACCGGGATATGCACCCGGCTATCTTCCGGAAGCATGTCAGCGACGGTCGGGCGCTCCATAACGCGCACCGTCACATCGTCCTCCGTCATCTGGTGATCGCACGGGAAGTGAGCAGCAACCTGCCCCGCGATCTCGCGCGGTCGAAGCTCCCCCTCGTATTGCCCCTTGGGCCAGAACACGCTGACCTGGAGCAGTCCGAGGTAACGATGCACTCCATCAGAGGCGATCCACTGCCTCTGCGTGACATTCGGCACGAACTGGACGCGCAGATACTTCTGGTTCTCCGGCGGCGTGAAATCGACATTGGGCCACGCGATTGGCAGCCCCAGCGCCGACAGGCCGCCCGCCCGCGTCATAAGCGCTGCAAAGATCCGACCTTCCGTTGTTGCGGCCATTCCTATACCTTCCCCGAGATGTCCGAGAAAAAGCCCCTGTCAGACGATGAGATCGAGACAGTGCTGCACGAGATGATGCGGCAGATCGTTTCGTTGCGCGCCGAGACGGAGATCGGACAGGAGGCCCTGCGCACCGCTCTGGTCGGCCCCTATGGCGCTCTGATGCGCATGGAGCGCCGGAAATCCGGGTCTACAGACCAAGACGCCCCTTGAGTTCACCTTCCTTGGCCGCGACGATAGCCGGCCAGCGCTGCGCAACCATCTGCACCCACGGCCGACCGGCCAACCTTGATGTGCCGAAATGGACGAAGCCGGCATAGTTCGCCGTGTAGCCCACATAGAGCGTCTCGCCGAGTTCCGCCCCAGCGATCACAACCGTGATTTCGGCCAGGTAATCGGCGTCCGGAACTCCCTGCGGCCGATCCGCCAGCGGTATCGATGTTTTTGACACTCTCACAGATGATCGGAGAAAACCCGTGCGCCGATAATTCGGACTGGCCGGGGCCTCGTAAACCATCTGCGTTAGGAGCCGATCAACCTCGGCAACCAGTTCTTGAACGCTCTCCTTGAAGATCGCCTCTGTTGCCCCCTCAACCGCATGGCACCAGTCGGCCACCGATGCAGCGAAGCTATCCCCCTGGGCCATCAGGCAGCCCGCGCCCTAAATCGGCGCTCCACCGATGCGAAGTAGTCGATCCTGAACGAGAAATGGCACTTGCAGAAAGCCTTCTCGCTGATCGGTGCATCAGACGCATGCGGATGCGCCATCCTCACGCCATTCGCAAGAACGAAGTCCTCGCTGTACGCCACGCTCTTGCCGTTCATGGCGCGGTGATGAAGCCTCGGGTTCTCCTGCGGCGTATGATGCCAGACCTTCGTGACCGCATCGGCATCAATCTTCCCTGCCGCGATCTGCTGGCGAATGGCTTCAGTGCGGGCCTGTGAGATGGCCTCCTGTGTCTCGTTCTGCGCCAACATCTCGCCCCTGAGAGCCAGCAGCCGGTCAGCATAGCGCCCAGTGATCCGATTGACCGTGTCCGCGTCGAGCGGCTGTTCCTCGCGGATTGCCTTCATCACGGCACGATCAAAGCGCCGGTCACGCCGGCCCCTCGTCAGGTAATGGCGCATGGACCGAACATCGCCCGACAGAAGCTCTTGACGCGCTCGCCTGACGAACTCCTCCTGCGGAACCGTCAGGCCAATGACGCCACCAGTACGGCGGTTACTGGACCGATCCACGCGCCCCACGACACCCAAGGCCGTCTGTCGCGGGTTCTGTCCCTCGGCCAGCCCTGCTGCCAGATGCTGGCGGATTGCCTTGCGCTGATCATCAACGATCCGGGTGACGAGCGTTGACGAGTGATCACGCAGCCATGCCTCGGCCTCTGGATTGCGCAAACCGAAGCGGAACACCACGCGGTTGCCGTCTGGATCGCGGACCAGAGGCAGGTTCCCCACCTCCGCCTGGCCTCCATCCGCATAGGCATCAAACAGTGCCTGCTCGAAGCGAGAG
This sequence comes from Pseudophaeobacter sp., assembly GCF_048267565.1. Classification (NCBI taxonomy): domain Bacteria; kingdom Pseudomonadati; phylum Pseudomonadota; class Alphaproteobacteria; order Rhodobacterales; family Roseobacteraceae; genus Pseudophaeobacter; species Pseudophaeobacter sp. The sequence continues at coordinate 10,700 of NZ_JBLWXG010000019.1, read as the reverse complement.
AACGCCTCGCGCTCGATCTGCATGGCCTCGATAGCGCCAAGCACATCTCCCCGCTCCAGCCGCTCAACGACGATGCGCAGAGTGATCGAGTTGCGGATATCATCAATGGCCGACAGGAAGGCTGAGCGCAGCAATGGTTCGTGACGAGCAATCAACACCTCAATGCTACGTCGAATTGATGTGGTCACCATGCTCCACCGCTTTGCTAGAATTCTTGGACTGAAGGGAGGGTTGCTTCGTGCCGATTTTCGATCCGGTACTCACTGCGGTGTTTGTGTCGATCTTGTTGACCAGCACAGTCGTCGCGACAGCTGAGAACTTCGCTTCTGGTGACAATCCTTGGCCCTGCATGCAAAAGGGGTTCGCAAGTGGCGCTCTGGCCGGCGTTCTCGCAGTGATCTTCAAAGTCTTGCTCGGGGTGTAGCCATGGTCTTCAAGGAACCAGACACCGGCAGCCCACTCCTCGCGCCTCACTCACTCGCGCGGTACATCGTGTTCAACTTTGCGGCGGTGATCTTTGCGACATTCCTCACACTGGTGAGTTCTGTCGATCTCATCATCACGTCTGTCGTTGCCGTAGCAATTGCGACCTGGCTTTGTGGATACACATCACGGAATGTCAGGTAGAGCCGTCAGAACGCCACCTGCAGCGTCCACATCACGACAGTGTCGCCCGGCTCCAACGGATCGATCCGCACCACCTCGTGCGCCCTGCCCTTGATCACAATCTGATCGCGCTCGCACGGGGCGTTTGCGCTGTCTGGCGCATCTGCATAGGCCGGGATCGAGACGCCCTCGGTCGATATCAGAACCTTCTTGTCGGATGTCCCAATGAGTGAGCTTTCGCGCTCCTTGAGCGTGTATTCAGTCACCACGAGCGTGCAGGGATAATCGTTGGTCTCAGGCGTCGGGTTCCATGGATCGCCGCCGGTCATCGTCGTGCGGCGGATGGCGCCGGACTGACCGAACTTCTTGATCAGACGGGCAGCAGTGGCCCGAGACTTGGCATAGTTGAAGCCGGCCATGTCACACCACCATCATCGCTGGGAAGCCTCCCACCGGCGTCAGGAGCGGCTCGAGCAGCCCTTCCACAGCGGCAAGCAATGGCGTTGAGGCGGCAAGCGCATCCTGCCCTTCCCCACCGTCCATATACTCGGTCTCAAGCGGCCCCACCTTCTCACGCTTTACGCGCTCCGCTGCCACGACGACCGGATCAAGGCTGCCTGGGGACTGCAGCTCCTGAAGTGCCGCATGGTAGCTCGCATGGATCACACGCGCCGGCACGGCATCTGAAGCAATCACGTTGCCCCATTTGTCGTTCGCGTTCACACGCGGCCATGAACGGTCCTGCTCAATGCCGCCTACGGGCTCACCGGGGAAGCGCTCGCCATATACGGCATCGATATAGGAACTGCCCCGCTGCCGGGCGGCCGCAACGGTTCCGCTGGGAACTTCATATCCGTTTTCAGAGGCCCACTGCTGAAAGCCTGCATCATCGCCATAGCCAGCCATCAAGTCTTTCCCTAAGCTTGGAGAAAATGGGAGGGGAAAATGCCATTCAGAAGGTTTGCGAACCCGGAGACGAACCTGTTTCCGAAGATCGAACAACGATTTCGCGACGAGGGCGTGCTAACGCCCATCGATCTCTGGACGATACTGAAATGGAAGGCCAACAGAGCGGCATCGCGCCAATTGGCACGTCTCACTTCAGAAGGAGCAACATTCTCAAATCAAGCCGGTGCAATCTCGGCAGCGCTCAGCAAAGCAGATGAGCCACAAGGTCGCTTGGCTGTATTAATCAGAGACTTTGGGTTTCGTTTGGCCACGGCATCAGCCGTCCTTACGGTACTCAACCCCAAAGAGTTCACCATCTATGACTTTCGAGTTTGCGATGAGATCTTGCGCGCGGGAAAAGGCGACTTCACGAAGTTGAAATATCATCGATACACGTCCAGGCTCTGGTCCAATTACACGGCGTTCAAGGATGCAGCGATTGCCAGTGCGCCAGCGGGTCTGTCCCTTCGGGAAGTGGACCACTATCTATGGGGGAAATCTTGGGCGCGCGCGGAATCTGACAAGTTAGGATTACCGTTTGACGAGGGCGGCGTTTAACGGCCGCCCACTTTGTCCTACTCAGCGCGGTGAAGGTCGATAAATGCGGCCTGGTCTTCTTCGGAGAGCTCCGAGAACCCTTCCACATCTTCCTTGCGAAGGCTCTTGGTAACTTCCAAGTCGCCCCGCTTGACGACAAACCAGCCACGCCCCTTGTCCGCGACCTCGAACGGTCCAGTCAGGTCTTGTTTGCCGGACGCAGCGCCGATGGCCTTCACCTTGACGCCTTCATGCTCAAACGCCTCGATCTCCTCTTCGGTGAGTTCCTTGGCATCGACCAGATCAGCCTTCTTACCGGCGGGGACGACCGTGTGACCGCCCCTCACCTTGAACGCCTTCGCGACGTGACTTCCGTTCTTGACGTGATAGTCCATGATCAAGCCCTCACTGCCTTGCGGAGCACGTCCGGCCGCTGACAGAAGTACAGCGGGTAGCTGTACAGCTCGCCGCGCGTCCATGCCTGCCGGTCACGATCCAGAATGTTGATCGCATAGGTGTCCTGGCCCAGCGTGTTGATGAACGGACCGAACTCGGCCGGTGCCATTGCCTTCTTGAACACGTCACGCGCGCCCACCGGGAAGAACTTCGCCTCGTCGGGATCAATCGCGACGGTCGAGTTGTCGTCCGTACCTCGGTAGTTGTGCCAGGTGATCCCACCGAAGGGGAACGACTCGAAGGTCCGGTCTTCGCGAAGATCTGCCGCAGCAGCCCAGTTTAGATAGGTCTTCTCGACATCCGGGTGCGTGATGAGATCGTCGTAGAACGCATCACCAGCCAGAGCATGAACACGCGTTGCCGGCGTGAAAGCGCCCTTCGACGCGCGCGCCATGGTGCGGATCAGGTCGGCACACTTCTTGCGAAGCGCGCCCTGTGCCGGGCTGGCATTGGCGAGATCGAAGTTGATCGCCGCCGGCTCGGTCACGCCAAACTCAGTGAAGTAGTTGTAGATCACCGAGCTGCCGTCAGCATCAAGCAGAAGGCCCTGCAGAGCGCCAAGGCGATGGTACTCGTGCGTGAGTTCCATGTCGTCACGCACCGCTGCAGTACGCCGCAGATACTCGCTCTGGACCTGTGCGAACTCGGTTTCCGAGCCGAACGCACGGATACCCTCGACCTCATGGGCGTAAAGCGTGGCCCCCTTGGTCAGGCGCGTGGTCTGGAGAGGCACAGCGTTGCGCGGATCGACCTTCAGTTCCTCCGGCGGAGAACCAAGAGGGCTGGTGGGAATGAGCGTCAGCTTACCTTCGCGTCGATCAACGAACAGCGAGCGCGTGCGCACCGGCATCGGGTCGAAGATGCCGAGGGAGCCAAGTAGCTGCGGCTTGTAGTCGACCTTGTTGATTGCGCCGGTGAGCGAAACCATCGAGAAGGCCGAGCCCTTGAAAATGTCCATAGATGCCATTGGGTCGGCCTCCTTTAGCGGACGATGATGCCGAGAGCGGCAAGGTCGGCGTTGATCGTCGCCTTGTCGTTGTCGGTTGCACCGTTGGGATAGATGAGGTGAGCGCCGTTCACTTCGCAGTCGCGAACGACGATTGTGCGCTTGACCGTGCCGACGGCCTCCTCGAACAGGATGCCCGACACGTTCTCGGCACCGGTGGCGACAGCAGTGTCGAGCGCGACGAAGTTGCCGCCGGCGGTGAGTTTGCCAAGGATGGTGCCGGCGAGAAGGCCGGGAGCCGCACCAGCGGCCACAGTCCCCTCGTCACGGCTGCGGTACATGCCATTGGCTTCCGAAACGAGGAAGTTGGCAGTGCTGCGGTTTTCGTAGAGCGTGGCCATTGGATCAGGCTCCCTTCTTCTGAACACCGGCAGACGCGAAGACCGCATCGCCCCAGGCGTCATTGGCAACGATGGAGTGGTCCTGCGTCCGAAGCGCATCGCGAACCGTGTCGTTCGGCTTCGCGTCCTTGGTCAGGGCCTTGAACATGCCGGTGACCTCGGCGTCGGAGACATCCTTGACCGCCTCGTCACCAAGACGGGCCGTGACGACCGCCTTGCGGATGTCGGCATCCGACTTGCCGTCGGTGACGATCTTCTCGTCCACGGCCTTGGCTGCGGTCACCAGAGCCGCGCGATCAGCGACCATGCGATCGATGTCCTCGGGCTTCGGCGCGGCGTCCTCGAGCTTCTTCTTGTCCGCCTTGAGGGAGCCGATCTCCTCGTCCTTCTTGGTGATCTCGGCCTTGTGGGCGGCGTCGGCGTCCGTGAAGCGCTTCTCGGCGTCAGCGACGGCCTTCTGAAGCTTGTCGATGGCCTGGGCGCCCTGATCGGTCGTCTGGACCGAGAGACCGTCCACAACCACCGTGCGCAGATTATCCGGCATGTTCCGGTTCCTTTCGTCTGCTGTGGGTTGGGTGATCGGGGCAGCGCCCCAGGTATTCGCGCTGTCACCAACGCGAGCTTGCGAACCGGCTCGGGCCTTGTCGACCAGAGCCAGGTGATTGATGCGGATGGACCGTTGCACGGCGTCGTAGGGCTCGCCCGATGGCGTCACACCTGCCGTGAAATCGAAGTCCGCGACGTAGCCGGCCGACAGTTCCCGCTTGCCGCTCTCGATCTGACTGATCGCCGCCGCATCCTTGAAGATCAGTGGCAGCTCAATCCAGTCATCGACCTGCTTGGCAGCCGTGCTCACCTCGCCAACCGAAAGCGCCTTCCAGTTGTCGGCGGTGACCTGCTCGGACGGGTGGTTGATCGTGATCGGCGCGTGGCTGAAGCTCTGGAGGCTGTCCCTTGCGAAGACCTCCTCGGCAGGTCGGTAAACGCGCACCACTTTCATGTCCGGCTTACCGAGCTCGTCGCCAGTGTAGATCTGGATGCCGGCGCGCACGCATTTGGCCGTGGCTACAAGATAGCCGTCATCAGTCCGCCGCGTTCCCGCGACGGTTACAGCGTCGGTGAATTGCATGTATGGTCTCGCTCTCAAAGGGAGGGATCTGACGTGGCGGAAGAAAGCGATTTCCAGCTTCAGAATTCAGCGCAGGCGATAGAATATGGTCGTGAAACCATCAAAATGGCCGGCACATTAAATGGCGGTGCCGCTATCGCGGTAATCGGCTTCATCGGTGGGAAAGATGTCATCCCTTCCCCCGAGCTCGTTCAAGACAGCCTATGGTGGTTCTGCCTTGGACTAGTATTCGCTTTTTGCGCATCAGGCACCGGCTACGTCGCCCAAACTTGGTTCGCTGTCGGCAACGCGAGTCGTCAACGCGGGTCTAGCAAGGGAGTTCGCGCCGCGATGTTGACTTCAATATTGGGCATCCTGTTCGTGATCGCCTCATCTGCTTCGTTCCTACGTGGAGTGTACGTGGTATCCGCCGCAATTTTTGGCGGAGGCACTTAATGGGCGCGGCGGCTGCTTAGGTGGGTCAGCCGCCGACTGTGGCCTCGCTAACAGCGCAGCGGGCGGTGCCAGAATGACCAGCCAAGATCGCCAGTAGCTTCGGAGAGCGAGAAACGGCCAGAGGTTCGCCGTTTCAGGCGAGCCGAGCCAATGCTGACGCCGAATGCGGTCCGCGTGCGGCCATTGTAATCAGCAGAGTGGATGACCACAGCCAGACAGGACGGCCAAAGCGAGCGGCGCTCCAAGCCTCTTCCCGGTCCGAACCAGCTTTCAGGCGCGAGGCCCCAAATGCTGCCGCCGATCTGAAGGCTGAAGCCGACCGCCTGAGTCTGCGCCCACGCGGTTTCGGTCTTGCGGTATCGCCTCAGCCCGAACACGGGAGCGGCAACCGCTAGCACAACGATGACAGGCGCGGCGAGAATGAGAGCGACCGCCGCAAGCACGGCAAGTCCGCCGAAGATCAACCTTCGGAGCATGATGCGTTTCCATTCGTCTCTCGCCGGGAGCCGCCCGGCACGGTCAGTCCGTGCGAACCGTCTCGAATGTCTCCGGTCCCAGAATGATCCTGCCGAGATAAGGCTCGACCTTGTCCAGATCGATGTCCTGCGCGTTCCAGGTGATAGTGACGTGGGGCTGGTAATCCGGATAGTCGGTGACCGCCCCAAGCCGCTTGATGTCCTCGTGCCGCCATGTGAGGCGCGATGAAGCGAACTGCAGCACCACGGCATCACCGAACCGATCCATCAAGCGCGGCCCGCCGGGCGCAATGATCAGCCCGCCATCTTCCTCGGCCGACCACTCCGCAGCCTGACCGATCTTGATCCAGTCCAACGGTGTACGGGTGTACATGACTGTGACGTGCAAATCGTCCTGCACGGTTCCGAAGCCCTGCGCCTTTGCCCACTCCCTGATTTCGTCCGCATTCAACACGTCCCTGCGGATGTAGAGGGTGCGCGGCGCGGCATCGCTGGCCGCACGGCGTTCCTCGTCGCTCATCGGACCAGCAGCGGCGGCAAGGTCGTCCTCATCCTCTTCCTGCTCAGCCAGAGTGCCATACTTTCTGATCGCGCCCTCAAGACCGGACAGCGTTCCGTCCTCTACCAGTTCCGAAACAAAGGCATCGGACAGCGCCTCGACCGGCATCAGCGGGCTTTCCATCCCACCCTTGCCGGCAATGGTCCGCGCCGCGTCCGACTTGACCTTGAAGATCTCGGCCTTCTCCTTCTCACTCATCTGCCAAAGCGGGTTCCAGACATAGTGGATGCTGGGATCGCGCGAGCCGAGAGCGGAGCGGATCAGGCATTCATCCAGGTTCGAAAGCACAGGCTGCATTTCCAGCGTCTGGCTCGAAGCGATGCGGTCGTAGTAGTTGCGCAGATCGCTCTCGCCGGAGGCATTCAGCCCGCCCGGAGACATCCCAAAGAGCCGGGTCATCGGAATGTCGGCCGCTCCGCTGACGTTCTGGAAAAACCGGTCCATCAGATCAGGCAGGTTGGCGAAGTTGGCGGATTTCCTCTCGTATTTCTCGTTCCCGTCGAGGATGAGCATGCGGTTGATGCTCTTGCCCGTCGCCGCGATCCGATAGCGCTCAGTGACCTTCCTTTCGCCGTCAGGCGTCCCGACATAGGCCATGAGCCCTTCCATGGTGACCACATCGACGTTTGCCTCGAAGATCAGGCTGGCGATGTTGGCCGAGGTAGCGTCAGCCTGTTTGACCGCCTCCATGACGGAGGTGAGCACACTGTCGCCCCATGCAAAGGTGGAGCCCGACGTGATGTCCCGGTCGGGCATCTCATTGCCGATGAAGATCGCCAGTCGGGACGGATGCACCTTCGGCTGGGCAGATACGCCATTGACGATGGTGTAATCACGCGGCCGGCCATACTGCGGCGACAGCGGATCGGTCTCGATCTCGCCCGGCTGCAATTGCCGGGGTGTGAGCACCGTCAGGAACCGGAGGCCGCCCGCCCTCACCTTCTCCAGGTTCAGCGGCTGCGAAGCATCATCCCCGACGTCGAAATAGATCGCCGCACCACCGAACAGCCGCGCCTTCTTCCGCGCTTCCAGCACCTTGCCTTGTATGCCAAGGCGGGTCTCCTCCGCCTCGATCTTCTCGATCTGCGGGTTCTTGGCCTGCCACGACCGCCATGCACGGCAGCTGTCCAGCGCAGGAATGTCGATGATCTTGCGCGGCAGCCACGACGACCGATAGGCCGCAACAAGCTGCTGCAGGTCAATCGTCGGCTCGGTGTAGTAGACCGACGCCGCCTTGTCCCTTTCGGTCCCCAGCCCTGCAACCATGCTGGCGAGGCCATCGCGGACGAATGTCAGAACACTGCCCATAGAGGCCTCACAGATTGTCCAGGTTCATGCCGAGGAAGCCGCAGATATCGAGCGCGGCGTCAATGAAGGGGTCGACCTGGTCGTCAAACCCGCCATCGGGGAATGCCGCCAGCTCGCTTTCGAAGTCTTTCAGCCATGGCGCCGATTTAGGCAGTACGATCAGGCCCGTTGCTGCTGCCGGAACGACATCAAGCGCTCGGGTGTATTTGTCCTTCTCGCGCTGAAGAGCGATCACAGGGATGGCCTTGCGCGTGAGGGACTGGATCAGGCCGGTGCCCGACACTTTGTCTTCAATCGCCATCTTGCGCAGGTGTCCGTACCTGTCGGCCGGCCATTCGTTCCCACGCAGACGCGTCCACATGGCAAAAGCCGTCTTTTCCAGTTCAGGCGCTTCAAAGCGGCCGCGCACAACCTCGAGCAGGTATGCCTTGCCATCGAGGCCAGCGCCCCAGTGCTCGAAGACCGTGTAGTCGTTCCGCTCCTTGGTCTTCTGGGCGGTATCAACGTAGATCGCCCGCCATGACAGTCTGGGCAGATCATCATAGCGAGGCATCAGCCCCGGCTTGAAGAGATTGCCGCCCTCGACCGTTGGCTCCTGCGCATACTGGCCCGCGTAGACGTGCGGCGCATTCTGCAGGATCTTGATCTGCTCGCGGGAATGCTTTTCCTCCCACAGCGGCCCATCAGGTAGCCCGTGCGGGATCAGTGTCACCTTGCCTGCCGGCGGTTCCGCCTCACCATCGATCAGGACCGGCAGTTTCAGCAGGTGCCAGGTCTCGCCGCTCTCCTCCATCAGGTGCGCTGCAAAGTCATCCACATGCAGGCGCTGCATGATGACGATGACCGGCACATCCTCATGCGCGAGACGCGACTTGAATGTGTTCTCCCAGCGGGCATTGATGAACTTGCGCGTCGTATCCGATGCCGCGTCGTCCGGTTTGAGCGGGTCTTCGATGATCAGAGCACCGGTGAAGCCCGGCTCTGCCAGAATACCTGCACGGAACCCCGTAATAGGCTGGCCAGCCGCGGCAGCACGTAGGTGCCCGCCCGCCGTCGTTCTCCAGAGGCCTTTGGCGTTCTGGTCCGTCCGCATCTGCACCGGCCAGTGGGTCTGATACCCCGGCAGGCTGATGACGTCCTTGACCTTGGTCGAGTTGTCTAGCGCCAACGGCTCCGCGTAGCTCGCATGGATGAAGCGAGCCCGTGGGTTGATGGCAAAGCCGCGTGCGATGAAGTTCACCACCGCAAGCTCTGTCTTACCGTAGCCTGGCGGAATGTTGATGATCAGCCGCTTGATGTCGCCCCGGAACACCTGGTCGAGTACATCGCAGATCAGGCGGTGGAACTCCGCAACCGAAAACGGCTGCCCTTCCTTCTCCTTGAAGAACTTGACCGTGAAGGCGAGATGCGATGCGAGAAGCTGATGCCTCTCACGCTTGCGGTCCTCCTCGGTCCTCCTCGCTTCCTTCTCCTGCCGGATCGCCGTCAGCAATTCCGATCTGGACCAATGCGCGCTCAAGAAGGTCTAGCTCCTCATTGGTCATGCCCTTCAGCTTCGTCGGATCGATCGATGCGATCCTGCCGGTGTGCTGGTGCTTGGCCGGGGCATGCGAGCCCTGCATCTTGTTCGCTTCTGAGATCGCAGAGACGGCCACACGGGGGTCGTTCGCTTCGGATGCCGCGGATATCCTCTTGAGGGCAGCAAGCCTCTCAGCGGCGCTCCATTCGGCTTTCTCGGCTGCTTTTCCTTGCAGCTCAGACACTCGACGCTGCACGTTCACATTTGTTGACAAGCGCGATGCAGCGGATCGGCTCGGCTTATATCCGGCATCCACATAGGCATCAGCCGCGCTCTTGCCCTTTGCGAGAGCTTGGGCAAAGCTCTCGTGGCGTGGGTTTGGGAGAATGGGCATGAAGATCTCTGCAACCGGATATTCAAGATCAGTCGTTGGTGCACATACGATCGTTGACGAGGAGATTACCGAGCGGTCGATATCGGCATTGGAAGACGGTGTATTGATAGGAGTTCACTGCTCCCACCGTTTGGCGCTTAGCGGGTTCTTTTCGATCAAACTGAATCTGTCCTCATCGGAGATCGATCGACTGAGAATGGCAGGAACAGTCGAGCTACTTGAGCGGCGGATTCGTGAACTTGAGGCCGAAATCGAGCGACTGTCTTAAGCGAGTTCCCTGCCCTGGCAATTTCAGTCACAACATCCCATTGTTCGCGCGAAGGTTTCATGCTTGGCTTTTTTCAAGGACGGACACGTGATTACCAACGTTGATTGGCCCTGTTTGCCGGCGAGCACCGTTTATGGTTACCTATCTCTATTCAACCTGGGAGGACGGCATGCCGAATTATCACATTAGAATTACGAACGGGGATGGCATTGTTATAGAAGACGACCGAAATCTAAAAGAACTCGCAATCGAGATAGACAAATCCCCCTATATAGCAACAAAAGAACGCATTGTTACCCAAGGAAGATCCCCGATCATCAGAGATATCTTGATCTATAGCCATGCGATTGCTTCGCTTGCTTCAAGCGGGCGGTAGCATTCCGGCGAAACTTAACTACATACGCAACGTGGCGAGCGCGGCCACTGGGATAGGTGGCTCTCAATCGAGGTCTCCACATACGAGAAGCCCCAGCACATGGCCGGGGCGTTCTGATCCATTCTCTTCTGAAGCGGCGATCACCACCGTGAGCATTTGTCGCAGCGTGCGGCCATTTGTTCGCCGTTTATTAGGTCCGTTTGCGCGAGACCAATAAACAACCGGACATAAACTCATGCTGTTGCTTGCATGGAGGGCACTTGTCCTCGGCTTTCTGATCGCCGCTCTGGCACACGTTGCGGCGGCGATTACCGTCATGCTTTTCGAAGACCATCACACGAT
>NZ_JBLWXG010000018.1:0-37464 GCF_048267565.1 Pseudophaeobacter sp. | reverse complement strand
CGGTAAGTGCTTGATTTAGTGGCGGGGAGACAGGGATTCGAACCCTGGGAACGCTCTCACGTTCAACGGTTTTCAAGTCCGTAGAAAATCCTTATCATTCAGATCTGTAGCCTCAAAATTTCCCACGACAAAGCGGGAACATAGGGTGAAACTGGGAAACTCATGCCAGGAGAAAACTTGAAACTGGTAGACACCTCATTCGCAGTTTTGTTGAACGTCAAAACTCTTTGCTAAACATCGGCTCCCAGCCCAAATACGACATTCATGCAAGGCGCAGCGAAGAAGCTGCTGCATGCGCGAAAATTGCCCAAGAGCGGACCTTCTAGCCGCTCAAACGACCGAGAGGCCCGGCACTGAGGCTCAGCAGGGTGAAAGGCTATTGTTATTCAGCCTGATGTTTCGCGCACCAGCCACATTCATCAGCAGCGTACTCTTCATACGCCTCTTTGAGGATATCTGTGTACTCACGTGCTTCCAGTTCCACAGCCCAAGGCACCGGGCCATTGCTGCCACGGTTCCGGTCTGCCATGGCGTGCTTGTAGAACTCACCATCATTCAGGTCGTCATCGCCACCGCCAAAAATTTCCTCGTGATAGGGGCATTTCTGCAAATGTCCTTTGGAGACGAGGTAACCAGCAGCAGCAGCTCGGTTTTGCTCATGTTCGATCATCATTTCTTTAGCGCGGCCCATCTCATCCTCCGATTGTTCACAGACTGGTGATATGGGAACGCGCCTCGAAAAGCGCAAGGACAACTGTTTAGTGTAGCCCTATTCAGAAATTTCGGGTCCGCAAGCGATGCGGTGGTCTGTTTAGAACCTCATGTTGCCGAAGAGCGCTTTCTGCATTGGGCAGTCGTGAAAACGGATCGCGGGAACTCTATCATATGGTTCGGATCATTTTGGCAAATGCCGAGAAGTCCTCCGCTGCTTCTATCAGCTTAGATTGACGCAAAAGCGTGAGGTACTCTGCGAAAGCACGCGCTTGGCAATTTACTTGTTTTGCAGGGTTAAACTCAATGTCTGTGAAGGCGTCGTAGTGAACCTTGCGACCGATCCAGTCGGCATGATCCTTCAAGGATCGAATGTACAGCCAATCGTAGAAGGCATTCATCGGCGATAAGGGATATGACTTGCCATCAAGCCGAAACCCTACAAGCTTGCCAAGCTCTCTCTCCCGAATAAAGCGTTTGGCATCTCTTGGGCTAAGTTCAAAAATCTCCTTGAAAGGGCCGCCCTTCTCGAAAACTTTCGCCCCCTGGTAAACGCTCTCTAAGGGATACTTTCGACCGCCAATGTCGATCTTAAGACTGAAGGCGCTAAGCTTTCGACCAAGCTCTTCGGACGATTTTGACGAAATTTCCAAGATGTTCTGGACACCCTTTTCTCGTGCAGCAGAATGCAGGGCGTGAACATTTTTTTTCTTTTGAACCTCAGCGAAACCAGATGCCCACGGGAATTCAAATAACCTCTCGTGGACCAGTTGGCTGCCGTCTGAACTGGGAAAAAATACAGGGCGGGTTGCCATCAGAATACTCCTGCGATGAGGTCTAGCGGCACGTTGTTGGGCACGAGAACTTCCAGCTTCTCAGCAGCTTGAAGGCGCTGTTGAACTGCGGGACATGACCAGTTGGTACGCTCATATAGGACCTCCGCATCAAGCTTCTGAACAGCCTCTGCTACTGGCAATATCTCAACACCGTTGGCATTTGCGACCCCAAACGCTATCCGCGTCCCCTCGATCTTAAGCACTTCCGGATGAATTCCAAGATAGCGAGGGTTGGGAAGCCGACCATCTTTTTGGGCCAAAAATTTCATGCCGTGACTTCTGGTCATGCATAGACTGACGTAAGGGTCGATGCCTCGAGAAGTATCCAAATCGTGGCTCAGACTGTTTCCACCTGTCGCAAGAGGGGGCCACCAACCTTCCGCGCGCATGCGTTCCTTCGACAGGAGACCTTTGGCGCTGATTGATGGAAAATTTGCCTCATCCGTGAAGTGGTAAAGATACTTATGCTGATTGCTTTTCTTAATTTTTTCAATCAGTTCATCTACAGTCATAGGTGATACCTTCGCTCGTAAGTACTGGCAGATCGGTGGCCGTTGGCTATATTTGTTTCATGCTTTCTAGTGTTTTGGCTATAGCATATAGACACCTGGACGAACTGCGACGTGTTCAGGTCTGCCGCGAGAGTTCAGAAAACGTCCGTTTCCCAGACTGTAGAGCGCAGCCTGGCGCGAGATCACAACCACTGAAAAATCTTGCCTTGAAACCCCGTCTGACAATCTACGTTCATCGCCTCAGCAACTCGACGGGAAGGCTGACGTCTGAAAACACGTCGAAAATCCTGTTCGCGTCTCATGTGATCCGGGGCGGATGATTGCAATCCCGTTGCAAATAATCTGATCTCAGCCGCACTCAATGTGAGTTTGGCACCCTGGATAGCGTCAAATAATTTAAGCGAGAAACCGAGATGTTTGCAATCCGAGCGCTGGATAAGTGCAATCCGCTACACCTAGTGCAGGCGAGCGGCCGCTCTGGTCCGGTCAATCAGGTGTCGCCGCTCGCTGAACCTGACTTTGCAAACTCCGCATTCTGCGCATAGCGCTTACTTCACCGGCTCAGCGGCAATGCTGGTGCGGTAACCGCCGCTGTCCAGCGTGTGAACTGCCCGAGTGATCAGCCAAGCCTCATCGACATAGGACCGGAAATGGCGCGGGATTAACCGCGCCTCTGCCTTGGCATCGGGGTTCCCCTTCATGTTGATTGAGAGAGAGCGCCCAGCGCGTCGAATCCGGCTCAACTCGGATGCGGCGGCCTGCTGGGCTGCAGCCTTGTTTGGGTAGCGACGTTTCAACCGCTTCACCGGCTCCCCCTCACCTGCCTTGCACTCTTGCTGCTTGCCTTTGCCAAGATCTTGATAGGAGGCAATCACGGCGCCGGATTTGGCGCGCAGGCTATTGCGATAGGTCCAGCTGCTCACATCGCCCTGCGAGACCTGCAGTTCAGGCATAGGCTTGCCGGATGCTGTGAGGCTTTCACCTCGTTTGGCCATGATCAGACGCCCGTTTCCCGGCTTGGCAATGGCGTCGTGTTCTCTGGCGATACGGGAAAGCAGGTTAATATCGCTTTCGTCGATCTGGTCGATATGAGGCAAGGCCACTTCCACTAGACTCTGCGAGACGGAGGATTGTAGGCCGTGTTCTACCGCCACCTTTTTCACCAAGTCGCCAATCGGGGTGCCTGCGGGCCAGCTGCGCTTTTTCTGATCAGTGAGGGCCGTTTTTCCGCTGGTCGTTTCACCATTGATAGAAGCGGATCCAGTAATGATCACCTGATCAGGTGGCCCCTGTATCTCGAAGCCATCAGCGATAAAGAGGCCCATGAACTGCAGCTGCAGAGGGTAGCCAAGCCAGACCTTGATTTCGGCGCCCTGGCGCGGCTCCTGCAGCCTCCCAAACAGGCCTGTATCGCTTAGGGTCATTGTCACCTGATCTGATTGGACCCCGGCCCCATCAGTTACTGTCAGGCTCGACATGCGCGGCGCCAGAGCCTTGCTGATGTTCTTGCCATCCACCTCGACCCGAAACATGGGCAGAAACTCCATCAGTCCCATAGGCTCACGCTCTCGGTTTCTTTTGTTTCCTCAAACACCGGCAGCAAAACGATAGTGCCAACCGGCAGGACCGGCCCCAGATCTGCCAGACCCCGGTTTGCCTCGAGCACCTGCTCGAGAGCACCCGTCACGGTGTTTCCATAGTGGCGCCAAACGATCTCATCGACCGTATCGCCCTCTTTAGAATGGTAGGAGGCTGCGGAGTCCGCCATCATATCTCCTGACGTTGATTGTGAAGTCCTGCCGCAGCGGTGCGCCCCGATCTGCAAAGGTGCGCTGCCCTTCGCTCACCCGCTCGATCACCCAAATGCCCAGAACCTTGCCGGTTCCCGCGATCAGCGGCAAAGGCAGACCCAGTGAGGCCGTCAGGCGCATTTTGTCGATCTGCCCCAGCCCGCCCTTGTAGTGGGGATAAATGATGCCCTGCAGCGTGATCGTATCACCGCCCAGGCCGGTGAACTGCAGCGCGTCGTGCTTGCCGATCCGTTCAATGGCCGCCCATCGGTATTCAGTCGAACGGAACAAGCGCTGATAGGCCGCGTTGTCGATACTGAACTGATAGAGCCCTAGTTGCATCATTCTGCCAGCCATCATGCGCCCTCATATTGTCCGTAGCCGTGAGGTTCATCAAACAGCGCCCCAGATTGCGCCGCCCTGCCCCGTCGCTCGATTTCCTCGGCGATCTGGGCCACGGAAAGATGCGCCGCCACGATCTGAATATGCTGTACCACTTGGGAAGGCTGCCCCGCCGCCGCTGGCTGATCCTGCCCTTCTGGCCCGGTCTCAACACGCGGGCGCTGGATCTGCTCAAGAACTGGCGCGGCTGCAGCCTGTGCCCGGCTCATGACCTTGCGCAATCCGCCGCCAAGAGCCGCCATCATGGGTCCGGCCCGTTCTGCCATCCGTGACAGACGTTCCGTTGCACCTGCATGGGCCACGTAGGCACCTTTTGAATTCCAAATGGTCTCTGGTCCATTTTCACCTACCCGGCGAAAACCTCTGCCAATGTCACCGCCCAGGAATGACCCGGAAATATGCCTTGGGCTTCCCCGGCTGGGCGCGATCTCTGGCTCATCCTCATCACCACCGAACCACCCGCCAATGCTCGAACCAATCCCCTTGATGCCATCGACCGCGCCAGATCCCTTGTCTCGCAACCAGGTCAACCCATCGAGAACGGGCTGCAGCTTGCCCATCAGCCAGTCAAACTTTTCACCCATCCAATCCAAGACAGATTTGAGAGAGGTTTTCACGCCTTCCCATGCCGCTGTGATCGTATCGGTTGCGCCCAGCGCATCGGTCACCGGCTTGATAAAGTTCTCCCAGGTGGCTTTGAACACAGCGCCGACCCCATCCCACAGAGTAGAATAGAAGGTTTTCACGCCGCCCCAAGATTTGGTGAGCCCACCGGCAACTGCATCCCAGTCGCCGCGCCAGACGCCGCCAACAAATTCGCCGATTCCTTGGAAGGTCTCTTTCACCCCTCCCCAGAGCTCGCCAAACCAAGGGCCCACGGTTTCCCAGTTCTGATAAATCAACACGGCAGCACCCGCGATGGCAGCAACAGCCAGACCGATGGGATTGGCCACCAGAGCGGCACCAATCAACTTTACGCCCGAGATGACAGCGGGAAAGGCACCGCTCAGGGCGAACAGGGACAGGCCCAACCGCCCAACGGACATGGCAAACCCCAATACCGAACCAATAGTTTTGGCAGCAAGAACGCCGCCAATGACGATCCCAAAATTCTCCCAGCCCCCAACCATGTCGGCCACCGTGGCAATCACCCCACCGATCTCGCTGGACACTCGCGCCATGCCCTCGACAATTTGACCGATCACCGGCAAGGCCGCCTCGATCTTGGTGGCTGCGGTTTCAGCAAAAGCGGCAACATCTTCGCGGTTGGCCACAGCCCAGGCGCTGAATTGCTTCATGGACCGGGTGACAACTGGCATCAGCTCGGTGCCAATGGTGTTTTTCAGGCCTTTGATAACCAACTGTGCGTCAAGCTGTGCATCGGCAAAGGCCTCCGCATCCCGCGCGGCCTCTTCGCTCAAAACATAGCCGGTGCGGCGCGCGTCGTCGCGCAGCTGCTGCAGTGCATCCGAACCGTTCCCAAGCATATTGACCATGCCGATTCCCGACCGGCTGAACAATCCGGCTGCGATGGCGGCACGCTCGGCAGGGTTTTCAATGTCCCGCATCTTGTCGGCAATCGCGGCCAGGGCCTCTTCTGGTCCCAGTTTGACAAGATCTTTGGCACTCAGCCCCAGTTGGTCCAAGACTTTCTTGGCAGCACCGGTGCCCTTGGCGGCCTCCCCCAGGCGCTTTTGCATTGCAGTGAGAGAGCTATCGAAGGTCTCAACCGAAACGCCCGACCGTTCCGCCGCATAGCGATGCTCTTGCAGGGCCTCGATACCAATGCCCAGTTTGCCCGCTGTCTTGGCAACCTGATCACCATAGGATGCGGTAGAACTGGCCAGCGCAAACACGCCAGCACCAGCCGCAGTCATGCCCATCGCCATGCGACGCCCAAGCCGCCCGATATTTGCAGACATCTTGCCAAAGGACTCGCCAACGCGCTTGCTGTCCCGCATCGCGCGTTCCCAGCGCCGCTGCTTTTTCGCTAGCTGCTCGAGCGTGCGCTCTAGATCTTCATATTCTCGATCAAGGGCCTCGACAGACTGGCCCTGTTTAACCAGATCCTTGCGTTGACGTGTCAGCTCTTTCTGACGCGCCTTTACCGACTTGATGCTATCCCCGACTTTTTCAAAGCCAGAGCGGATCAGGCCGATATTCTTCTTGAACGAATTATCGAGAACGCCGCCAATCGAGATTTTGGCACTAAGATTTTGCTTTCTCATTGAGACCCTCTAGCCACCAAAGAAACCGGCTGACAGGCATTCCGGTGATTGCGGCCTCAGACCAGCCGGTAAAGCGGGCCAGGATCAAAACCCCGTCCCGCGCCACCCTCGGCGTCAGCCATTCAAAAAACCCAGCGCCTCCTGCAGGCGAGAGTAATCACGCATTTTGGCGTTTTGGATGGTCTCAGGCGGCACCTCGGCCAGATTGGCGATCAGGGTCACCTCGGACATTGCCGCGCCTTTGCCACCGGCCTCAGCTGCCAGCATGTCGCTGACTGCGGGCTCGCGCAGGGTCAGGCCCATGCGCTTGTCGCCACCCGCCAGAACGCCCCGCACAAGCGCCACGTTCATAGACCCATCAGGGTTTTCCGTCAGATAGTCTGGCAGCTCATTGTCATTGTTCATGGGTCTCTCCTTAGATGCCCAGGGCGGCGCGCTGTTCGGCGAGGTGATCCACGCCCCCAACCATCCGCACCATGTTGATAACGTCGATTTCAGTGACCACCTGACCGTCAATTGTTTCCTTGAAATATTCGACTGACAGGTTGGTGGTGAGCGAGGCGCTTTGCCCCGGCGACCAGGTGCCCCGGTCATTCTGCAGGATCTTCGCCCGCATATTGTGGATCACGGGTGTTACCTTGCCGTCCTCGCTTTCCAGAGCACCGCGCGCGGTAAATTGGATCAGCCTGCCAGGGGCAACCCCCCAGAGAGCCAGCACATCGGCACTGTAATTTTTCAGCACAAAGGAGCTGGTCATTTTCTCTTGGCCCATGTCGATATCAATGGGGGCATTCATGCCGCCTGCCCGCCACTCTTCTGCGGCGACCGATGGGCTACAGGGCGTATAGTCCCCCAGCTCGCCCGCATAGCCGCGACCATCAACAAACAGATTGAAGTTTTTCAGGATGTTGCGAATAGCCATTATGCCAGCGCCTCCGAGATGTAAT
The DNA here is from genome assembly GCF_048267565.1 of Pseudophaeobacter sp. Lineage (NCBI taxonomy): Bacteria > Pseudomonadati > Pseudomonadota > Alphaproteobacteria > Rhodobacterales > Roseobacteraceae > Pseudophaeobacter > Pseudophaeobacter sp. The sequence continues at coordinate 30,038 of NZ_JBLWXG010000018.1, read as the reverse complement.
CGTTGACCAGATGCGAGCGGAACGTCACGCGCTCAGCGGGATAAGGCGGGGTGAAGTCAAAGTTGAACCACACCTGCCCATTCTGGATGCTGGCCGCCGTGTTCAAATCTGGATCCGCCCAGCACTTGCCGCCCAGCAAGGCACCTTGGGCCACCAGCAAAGCGATAAAGCCGTTCACCCCTTCGACCACATCCTCGATGTAAGTTTTGGTGATGGCCCGATCCACGGCCCAAAGGTGCGCCCGCTGGATGCTTTCATTCAGCACATCAGCGGTGCGACGCACGCACAAAAACTGCCATTTGGGGTCAGCTGTGGGCACCTGGTTGCCCCAGAGGCGAAAACCATCTTGGCGGATGATGGTTGTGACGGCATTGGCGTTGAGCAAATTGGCGCGGCTGGACTGATCGCCCAGCTTGAAATCGACCGGGCGGGATGTTCCGACAATGCCAAAGATGCCCTGATTGGATGGGGAGACCCAGAACCCAATATCGTTGTCTGTTCGGGCGATCACCCCAGCGACCCGGGCCGATGCAGGCTCATCTACGATGCCGCCAGCGCTATCCATCACCTTGACCCAGGGGTCGACAACATAGACCCGGCCAGAGGTGCCCCAGTCGCCCGCATATGTCTGCGCAGCTGCATCTGTGGTGTTCGGGCCATCTGCGATGATCACCGCGCCGATACGGTCGGCAATGCCTTCAAGCTCTGCCACAACAGGGTTTGCAAGATCGTCAGGCCGCTGATGCGTCCAGCCAGGTGCGCAAAGGATGCGCGGCGCGTGGCCAACAATGCTTTCGGCCCCAACCAAGGCATGCACGCCTTCAAATTGACCGGTTCCAGCGTTTACACCACCAATCACATTTGCCAGCGTCGCGGGCTCATCCGCGCCCTCATCAACACGCACGACGATCACAACCGCGCCGATCTGGTCAAAAATACCGTCAAGCGCCGCTGGCAAAGTACCGCCGCCAGTGCCATCTGCCGTTGCATCCAGCAAGGCTGCCTCGCGGCGACTGCCAGCCACCATAACAGGCGTGTTCAAGGGAAAGGCGTTGTCGTCAGCCCCTGGGGCCGTCCCGACAACGCCAATGATACCGGTCGAAATGGTGCGAATTGGGCGCGGGCCCGCATCAATCTCGAGCACCTCGACGCCATGGAGAAAACCAGCCATTCTGTCCTCACTGAAACATTCATATTGCAGCGAGTATGCGAGGTTTCGGGACCCTGCCCCTCTGGCTGATTTTCCCCTATCTACGCGGCTTGCAGGGCCGTCACCGCCTCTTGCATGCGAGCCTTTGCACTCTGCACAATCGCGTCATAGTCGATAGCCTGGGGTGCGCCGGCCAATTCGTCATCAACTACCCTGCGCAGCCCAGTGACCCGGCTGATAATTGCCTCATAATGCGCAGCATTCGCGCCAATCTTTGCTGCAGTTTCCGCAATGGTCTCACCGACAATATCGGCCTCCCCTTGCAACAATGCCGTTTGCTCCTGTGTCCCGCCACCTGAAAGAACCGCCCGCGCGGCGGCAGCCTTTGAGGGCCAGCTTGCACGCTCGTATTCCGAGACAACACCAGTGATCTGTGCCAGAAACTGATCAACCCAAACCGCCAGGTCGCGCCGCGCCGCTTCCAGATTTTGATAAGTTGGCAAGTCTGGTGGAGCAAGCAAAGCGCTCGCGGGCAACGCGCCCAGTTCATCGACGATGAATGAGGAACCATCAGCACCCCAGATTTGCCTTCCCCGGTGATCCTCTACTAGTTCCCAGGCATTCCCCGTGAAGCGGCTAGCATAGCCCTCTTGCGGCGCTGGTGGCTCAGCTACGGTCGCATTTGCTGGCACCAATGGCAGTTGATCAATGGGATCGAGCGCGGCCCCTGTCTCCCCAAGGAATTCGGCGGTGACGGGGCTGAAATGGTAAATCTTTGGCATTGGCTTCACCTTCAATATTTGATGCAAATCATGGCTGCGAGGTTGCGCGGGCGGGTCTCAGTCCCGCCTGTTGAACCCGTTTCATTATTCAAGGCGGTAACTGTGGAGCCTTCAGAACTGTTGGTCGTGTAGTTCGCCAGATTGCCACCGCTACCAAACGCGCCGGTTTGGGCGTGCTGGTGCGCTTCAAGCATATCGCCCTGCGCGCTCCCCAGCGCTCGCCCGGCATCAACCCCCCGGCCATGGTCCCAACCGCGAATGAATTCACCGCGATAATCTGGCAGGTTGAAGGTGGTTGCTCCATCGCCATTGCCGTGCCGCGTTCCAATAGCATCAAACAGGTTGCTGTAACTGGTGCGCGAGATTGCTGCGCCGTTGCATTCAAGCCAACCGGACGGCGGTTCCGTCAGATCGAACGGCGACAACATCCCGCAATGGGTGCGCAGCGACACGCCGCCAAAGAGAATATCGCCTTTGGCAATAGTGAGTTCATCGCCCCAAATCACGGTTTCGTCGGTTCCGGCGCCGCCATTCTTCGCAACTTTTAGAGTGAGTTTTCCATTTGCCCCATCCAGATCTCCCCCAATGTAAAACGCAGTTCCATCATGGGTCAAAACTTCACCCGGGCCCTGCCTATGACCAAATCGAATCTGAACATTGCCGCCGCCATCATTGCTGGTGATCCGGTTGACGCCAGAGCCCCAAATAATTTTCCCAGCTTCAATATGAGCCTCTTCCGTACCGATTTTTTGATCAGCCAGCTTTTGCAAGATGGCTGCAGCAGTAAAAGCAGTAATATCGAGCTTTTGCCCCAGTGCATTTACCAGGGACGTAACCTGCCCCTTTAGCCAAAGCGTTCGGTTTGCCAACTGCGCATGAGGGACATTGGTATGCCCTTTTCCAGCGTCCAAATCGGGCGGCCCGGCATGCACTGGGTCTGTTTCCTCGATCTGATAGACCTCATTTTCCCAGGTGTTTTGTTCCTGCAGTCCTGCCATTACGCGACTCCATGTGTGAATTGCCCGTCGTGCGTGATCCGGGCGTTGTAGAGATTGAGCGCCTGATCATAGAACAGGCCCTTGAGATGGCACCGCGCCGGGGCCGTACTCTGCAGGATCTCACGAACCTGGGCGGCCTGGGCGACTGTGATTGGACGGCTTAGATAGACCCTGTATTCGGCCCAGTGGTCAGGGGGCGCATAGGTGCGAGACCCATCATGGGTGAATTGCGCGTCGTAAAAATCCCAGCCAAAGCGCTCGACGATCACCGCATCACCATAACCCGCCGCCGCAACTGCCTCTTTGACTGCCCCAATCGTTCCCTTTTTCTGGTGTACGGAGAAGGATTGCGCGATTGCGGCTCGCTTGGCACTCTCTGACCAGCCCGGGTCCCATTCATCGACGGAAAAGGCACCGGCCAACCAGGGCAAGAGAGATACCGGGCATGTCTCAGGATCCCAGATCTCGCGCAAGGGAACCTGCGGGGTGAAAGCCTCCCGCAGAACCGCCTCAAAAGCCAACTCTGCAGGCGTTGCATTGTGGGGCAGCAAGGTCTCAGACATTGACGCCACCCAGCTCAACAGTAATTCCGGCGCAGTATGCCGCCTGGCCATCATCTGCGACAACATCTGCCACAGGCGATGCGAGCGTCACCTTTTGCACGCCCGGCTGATGTAGTGCCGCATAGAGCCCAGACAGGGTGACATCTCGCCCCAGCCGGTGCTGTGCCTTCACATAGACGTTGACAGCGGCCTCGGCGGCCTCTCGTACAACGCCACTGTCCGGCCCAGGATAGACCGTCAGCGATGCGTCCACAGCATAGGCAACGATTTCTGCCCCTTGCACAGTCACCTGATCACAAAGCGGGCGCACTTCATCAGCATTGAGCACGGCGGCAACAGCAGAAATCAGTTCAGGTCCCACAGCCCCATCACCCGTCCGCGAAAGAACCGTGACCAGAACCTCACCAGGCGCAGGGCTTTGCACGCTCGCGTCGGCAACGTCAGGATCTGCGCCCAGCGCGTGGAAGATATAAGCGCCAATCGGCCCGGCCGTGCTCAGCCCCTCAAAGGCCAGCAACATGCGGCGGCGCAGGTCTGGGTCGCTTTCCAAGGTCGGCGCTATCGGAGGCAGTGCCGCTGGGTCGCCCGGGTCCAGCGTCAAACGAGCAACCCCATAGCGCACCGCGATCTGGTCAAGATCCGTGCCGGTCGAATAGGCAGGCATAACAGCCCGCGCCGCATCATTGACCCGCTGCAGGGTCAAAACCTTGAAATAGGCCGCCAGCTCAAGCAGCTTGAAAGCCGGGTCACTCTCGAGCAGCGCATCAAAGGCGGGAGCCCGGGCGCGCAGGTCGGCAAGCATTTCTGCAAGCGTCGCCTCATAGTCCAAGGCCTGCACCGCATCTGGCGCAGGCAGTTGCGAAAGATCAATTGCGGAAAACCCACCAGCCATCAGCGCACCTCAATTCCGTCTAGAGTGATCACCTGACCGTCGGGCAAATAGGTGCCTTCCAGAGCTATCACGACACCGCCAGGCACCGGCATTTCAACTGCAATGCTGTCCAGCTGCAGCCGGGGCTCCCATGTCTCGATGGCCTCATAGGTAGCCGCCATCATGTCCAACCGGGTCGCATCATTCATGGGGGCGTCAACCAGCCGATAGAGACGGCTGCCATAATCCCGGCGCATAACGCGGGAACCAATGGGCGTGGTCAGGATATCCCGCACTGACTGGCGCAGGTGGCCCAGGCCGGGGAGGCTTTTTCCGTTTGAGGCGTCAATACCATTCATGGGGCAACAATGGCCCCCAATGCTGCAGCAGAACCTCTGGCAGTTTTCCTAGCCGCCTGCGGAAACATCGCCGGAACCGCTGGCCAAATGCCCGCAAGATGCCGCATCACCCTCTCTGCAGATGGCAATACCTTCGGCAAACACAGTCCCACTGGCAGCGGCCATCACAGGGGCAGCATGTGCAGCGATCCCGTGGGGAGTCACGGCGCACCCCAACACTGCAACCGGGGCGCCGTTGACCCGAACCGATGGCGCCAGGGCTTCGAAGATTGGACCACCTGCCGCATCCAGAGCTATGCGAGAGACTCCAGGCATCAGTTTAGATCAATCTTGGCGCCATTGATCGAAACACCGCTGGCGTCGAGCACTATGCGCGAGCCGTTGCTCTCAATCGTGATACCTCTGGCGTCGATTTCAATGGATGATGGCCCGACCTGAATTTTAAACAGGTCCTCAGCTGCTGCCGCCCCGGGGTTACCCTGGCTAAACACAGACCCAATAATCACCCCTTGAGCCGTATCGCCGGATTCTGAAAGCACAACGACCTGCTCCCCCACCGCCACCGGCGCCCAAATTGATATTGCTGCGGCGCGTTCCGCCAGCCAGGGCAGCCAATCGCTTTCGCTCTCACCGCCAAAGCTCACCTTGGCGCGGGCGGTTCCAGCATCGACTGCCGTGACCCTGCCGAACTTGACAATGCCCTCGCGCGATCGCTCGTTTTCTGCTGCTGTGTAGCTCATAGATCGCCAGCCAAATTGTCAGAATAGTTCTGTTCGTTGCCAGGGCCGATATCAGGAGCAAAGCCAATGGAAACCGTTTGAGGTGTAACGCCTTCACCTGCCCAGACGTTTGCCCCCAGATCCACTTGCTGATCCCACTCAACTGCCCACACCTCGAATTTATCGAAAGCTGGGTCAAAGGCGTCTGGACCAATGACGGTCACCTGCGCGGGACTGACACGGTGCCCCCACCGGTTCTGGTGAACCAACACCCCCAGCGCACCCGCCAGCTGGCGGATCTCGCGCTTTACGTTTTCCTGATGAAAGGCAAACACCACCCTTGCTGCCCATTTGGTCACCACCGGCAGCTGGCCGGTGCCCGGGTCATCATCTGGGGCGCCTTCCATATCAACCAGCTCGAGCAAAACAGCAGGCACCTGCAAGTTCTTGCGGTCGGCGTCATAGTCCTCGACGGTTTGCAGGTCGGGGAATTGCCCCCTGATCGTATCCAGTATGGAGTCGTGCAGTGCCGAAAGATCAACATTGTTAGCCATGCTTTACGCGCTCCCCACGCCGTAGATGGTGCGGGCGCGCACCTCTGCGACAAAGTTCTTGAAAAACACCTCTTCGATCTCGTCAAAAACCTCGTCTTCAATAAAGATCTGGGCCTCATCTTCGATGGGTGCCCGCTCTTCACGAATGGGCCAGGCCTTGCCCGAAACCCGCCGCATGACAGTTCTGCGGCCCTTTGCATTCTTGGCAACAAATGCACCGGCAAAGTCATGGCCACCAAAAGAGGCACCACCAGCTGTCTGCGCGGCTCGTCCTTTGAAAGCTGAAACTCTCATGTCGTTGAGGCCAAACCACATCTTGACGTCACCCAAGCCCTTGCCACGTTTAAACCGGAACCCCTGCAAGCGCTTGCGCAGTTCGCCAGCGGTGCGCAGCTGCAGTTTGGTGCGCAGCCCCTTACGCGCCCGCGTCTTCATGGTTTGCGCGGTGCGGCGCAGTGCGCGGGAATAGGCAAACTGCAGGTCTTTTTCGCTGGCGTCGAATTCGTCAGCAATCCGTTTCAGCTCTCGCGCATCAAAGTCAAAAGCCAGCATGGCAAGCCCCTACATCTTAGCCAGGCTCAGGACCGCAAATCCTGTTCCGTCAAACTGTGGGCCGGTCAAAAGGTGGTAGACCTGCCCCTCTATCTCGACAGTATCCTTGGCCCTCAAGTCCGCCACATCAGCGGCCTTGCAGTTTAGCCGCGGCTGACTGGCATCCGCCTCATATTCCCCGATCTGGGTGTTGAGGTAGGGCTCATCAAAAATGCCCGAAACGACACGCGCAACGCCCCCCTGCGGCGTGACCGTTGCCTCTATGGCAAAGTCATCGGCCTGCAGGAAGGCGTCTAAGTTATCCCAGGAGGGGCTTGGCATCAGTCGCCGCTGGCCTCATCACCGGACTTTGCCGCAGCTGCCGATTTTGCTGCTGCCGCCTTCGCTTTGGCGGTCGGCTTGCCCGGTTCAATCTTGCCGCGTTGTTCCAGCGGAATTGCCTGGGCCTTGGTCAGGGAAAGCGGCGCGCCAGGAGACACGATTTTGCCCTCCCACACGAAGGCACTGGCGACGGTAAAGTCACTTTTGGATACTTGGGTTTTGGTCATTTCTAGCCCTCTGTTTCGTCGTCAAAAAGAGGCGGGCCAGTCAGCCCGCCAGAATGATTGTCAGCGGCTTAGGTGGCGTCGGAGCCGTAGCAGAAGCTTGCCGCCTGGCGAATGACAAAATCCACGTCCTGCATCGTCACGATGCGCAAACGCCCCTTGCGGCTATGGGTGTAAGGATCAACCGTGATATCAAGGCCACCCCACATGCCAATGACCAGATCCGCGAAGTTGCCAAAGAACAGATCGCCGGTTGCAATCTGATTGGTAACCTCTGGCCGGTAACCGTTGACGGTATTGCCACCTTCCCAAATCGGCTGGCCGCTGGTGCCCGCAAATTTCTCGGTGCTCTTGAAATGCCCGCGCATGCGAGCGTTGAGAGCATAGGCCATAGAGTTCACATCGGCATTGTCAGCAGAGATTTCTGTCTCCATGGCAATGACCTCTCCCCAGGTCGGCAAAGCAACACCGCCGCCAGAACCCGCGCCACCAAAATCGACCACGTTCACACCATTGGTGTTCTTGATGCCCAGAGGCTCGTTGCCAACGCCAGAGCCGTAGAACCCAGCCTTGTCGATGGTAAGGGCCAGAGCGCTTGCCAGATCTCGGCGCACCAGTGCTTCACCGTCAATGCTGGTCTGTTTCAGGAAGCGCCGGGTCAGCTCAGAAAAAGCCGCAACCGTCTTGGGGCTCAGCTGGCGCTGACCAAGAACCTGGGTGCCTTCTGGCGCATCATCATCTTCGCCGATCCAGTAGCCTTGCGCGCCGCCTTCCTGCGTCGGAATGTCAGGGTTGCCGATCAGACCACCCAGAGGGGTGGCCATGCCCATCAGAACAGAGCGGTTGCGCAGCATCTCAACAAAGCTCTGCGCCAGCAAAGGGTTTGCGATAGCATATCCACCCGTTTCCCCAGCACCACCTGCGGTGCTGGTGCTCAGTGCGCGCGTAAGCACCTCAGTCGGCACCATAAGACCCTGCGCATCCCGGCCCATCTGCTGGGCCGCCGCGTCAGAGGCTTCGCGCTCAAAAGCCGCCTCTTCCTGATAGCGCCGGTTGCCCGGATCAGAAAGCGCGCGGATTGCGCGAATAAACGAGAAATTCCCGGCCTCTTCATCGGTCAGGCCGATATTGCTGTCATCGGAAACCTGCCGCTGGTTGCTGCGATTGTTCAAATAGCCGAGCAATTCACGGTTCATATCTTCGACGCCCGCACCTTCGTCAATCATGCGCAGCGCCAAATCTGGCGCCCCGTATTCAACGCCAAGCGCATTAAGTTCGCGCACGCGGGTTTGCTCCTGCTCGCGGCCACGAGCGATCAATGCTGCACTGTCCTGGCCATTGCCTGGCCCGTTTTCGGCGCGCTCCAGCACCTCAATCACTTCGACGATATCGCCGTTTTCGTCCACTTTCGCGCGAACCTTGTTGCCCTTGGCATCGCGGGTGATGATAGTTTTCATCTCTTGCGTCCTCTGTCCTGTTTCAGCGGGCAAGCCATCCGCGCCCGTACCTTCCCCCACAGTTTGCCCTGTAGGCTGGCTGGCGCCCTCTGGCGGATTTTCCATTTCCCGGCCAACGCCAACGCTCTGATCCGCAGGCACCGAAACAATTGAAATCTCGAAGGGCTCCCATTCGGTGACGGTGATCAGGTCGGCCTGGCCGTCGCGTACCTCGCGATCAATCTTGCGCACGGTATAGCCCACCGACACATGACGCCGGATGCCGTCAGCCACGTCTTGAAAGATCTCTTGCGCGCGGGCGCTCTTGCCAAAGCGCACCACCGCACGCCCCACTTGGTCGCTATCAATGCGGGCACTTTCCACCACGCCGATTTGATCATCCCAATCGTGCCCAACCAGCAGCGCGCCGCCGTTCTTCAGGCGACCAAGCTTCACGGCCCCGCGCTTGTGCGAAAGCACCTCATCACCAAACCAACGCCCAACAGGCGTGGTGCTGGAAAAGGCCAGTTCAACCGTGCGGTTTTCCTCATCAACCTCACGCACCTCGACCACACGCATAAGGCCGCGGCAGGTGCCTTGTTCACCTGCGTTGATCTGCTCTGGTGTAATCGCCCGTGTCAGCGAGCGACCAACCAGGTCAATCGGTTTCGCCGTCTTCTTCGGAACCGCTGCCGGGCGTTCCGGTTTTGGGGGTGTTGCCTTGCTGGCCATTGCCCTGCCCTCCTTTTGCTTTTGCTGTGATCAACGCGGTAATGACTTCCTCGGGGATTCCCGCCGCGCGCATGTCTTCAATGTCGGCTGCAATTTCGGCATAGACCTCGCTGGGGTCTCGCCCGCGCTCTCGGATCACCTGGCCCCGGGGCTTGAACAGGTTGTCGACAGCCTCGGCGTCCGCCTTTACGTCCTTGGCCGGATCAATCCAGGCCCAGCGACGCGGCAAGAACTCGACGGCCTGAAATTTCTGGCGCTTGGCGGCTGGCAGGGGTGAGCCGTTCGCCAGCCGGATACGCCCTGACAAGAGAGAATGCGTGATCCAGCGCTCAATCAATGGCAGGCAAAAAGCTTCGATCAGGCTCTCTTGAATTTCCTGCCAGTTGTCGCGCTCGCTCAGGACACCATGGCGAATGCTGGACAGGTTCACGCCTTCCAGGTCATTGGCCAAATCGTTGTAAGCAGACCCCAAACCGCTCGCGATCCCGCGCAGCATATGCTTTGAAAATACAGCCGCTTCCCCGCTTGGAAACTGCGGATCATGGCTTTTAAAACTGGCCCCTTCTGGCAAGGTCTGTAGAGTTCCAGCCTCGCTTTCGATTTCGATATCTTCGGCTTCGGTGCCCTCTTCCAACTCCGGCCCGGTGCCCTCGGCCCACTCGATAAACCCCAGCTTGTTGGCTCCTTCGCGGGCTGCAACAAGCGTAGCTTTTTCAAATTCGCCCAACTGGTGCATGCGCCATAGTGCTGTGGCCATCCAAGGCAGACCGCGCTTTTGGCCGACAATATCCTCTTCAAACCAATGCACGATCTCATCAGCCGGCACTCTGACAAAATTTCGGTTGCCGTAGTAGTAATCGGATTCGTTTGGACTCAGCGTTGTGAAGTAATACGCAACGGGGCGGCCTAGCTTGCTGTACTCGATACCTGCCCGGATAAAGCCGCCGCCCGGGCGCCGTTCTTCATCCATATCGACGGGGCAGCGCATCGGGTCCAGCACTTGAATAGCAAAGCCCCAGGGGCCAGCGTCAGCGCCATAAACAAAGCGCAGCATGAATTCGCCATCTGTCACCAAGCCATTCATCAAGGCTTTCTGAATTTGCCGGAAAGAACGACGGCCCGTCACATCACAATTGCCCGCACGACTCCACAGCTTGAATGCGTCCTCAATCGCTTTGTTTGCGCCCTTATCCAGCTTGCCGTCGTCATCTTTCACCCGCGCCTGCAGAATGAACCCCTTGGGGCCAATCACATTGCGCCGCGCGCTGCGCTGGAAGGCCTTACCATATGGATTGTTGACTGCCTGCTCTCGAGACCTGGCGACAAGAGTGCGCCAATTGCGGCGAATGATCTGATCCGCAGGCAGCGGGCTATTGGTCCAACCGCTTGTCATCCGGTCAGATTGGCCCGCATCCATGAACCGGGTCGCACTAGAACGGCGTGGCCGATAAAGTGCGGGTGGAGATACCCGCTTTGGCTCTTCGGCAGCCGTGGCAGATCGTTTGAAAAAGCCGCCAATCATGCGAACCGAACCTTGATCTGCGGCCCAAGGCCGCCGCGTCGACCACCTTGTTTCTGTTGACGCAATTCGGCCCTGTACCGATCCCGCAGCCGCAACAGCTCATTCAAGGGCGTGCGCTGCAGCGAGCGGTTGTTGATCTGATAGCTTTGCTGGTCGATGGTCGCGCGGTTCTCGATCACCGCCTCGACCGCATCCAGCACCTTGCGCACATGGTCACGGCCATCAAAGCCTTGTCCCAGCGCCGCCAGATCCGGGGCTATCCGGGCCTCGCCTGTCTCAACTGTGACAACTTCCACCCCGTCACTAGCCCGCAATTCAAAGCGGTAGTGTCCCGGTGCCCAGTCTTTGGTGACGCTCGCGGCTGCATGAAACAAATGATTGTCGCCATCATCCGTGCTGGCCAGGTCGATCTGACCGGGGCCTCGCAGAATGAGGTCAACCGACCACTCGGGAGCCGGGTAGACCGGCAAAGATACAGTTGCCCGAAAGGTGACACCCGCACCGATTTCGCCAGGAATTGCGCTCACGATATTGCCCTATTCAGATGCCGCGCCGTCGCCTCTTGCTCTTAGGCTTCCAGACGCGCTTTCCCGTAGCCTGCGGCTTTTGGGGCGGCGTGACCTCTGGCTCTTTTTCCTCCGGCTCATTCTGGGGCTCAGCTTCGACCTGGGCCTCGATCTCTTCGTCTTCGACTTCCAAGGCCCTTACCAAACGGGCAATATTGGGGTTGAGGATCTTCAACGCGGCCAAGGCATAGACCCGGCAGTCAAAGGCCTCGTTGCGCGGGCGCAGGCTGTGCCATTCGCGAATAGGGAAGCCTTTCAGGTATTTGGTGCGCAAGCTTTCTGCGGTGAACATGTCAAACCAGTTTGGGTCACGATCCTCTGGAAAGTGGTTGTAACCAGGCCCGGGACCAGCAATCCGCGCCCTTTGCGCAACCACGACTTTTGCCTCGTCAACACCGACAGAGAACAACTGCACGGGACGTTTGCCGCGCTGGCGGATCTTGCTCGGCGCACCTACAATTTGCCGCCCCCAGCCACCAACGCCTTTGATGGCAAAAACCTTGCGCCCCAACCGGGTGCGGGCATAGTCATAGGCCGCCTGGGTATAGCCCCCAACCGTGCCGCCCGTATCAAGAGCAACAGCTGAGATCCGCAATTCGCTGCCGTTTTCATGGGTCCAGCTATCGTCAAGCAATTCGTCCAGCTCATCCCAGACCTCAGACCGTAGCGGATCCCCCCACAAGACATGGTAGCCAAGAGACCAGGATTCTTCCCCCAGGCCCCAGCCAACAACTTCCACCTCGAGCCGGTCGCCTTGCATGTCGACGCCTGCGGTAATCACACCCACACCACGCGGCGCCGGTGCGCTGAACTTCTCTGCCCGGGCCATCAAATCCGCAGCCTCGAGCTTGTCGCCTGCCTCTTCCCAGGTTTCAGCCAGCGAGACGTTCACAAAGGTCTGCAGGTCGCCTGCGGCTTTCTTGTCCAGAAAGCTCTGCACAATATCTTTTAGGCGGCGAAAACAGCTGTAGAGCTCAGACAGGTGATAAGAGGCATGGCCCCTAAAGGGTTTCCTGGCGATCCATCCGCCGCCCTGTTTTTCAGCATTTCGGATAGCCGCACAACGCTCGCCATCATTCCAGGCCGTTCCGCAACCGTCTGCCTCACAGAGATAGGTTGCGGTTTCCGGCAGGTGCTCCCCGTTCTCGTCTTTGTCCCAATCGACCTGCCCCCATTTGAGCTTTTGCACATGGCCGCAATGCGGGCAGACAACGTGAAAATACCGCTGATCGCCCTGCTCGAAAGCGGTCTCAATATGGCTTTCGCCCTTGATTGTTGGGGTGCTGATCTCGAGCAAGAGCCGCTGATCGCCAAAGGTGGCGGCGCGCTGCCATAGCAGGCCAACCGGGTGACCCTCGCTGGTGCGGTCATAGCCGTCTGTTTCATCACAAACGATAAAGGGCGCCGACCGCCCCCGCATGGTTTTGGGCGAACCAGACCAGCTGAACATGAGGAACCCGCCCGGGTAACTCTTCATACGCTGGTTGTTGACCCCATCCCGACCGCGCGGCTTGGCCAGCACCTCTTGCAGGCCCTCATTGGCTTCAACCATCGGATTGAATTTGGTCTCGAGCCAGGTGGTCAGATCCCCCTGGCTGGGCTGCATCATCATTTGGGAAACGGGGTTGAACCCGATCCGGTATGCCTGCGCCGCCAGAGCGGTTTGCGTCTTGCCAACCTGCGCGCCCCACATCAGCGAAATGCGCTCGCAGCGTGGGTTGGCAGTCATGTCGATAACTTCGCGCTGATAGGGCGCGTTATCAAACCGCATTGGACCCGGCACGGCATTGCCGACCGGGATTTTTACATTGGCCTCTGCCCACTCAGACGGCAGCAGGTTTGGGGGCGGTCGCAGATAATTGCGGGCCCGCCTAGATGACCGAACTACCGCGCTGGCATTGGAAAAGTCAGCCCGGACGTTCACGCACTTTCCGCCCCCTCGCTTTCCTCATTGTCTTCAAGATCCAAATCGGATTCGTTGATCAGATCACTATCGGCCAGGGCCTCGAGCGCGTGGTCGATTTCTTCCAGCAAAACGGCCTTGAGTGTTGTCTCATCGGTTTCACCCAGCAAACGGCTGGCCGCCCGGCTGGGCACCACATTGCGCAGGCCCGCGCGCACCTCACCAAAGGCCTTGACCATGGCCCGTTCCAGCTGCTCGACCGGCACAACCTCATCTTTGGATTTTGCAAGATCCAGTTCAGCCTGTTCGGTTTCGGCGGCCAACTTGCGCAACAGCAACTCGTCTTTAGTGGCGTGCGCCGTATGGCTGGACTCCGCTCTGATATCGTCCTCGCGCCAGTTTCGAACATCGGCGGTGTTGAATGTCCAAGCCCGTCCGCGCCCGCCCCGCTGCACAACGGGACAATCGCGCCGCACCCAGCTTTCAATAGTAGGAAGCGACACGCCGTTGATTTCGGCCAGTTCGGTACGGTTTACTTCTCTGCCGCGTGATTTATTTTTCTTTACAGTCACTTGAACCCCTGACCAATACCGCGCCTCTATTCTGCTCAAGAGGTGGCTTTTTTACATTTCCAATCTATATCTGCGTTTTATTTCAACGGCTTGCACAGTCTATATAAACAACAACCCCTACCCCTAGGGGCACGCACACATAAATTTCTGCGCATAGGACTACCCACAGGCCGTTACCCCCCGGGAAGGACCCGTAAAAACATGCGGCGAGCGCCAGACCAGGCGACCAAACCGATCTGGCGCGGCGTCGGTGCCAGCCACCCGATCAATGCGAGCAGCAGCAGCCAGGCGGGGGGATCTTCCCGCACGATCAGCGTCTCGACACGCTCGCTGCGAACGCCGGTGCGGCCAGCGCTTTGTTCGATGGTGCGCGCCTGCGGGCGCACGATCCGCTGATCTGAGAATTCAGCACTGCCCAGCGTTTGGGCATTGGTGCGGCCCACCTGCACATTGGCGGCGACATTCGTGCCCCCGCCTGCCAATTCAGCGAGCTGCCCAACAGGGGTGCCGCATGAAGCCAGCACCAACAGCCCCGGGAGACATGCCCGCAGGGCCATCAGGTGTGACCGCCCTTGGCCTTAACCACCCGGGACACGGCAAAGGTGCCTGTAGCCACCAGCAGGCCGCCCAGGACCTCGGCCAGCGGTTCAATCTGCAAGGTAATTGTGCCTGCTGCCTGATCAAACGAGGCATATCCCTGATTGGCCAGCCATCCGCCCGCGAAATACAGGCCGATACGCGCCAAAAGTGCCAAATTGTTCTTCATATCAGGCCTCATTGTTTGAAATTGGGGTGCCGTTTGATGCAACCAGGACCGCTTTGCCGGTCACCTTTTCGTTGCGGGGCCAACGCGCGCTTAGAAGACGGTTCTTGGCAATTCGGGTCACGTTGACAGAGTTTCTCTGGTTCCCGCCCAGCACATGAAAGTGTGTCGCGTCCTCGCCGTGGTAAAAGCCGACATGACCCTGCCAAGCCGCCTTTGAGCCGCGCCAGAAAACCAGCGTTGCGCCCAAGATCGGCTTCACTTCCTGCCCCCAGCGCTGCCAATTCCGCGCGCCTAAAGAGTTCTTTGGCAGATCGATGCCCGGCAAGGCTTTGCGGTGACAGGTCGCCACAAAAGCACCGCACCAAGCCACCTCTCGCGGGTCGATCCAGCTCACCGATTTGTCAAACCACTGACGCAAAAGCGATGTGTCGCGCGCCTCATGTAGGCCACGAATGGCGGATGCCTCTGCCATCCAAGGCGCTTGCCCCCGACGCTCACTGGGCCGTGTCATGATGGCGGCAATTGTCAAAGGCCCGAGGTATGGGCGCGGGCGCAGGCCGACAGAGCGCTTAAAAGCGACAATAGCGGCATCTGTCTTGGGGCCGCGCAAACCATCGATAGGCCCCGGATTGAAACCCAGCTCAAGCAAACGTCCTTGAATGGCCTTGAAATAGCTCATGGCTGCCTCCTATTGGCTTTCGGGAAAATAGTTGGATGGGGGCGACCGCCGATCTAACCGCGCACGAATATCAACCAGCGTTTCGAGAATGCGGTCTAGGGTGGCATCCTGCGCACTGATCCGTTGTTCAACCTGGCGCAGGCGAGGGTTGATACTCTCGAGCTGATCCTCGAGCCGCTGGAAATCATCCAGCGCAACAACCTGCCCCTCGAGGCGGGAGATCGTCGCCTCTGTCACTGACATGCGCGTGTTGAACTGCCCCCAGGCAAAGGCAAGGGAGGTAAGGATTGTCGCCAGGCTCAGGATTGTGCCCAGTGAAATATTCTTGGTGATTGTCGGCTGCGACATGCAACTGCGCCCTCTTCGCTAACTGACGGCGGTCACGCGCGCCCGTAGGTTTGAGGTAAAATCGCTGAAAGTTAAGGCGCACGCCTCTGGCAGTTTTCTTGAATAGCGTGGCCGTTCGGAATTTATATCACGACAACGGAAATGTTGTGTATTTAAATACACACCACCCCTTGCGTTAACGGTGGGTTGTGTGTATTTATTTACACATGGAACGGAATAGCAAAAAGATCATCAAGAAGCTACTCGAGCAGGGCTTTACGAAAGTGTCTCAGAACGGTTCGCACGTAAAACTTCGCAAAGGGTCGCAGACAGTGATCATACCCCATCCAAAGCGCGACTTGCCGACTGGCACAGCCCGCGCGATTGCAAAGCAGGCGGGCTGGATTTGATCCAGCCCGTAGGCACCGCAAAGGGTAGCTATTCAATAACACGCCACGCTTGGCCAAAAGCAATAGTGACAAAAGTCACATAGACAACAAACGGAGTCGGTGAATGGGTAAAACAACATGACATATATCGCGGTAATCCACCATGAGGAAGGAAGCGCCTACGGGGCGCACTTTCCCGATGTTCCGGGTTGCTTCGCAGCCGCAGACACCTCTGCTGATATTCTGAAAAACGCCATTGCAGCGTTGGATGATTATTTTGCAGATGGTCATGAGGTGGTTAAACCTCGTGATATCGAGGCGATTAAAAAAGAAGTAACCGAGGATCTGGCAGAAGGCGCTTACCTTTTGGCAGTTCCCTACATCGCAAGATCTACAAAGTCTGTGCGTAACAACGTCAGCATGGATCGCGCTATGTGGGCTGCAATTGACGATGCAGCAGACCTGGCAGGGCTGACACGCTCTGCATTCCTTGCCATGGCAGCGCGCAAGGAAATCCAACAGGAATATAGCGACGCCTGAGAAATGACTCCCGCGCCCTTTCGCGCGGGAGTCAAAGTTTTGCCGTTTGGATTAATCCTCAACCAAATTCCAGGGTGCAACAGGTCAGATGCCCGATCTGCTCAGCCCCATCCCTCTGGCGTAATTCGGTGCCTGTTTCATTCAGTATCGAATTTTATCGCACCAATCGAGGCTGCCAATAATCTGCTGCATCCAGCAAGCTCTGGACGGTTTTCGGCTCGACGCCCAGCTCTCTGGCAATCTCTGCCTGGGAAGCACCTGCATCGCGCAGGCGCAACGCATGGTCTGCGGCATAGGCCTTTCTGAGAGCAAAACAGGACGGCAGCTCAACAATGCAGTTGCCATGGCTGAAACTGAGGCGTGTGGCGGCCTCTAGGCCGATCATAGAGGCGATACGGTGCTCTGCGGTCATATCGGTTGGGACATACAGAGAGCGGCGCCAGCGGCGCTTTCCGCTGGCGCGCGTGCCTTCCATCAGCCGCACCGCATCACCGCGCCCAATCACCTCGGCAATCTCTTCAACGCTTTCAGGCAACGGCACCCTTTTCCCTCGCCCTTCGGCAAACTCAGCAAGGGGGTAGCGCACCACATCAGGCAAGGCGAGCTGCTGGGCCATGACCTTTGGCGCTGGGCGGTTAGGTGCGGCACGCCCAGCGCGTCCAGCACGCTCGAGAAGCCCGCGCAGTTCGCGGATCTCGGCTTGCAGCTCTGCCTCTTTACCGCCCAGCACGCCCTGATCTTCATCAAAGGGCAGCCCCTGCTCTATGCCCATGGTTTAGCCCTTCGCCTTGGTGATCTTGATTTCGCGCCCCTGGGCGGCAAGGATCGCCTTTTTCAGCTTGAACACCTCGGTTTCGTGTCCCTTACGATCCTCAACAACAGTGATGCCCAGCGCGTTGTCGACATAGACAAAATCCGCACGGTAGACCCGCTGCTGTTTTCCGCCATCGGTCATAATGGGGCCGTCCCGCCCGACTAGGCCGATATCGACCTGGCGCTGCAGCCCACAGATCTCGCCTGCCGCCTGCATCAGCTTCAACTCTTCCCAGCGCTGGGCCTCTGTCTTGCTGTCATGGGTGATGCCGTCTGCCGTTGTTGTGCGCTTGGTTCCCCTTACACGGCGGCGGTCTTCTCCCTGCTCTGTCTCGGCGCGCTGGGCGGCTTGGTATTCCTGTGCTGTCATTCGCTCTGTCATGGCTCAGCTCATCCCCAATGCTTCTTTGTACATTTCGAGCACCGCCTCTTCCTCGGCGATATCGTCTTGGTCGCGCTTGCGCAGGGCGATCACCTTGCGGATCACCTTTGTGTCGTAGCCGCGGGACTTTGCCTCTGCCATGACCTCCTTCTGCTGCTCTGCGATATCCTTCTTTTCAGCGTCCAGGCGTTCAAAGCGCTCAATGAACTGGCGCAGCTCAGTTGCCGTCGCCCGGTAGCTTGCATCTGCGGCCTGATCAAAATCTTGGTCTGCCTTCATAGGGGGCTTGCCCTGGCTTTGACGCTGCTTGTCATGGGCCCCCTTGAGGGCGTTCGCAGCAATATCATCAGAGGCGGCTGCCAGGGCTTTCACCAGCGCGGCCTTGTCGGCGTCTTTGGGAAGATCACTGTTCAGGGCAATAGCTGCGCGGATCGTATCAATCGTGGCGACTTCCCGTTTCCCGATATGATCGGCTGCAGACACAATGCCCTGTTCTTCCATGCGCTCAACCAGGCGGGAGGCCTTGTTGTAGCCAATGGCAAGGTGTCTCTGAACAAACGAGGTGCTGGCCTTGCCCTCTTTCACAACCAATGCGGCCGCACGGAAGTAGAGGGCGTCACCTTCGGATTTCAGCGGTTCTGTTGGATTATCGAGCATTGCGATTTCTCCCTTGGTTGGCTTTGAGCTTTTGGCCAGCGAGTTTGAGGGCGCGGGCAATATCGGCAGCATGCGGGTTTTCTTTTGGACTGCAGTGGGCCAGCTGGGCCTGCGCCGCATATGCGCCTCGGATCTCATCAAGGCTGTTCAACCTGATCGTGCGGGGCATTGTGCAGATCCGGCCTTTCTGGGGGGCCCGAACCATGCAGTCGCCTAGCTCGAGATCCACGGTGACCACCACGTTGCCAAAGCGGGTGCCGTGCAGATCTGGGTTTGCGTGTTGGGCGCTCATACGTTGATCCCCGCCGCGCGGCACTGCGCTACCGAAACCAGACCGGCTGTGATGCACTCCCCTGCCTGGCTGACCTTGATGGTGCGGGCCCATGGCTTGCGGGCTTGGATATCCTTGGCGCGCTCTTCCAGCACCTTCTGCGGATCCACGGATGCAACCGGCTTGGTCACATGCTGGCGCCAACGCTTTTCCTCAATCCAGTTCTCGGAATATTTGATGTAACGCGGCTGATTGCCCTTCTGCTCGACGGCATAGGCCTTGGCCCCGACCAGGATCTTGGCTGGGGCTGTGCCCTCGCCCAGCGCCTTGCGCAGTGCATCCTCGGTTTTCTCTGCGTCGCCCATTCGGGGGAAGGCATCGGCGAACTGATCGAAGAAACCAGAAAAATCAAAATCTAGTTGTTGTGTGTGGTCGGCGTCAGCCGCGCACAAGGTTCTATTATGGTTCAAAGGATGGTTTGGGTGCATCTCCTGCACGGGTGGGGGTGCATCTCCTGCACCTGTCGGGCGCATCTCCTGCACCCGTGCATTTAATGCACCCGCTATATGTTGTGGTACGGGTGCATTTGCTGCACGGGTCTGGGGGAGGCTCGAAACCGTGTTGAGATTGATCCGGTATTCGACTGTGAAGCCGTTTTTGCACTTTCGCTGCCCGACTTCGGAGACGATCCCGGCCTCTACCAGATCGGCAATATTGGTCTGCACAGTGCGCTTGCTTTTCATTTCCAGATCGAGCGCCATGTTGCCCTTGCTGACCCAGATCCCTGAGCCGTCATCGCTGGCAGCGTCGGCCATATAAAGCAAGATTGCCTTCTTGGTGGGCGAACCCACTACGCGGCGCTTGATCAGTGCATGTATCTCGATGCTCATGCCCCTGCCCTCCGTTGAATGAGTGGCAGTGACGGGAGAACCCGCCTCTGGCGCCTGCCTGCGCCCCGGTGATTGCACTTACCGGCCCATGAAAGGTCATGCCGTCCGCGCCGGACCCGGTATGCAGTGCAGTTTTGTTGTTCCGCTGTCCCGTGATGTTCAGCGTGAAAGATTTCCGGCGCGTGTTCGGAAAAGGAAAAAGAGCCAGAGGCGCGCGATTGAGAATCACGAAACCCTGCAATCCTTGAAAACCGTGGGATGCGCGGCAGGTCTCGACCCCTGCCGCGCGCATTCATCCCGCCCCAATACAAGGAACCGACGGAATGAAATCCGTTTTCCAGCCGCGCAATGCGGCCAGTTTGAATGCCGATCATTTGCGCCCCCTGCTAAAGGAGGCTCGAGCCCAATGACGGCACCATTTGCAAACACGATAGATCGCCTGGCGGCTGTGGTCGCTGAGAAGTGGTATGCGGCTCTTGGTGCGGCTGGCCTGGTCGCTGGCGTCTGGACCATGCTCATTGGTAGCCCCCACGACGATCTGCTGATCGG
The DNA here is from genome assembly GCF_048267565.1 of Pseudophaeobacter sp. Lineage (NCBI taxonomy): Bacteria > Pseudomonadati > Pseudomonadota > Alphaproteobacteria > Rhodobacterales > Roseobacteraceae > Pseudophaeobacter > Pseudophaeobacter sp. Next base: position 9,951 of record NZ_JBLWXG010000018.1, on the reverse strand, counting down.
CTCGATTGCCGCTGCCATGATCGGCATCGGTTTCGGAGAAGCGGAAACGCACACCTTCCGGCAGCGTGTATACTCGTTCGGCGTGGTCGAAATCCCCTACCGGAAGCTCACTCCCGCTGGGGTGATCCTTTACATTGCAGGCTGTGCAGGCTTGGTCTTTGCCGTCCTGCGCGGGCTGCACCTCTACCTCGGCACCAATTGACCGCATAACGGCATCAAATGCGTGCTTGTCCAGAGGCCCGCTCATGTGCGGGCCCCGATCTGACCAAAGCTTGCATTTTCGCAACCTATAGGTGATGTTCTGCATGGTGAAACAATCGAAAAAGCAAGGGCCGCGCGGGCCAAGCCCGACTTGATTGCACCTTTCGTTAGCCCCCCAAAAGAGGCCAAACATAATGAGCGAACCACAGCTGATGCAGTATATCGAATGCAACGTGGAACTAACCTGCCCAGGTCCGTCAGAGAACGTAGCTCGAGGTTGGACTGCTGCGGCACTGAGAAAGATTGCCGACAAACTAGAGCGCGGCGAATACCAAGATGGACATCACGAGGTGACTGACCGCATCGGAAAAAAGATAGGGGAAGTCTATTTCGACTTCTCAAAAGGCGATTTTTTCGACGATTCCAACACTTAGTAAGACCATCGAGATCTGAGCCATGACCAAGTGAACCAAGGGCTGCAAGCGAACCATTCATGCCGCCACGACCTTCGCCCAGGTCGATTTCAAGGCGGTGCGGCTTATCCTGTGGCCCTCTCATGTGCGGGCCCCGATCTGAACACAGGTTGCACAGCCGCAACCTCTGGCAGATAGTCCGGGCATTGATGATACCGTTTGATTGCGGGCCGCACCTCGCACGCGCGACCCGCTACACCCCTTGCTTCGCAAACAAGAAAGGAGCGATTTCGCTTTGGCATACTTTTGGACAAACCGATTCAAGAGTGAGTTTGATGAGGAGACGGATTCTTGAGCCGAACCTTCAAACCCATCATTACAAATTTGACCTACCGTGATGCCGCTGGGGCAGAAACTGATCGGGCTGTCACCTTCCTTTTTCAAGAAAGCAGGGGCGGGAAAATTTACCTTCATGGCTGGTGTGATTTGTACAATGACGCCCGCACATTTCGCCTTGATAGGATCACTGGCTTGACCTCGGAGGGAGGCCAAGTACTCGAGACCGAAACATTGCTCGGCGAACTTGAGACAGGCAGCATCGACGACATTCCTGATGAGTTTTGGGAAGCCGACGAGCCAGACGGTTTTGAAGTTGAGGCACTTGCTTCCGACATTGAAGAAGAAAACCCACTCACCAAAAAAACTGTCGAATTCTACTGGGGAATAGCCATTCTGCATTCGGGCTTCATTTGGTACGCTTCTGGCCTTGGCTGGGCAGTTGTCGTTTTGACCTTCTATTGCGTGCTGGCCTTTTTCGTCGCGAGATGGTGGAATAAACGTCGCAAAAGTAGTTGAACTTCCCATCATGCCGCCTCCTCCATCGCCTGCCCAAAAAAGGCTGGCGCGTTCGGGTCGGTCAGAATGACCAGCAGCGCGATATGGCTGGCGGGGGCGGTGACTGCCCCCCACCAGTTCAGCGCGGTTTGAAAGCTCACGTCGCAATACAACGCCACTTCGCGGGGGCTGTTGAAGCGGTGACGAAAATAGGCCGACCAAAGGTCCGGCGCATTGGCCTTTAGGGCATACGGGTCAAACTTATTTGACCAAGACTTTTGCCCAGCGCGCGGCAGATCCTGCGAGCATGGGGTATCATTGTTCACAATCAGGGTCAGACGGGGGCGGCTCATGCTGCCCCCTCCGACTGTGCCGCAGCGGGCGGCGGGTTTTCCGCCATATAAGCGCGCAGCCGCTCGGCCACATCCAACGTACAGCTTTTGCCATTTTTCAGGCGGTGATAAAGTCGACTATTCCCAACACCTCGGCTGGTAACCGTCGCCGGAGCGATCCCCCTCAAAGAGGCAAAAGTCTCGATATCCGAAATCAGGTGTGCAGTAATCATGTTGCCATATAGGGATTATTATCCCCAAATGACAAGGGACAATCGTCTCCTATTCCTGACGACCAATAGGGAATATTGTCACCCCATGCCTTTGACATTCAGAGAAGCGCTCAACGGAGCAATGGCCGCATCAGGACTTTCGATGCGAAAACTAGCCGAAAAGGCTGGTGTTTCTTACGAGCAGCTGAAGAAGATCAATCAGGGAAAGACGCAAAGCACCAATGCAGAAGATGCTCTACGGCTTGCCGCCGCTACAGGCGTTTCACTTGAAAGTTTCATGGCAGGCGACTTCCAAGTAGCCCCAACCATCGCAATCGCTGGTAAAGTCGGTGCTGGTGCCCAGGTCCCCCTGTTTGACGTCTATGAAAAAGGCGACGGCCCCCAGGTCGAATGCCCGCCCGGACTATCCCCCCATGGCATTGTCGCGGTAGAGGTCGAGGGCGACAGCATGGAACCTGTCTATTCTGCCGGGGATCTGCTGTTTTACACCCGCAACGGCCATGACGCCGTGCCGTCGGATGACATTGGTCACCGCTGCGTCTGCGAAGATGAGGACGGCATGGGCTGGGTCAAGCAGATCAAGCCCGGCGACGAACCGGGGCTATTCCACCTGATTTCCCTGAACCCCGGCGCGAACAATATATGGAACGTCCGGCTCAAGTGGGCGGCAAAGGTTCGGCTCCACTGGCCCGCCGAACTCGCTAGAAAAACCAACTAAAAGATGCTGCGGGCGGAAACCGGACCTTAGCTGCGCCTGCGAAGGGGCTGGGCCAGACTGGTAAAAGCGGGCATTAGCCCCCTATTGGATCGAATCCTAGTGCTGCGCTGCACATCAGGGGGGGTGCTGTGCCTAGGGGCGCGAAATTGGCAGGGTCGCGGCTTTGCTTTTGGCTGACAGTATATCCGGCGGTGATGTGCTTTGGCGTAGGTCTCCCCGCCGGAATGAACAAAAGGGGGCGGCCTGCTTAGGGCCGCCCCCGTTGATTTGTGAGCCTCAGAAACGGAAGCTGTACTGGAGGTTAAGCCCGAAGCTTTCGTAGCCCGCAGCGCCAAGCCCGTCGTAGTCGGCAGCGCCTGTGAGCAACCCGCCATTGGGCCAGGTATAGGCGAGACCAAAGCGCAGCGCGGCGCGCCAGCCGGAGTAGGATGGAATGACCGTTTGTGCCACTGCGGTGCCGCTGGTTGAGGACCAGATCCCCGAGATGCCGCCGGTCAGGTCCAGCTTGCCTTTTGCCACGGCGACCGGATGCGCGACATCAAGACCAAAGGCCGCTTGGCGCAGGTGGATCTTCTGGGCGCCGATCCGATTGCCGAGGCTGTCGGTATAGGCCTTTTGCTCTTCATTCGCATAAGAGACGTCAAAGAAGGGCGTCAGCAGGCTGCGACCATAGTCGACAGTGCCCGAGAGCTTGGCCTGGGCCAGCACCCGTGTGGTGTCGAAATCATCCTCATAGGTGCCAAAGGGCGAGATCCGGTTTGAGGTTTCACCGTAGAGCAGGCGCCCTTCCAGATAGAGGTTCGGCGCGGGCAGCTGGGCCACCACATAGGGGCCGGCCATCCAACCGGTGCCACTGACAGAGGCTGCCCCATCGTCCTGCGACTGATGATCAAACTGCAGCATGGCACCGATCAGCAGCTGCCGGTTCACCGTGATATGTCCGCCCAATGCGCCAAAGGCGTAGCGGGTCTCGGCGCTGTCGTTCTCGCTCCAGTTACCTTTCAGGTTGAACCAGATCGGCTGACCCGAACGCGAGGCGATATTGAAGGTGCCGGCGGCGCGGGTGACCGAAACATCGGCGCTGCCCTGCGGGGAACCCGCGCCAGAGAGAAAGCCTGTCAGGCCGGGCTGATTGGCGATCAGCTGATTGGCGCGCGACTGCATAAAGCCTGCGATCTGTTTCTGCGTCTCGATCACCGTGGTGTCAGCAATCACCAGGGTATTGGATGCGGTGGTGTCATTGCCCGCCGCATCTTCGGCGGAGGCCGCAGGCACCTGCAGGCTGATATCGCCGTTTCCGGTGCCGGTGATGCGGGCGGTGTAGACCGCGCCAGACCCCGTCAGCCCATCCACAGTGGCATTGGTTGCGGTGATATCCGTGGCGTCAAAACCAATGACGGTTTCGCTGAAGGTCACGGTAACATCAAAGCCAAGGGCGACGGATTGGCCATTGGCGGGGCCGCCGCTGATCACCACATCCGGGGCGGTGGTATCCGCAATGGCCGCTGTCGCCACCGAGGTGTTGCCGCTGCTGTCTGTGGCGGTCACCTGCACATTTCCGCTGGGCTGGGCCGTTGCCGATGTGACCGAGTAGCTGCCAGGTGCTGCGGCGCTGGTGTTTGCACTGCTTACGGCGCGGGTAAAGGCGCGGTTGCTGGTGCCGCCCGAGGCGGTTGTCTGCTGTTGCGATTGATCAGGGAAGGTGATGGTCACCAGCGCACCGGGTTCGGTGGTGCCGGACACCACCAGGCGCCGATCGGGGAGAACGTCAATATTGGCGATTGTTGGTGCGGAGGGCGGCGAGACATCGGGTTCAGAAATGATAACGCTAAAGCTGACCTGAGCGGCGGTATTGCCGTCTCTATCCGTGGCGTCCATGGTCACAATTGTGGTGCCAATAGGGAAGTCATAGGCGCCGCTGAGCACTGTATCGCCGACTCGGTAGGTGATCATCAGGTCTCTGTCGGTGTCATCGCTGACCGCACCAAGGTCGGTCACATCTAACGAGGCACTGGTAGCATCCAGCTCTGCAATCACCGTCTGGGTGTCTGGCGCTGTCAGCACTGGGGCGGCATTGCCAAGGATGGTGACCGTAAAGCTGACCTGACTGGCGGCATTCCCGGTGGAATCTGCCGCATGCATGGTGACGGTGGTGACGCCAATAGGGAAGTCATAGGCGCCGCTGAGGACAGTATCGCCGACCCGATAGGTGATCACCAAGTCGCTGCCGAGATCATTGTCAGCCACTGATCCAAGGGTGGTCACATCCAGGGATACGGTGCTGCCGTCCAGCACGGTCTGGGCGGTCTGATTGTCCGGCGCGGTCAGCACCGGGGCCTCGGCGTCCAACACGGTGACATTAAAGCTGACCTGCGCGGCTGCGTTATGGTCTGTATCCGAGGCATCCATGGTGACGGTGGTGACCCCGATGGGGAAGTCATACGACCCGGTGACTGGCCTGTCCTTGATGCTGTAGGTGATGGAAAGACCGGTATCAGCATCATCACTGACTGCGCCAAGTTTGGTGACATCCAGCGCGACCGAGGCGGCTCCTGTTGGGGCGGTCAGGCTCTGGTTGTCTGGCGCGGTGATTACCGGGGCGGCATTGCCAACAACAGTTACAAGGAAACTGGCCATATCGGATTCATTCCTGGCCGCATCCGCCGCAGTCATGGTGACGGTGGTCTCTCCAATTGGGAAATCATAGGCTCCGTCGAGCAGGGTCCCATTCACCCGGTACGCAATGGCGATAACACTGTCGACGTTATCGGAAACCGACCCAAGGCCGGTGACATCCAAGGATGCGGAGCTGCCATCCAGCGCCGTTTGGGCGCTTTGATTGGCGGGCGCGGTAATTATCGGGGCCTCGGCGTCACTGACCCGAATGGCAAAGCTTTGCTGCGCGGCGGGGTTATGATCCGTGTCCGTGGCATCCATGGTGACGGTGGTGACGCCGACAGGAAAGGCATAGGCGCCGCTGAGGACCGTTTCGCCCACCCGGTAGGTAATGGCGACAGAACTGTCTGCATCATCGTTAACCGAGCCAAGCCCTGTCACGTCGCGTGTGTGGGTGCTTTCACCGGGATCGGTATTGGCAAAAATGGCGCCGGGGGGCGTTAGCACCGGTGCGGCATTGCCAACAACAGTCACAATAAAGCTGGCCATATCGGCTTCATTTCTGGCGGCATCTTCCGTCACCATGGTGACGGTGGTCTCGCCTATCGGGAAATCATAGGCACCGTCGAGGTGGGTACCACCTACCCGGTAGGTGATGGGCAGGTCACTGTCGACATTGTCAGCCACAGACCCCAGATTGGTTACATCCAAGGATACTGTACTGCCGCCTAGCGCTGTTTTGGCGCTCTGATTGGCCGGCGCGGTGATCACCGGGGCCTCGGCGTCACTGACCCGCACGGTAAAGCTGACCTGGGTCGCAGCATTATCCGAGGAATCGGTGGCGTCCATGGTGACGGTGGTGTCGCCAACGGGAAAGGCATAGTCCCCGCTCACAGTGGTGCCACCGATCTTGTAGAGGATCTCGACATAGCTATCCCAGTTATCGTCGCCAGAGCCCAGTGTGGTGACATCCAGCGTGGCGGTTGCCAGCCCAGTCTCTGTCGAGACTGAAAGATCCGCAGGCGGCGTCAGTACCGGCGCAGTACTGTCTCTTTCTCTTAAGGGGGAAGTGCTGTAATCGGTGACGTAACGATAATTCCCGGCCGCATATTGCGGCGTATTGCTGTGCAGGGTGAAGGCAAAACCTATGTCAGAATCATACTCGTATTCGATATCCGGCCCGGTATTTTTTGTCAGGCTGATCTCACTGACATCTACACTCAGACATTGAGCGATTACTGCTTCCGTGATTGTGTCCTCGTGCATGTACGCGTTGCCATGGTCCCACTGCCCCCCTCCAGAATAACTGTCTGGGAGGTGGCCGGAAATCCTGACATAGGCAGTCTGGTAGTGGTAGTGCACCTCTGTTTCGACATAGCAGCTCCCAAACGGTGACCAGTGGAAATAGTCATCCATCTCGTCAAAGGCCAGCGCGGGCTGGGCAAGCATGCCCAGCACAATCGGGGAGAGGCGCGCAGTTATTCTATAGGTGCTCAAATGGGTCTCCAGTGCGAAAAATCGGTCCAGTTGAAAGACCTATAGTCGGGCGAATCTTAGCTAGTGGTGAACAGGTGTAATAAATCAGTCACTTTCAGCATTAAGTGGATTATACGAACTAAAGTGAGCAAATTAAGCAGGTTACCGGTTTGGAAAATCAGGCGACCTTAGCGGTGACACGCAGCGTTCAAGGGTTTCTAGCCCCAGCCAGTCCCATTGCGCCTGTGCTACCGAACCGATAAAATGCTGCGCAATATGTCGAACGACTGCTTCGGGAACGCTGCGTAGCAGCACCTGAACATGTGCCCAAAGCCAGCTCTGGGCCGTAGTCAGGTCCCGCCGCCCGCTGGACCTGACTTTGCAATGGTCGCTATCTGCGCGTTGCTGCTTCCCGCGATAATTGACAATACCCCACCCAAGCTGCTGAAGGCCCGAGGCGGTCGGCTACTGAACGGTAGACCATCCCCCTATTTCACAACGTTTCGCAACATGAACGTTGTGCTCAAATCAAAATGTGGGGACAATTTTCCCCTAAATATATTGACAGGGATTTTTGTCCCCTATATCAATCATCACATCAACCGATGGAGGATTGAATGAACGACATTACCAAAACAGCCCGCCAGATCGTCACCTCGCCCGAGGATCACCTGCACGACACCAGCCTGTTTTCTGCAGCTTGGGCCACTATGAAGGCCGCGCGCGGCCAGGGATTTGACCCGCTGCGCCTGCACCCTCAGCACCTGATCGGGCAGCCCACACCAGCCCCCGAACCTATTGACCAGACCCTGAACCGGGTTGGCGAGACTGTGCGCAGCTATGCCGCCAAACAGGGCTACCGGGTTCAGCGCCGCCATGCGGCTTGATCCATCAGACCGCCTTGCCCGGATGAATTCCACAACGCGGCGCAAGCAGAACCTATGGGCCTGCCAGCGGGCACCCCCGCAGCCCCCATAGGAAAGCCGGACAGCGCTAGGAGGACAGCGCCAGTCCAATCTTTCAGAATTCCGCGCATTCATCCCGACTGCGCGGATTAGCGCGGGCGGCTCAGTCCTCCTCCAAAGTTCACCGCCCGCGCATCAACGCCACCGAGGTCACACCATGCCCCCAAACAGCCTGGCCGCAGCCGCGGCTGAAATCACCGCCCAGCAGGGCCTTTGCAAGATCCTGCGGTTTCAGGATCTGGGCGGCGAACTGACCCCGCCCAGCGATGATCCATCCGATTGGTGGGAACCGGAAAACCTGACCCACCGCGCCGAACTGCACGGTATCACGGCAAGCGCCGACAACTTCTTTGCCGCCATTCTCACCTGGACGGCAGCGGCCCATAAGGCTGGCGCCCGCAACCGCCGCGCCACTGATGGCCGCCCAGACTGCCCCTACAACGGACAGGCGCTGGCGCCCAGCGCCAGAGACACACCCGCAGCGTGATCGCTGCCCAGGGGCGCGGCAAGCCCACCACTTACGGATACCCGCACAATCGGAACGGAAAGGAAACACAGATGAACGCCCACACAGATTTCAAAGGGATCACTAAAACCCGCACCGCAACAGTTGATATTAGCGAATTGCGCGCCGCGCTAACCTGGACCAGCAAGGCCAAGGGGCGCTTTCGCACTATTCCGGTTCTTGGCATGCACCGCTTTGACGTGAACGAAAACACGCTTTCCGTGACCACCACCGATCTGGATATTGAGGCCTGCAAGCTCATCGAATGCGAGGCCAAGGGAAAGTGGTCATTTCTGACCAATGGTGCGAGGTTGATCAGCCTGCTGAGCAGCATGTCCGGCCGGGCTGAACTCGAGATAGATGCACAGGAAGAGCACATCACGCTGCGCGCCGATGGACTGGAACTAACCCTAAACCAGATGATCACACCGAGCGACTGGCCCACGTTTGAATTGACCCGTCCGAAGGGACAGGTAGAGGTCAGTGAGACAGCGCTACACCGTGCGTTAAGACTGGTCTCCCCCTGCATTTCGTCAGAGGCAACTCGCTACTATCTTAACGGCATCTTCTGGACCCGAGATGGCGAGAAGAGCCGGATGGTCGCCACCAATGGGCATCAATTGGCGCGGCTGGATCTGGATTGCCCAGCACCACACACTGACGTGATCATCCCCCGCACCGCCACGACCATCCTACAATCCATACTGTCCGCAAAGGGCAACGAGACTGTAGAGGTAGTTTACCACGGTAATGATCGGGTGACTTTCAACAAGGGGCTATACTCGCTTAGCACCAAGCTGATCGATGGAACCTTTCCAGATTACACACGCGTCATTCCAACGGACACAGGCCCGATTGACGTGGTGATCACCAGAGAAACCGCCCGACGCCTATTGGCTGTCACCGATGAGTGCTCCAAGGCCTGCAAGATCAGCCCATCAAAGGCAGAGGTTTCGGTAAAGTTGCAGAATGAAGGGGAGCTTCGGATCCCGATTGGCACCCAAGCCAAGGGCGGCGACGATATCGGTTTCCATACGCCATACTTGGCCACCCTGACCCGTTGCGCTGGCGACCTGCGCCTGCGCGCCTTGAATAAGAGCGCAGCGGCCCGCCTCACAAACGAGGACAACAAAGATCTACTCTACGTCCTTATGCCGATGCGCGTTTGATCTCCAAACAAGCCCACCACTCACGAACAACGGCCGCGCCCCTAGCCCTTTTTCACTTTTTCAGGAGATAGCACCTTGAACGCATGGATGATTGCATACCTCGCCCTGGGCTTTTTTGGCCTTGGCCTCCACCTGGTCTGGCGCGGTCAGCCTCGAAACGACCAGTACAGCTTTTGGGGCGCCTTGGCCTCTTGGTCAGTCCCGGTTTCCCTCCTGTACATGGCAGGCGCCTTTCACCTCCCCAATTAATTTCTGCCAGCGCGACCCGGCGCGCCCAAAAATGGAAAGCCTATCAGCATGGCAAAAGTTCTGATCGGATGCGAAACCAGCGGAGTCGTGAGAGAGGCATTTCTCGCCCTTGGGCACGATGCCTGGTCCTGCGACCTGCTCCCGTCTGACACGCCCACCAACTGCCACATTCAGGGCGACATTCTCGACGTGATGCAGGGGGATTGGGATCTAATGGCCGTTATGCACCCGCCTTGCACC
>NZ_JBLWXG010000017.1:0-39571 GCF_048267565.1 Pseudophaeobacter sp. | reverse complement strand
CCAGTACTTTCCAGCCATAGACGTAAGAGCTACGAAGCCCGAACCGGCCCCAATCGCCCCGGATTTCGGCCCCAGTGGTTTCGGCTGCGGGTGAGGACCAGTCTATGACGGGCACCCGACCCACCCGTTGACCCGGTAGCGGGTGTTCAGGGTGGAGCGGGACGTTGCTTTAGCGGCGGGAGAGGCCCAACCCACATGTCAGAGCAGGTCGAAGTCCACCCCGTTGGCCCAGAAGTCCCAGTCGTCGCGCTTGTTATCCGCCGCTGACCCATCGACCAGATGGTCGGGACGACAGCACCGTCGATTATAACAGAGATGGCGCACCACCGTCCTCTCATCTGTTACCGCTCGGTTGATCTTGCATGGGTTTCTGCAGATTGGTGCCTCAACGGCGTGGCTGTCCAGGTTTCCCTTTCTAGCCTCAAATATTCGTTGCTAAAATCGGTGCTGCCTGCCAAACAGCGACGTCCAAATGCACCCATAGCGCGGGTCCGGTGGGCACTCAAAAATCTCCAAACTTCTGGCATTCACCAAAACCAAGTCTGGTTGTTGGCTTCAAACCCCATTAAACGCAGTCGAAGAATTGAGGAACGGACACTTGCAGAAGATCACTTTGCCCGAACGGCCCTCTTGGCGCGATCACGCCCAAGAAGTAGGATTTACCTTTGCCGATATGCATGGCGAACCCTATTGGGATGAAACTTCGGCCTATGCGTTTTCGCTTGAGCAGGTCGAGAACGACCTGGAGGACCCCGCCACCGAGCTCCATGCCATGTGCCGAGAGGCAGTAGGTGAAATTATAGCCAGTGAAAGCCTGATGGAGCGGCTTGCGATCCCCGAAGCCCACCGTGACCTTGTCGCCGAAAGCTGGAAACGGGGCGATCCTGAAATCTACGGCCGGTTCGATTTTGCCTATGATGGGAAGGCACCCGCCAAGCTTCTGGAATATAACGCCGATACGCCGACCTCTCTTTACGAAAGCGCGGCCTTTCAGTGGCAGTGGCTTGAAGATCAGCTGGAATCCGGGGTGCTTCCCGCAGGGACGGACCAGTTTAATGGTATCCACGAGGCGCTGGTCGCGCGGTTTAGCGCCGTTTTTGAGAAAGATAGCGATCTGCACTTTACGGCCGTTGCCGACACCCCCGAAGATTACGGCACGGTCGAAGCCATGGGCTGGGCCGCACGCGAAGCCGGTTTGGGGGCGCATTACTGCGATCTCGACAAGATAGCGCTCAGCGACGACGGCCAGTTTCTGGATGATGAGGATCGCAGGATTGCGGTTCTGTTCAAGCTCTATCCGTGGGAGGATCTGTTGCGCGACGATTACGCCAATCACATTGATGGATCCGGCTGCCTGTTTCTGGAACCCGCCTGGAAGGCACTGTTATCCAACAAGGGGCTTTTGCCCGTGCTCTGGCAAATGTTCGAGGGCCATCCAAACCTATTACCGGCCTTCTTTGAGGCAGATGTAGGGGACGCTATGGTAGCCAGCGGCACAGCGACGGCAACGACCGCTGCAGCCCTGGCACGCGCCGAGACCCAACTGGCAGCTGGCTATGTGCGAAAGCCAATCTTGTCGCGCGAGGGGGCCTCGGTTTCGATCCTGAAGTCCGGCGAGCTGATCGAGCAATCGAAGAATACCGATTATGCCGAACATCCGCGCGTCATCCAAGCTTATGCGCCCCTGCCAAAATTCGACGGTTTTCGCCCGGTGGTCGGAGCCTGGATCGTGGGGCACGACTGTGTCGGCGTCGGTATCCGAGAAGATCGATCCCGCATCACGCAGGATTTATCCCGGTTCAAGCCGCACTATATCGTTGCGTGATACAAACGCCCCAGCGCCCCTTTGGCAGAAAGACGATTTACATGACCAAACGCTCGAAACGGGTTTCCATCGCGATTGTCGGAGCAGCTGCTTTTGCTCTTGCGGGATGCCGCGAAGAACAGGTCGAAGCCTCTGCTTTCCCGGATTTGCAAAGCTGTCTGGAAGACGCATCGCGCGGTGGGATGATCACGTCACAAGAATGCGAGACGTCCTTTTCCGAGGCCCAAGCCCTGCATGTCGAGGCCGCGCCCCGTTATGAAAGCCTCGAAGTCTGTCAGGAACAGCATGGTGAAGATGCCTGCGGATCTGAAGAGGCCGTGACGCAGGGCGGATCGGGAAGCATTTTCATGCCACTAATGGCAGGCTATTTGATCGGCAATATGATGGGTGGGCGCGCAGGAATGGCTGCGGCGCAACCGCTCTATAAAGGCTCCGACGGGCGATATACTAACGCCTCGCGCTCCAGCACTTTTTCGAGCAACCGAGGCTCCACAAAGCTGAGCACCTCTCAATTCGCCCGCCCGGCCTCGACGATTGGGAAAACACCAATGTCTCGCGCTGCGGCCGCCTCACGTGGAGGCTTTGGCAAGTCTGGCGGTTCGAGATCGGGTTTTGGTGGATAAAAACCTGCGCAATTAGCGCTGAACGATGCGGGTAGGCGATGGTGACTTGGATGTCCGGACCTTGAACCCCCAGACTTCACGTTCCGCCATTGTCGCCTCCGATCGTAGTTCGGATGCAGACCAACGGACGAGAAGTGGTGAGGTTTAGAGGGCAATCAGGGGGTCAGATGCAACGCTTATGTTGTTTCGGGCTGCGAGTGAGGGCCAGTCCATGACAGGAACCGGCCCCATCCGTTGACCCAGTAGCAGGTGTTCTGGGCGGAAAGGCACTTTGCTAGAATGGCGGGAGAAGCCCAAGCCACAGGTCAGAGCAGGTTTAAGTCCACCCCCTTGGCCCAGAAGTCCCGGTCATCGCGTTTGTTATCTGCGGCTGACCCCTCAACCAAGATGGTCGGGACGACAGCACCGCCGATTATGACAGCGATGGCGAAGCTCCGTCCTTTCATTGTTTCCTGCGCGATTGACCAGGCGGTAGACGAAGCGCGCCATCGTAACCTATTCTATGGCGCGGACTTGGTTGCTCAGTTTGGCAATATTAGCCAAGCGTTCTGCAATGCGTCTCTGAAAACTACCGAGTTGATTGATGATGTCATCTAGGGTTTCCCCACCTTTGGGCAATCGTGCGGCTTCTATTTTGCAAAGAACCCTTGTGGTGCTTAACCCTAAAAATTGTCGGTGCATCACATTGCAAGCTTGTTGAATCCTGTCAGCTTCGAAATTGACCTGATCCCCTCCTTTATTGGCCAATTCCCTTTCTCTTTCGACAAGCTCTGCAAGAATCCGCCGCTCTTTCTCGATATCAACTTTGCCGAGTGTCCGGCGCTCTTGGGTGAGTAGCTGGTCACATTCTTCCAGAATGCGCGTCATGCCCTCAACGAACAGGCGGTTGGTCACCGCACCTTTGATCTTGTTGAAATTGCTATTCTCTCCCATGACGTTGGCCTCGAACCAGCTCGACATTTCAGAGGACATGCTGCCATAGTTTTGCGATAACACCGTAACAGGGCCTCCCGCAGGTTCGATGCGAGATGCGATCACTCTCAGATTATGTGGAATGGTCCGCATCGCATCAAATTCCCAAATCAGGCTTTTGGTTTCGGCTACAAGTGCGCTGGCATCTGACACGGTTTGTTGCAGCTGCAGGATCTTTTGATCTGGTGGGATATTCAGACCTGCGCAGCGCGAAAGCAGCTCTTCGCTCAGAGCGGCAGTGCAAAACTGATGATAGCTTTCAAATCCTTTTGAAAGGATCCATTCTTTCAGATGTTCGGCACTTTCTTGCGGGGACAGATCACCTTCCCGTTCGGCAAGCAGTAGCTCTGCATAGGCCTTCTTAACCTGGTCGAACATTGCGCTGCTGGGGCGCATACGTGCAGATAGAAAGCCGCCAGGGCAAGGTATGGCAACTGCAAAAACCCAGTAATACAGGCCATCCTTTGTCTTGTTTTTGACGTAGGCGCCAATGCTCTCACCTTGTTTCAGGGTTTCCCAAAACAAATGGAATACACCTTTGGGCATGTCTGGGTGCCGAATGATCCGGTGCGGAGCCCCCAGAAGTTCGTCCCAATCATAGTGCGCAACCCGCTTGAAAACATAGTTGGCTGCTTTGATGATGCCGCGTTCGTCCGTCCGCGAGATAAATACTTCGTGAAGACCAAAAGGAGCTTCTCCTTGTGCTGGCCGAACATTCAAACGGCGGTCGTTTATAGTCACTTTGACGTTCCATTTTCATGATAACTCTACCCGAAGGTTACATTGAAAATCTTCCTAATCCTTTAAAGGGATCGCTGGGGCAGAATGAAGATCAGGAACGAGTGAAACCTAGGCAATGGGCGAAGGGCGTGTGCATCTTGGCTGCCCGAGGTCGCTTCAAGCCAGGAAAAGGTGATTTCCGCGAGCAAAAATCACTATCTGCTCGCGGGGGAAAACACGTTCAATAATGACTATGGGGTGGACCAGAACTTGTCATAAACCTGCTGTGCTATCAGCCTATGGCCGGTAAGGTTGGGATGAACGGCCCCCGTAATCCGCTTATCGCCTGGCTGCGTCAGAAGTGTATCGTTGCCCGTCCTGATGGCGCGGGTATCAGCTTCATAAGCATATGGTCTCCAGTCCGATACAGGCCATTTTGGTTCGGTGTTTGGAAGATTTCCTCTACCACCCTTCCACCATCCATAGCCAACAAAAGCATCTCGTGTTTCACAAACAAAGGAAACCCCGCGGTCTCGTGCTACCTTGGAAAGGGCACTCCGAAACCGATCAAACTGCTTCAGGGCCAGCCCTCCTTCGCTCGATGTGAGATTGAAATGCCATTCCCGAAGATTTCGGCCAGGCCACCTGCTTAAGGTTCTAATCAGGCTATTGGGAGCGGCAGCTTTCAAGCCATTCCAAGCGCTCTTGGGGTTAAACTCTCTAGGAGGATCACCAGGTACATTGAAGTCTGAACCCGAAAGTGGTTCGCATGCGGGCTGCGAGGAAACGCGCGCTCGCATTGGGTCGGGGTATTGCGGGATGACAATCTGGCTGGGCTTCACCGCTAGCCGTTTTTCTAGAACATTGAAGAGCAGGCTGTACCTTTCTTTCATGCCTAGGGAGGTGCTATGTCCGTCTGTCAAATCTCCTGCATGGTACAGGTTTTTGCTGTCTAATTTCCTGCAGTACCTATCCAAATGGCGATTGGTTTTGGCATCTACTCGGTTGGATGGGCTGGGGCAGACTTCCGGAAAGAGGAGGGTCCCGACGAGTTTGATTTTCCACTGTGTGGGAATTACGAAGTATTGCACAATGTCTGCGAACCCGATGTCATTTCCACCAATACTCAGAAACACGTAGTCGGGTTGGCGCATGTTCCCCGATGCACAGGTCAGAAAGCCAGACTGAGGAAACTTGCCGCCATTCGTCTCTCTTAGGTCTCTGGTGAACTTACTGAACCTATCTACTCGCGGGTCAGGATTCAGATTGCTCATACTTCGAGGGCGGTTTCCAGGCCCCCCTCTTCGATGAAAGGACCGAATGTTTAATCCGCCGATTTCCTCAGCGGATACCGCTTCATAGTTCGAAGGCGTTTCTTGACAGAGTTCGCGAATTGCAAAGTTCACTTGAGAGTAGGGAACGTATTCCCCCTTACCCCAAGCCTGATATTGGGGCACAAGAAGACCATCAAAAATCTCTGCTCCCGTACACGCGTAGTGCAAAAAAGTGACATATGTATGTGGCCGTTCAGAAGCTAGCTTGAGCGCGGTGAGGCTTTGATGGCTATAGAAACTTCTATGACAGGTGTCGTCGACCCAATGGTTTACGTCTGCATCGGGGGCCTCTGGTGGCGAGACCAGGCGCTGGCTGTCCACCAACCATTCCAGATTGTTTTTGCCGGGAAGGGTTTGACCCGCCTTCCATTGACCAGGATAGTCAGGGTTTCCTTCTCCTGATCCGTAGCTATCCCCCATCCCGACGATTACGACATGCTCTGGCTTGATCCACGATGAGATTTCACTGCCCTGGTAGGATACGCTCAGATTTGCGCCAGAGATCGGTACAGAAAACTCAAAGCCACGTTCACAGGGCAGCGTATTAGTTTCCCCATTATATACCCATGTGCATTCTGACGATGAGGCAACCCTGGCAACAGCTCTTACCGTGGTTGCGGCTGAAGCTTCATTTTGAACAAAGCTCAGTATCTTTTCAGAATGCTGCTTGGCTCTCTGGTCCCAGTGCATTCCCGCATTCTGCCCCTCTTTTAGGGAGGCTTCGTAGGGTGAGGGCAACCCAAGGTCCGATAACCGTTTGTGCCAGTCAGCAAAGTTTTCTCCGGGTTCCAGCTTGTACCTATGGAACAAGTCTTCGGCGTTCCCCTGGGTGGCGAATGGGCCAAACCGATTGAGAACCTCCCACTCGATTGTGTCATCAGTAGGTTCTGATGAGAGGGAATAGGTCGGCGTGAAAATAGTGAATAGGAGAATCAATGGTCGAAAAACGTACAAGCTAAACCTCTAATGACTGCTGGATGCAGTAACATGCAAGCTTGGGTAGTTTTTTAAATCAAGGATTAATTTGCCAATGCGGGTACGATTTATTTAGCTAAAAAGCTTCGTGAGAGAGGGGGCTATATTGGGTCGAGAACGCGTACAGCTTCCCCCCATTTGAAGTTGCTTACCTTTATCCGCCGGGTTGTTCTCTTCCTGTCGCTCAGAAGGATCTTGGCCGTACAGGTCACCTGGCACATGTGCCTTGAAACCTGTTTGCCCGAAATCACATGCGACATGCATGGTTTGACAATCGCCGTCTGCTGGAGCCAATCGGGAGCATCCCACCAGCCAAGGCCGGGGCATTTCGGTTTATTTGGCACTATCCGGTTTACCTAATCTTACGAACCTTCCGGTACCTTTCGTTGGTTTCCACAAGTCCACCAACGAACGCCGGGTAGAATTCATGATACGACCAGATTGGCTAGAAGACCTTATTGTCGGTAATACGAGCCATATTGGCGACGTTGGTAACAACATACTGGATGGGACTACCGGCGACGATACAATCAACGCGGACGCGGGTAACGACACAGTTGCGGGTGAAGAAGGCAGCGATATTATCGATGCGGGCGAGGGCGATGATGTCATCTATGGTGACATGGGAGATGGCTTTGCGCAGGGGGCGAATGCCACGCCTCTGTCGCTTGAACTCGCCAATATGCAATATGTTTCCCACGATGGTTACCTGGGGTCTGCGGGCGATTCTGCCATCTTTAGCGATATTGCAACGCTTGAGGACGGCAGCAAGGTCTGGGGCCGGTTGGTGCTGGTGGAAAAATCCAATCCGGATATGTGGGTGGAGTTTGGCTACGCCGAGGGTGCAGAAGTCTTTCTGGACGGGGATGAGGCGGGGGATCAGGCGACCTTCCGTTTGGAATTCTACGACCCGAATACTGGCGAACCCGTTTTCCTGAACTCGACCGCGACCTTCAATGATGTCGATGACAACACTGATATTGGCGATGCCGAAGCGATCATTGTGGACGGCAACAGCTTCACCTCCTTTGGCGTGTCGCAGGATTCTTCGCTGACGACGACAACCGACGGCAATATGGTGACGGCCACCGGGTCTGAAATAAACAGCTATACTGATCAGGATGCCTGGTTCTCTGCCCAGTTCGAGGACCGATCCTCAATCGAGTTTACCCTGCAAACGCGAGAAGGATATTCCGGTTTCACTCTCTCCGGAGATGTCATCGAAGACCCAGTTGTTTCCATCATTGAACAAGGGGCCGATACCGTATTGGCAGGGGCTGGTGACGATGTGGTCTATGGCCAGGGCGGGGATGACTCGCTTTTTGGTGAGGATGGCAACGACAGTCTGGATGGCGGTGCCGGCGACGACGTGATGGACGGCGGGATCGGTTCTGACACCCTGATCGGTGGTGACGGCGGCGATACCATCTCGGGGGGGGACGGTGACGACTACATCGAAGGTGGTCTTGGCAACGACTATCTGACCACCGGCCTGGGCAATGACACGCTGATGGGCGGCGAAGGCGATGACACGCTGAAAAACTCGGCGGGGGACGACAGCCTTGTTGGGGGTGTCGGCAATGACAGCATCGTGGCAACCGACGGCAATGACACCCTGGACGGTGGCGACGGCAACGACACCATGTATGGCGGCAATGACAATGACCTCCTGGTCGGCGGCACTGGCGCAGACCTGATGTATGGTGAAGCGGATTCCGATACCTTCGAGATCTCTGACGGTTTTGGCAATGACACCGTGGTCGGTGGCGAGGCCGGCGTTGACTATGACACCGTGGATCTTTCGGGGGTCACCGCCAGTGGCGTAACGGTCACCTATACAGGGGATGAGGCGGGCACCGTCACCGACGGCGCCGATACGATTGGCTTTTCCGAAATTGAAGCAATGACGCTGACCGGGCAGGACGACGTGGTGGACGCGTCAGCTGACAGTGCTGGCGTTATTATCGACGCGGGCGCCGGCGACGATACGATCACGCTTGGCGGCGGCAGCGATTTCATTTCCGGTGGCGCTGGCTATGACGAGATCATCCTGACCGCAAGCGGCGGTGCCGATACCTTAAGTGATTTTAGTGTCTCCGATGACGATGACGACGGGTTCTACAACGATCAGCTTGATGTTTCAGATCTGACCGGGGGCACCGGGCCGGATGGCAGCATCCGCAGTCAGGATGTATCGGTGTCGGATGATGGCTTTGGCAATGCTCTCCTCAGCTTTCCCGGCGGAGAGAGCCTGGTGCTTAAAGGGGTATCCCCGGCGCAAATCACCAGCCAGTCGCAACTGCATTCTGCGGGGATACCCTGCTTCACCCCCGAGGTTCTTTTGGCGACCCGGCGCGGCACCGTGCCAGCTGGCCAAATCCGGGTGGGGGACATGTTGCAAACGGCCGATAATGGATTTCAGCCGGTGATCTGGGTCGGACAGCGCAGGCTGGACCGTGCCGAGCTGCTGCTGCGGCCTCATCTGCGGCCCTACCGCCTTAGCCCGGGCGGGTTTCTGTCGCCTGAACGCCCGATGCTGCTGTCGCCACAGCACCGCCTGCTGGTTCATCGCCGGACCCTTGGGCAAGATACCCCCTTTGGAGAAAGTTTTGTGTCAGCAAAGTTGCTGGCCGGGATAGACGAGAACTGTGGCCAGCAGCTCTATGCCGATCAGGGCGTCACCTATGTTCATCTGATGACCGAGCAACACGAGGTGGTTTTTGCCGAAGGCATTGCCACGGAAACCTTCTGGCCCGGCCCCGAGGCTATTCGCGGACTATCGGCTGACAATATGCGAGAGCTGTTTGAACTCTTCCCCGACCTGGCACCGGTGTTTGGGCTGGCCGGGGAACAGGGGCGCGGGCAAGTTCGCCAGGTCTATGGGGAACTTGCCCGTCAAAGCTTGAAGCGGCGTGATCTGTCGTTCTTGGGGGCCGCCTAGGCTGCCGCTTTCTGGGTGTGTCGCGGGGGGCTAACGGGCCTCCTGCTTGATCATCTGGGCCGCCTTTTCGGCGATCATGACAACCGGTGAGGCCGTGTTGCCCGAGACGATCTTGGGCATGATCGAGGCATCGACAACGCGTAGGCCCGTCAGGCCATGCACCTTGAGATCCGCGCCGACCACTGCGGCGGGGTCGGTTCCCATCTTGCAGGTACCAACCGGGTGAAAGATCGTCGTGGCAATGTCACCGGCCTGTTTCAACAGCTCTGCGTCGCTCTGATACCCTGGGCCGGGCAGGATCTCTTCGGGCTGATGTGGTGCCAGGGCCCGGGCGGTCATGATCTGGCGTGCCTGACGCAGCGATTGTATGGCCACCTGTTTGTCCGTTTCGGCCGACAGGTAATTCAGCCGGATCGCGGGCTGTTGTTCTGGGGTGCCGGACTGCGCATGACATGACCCGATGCTATCTGGCCGCAGGTTGCAGACAGAGACGGTGATGGCAGGAAAGGGATGCAGTGGATCCCCCAGCCGATCAGTCGAGAGCGGCTGCACATGATATTCCAGATCCGGCGTCGCCAGAGAGGGGCGTGATTTGGTGAACATGCCAAATTGGCTGGGCGCCATCGACAACGGCCCGCTTTGGGTTGTCATGTATTGCAGGGCCATTCTTGCCTTTCCCAAGGCTGAATTCGCCAGTGTATTCAGTGTCTTGGCATTTTTCACCTTGTAGACCGTGCGGATTTGAAGATGGTCCTGAAGGTTTTCGCCAACGCCTGGGCTGTCATGCAGGGGGGGCAGGCCCAGGTCCTTGATCCGCCTTGGCTGTCCAATACCCGACAGCTCCAGGATCTTGGGCGAGTTGATTGCACCCGCCGCCAGCAGGACCTCTTGGCGGCAACGGGCGAACAGGGGCTTGCCCTTGACGCGCAGGCGCACGCCGGTAATCGTTTTCCCCTCCAGCATCAGCGCTTCCACATGGGCCTGCGTCAGCAGCCGCAGGTTTGGGCGTTTCAGGGCAGGGCGCAAGAAACCGCTGGCGGTGCTCCAACGGATGCCGTTGTTCTGGTTCACCTCAAAAAAGCCGGAGCCTTCGTTGTTGCCATCATTGAAATCGGCGCGCGGCTGGATGCCAAACTCTTTCGCACCTTCTTGAACGGCGCTCAAGATATCCCATTTCAGCCGTTGTTTTGCGACCTTCCATTCACCGCCCGACTGATGCATTTCGCTTGTCCCGGCGTGATGGTCTTCGGATTTCAGGAAATAGGGCAGCACATCGTCCCAGCCCCAGCCCGGATTGCCCAGCTGACGCCAATGGTCGTAATCGGCGGCCTGTCCGCGCATGTAGATCATCCCGTTGACCGAGGTGCAGCCGCCGAGAACCTTGCCGCGGGGATAGACCAGTGCCCGCCCGTTCAGGCCCCGCTCACTCTCGGTTTTCATCATCCAGTCGGTGCGTGGGTTGCCAATGCAGTAGAGATAGCCAACCGGGATCTTGACCCAGTGGTAATTGTCTCGGCCACCGGCCTCCAGCAACAATACACGGGTCTTTGGGTTCTCGGTTAGCCGATTGGCCAGCACACAGCCAGCCGTGCCCGCGCCGATGATGATATAGTCATAGTGGCCGTCCAGCTGTTCACTCTGTGTCATCACGCGCGCCCCCAAAGCCCTGCATGCGATGGCGCAGGTCCAACCAGGCGGCATAGCGCCTTGCGTAGAATTCCTGCATCTGCGGATCCGGCGAAAACCCATTGGCGGATCGGGTCATGGCGGCAAGGGCCTGTTCGTAATCTGCAAACTGGCCCAGACCAACAGCGGCGCCTATGGCAGCCCCTAGTGCGCCTGTTTCCTGCGCCTCGGCCACGGTTATTGGCACGCCAAGACAATCGGCAAACATCTGCGGCCAATGCGGGCTGCGGGCTCCGCCCCCCGACAGGGTTGCGCGCTCAAAACTGACCCCGGCGGCCTCTAGGACCGCGATATGGCGTTTGTGTTCGAACATCACGCCTTCAAACAGGGCGCGCAGCATGTGGCCTTCGCCATGCCATCCCGCCAGCCCAAAGAAACCGGCGCGTTCCTGCGCCGCCAGCCGCGAGCCATAGAGGAAGGGGTGGAAAAACGGATCATCCAGTCCCGGTGGCGTCTGATCCAAGCAGGCGTTGCAATAGCCAAAGGGATCATCGTGATGGCCACCGCGTTCGACAAAGGTGCGGACATACCACTCCAGGTTGGCAGCCGATGTGGCACTGGAGTCGATATTCACAAAGCGCCCAGGGCCAAACCCGGCGACCATAAAGACGCTGTCATCCTGCACCGGAGTGGTCGAGAACATCTGGTTTATGCTCCAGGTGCCCACGATGATCGAGGCCTCGCCAGCCGAAACAACACCTGACCCCAGGGCGCTGGCAATGACATCAAAATAGCCCGCAATCACCGGGGTGCCGGGGGCAAGCCCGGTTGCCTGGGCTGCAGTGGCAGTCACACCGCCGACCGTCGCAGCGGGGTCAAGCAGTTCTGGCAGCTTGTCGCGCGCATCCGCCAGCCCATAAAGCGCCAGCAGGCCATCGTCATAGCGCCCCTCGGGCAACTGGGCCAGTCCGCAGCCGCTCATGTCGGATAGGTCGCTGACGCGGCGGCCTGTCAGTTGATAGCTGAGGAAATCCTTGCACAGCAGCACTGTTCCGGCGCGGGCATAAAGCTCGGGTTGGTGTTGTTTCACCCAGGCCAGCAGGCTGGGTGTCTGCGCAGGCCAGGGGCGTTGCAGGCAGATGTCATGCAAGTCCTGCCCGACCTGCGCATCCAGCGCCTGCGCCAGCTCTGCGGCGCGGGTATCCAGCGATTGAATACCCAATAGCGGCGCCTGGTCCTGATCCAGCAGATAGAGTCCATTGCCATGACCGGCGCAGCCGATGGCGATGATCTGCGCGGCATCTATGCCTGCACGGTCAATGCAGCCGCGAATGGCGCTTTGCGCATTGTCCCACAGCTCGTCCAGGTCACGTTCTACGTGACCTGGCTGTGGGGTAGAGGACTGGCCATCCAGGGCGCAAAGCGCGATCTGTTTGCCGTGAAGATCAAACAGAACCGCCTTGATCACCGTATTGCCGGCATCCAGCCCCAGCAGATATTTTTCCTGATCAGCCACGGTTGTACACATCCCAGGCTTCTTCGCCGCTGGCGCCAGTGTGGATCATTGCCATGAGGGCGGCGACAACCGCTTTGGGATTGTCGTGCTGATAGATATTACGCCCATAAACCATGCCCTTGGCCCCCTGCGCCATAATCGCGGCGGATTTTATCAATACGGTTTTCAGATCTTCCTTGCCGCCGCCACGTACCAGAACCGGCACCCGTGCGGCTTCGACAACACGGTGGAAGTCTTCGGGGTTTTCGGTCGGGTCGGCCTTGATGATATCGGCGCCCATTTCGCTTGCCAATCGGGTCAGGGTCACAATCTTTTGGGCGTCGCCATCCACCTGATAGCCGCCGCGTATATCGTTGGGCAGCATCACCAGCGGTTCAATCATCAGCGGCATGCCGTATTTGTCACAGGCGGCCCGCACCCGGCTGATGTTTTCAATGCATTGGCGAAACAGCTCTGGCTCATCCGGCAACATGAACAGATTGACCACCACTGCTGCAGCATCCATTTCCAGGGCGCCAATCAGCGGTTCATCGGCGTTCTGCAGCATTGACCACATCACCCGGTGGCGCTGGTCATTGTAGGGATTGCCCATGTCGATCCGCATCACCAGCGCGGGCTTATCCTTTTCTGGCCGTGATTGCAGCAAATCCGCCTGACCATAGGCGCATTGGATGGCATCCGGGCGGGCTTGGATCAGCGTGTCCATGACTGCTGGCATATTCTCCAGCCCAGCCAGAAAGCTCGGCTCGTTGCAGACGCCGTGGTCGATCGCCACATCCAGGCAGCCACCGTTGCTGAACATCCGGTTCATACGGGCTTTGGTACTGATTTTCATTGGGTTGTCCTTCGTTCAATTGCGACTGTCGAGCATATCTTGCGATACGCCGTAATAGCTGTTGAGTTCAGCAAGCAGATCCTGCTTTTGCTGGGTTGTTTCGGCCTGTGACCAGGCCATAAGAGGGCGCAGCACGGCGCAGATGCGGTCAATCATCCGGGTCGAGATCTGGCCGGTAATCGCCAGTGGGCTGCGTCGCAGCACGATATCCGACAGGGTCACCACATGTTCGTGGCGGGCCAGAAAGGCGATTTCCCCGGTGGTGGTGGGGCTGGTGTCTGTCAGCGGGCGATCATCGGCAAAGGCAGCGCAAAAGGCGGCGACCTCGGTGGCGCGGCTGCCATAGGTTGCAAGCAGATGGTCTGTGCGGGCGTTGCCCTGGGCGGGGGCATCGGTCTGCGCCGAGGCAAAGCCCGCGCCGCCGCCAATTGCCAGCGCGCGGGTGCAGGTCTGGCGCGGGTGCTTCAGCTCTTGCAGCACGGCGTTGCTTGTCTGTTCGGCAAAGGCGCGAAAAGTGGTCCATTTGCCGCCGATCATGCAGAACTGCGGCACCGTGCCATTGATCCTGCGCACATCATGCCCGCGCGAGATACGCCCGGTATAGTCATGGTCGCTCTTGGGGAGCGGGCGGATGCCGCTATAGCTAAAGACGATTTGATCCGCCGACAGGGCAATATCGGGAAAGACCCGCCCAAGCGAGGCCAGGATATAGTCGCGTTCGGCCGCCTCGCAGCGCACCCGCTGCGCCGTCTCGACCCGGATATCGGTAGAGCCAGCCAGCACTTTGCCGAGATAGGGAAAGACAATGCAAACCCGGCCATCATCGTTTTCAAAGTAGATCATATGGCCATCCAGCGCCTGCATCAGGCTGGCATTGTCGAGGATCAGATGCGACCCCTTGGTGCCCGACACCAACGGTGCGCTTCTGGGTGCACCGGGATTGAGCGCGCTGATGGCGCTATCCAGCCAGGCACCCGTTGCATTGACAATGACCCTGGTCTTGATGGGCTGGCGGTCGCCGGTCAGGCTGTCGATGACATGCCAGTTCTCGCCCTCGGGGGTTAGCTCTGCATAGTTTAGCGCCTGCGATGCCGGGCTGTGCTGTTCAACATCCAGGATCATTTCCAAGCCCAGCCGTTCCGGATGGCTGATCCAGGCATCATAATAGGTGGCAGAGCAGAGCAGATCCGGCGTCAGCGCCGGGCGGGCCCTACGGGTGCTGCCCGCGCTGTGGAACTGGTGCTTGGGCAGAACCCGGTTGCTTCGTGTTACCCAGTCATACAGCCCCAGCCCCAGTTTGATCGGCAGGGCGCCGCGCCGCGAGGGTTTGCCAGACCACCCCAGGAAAGAGGCCGCCGCATTCAGGGTGCCCGACAGCAAAGAGGTGATTGGGATGGTGGTGGGCAGGGGCTGCACATAGTGTGGTGCGTTGCGCAGCAAAGCATCGCGTTCGGCCAGGGATTCCTTGACCAGATCAAACTCGCCGTTTTCCAGATAGCGCAGGCCACCATGGATCATCCGAGAGGGGGCGGCGCTGCAGCCGGAACAGAAATCGTTTCGCTCCACCAGCAGAACGCGTAGCCCCTGAAGGGCAAGGTCGCGGTACACCCCGATCCCATTGATCCCACCGCCCAGCACAACAACATCAAAGCTGTCATCATGTGAAAGCGCAGCAAGGCTGTTTTGGCGTTGTTTGGACATAACTTCTCCGTTTGCCGACCCGAGGCGGGCGGCAGAATTTAGGTCAACCAGGGGCAGGTGATCAGCCGTCTAGGTCGTGTAGATGTCGCTTCGCGGCAGTGTTGATGCCTTGGATGTCTGCGGCAGAAAGCCGGATACGCCCGGCCTTGGCATTTTCCAGGGCCTGGTCGGCATTGCGCGCACCGCACAGGGAAAAGGTGATACCGGGCTGTTGCAGGGTCCAGGCAATGACGATCTGCGCCAGACTGGCAGAATGGGCTGCAGCGATGGGGGTGATTTCCTCCATCAGCTGCTGCACCTTTTGCCGGTTTGGCGCTGAAAAGCGCGGGTTATCCCGGCGCTGGTCATCGCCTTCGAATTTGCGTTCGGCGGTCATTTTTCCTGACAATAGCCCCAGCGCCAGCGAGGAATAGCTGAGCACAGAGACGCCGTTTTCCTGCGCGAGCGGCAGCAAGGTCTGCTCGATGTCTCGCTTTACCATGCTGTATTCTTCCTGGATGGCATCCAACTGCCCGGCCGCCAGATAGGCGCTGATATCTGCGGTACTGGTATTGCTGGCACCGATAGAGCGGATTTTGCCCTGCTTCTTCAGCAGTTCCAGTGCCTCCATAGTTTCCTCAACCGGGGTGGTCGGGTCCTGCCAATGGGTGATGTAATGGTCGATGTAATCGGTTCCCAGCCGTGTGAGGCTTTGTTCGACCTCGTAGATGATCGCATCGCGCCCCAGGTAGCGATGCACTGGTCCGCTCTCAAGGTCAAAGAAATGGTTGCCGTTCTGGCAGTGCCAGACAAGCCCGCATTTGGTGGCAAGAACAACCTTGTCGCGCCGCCCCTTCAGGGCCTTGCCGACGATTTCCTCGGCGGTGCCCTGCCCATAGGCAGGGGCGGTGTCGATCAGGCTGATGCCCGCGTCAATCGAGGCCTGGATTGCCTTGATCGAAGTGGCCTCGTCGGTGCCACCCCACATCCAGCCGCCAATGGCCCAGGTGCCCAGACCAATGGCCGAGGCTTCTATTCCACTTTTGCCAATCGGGCGCGATAGCATTTCATGCGACATTGGGTTTACTCTCTTTTGGGTTCAATAGGTTGAGCGCGGTTTCTTCGTCCAGCACCAGGGCATCCAGATAGCCTCCGTTCAGCGTGGCCCGGATAGGGCGGGCTTTTCCCAGCCCCGAGGCGATGCCAATCACGCGGCCACATTCGGCCAGATCTCCGGGATCAAGGGCAACCAGGCGGTGGTTCAGGGGGTAGTCCGCTACCCGGCCATCATCGCCGATCAGATGCGCCAGCAGTTCCGCCACAACGCCAGAGTTGGCCAGCATCTTGCGATCGGCTTCGTGGACCGGGTTCAGGTCGTAATAGCTGGAGTCCGCCGCCTGAATCGAGCCAATCCCCAGCAGCGCAACATTTGCCTTGCGCGCAATATCAAAGACATCCCGCACCGATCCGACCTCCATCAGCATGTCGCGCTGGGCCCGGGTTTCAGCAAAGAGTGGCGCATGTACCAGCATGGCGCGCCCGCCCAAGCGTTCTGCCAGCTGGGTGGCCAGGTGGTTGACGTCGGTGAAATACTTGCCCTGCACCCCGCCTGTCAGCGGTACAACGGTGACATCGCGTGCGATATCGGCCGTCAGGTTTTCGACTACCGCGCTGATGGCCTTACCGCCGGTGATGGCAATGACATCGCCATCGCGCAGGGTTTCCAGCAGGAAATTGGCTGCCGCCCGGCCCACCTGTTGCAGGGTTGTATCGGGATTTCCCGACGCCGTGGGGGTAATCACCGCGCTGTGCAGCCCGGTGGTCTGGACCATCTGTTCTTCACAGTCGATCAGATGCTGAAACCGGCTTTTGATGTCAATCTTGACCATGCCCATCCGTCGCCCCTGGGCGATCAGCCGGTTCACCTTGGAGGTTGACAGGTTGAGTTTGGTCGCGATTTCGGACTGTTTCAGACCCTCAACAAAGTGGAGCACAAGAACCGCGTGAATTTGACGGGCGGTTTCATAGTTAGGGCTTGCTTCGGTCATTTGCGCGCCCGCCGTTTTTGCAGGTAATGATCAATCGATACTGCCGCCAGCAGGATAGAGCCGCGAATGATGTCTTGCCAGTAGACCGATACATCCAGCAGCGCCAGCGAACTGGAGACCACCGACAAAAGGACTACGCCGAGGATTGCACCAAAGATCGTGCCGGTACCGCCCGACAGGCTGGCGCCGCCGATCACCGCAGCGGCAATCACGTTCAGCTCCATGCCGATGCCAAATGTTGGCTGTGCCGATCCAAAGCGGGCCATATAGATGATCCCGGCAAATCCGCAGAGCGCTGAACACAGCGTGGTGGTGAGAAAGACAACCTTCTTGGTGCGGATCCCCGAATAGGCGGCGGCGCGTTCATTGCTGCCGGTGTAAAAGACCTTGCGAAATACGGTTGTCTTGCGCAGCAGGAAATCAAAGGTCACCACGGTCAATAGAAAGATGATGATCACCAGTGGCACCGGCCCGATAGAACCCTGGCCGATGAACTTGAACTCGGGGGGCAGGGTGAACAGGCCCAGCGGACGCCCGCCAGTCGCCAGCAGGCAGATGCCGCGGGCAATCACCATGACAGCCAGCGACACGATGAAGTGGTGCAGTCCGACACGGACGACAAAGAACCCCATGATGGCCCCGACGCCAGTACAGACCAGAATGGCAATCGCCGAGGCAAGCCAGGGGTCAACCCCTGCCAGGAACAACCAGCCCGCAACCACCATTGCCAGTGCGGTGACAGAGCCGACAGACAGGTCGATGCCGCCTGAAATCAACAGGATTGTCATGCCTATGACCACGATGCCTTCGACCGCGAAGGCCATGACCATCGCGCGCATGTTTACCCAGGTCAGAAAATAGGGCGATGCAAACGACATCACGATAAACAGAGCTAGAATGATCGCAATCAGCCCCGTTTCCCGCATGCGCAACAGTCGCAGCACAATGTTCTGCGCTGCTGCCGCGCTGGCCTGATTTGGGGTGGGCCCCGTTCCGCCAGTCTGTGTTGTGCCGGTTTCTGTCAAAGTAGAGTTCCTCACCGCTTTGGTCCTTTGTCTTTCACGCCGCCGTGGCATCGGTGACCGATACCAGCTGCATGATGTTTTCTTCTGTCATCTGTGCGCCGCTGACTTCACCGCTGATGCGGCCTTCGCGCACCACTGCTACCCGGTCGCACAGGCCAATCAGTTCCGGTAGCTCTGAGGAGATGACGACAATCCCGACACCCTGGGCGGCGAGCGCGCGCAGAATACGGTGGATTTCGCATTTGGCACCGACATCCACCCCGCGTGTGGGTTCATCCAGAATAATGAGTTTCGGATTGATGCTCAGCATCTTGGCAATCGCTACCTTCTGTTGATTGCCACCGGACAGCGACGATACCGGGTCGCTGAGCTTGCCACATTTCAGGTTGAGCATGCGCCCCAGATCTGCGGCTTGCTGGGTTTCCAGCGCGCTGTTCAGCACTCCGAGCGGGGATGATACCCGCTGCAAATCCAGGGCAGATACATTGGCCGAAATCGCCATGTCCAAGAAGATGCCATCGCCTTTGCGATCTTCCGACAGGTAGACCACACCGGCCTGGATACTGTCTTGATAGTCTCGTGGGGTCAGGGGGGCGCCATTCAGAAAGGTCTCGCCGCGCACCTTGCATTCAAGGCGGCACACGCCTTTGGCAATCTCGCTGCGGCCAGAGCCGATCAAGCCACCAAAGCCAAGGATCTCGCCGCGCTTCAGGTGGAAACTGATATCGTGAAAGCGATTGCCATCTGTCAGGTTGCGGACCTCAAGGATCATATCGTCGCTGCGATCGGCGGCGGCCAGCTTGGGCGGGTACAGATCGTCGATGACGCGGCCCACCATGGCGTTGACCACATCGTCCGGGCCAATATCTGCAACCTCTTGGGTGGTAATATGCTGCCCGTCGCGAAACACGGTTACCCGGTCACAATTGTCGAATATTTCGACCATGCGATGCGAAATATAGATTATGGAAATGCCCTGATCCGCCAGTTTCCGCATGATGCCAAACAGGATTTGCGCTTCTTTCTCGGTCAGTGCGGCGGTGGGTTCATCCAAAATCAAGACCCGGCACTCCAGCGTCAGCGCCTTGGCGATTTCCACCAACTGCTGGTTGGAAATGGACAGGTCGCGTACCAGGGTCGCGGGTGAAATATCGCACAGCTGGCCAAGAGTCGTCGCGGCTTTGGCATGCAGGTCGCCGTAGTCCATCACCAGGGCGCGGCTGACATTGGTGGCTGCCATAAAGATGTTTTCTGCGACGCTGACATCCGGGCACAGGGCGATTTCTTGATGGACAAAGCCAATGCCCAGCTGTTGCGCCCGTGTGGGGGACGCGATGGAGACGGCCTGACCATCGATCAGGATTTCCCCGCTGTCCGGATGCAGGATCCCGTCGATGATATTCATCAGGGTTGATTTCCCCGCCCCGTTTTCCCCGGCCAGGGCATGTATTTCACCTCTGCGCAGATCAAAATTCACCCCGCGCAGCGCGCGGACAGAACCAAAGGATTTGGACACATCGGAAATTTTCAAAAGCAGATCTTCGGTCATGGGTTTGTCGCCATCGGTTTTGGGCAAGGGGCGGTTGGGGCGGCGATGCGCGTGCTGCATCGCCGCCTTCAGCGTGCGCAGGCCAGTTAGCTTGGGTCGCGATCAGCCATATAGGTGTTCAGATCAAAGCTGTCGGCATTGTCCTGGGTGATCACCGCAAAACCATTGTCAACATAGGGGATCTGCATCGGGTTGAAGCCCGAGACCTTGTAATCGTTGAAGGGATCAAACACATCGCTGTGGGCGGCAAAGAAAACCGACATGAACCCCATGAAGCCCTGCATGCCCTGGTTCGGGTTCAGCGCCATGTGGATGTTTCCGGCCTTGATGTGTTCCAGCGTTGCGGGTGTCACATCGGCATGCATGATCAGCACATCGGATTTGGCCTCAAGGATTGCGGCAACTGCCCCCTCGGCAGAGCCCGCCTCTGGGATCCAGATGGCACCAAGATCCGGATTTGCCTGAACGATTGAGGCCGTGGCGCGATAGGCGGCGTTGCTATCCTGGTTGGTTGCCTGGCGTCCCACCAGTTTCATGTTTGGGTAGTGGGTTTCCATATAGGAAACCAGGGCTGTCACCCGCAGGTCGTGGTTAGATTGGCCGGGATTTTCCAGCACTGCATATTCGGCGCTGTCGCCGATCTGGCTGACGATCTCTTCTGCGGCGAATTTGGCCTCGGCGTGATTGTCCGATGTAATATAGGCGGTGCGGTTCGAATTTGGAGAATCAGCGGCAAAGGTCGCAACCTCGGTGCCGGTCTCAATCGCCCGGTTGATTGGTTCGATAAAGGGATCCGACTGCATCGGGTGCAGCAGAATACCGGCGGGGGCCTTGACCAGATCCTGTTCAAAAGAAGCAATCTGCTTGGTGATGTCGTAGTCAGGTGTACCCGAAAATACGGTGTTGCAGCCAAAGGCTTCGGCCGCTTGTTTGAATCCCTGATAGACAGGCACCCAATAGGGGTGGCTCGAGACCATCACGTTCATGATATAGGTTTCGCCTGGTTCGCAGGCCAGTGTTCCTTCGGCCATGGCGGGTGTCGTCGTCACTGTAGAAACAGCCAAAACTGCAGACGCGATCAGCCTTTTTGTAGTCACTTTCTTCATGTCTTCCTCCCTGAGTAAAGGCTCTTTGGCCTTAAAAATGTGCCCGGCTCCCCGGATTTCGCAAGAAATACCAAAGGCCGAAATTACATTCAGTGCGCCTACTGATCCGCAGCAATCCGGGTTTCGTCAACAATAAATGGGAAAACTATCTTGTAGTGAAATTTATTTCATTTTGACCGGGCTGCGGCTGTAGGGGGCAAGACGTCAGGGCCGTTTGGTCACAATCTGGCTGGATTGGCCCCCGCAGGCATCACCTATGCACACGCCGCGGACCCAACCTCGCGGATAAAGCTGCCCCCTTGGCTAAAGCCATAGGTTGTAGTAGCCTGATTTGACCGTTGCAGGCTTCATGCTCCACTAGCTGCCTTTCTATGCTGGTTTTTGGCAGTGTGGCCCAATTTCAGGGGGCTGTTTTGATGTTTTCTGGCGGGAAAAGGAGACGTGCGATGAAGGTCATCGGTGCTGCGGGGGTTCGCATCTCTGCGTTGCATTTTGCTATCATTGCGATGTCGCTGGCGATGACCATTGGCGCCTGGCTTTATTCCAAACATCAATTGAATATTCAGATCGAAAACCGGTTCACCGCCTCCAAAGAACGCACCATTGGCCTGATAATCGACCGGATGTCGCGCTACGAAGATGCGCTTTGGTCGGGGGTGGCAAATATTGCCACGCTAGAGGGGGAACTGTCGCATCAGGAATGGCGCGCCTTTGCTAATTCACTGAATCTGGAAGAAAAATACCCTGGGGTCAACGGGATTGGCGTGATCTATCAGGTCGCGCGTTCAGAGCGCGCGGCCTTCATGGCAGAGCGGGAGCGAGAGGGGCGAAATTTCAAGATCTTCCCCGCACATGATGAGGAGGTCTTGCTGCCGATCACCTTTGTCGAACCAGAGGCTCTCAATGCGGCGGCTGTCGGGCTGGATGTGGCGCATGAAAACAATCGGCGCACAGGTCTATTGGCCAGTCGCGACAGCGGGATGGCGCAGATTACCGAGCCGATCATTTTGGTGCAGGACAGCGGCAATACACCTGGGTTCCTGTTTTACACGCCATTTTACGAAGGCGGCCAACCCGACACGGTAGAAGAGCGTCAGGCGCGTTTTTCCGGGGTCGTCTATGCGCCTTTCATCATGCGCAAACTGGTTGCAGGTCTGCTTGCCAAGGATCTGCGCGAAATTCACTTTAGCATCCATGATGGTGGCACGCTGCTCTATGATGAACACAGCCAGACCTTCGAGCCGGAATATGACCCCAGCCCGATGTTTCGCGAGTTGGTCGAGTTGAATATCTACGGGCGGACCTGGACGGTTGATATCCGCACGACCAAAGCCTTTCGGACGCAGAATCTTTCGACCCAGCCAACCATAATCCTGATTGCAGGTTTGGTGATCGAGCTGTTGGTGATTGCCTTGATCGCAATGATGGCCCGCGCCAATAGCCGCGCCCAGGCCTATGCAAATGAGATCACCGAAGAGCTGCGGGCCAAGACCGTCAGCCTGGAACGGGCAAATGAGGAAATCGAGCAATTTGTCTATATTGCCTCACATGATCTGAAAACACCGACGCGCGGCATTGGGTTTCTGACGGACGTTCTGGAAGAAGACCTGGAAGAGGTGATCGGCCCGCTTGATACCCACAGTGAAATCAAGGAGCACCTACAGCTGATCCGTGAGCGGCTGGAGCGCATGGAAAATCTGACCAGCGGCATCATGGAATTTTCGCGTATCAACTACGCATCGGCGGATTTGACCGCTTCGCTGCAGATCAGTCGCATCGTTGCCGATTGCGTTGCCGATTTCAAGCTGCGCCCCGATCAGATCCAACTGCAATCTGCTGTGGAAACGCTGTCTTGCGATAGTACGCGCTTTCGCCGTGTGATGGAAAATCTGATTGGTAATGCGTTTAAATACCACCCGGATCGCGAGGCCGCCGAAGTCGAGATTGACATAGAAGATGAAGGCGACACGCTGTTTGTGTCGATTAGCGACAACGGCCCCGGCATTGCGCCGGAGCACCAGAAAAAAATCTTTGATGTGTTCCAAACCCTGCGCAAAGGCACCGACCCTGACAGCACAGGTATTGGGCTGGCTATCGTGAAAAAGGCAGTTACACGTCACGGATATGATATTTATCTGGACTCGACGCTTGGAAAGGGCGCTACGTTTTCGTTTCATTGGCCAAAATCGGAGTTTGCCAGCTCCCTTGAAGAGGTTGCCTGACATGACCCGACAGATGAATGTCTTACTGGTCGAAGACGATGACGTGGATGCGATGATAGCCCGACGTGCGCTGAAAAAGATCGCACCGGACGCCGTCGTTGTGCACGTGCAGGACGGGATTGAGGCCCTGGAGCTTCTGAAGAACGACACCAATCAATGCGCCATTCCACATCCCTATTTTATCCTGCTCGATATCAATATGCCCCGGATGAACGGACATGAGTTCCTGGCAGAGTTGCGCGGCCTTGATACCGGGCATGCCGATACCGTGGTCTATATGTTCACGACCTCCGACAACCCAAGCGATATTGAACGCGCGTATAGCAGTCGCGCAAATGGCTATATCTTGAAGCCCTGCAATCAGGATAGCCTAAGGAATACTCTGGAAACCCTGCAAAACTTCTGGCGTGTGTGCGAGCCGCCGCTTGCGCCGGGCGTTTGATCAAGCCTTGTTCACGAGCAAGTGCAAAACACTGGTTCCCAGAGGGTACGCCATGGGCATCTCTGCTGCGCTTATCTTGCAAACTGCAAGGGATGCGGTGGTGTCTCGGCATTGTCAGTAAGAGAATTCTCTGTAGGCTAAAGCGGTGCACAGGCGCACTCTCAGGTGGTAGTGGCGGAGGTTTTCGATGGTGCCAGTAAGTAGAAAGAGCAGCCGGTTCAGTAATTTGATGCCTAGGGATGGCAAAATGCTGCTGGTCTCTTGTCTGAGCGTCGTCACCGGCATGGCCTTTGATTTCCTGACACCATTGGGGGTGGCGGCCGGTGTTCTCTATGCGCTGTTTGTGCTGACGGCGTTTTGGTGGCAACACACCAAGACATCTTTTGTTTTTGCGGCTGTGGCGACTTGCCTGATCGGAGCCGGTTATTGGTACATTAACGATATCCGGGTCGATCTGGTCATCGTGCAGCTGAACCGTGCGCTGTCGATCTTTGTGATCTGGGCCGCAGCCTTTATCATCTACGCGCAAAAGAAGATGGCCCTGTCGCGTGAAGTGAGCGAAGGCAACCTGCAGGCGGTGCTGGCCAGTGCCTTGGATGGCATTATCACGATCCGCGATGACGGCATCGTAGAGAGCTACAACGCGGCCTGTGGCAAGATGTTTGGTTTTACCGCCGAAGAGGTGATCGGCCACAACATCAAGATGCTGATGCCCGAACCTTATCAGCGTGAACATGACACATATCTGAGCAACTATCGCCGCACCGGCATCCGTAAAATCATTGGCATCGGGCGCGAGGTCAGGGGCCAGCGTCGGGATGGATCCACCTTTCCGATCGACCTGTCGGTGACCGAGGTGTCGACCAGTGGTCAACGGTTATTTTGCGGGGTCGTGCGCGATATTTCAAAGCACAAAGAGGCAGAGCAAGAGCGAGAGGAAATGATCCAAAAACTATCGCGTTCTAACCGGGATCTGGATCAATTTGCCTATATGGCCTCGCATGACCTGAAGGCCCCACTGCGGGTGATCGACAATGTGTCAGGCTGGCTAGAGGAAGACCTGGCTGATGTGATGGATCCTGAAAGCGCTGAAAACCTGCAACTGATGCGCAACCGAGTCGCCCGGATGGAGAGACTATTGGATGATCTGCTGGCCTATGCTCGTATCGGTCAGGGCGAAGACGTGCGGTATGATCAGAAAATCGTCGGCAACAAGTTGATCGAAGAGGCCCTGCTTCTCACGGATGTCCCCGAAGGTTTTGTGATCAATGTGGACCGCAAATTTGCAGAGATCGAACTGCACCGCATGCCGCTGATGCAGATCTTTTCAAACCTGCTGAACAATGCGGTCAAGCATCACGACCGCGAAGATGGCACTGTGACTGTGTCG
Organism: Pseudophaeobacter sp.; assembly: GCF_048267565.1. Classification (NCBI taxonomy): domain Bacteria; kingdom Pseudomonadati; phylum Pseudomonadota; class Alphaproteobacteria; order Rhodobacterales; family Roseobacteraceae; genus Pseudophaeobacter; species Pseudophaeobacter sp. The sequence continues at coordinate 14,742 of NZ_JBLWXG010000017.1, read as the reverse complement.
GTACAGGAAGAAGAGGGCAGATACCTCTTCTCTGTTTGCGATGACGGGCCGGGGATTGATGCGCGCTTTCATGGAGAGGTGTTTGAAATGTTCAAAAGGCTAAAGCCACGCGACCGGATTGAAGGCAGCGGCCTAGGGCTGGCGATCATTGAAAAACTGACGCAGCAATTTGGTGAAGACATCAGCCTTAGATCGGCGGAAGGGGCGGGCAGCACTTTCAGCTTTCGTTGGCCGATTAATCAACCCGACAAGTCCGTGGTGAAAGAAGTCGCGCACAGATATCTGCCGGGATAGGGGCGCAACGGGCAAGAGCAGTCACTTTCTGCTGAGGGTAGAGGCGCATCGACGGTGACAGGATAGGGCTTGATACCGGCTGTCCTGCCTGTCCTGCGGGCCGAAAATCGGCCCAAATATATATGGCATTTTAGCGGCCTTCTTCAAACGATGCGATTTTTCCGCCAGCTGCAAGCATGTCAGAGCCGCGACCAAGCCGTCCAGCAGCATAAAAGACCGCCCTCAAAAGACAAATCCTGCGGTGCTTCCTGTCGTGTTTCCGTCAGAAATGCGTGGTGGCGAAATGATGAAAGTGATTTTTTTCAGTCGCTTGACTGTATTGATGGGGCCTTGGCAGTCGGCGTATTGCGCGGCCCCTGCAATCGCCTTGGCAGCAGCAGTTTGCTTTTATTGAGGTCGGAACAAAATAGGCGGGTGCCAAAATCGCGAAGCGCTGGCAATGACCAGAGCAGGGATGGGCAGAGGTAATCGGGTATTAAGAAACAAATGCTCTTGTGCAGAAGAAATTCTTTCAGGAGCAAGATATGAAGTTTGGAATTGCAGCGACCGTATCGGCGTCACTTGTCATTCTGTCCAGCCCAGCAATGGCGGATGAAGTGACCGTATTGGCGGGTGATTTGCCCCCGATGGTCAACCAGGACGGAACCGGGCGTGAAGCTGAAATCATCTCGGCCGTTCTGGGGCAATGCGGGCATACTACGGTCTTTGTTGTGCAGCCTTTCACCCGTCATTGGCAGTCTTTTGAAAGCGGCACCGGCGACGCGGTTTCGACCGTTCCGGTTGGTATGCCAACCTCAGGTACCCAGACACAATCCTATGTGTCCTATCAAAATGGTGTGTCATACCTGACCTCTTCCGAGCATGAAGCCGCGACCCTGTCGGATCTGGATGGCTGGAATATCGTGGCCTTTGAAGGCGCTAGCAATATCGTTCCGGGTCTGTCGGGCAGCACCGAGGCGTTCAAAACCTACCGCGAAATGGCGGACCAGAAAACCCAAAGCAAGCTTCTCTATGGCAAGCGTGTTGATGGCATCTTGGGCGATGGTATGCTCTTTGCCGAATTCGCGCGTCAGCTGCAGGAAGCGGGCACATCTGCCGGTGTGGATGCAAGCCAACCGATCGAATTCCGGGCCATTTTCGAACCCAGCCCATACGCGATGAGCTTTCGTGATCCGGCCATGGCAGCAGATTTTGATCGCTGCTTTGCCGAACTGGAAGCCGCAGGCACCATTGCTGAGATCAATACGAAATGGACAGACAAATATCGCGATGCCCTCGAGGGCAACTACATGTCCTACTAACTGAATGCCGCCGTTTTCTGGTCGCCAAAGGCGGGTCAGCAAACGGCGGCATCCTCGCCAGGTTACCTGTGATCCCCTGGTTTTCCTGCGGATCTGGCCGGGCGGACCTGGCAGGGGGCAATTGCCTTCGATCAGGAGGACGCGAAAATACGACAAGCCGTTTAATCAACTGGAGCAAAACATGTCGGGACATCTAAAACGATTCTTGAGTATGTCCATCAAGAAGAAATTGTTGTTGCCAATCTTGGCATGCATTGTTCTGTCGAATTTTGCCTATACGGTTTTTTGGGCATCCAAGCACAGCAATGCCTTGATGGATGCCTTTGATGAAGAGATACAATTGGCGCAGAGATTTGTTGTGCCCCCCGTCGCAGCAGCTGTGTGGGACTTCAACAGCGATGCGGCCATGGGCGCCATTCAGGGCGTGGCAGAAATGGATAACGCGCTCTTTGCCGAGGTGGTTGTCGATGGCGGCAGTTTTGCCGAAGTCTTTGTCGACGAGGCACGCCGCGAAGAGCTGAAAGAGCAAATCGCCAACCTTTTGGCAGATGAAAGCCCTGAAAGCACCGCCGAGATCAATCAGGTGGTCTATGTCAAGTTTCCCGTGGTGCTGGCCGACGGAACCACAGTTGGCCAGATGGTCATGGGATTTCATAATGGCACCATTAGCGACACGGTGTCTTCGCTGTATCTACAATCGGCCATCATCGGCCTTGCGGTATGTCTGTTGATCGGGGTGATCGTCTATCTGTCGGCCGCTTCTGTGACGCGGCCGCTGGACCGAATTGTCGATCGTATTGATACGCTGCGCGGTGGGGATACTGAAAGCCCCGTACCGGAAAAACGCCGCCGGGATGAGCTGGGCCGCCTGGCCGCGGCGGTGGTGGAATTTGTCGAGGCCATGCGCGCCAATGCCGAGATGGAGGCAACCTCCAAGGCTGCCGCCGCCGAGCAGGCCGGAGTTGTGCAAGAACTGGCAAACGGGTTGAACAACCTGTCCAAGGGCAATCTGTCCTATCGCATCGAAAAAGAAATGAGCCCGGAATACACGGCGCTGCGGTCTGATTTCAATCAAACGGCGGAAACGCTGGATGATCTGATCGGTCGGGTTTTGGTTACAATTTCGCAGATGGATCAGCAGATTGGTGAAATGGCTTCCGGGACGGATGATCTATCCCGGCGAACGGAAAACCAGGCGGCCACGCTGGAAGAGACAGCAGCAGCCCTGGACAGCATCACCTCGAACGTGCGCAATGCGACAACCCAGACACGAGAGGTCGAAGGCACCATTTCCGAGACCTCTGAAGAAGCGCTGCGCAGTGGTGACATCGTAAAGCGCACGGTGCAGGCGATGAAGGAAATCGACGAATCCTCCGAGAAGATTTCGGCTATCAACAGCGTGATTGATGATATCTCTTTTCAAACCAACCTCTTGGCACTGAACGCAGGCGTCGAAGCCGCAAGGGCTGGCGAAGTTGGCCGTGGCTTTGCGGTTGTTGCTTCCGAAGTGCGCTCTTTGGCGCTGAAATCCGCCACCTCTGCCAATGAAATCCGTGATCTCATTCATGCCAGCTCTGAAAAGGTCAAAGTTGGGGTTGAACTGGTGGATGAGGCGGGCCGGTCGCTGGAGCATATCATCGCGAAAATTCAGTCGGTGTCGACGCTGATCACCCAGATCGCAGCCTCTTCTGGCGAACAGGCCTCCACCATTTCCGAAATCAACGCCGGGATGATCGAACTGGACCGGGTGACCCAGCAAAATGCCAGCATGGTGTTGAAATCCAGTGATCAGGGCAAAAGCCTGCAGCAAGCGGCGTCGGAACTGGCCGATCTGGTGGCGGGGTTGAAGCCTTCTGCACCGGGCACAGCCAGGGCGGGCCTGAACGCGGATGCGAGCTGTGGCGCATATGGCACGGATGATTTTGGCATGGATAGTTTTGATCCGGAGCGGTTGGCCGGTTAAGATCCTGCGGATCTTTGATGGTCCTCCTCGGGGGTATCGGCAACGCCTCGTTCCCAGCCTGTGGGACGGGGCGTTACTCTTTTGATGGCTTGACCTGCACCGAAGCCTGTTTTCCTATTGGTTGAAGATAAAAAGGAAAACAGATGATTGGATATGTAACCGTCGGCGTCACCGATATGGAGAAAGCCAAGGCGTTTTATTGCGATCTTTTTGCAGAACGCGGGGCAAAGGTAATCATCGATGCTGGGCGCATTGCCATGATTGGTGCTACCCCAAAAGAACCGATGATTTCGGTCTGTCTGCCCTATGATGGCAAGGATCCGCAGCCAGGCAATGGAAATATGCTGGCCTTTGCTGCGCAGAGCAAAGAAGAAGCGGATGCGCTCTATGCCAAGGCGATTTCTTTGGGGGCTACCTGTGACGGAGCGCCAGGGCAACGTATTCCTGATCGGTTTTATGGCGCCTATGTGCGCGACCCGGATGGCAACAAGATGACTTTTTATGTCTTTGGCTAGGTGATCGATTTGTCCTGCCGGGGTTTGAAACCCAGCGGTCTTTGGCAGTGAAGTACCAGGTCTCACGGCGCAAGCGGTGAGGCCTTTCTTGTTTCTACGCGGGCCTCATTCGGCTGTTTTCTGGGGGGCTCCTGTGCAGCGACAGTGATCGGAACTGGGGCCGGCCAGCTGGGCAGAGGTCAGCGGTGGGCTTGCTTGCCTGTTCGTGGTCTTTCGCCTAGCTTGCGTACAATTCTGTCTCATTGAAACGATCCTTAGATGTTAGATTTTGGTCTGGTTCTTCTGGGGCTGCTAAGCCTTATTTTTCTGCTTGGCGTGCCTTATCTGTTGATTTCACATATGCGGCTAAAGGCGCAGGTGCGCGCCCTGGAGGCCAGGGTCGCAGCGCAGATGGCGCCGCCGGGGTCTGCAAAGGATGCACTGGTTTCCCCGCCTGTTGCTGAGCTTGCTGACCCACCGACTGCGCCGGGCGATCAGGCCGCCATCAAATCAGGACTGCCTTGGGGCGAGCGCAAGCCCATGCCAGAGGCACAGGTACCAGAAAAGCCGTCTGAAGCATCAAAGTCAGAGATACGACAATTGGACGTGCAGCCCCCAGACGAGGCGGTGCCGCCGCGGGCCTTTGTGTTGCGGCAGGACCGTCTGGCGCTGCTGGTGCAATGGATGCGTGACAATTGGGTGCTGGTGGCGGGGGCAGCCTCGCTGGCGCTGGCGGGTGTCTTTATGGTGCAATACGGTGTCGAGAACGGTCTGTTGACGCCGTTCTGGCGGGTAATGGCGGCTCTGGGCTTTGGTGTGGCGCTGGTGGTCGGCGGTGAAGTCATTCGGCGTCGTGTCGGGGACGAAACCGAAGGGGCGGCGCAGCATCTGGCCTCTGCCTTGGCTGGCGCGGGCCTGGTCACCCTGTTTGCCGGGGTGCTGTCGGCCCGCATTCTATACGGGTTGGTTGAGCCGGGAATGGGGTTTGCCGCCCTGTGCCTGGTGTCGGTGCTGGCGCTGGTGCTGGGCTGGTTCTACGGCGCGTTTTTGACCGCGCTGGGGATCCTTGGGGCCTGTCTGGCTCCGTTTCTGGTGGGGGGGCAATCCCAGGCTCCCTGGATGCTCTACTATTATTTTGCGCTGATTTCCGTGGTCGGGCTTGGGGTGGATACCATCAAGCGCTGGGCCTGGATTTCCGGGCTTGCTCTGCTGGCCCCGATCAGCGCCGCTTGCCTGCTGTATTTGGCGGGCGGGGAGGCACCACATTTCCTGGCCGGGCTGATGGTGATTGCCGCCGCCGGGGTCATCGTGCCAGAGCGCAGCCTGTTTCCGCGCCATGCGGGGCGGGCCGTGGTGCAGATTTTCCAGTTTGGTGCGGGCGCGCGGATGTATCCTGAATTTCCCACCCGGATTTCGGCCTGTGTGACTGGCGCGGTGAGTGGCGCAGCGCTTTTGGTGGCGGTGCAGGCGGATCAAGCTGCAGAGGTGGTTTTTGCGCTGGGTATCTTGGTGGTGCTGCTGCTGGCAACACTGATCTGGATGCGCCAGGCGGTGGCGCTGTTTGATCACGCTCTGCTGCCGGGGCTGGCCATTCTGGCGTTGATCCTGAATGAGGGCTTCAATGCAGGCCCGCTGCTGCAAGAGTTTCACGCCGCCCTGCAGCGCCCGCCCGAAACAGCGCCACCGCAAACCATCTGGGTATTGATGGCAATTGGCGCGCTTGGCTCTGCCTTGGCCTATCTGCGGATGCAGTGGAGCCTGCGACCCGAGGCGGAGACAGAAGTCGATCGGGCGATCTATTGGGCCGTTTGTGCGGCGGTTTTTGCGCCGAGCCTGATGCTGGTGGTGGAGTTCACCTGGGCCCCGGTAGCGATCCATGGCACCTACACCTGGGCGCTGGCGGCGCTGCTGCTGGCGGCGGGGATGACCTTTGGCGCAGAGCGCTGCGCACGCGGGCCGCAGGTGGCAAAGCCTGCACTGCGGGTGGCGCTGTTCGCCATTGCCGCGCTGACCCTTATCGCCTTTGCCTTGTTCCTTGTCCTGTCAAAATCGGCGCTGACATTGGCGCTGGCGGTCATGGTGGTGCTGGTGGTTGTGATCGATCGTAAATACGATCTGCCGACCCTGGCGGTCTTTGTGCAGTTGGGGGTTGCTGTGATCACCTATCGGCTGGTGCTGGACCCCGGCGTGTTCTGGGCGCTTGATCGCGACTATATCGACCAGGATTGGCGCTATGTAACGCCTCTGTGGCAGGTCCTGCTCGCCTATCTGGGCAGCCTTGGCCTCTTGGGCCTTGGCTGGCGGCTGGCGCGGGGACGCCGGGAAAAGACCGCGCTGGTACTGGAAAGCGCTGCCGTGACCCTGGCGGCAGTTTTCCTGAGCGTGCTGATCCTGCGCCTGCTGCCGGAAGAGATGCGCCATGGCCATGCTGGCATGGGGCTCTTGGCGACGGTCTGGACAGCCTGTCTGATGAACCAGATCTACCGGATTTCCTTGAGCGGTCGGGTATCGACAGTGCTGCGCGGGGTATTGGCGCTGGGCTATGGGCTTGCTGCCCTGGGCAGCATTCTGGCGCTGTTTGTCTTTGCCAATCCGCTGTTTTCCTATGCAGAGTTCACCGCAGGCCCCTTGATCTTTGATAGCCTTGCAGCGGCATATCTGCCGTTGGCTGCCGTCTTTGCCGGTGCCGCCCTACGGTTGCCGGGGCGGTGGGGCTGGCTGCGCCGGGCCTGCGTGGTTCTGGCCAGTGCCCTGGGCGCCTATTATGTCAGCCTAGAGATCCGCCGGTTCTGGCAGGGCGACGACCTGAGCCTGCCGGGCGTCAGTGATCCAGAACTGTATTCTTACACCGTCGCGCTGTTGCTGGCTTCGGCAGGCGGGCTGATCCTGGCGTTCTGGCGGCGCTCTGACCTGTTGCGCAAGCTGGCCATGGCAGGGGTGGTGTTGACTATCGCCAAGGTGTTCCTGGTGGATATGAGTGGGCTTTCCGGGTTGATGCGGGTGTTTTCCTTTATGGGGCTTGGGTTGGCATTGGTGGGGCTTGCCTGGTTGAATCGGGTGATGAATGCCCAGTGGCAAAAGCGACCAAAAGGCAACGCAGACCCTGCCAACTAGGTGGGGGCTGGGGCGGAGCTGTCCCTTTGATTATATGCGCCTTGCGACAGGGGCATTCCATGCATAAAGGCGGGCCATATTGGCCCGCCTTTTATATGTTCTGGGTGAAAACTGCCCGCAGATGCCAACGCCGCAGGGGGGGGGCAAGCGCTCGCCGGGGGCTAGAACAGAAAGTCGTCGGCCGTGAGGTCCGCTATTCCAACACCGGTGAGCATCACGCTATTGCCGAGACCATCGCTGATGATCGCATCGCCGCCCACTTCGCTGAGGTGATTGTTCACCAGGTCATCGTAGCTACTGATGCCGCTGACACCCGCCAGTGAAATGATCTCGCCGGTTTCGGTGGTGTCAAAATCGGTGATGGTATCTGTGCCAAAACTTCCGGAAAAGACAAAGACATCGGCGCCACTGCCGCCAGTCAGCACCTCATTGCCACCATCGTCATTCAGGGTGTCATTCCCCGCACCGCCAATCAGCGTGTCATCGCCCCAGGCACCGTTCAGCAGGTTGTTGCCGCTGTTGCCGGTGATCACGTTTGCGCCGCCATTCCCGGTGCCATCAATATCTGCGCTGCCGGAAAGGGTTAGGCTTTCCAGGTTCTGGCTGAGGTCCCGCAGTGCAATGCTGACCGATGAAATCACATGATCGGTGCCATTGCCCTTCGTTTCGACGATCCGATCACCAAGGCTGTCGATATAGTAGGTATCGTTACCGGTGCCTCCCGCCATCTGGTCGTTGCCGTTGTCATCCTGGAAGGTATCGTTGCCTGCGCCGCCAAGCAGCGTGTCATCGCCCCAGGCACCGTTCAGCAGGTTGTTGCCGCTATTGCCCGCAATCACGTTTTTGCGGCCATTGCCAGTGCCGTCGATGTCGCCGGTGCCTGTCAGGGTCAGGTTCTCTACATGATTGCTAAGGTCGCGCAGCGCAACTGACATGCCCGCCTTTATCAGATCTATTCCTTCGCCTTGCTGTTCATGCACCTGGTCCAAGGCATGATCAACATAATAGGTGTCATTGCCGGTGCCGCCGATCATCCGGTCCTTGCCCGCGCCGTCCTTGAAGGTGTCGTTGCCTGCGCCGCCAATCAGTGTGTCATTGCCCCAGGCGCCGTTCAGCAGGTTGTTGCCGCTATTGCCGGTAATTGTGTTCTTGCGCCCATTCCCGACACCAGAAAAATCGCCTGTCCCGGTCAGGGTCAGCGTTTCGATGTTGTTGCTGCTGTTGCGAAGCGCAAAGCTGGTGGAGGCCTCGACATGATCCTGGCCTTCGCCACTGTTTTCTACAATCCGGTCAGTGCTGGCATCGACATAGTAGAGGTCATCTCCGCTACCGCCCACCAGGGTATCATTGCCAGCGCCACCGATCAGCGTATCGTTCCCGCTGCCGCTTTGCAGATAGTTGTCTGCCGCATTGCCGGTGATGGTATCATTGCCAGAGCCGGTGATGGCGTTTTCAATGACTGTGCCGCGGCCAATGGCAAAGTTTCCGACCTTGCCGTTCAAATCGGAAAAGCTGTCGACCACCAGGCTTAGGTTCTGGTTGTAGCTGCGCGAACCCAGATTGATGGTATCGATGCCGCCACTGTCCACAATAGTGAAGGCATAGCCGTGGTCCATATCCATGATACTGCGACCGGTGCTGTTGCCATCGCCATAGGTGGTATTGCCGGTTTCCACATTGGTCGGGACGCCATAGAGATCCTGAATGGCGGCAATGTCGGCGATCTGGGGCGTGTAGACATAGGCAAAATCGGCATCAACCGCTGTGGCCTCATACTGTGAGAAATAGGACATGATGCTCATCTGCCAGCTGTCGTTGGCATATTCCGCATCGTCTTCATAGGTCCCGGTGCCATTGTAGAGACCAGCGTGCCCCAGGCCAAGAGCATGGCCTATTTCGTGGATATAGGTCTGCAGATAGTAGTCTGCATTGGCGCCCCACCACGTGGGAATATTAACCCATGATCTGTAGATGTCACCTGATGAATACACGGAGGATTGGGCATAGGCTCCCCTTTGGTCTGTGTCGTCAAAACTGATATCCACGATGCTCGATGTGGTTTCGACAAATTTCAATCCGGAAACCGCTTCCCAGGCTTCCAGAGCTTGTCGCGCGACTGCCTTGGCAGAGGCCGTCAAACCGGTCAGATTTACACTGAGTTCGTCTCCAGTCGACTCGCTGAAGGAGCGTTTTGCACCACCGTTGGCTTCCCAGTAGCCAGTTGTCAGATAGTCGGCGATCTCGTCAACGGTGTTTGTTGGCTTGGTCGCATAGCTTGTTTCCACGGTGGGCGTATGTGTCGTGTCTTCAACAAAGAGGCGATGATCGCGGTTGCCACAAAACTCACACATGGAACTCTCCTGACCGGGCTGAAGTCACGGGAGTTGAAAGGGTCTGGCTGTCGGTGCTGGCAGGCATAAGGCAATTCTCTATATTTACTACAATATTGATTTTCCGGTCGCAGAGACCGGGCTATATGGCGGGATTTCTATATCGGCAGGTCAGAGACCTCAATCAAAGCATGTGCAAAAGGTGTCAGGTTATGACCCTCCAATTTACTGTCCATGATTGATAACTCCAACAAGGGGCCGTCCACACGTTGGCCCTCTTGATCTTGCCAAACCAGTTGTCCAGAGAGCCGATCTTTGGTGCGACTTTGTTCAAGATAACGAAGGGTCAAACCCGAGAAGTGATCGGCTATTTCAATGCCGGACGGGGCGCTGATATCTGCTAGTGTCAGATCCAGTTCCGGCGTTTTGCTTTTTAGCGCCTCCACCAGGGCTTTGCAGATTGAAGGGTGCTGTTCAAAATCACACTGGAACAGGACTTTCGGCAATTCGTTACTGGACACAGGAGAGACCACGCTAAAAACAAGGGCAGCAGCAAGGGGATGAAGGACAGGTATAAATCGAAGCAATAGTTTTACTCAGGGTGGGGCCGGGCCAGTCTTCACAAATCTTCAGGTTCATTATCAAATAGTTTAAGATTATGGTGATTTGGAGGGCATTATTTGGGCAAAATTATGCCGGAACCCGAAAATAGGTAAAACACCCGTCTAGAGGCTGAGCCGATGTGAGCTTTGCCAGCCTGCGCAAAATGCCTCTCCCCAACAAGATCAGCCCGGCTGGGTTGATATGTGTCGGAGAGAAGGCCTGTTTCATCGCTCGCGGTTACTGGTCGGCTGCCAGTGTTTCAAAGCGAAGGCCTGCTGCCGTGCGCGGTGCAAAGCCTTTCCAATAGCTGTGATCGGCCTGCTCCTTGCCGGTGTCATCCTTGGAGACAACCCCGTCAGCGGCATTTGCTACCAGTTCCAGATAGCTGGCCTTGTCGTCCTCTGCCTTGAGATGCAGCCCCATGAATGCGGTGGCAAAATGCTGGGTGATATTGTTCATCCGGTTGGTATCCCAAACAGCATCGGCGTAGTGCTCAAAGGGGATGAAATCCAGATGGTCCACCGGGTCCCAGCTTTCGATCGGGGCGGGCATGGGGGCGGCGGCGTTGTGGTTGGCGTTTTCAAAGGTAAGCAGATGGCGGCTGGTATTGACCGCGCCTTCAAAGATCTGGCGCATGGCCGCATAGACCGAAACATCGTCGACACTGCCGGCCATCATCAATAGCGGCTTGTTGATGCCAGCCAGGCCGGTGGCATCCCAGAAGCCGGTGTTCATGCCCCAGGGACCAATCGCAACCACGGCTTTCACCCGCGGATCAATCAACGCCGCGTGGCTGTCAGACCCAGCCTGGTGGCGGGCCAGCAAACCGGCGGGGGTGCCCCAGCTATATTGGGTCGAGGCTTCGGTCACACCAGCCCCTGCAAAGACCAGCGCGCCATAGCCACCCATTGAATAACCGATGACCCCGGTCTGGTCGGTATTGATAATGGCACCCAGGGGCCCCTCCAGTGCTGCCATTTGATCAATGACAAACCGTTGGTCCAGTGGACGGTTCAGCAGGGTAGAGCCAAAGGCAGCCTGATCTGAATAGGTGCTGTCGCGGTGATCAATCGAGACGGTGACATAGCCCTTGGTGGCAAGGTTTTCCCCAAGATGGGACAGCAGATAGCGATTGCCGGGGTAGCCATGCGAAATCACCACCATTGGAAAGCGCTCTCCGCTTGCCGGGGGGGCATCACGGGCGGCACGGCCTGTTAACGTCACTTCGGTTTTGCCATCCCGCAGAATGGCCTGGTAACTGCCGCCTGCCTCGGTGCCGACAGCGGCGGGGTACCAGACTTCAACGGTGATGTCGCGATCATACAGCGGCTGCGCCGCGTCGGTGGTATTGAGGATGTCGTGCTGCCCCGGATTGGTGAATTCCAAGGTCTGTACCCCGATGGGATAGGCGCCAAAGGCGGCCAGCTCTGGTGCGTCGGGGCGAATACGGTCAATGCGGTTTTCGGCCAGTGCTAGAGATGGCAGGCTGGTTGCGGCCAGGGCCAGACCAATCCCGGCGGCGCGGATCTTGTTGGACATGTTTGTTCTCTCAATTTGTTCTTGTCGAATACCCCAAAGCGCCCGAGGGGTGGGCAGGGTGGGACTGGCGCCAGCAATAGGAGCGCAATGTAACAGGTTCGCTGCTGCAGCCATGATAGATGACGAGCCAGCACGGGCTTGGGTCAAGAGTTTGTGGCGGCTGCTGCGGCAAAAACGCAGCGTTATTGCCGGGCGGTGTCCTTGGCCGCAGAGGCGGGCAAGATGGTGCAGAGTGGGAAGTATCCGGTCTCTGATTGGGCTCTTCTAAAACCGTTTGCGCCAGTCTCTAGGGGATCTGTGTTGATTAACCTTTTTTTGGTTGAACACTATTGTCAGGAATGGACATATTTTAACCTACCAATCTGGAAGGACGCCCACCAATGACGCAAACACCCTGGCTGGGATTTTCCATTGATCGGTCATCGGGCACGCCAGTGTTTGAACAGATCTGCAGTGCCATTCGCGCGCGGGCTGCCTCTGGTGCCATGGGGCTGGGTAGCAAATTGCCACCAACGCGGGTCTTCGCAACAGAACTTGGGGTGTCGCGCTCTACCGTTGTCACCGCTTATGAACAGCTGGTGGCCGAGGGTTATTTGAGCAGCCAGCAAGGGTCGGGCTATCGTCTGTGCGCGGTGGGAGAGGTGGAGCTGCCCCAGCAAAGCGGCGTCAGCCCTGACCAGGACCTTGCTTCGCCCCCGCAAGAGATGTCGACGTCGCGCCCGTTTCGTGCGGGCACCCCGGATATGCGGCTGTTTCCCTATCGGCAATGGGCCAAGACGGTGGCGCGGGTTTGCCGCGCTGATCCGCAGGCGATGTTTCATGGCACCGGTGGCTTTGGTGCCTGGGCGCTGCGGCAGGCGATTTGCGACCATGTTGCGGAATGGCGCGGGATTTCCGCCCGACCAGAGCAGGTGATCGTCACCGCCGGTGCCACCGATGCCTTGTCGATCTGCCTGCATGCGCTGGCAGTGGCGGGCGACAGGGTGGCGCTGGAGGATCCCGGCTATCCACCCTTGTCGCATTTTGTCACCGCGCAGGGGTTGAGGGCAGACTATCTGCGTCTGGACGATAGCGGTGCGATTCTGCCGAGCCGATCCGCTGCCGCACGTCTGGCCATTCTGACCCCTTCGCATCAATTTCCGCTGGGTGGCGCGATGTCGCCTGCGCGCCGAATGGAGTTCCTCCAATGGGCCCGCGAAACGGATGCCTGGATCATAGAAGATGACTACGACAGCGAGTTCCGCTATGCGGGCCGCCCCATCCCGGCGATGGCGGGGTTTGATCGGTTGCAGCGCAGCCTCTACATTGGCAGTTTTTCCAAGATCTTTTCCAACGCGCTGCGCCTTGGCTATTTGATCCTGCCGGAATCGTTGGTGCAGGTGTTTCAACACAGCATCCAGCGCTTTGGCCCCTTGGCCAGCAGTATGCCACAGCAGCCGCTGGCAGATTTTATCGCCAGCGGAGAGTTTTATCGCCACCTGCGCCGGGTGCGCCGGGTCTATGCCGAGCGCCGTCGCTATCTGTTGTCGAGGCTGGCGCAGGATTTTGGCGCCTATGGGTTTTGCCATGATCATCAGGCGGGCATGCAGGTGGTGTTCCATCTGACCTGCAACCAGCGGGATCGCGACATCTGCGCCGCCGCCGCCGCACAGGGGCTGACGCTTGAGGCGCTATCGGGGTTTGTGCAGCGTCAGACCGGGGCGTCGATAGCCCATAACGGGCTTTTATTGGGGTTTTGCGGGTACAACGAGGCTGAGCTTGAGCAGGGGTTGCTGATCCTGAAACGGCTATTTGACTGAGGTTGGGGGAGGGCTGCCAGCAGCCACCCATAGCCCAACGCAGAGGGGCCGCCAGTGGGGCGCGGGTGTGTTTGTTATAATTGCATCTATTGGTATCGCTGAAATGTTCTTTCAGAAAGTGGAAATAATGAAATCTTAGGACACCGGGCATAAGCAGAGCAGAAGCATAAGTTTTAAAGGACCATCCAAAATGCCACAGCTCCTGTTCCGATTGCCGACACGGATATATGCCCTGGCGGCCTTAGCCGTTGGTTTGGCCGCTGTTTTGACCTTTGTATTATTGTCGCGATCAGTAGAAAACGCCTACGACATGCGCGAAAAAGAGCTCGGCAGTGTGACCGATGCAATGATCAGCATCCTTGTGGATCTGGATGCGCAGGTGCAGGCGGGCGAGCTGACGCTTGAGGAAGCCCAGAAACAGGGCAAGGCCGAGATTGAACTGTTGCGGTTTGGTGCGACCGGTTATTTCTTTGCCTATGATGATAAAAACGTGATGCGTGCCCACGCAGTGGCAAAGCAATTGATCGGTGAAGACCAGTCCAGCTACGAAGATGTGAATGGCCTCTTGATTTTCCAGGAATTCGCCAAGGTTGTCGAAGCCGATGGCGCAGGATCGGTCATTTACCATTTCAATAAACCGGATTCTGAAATCCAGGAAGCAAAAATGGGCTATGTGAAGCTCTTTGCTCCTTGGGGTTGGGTCATCGGAACAGGTGCATATGTATCTGATATTGAAGAAGAATTGAATGCGATGCGCTGGACGGCAATGACCGCGCTGGCAATCAGCCTTGCGATCCTGGCGATTGGTGCCAACGTGATCACCCGCAGTGTGACAAAGCCGGTGAACGCTCTCAAAGACCGGATGCACAGCATGGCAGAGGGTGACACCGAGACCGACATCCCTGGAATCGGCAACAAGAGCGAAATTGGCGATATGGCGCGCCGACTGGAAGTGTTCCGGCAGTCGCTGATTCGTCAAAAAGAGCTGGAGCAGGAACGAACGGACCGCGCAGCAGAGCAGTCAGATGTTGTTTCAACTCTGAGCCGCAGCCTGGCTGCGCTGTCGCAGGGGGATCTGACGGTGAAAATCGGTCAGGCCTTCCCGGCGGATTATGCCCAGTTGCGCACCGACTTTAACAAGACGATCGAAACCCTGAGCGGCACAATGGCCAAAATGGTCGAGGCGACCAACTCCATTCGCAACGGAGCCGCTGAAATCAGCCAGGCTTCGGATGATCTGTCGCATCGTACCGAAAGCCAGGCGGCGACGCTGGAAGAAACCGCCGCCGCGATGGACGAGCTGAC
>NZ_JBLWXG010000016.1:0-43745 GCF_048267565.1 Pseudophaeobacter sp. | reverse complement strand
CCCCAGCTGCCCCGCCTACGAGAGGCGTCAGCGGTGCTTCAACGAGAGGTTTGCGTATCTAGGATCTGGGAGTGGGGGAACATGATGGGGGAACCGGGTAGTCTCAGGGGCTCTTCCCGTTTCTTCCCTTCGCTTCCATTACTTATCCCTCTGCCCCACTATACTCAGGCACAACGTCAGCGGTCTCTCCAACTTGGGGAGGCCAGCTCTGCAGGGGGGCAAGTACATCACCCAGAGCCTCGTCAGCGCCACCCAGACGACCCAAAACACTGGGGCCGAAATCCGGGGCGATTGGGGCCGGTTCGGGCTTCGTAGCTCTTACGTCTATGGCTGGAAAGTACTGGCTGGGGTGGTAGGAAACCTAGCCTTTCGATTCCGATCATCGGCTTGGTCGACGGGTTGACGGTTCTGGGGCCGTTGCAGGGGCAGAACTGGGGCCGTTGGAGCGTCAGCGTAGGGCTGCTGGAGAGCTCTGGCGGGTGGTGGAGCGCGATGGAGGCTGGTGGTGGGGGCTTACTGAATTCCAAAGAAATCCGGGGCGATTGGGGCCGGTTCGGGCTTCGTAGCTCTTACGTCTATGGCTGGAAAGTACTGGCTGGGGTGGTAGGATTCGAACCTACGATCTTCAGTACCAAAAACTGTTGCCTTACCACTTGGCCACACCCCATCAGTGAGCGGCGTTCTAGTGCGAGTTTGGGGGGGGCGCAAGGGGATTTGAAGAAAAAAACAAAACTTTTTCTCCCCACCCTCATTCGCCCCCCGAAAACAGGCGTAAACGCCCTAGCTATCGTTGAGGCGGATCAGGACAGCGCCCTCGCGCGCGCCAGCCTCTACCGCCTGATGTGCAGCGCAAACCTCTGAAATATCGTAGACCTTTTGGATATCAAACTTCAGCGCCTCGGCCTCTAGCGCATCATTGAGACGTCGGATCGCCCTGTCGCGTTCAGCTGTGCTCAGCAGGTAAACCAAAATGATATCCACCGTCACAGCCTTGAAGAGCAGCGGCATGAAGGGCAGCTTGGGCGACATCTCGCGGGCCGATCCATAGGCGGCGATGCGACCGTTTTCTGCGATCACCTGGGCATCCGTGTCGATGTTGCAGCCGAGCTCGACTTCGACAATCAAATCGACGGGGTTGCCATCATTTGCAGTCAGAACCTGATCCCCGAGGTCCTCGGCGCGGTAGTCCAGCACCGTATCGGCGCCCGCGCGCCGCGCGCGGTCGCTGCCCTGGGCACCACAGGTCGCAATGACCCGTGCGCCGCCCCATTTGGCAAGCTGGACGGCCAGAATACCTACGGTCCCCGCCCCGCCCTGTACCAGCACTGTTTTACCCGTGACATCGCCCTGACCAAAAACTGCGTGACAGGCGGTCAGCCCCGGAATGCCAAGCACTGCGCCTGCTTCCAAGCTGACATTATCGGGCAGCGGCACGGCCTGCGCGGCTGGCAGGGTGATTTGTTGCGCCGCAGTGCCACAGGCGCGGCGGAACTGGCCGTTCCAGATCCAGACGCGCTCTCCGATACGACTGCTAGGCACACCGTCGCCCACAGCCGAGATCACCCCGGAACCGTCACTATGTGGAATGATATATTCCCAGGGAAAGCCAGTGAGACCGGGCTGACCACGCGTGCGGGTTTTCACATCCGAAGGGTTCACCCCGGTAAAGGAAACCTCGACCAGAACCTCGCCGTGATCAGGGCTCGGGGTGGGCAGTTCTTCCAACTGCAAAACCTCGGCGGCGGGCCCAAAGGCGCGGTAGGTGATAGCTTTCATAGTGGTAATTTCCTTGTGTTTTGTCTTGTCTGCCCCGTTCAAAAGCGGACCGCAGGTCGCAGCGACAGGCAATCCGCTATTTGCAGGATTGGGCGCAGAATACAGGGCGACAGCCGGAAAGACAGGGCCAAGATGGGGATTTCACCCGGTCCCCTGCCCCGCATCGAGACTGCGCCGCGGCGACGATCACAAGAGGTCGCGAAAGATCAGGCCGGAACGCCCGCTTGTTTGAGCGCATCTGCCCAGGCGCCCCCCCCCTGCGCAGCCGCACCGGGGTGTTCACTACTATACTGCGTCAGGTTAAAACTGGGAGAGGCCGCCAAGAGGTTTTGCACTGCGGCGCGCGCCTCGCCAGATCGACCGGCCAGTTGCAACGCAATCACCTTGGTACGCAGGCTGGCGGGATAGGCCGCATTGGCCTGCAACGAACGATCAGCCAAAGCCAGCGCGCGGTCGTAGTTATGCGCCGAAAGATTGGCAAATGCCGATACCGAGTCGAAATAATACTTCTGCGGCCCAAGTGGCGATAGGCGGCGCGCCGCATCGGTCAGTTCCACCGCCTCAATCGGGTGCCCCTGATAGGCCCAGGTGGCACCTTTCAGCAAAATCGCCAGTGCCTCGTTCGGGTTATCCTTCAGGGCCAGATCGTAGGATTCTTGTGCCTGCTCAAAATCAAACAGAAGATGGCTGGAAATCGCGCCTTTCAAGGTATGGGCGAGCGAAAAAGAAGGATCGGATTCCAGGGCAGCACCGGCGAATTGATTGGCAAGCCCCGCATCCATTTGACGGTCGCTGGAGAAGCCTTTTTGCACCCGCAACACATGCCAGAACCCAATCCAGGTCAGAACCAGCGGGTGTTTTGGGTCACGCTCCAGCAGAACCTTCAGCACCTCACGCGCGCGGCTGAAACGTTCCGGCGTCATTTCTTGCATCATCGAAATTGCCGCCATCAAAAGCATATGCCCTTCCAGACTGGGAAGCGGCTTGAACCCCGCAATGCGCACGGCCTCCCCGATCAGCGTCTGGCCAATCTGCCGCGTCGCCTCGCAGAGTGCCTCGCTGCGGCCCGTCATCAAATCCGGCAAGGGGCCCTCAAAATGGCGCGACCAGATCACCTGCTCACGCTCTGCGTCATGCAATTCGATCTCGGCGGCCACCACTTGGCCATTGGCCCGCACCGACCCCGATACCAAATATTTCACTCCGGCAACGGCAGAGACCTCAGAGGGGCGCACCCGGGTCGCATCAAACTGCCGCGAGGCCAGATAAGAGGTCACGGTAAAGGCCTGGCTGCGCGCCAGACTGCGCGACAATTCCTCTGCTATGAGAGAGCCCAGCGGCGAGGTGTCCTCTCCAGGTGCCAATTGCACAAAGGGCAAGACAGCGATCAGCGGCAACAGTGGTTCGGGCCGCAGGCGCCGTTCCTGCAGCGGCACCTGGCCCCGGCGCGCCTGGCTGCGCAGCGTATCATGCCGGATCTGCTGCAACCAGCGGGCAAAATTCGCCTCATGGGGCAGTTCAAATCCCTCCATGAATTCGGCATCGCCAGTGCCATCCTCAAAGGCAACACCATTCAAATCCAGGATGACCCTTTCGCGGTTCGCGCTAAGCAGGGCTGCGGCCTCTGCGCCGAGGTGGCGGCGCAGTGTCGACAAAGCGGTGCGCAGGCTGGCCTTGGCCTGCTCTGGCTGCGCCAGACTCCACAGGGCTTGCTCCAGAAAGGCCCGGGTGCGTACCCCGGTATCCGCAGTACAGAGCAAAGCCAGAAGTGCCTGATGTTTAGCACCCAAAGGGATTGGTGTTCCGTCGCCCAGAGCGACACTAAAGGCACCAAATTGACCGACACGCAGCAAAACACTCATGAAACACCCACCAGACAACACTAAAGTATAATTAAAGTACAGCAATTCTCCCTTAAATTGTAAATAGTAATCACCATCAAATGAATTGAGAGAGACGTTCTCAGACCAAAACGGGAACACGTAACAGTGCAATCGATGATGCTAAATTATGCATATTCAATGACCTACGTCAGTCCCTCCCACTATTGGAAAAAATTCACTTTGATGAGGTGTTTTCTGCGCCAAACAGCCCTTTCAATCAAAAAACGACACGTGCGTATTGCGACCAGGTGAGTCGAATGACACCGTTGCCGCCCTGTCCCCCATGCAAAGTGGCATGATTCCCTCATGAAATATGGCGCTATGGTTGACCTTTTTCTGCATGCAAGCAGGCGCAGTCTGCGAGACACAGTAGCGCAAGTTTCGACCAAAGGCCTGTGAACGCGGCTGTTCCCACGCCTGCCTTTGGTAAATCGACGGCCAGAAATACTGCCGCGGCCTGCTGCTACATCCCATTTTTCTGGAAAAAATGCCTCACCCCAATTCGCCAGAAAATTAAAGATAAAAGGCAAAAATCAGGATCAAAACACTAAATTAATTAATTCATTTAGATATACAGGTCAGAGACAACAGATCCCCCAGGAACATCCGGTGATAGCCCAATCAATTCACCGCATCGGGAATGAATTGAAAGCCGCTGCCCAGCAGTTCAACCCGGCCAATACCACCCTGCGGCAGATGGGCTCCAATCAAGCGCATTTGGTCATGTGCTAGCATATCCAACAGCCTTAAACGCGACTTTGCCGCCTGCTCTGTGTCTTGGTCGGTGCCGATGGGCCAGCCCGGTTCAGCAAAGCTGACGTGGTGGTTGCCGATGGCATCCCCTCCAATCAGCAGGCTCTCTCCTGATGAGCGCAGAGCGAAGCACATATGCCCAGGTGTGTGGCCATAGCTGGCCTGGGCTTCGATACCTGGCAAGATCTCTTGGCCATCTTCAAACCGGGTGGTGCGTTCTGCCACGATCTGCATCCGGCGGCGCGCCCCTACCGCCATTGAGGCCCGCTCCTCGGAAATGGTCGACGCAGTATTGGGGTCAAACCAATAATCCCATTCAACCCTGCCCATCAGATATTCGGCATTGGAAAACAATGGATCGTCAAAATCATCCAGCACCCCCCAAAGATGATCCGGGTGGCAATGGGTAAAGACAACATGGGTCACCTCTTCGGGGGACAGACCTGCGGTTTCCAGCGCCGCGAGCAGACGCCCGGCAGACGCCTGGAAACTGGGGCCAGCCCCGGTATCAAACAGCACCACCCGGTTGGCATCCCGCAGCAGGGTGACATTGATCGGCGGCTCAATGGGACCTGCCCCGATCCCCTTGGCCTGCAGGATCTGGTCCACTGCGGCGGGTTCCAGCCCGGCAAACAGCATCGCACGCGGCAGCACCAGATGGCCATCCGACAGGGTCTGCACCTGCATGTCCCCAATGGTAAGATCCGCTGCCCCTGCTGTTGCCCAACCCTGCGCGGGCAACAGGAGCCCCGTGGCCAAACCCGTCGCCAAACCAGTCATGACGTCGCGCCGGTTCACTGTCATATCTTTTCCCATTTGGTTTTCCGCGCCTTCCAACGTTAAAATACATTCTTACATGCGAATTTATATGAGATTGCATCTTATTTCAACGCAACATCAACACGCCCAAGCCGAACCTGCTGCGCAATAGCACATAAAAAAAGCCCGGCGTGCCTGTGGCAAACCGGGCCTTGTCTTATGTCAGCCCCGCAATCTAGCGCGGGGAACGGCTAGCTGGTACGCGCCTTACTCGCGGCTCAGCTCTTTCCACTTGCCGCCTTCGACAACCGAAATCACGATGTCATCAGCACCACGGTGATCATCGGCACTGTAGGAGATCGCAGTATCGGTCAGCTCGTCGAAATACTCGAGCGTTTCCATACCCTTGATAAAGGCTTCCTGCGTCAGATCGGGACCTGCCGCTTCCAGCGCGCGCACCACGGTATCCGCAGCCGAATAGCCAAGCATGGCAAAGCCGCTTGCTGGCTGGCCAAACATCGCATCATAATCCGCGATGAACTTGGCAGGGGCCTCGTCTTCCGCGCGCGCGATCAGGTCAACCCAGCCCGCCGCAGCATAGAGCCCCTCTGTCACGCCACCAGGAACGGCGGCGACAACATCCAGGAAACCTGCAGATGTGTTGAGGAATTTGACGTCGGTCCAGCCCAGCTTTTTGGCGGTGCCAACAACAGTGATACCCTGACGCACACCCAGCGCCATGGCAATGACGTCACAGCCCGCGGCCTTCAGCTTGGTCAGCGAGCCGACAAAATCCAGTTCATCCGGTTTATGGCTGGTTTCAGCAGCATAGTTCAGGCCCAGCTTTTCAGTCGTGGCCTTGGCGCTTTCCTGAATTTCCTTGCCAAAATCCGATGGAATATACATCGAACAGATTTCCTTGGCGTCGAATTCGCCAGCCAGATAGGTCACCCCGGCATCCACCTGATCATAGTAGCTGGAAAAGCCGATGAATTTGTTATCGACAGGGTCCTGCAGCATCTGACGCGCCGCAGACAGGGGCCCGATGTTGGGAATACCCTTTGGATCCAGCAATTTAAAACCGGCAGTATTCATTGGCGTGCCCAACGACAGCAACATGCCAAAGACCTTGTCGCGGTTCAAAAGCTTGTTGTAACCCTGCATCGCGCGCGGGATCTGATAGCCGTTGTCTTCAACCACAAAGCGGATCTGGCGCCCATGCACACCGCCTGCGGCATTGACCTCGGCAAAGCGCATATTGGCACCATTGGTGGCGGGAACCCCGACCGCCGCAAAGATGCCGCTGAGGTCATTGACCGAGCCGAACACCACCTCGCTGTCGCTGACGCCCTGGCTTTCGGCCTGAACAGCAGAGCCCGCGCCAAGCGCCAGAGCGCCCGCCATCAAGGTCCCCGCCATCACTTTGGATGTTAGTGTCTTCATTTCCATTTCCTCCCTGGATTGATTCGCGGCGCGTTTGCTTCGCACCGTCAATACATGTCGTCGATCAGTGCCTTATGCTTCTTCTCCACAAAACTGCGTTTCAATTTCATTGTCGCCGTCAACTCGTCATCCTCTGCGGTCAACAGAACATTGATCAGGCGGAAATCCTTGATCTGTTCCACTCGGGCAAAATCCCGATTGACCGCCTCCACCTCTTGGCCGATCTGCTGCACCACTTCAGGGGCGGCACAGAGCGACGCAAAGTCACTAAAGGGTATCTTCCGGTCTTGGGCAAATTTTTCAACGTTTTCCTGATCGATCATGATCAGACAGGTCAGGTATTTGCGCTTGTCCCCGATCACAACCGCATCCGAAATATAGTGGCTGAACTTCAACCGGCTCTCGATTTCGGCCGGGGTGATGTTCTTGCCGCCCGCCGTGATGATGATATCCTTGATCCGGCCGGTGATGGTCAGGTAACCCGCATCATCAATCCGGCCAACATCGCCCGTGCGTAACCAGCCGTCGGCAGTGAAGGTTTCGGCGGTCTTTTCGTTATTGCGCCAGTAGCCCTGAAAATTGTTCAACCCAAGGGTCTGAATTTCACCATCCTCGGCGATCCGCAGCTCAATCCCCGGCAGGGCGCAGCCAACGGTGCCGGGGAGGTTTTTCTCCAGCGTGTTGATGGTGGCAATCCCGGCGTTTTCGGTCATGCCGTAACCTTCGATCAGTGGCACCCCAATCGACCAGTACCAGTTCAGCAACTCGGGCGAGATTGGTGCCGCCCCTGTGCCGCCCCGCCGCATCCGGTCCATGCCCAGCATCCGGCGCAGGTTGCGCAGCACCATGAAATCCCAAAAGGCATAGCGCGCCGCCACCCCAGCCGGGGGTTGTTTGCCATACATCACATATTTGGCCCGCGCCTGCCCTGCCTTGATGGCGCGCTGGAACGCCCAGCGCCCCATCGGCGTTGCCTCTTGCGCCATAACCAGAACGCGGGAATAGATCTTTTCCCAGACCCGTGGCACCGCAAAAAACGTCGCGGGAGAGACCTCTTGCATATTGTCAAAAACCGTCTCTGGGCTTTCAGCAAAATTCACGGTGCTAGAGGCCGCAAGCGGAAAATAGACCGAGACATTGCGCTCCAGAATATGGCACAGCGGCAAAAAACACAGCTGTTCATCATCCGGGTTCACAGCCAGGCCGCGCGCGCCAGATTCCATCGAGGCCAGCACGTTTTCATGCCCCAGCATCGCGCCCTTGGGCATGCCCGTGGTGCCAGAGGTATAGATCAGCATGGCAGTGTCTTCGGGTTTGGATTCGGCAATTCCTGCCTCAAAGGCACCTGGATGCTGGGCTTCATAGGCCTGCCCCAATGCGCAGAGATCTTCGAGAAACAGGCATTTATCCCGGTCCAGACCATGCAGACCGTCGCGATCATAGATAATCACCTTGAGCAGGCTGGGCATCTCTGCGGCAACTTCGAGGTATTTATCCAACTGTTCGTCATTTTCGACAAACAGGAACCGGCTTTCGCTGTCATTGACCAGATAGGACAGCTGCGATGCGGAATCGGTGG
The DNA here is from genome assembly GCF_048267565.1 of Pseudophaeobacter sp. Taxonomy (NCBI): domain Bacteria; kingdom Pseudomonadati; phylum Pseudomonadota; class Alphaproteobacteria; order Rhodobacterales; family Roseobacteraceae; genus Pseudophaeobacter; species Pseudophaeobacter sp. The sequence continues at coordinate 35,552 of NZ_JBLWXG010000016.1, read as the reverse complement.
TATAGACGCCCGAGGCAATGCCGCCGACCCCCTGCACCCCCATGTCGGTATACAGCCATTCACGGCGATCTTCGCTAAGGATCGACACCACTTCGCCGCGTTTCAGCCCCAGAGAGACCAGCCCAAGGCCAATCCATTTCGCCTGCTGCCAATAGGTGGACCAGGAATAGGATTTCCAGATCCCCATGTCTTTTTCACGGTGGGCCGTGCGCTCTTGCAGCGCCATGCAGCGGGCCTGGAACAGTTTTGGCACCGTATCGCAGCCATCCACCAGAACCGGGCGTTGCCCCGGTTCCGCGTTGTAAGAGACGCCATTGATTTCAATCTGGGCAGGTCCGGTCTGTTTGACGACTTGCATATTCATCTCTCCGCCTCCTAGCGCCATGTCTTCTTGCGTTTCCAGCGCTTTTCACCGCGCTGGCCCTCTTCTTGGTGGCCAAGGTAGAAGGATTTGATGTCCTCGCTTTCCATCAACCGGTCCGCCGATCCATCCATCACGATCCGGCCGATTTCCATCACATAGCCCACGTCCGCCAGATCCAGCGCGATACGCGCGTTTTGCTCCACCAGCATCATGGTCACATGTGCTTCGGCATTCAGACGGCGCAGGATGGCAAAGATTTCCTGCACCAACAGCGGCGACAGCCCCAGGCTCGGCTCATCCAGCAGCATGATCTGCGGCCGTAGCATCAGCCCGCGTCCGATGGCCAACATCTGCTGCTGACCGCCCGACAGCGTGCCTGCCTCCTGGTTGCGCCGTTCCGCGAGGATCGGGAAATACTCAAAGACCATCTCACGATCGCGCTCTATCTCGGCCTTGTCAGAACGGGTATAGGCGCCCAGGCTCAGGTTTTCATCCACGGTAAGCAGTGGAAAAACCTCACGCCCTTCTGGCACATGCACGATGCCATGTTCGACGATGCGATGCGGCTCTTGCCCCTGAATGGGCTTGCCGTTGAACAGCACCTGCCCCTTTTCGGGATCCATGATGCCCGAGATGGTTTTCAACAGCGTCGATTTTCCCGCGCCATTGGCCCCTAAAACAGTGACGATCTGGCCCTTGTCCACTTTCAGCGAAACGCCGCGAATGGCCATGATGGGGCCATAAAAACTCTCGAGGTTTTTGATTTCCAGCAAAGGTTCACTCATCACACAGCCCCCGCACCCAGATAGGCCTCGATGACCGCCGGGTCGGCCTGCACTTCTGCTGGGGTGCCCTCGGCCAGTTTGGCGCCATCCGCCAGGGCCAGCACCCGGTCAGACACGCCCGAAACCAGCCCCATGTCATGTTCCACCATCAAAACGGTGATCCCCATCTGTTTGCGAATATCATCAATCCACCAGCGCATATCCTGGGTTTCCTCGACTGACAGGCCCGAAGCGGGCTCATCCAGCAAAAGCAGGCGCGGTTTTGAGGCAAGCGCACGCCCCAGCTCAACCACCTTGCGGACCCCATATGGCAGCCCGGCAATCATTTTGTTGCGATAGGGTTGCAGATCAAGAAAATCGATCACCTCTTCCACCGCCTCGCGGTGGCGCTCTTCTTCACGCCGCACGCGGGGGGTAAAGAACATCTCTTCCAGCAGCGTGGTCTTGCGATGGCGGTGCCGCCCGACCAGCAGGTTTTGCAACACGGTGGCATGTTCAAACAGCTCGATATTCTGAAAGGTCCGGGCAATTCCCAGGTCAGCCACCTGATCGGCCTCGCGGTCGAGCAGGTTGTTGCCGTCAAAGGTGAATGTGCCGGCAAAAGGCTCATAGAAGCGCGAGATCAGGTTAAAGGCTGTGGATTTCCCCGCCCCGTTTGGCCCGACGATGGCGTAGACTTCCCCCTCTTCAACAGAGAAGCTGAGATCGTTGACCGCAACCACACCGCCAAACTTGAGCGTGGCATTTTTGATTTCCAATAGGCTCATCTCAGGCGCTCCGTCTTCAGGTAGGATTTCTGGCGGCGGAACATGTCCTTGCGCGCAAATGGGAACAGCTCAAACCAGGTGCGGATTTTCAGCCACCGCCCGTAGATCCCCATCGGTTCAAACAGGATGAACAGGATCAGGATCATACCAAATACACCGGTTTCCAGCCCAGGAATGGCGACACCACTGCCCACAACGTTGTCCTTCAGGATCGACAGCGCCTGCGGCAGAAAGGCGACAACCACGGCGCCAAAGAACGCCCCGTGGATAGAGCCAAGCCCGCCAATCACGATCATCATCAACAGGGTGATGGAAATCACCAGGCTGAAGGTCTCGTTGTTGAAGGTGCCCGCGTAATAGCCCATCAAGGCGCCGGCCCAGCCGGTGATCATGCAGGAGAGACCAAAGGCCTTGCCCTTGGTGCGGGCAATATGCACGCCCATGGCAGTGGCCGAAACCTCGCTGTCACGCACCGCCGCAAAGGCACGCCCCAGGGGGGAGCGCAGCAAGTTGCGGTAAAACAGGGTGCAGATGATGGTGACAACCAGAACAAGGTAGTAGAACCGTGATGGCATCGACCAGCGCTCGATCTCAAAGCCAAAGATGGTGATCATTTCCGGGAACTTGCCAGAAACACCGCCGCTCCAATGTTCGGTCAGCACGATGATGTCATCAGCCAGAACCGACAAGGCAATGGTGGCAATTGCCAGATAGATCCCGTGCAACCGCAGTACCGGAATAGCAATGATCACGCCGATCAGCCCGGTTAGGATCCCCGCCAGCGGAAAGGCAATAATGAAGGGCACGCCCTGCTCGATCAGGATGGTATTGGCGTAGCAGCCGATTGCCAGAAAGGCCGCGTGACCCAGGCTGGCCTGTCCGGTCTGCCCCGTAAGCAGCATCAGCCCCAGGCCTGCGATGGCCCATATCAACACATTGGTGACCTCGCCCAGAAAGAACTCGTCCAGCAGGTAGGGCAGCGCAAAGGCCAGCACCAGCAGTGAGCCATAAATCGATAGGGTCCAGCGATCAGGAAACAGTCGGATGTCATGCGCATAGGATGTTTTGAAATGAATCCGCATTGGCTTACACCTTCTTCACGCGGACCTGGCTGAACAGACCATGAGGCCTGAAGACCAGCACGGCCAGCAACAGCGCATAGGGCGCAATTTGTGAATATCCTGCAGCAAGATAGCGTGCAGCAAAGGGTTCAATGACCCCGACGATAAGGCCACCGGCTAGGGCACCGGGAAGCGAGCCAAAGCCGCCAATCACTGCCGCGGCAAAGGCCTTAATCCCCAAAAGCCCGGCATTGGGATCAATCGCCCCCTTGGAAGCAAACAGAATGCCCGCAACCGCAGCCGTGGCGCCGGACAGCCCCCAGACCAGCCCCTGCACCCGTTTCACCGGGATGCCCATGAAATAGGCCGCCATCTGATTCTGACTTGCAGCCTGCATCGCCAAGCCCAGCTTGGTACGCTGAAAGAACTGATACAGGAAAAAGGTCATCAGGAAGGTGACGATAATAATGGCCACATCCGCCATGCCCAGCACCACACCGCCAAGTTGCAAATCCCCCAGCGCCAGCGGACTTTCCAGCGTCTGCGGCTCATGCCCCCAGATCAACCCGGCAACAAAACGCAACACGAAGCCCATGGCAATTGTCAGGATAACCACCGCCGTCTGGCTCTGGCCAAAGAGATGGCGCAGGACAAACAGGTCCAGCAGGTAGCCAAAAACCGCCATGATCGAAATCGCCAGCGGCGCGGCAATCCAGAACGGCAGATCCATATATTCCGCATTGGTCAGACCAAGGCTGACAAAGGCCCCGATCATCATGAAATCACCCTGGGCGAAATTCACCGCTTCGGTGGCTTTGTAGATCAGCACGAATCCAAGCGCGATCAGGCCGTAGACACAGCCATTCGCAAGCCCACTGACCAAGAGCTGCAATACTTCCAAATTTTCCTCCCCCCGTTCCTAAAGAACGGTTCCTCGCCCGGTCATATCCGGGCCTTAGCGCCTTCTTTTGTGGGTTTGCGCGCTGCCTCCTCAAGCCGCGGAATCCCAAGCGTCTAAAAACAGACTACTGAGTATGTTTTTCACCTGTCAATCGGCGAGACCCTGCGTCAAATGCTGAAAAACCGCCTATTTTTGATGCCAGACACCCCTTAGGCTGATTCTCAAACTGGCCTGCCAAGCACCCTCTGGCCGCGCCTATAGGTGATCGTTTCTATCAGGTCTTTGGCACTGCTTCGCCAGGGCGCGGAGTGGCTTCTGGCTACGCATATCCGCCCCCTGGCCCGTCCGCCTGGGCTATGGTATTTTAGCACCACTGCCGGGATTGCCTCTCGCCAAGCGGGTCTGATAAAGCCCCGCCTAGGCAGAGCTGTATTCCAGCAGTGTCCCACCCCGAACGGCAGGCAGAGGCCATGTTAGAACAGATCAGCACCTCCAAGAGCGAGATTCTGGATGCAGCTGCCCAATGTTTCATGACGCTGGGCACCGACCGGGCCTCGGTGGATGATATTGCAGCCCAGCTGGGATCGACCAAGGGGCGGATCTATCACCACTTCCCGTCAAAAGGTGCCCTGCTTGCGGCGGTGCAGCTGCGGGCGGCGCGCTTCACCCATCGTGCAGTGGCACAGGTGATCGACCCAAGCCTGCCTGCCGCAACCCTGCTGGAACAGATGGCACGGTGTCACGTCTACGAGGTGTTGAACTCGCTGCCCTATCACAAGGTCATCCTGCAAACCTATGCCGGAACAAGCCCCAAAGCCGTAAGCGAGGTCGAGCGCGACCTGCAAGAAAAGCTGCGCTGCGGGCAACGCCAATATGAGATGCTGTTTCGCAACGAGCTGGCCCGTGGGATCCGCGAGGGCAGCTTTGAACCGCGCAACCTGACAGTGGCGGTGGCCGGGTTATTGCTGATCCTCAATTCTCCGGTGTTTTGGTTCCGCCCCGAACGCGGTGCCTCACAGCAATTCATTGACACCATTGCCCGCGATGTCAGCAGCATGGCCCTGGCCAGCCTGCGCGCCTAGGGTCAGGTCCCGGCTCAGATCTCGGCTCAGATCCCTGTCTGTGGCTGCGCCAACCCAGAACACAACCGCCGCAAACTGGCGCAAAACTGCGCCCCCAGACCCGACAGTTGATGCTCGCTGCGAATACACAGGCCCACCGGCCCCTGGGTGATGGCGGTATCAATCGGCAGCTCTTGCATCACCCCGGCGGCCAGATCACTGCGCACCACCCCCTGGCTGATGATCCAGATGGCCCCGTGTTCCAGTACAAAGCGGCGGCCAAAGCTGGGTGAGACCGTCTCGATAGGGGCCTGCGGCATCAGCAACCCCTGTTCCAGAAACATATGGTCCACCAGCGAGCGAATGATCGCCCCCGGCGGCGGCATCAAAACCGGATGCGTCTGCAAGGCCCCCAGCGGCAGCTGCGCCCGGCCAGCCAGCGGGTGACCTGCAGCCACCACCACCGCCACGGGTTCGTGAAACAAAGGTTCGAAATCAATACCCATCATACGGTCAGGTGCCGGCAAACGACCCACAACCAGATCCAGATCCCCCCGGCGTAGCTGATCCAGCAGCGTGTGATTGTCACCAGTTGCAACCGAAAACCGGCTTCGCCCGCTGCCCGCCCCCAGCTGTGCCAGGGCGTCCGGCACCAGGCTGGCACAGGCCGTGGGCAGCGCCCCGATGGACAGCCGCGCCCCCTCTGCCGCCTCTAATCCCTGCAACATGGCGACCCCATCGCGGGCCAGTGCCAGGCTGCGCCCAGCGTGATGGCGAAACATGTCGCCATAGGGCGACAAGCGAATGCCGCGCCCGTGCCGCTCCACCAGCGGCTTGCCGCAGACCGCCTCCAGTTCACGCAGGGCACGGGTCACAGCGGGCTGGGTCAGGCCCAGGGCCTCTGCCGCCTGGGTCACGCTGGCCTGGCGGGCCACTTCGACAAAGACTTCCAGGTGGCGCAGTTTAAGCTGAGAAGAAAGACGCATATCACCCTCGGAATGCAACCATGCTAAATTTCGCATTATACCGTTCATTTTTGATATGCGATACTGCCATAGCCCCGCAACAGCAGATGAGACCGTAAATGAGCAGCACACGATATGATCAGGGCATGGCCACCCGCCGCGCAGTTCTGGGCACGGCCCATGTGGATCGCGCCGAGGCCGCCAAAACGGAGATGGACACCGCCTTTCAGGCGCTCATCACCGAGAGCGCCTGGGGCACTGTCTGGGCCTCGCAAGGCATTGCCCAACGCGAACGTTCCATGCTGACACTGGCACTCTTGGCGGCGCTGGGGAATTTTGATGAAATCCCCATGCACATTCGTGCTACCGCCCGCACCGGGGCCAGCCGCACCGATGTGATCGAGGCCTTTCAGCATGTGGCGATCTATGCGGGTGTCCCCCGCGCCAACCATGCCCTGAAACTGGCGAAACAGACCTATGCGGAAATGGAGGCTGAAGCCGCCGCCCAAAGCCCTGAGGAGGAGACCCCAACATGACCAAAGCCCCCCAAAAACAGGGTGAGTTCTACCAACGCGACCGGCGCTGGCACCCGCCCGCCTATGCCACGGATTATAAAACCTCGGTGGCACGTTCCCCCAAGCTGGCGCTGATCAGTCTGGAAAACACCGCCAGCGAAATCACCGGGCCGCGCTTTGGCCATTCGGATATCACGCCGATCGACAATGATCTGCTGTCCAACTACGCCCAGCCCGACCAGAGCCCGATTGGCGAACGCATCATCGTGCATGGCCGTGTGCTGGATGAAAACGCCCGCCCCGTTCCCAATACCCTAGTCGAGATCTGGCAGGCCAATGCCAGTGGCCGCTATCGCCACAAAAAGGACGCCTATCTGGGCGCGATTGACCCCAATTTTGGCGGCTGTGGCCGGACCATGACGGATGAGAACGGCTACTATTATTTTCGCACCGTAAAACCCGGAGCCTATCCCTGGCGCAACTGGGTCAATGACTGGCGCCCCGCGCATATCCATGTCTCGATCTTTGGTTCTGGCTTTGCCCAGCGCCTGATTACCCAGCTCTATTTTGAAGGCGATCCGCTGATCAAGACCTGCCCGATTGTGGCTACCATCCCCGATCCGGCGGCCATTGATCAATTGATTGCGCGGCTGGATATGAATGCCACCATTCCGCTGGATACCATCGCCTATAAATTCGACATCGTGCTGCGCGGCCGCCGCTCGACCCTGTTTGAAAACCGCCTGGAGGGGAACTGATGCCACAGCAAAGCGATTACCTGAAAGAGACCCCATCGCAAACTGCCGGTCCATATGTGCATATCGGCCTGGCCCCGGGTGCCGCCGGATTTGAAATCTACGACCAGGAATTGGGCCAGGACATCGCCGGCCCCAATGCCAAGGGCGAACGTATCCGGGTGGAAGGTCTGGTCATTGATGGCATCGGCTCGCCCGTCAAGGATGTGCTGCTAGAGGTTTGGCAGGCCAATGCCGATGGCATTTACCCGCACCCAGAACATGCCGGGCACGAAACGGTCGAGACAGGCTTTCGCGGCTGGGGACGTGTCATCACCGATTTTGAAACCGGTGAATGGGCATTTGACACCGTGAAACCCGGCGCGCTGATGGGGCGCAATGGCCAGATGATGGCCCCGCATATCAACCTGTGGATCGTGGCGCGCGGCATCAATGTCGGGCTCAACACCCGACTATATTTCGACGACGAGGCCGAGGCAAACGCCGCCGACCCGGTGATCAATCTGGTTGAGTGGGAAAAACGCCGCAAAACCCTGGTCGCAAAACGCAGCGAGCGCAACGGCCAGACCGTATACCGTTTTGACATCTGCCTGCAGGGCGATGACGAAACCGTCTTTTTTGATATCTAACGGAGAGAGCAAGCATGACCACCTCCCCCCAGGGCAAGCCCTGTATCATCTGCGTTGCCATCACCGGGTCCGTTCCGCGCAAGGAACACAACCCGGCAGTGCCCGTGACCATTGCGGAACAGATCGAAAGCACCCAGGAAGCTTTTGAGGCCGGGGCCTCCATTGCCCATTGCCATGTGCGTAACGACGACCAAAGTCCAACCTCGGACCCCGAGAAATTTGGCCTGCTGCTGGAAGGGCTTAACAAGCACTGCCCCGGCATGATCGTGCAACTTTCAACCGGTGGGCGCTCGGGCGCGGGCCAGGAACGTGGTGGCATGCTGTCGCTGCGCCCCGATATGGCCTCGCTTTCGGTCGGATCCAACAACTTCCCCACCCGCGTCTATGAAAACCCGCCAGAGCTGGTGGACTGGCTGGCCAGTGAGATGCGCAACTATGACGTCAAACCCGAGATCGAAGCCTTTGATCTGTCCCACATTCACCAGGCCGTGAAGATGAACGCTGACGGGCGGATCAATGGCAATCTCTATGTTCAGTTTGTCATGGGCGTGAAAAATGCGATGCCGGTCGACAAAGAAACCTTTGATTTTTATATAAAAACAGTAGAACGCCTAGCACCCGATGCCCAGTGGTGCGGCGCTGGCATCGGCCCCGGCCAGATCCAGATCAATGAATGGGCCATCGCGGCGGGTGGTCATACCCGCACCGGGCTGGAAGATAACCTGCGCCTGAACCGCGAAACCCTGGCACCGTCGAATGCCGCGCTGGTGCAGCGCGCGGCAGAGCTTTGCGACAAGTACGAACGCCCCGTCGCCAGCTGGCAGCAAGCCCGTGACATTCTGGGGCTGCGCCCCGCCTAATTCCGAGCACTCGGAATAAAACAGGCAGGTCCCGAACGGGCCTGCCTGTTTCTTCATGTGCGACCACTGCACGCATATCTGCACCAATGGGAGCGCCTAGGCCTTTACCCCCTGTTCGGGTAGGTCTGTCTGGCCTGCCAGATCTTTCAGGATTGGACAATCCGGGCGGTTGTCGCCGGCGCAGCACTGGACCAGTTCGGTCAGGGTTTCCCGCATCGCCTGCAAATCGGCGATCTTGGTTTCGATCTTGCGCAGATGTTCCAACGCCAACTGCTTGACGTCACCGCTGGCACGGCTCTCATCTTCATAGAGCGCCATCAACAGGCGGCATTCTTCGATGGTGAAGCCCAGCGCCCGAGCCCGCCCCAGAAAGGCCAGCTTATGCAGGTCTGCCTCGACAAAGCATCGATAACCATTCTCACTGCGGTGCGGCTTGATCAGACCGATGTCTTCATAATAGCGAATGGTCTTGGCCGGCAGGCCCGAACGGGTTGAAACGTCACCGATATTCATGCTGACCTCCTGTTGTCGCAGCCTGTTGCGCCGGGCGAGACGTGGCATCACCCACGCCGGGCCGCCCTGCCTCTTCATCTAAGCTGGATTTCAGCCGATGCAAGCGCAGCGCATTGGTCAGCACAAAGACGCTGGACAGCGCCATGGCCCCCGCCGCAAGACCAGGTGACAGCAGCCAGCCGCCAAAGGGATAAAGCGCCCCGGCCGCTACCGGCACCAGCAGGATGTTGTATCCAAAGGCCCAGACCAGGTTCTGGCGGATATTGCGCAGGGTGGCACGGCTCACCGTCATCGCGTTCACCACACCGCGCAGATCCCCCGAGACCAGCACCACATCTGCGGCCTCGATCGCCACATCGGTGCCAGTGCCGATGGCAAGCCCCACATCTGCTGCAGCCAGCGCGGGGGCATCGTTCAACCCATCCCCGACAAAGGCCAGGGTACCATATTCTGCCTGCAGCGCCTCCAGGGCGGTGACCTTGTCGCCGGGCAGGCATTCGGCGCGCACCAAATCAATGTTCAGGCGGGCCGCAATAGCCTGGGCCGTGGCCTCGGCGTCGCCAGTGATCATCGCCACCTTCACCCCCTGCGCCTGCAAGGCCAGGATCGCCTCGGGGCTGCCGGGCTTGATCGGGTCGGCAACCGCCAGCGCGGCGGCGGCGGTGCCGTCGATGGCGACATAGAAAGGTGTCTCACCTGCCTTAGCCCAGGGGGCCGCCGCCGCCACAAGCGCCGCAGCCTCAATGCCTTCGCGCTGCATCAGACGGGCGGTGCCGACCAAAACCTGCCGCCCTTCGACCTTGGCGCGCAGACCATAGCCCGGAATGGCCTCGACCGCTTCGGCCTGGGGCAGGTCACTGCCGGCCGCGGCCACCAGGGCGCGGGCGATGGGATGTTCCGACTGCGCCTCGGCGGCACCGACAAGGCGCATCACCGCATCACGCCCAAAGCCGTCGCTGGCGGCAAACTGTGTCAGCGCGGGATGGCCTTTGGTCAGGGTGCCCGTCTTGTCCAGCGCCACCACCTGCACCGATTGCAGCCGTTGCAACGCATCACCTTTGCGAAACAGCACCCCAAGCTGCGCTGCACGGCCAATGCCAACCATGATGGAGGTGGGCGTTGCCAGCCCCATGGCACAGGGGCAGGCAATGATCAGCACCGAGACCCCGGCAACCAGCGCCAGCGGCAAGGCCGGGGCCGGCCCAAGCAACATCCAGGCCAGCACTGTCAGCGCAGCCACCAGTATCACGGCAGGCACAAACCACAGGGTGATGCGATCCACCAGCCCCTGCACCGGCAGCTTGGCCCCCTGTGCCTGCTCTACCATCTGGATGATCTGTGCCAGGGCGGTATCCCGGCCAATATGGGTGGCGCGGTAGTCTAGCGCCGCCGCGCCGTTCACCGTCCCGGCCGAGACAACAGCCCCTACAGTTTTTTCAACGGGTACAGGTTCACCACTGAGCATGCTTTCATCGACATAGGACTGGCCGGATATGACCTCCCCATCCACCGCGATCCGCCCGCCGGGCCGCACCCGGATCACGTCCCCCGCCACGATGTCGTCAACCGGGGTTTCCACCAGTTGATCGCCGCGCATGACCTCGGCGGTTTTGGGCTGCAGGCTGACAAGCTTGCGAATGGCCGCTCCGGTGCGCCCCTTGGCGCGTGCCTCTAGCAGGCGACCGGTAAGGATCAGCACCACGATCACACAGGCGGCCTCATAGTAGACATGCGCTGTCCCTGCGGGCAGCAAGCCGGGGGAAAAGGTGGAAATGACCGAAAACCCATAGGCCGCCGCCGTGCCCAGCGCCACCAGCGCATTCATATCCGGCGCACCGCGCAACAGGGCCGGAATGCCGAGGCTGTAAAACTGTCGCCCCGGCCCCGCCAATACCGCCGTGGCCAGCACGAACTGCAGCAAATAGCTGTTGAACTGGCCGATATTGGCCATCACCCAGTGATGCAGACCCGGCACCATATGGCCGCCCATCTCGATCACAAAGACCGGCAGAGTAAGGATGCCAGCAATCAGCAACTGACGTTGCAGACGCAGCTGTTCATCCGCCTTGCGCTGCTGCACCTGGGCCTCTTGGTCCTGGCTGTCTACATCAGCGCGCCGATGCGCCGGATAACCCGCATTGGCGCTTGCCTCGCTCAACTGCGCGGCGCTGACCATGCCTGACAGATAGTCTACCTCTGCCCGTTCGTTTGCCAGATTGACCTGCGCCAGGATCACCCCTGGCACCGCCTGCAAGGCGGCCTCGGCACGGCCAACACAAGAGGCACAGCTGAGCCCGGCGATGTCTAGGCTCAGATGCGAGACCTCTGCCGGGTAGCCGGCACGATTCAGCGCCGCAACAATATCCGCCATCGGTAGACCGGCGGCGGCCTCAACCTGCGCCTTACTCGTTGCCAGATTGACCGAGGCCGCCTTGATGCCCTCGACCCCGCGCAGGGCTGCCTCGGCTCGACCAACGCAGCCTCCACAGGTAAGCCCTGATATTTGCAGTGAAATTTTCTGATATGCCATTCTCGTCAATCCAGAGGTTTTGATCATCTGCCCCTCATATGGGGCTTCCAGTCAAGGGAAGGTCAAGGCCTTCTTGACCAAAATTCAGCATTATTGGTCGCATTTGGGATCTGCCTGCCTGCCGAAGAAAGTTAGGCTCGCCCCACCCTTGCCTGTTGAGTTTGGCGAATGTAACGCTAGACGCAGCGATCCTTGCGGGCGCGGCAGCGCGCTGCCACAAACCAGGGTGAACACGGCTCCAAATGATCCTGGCGCCCATGGGTGCAGGGTCAGACAATACAAACGAAGGATCAAACACATGATGCGCACGCGTGCCGCCGTTGCTGTCGCTCCGGGCAAACCGCTCGAAGTGATGGAAGTGAACCTGGAAGGCCCCAAGGCCGGTGAAGTGCTGGTGGAAATCAAGGCCACCGGCCTGTGTCACACCGATGAATTCACCCGCTCCGGCGATGACCCCGAGGGGATTTTCCCTGCCATTCTGGGCCATGAGGGGGCCGGCATTGTGATCGAAGTGGGCGAAGGCGTCACCAGCCTGGAAGTCGGTGATCACGTGATCCCGCTCTACACGCCAGAATGCCGCGAATGCGAGTACTGCCTGAACCCCAAGACCAACCTCTGCCAGTCGATCCGCACCACCCAGGGCGCGGGCCTGCTGCCAGATGGATCTACCCGGTTTTCGATGCTGGATGGCACGCCCATTCATCACTACATGGGCTGTTCGACATTCGCCAACCACACCGTGGTGCCCGAAATCGCGCTGGCCAAGGTGCGCAAGGACGCCCCCTTTGACAAGATCTGCTACATCGGCTGCGGTGTCACCACCGGTATCGGCGCGGTGATCAATACTGCCAAAGTAGAAATCGGTTCGACCGCGATTGTCTTTGGCCTGGGCGGCATTGGCCTGAATGTGATCCAGGGGCTGCGGCTGGCCGGTGCCGACCAGATCGTCGGTGTTGACCTCAACCCCGGCAAGGTCGAGATGGCAACGCATTTTGGCATGACCGATTTTGTCAACCCAGCAGAGGTGAGCGGCGATCTCGTGGCGCATCTGGTCGAGCTGACCGGCGGCGGCGCTGATTACACCTTTGACGCCACTGGCAATGTGAACGTGATGCGCACCGCACTGGAAGCGGCGCACAAGGGCTGGGGCGAAAGCATCATCATCGGGGTGGCCCCGGCCGGCGCCGAGATCTCTACCCGCCCTTTCCAGCTGGTCACAGGGCGCAGCTGGCGCGGCACCGCCTTTGGCGGCGCTTCGGGACGTACCGATGTGCCTAAGATTGTCGATTGGTACATGGATGGCAAGATCGAGATCGACCCGATGATCACCCACAAGCTGACGCTGGATCAGATCAACGAAGGCTTTGAGCTGATGCACGCGGGCAAATCCATTCGCGCGGTTGTCGAATTCTGATCGCAGCACAGACCTGAAGATAAACCAGAAAGGCGCAGCCCATATCGGGACTGCGCCTTTTTTGTTGGTTCAGCCTTGGTCCCGGGCGTTCAGCCGCCGACCACCAACAGTTCCTTGGGGAACTGGGTCAGGACTTGGCAGCCCTCTTGGGTAATCAAGACGTCGTCTTCGATGCGTACGCCAAGCTCTCCCGACAGGTATAGCCCCGGCTCGTTGGTATAGACGGTTCCGGCAGGCAGAACTTGGTGGTTGCCCCGCATGATATAGGGGGCCTCATGCACGTCACGGCCCAATCCGTGTCCGGTTTTGGTGCGGATATGCTCTGCAAAATCAGAGGCCTCCAACACCCCTGTCACCACATCGTCAATCTGATGCGCAGTGACCCCGGCACGGGTTGCCGCCAGCCCGGCCATATTGGCCGCCAGCACTGTATCATAGACCGCGCGGCCTTTCTCGCTGACCTCTGCAACAAAAACCGTGCGGGTGATATCGGCGCAGAATCCGTCCTTGCGGCCGCCAAAATCAAACAGAAGCGCATCACCGGGCTGGATTTTGTAATCCTCGCGGGCATGGCCGTGGGGACGCGCCGCATTATCGCCAGCCACCACAATCGGCGGAAAGGACAGCGCATCGGCGCCTTCAGCGAACAGGGCCTGGATCAGGCGGCTTTCGATCTGCTTTTCGCTCTGCCCGACCTGAACGGTTTCCAGCACCTGCGCCAGGGCGCGTTCTGAAAGATCAATTGCCCGTTGCAGCGCCGCGACATCCGTCTCTGTCTTGACCATCCGCAGCCCGGAAATTTCACGCTCGGCGTCGATGATTTCCAGCCCCGGAGTGGCCTGCATCAAAGCGTGGTGGACAAACACCCGCATCACCTGCCCCTCGACCGCAAGCCGCTTGATCGGCAGATGCGCCGCAAGATCGGCAAAGGCCGTCTGATAGCCGGTCTGGTCGCGCCAATCAAAAACCGCACCATCAAAACCCAGCTGCCCCCAAGAGCCCAGTTCCAGGTTGGGCAGCAGGGCCGCAGGCTTGCCTTCTGCGGGGATCACCAGCACGAATGGGCGTTCGTGGCTCATGAAATCTTGCCCAAGCGCGCGGGTGAAGTTCGGCCCCGGCACCAGGGCCAGTGCATCAACCGACATGGATTTGGCCAACTGGCGGTACTCGGCAAGAGAAGCGGTCATCAAGGGTCTCCGGATGTTGAATAAGATAGGCAGGACACAGGATCGGGTGCCCCGAACTGGCAAAACCGCCAGTGGGGTGGCCACGCAAAGACCAGTTAGAATATTTTATCCAATTTGAAAACACCCTTGTCCATCAAGCGCCCCAGCATGATGCTAGGCACGCGGCCCCCATCGGCATCCGGACCTGGCGCCGGATCATCCGCATCTGACAGTGACCGCCCTGCGCACCGATAGCGCATCGGGACCGCAGCCGCATCAGCCCCCTTATGTGATTGATGAGCTGCACAAAACCTACCCGCCGGGATGATGTGCTGCTTTAACTCTCAATCAGGGTTTCGACCGCGTCCAGCGTAACCTCATAGCCCCAGAGACGGCGCAGGTGTTTCAACACTTCATCTTTATTGGCCTCATCCAGGTGAATGCCATCGCGTACCGTATGGGTCAAAATCAAGCGTCGGTCGCCGCTCAGATCCGCATCGGTGACCTGAATATCGGGTTCCAAATAGGCCAGATTATATTGCTGCGCCAGGGCCTGGCGCATCGCCTTGTAACCGGCACGATTGTGAATATGGCTGACCACCAGATCTTTTTGCGAGGCGTCATCCACAAGGGTGAACAGCTTGAATTTACGCATCAAATGCGGCGATAGAAACTGCTGGATAAAGCTTTCGTCGCGGTAGTTGGCCCAGGCGTGGCGCAACACATGGCGCCAGTCGTCATGACCGGCGATATCTGGAAACCAGTCGCGGTCTTCTTCTGTTGGCTCTTCGCAGATGCGCCGGATATCCATCATCATGGCAAAGCCCAGTGCATAGGGGTTGATGCCGCTATAGCGCGGATCGTCAAAGTCAGGCTGCAACACCACATTGGTATGGCTGTGCATCATCTCCAGATAAGCACCTTCCGACAGGCGCCCCTGACTGAAAAGCTCATTAATGATGTAATAGTGTACAAAGGTGGCGCAGCCCTCATTCATCACCTTGGTTTGCTTTTGCGGATAGAAATACTGCGCCAGCATTCGCACGATCCGCAGCAATTCACGCTGCCAGGGTTCCAGGACGGGGCTGTGCTTTTCCAAGAAATACAGGATGTTCTCCTGCGGCAAGTTCATGTTCTTGCGGCGCGCCGCCTGGGGCGCATCCTTAGGTGTCTCTGCACTGTCGTGCCCCAGGGTGGCATCGGTCCAGATATCGAGCAGACTGCGACTGCCGGCATAGCCATCGCGCACGCGTTGCATCGCCGCCAGCTCTTGCGAGGTCGGCTTGGGCGGACGGCCATAGCGAAACACCCCCTGGGTTTGCAAGGCATGCCCGGCATCAAGAATTTCCTCAACGGCATCAATCCCATAGCGTTCTTCGCAGGCAGCGATATAGTTCTTGGCAAAGGCCAGGTAATCCTGAATGCCATCGGCATCTGTCCATTGCAGAAACAGATAGTTGTTCTTGAAAAAATGGTTATGGCCAAAGGCCGCATGCGCCATGACGAGCACCTGCATCGCCATGGTGTTTTCTTCCATATTATAGCTGATGCAGGGGTTGGAGTTGATCACGATCTCATAGGCAAGCCCCTGACGACCGGTGCGATACAGCGCCTCATCGCGGGCAAAATGCTTACCGAAAGACCAATGCTGATACATCAGCGGCAGCCCGACGCAGGAATAGGCATCCAGCATCTGTTCCGACGAGATGATTTCGATCTGGTTTTGATAGAGGTTCAGCCCCAGATCATTCAGCGCGATTTCCTCAATGGCATCGCGGGCCTTTTCCAGCAGCGCAAAGCTCCATTCTGGCCCCTCAAACAGCAGTTTGGAGCCTGACTTTGCTTCAGGCATTCTGGCCTCCTTTCAGCCGTGGTAAAAAGAACTCTCTGAAAATTGGGTAGATATGTGCCGCATGGGCGACCCGCTGCATTGCAAAATGCTCGGTCTGGTCTTTGACTGCCCGGTAATTTTGCCACAGGTCATCCCCGGCGGACAGATCTTGCAACAGATCCTCGGCGTCTTCTTCAACCACCTCCATATAGGCGTAATACTGGCAGACGGGCAGCAGGTCCTCGAGCAGCAGTTTTTTGCAGCGCACGGAATCATTGCCAAAATTCTCTCCGTCCGAGACCTGGGCGCCATAGATATTCCACTCTTGCGGCGGATAGCGGTCGGAGATGATTTCGCGCATCTTGTCCAGCGCGGTAGACACAATGGTGCCGCCGGTCTCACGGGCATAAAAGAAGGTCTCTTCGTCCACCTCCTGGGCGTGGTGGGTATGGCGGATAAACACCAGCTCTGTCTGTTCATAGCAGCGCGCCAGAAACAGGTGCAAAAGCAGGAAAAACCGCTTGCCCAATTCTTTTTCACGGTCCTGCATAGAGCCCGAGACATCCATCAGGCAAAAGACAACCGCCCGGGACTTGCGGATCTTTTCAGGTACATGGGTGTCAAACCGCAGATCAATCGGGTCGATATAGCCCACCATCTTGCGCTTGCGCTGCAGGCTCTCCAGCCGGGCGCGCATCTCTGCCAGTAGCTCTTCCTGCGCGTCAGAGCGATTGGGCAGTGCCTCGAGCATTTCAATCTCGCTCTGCAGCTCTTCCTCAGCGCGGCTTGACGGGCGATGCAGCGCGATGCGGCGGCCCAGCGCATTGCGCATGGTGCGCACCAAGTTGAGGTTGTTGGGCGTCCCGACCGTGGTCAGCCCGGCCCGGCGCGTGCCGATTGTCTCTGTCTCGACCAGTGATTTTTCAACCAGGTCGGGCAGTTCCAGCCCATCAAACAGGATTTCCAGATATTCATCCTGGGTCAGGGTAAAGGAGAACTCATCCTCACCCTCGCCATCCTCGGAGGCCTGGCGCCCATTTTGCCCCGCGCCGCCATTTGGTTTGGGCAGGGTATCGCCAACAACAAATTCTTTGTTGCCCGGCAGCACATGGCGCCGGTTCCCCCCCTTGGAACCATGGAAGAAACGTGGCTCTTGCAGCCCCCGCGCGGGGATTGTCACCTGTTCGCCATCCACCGGCACGGCCTTGCCATCCTGGACGGATTTATCGCGCACTGATCTGTCCACCCGGTCTTTGATGTTCTC
The DNA here is from genome assembly GCF_048267565.1 of Pseudophaeobacter sp. Classification (NCBI taxonomy): domain Bacteria; kingdom Pseudomonadati; phylum Pseudomonadota; class Alphaproteobacteria; order Rhodobacterales; family Roseobacteraceae; genus Pseudophaeobacter; species Pseudophaeobacter sp. Next base: position 18,171 of record NZ_JBLWXG010000016.1, on the reverse strand, counting down.
ACGGGCCCGACGCAAGAACCGCTGCCGGTTGCCATGGCTTTTGCCCTTTGGGTTGGCACGTCTGTCGATAAAGTGATGCACTGTCCTGGCGCCCCCTGTTACCCGGCCTTATTGACCCGCATGTACCATTCCACCAAGCGGCGCACCTGACGGTCAGTGTAACCGTGACTGCGCATGCGCTCGACAAATTCCTGGTGTTTGCTTTCCGTCTTGCTATCCTTCTTACTGCCAAAGCTGATCACCGGCAGCAGTTCCTCGACCTGACTGAACATGTGCTTTTCAATCACATCACGCAGTTTCTCATAAGAATTCCAGGCAGGGTTCGACCCGGTATTGGCCCGGTGGCGCAGAGCAAATTTGACCACCTCGTTGCGAAAATCCTTGGGATTGGCGATCCCGACCGGCTTTTCGATTTTGCTCAGCTCAGCATCCAGGATGTCGCGATCATAGAGCTGGCCAGTGTCGGGATCCTTGTAATCCTGCTCTTCGATCCAAGCGTCGGCATAGGCAATGTAGCGGTCAAAGACATTCTGGCCATATTCAGTGTAGCTCTCAAGATAGGCCTTTTGAATTTCATTGCCGATGAATTCCTCATAGCGCGGCGCCAGATCGGATTTGATGAACTCCAGATATTTTGCCTCTACCTCGCGCGGAAACTGTTCCCGCTTGATCGTCTGTTCCAACACATACATCAGATGCACCGGATCGGCGGCGATTTCATTGGTGTCGAAATTGAAGGTCGACGACAGCACCTTGAAGGCAAAGCGGGTGGAGATCCCGGTCATGCCCTCATCCACCCCGGCCCGATCCTGGTATTCCTGCACGGTCTTGGCCTTGGGGTCCGTGTCTTTCAGGCTCTCGCCGTCATAGACCCGCATCTTGGAATAAAGGTTCGAATTCTCGTGCGGCTTCAACCGGGTCAGCACTGAAAACCGGCTGAGGATCTTGAGCGTTTCTGGCGCACAGGGCGCAGCGGCCAGCTCACTGTGCTGGATCAGCTTGTCATAGATAAGCGCCTCATCACTGACCCGCAGGCAATACGGCACCTTGACGATCGACACCCGGTCGATAAAGGCCTCGTTGTTCTTGTTGTTCTTAAAGGCCTGCCATTCGCTCTCATTGGAATGGGCCAGCACCAGGCCGGTAAAGGGAATGGCCCCAAAGCTTTCAGTGCCCATATAGTTGCCTTCCTGGGTGGCTGTCAGCAGGGGGTGCAACATCTTGATCGGCGCCTTGAACATCTCGACAAATTCCAAGATGCCCTGATTAGCGCGGTTCAGACCACCAGAGAAACTATAGGCATCCGGGTTGTCTTGGCTGAAATGCTCTAGCTGGCGAATGTCGACCTTACCCACCAGGGTTGAAATATCCTGGTTGTTTTCATCACCGGGTTCGACCTTGGCTACCCCCACGCGCCGCAGCCCCGAAGGATAGATCCGCGCCACGGTGAATTTGTTGATATCACCGCCATACTCATCCAGCCGCTGCACCGCCCAGGGTGAGAGAAGACCAGGCAGCCGATGGCGGGCAATGCCGTAGCTCTCTTCCAGCACCTCACCCATGCGCACCGGGTCAAACAGGCCCAGCGGGCTTTCATAGATTGGCGACAGCTGATCGCCCGCTTTCAGCACATAGATCGGTTGATCTTCGACCAGCCGTTTGAGTTGCTCTGCCAAAGAGGACTTACCACCGCCCACTGGCCCCAAGAGATAGAGGATCTGCTTGCGCTCTTCCAAGCCCTGGGCAGCATGGCGGAAATAGCCGACGATCCGTTCAATGGTGTCTTCCATCCCATAGAAATCTTCAAAGGCGCGATAGCGTTTGATGGTGCGGTTCTGAAAGATCGGCCCAAGACGCGCATCGCGTGAGGTATCAATGATCTCCTCCTCGCCAATCGCCTTGAGCATCCGTTCAGCCACATTGGCATAGAGGCTCGGATCCGTTCGGCACCCCTCAAGATAGGAGTTGAGGGACATTTCCTCTTCACGGGTCTGGCCGTATTGCTCTGCAAAAATCTCGGCAATGTTATTCATCGGGATCTAGCCTCCTGGGGTTACGCTGCGCCTGTCCTCCTGGCGGTGGGAAACCCACGGACACGAGACAGGCCAAGCCTGGCCGAGGGATGTCCGCGAGTGTCTTTGGTTGTGTGATCTCTGCTCTCATCCGGCGGTGCCCAACGCACCGGCGACCCGCTTCGGTCAGAGGGCTTGCTCGGGTGTGGACGGGGCTCGGGCGCCGTTTCGTCATCCGCGTGAACTTGCGCGCGGGGACATTAGGTTCATGGTTCATACTAATAAGATCTGGTGTACTTTCAGTTAATATCCAGAGGAAAATTAACAAATTCCTTCACAACTTTGCCATTGCAAGCGCAGCCCCCGACGCAACCCACCGCCGGACCAGTCCCTGCTTGGATTTTTCCATCGCTGTGTCAGCCCTGCCAAGGCCCGCCTCTATGCGAGCAAAACCGATGGCATTGGCCTGCCGTAGCGCCGCCATATTCGGCAGGGCCTGTCGCCAGAAACAGCGCTCAACGCTCCCCTGCCGTATCATCCACCAGCTCACCACACCAATAGCGTTAACCAGTTGTTAACAAAGCCCGCTTGACGGGTTTCCCAAGGCCAAACATGCGGCAAACAAGTCACGCTTACCCAGGGGTCGTGGCCTCTCCCGGCACGCATCGACTAGACAGTTGATTAAAATTAGACGCAATATATCCACAATATGGCCGCAAAGAACGGCCCGAGGCAGAACTTTACAGGCACAAGACCGTCACGCGTCCCTCGCTTTGGGCGTCGCACGGTCTATGAACGAGCGGCGAAAATATGAAAACTGTTGGATTTATCACTCGGGATCTCTCGGGAACCACCCGTCAAAGCACTTTTTCAGAGGGGTCTCCCTCTCTGCTGAATGTTACCCACTCCAAGGATATTTCGCTGAACCTCAGTGCGTCGGACATTGACAGCTATATGCGTCGGGGATCGGATCTCCACCTGGTGCTGGCCGATGGGCAAATCCTTGTTTTGCAGAACTATTACAGCCAGAACACCCCAGGCGGTAAGAACCTGTTCCTCAGCGAGGAAGGCAATTTCGTCGAGGTGGTTCTCGAAGACAAAGCCGAAGGTGCGCTCTTTGCGAGCTACGAACCGCTGGATCTTTCGGGGAAGTGGTCCGCCTATGACGAAATGGTCTTTCTGAACGTTGATCGTATCGAACCCGTGATTGCCCCCCTGGCCGCGCCGCTCTTCGGCGGGTTTGGCGCTGCGGGCGCGGCCGCCGGTGCGGCTGGCGTTGCTGTCCTCGCCGGCGGTGGCGGTGGCGGTGGCAACAATGGCGGTGGTGGTGGCGGTGGCGGCGGTGGTCCGATCCTGCCCACGGTCGACAATCCTGACGCGACATATCCGGTGGCCGGATCCACCACTGCCCCTATTGTGATCACCGGCACCGGCACCCCCGGCGCCGAGGTCGAGGTCGATCTTGGCGGCGTCACCCAAACCGGCACCATCCAAGACGACGGCACCTGGGAAGTCACCTTCCCGGTTGGGGATCTGCCAGTTGATGGCTCCTATGACACCACTGTTCAGGTCTCTGACCCGGATGGGACAGAACATGATCTGGACGGGCCCGCTGTGGTGATCGACACCACGCCGCCTGATCTGGAGGTCACCAGCGGCACGGATTCCACCGGCGATCTGGTCAATGCCGCGACCCACGCCAGCGGCACCGTTATTGCCGGAACCGGCGAAGCAGGCGCTAGCGTTAGCGTGCTGGTAAATGGCGCCACCCAGACCACAACAGTTGGCAGCGATGGCACCTGGTCTGTCACTTTTGCACCCGGTGAAATCTCCACCGGTGAATATGACACCCCGGTTTCCATCACCACCACCGACAGCTTTGGCAATAGCGCCACCTTCAGCGACACCCTGATTGTCGACACCATTGCCCCGCCCATCGCCGTCAACACGGTCGAAACAGACGATGTGATCAACCAGGCCGAAGCCTCGGATGGGGTGATCCTGTCCGGCAATGGCGAAGCCGGGGCCGCGATCGAAGTGCTGTTCCAGGGCGTGATCCAAACAACCACCGTAGCCGCCGATGGCACCTGGTCGGTGAGCTATGACGCGTCACAGATTGCTGGTGGCACCTATGACAGCACCGCCACCGTGACCTCTACCGATCTGGCGGGCAACAGCGCGACCAGCGATCACAGCCTGCATGTCGATACCGAAACCTCGGTCATCCTGAACAGCAGCCATGCTGGCGGCGACGACGCAGTTTCCGGTGCCGAGGCACAGGCGGGTGTCACCCTGACTGGACTCGCCGAAGCAGGTGCCAGCGTTGTCGTGGAGATTGCTGGCGTTTCGCGCATTGTGACGGCCGATTCCGCTGGCAACTGGGAAGCAACCTTTGCGCCCGGCGCTCTTCTGGGGGGGGAATATAACACTGTTGTCAATGTTACCTCGACCGATCTGGCAGGCAATAGCGCGACGACCTCTTCGCCGCTGCGGATTGACACCGTGGCGGGCACCGTCGCCCTGTCGCCGGATCCGATCGAAATCGACGATGTGATCAATGCGGTCGAACGCGCCGATGGCGTCGAAATCAGCGGCACCGCCACACCGGGCATGACCGTCACGGTCGGTCTTGGCTCTGCCACTACCCAGGTGATGTCGGATGTCGACGGCAACTGGAGCACAATCTTCCCGGTCGGCAGCATCCCTCAGGGAACCGAGACCTTGGATATTACCGCGTCGATCACCGATGACCTAGGCAATACAGCCAGCGCTTCGGACACCGTTGCGCTCGATACACTGGTTACCCCGCTGACCCTGAACACCAATGGCATTGCAGGCGACAACACCATCAACGCGACCGAACGCGCCGATGGCGTCACCCTGACCGGCACCGTTGAACCCGGTTCTTCGGTGCAGGTTGCAATCGGCACTGGCGCGGCCCAGAACGCCATCGTGGATACGGCCGGCAACTGGAGCGTTACCGTCCCCACCAACGCCATCCCCACCGGCACTACGGATGTGGACGTAGTGGTGCAGGCAACTGATACGGCGGGCAATACTGGCAGCGTTGTTCATAGCGTGGCCATTGACACCGAGGTCACGCCCTTTACCTCTGATGCCAACCAGACAGCCAATGATGTGGTCAATCAGGACGAACTTAACGCCGGCTTCGCCCTGCAGGGCGCCGTCGAGCCAGGCTCTAGCGTTGTGGTGACCATCCAGGGCAAAGCCAAGAGCGCCACCGTGGATGCGGCCGGCAACTGGAGCGCTGAATTTTCGGGCGCCGATCTTCCGCCCGGGGAATATAGCGCCGACGCAACGATCGTGGCGACAGATGCGGCTGGCAACACCAGCACTCTGACCGAAAGCTTTGAGGTGGATACCATCTTCGAAGCGCCACTGCTGGATTCCATCACCTATGAGATCGGTAGCAGCGATATCAGTGCCTTCAGCGTCGAAGGCACTGCAGCAACAGGCGAAACCATTGCCGTCAACGCACTCGAAGGCGATGGCAGTGTCTCCTCGCCTGGGGTGGTGATCACTGAAAGCGGCGGCAACACCTCCTTCGACTTCAACAACGCCATCCCCGACGGCACCGATCTGGTGGTCACCAATGTTGATACGCTTGGCAATGGCTCTTCCACCCTGCTGGTGCTGGAAGACAATGCCACGACCGCCAGCACCCTGACCCATGCGGGTCTTGGCCAGTTCAACATCGACGAACTGGACCTCGGCGCGGCTGCAAATGTGTCTCTTGTCCTGACCGAAGCGGATATCAAGGCCCTGTCCGAGAACTCGGACACCCTGACCATCCACAGTGGCTCTACCCCCGGTGAGGACAGTGTCACCATGACCGGAGCAACCCTTGCAGGCACCCGCAATGTCGATGGTGAGATGTACAACGTCTATACCATTGGCGACGACGGCACGACGCTGGTCATCGATCAAGACGTCTCTGTCATCATCTGATCACGCGGACCGGCCCGAACCATCGCGGCCGGTCCTACCTAGACCACCACAGGGCCTATCAACGGGCGGGGGCACTATGCAATTGGCACAACCCATTGGCGTATTGGCACTGTTGTGCAGCCTGTCAGGCTGCGCAGATGGCATGCCGTCCCTGCTGGGTAGCTCTGGCAACCAGACCGACCTGCCCCAGCACGGCAGCAATTTTGCCCAACCCGAGGGCGAGACCCGCTCTGAGGTCATTTCGACCCTGCTTGAACGGCGTTCCTTGCTGGCCGAAGGCACCATCTACAACAGCGTCGCCGAAGCGGCGGTGGCAGCCTCGGCCCGCGCCTCTGAGGCAGAGCTGATCAGCGCCAAACTGCGCGCCGAGGCCGAGGCCAAGAACTGGCTGCCCACCATTGGTCCCTCGGTCAGCCTGACAGACCTGGGAGAACTGGTCGCCGGAATGCTGATCCAGCAGGTACTGTTTGACAATGGCCGCCGCAAGGCGGAACGCGACTTTGCCGCCGCCGATGTCGAAGTCGCAGCGGTCAATCTGTCGGTCGATATGAACGAACGGGTGGAAGAGGCTGTTGGGCTCTATGTTGCGGGGCTGCGCGGCGACGAAAAATCCGCCTATAGCAGCCGCGCCCTGACCCAGATGCAAGAGTTTCGCCGCATTGTCGCAGGTCGCGTCGAAGGCGGGCTTTCCAACCGCGCCGACCTCAATGTGGTCGACAGCAAAATCAGCGGCATGCGCAACGCCCGCACCACGGCACAGGATAGTGCCAAAACGGCCCGCGCCGAGCTGACCGCCATGACCGGTGAAACCTTTTCTGAAAAGCCTGGCAAACTGGATCTGGGCACGCCGCCGACAGACGCGCAATATCTGGCGGTGCTGAAATCGCAGGCACAGGCCAATCGCAACGTGGCCCAGGCCGTGGTGAACCGCGCTGGCCTGCTGCCGCAGATTGCGGCGGCCGGCAATGTCACCTCGGATGGCTCTGGCGCGGGGCTGACGCTGGATCTGGCCGAACCTCTGGGGCTTGGCACCCCTGCGGCGCTACAGGCCATAGAAGCCTCGAAAGAGGCCGCCCGGCGCCAGATTGGCGAGGCCGAAGAAGATGCACGCCGCAGCTACGCCCGCCAGGTCCAACGGCTTGGCTCTTATCAGCGCCAAACCACCGAGGCCGCGACCCTTGCCCGCGCAAGCCGCGAAACCTACAGGCTGTTCAAGGCCCAGTTCGAGGCTGGCCAGCGACCGGTGATGGATGTCGTCAACATCTACGAAGAGTTGGTAAAACGCGAACAAGATCATATCGAAGCAAAATACGAAGTTGTGCTGATCCAGTTGGCACTGGCGCGTGACATGGGCCTTTTGGCGGATGGGGACAAGATTTGACCGACACGACCTCACGCACCCCGCCGGATGCCCCCCCCAAGGCCAGCAATCAGCCGCGCAAACCCGGCAAGACAAAGCTGCGGGCGGTTCCGCTCAGCCCGGCGGCTAATCGCCCGGCCACACCGGTTGCGGCTGCCCCTGCCGCACCAAAGGCCACGCCAGCCGACGCTGGCTCTGCCGCTGCGCCCCAGGGGCGGCGAGAAGTCGGCAGCCTGATCGAAGGTGCCTCTGCCCGCATCCGACACCGCGCCACCCTGATTGCCACCCTCGCTTCTTTGAAAGGGACCGAGGCCCAGGCTGGCGATATCGCCAATTTCATGTGGGGCAACCACTCTGGCGATACCTCGGCCGAGAGCCTGGCACAGGCGCTGGGATCAACCGGGTTGCAGGTGAAACTGCAACAGCAGCAGGAGCTGAACCAGGCTGAGTGGCCAGCCCTCGCCATGATGAAAGGCGGTCAATGTGTGCTGGTGCTGAGCCAGGACATGGATCAGCTGATCATTTTTGACACCACCTGCCCCGACAATCGCACCAAAGTCCCGCTAAGCGAATTCTCCCCGTTTTTCACCGGCACCCTGTTGATCGCCCGCCCCTCTTTGAAACAGATGGCAGCGCGGCACACGCCGCAACTGGACAGCGATCACTGGTTCTGGGGCGAATTCCCCAAATACCGCCGTCAGGTGGGCGAAATCATGCTGGGGTCTCTGGTTGCAAATATCCTTGCGGTTTCGGTGGCGCTGTTCTCGCTGCAGGTCTATGACCGGGTGGTACCGCACCAGTCCCACGCCACGCTTTGGGTTCTGGCCCTCGGGGCTTTTCTGGCCATCATGCTAGAGGCGCTGTTGAAGGTCGCCCGTGCCCGGCTGACCGATGCCGCCGGGCGTCAGATCGAACTCTCGGTGCAGCACAACCTGATGCGCCGCCTCATCGGCATGCGCTCGGACAAGAAACCGCTGCCGCCATCGGGGCTGTTTGCGGCGATGCGCGACTTTGGCGCCGTACGCGAATTCTTCACCTCATCGACCATCTCGACCCTGGCCGATATTCCCTTTATCGCCGTCTTCCTGTTGCTGGTGGCCTCTATCGCCGGCCCTATCGTTTGGGTGATCATGGCGGGCGGCGTGATGATGCTGCTGCCGGCCTATTTCATGCAGCGCAAGATGATTGCCCTTACGCGGCAGACCCAGGGCGCCAATGCCAAGGCCGGCCGGTTGCTGCACGAGGTGATCACCGAGCTGGACACCGTGAAAACCCAGCGTGGCGAAGACCGGGTGATGCGGATGTGGGATGAGCTGAACATGCTGTCGTCGCATTCCTCGACCGAGCAACGCCGCCTGGCCAGCGCGCTGACTTTCTGGTCGCAGGGAATCCAGCAGGCCACCTATATCACCGCCGTTGTAATGGGCACGCTTCTGGTTTTTGCCGGGGACTTCACCGTCGGCACCATCATTGCCACCGGGATCCTGACCAGTCGTACCCTGGCCCCGCTGACCCAGTTTGCAGCCACCATGGCCCGCTGGAGCAACGTCAAGGGTGCCCTGGAAGGTCTGGAGGCCATCGCCAAAGCGCCGCAAGAAATGGACGCCGAACGCAGCTACCTGCGCCGTGAACAGCTTGAGGGCCGCTTTGAACTGCGCGAAGTGGTGTTTCGCTACGATGAAGACGCCGCCCCCACCCTGGATGTGCCGGGTGTTGCCATTACACCCGGCCAGCGGGTGGCGGTTCTGGGCGTCAATGGATCTGGCAAATCCACCCTGATCAAGCTGTTGTCCGGGCTTTATTCGCCCGATGCCGGCCGGATCATGATCGATGGCACCGATATGGGCCAGATCGATCCACGCGACCTGCGCCGCAATATTGGCTATCTCAGCCAGGATGTCCGGCTTTTTTCGGGCTCGCTGCGCGATAACCTGAACCTGAACCAGCTGGAACGCGACGATACCCGCCTGATGGAGGCCTTGGATTTTTCCGGTTTGGGCACCTATGTGCGCGGCCATCACAAGGGGCTGGATCTGGATATCGGCGATGGTGGTGGCGGCCTGTCCATCGGTCAACGCCAATCCATCGGCTGGGCACGGCTCTGGCTGCAGAACCCATCAATCGTGCTGCTGGATGAACCCACTGCGGCGCTGGACCAGACGCTGGAACGTACCCTGGTCAGCCGCCTGGAAACCTGGTTGCAGGGCCGTACTGCCGTGATCGCCACGCACCGAATGCCGATCCTCACCCTGACAAACCGCACCCTGATCTTGCAGGATGGGCGCATGGTTGTGGATGGGCCGCGCGACAAGGTTCTGGCACATCTCGCCGCCGGAGAGGGCAAATGACCCCCCCCACCCCCTATGATCTGGACCAGAGCGCCCGCGGCGCCAGCCGCATCGTATATCTGGTCGGGGCCGCCCTGGTGCTGTTTCTGGCTTGGGCCGCCTTTGCCTCGGTGGATGAAATCGTGCGCGGTGAGGGCGAAGTCGTCTCTTCCTCACGGGCGCAGATCGTGCAGAACCTCGAAGGTGGGATCCTGGCCGAACTGCATGTGCGACAAGGCGATGAAGTAAAGGCCGGACAGGTGCTGGCCAAACTGCAAGACACCAAATTTCGCACCATCGCGGATGAACTGCAGGATCAGATCGATACGCTGGAAATCAAACAGTTCCGGCTAGAGGCGGAAATGGACGGTGCATATGAATTTTTCGTCCCGGATGAGCTTGCCGACCGATCTGGCGAAATTCTGGCCTCGGAACGCGCCCTGCTCAAGGCACGGCAGGGGGATTTTGACAGCCGCCGCACCAGCGCACGCAAGATCCTCGATCAACTGAATGACGAGCTGGCCAATATGCATCGGCTCTATGAACAAAATATCGTGGCCCTGATCGAAGTGAACCGCGCCCAAAAGGCAGCGACCGATGCGCAGGCCAAATTCAACGAGATCGGCACCCAGAATGAGCTGAAGCGGGCGGAGGAATATTCCGAAGTCCTGCGCGAGTTGACCTCTTTGCGGCAGGACCAGCGGCTGGCCCAGGATCAACTGGACCGCACCGTCATCACATCGCCGATGTCAGGGATCGTAAACAGCCTGGGCGTGACCACTATTGGCGGCGTCGTGCGCCCCGGAGAAGAGATCTTTGAGATCATCCCGATGGGGGAAGAGCTGTTTGTCGAAGCGCAGGTCAAACCAAAAGACATCGCCAGCGTGCAAACCGGTCAGACGGCCACTATAAAACTGTCAGCCTATGATTACACCATCTATGGTGCCCTGAACGGCGAAGTGGATTTTGTCTCGGCTGATACCTTTGAAGATGAACGCAACCCCCGTGCAGAGCCCTTTTACCGGGTAACGGTGCGGGTTGACCGTTCAAAGCTGACCGAGCGGCAGAAAACCATTGAAATCCGCCCAGGCATGCGGGCCACTGCTGAATTGCAGACCGGGTCCAAGACTGTTCTGAACTATCTGTTGAAACCGCTGTATAAATCCCAGGAAGCATTTCGAGAACCTTAGAGCGACGCTGATCTAAGAACTGGAATGCAGCGATCCACTATCTGGTTCCGATGTTTCCCACTGCCATTCTAGCAAGTGGGTCACCTGGGAACATCGCAAAGAAACGACGTCGAAGTTAGCCGGCCTGTTGCATCAATCGCCACAGGGAGGAATCCAGGGCAGTGCCAATCGACACTGGCTGGCTTCCCATCGCAGCCTTGGCAGAAATCACCGACACCAACCTTGGCAGACGTCCAGGCACCACCTGCAAGACAGGGGCCCCCGAGGCACCGAATTCAACACGGCACGACATCACCAGGGTGGTACGCTGCTTTGCCAACACTTCACAGCTGCGTTCCAAGCTCGGTCTTGTCGCATGGGTGAAATTGTAAGACAAGACCCCAACAGCGTCTCCGCGGGCGGCTTCCCATGACATCACCAGCGGGCGTATCTCAGCCGAGCTGATCGGATGAGACAGGCGCAATACCGCGATATCATTCCCCATCAAAGACGTGTTGCTGCGGAAATGATCATAGCCAGGATGCATCACCGCCTTGGTAATATTGCGGGCGGCTTTTGCACGACGACCGACCAGGCCGGCCTCAAACTTAATCGTCGTTGGATCAATCGCCCGACCAGAAACCGGATCATAGAGGCAATGCGCTGCGGTCAGCACCAGATTTGGCGCAATCAAAGATCCGGTGCACATGTTGCGCCCAGAAATATTAAGGCGACCAACGGCTTCCCAGCCAGGGAAGGAGTCCGCACCAACCTGCGAACCCTCTGCTTTGGCAAGGCCCGGCAAGCTGGCCATTAGGCATGCTACAATAACTGTAAATAATCGCTTCATGTTCCACTCCAAATTCCCACATCAACATCGTCGTTCAGTCATGCGGCTGGAATGGGGCCTGTTTGGGCGTGGAATGGACGAAATAATGGGCAGAATGTGACGCAGTAAACAAAACCTTAACCCCCCGGTTATTGGTGCCTCAGTTGACGCGAAAACCGTTAAAAAGACCACCCGGCGTTAAGACCTTCGTTAATCTTTTACATAAAACTTTGTAAAAGCTTGGACTTTTCATCCCCAAAAAGAACAGAATCCGCCCCCCAGAGCGCAAGACTTCGGTAAGAAATACGTGTGTTTGTGCCCCTCAAACGCGAAATGAGGCAAGAATCAGCGTTCCCCCCGCAGTGAGAGAATGGCGACCTTCGCCGTTTCCGGCCCTTAACCCACACGCCCCGTTAAGAGTTGGTGTCACGATGAGATCTACAAAGGCTGCCCACCTGCCGCCCTATGCCAGGGGCCACAATGGACCATCAACAGCCCACCGGCGCCCCCAGCGCAAGGCGGGACTTTTACATTTTCAAAAGACACCATGACGTGCGACCATCCAAAACCACACCTTTCGACAGACCAGGCACCAGCCATGAGAGCCTGAGGGCCAGGCTGGTCGGCACGCGGGTCAGCTAGGCACGGTCAGCCAAAGATTTGGTAATCGCGGTAAGCAGCGTGTTGCGCCCCACCGGCTTCATCAAGCGAATGTCCTCCGGCAATAGCCCGTTGCCGTGAACCGTTGCCTCGTTTGCATATCCCGACATGAAAATGAACGGCACGCTTGGATCCTTTGCCCGGATCGCTTTGGCCAGGTGGGTCCCCTGCAGTTTACCCGGCATGACGATATCAGTTGCAACAATGTCAAAATCCCTGTTCTGCAACCAGGTCGCCATCGCCTCATCACCTGATGTCGCGATCGTCACGTCGAAACCAACCCCCGTCAGCATATCTTCCTGGGCGGTCAAAAGCTTGGCATTGTCTTCGACCAACAAAATTCGCTTGCCGTGAATATGCGAAAGATCCTGTCCAGGCCGGTCAGGGCTGGGGCGCGCAGCCCGACCCGTCTCTGCCTTGAAATACAGCTTTACAGAAGTGCCAACCCCGACTTCGGAATAGATGCGCACAGTGCCGCCGGACTGCTTCATGAAACCCAGCACCATAGAGAGGCCGAGTCCCGTCCCCTGCCCCATTGGCTTGGTCGAGAAGAAGGGCTCGAACACCTGCGCCAACTTGTCTTTTTCGATCCCCGTTCCGGTATCGCTGACCGCTATCATGACATAGCGCCCCGGCAGCAGCTCTTCGCTGCGCTCGGCAATGTATTCATCATCAATGCGGATATTCGCAGTTTCAATCGTCAGTTGCCCCCCGTCTGGCATCGCATCACGGGCATTCAGGATCAGGTTGAGCAGCGCGTTTTTGGCCAGCCCCTCATCTGCGGTAAAGGCCCAGAGGTTCGCCAAGAGCGATGTCTCTATGTTGATGGTCGCAGGCAACAGGCGCGAGGACCAGGTCATCACATCGCGCACCACATCATTCCCTTTGAGCTGGTTTGGTGCCAGCTGTGAGCGCCGTGCAAAGCCCAAGATGTTGCGGGTCAGGTCACCGCCGCGTTGGGTCGCGTCGATAGCATTGGCAATATAGTCGGCTTGCTCGGGGCTCACGCCCGTCTCCTCCAGCAGATCAAGATTGCCCAGAACGACCGCCAGAATATTGTTGAAGTCATGCGCCATTCCCCCTGCGAGATTGCCGATTGCCTCCATCTTTTGCGATTGGCGCAGCTCGTTTTCCATATCAACCAGGCGCGACACATCTTGCAGCGTACCAACAAAACCTATGACCCGGCCATCGGCATCCAGCACCGCTTCACCGCTATCAACGACATTCACCATGCTGCCATCCGGGCGCTGAATCCGATGCAAGCAGGAAAACTGCCCCCGCGATTGCACCGCCTGTTCCGAAGCAAGCCGCAGTTTGGGCTGGTCTTCCACAGGGACAAAGGACCAGACGCCTTCTAGCCTGGTCGGAAATTCTTCTGGTGGGATGCCACATATCTTGCCCATGGCTTCGGACCAGATTATCCCGCCATGCCGATCCGTCTTCCAGCGACCAAGCCCGGCAATGCGTTCCGCCTGCAGAAGATATCTCTCCTGTTCTTCCAGTTTTTGCTTGTCCTCTTCGGCCTGGCGCAGCCGTCTTGATTGCACATAGGTGACAAGAAGGGTGCCCGCGATCACCGCAACCAGGCCGAGGGTGACGACAGTGTATAGAATGATCCGTCGGCGTACCATGACGGCCATGATTTGCTTTTCAAAATCACGGATCTGCGCCGCCGCCTCCTCGTCAGAGATACGTACCCGGCTATCAACCTGCGATATCGTCAGCTGTTGTTTCTGTGATCCTTTGACGATTTGCAGCATATCTCTATAGGCCCGCAGCGTGTTCTGAATAGGTTCCAGATCGGCCTTGACCCCAAAAGCTCTGACCCTGACTGAGATTTCTTTCAGCGTGCTTTCGGCCACGGCATAGTCTTGCAGCGCAGCGTCTAGATAGCCGTCTTCCTGCGGACGCAAAACCAAATTTTTGAAATTATGGATAAAGCCGTCATAGCCAATGGATCGCTCTAGCTGAATGAACAATCGTGGCAAGGTATAGGACGCCCGTTCAAACTGCACAAACCTCATACCAACGGCGCCCAAGAGCACGAGAGCAATAATCCCCCCAAGAGGCAGGAATAGCCGAGACCACTTCAATCCATTCATTTGTGCCATGCCTTGTTGCAAGGATCCTGTTGTTCTCCGCTGCGTATCGCGGATCAGGCCACCTCAACCTTGGGTGGTTTCACCCAAACAATCAACACCTGGAACCTGCAAGTGACTTTCCCCTGTAGTTGCAGCCATTCACTGCACTCAAAACCAGTTGCGAAACAGCACCCGAATTTGCTTAGTGCAGGGATTGCCACATGTGCTTTGGTTCCCGCTGTATCAAAATGTCCAGGGTTTCGTTTCCAAGTTCATAGTCTTATATAATCGTAGCAGAGCAAAAGTGAGCCCAAACCCATGCCCTTGAAAGATTGCCGTGTCGTTGACCTGCCCAAAATCGCGGATGCGAGGGGCAACCTGACCTTCGTTGAAGGGCAAAACCATATCCCGTTTGATATCAAGCGTGTCTACTATCTCTATGACGTTCCCGGCGGTGCAGATCGCGGCGCACATGCCCATAAGGATCTGCACCAGTTCATCATCTGCATGTCAGGCAGTTTTGATATCGTTTTGGATGACGGCTTTGACAAGAAACGCTTTCATCTGAACCGGTCTTATTATGGTATCTATGTCTGTCCGATGATGTGGCGGTATCTCGATAACTTTTCGTCCGGGTCGGTCTGCATGGTGATGGCCTCGGCCCCCTATGACGAGGCGGATTATATACGCGATCAACAAGAATTCTTGCAGGCGGTGGGCGCACAATGAAGGTTCCTTTTCTCGATCTTCAGGCGGCAGCGTCTGATATCTCTCCTGAGATAGAGGCCGCCCTGGTGCAGTCCGCACGGTCAGGACAATACATCATGGGCCCCATTCTGGAGCAGTTCGAGGCCGAGTTTGCCAGCTATACCGGTGCCGCGCATTGCCTCGGGGTGGCCAATGGGTTGGACGCGCTGCGTCTTGGCCTTCAGGCCATGGGCATCGGTGCCGGGGACGAAGTCATCGTGCCTGCCAACACCTTCATCGCGACCTGGCTTGCGGTCAGCCAATGCGGCGCTGTTCCGGTGCCGGTTGAACCCATTGAAGCCACGCATAACATTGATCCTGATGCCGTCGCAGACGCGATCACACCAAAAACAAAGGCTATTTTGGCGGTGCATCTCTATGGTCAGCCCGCCGATCTCGATGCGCTTCAGGCCGTGGCCGACCGCCACGATCTCCCCCTGCTACAGGATGCGGCGCAGGCCCATGGCGCCCGGTACAAATCGAAACCGCTGGGCAGCATGGGCACCGCCACATTCAGCTTCTACCCGTCAAAGAACCTTGGGGCTTTGGGCGATGGCGGCGCCCTGGTCACCAATGATGCCAGCGTTTCCCATCATTTGAAACTGCTGCGAAATTACGGTTCCGAAGAAAAATATGTCCACGAACTGAAGGGGCAGAACAGTCGCCTGGATCCGCTGCAGGCTGCGGTGCTGTCGCTCAAACTAAGGGTGCTGGACGACTGGAACGGCAAAAGGCAGGCCATCGCCCGGCGCTATAGTGACGCCTTCGCCAAGGCTGGGGCAATCATTCCGTTTGTCCCGGACTGGGCCGATCCGGTGTGGCACCTCTATGTGCTGCGCCACGCCGACAGAGACCAGTTTCAAACCCGGCTGAATGCCGCAGGCGTCGCCACGGCCATCCACTACCCGATCCCGCCGCACCTACAAAAAGCCTATTCTGATATGGGCTATGAACCAGGGCGTTTCCCGTTATCAGAAACACTGGCCAAAGAAGTCATCAGCCTGCCTATGTGCCCAGGCCAGAGCGACGCGCAGACAGAGTATGTAATAGACGCAGTCTTGAACCTTCTTTAGGGGCCGGACCGGTTGATTTTGGTGCTCCCTCATGCACCAGAATAACAGTACAATTGCGGCAGGCGAAGTGATTATCGCCGCCCCCGCCTGGCCTTGCCCAACGAGGCCACCATGAGCGGCCCCAATCGGGGCGGCAACTACGAGGCGATGCATACGTCAAAGGAGTGCGGTGTGAGCATTTTTGAAAGGTATTTGTCGCTTTGGATTGCATTGGCGATGGGGGGCGGCATCCTTTTGGGAAATACGGCCCCCCAATTGGTGACTGGCGTCGCCGCGGCCGAAGTCGCCAGCGTCAATCTGGTTGTTGCCGTGCTGATTTGGGCGATGGTGTACCCGATGATGGTGGGCGTTGATCCAAAATCGCTGCGCGATGTGGCAAAACAACCGCGCGGATTGCTTATCACCCTTGTTGTGAACTGGCTGGTCAAACCTTTCACGATGGCGGCACTGGCGGTATTGTTTTTCCGCTATGTTTTTGCGCCCTGGATCCCGCAGGAAGACGCGATGCAATACATCGCCGGGCTGATCCTGCTTGGCGCTGCGCCCTGCACGGCCATGGTGTTTGTCTGGTCGCAGCTAACACGCGGAGACCCGACCTATACGCTTTTGCAGGTATCGGTAAATGACCTCATCATGGTCATCGCTTTTGCGCCGATCGTGGCCTTCCTGCTGGGGGTCACGGATATAATCGTGCCCTGGTCGACCTTGGTTTTGTCTGTCCTGCTCTTCATCGCACTGCCACTTGTCGCAGGGTTGGCGACACGCCGCCGCCTTGGGTCTGACGCGGCCATAGAACAGTTTCAGGCGCGGGTGAAGCCCTACTCGGTCATCGGATTGATCGTCACTGTCGTGATCCTCTTTGGTCTGCAGGGCCAAGTAATCGTCTCCAAACCCTTCATCATCATATTGATCGCAGTGCCAATTATCCTACAAAGTTATGGTATCTTTGCGATTGCCTATGCCGCCGCATTTGCCCTGAAAGTCCCCCACAGGATCGCCGCGCCCTGCGCCCTGATCGGGACGTCAAATTTCTTTGAACTGGCTGTTGCTGTCGCCATCAGCTTGTTTGGGTTGCATTCCGGGGCTGCGCTGGCAACTGTTGTTGGGGTTCTTGTGGAAGTTCCGGTTATGCTGACCCTGGTCGCATTTGCCAATCGCACGCGACAACGGTTTTCTCTCTGACGAGGCGGAGAACCAGGATCTGACACGGCCAACAAGATCTGCTGAAGCATATTTCAGGGCGTCGGTATTGGCTGCAAACAATGTCTGAAGGCAGTCCATGCTGTTGAATACCAATGTGTTGCTGGCACAGAAAATGGCGATTTGCAGCATGGGCAGGCGTGTTTCTGATCAGGCGTTTCGCGTTTACTGCTCTGCCCGTTCAGACCTGAAACGCTCCCCTGGACCTCTTGCTGGACGGCCCTCCCCCCCTTTGCAGCCTCGGAGCAGCCTTGGCAATCCTATCGGCGTGATGAGTTCCGGATCGTTGTAGATTGGTTTCATCTTCTCCCGGTGTGCTTCCACGGGTTTGGAATGCAGTACGCCTCTGCTGCTGCCATATCCCCCTCCCGCCTCTTGCGCATCTGATAGTTTGGACGTGGTGAGCGCGCTCCTAGGCATTACGCCAGTGTTGCGTGCTTGCTACAGCTCCAAACGCGTCCCTATTGCTTCCACAGTGCTTCCAGTACGGCTTAATACAAACGCGTAAAGCCACCCGTAGGTGGCTGCAAGTATCCGCTATTTATATGTATTTATTGGTTGCGGGAGTAGGATTTGAACCTACGACCTTCAGGTTATGAGCCTGACGAGCTACCGGGCTGCTCCATCCCGCGACAGTTTTGTTTGTCGTATCGCTTTGCTACTTGAGGACTGTGTTTTTGTCTGGGTAGCCAGCGTATTTTATCGTTTAGAGTTTTTGGATTTTACTAGGTTTGGCAGTGA
>NZ_JBLWXG010000015.1:0-61154 GCF_048267565.1 Pseudophaeobacter sp. | reverse complement strand
CTTGTTCACAACTATCCTGTGATCTTATCGGGAGCTCGACCTCAGAACAGAGGCAGCCCAATTACGCATGCTTTGGGCTGGCTGGCGGCATCTGGCGGCATGGATCTGGTGCGGATACGCTGCAACCATCCTGCCGCATCGCCGCAAGACGCCTTAAGCATTGCTGAGCGGATTTTCCGCTCGCCAACTTGGAACGGTCCCGCTTGCTCCTGTTTCCATAGCAGCCGATTGGGCCTGCTCTCAAGGCTTCTTCCTATCGCAACTGCGGGCCGCAAAATGACGAAGCAGACTTGCCAGGCGACTGATCTCGAAAGGCTTCTCCAGTATTTGTACCGTTTCGGTCCCCCTCCAATGATCGGCAGCCTTTCCGGGCGTGGCCGTAGTGATAATCGTCGAGATGAGGTTTGGAGCCCTGTCCACCGCGTCGGCGATCAACCCATCCGCTGAAATGCCGCGGCCAAGGTCGTGATCGGTTATCAGGACGAAGGGCGTCTGTTGGCTTTCGATCGCGCTTAGGGCTTCACGAGAAGTCCGACAACTGGTCAGGTGACAACCGAGGCGCCTCAGACCGTCTGACATAGCGGAATTTACATCAGAGTCGTCTTCCAGCAATACAACCTTCAACCCTACCAAGGGCTCAAAAGCGCGCGCATTACTGGAGTTGTCTCGCGTCGGTTTCTTGCTTGGCCTGCTCTTGCGCAAAGGTAGAGCGAACCGAGCGCCGCCGCCGTCGGGCGTGGACATGGAAAGCTCGGTCTGCATGGCACGCGCCAGAGCAAAGCTGATCGACAGGCCCAGTCCGTAGTTTTGCGATTCAGATACTGAGCCAGATTGCGTGTGGTCGCCGTCCAACTCAAACCCGGGTCCCGTATCGGATACGATCAATGTCAGTAAGTCTGAGTCCTCTTCGACAGAGACTGTAATGTCGCCCTCATCGGCGTAGTCGATTGCGTTGACGATCAAGTTGCTGAGGATGCGGCACAAAGCATCCTCATCTGCGCTGACGTAGGCCCCTTCCTGTGGTGGCAAAAACTTGAGCCGCGCACCAGCGCTGAGGGCCCGCGGGCGCAGGTCTGCTTCGAGGCGTGCAAGAATTGCAGCAGGCTTGATCGGCTCTAACTTTGCGACGAACGTACCCGCTTCGAGTTTGGAGAGGTCCAGCACCGAGTTGAACAGGCGGACAGTTTCCTGTGTGAGATCCGCCAGATGCTCAACCGTTTCGCGCGATGCGTCCGGCAGCCCTTTGCGGTCTATGCCACCGATCAGCAGGCCCATAGCGTGAATGGGCTGGCGCAGGTCGTGGCTGGCGGCTGCCAGCAGAGTTGACTTGGACCGATTGGCCTTCTCTGCTTCGCGCCGCGCATCAGTCGCGGTTTCGTTCAAGGCTACAAGGCGGGCTTCTCGCTCAGTTATGGCCTCAGCCATATTTGCAAACGACGTCTCAATCTGAGCGATTTCGTTCGATGAAGACGCTTTCGGTGACTTCCCACCCTCATAGTCATTCATTTTGCGGGTCAGATCCTGAATACGACCAACGACGTTCCTGTCCAGATAGGTGTAGATGAACGCACCAATGGGCGCGAACACCAGAAAACAGAAAAGAATAAAATATAGGTTGCGTTGGATCAGCGATTGAATAGCCGCGCTGCGCGCGGTGGCGTCACTGGTCAAGCGTGAGGCCATGAACCGTGTTGCATCGGTCAGACGCTCTGAAAGCTGTGTGTGTTGCGTCAGACGCCCTTGGGCACGGGTTTCGATTTCGAGCAAGGCGCGGCGTTGCCCTACGATGTTCTGGCCAAGGTCCTGCCATTCAGGCCCAAGCTTTTCCAGCTCAATTTCGGATCGTTCAACCTGGTTTTGGCGCGTGGCGGCATCCAAATCCAGGTACCATAGCAGAACTGCTTCATTGCCTGGGGTG
The DNA here is from genome assembly GCF_048267565.1 of Pseudophaeobacter sp. NCBI lineage: Bacteria > Pseudomonadati > Pseudomonadota > Alphaproteobacteria > Rhodobacterales > Roseobacteraceae > Pseudophaeobacter > Pseudophaeobacter sp. The sequence continues at coordinate 59,236 of NZ_JBLWXG010000015.1, read as the reverse complement.
GCTTCTACCCGCGCCCGTAAATCGGTCTCGAGCGCTCTAAGGGCCTTTTCAGCGCGCAACCGCCTAACCTTGAGGGAGGTAAAGGCATTGAAGTTGCTCACCAGTGAATTCAGGCTTTGGTCTACGTGCGCGTATTCGCCGTTTCGCAGTTCAAAACCTCGTAGCAAATCCTTCTGCCGATTGATTGCGTCGATTTGGTCGCCTGCCTGAATGCGAATGGTCCCCAAAGCAATTTCGGAATTCGCGGCCAGGAGCAGTCCGACAAGGCTTGTCAGCCCTGAGACTTCGGCATTCAGTCGGGTCGCAACTGTGGCTTGCGGCAGATTAACGGCTACGATCCGGTCAAAATCTTGACGGAAGGATTGGATGCCAAAAACCGCAACAAACCCAATCGTGGCCGCGCCCAAAGACATCGACAGAAGCGAAAGAAAGACAATACGCCCGACACTTAGGGGGCGTCGCATCACGGCGCTTGCATCGGCAGTGGGTACATGAGCCCACCGTCTGACCAAAGACGGTTCAAACCCCTTGGCAGGTTCAGCGGCGAACCCGCGCCGAGGTTGCGCTCAAAAATCTCACCGTAATTTCCAACCTGTGTGATCACATCTGCGCCCCACGTGTCCGCCAGACCAAGCGTGTCACCACTTGGCAAGCCGATGTCCGCGATCTGGTCGGTATCGCTACCTTGCCCGAGATCGTTCGCTTCGGCTGCGATCGTCAGGTTCACCACCCAACGGACAATGTGCACCCATTCCGGGTCGGATTGACGCACGACTGCACCCAACGGTTCGTTAGAGATGTCATCTTCCAGTAAGGCAAAGTCGGTTCGATATTGAGGTTGACTAGCCACGCGGGCAGCCAAGTCACTGCCATCGGCAGTCACGGCCTGACATTCACGTCCAAAAAATGCCCGCCAGCGGCCAGATTGGGAAGCGATTTCAAGAATTTCCACACTGATTCCGGCACGCTCAATCGCGACGCGGATGTTGTCGATACTTGTGGTTCCTGAATTGGCGCAGATCGTCATGCCGTCCAGATCGGTCAAGTTGGATGCACCGGTATCGGCAAAAACCAGCACCTTTTGGGTGTCGTAATACGTGATTGCTGGAAATTCCAAACCGAGGGTCACGTCGCGCGTGAAGTTGTGTGTGGTTGTGCGAAACAACACGTCAACCTGGCCATCCTGCAGAACCCGTAGGCGGTTCAAGCTGTCGAGGGGCACAAATTCCACTGCTTCAGCATCGTTCAGGACCGCTGCGGCTACGGCGCGGCAAAAATCGACTTCGAATCCCGTCCAACGGCCATCTGCCTGCCGCGAGGCGAACCCGACATCGTCTATGCCTACGCCACAAATGAGATAACCTCTGTCCTGAACTGCAGACCGGGTTTCACCGGCTGCATAGGCCTCGACAGGACCCAACAACAATAGTCCGAGAAATAGTGTAAAACGGTAGATCATGCTTGCTCTACCTTCGTATTGTTCGCATCAAGTGCCAGCAATAGAGTACTGAGATCGCCATGTGTCATGTTTATATCCACGATTTCTTGAACAATAGGCTTTCCCTTATAACTGACAGGAAACCCACACGCCCTAAGCATCAATACATCATTAGCACCGTCGCCGATACAACATGCAGCTCCCGGGTCAATTCCAAGGTCTGTGCAGTGCTTTAGCAAAACGGCGCGTTTGGTATCAGCATCGCAAATCGGGTGCTCCAGTTCACCCGTCATGACACCTCTCGATAAGACCGGTGCATTGGCGACGACTTCTTCGAAGCCACAAGCTTCGGCGACGGCATCAGCGAAAACGCGATAGCCACCGGTGACAAGAACCGTTCTCACGCCACTGGCGCGCAGGTTTGTCAGCAGGGCTTTGGCACCGGGCATGTACCTGATGCGGCCACAAAGCTCTTTGAGTTGTGTCTCTGGCGTTCCGGCCAAAAGGCGCGTCCGTTCGATCAGGGATTGCGCGAAGTCGATCTCTCCGGCCATAGCCCGGGCCGTGATTTGGCTGACCTCATTACCGATCCCGCGCTCTTCGGCGAGGATATCCAGCATTTCATCCTGAATGACTGTGGCTTCCATATCCGCCACAAACAACTGGATGGGCTTGGCATCAATCGACCTGATCCAGACATCAAGGTGCAGGGACTTGGCGAGTTGGTGAAACTTTAATCGGTCAATCGCGCCGCGGTAGATCAAGGTATTTGGATTGGCCTGCCTCTGATTACTGTCGAAAAGCGTTGAAGCCTTTATCGCACGGCTAAATTCCTCAATCTTCTTTCGTGGGGGAGTCCCCAAAACAACGATTTGCTTTTCCATGCGCCCACTCCCAGCTCCATTTATGCGCAAGAGCATGACGGCCAGAGATGCCGCTGACAAATACGCCAGAAGGACCACGTTGAAAGTTTGCATGTGGGAAATAGGGTTGAGTTAATGTGCTGTTATTATTTGATTAAATCAAGCCTCATCCAAAAGGACTAGGTCGTCGGGATAATCTCAGGGGCCACATTCTAGGGGCGCGCCCGGCTTACTGGTCCCTATGACCAATGTTCACCAATTCTTTTTCGATCGTAACTTTTCCCCAACGGTCGCAGCATTTTGACGGTCGAGCTACAGGGCAAAAGCCCAATTCCAAAAAGGTGCCTCATCAGCGCCAAACCAACTGGGAGACGATAATGCGAAATTCAACGAAACTCGCTGCAATCACGGTTGCGGCCCTTGCAGGTGCGGGTACCGCAACGGCCGGAACGCTTGAGGATGTAAGAGAAGCAGGCGAATTAGCCTGCGGCGTCAGTGAAGGGGTGCCTGGCTTTTCCAACCCCAACTCGGACGGGGTTTGGGAAGGGCTAGACGCTGATATCTGCCGGGCCGTTGCTGCCGCCGTTCTGGGCGATGGCAATGCGGTGCGGTTTGTGCCGCTGGCCTCCAAGCAAAAGGTCCTTGCTGTGTCGAGTGGTCAGGTTGATATGACCTCGCGCACAACCACATGGACGATGAAGCGGGACAGCGCCGAGGGCGTCGACTTCACCGCTGTCGTCTTCTATGATGGCCAGGGCTTTATGACGAGCGCCGCTGCAGGTATTGCAAGCGCGACTAAGCTGAACGAGGCGACGGTCTGCCTGACGACCGGCACCACCACTGAGTTGAACCTTGCGGACTTTGCCCGGGCGAACGACCTGACACTGGAGCCGGTTGTCTTTGAAGGAAAGCGCGAGGCGGTTGAGGCCTATGCCTCGGGCCGCTGCGATGCTTTGACCACAGATTCCAGCCAGCTTGCCGCTTTCCGCGCAGGTTTTGCTGACCCATCCGAGCACGTTATCCTGCCCGAAGTGATCTCGAAAGAACCGCTCGCGCCTCTCGTTGCCCACGGCGACAACCAGTGGAAAGACATTGTAACCTGGGTCGTCTACGGTCTTGTCACAGCAGAGGAATTTGGCGTCACTCAGGCCAACGTCGCGGATATGGCAGCAAATTCTGGCAACCCAGCGGTTCAGCGGATGCTCGGTGCCACCGGTGATACTGGCGGGTTCATCGGCCTTGAAAGCAGCTGGATGGTCGATGTGCTAAGCGCCGTCGGCAACTATGGTGAGATCTACGATCGCAATCTAACCTCGACCCTGGGGCTTGAGCGCGGCGTGAACGCGCAGTGGACCGAAGGTGGCCTGCTTTACGCGATGCCAATTCGCTAAGCACATTTCTTACTAGTCGAGCAGGCGCGGTCGGCCTTCGGGTCGACCGTCACTCTGGCCAAGGCATCTCAAAATGAACACAACAAAACGAAATCCGAAGTCAGGGCTTTCTGCGGAATCGCTAGGCTCTTTGATATTGCAAGCCAGTGTCCTTCTGGCGGTTCTTGGGGTCGCGTACCTTCTATTCGCGAATACGCAAAAGAACCTGGAAATCCGCGGGATCGAAAGCGGTTTTTCGTTCCTGTGGCACGAAGCTGGACTCCCCATTGGTGACAGTCTGATAGACTACGATCCGTCACGCGGCTACGGTTATGCCTTTCTCGTGGGTGTGCTGAACACGCTTCTCGTCTCGGCGCTTGCCATCGTTTTTTCAACCGTCTTGGGCATCATTGTCGGTGTGTCGCGGGTGTCAAACAATTGGCTGCTGGCCAAATGCGCGTCAGTCTATGTAGAGACCCTACGCAACCTTCCGCTGCTTCTGACGTTGTTTTTTGTTTATACGGTCGTTTTGGCTTCACTTCCGCACCCGCGCGACGCCATCGAACTGGCCGAAGGCTACTACATCTCGAAACGTGGGATATACCTACCGCGCCCACTGGCTGAAGACGGGTTTGCCGTCTTTACTGTGGCCGCGCTCGTCGCACTTGGGTTAGCGCTTGTGTTCTGGAGATGGGCGCGGGCCTACAAGGTGCGTACTGGCCGGTCCGTGCCGGGGTTTTGGGGTGGGCTTGTCATCCTGGTGATCTTATGTGCGCTGTCATATGTCGCCACGGATCGACCCATCGGAAGTGAGTTGCCTGTCTATAAAGGCTTCAACTTCAAAGGCGGGCTGGCTCTGAAGCCAGAGTTCGCCGCGCTGTTGATTGGACTGGTGCTATACACTGCCGCTTTCATCGGCGAGAACGTTCGAAGCGGTATTCAATCTGTCCATGCCGGGCAAATCGAGGCCGCCAACGCGCTTGGTGTCTCGCGGGGCGTCGTTATCCGGCAGGTTCTTCTGCCGCAAGCTTTGCGCGTCACCATCCCAGCCACCACAAACGACTACGCCAGCCTGGTCAAGAACAGCTCGCTTGCCGTCGCAATCGGCTATCCAGACATGGTGTCTATCGGGGGCACGATCATTGGTCAGAACGGTCAAGCGATCGAAATCATCGCCATGTGGATGGCTGTTTATCTGACCATCAACCTAATCATCTCGCTTGGCATGAATGTGCTGAATGCGCGTGTCCAGATCGTCGAAAGGTGAACTCATGAAAGATACTGTCATTTCCTTTCAGCCATCTCCGGCACGGCCTGCCCCTGCACGCCAAGTCGCGGCAATCGCTTGGGTCCGCAGCAATCTCTTTGGAAGCTGGTTCGACACTGTCATCACGCTGTTTATCACTGCGCTGCTTTTGTCGTTTGTTCCCGACATGCTGAATTGGATATTCTTTTCAGCGACCTATGCAGGTGATGATGAGATCTGTCGTCAGAACGGCGGTGCCTGCTGGCCTTTCATCATCGAGAAATTCCAGGTCTTGATGATTGGTGTCTATCCGCAGGATCTTGCTTGGCGTCCGGGCGTGGCAGGGCTTGCTTTGCTGGTCCTTGCCTGGCTGACCTATTCGGATCGTATTAGGGGGGGCACTCTGATCGCTGCCTGGGCCATCTTGCCGATCTTCGCACTGATCATGATTGGTGGGGCGTTTGGGATGCAAGCGGTCGACCAGTCCGTCTGGGGCGGGTTGATGTTGAGTATCATGCTGGCGCTGGTCGGTGTGATCGTTTCGATCCCGCTTGGCATACTGCTGGCTCTGGGTCGTCACTATGGCTCGCCCGCTATCAAGGTTCTGTGCGTGACCTTCATCGAACTGCTGCGTGGCGTGCCGTTGATCACTATTCTCTTCATGGCGTCGGTCATGATGCCACTATTTTTGCCAGCTGAACTGGTGATCAACAACCTGCTCCGCATCCAGATCGGCATGATCCTGTTTTCCTCGGCCTACATGGCAGAGGTGGTGCGCGGCGGCCTGCAAGCCATACCGAAAGGTCAGAACGAGGCATCGCTGTCACTTGGGGTATCGCCTCTCTACACGGTCGCCTTCATCATCGTGCCCCAGGCCTTGCGGCACGTGCTGCCGCCGCTGATTGGTCGTTGCATCGCATTGTTCAAGGACACGTCTCTCGTCATCATCGTGGGCCTTCTGGACTTTCTGGGCATGATCAAAGGGGCCGCACTCGACACCGACTGGCTGGGCTTTCAGGCCGAGGCCTATGTCTTCGCCGCCTTCGTTTATTGGCTGATCTGCTACGGCCTCAGCCTGTACGGCCGCCAGCTTGAACAACGCGGGCCGAGCACCCGCTGACCGCACATCCTTCAGGAGCCTTTACATGACACCCAAACTTCAAAGCAGCATTGCCGAGGACGAAACCGTCATCGCGATGCAAAACGTCAACAAATGGTACGGTGATTTCCATGTCCTCAAGGACATCGACCTGACCGTGGCCAAGGGCGAACGGATCGTGATCTGCGGGCCGTCCGGCTCGGGTAAATCGACCTTGATCCGATGCATAAATCACCTGGAAGAGCATCAGGACGGCAAGATCACGGTCAACGGCACTCTGCTCGATAAGAGCTTGAAGAATATCACACATATCCGCCGTGAGGTCGGCATGGTGTTCCAACAGTTCAACCTGTTCCCGCACATGACAATCCTTGACAACCTTTGTTTTGCGCCCGTCTGGGCGCGCAATATGCCACGGGCCGAAGCCGAAGAAACGGCAATCCGCTATCTCACGCGTGTCGGCATTGCCGAGCAGAAGGATAAATACCCCGGACAGCTGTCAGGCGGGCAGCAGCAACGCGTCGCCATCGCTCGGTCACTCTGTATGAGTCCGTCGATCATGCTCTTTGACGAACCAACATCGGCGCTGGACCCCGAGATGATCAAAGAGGTACTGGATGTGATGATTGAACTGGCTGAGACCGGTATGACCATGCTCTGCGTGACGCACGAGATGTCTTTTGCACGATCCGTCGCGGACCGGGTGATCTTCATGGATGAAGGCGAGATCGTCGAGGAAAACGAACCCGCAGCCTTCTTCGATGACCCGAAAGTGGACCGGACGCAGAAGTTCCTAAGTCAGATCCTTTCCCACTGACGCTTGCACCTATTGGAAGGAGGCGGAGCAATTTCCGGCACTCTTGTACTCATGCAGATCGCAGGATCTGTGACTTTGATGCTGTGGGGCATTCGCCTGGTCCGCACGGGGATTATGCGAGCCTTTGGCGGGTCATTGCGGGTTGCTTTGAGCAATTCGTTGAATGGTCGGATCCCGTCCTTTGCCGCCGGGCTTGGCATTACGCTTGTCTTGCAAAGCAGCACGGCGACCGCGCTGGTTATTTCTTCATTCGCGGCCAAGGGTTTGATCTCCACGACAGTAGCCCTCGCGGTCATGCTAGGCGCGGATATTGGCACGTCCATTGCAGCGCAAATCCTATCCTTCAACCCCACATGGATCTCCTATGTCGCAGTGTTTGTCGGTGTGATGTTGCACGGGCGGTCGACCGTCTATGCCCGACGCCAGATTGGCCGCGCACTCCTGGGTCTGGGACTTGTGCTGTTGGCTCTCAGCCTCGTCCGCGCCGCGTCGGAGCCGTTACGGCAATCCGAGGTGCTTGGCTTTGTGTTCGCTGCCCTCGAAGGCGAAGTTTTATTGACCGTGTTCCTGACTGCCATACTGACCTGGCTGGTCCATTCAAGCCTCGCCGTCGTATTGTTGATCAGCGCCATGTCCGCCTCGGGCGTTGTCCCTCTGGGAACCGGGCTGGTCATGGTGCTTGGCGCCAATGTTGGCGGGACAGTCCCGCCCATTCTAGCCACGCTTCAGGCACGCGGGCAGGGCCAACATGCAGCGATTGGCAACGCCTGCTTCAAACTCACGGCTACGCTCCTCGTGTTGCCCTTCCTCCCAATGATTATTGACCAGATTGCGCGGTTTTCAGACAATGAACAGATCATGCTTCATGCGCATATGGGGTTCAATTTCATCGTCGCGCTGCTCTTCCTGCCTTGGGTCGGAACGGCCGCGCGCGCAATGGAGCATGTATTTTCGAACACGCTCCCCCCGGGCTTTGAGCCTACGACAAAGTACCTTGACCGTGATCTTCTCTGCTCGCCTGCTTTGGCGCTGACAAGTGCAACCCGCGAGCTATACCGGATCAATGAGTATATCGAAGGCTCCCTGGCACGTCTGACAAATAGTATTTCTAGCAATGCCACGCCCGATCTTGAGACCATCCAAGCCAATCAAGACCGGGTCACGATGATTACCGAAGAGGTCAAGCTGTTCCTTACCGAGATCAGCCGCGAGGAGATTTCGGACGCCGACAGCAAGACCGTGATGAATCTGTTGCTACTTACCACCAACCTTTGGCATGTGTCTGATCTGGTGGCCAATGCGGCGGAACAATTTGGTGCCACTTCAGATGCGGAGACCAGATTTTCTACCCAAGGCGAGAATGAACTGCTCGCAATTCTAGAGGTCATCCGTAACGGTCTTCATGTGGCACTATCTGCGGCGCTGCAAAACGACGACAAAGTCAGGAAGACAATCCAGAAACAGCGCAAAGAGTTGGAAAAACTGGTCGATAGCAGCCGCTCGTCCCACTTCAACAGGTTGGAGGCTCGGAATTTCTCCGCCATCAACACAACATCCCTCCACAACGAGCTTTTGCGGGACTTTTCGCGGATTTATTACCACATCCACACCGCCTCGAAAGTCGGAGCTTAGCCGTGGAACAAAGGTACGCGTCTCAAAAGCCTAAACCATTTCGAAATCTTGCGGCATCTCTGCATAGTGACAGAATGGTTGGCAGGCTGTTAATACCTGGATGCAAGGGTTTGGAAAGGCGCGGTGCATGTCTGTCATTTTGATCGTTGATGACCATCACTTGATACGTACTGGCGTAAAGAACCTGCTAGAAGGTTCATTTGCTGACATGCGCGTAGAGGGCGCGGAGACCGTCGCAACGGCTCTGTCTTTTTTGCAGCGCCACACTGACGTCGACCTTGTATTGATGGATATCAAACTGCCTGATGCCTCGGCGATGGATGGTTTGACTCGGCTTAAACAAGTTCATCCCGCAACACCTGTTGCGATGATCTCCGGCATTGAAGACAATGATGTGATCAGCGCGGCCCTGTCTAGCGGCGCAGATGGGTTTGTCCCAAAATCTGCCGATCCACAGATCCTGGTGAATGCTGTTTCCCTCATACTGCAGGGAGAGATTTTCCTACCAAGAAGTTTTTTGAAAGCAGACAGAAGCGATGCGTTGCAGCCATCGCTGCCAATTCAAGAGATAAAACTGACAGACCGACAATCCGACGTTTTGACGCTAATGTGCGCAGGGCTTTCAAATAAGGAAATTGCGCGAAAACTTGATTTGTCTGAAAGCACCATCAAAACTCATGTCTCCGCAATCCTCAAGGAGCTTGGAACAACCTCTCGCACCAAAGCAATTGCGCAGGCAAACGCGCTCGGTTGGCCCGCTGTCTAACACAAAGCCAAATGTTCATCAGCGTCTTTGATATCTTTAAGATCGGGATTGGTCCGTCATCCTCCCATACGATGGGTCCAATGGTGGCCGCTGCACGGTTTCTAGAATCCCTTCGGACCCGAAAGCTTTCACCTGCGCGGTTGAAAGCGACGCTTTATGGCTCACTCGCCTTCACCGGCGTCGGACATGGAACGGACCGCGCGACCATTCTCGGTCTCGCCGGCTTTGCGCCTGACACTTTTGATCCCGAGGCCGCGCAGTTTGCATTGGACAAAGTCACAGCAACCAAAACACTCGCCCCACCGGGTTTTGAGACCCTGCAATTTAATCCGAAGACCGATCTCACGTTTGACTTTGATGCACCGTTTGAAAACCATGCAAACCGGATGACACTCACAGCACTTGCAGCTGACCACTCGCTGTTGCTGGAAGAGACCTACCTGTCAGTGGGCGGGGGGTTCGTTCAAACGCCCAGTGAGTACCTGGACGAGACGGTCACCCAGACCTCGGATGTTCCTTTTCCGTTCACGACCGCAGAGGGCTTGCTGGAAATGTGCCGAACCTCGGAGCACAGCATTGCAGAGCTAAAACGTGCAAATGAACTGGCATGCTGCGCACCGTCAGATCTAAACGAAGGACTTTTAAGAATTTGGACGACAATGAAGACCTGTATGAATCGCGGGCTATCAGCGCGCGGCATTCTTCCTGGCGGCTTGAACGTGCGACGTCGTGCCTCTGACATCTACGCAAGCCTGAGTGCCGAACGTCGCGCGAACCAAACAGCGGGCCATGTCGTCAACGAATGGATCAGTGTCTACGCGATGGCGGTGAATGAAGAAAACGCAGCAGGGGGGCAAGTCGTGACCGCGCCAACCAACGGAGCTGCTGGCGTTGTTCCTGCCAGTTTGCGCTATTGGCTAGATCATGTGCCCGAAGCCACTCAAGCCGATATCGAGACGTTCCTGCTGACGGCGGCCGCGGTCGGCGGCATCATCAAGTTCAACGCATCGATCAGCGGGGCCGAATGTGGGTGCCAGGCCGAAGTTGGTTCGGCAAGTGCCATGGCCGCAGCAGGGCTCGCTGCCGTCATGGGCGGTACGCCAGCTCAGGTCGAAACGGCGGCAGAAATCGCGCTTGAGCACCACCTTGGAATGACCTGCGATCCGATCAAGGGCCTAGTCCAGGTGCCATGCATCGAGCGCAACGGACTTGGTGCCGTCAAGGCTGTCACTGCTGCGTCTTTGGCGCTTCGGGGCGACGGCACTCATATCGTCTCTTTGGACTCCGCGATCGCCACAATGCGCGAAACCGGGGCCGATATGAGTGAAAAGTATAAAGAAACTTCGCTGGGCGGACTTGCTGTGAACGTCCCCAATTGTTGAGCCTGAAGCAGCGAGCCCGACCCGTTTTGCCAAAACACTTCTACATGGCTGTGTACCACATCTTCACCCTGGATGATCTGCAAGATGCGCCTGAGTGCAAACAAGGTCTCGCCTTTCCGAGACTTTTGAATGGCGGGTTTGGCGGAAGCGACTCTTGAGCGCCACTTTCGCCGCCCCCTCCCCGGACCGCTAATGCTGCGTAAGCAATAGCCGCACTGGCGAAAGGCAGGTTATCATCTTACGTCTGCGACTTCTTTGGAATATCAAAGCGACATGCTTTAGTATTTGTTGGTAAACAACACGGACCCTGTACCGCTTGCAAATTCTCGGCGCCTGTCCCATGCGGCTGACAGTGCTGACAGTGGGTTGTGCCGTTTTTTACATCTGGGTTTGATTGTCGCTGTGTTTCGCGCGCGAACTGCTTCCAGAGTGCTTCCAGAGTGCTTCCACGGGCTGGGACTGGCGTAACGGGCGCAAACCTCGATGGAGAAGCGCTGAACGCTTTGGTCGAGGGTGCGAAGGACCGTTGGGGCCGCATCGATGTCTTGGTGAACTCTGCTGGCCACGGACCAAAAGGACCGGTTCTCGAAATCAGCGATGAGGATTGGCATCAAGGGATGGAAGTTTACCTGATGAACGTGATCCGTCCGACACGGTTTGTCACGCCAACAATGCAGGCAAATGGTGGCGGGCTTCGCGCGCAGCGACCTTGAAGTAGGCGACCTCGTTGCGCCATTCGATCTTAACCTGACGTTATCGAAGAAATTCTACCTGGTCGAGCCGGACGGCCTCGGCGACCGTCATGACATCCGGCAGTTTTGCCAATGGATGAGGCATCAGAAATTTTGATATGGCGGGGGAGCAGCAGTGCCGATCCCCTCGCCAAAAAGCCAGATCTATTATAAGCCACCGAAGTGAAACGCCTTGGTTTCAAGGTATTCCTCGATGCCTTCTTGCGCGCCTTCACGACCAAGACCGGAGCTTTTCACGCCGCCAAAGGGCGCTTCGGCATGACTGAGCGCGCCGGTATTCAACGCCACAAGACCGGATTCCAGTGCTTCGCCAAAGCGGAACGCACGGGCCATATCGGTGGTGTAGAAATACGCAGCCAGACCGAAGGGGGTGCCATTGGCGATCTTGAGCGCTTCTTCTTCAGTCTCGAACTTGAAGATCGGCGCCACCGGGCCAAAGGTTTCCTCTCCGGCCAGCTGCATCTCGGTCGTGGCGCCTTGCAGGACCACTGGATCGGCGAACTGGTCGGGCAGATCGCGCGTCGCGGTGGCGCGGGAGGCGCCTTTGGACAGGGCGTCGGCCACGTGGGCGTTGATCTTGGTGATTGCCGCAGAGTTGATCATCGGACCGATGTCGGCGCCCGCGTCCAGACCCGACGCCACCTTGAGCGCATCGACCTTTGCGGCAAGTGCCGCCACGAAGCGATCATGAATGCCCGACTGAACCAGAATGCGATTGGCGCAGACGCAGGTCTGACCGCCGTTGCGGAACTTGGAGGCCATGGTGCCTTCGACAGCGGCATCCAGGTCGGCATCGTCAAAGACCACGAAGGGCGCGTTGCCGCCCAGCTCCAGGCTCATCTTTTTCAGAGTCGGGGCGCATTGTTCGGCCAGCAGCGCACCCACGCGGGTGGAGCCGGTGAACGAAAGTTTGCGCACCACAGGCGAGCCGGTCAGCGTCGCGCCGATTTCGGCAGGCTGCCCGGTCAGCACATTCAGAACACCGGCGGGAATGCCCGCGCGTTCGGCCAAAACACAGACGGCCAGCGCCGAATAGGGCGTGAAATCCGATGGTTTGATGACCATGGTGCAACCGGCCGCCAGGCCCGGAGCGACCTTGCGGGTGATCATCGCGATCGGGAAGTTCCACGGCGTGATGATGGCGCAGACGCCCACCGGTTCCTTCATCGCGAAGATCTTCTTGCCTTTCACCGGACTGGGGATGATGTGGCCGTTGATGCGGCGCGCTTCTTCAGCGAACCAGCGCACGAAGGACGCCCCGTAGGTCACCTCGCCACGTGCTTCTGCCAGGGGTTTGCCCTGCTCGGCAGTCAGGATCATCGCCAGATCATCGGCGTTGTCGATCATCAGCTGATACCAGGCCATCAGCAGGTCGGCGCGCTCTGCGTGGGTGCGCGCTTTCCAAGCCTGCATCGCCTCTTCTGCCGCCGCAATCGCGCGGGTGGTCTCGGCTGCGGTGCAATCAGGCATATGGCCCAGAACACCACCGGTGGCCGGGTTGCTGACCTCCATGTCGTTGCGCGTGATCCAGTCGCCGTTGATCAGCGCGGCCTCGCGGAACAGGCTGGGATCTTTCAGGTTTTCGCGGATGTCAGCGGGAAATGTCGTGTGTTGGTTCATGGCTCAGGCCTCCAGTGCGGCGATGACAGCCGCGGTGATGTCTTCGGTGGAGTTAAGGCCGGGACGGATGCCGATGCCCTTCGCGGTGGCGGCCTCGATGGCTGACAGCACGGCCTCGGCCGCGTCTGCCTCACCGAGATGCTCCAGCATCTGCGCCAGCGACCAGATTGCGGCGATGGGGTTGGCGATATTCTTGCCTGCAATATCCGGTGCGGAACCATGCACCGGCTCGAACATCGACGGCGCGCTGCGGTCCGGGTTGATATTGGCCGATGCGGCAAAGCCGAGGCCGCCCTGGATCGCGGCGCCCAGATCGGTGAGGATATCGCCAAAGAGGTTTGAGGCGACCACGACGTCAAGATCCTGCGGTGCCATCACCATCTTCGCCGCCATTGCATCAATGTGCATATGGCTGACGGTAACCTCGGGATACTCTGCGGCCAGCTCCTTTGTCACCTCGTCCCAGAACACCATCGAGTATTTCTGCGCGTTGGATTTTGTCACCGAAGTCAGGTGCTTGCGGCGGTTCCGAGCCTGCTCGAAGCCAAAGCGCAGGATACGCTCGACGCCCGCGCGGGTGAACACGGACGTCTCGACCGCAACCTCGTTGTCCTTGCCCTCGTGCACGCGACCACCGGCACCGGAATACTCGCCTTCGGTGTTTTCGCGGATGCACAGAATGTCGAAACCGTCCGCTTTCAAGGGACCTTCGACGCCCTCCAGCAGGCGATGCGGACGGATGTTGGCATATTGGTTGAAGGCCTTGCGGATCGGCAGCAACAGCCCATGGAGCGAGACGGAATCCGGCACAGTGTCCGGCCAGCCCACCGCCCCGAGATAGATCGCATCAAAGCCACGCAGAGTGTCAATTCCGTCTTCCGGCATCATCCGGCCGGTTTCGGTGTAATATTCGCACGACCAGGGAAAGGTCTTGGTTTCAAAGGTGAAACGCCCCTTCGCGACAGCGGCCAGAACCTCGATCGCGGCATGTGTGACGTCGACGCCGATCCCATCACCGGGAATGAGAGCAAGTGAGTGATGTGTCATGGAAAACTACCTATTTCAAAGATCAATCAGGACGGATTTGCTGCGGCGGTTCGCAAGATAGGCCTCGCGGCCGAGATCCTTGCCAAGGCCCGAGGCCTTCCAGCCCCCGGTTGGTAGGATATGATCGCGTGAGCGTCCATATCGGTTGACCCAGATCGTCCCCGCCTCGATCCGGCGCGACAGACGCAGGGCGCGGCTCAGGTCGCGGGTGAAGAGACCCGCCGCCAACCCGTAGGTCTGGTGCGCGGCCATCGCCATCGCCTCGTCCTCGCCCTTGAAGGTCTGGAAGGTCGCGACGGGGCCGAAGATCTCTTCGGTCACGGCCGGATTGTCCTGGGTGACGCCGGTGATCAGCGTAGGCTGGTAATAGCTGCCCTCCCGGTCAAAGGCCTTGCCGCCGCACAGGAGGTCCGCGCCTTGCGACACGGAGGCCTGCACGATACTGTCGATGCGCGCCAGCTGGCCTGACGAGATGATCGGCGAGAACCCCGCGTCTGCCGCCAGTGTATCGGCCAGTGTATCGGCCGGGGTATAGCGCGCGAACCGGTTTGTGAGCCGCTCGGCGAGCGCGTCGGCAATGCTCTCCTCGACGAGTATCCGCGACCCTGCGACGCAGAACTGGCCTGCATTGGGCATGATCCCCTTGTCGAGGCATTCCGCCGCCAGATCGAGGTCGGCATCGGCAAAGACCACCATCGGGCTCTTGCCGCCCAGCTCCAGCGTCATTGGTTTGATGCCGGTGCGGGCGATGTTTTCCATGATCGCAGAGCCGGCGCGGGTGGAGCCGGTGAAGGACACTTTGTCGATCTGCGGATGGCCGGTGATTGCCGTCCCCGTCACAGGCCCATCGCCCAGCACCACGTTGATCAGTCCCGCCGGAATGCCCGCCCGGACCGACAGTTCCGCGAGATATAGCGTGCTGTAGGGGGTCATTTCCGAAGGTTTCAGGACCACCGCATTGCCTGCGGCCAGCGCCGGGCCGAGTTTCCAGCCTGCCATGGAGATTGGGAAATTCCAGGGCGTGATCGCACCGACCACACCGTAGGGTTCATCCGCGATGTAGCCAAAGGCCGCATCGGACGTGGGCACCAGCGCGCCGCCTTCTTTATCGGCGAATTCCGCGAAAAAGCGGATCTGGTCGGCGGTGACCGTCACGTCGCCGGTCTTGGCCTGGCTCATCGGTCGCGACGAACAGATCGCTTCAAGCCAGGCCAGACGCTCGGCTTCCTGTTCGATCAAATCGGCCCAGGCATGCATCGCCTTCAGCCGGTCCCGCGGCGTGATCCCGCCCCAGTTCGAGGCGGCCCGCGCCGCATGGGCGGCCTTCACGGCCATATCCACAACACTGGCGTCGCCGCGCGGGATTGCTCCGATTTTCGCGCCGGTCGAGGGCGAAATCACGTCGATCACGGCATCATCTGGCACGTAACGACCCGCGATGAAATGTCCCGCTGGCAGCGGGGCGTCGAAGCCGGGCATAGGCATCTCCTTTTATCTTTGCAGGCAGAATGTAGCGAGGGGCGCGGTGTTAGCTGCCGAATGCCGCGCCACAGTAGAATTCTCTGCGGGATGCGCCGGATTGGCAGATTATTCTGCGTCCTCCGTCGCCTCTGTCAGCCAGGCGCCAATCCCTGCCGGGCGGGCTGGGGGCTGGGCGCGCAATCGGCCGACCTGCTTTGGCTGGCGGCCTGATGCGGCGGCAAGAATCTCGGCCCCAGCCAGCTGGCAGTAGCGGCCTTGGCATCGCCCCATGCCGACCCGAGCGAGCGATTTCGCCCGGTTTGCTTCGGCACCCGATAAGGGCAGTGTCGCGCGCAGATCCCCGGCAGAGATCCCCTCGCAGCGGCAAATCGTGGCGGTGTCGGGCAGCGATTGCAGCGCCTCCCCCGGCCAGGGAAAGGCGCGCGACATCCCCGCCGCAAAGCGCTGCATCCGCGCCAGCTTGCGCAGGATCGGGTCGGGGTTTCGATGCGGAAGGCCCAAATCCTGAAGGCAGGCGATGGCAGCGGCCTGTCCGGCCAATTCCGCCCCGTCCGCGCCCAGAATACGCAGCCCGTCCCCCGCCAGATACAGCCCGTGTTTGGCGCGGCCCAGTTGATCGGTCTCGGGCAGCCACTGATCGAAAGTCTCGTTCCATGCAAAAGAGGCACCCGCCAGATCCGGCACGGTGCTATCGGCACGCAAATGCCAGCCAAGCCCGACCATGTCGCAATCTGTGTGTCGCGAAGTGCCCGACCCGTCGCACCAGTGGATCGCGGTTGGTCCCGAGCCGCCGCTGTCGATCCGCTCCAGCGTCACAGCAGCGTGATAGAGCCTTCCTAGCGCTGCACGCAATCTGAGCCCGCGCAATGTCACGAACGGACGCGCCAGCGCCATCTGCAAACCGCCGACGATTTGAGCCCGCATTGGCGCGGTATCCAGAACAGCCGCAACATTCGCCCCGGCTGCAATAAGCTGCGTTGCCAGCAGGGTCAGCAACGGACCGGAGCCTGCCAGCGCGATTTTCCGTCCCAGAGCAATGCCTTGCGCCTTCAGTGCGATCTGCGCCGCGCCCAAAGAATAGACGCCGCCCACTTGCCAACCGGGCACGGGCGCCAGCCGGTCGGTCGCGCCGGTTGCCACGATCAGCCGGTCATAGCAGACGCGTTCACGCGCGGCGCCCAGTACATGCGCGACCCCATCCCGCAGCGCCATGACGGAGCGTTCGGGCAAATGTGTAATACGGTCCTCCGCAACCAGCGCGTCAAACGTGTCATGGAGGGCGCGCGCCTTAGGGGCCTCACTTCCATAGAGTTTTTCGGGCGCGCGGCTGAACCCCACCGGCGGGCGGCGGTAGATCTGGCCCCCTGCGCGGGCGGCTTCGTCCACAACGACAGGGTGCAGGCCCGCCGCGACCAGGGTTTCCGCGGCGCGAATTCCGGCAGGTCCGGCCCCGACGATCAGAACACGGGTCATAATGGATCTCCTTCGCCGCACCCTCCGGGCCATTGTGCCTCAGTTGCCGCGCTGCGCAGGCGCATCCCCTTGCGCAGCGGGGTCGAACAAGCCCGCAGTCGCGGTCCATCCTCCTGCCAGATCCAGCAGTCCTGGCAGGCCCCCATCAGGCAAAAACCGGCACGGTCTTCGGGACCGAATTCGGCCTTACGCAGGGCGCGGCGTGACAGCAAAATCGCCGTCAGCACCGTATCCCCGTCAAGCCCCGTCAGCGCCTCGCCATCGAGGCGAAAACTGACGGCAGAGCGGGCCGTCTCGGCCAATCGCACGAGACGCCCCTGTGTCATTCCGCAGCCTCGGCACAGGCAGCGGGGCGCGGCAGTTCGGGAAACCGCGTGCAAGTGGCGTCAAAGGCCGCGTCCACGGCTTCCGCCCCCTTGCCCTCGATCCGCCGAAAGATCTCGGTCTTAGTGAAAAACCGCCAGTGAATAGGCAAGGCCATCAGGATCTCAGTCAGCCGGTCATAGGCCGCATCGGTCCAGCGCGCCTCATAGTTAGTGCGCTCGGGACCGAAGTCGAAAACGGCATCCGAGGTCGTCTGCATGGCTGCGCGCGCCTTTTCGGTCGCGGCTTCGTCCACCATGCCATTGGCGACGATCACGCCATAATCGCGTGCGGCGGCCTCGACCGAGACATAGCCCCGCGCCACATCTTGCAGCACGCGCCAGGGTTCGCGTTCAAGCGGGCAGCCTCGCCCGCCGCCCCCGGCGGATCGCACACCGAGCACATCGCCCGGTTGCAGGATCGCCGTATCCTTGGAGCCCATACGACGCTCGTCCGGTGTGCCGGGGTTCACCACCATATCGGCGAGTCCGGCAGCCTTGCCGCCACCGGTGCCCCAGGGGCGGAAGCGACTACGGTCGCGGTTGCGTGCCGTGATGCGGCTGTCCGGCGTGAAAACGCGGAACGCCATTTCGGTGGCCAGTCCACCCCGCCAGCGCCCGGCTCCGCCTGTGTCCTTGGCCAACCCATATTTGACAAACTCGACCGGGACTTCGGTTTCGGTGATCTCGATGGGCGTATTGGCGAGATAGGCCGCATCGGCGCCGGACCCGTTGGTGCCGTCGCGGGTCGGCATGCCACCGCCGCCCCCAACCACCGGGTTCACGGCGGCAATCACGGTTTTCTGGCTGCGCTCGTCGCGGGTCATTACGTTGACGATGCAGTTGTTGCCCGCCGGCGCTGCGGGCATCCGGTCAGGGATCGCCCGCACGAAGGCGCCAAAAATGACGGAACGCAGGCGCGCACAGGTCAGCGACCGCATGCCGACCGCCGCAGGTTCCACCGGGTTCAGCACCGTGCCTTCCGGGGCAATGCAAGTGAACGGCCGGGTCAGGCCGGTATTCAGCAGAATGCGCGGGTTCAGCGTATAGAGGACATAGTACACCCCCACCAACAGCATGGTATGACGCGGATTGCCCCCAGAGGGCACGTTGAGCGAGGATGTCAGCTGCGGATCGGAGCCGGTGAAATCAAGGATCGCCTCCTCGCCCCGGATCTTCAGGGTCAGTTTCAGACGGCAGGGATTGGCCTCGTCGCTGTCTTCATCTGCATAGTCGGCAAAGACGTAGTCGCCATCGGGGATCTCCGACAGGATTGAACGTGCCTGTGCCTCCGCCTGATCCATCAGCGTCGCGACGCCGGACAGAAAGCCCTGTTTGCCGAAGCGCTCGACCATGGCATGAACCTTGCGCTCGCCGGTGTTGAGCGCCCCGACGAGGGCCTTGATATCGCCGATGTTGAGCGAAGGCTTGCGGACGTTGGTCTGCATGATTTTCAGGATCTGCTCGTCAAAGACACCCTCGTTCACCAGCTTCATGGGCGGAAAGCGGATGCCCTCCTGCTGGATCTCGGTCAGGGAGCGCGACAGGGAGGCGGGCACCGCACCGCCCATATCGGTGTTGTGGATGTGGCCGCCGGTCCAGGCGACGATCTCGCCTTCCGCAAACACAGGCTTCCATAGATGCGTGTCGGGCGCATGGGTCGCAACGTTCCCCGAATAGGGATCATTGGTGAAGGCCACATCGCCGGGACGGTATTCGCCCTCGACCATTTTAATCGCCGGGCCATAGGCCATGCCGGGATACCAGGTCGCGCCCAGGTCCATCGGCACCGCGAAGGTATCCCCGGTCTGATCCATGAGCATCACGGTAAAGTCCTGCGTTTCCTTGACAAAAGCGGAGTGCGCAGTGCGTTGCAGGGTGTGGCCCATGTTCTCGGCCGCGGCGCGAGCGTGATTGGCGAGCACTTGGAGGGTCATTTTATCGAACATGGGTTTAGTCCTCGAACTGCAGGTGAATGTTGAGGTGTTCATCGACGCGCGCCTTGGATCCCACCGGGATGGCAAAAGTGGTGTCCTCCTGCGCGACGATGGCTGGCCCCTCGAACTCCGTTCCGGCCGCCAAAGCGACACGGCTGTGCAGTGGCACCGGACGCCAGCCGCCGATGTGGACCTCTACATCGCGGGCCTCACCCGCCTCGACCTGCGCCAGTTCTGTCAGGTCGGGCTTGGGACCGGCCCCGATGGCAGAGAGTCTCAGGTTCACCAGCTCGATCTGTCCTTCGGGGTCATCGAAATCATAGATGCGCCGGTGGGTTTCGTGAAATGCCGCCGCCATGCGATCCAGATCGGATAGCGCGTCCGGCTCCAGAGCCACTTCGATTTCGTAGCTTTGCCCGGCATAGCGCATATCGGCGGAGAGCTTGAGGTCAATGGCGCCCTCGTGCCCTTGCGCGGCCAGCCAGGTCTTGCCTTCGGCCACCAGCTCCTGAAAATGCACCCGCAGTCCCGGCAGACCAGCCGCGTCGAGATCGGCAAAGACGGTGCGAATGAAATCACCCTTGAGATCGGCAACGAGACCACCAAGGGCAGAGACCACCCCCGGCCGACGTGGCGCCACAACCCGGGGCATGCCCAGTTCCTTTGCCAGAAATGCACCCAGCATGGGGCCACCGCCGCCAAAAGGCATCAGGGTGAAATCGCGCAGATCCACACCGGCCCGGGAAGAGAGTTTTTCAACCTCCACGAACATTTCGGAAATCGCGATATCCAGGATCGCCTGAGCGGTTTCCTCGACGCCACGACCCAGCGTTTCAGCCAGCTCTCCCACGACCTTGCGGGCAAGATCAACATTCATGTCCAGCTGGCCGTACGCCATTTCCGTGTGCCCGAGCCAGCCGCAGACCGCCATGGCATCGGTCACGGTCGCACGCGCGCCGCCCCGTCCGTAACACGCTGGGCCGGGCACGGAGCCTGCACTTTCAGGACCAACCCGAAGCACACCATGCGCATCGACGGAGGCGATGGAGCCGCCGCCGATCCCGATCGAACTGACTGAAACAGAAGGGATATGCAGCGGGAATTCACCCACCAGCTCATCGGAGCCAAACTGAACCTCGCCATCGATAATCAATGCGAAATCGGCTGAGGTGCCGCCGATATCCAGGGTCAGGATGCGACTCTCACCCGCTTGGCGTGCCAGCCATGCGGCACCGATCACCCCCGACGCGGTGCCGGACAGCAGCATCGACACACAGTCGCGACGCCCTTCCCCGGCCGTCATCACGCCGCCGTTGGATTTTGTCAGCATCGCCCGTGCGGGCACGCCCTGCGAATCCAGCCGCGCCTCCAGCGCCTCAAGGTAGCCCGAAACACGCGGGTAGACATAACCGTTGAGGATCGCGGTGGAGGTACGTTCGTATTCGCGGATCACCGGCCAAACTTCGGAGGCGGCGAAAACAAAGAGCTCCGGCGCGATCTTTTCGATCTCAGCGCGGATCTCCGCTTCCTGTCCGGCGTCGCGCCACGCATGCAGAAGGGACACGATGATGCCATCCGCCCCGGCCGCGCGCGCTTTGGCAACGGCCGCCTCGACAGCACCCTTGGGAGCATCGGTACGGGCGCCATCCGCACGCATGCGCACATCAAGACCAAAGATCATGTCGCGCGGCACAAGCGGATCAGGCCGGTGGCAGAACAGCGAATACATCTCTGGCATCCGCAGGCGGGCCAACTCGATGATATCTTCGAAGCCCGCGTTGGTTATCATCGCCAGTTTCGCGCCCTTGCGCTGGATGATGGTATTGATGCCCACGGTCGTGCCGTGAACGAAGCGGCTGACCGCCTGCGGCGACAGACCTTCGCGTTCGGCCAGCAGCGCAAATCCGGTGCCCAGCTCCGCGCCAGGATCATCCGGTGTCGTCAACACCTTGAGCGAAGCAATCCGCCCCGACCGCGCTTCAAGAGCGCAAAAGTCCATGAAGGTGCCGCCGATATCGACACCGATCTTCCAGTCTTCGCCAGGGAGTTGGCCGTCCATGGGTCATCGCCTTTCGTTCCGTTTGACCCAATTCGAGCAGAGCGGAGCGTGGCGGTCCAAGTCGGATGCAGTTCAATCCCATAAGTAAAACCTATGGGCAGGTCAGTCCTCCTGCCCAGTCGAGGCCAGAGTGGTCGGTAAAAGCGCGCGAATTTGACCCCGCATCAACTCGGCAGCGCGCGACAGCGACTTGCTTCTCAGGGTCAAAAGCGACAGCGGCAGGGTGGGCGATGGCGTCAGTGGACGGATTTCGATATTGTCGAACTGCTCCCAGGGCAGCAGAGAATCAACCACGGCAACGCCCAGCCCGGCCTGTACAAACCCCACCGCAGAGATCGAGGTGTCAATCTCAAGCCGAGGCGTGAAGCGCTGGCCATTGCGCCGCGCGACAGTGTTGAGTTCTTCATAGGGACGTGTGCCGGTTCGATAGGAAATGACCAACTCTGCGTCCAATTCGGCCAGGCTGACGGTCTCGCGCTCTGCCAACGGATGCCCCTTTGGCAGCAGGCAGCAAAAGCCAGTACGGCCCAAGACCTCTACCTCGATCTCTTCGGTCATCCGGTCGGTCAGCGCCAGCGCCATGACCACATCGCCCTCACGTAGCATCGTCCGCAGGGACTGCACCGGCGCGACGCTGCACCTGAGCGCGATATCCGGGTGCTGTGCGCGAAACGAGGCCAACACCCTTGGCAACAATGACATCGCCGCCGGGGTTGAACAACCCACCCGTACCAGCCCGGCGCGCCCGAGCTTCAGGTCAGCGGTCATCCGACGCAGCCCTTCCAGCTCGCCAAAGAGCCGTTCCGCCTCCGGGTAGAGCTCCAGCGCTTCGGGCGTCGGCTTCAGCCGTCCCTTTTCGCGGTCAAACAAGGCAAAGCCCAGTTCGTCCTCTGTATGGCGCAACACCTGGCTCAGCGCGGGTTGGGAGATATTCAGCGTTCGTGCGGCTTCGGTCACCGTGCCGGCCCGCATAACGGCTGTAAAAACTTCAAGCTGACGTGCTCGCATGATGCGCCCCCATAGGCTGAGCTTATGACTCTACTCATTTCCCGTATTTGACCCGAGAGGTCAAGGCGAGGTTTTCTAGCCTCATATGAAAAGGAGCATTCATGCAGGTGATCGTACTCGGTGGCGGGTTGATGGGCACGTCCACGGCGTTCTTTCTGGCGCGGCGCGGCGTGAAGGTGCGCCTGATCGAGCGCGGCTATATCGGCACCGGCGCCACGGTTGCCTCCTTCGGCAATATCCGCCGCACCGGGCGCAATCTCAACCAATTGCCGCTGGCCGCACGATCGCTGGCCTTGTGGAACCAATCGCAAGAGCTGCTGGGGCGCGATGTGGAATTCCGCGCCACCGGCCATTTGCGGCTTATCTTCGATGCAGAGGCCCGGTCTGACATGCAAACCTTTGCAGAGGCGGCCCGCCCCTGGGGATTTGACATCGACCAGCTGGAGCCCGCAGAGATCCAGCGCCGCTTTCCGGGGCTCGGCCCCTCGGCCATCGCCGCCAGTTTCTCGCCGCGCGACGGCAGCGCCAATCCCCGCCTCGTCAGCCCCGCCTTTGCCGATGCCGCCGCCCACCACGGCGCGGAAATCTTCTCACAGGCCGGTGTGCCTGAGATCAGAAAGACCGAGGCAGGTTTCGACGTCACGACGGCTCAGGGGCGTTTCAGCGCTGACATACTGGTGAATTGCGCGGGCGGTTGGGGACCCGCGATTGCGGAACAGTTCGACGAACCTGTGCCGCTTGCAATCAGAGGCCCGCAGATGGGCGTGACCGAGCCTTTGCCGCACCGCATCCTGCCGGTAGTGGGCATGTGGGCCCGCGACGGTGGCGCCTATCTGCGGCAGGTGGAGCGCGGCAACGTGGTCTTTGGTGGTGGCGTGCCGCAGGTGGACGTTCCGGAGGGAGGCTTCGCCCACTATGATCCCGCCGGATTGACCCGCCAGCTGACAAAACTCGTTCGGCTTTGCCCGGCGCTGGCCGACACCACGATCATCCGACATTGGTCCGGCACCGAGGGGTACGTGTCGGACAAGCTACCGATTATGGGCGCATCTGGTACCACAGCGGGCCTGTTCCACGCGTTTGGCTTTTGCGGCCACGGGTTTCAGCTTGGTCCTGGTGTGGGGGATACGATGGCCGAGCTGATCGCGACCGGAGCGAGCGAAACGCCAATCGACTACATGTCAATCACCCGGTTTTCAGCATGATCTCAGAAGCCTGCGACCTTGCCCCATTGCGCACTGTCAAAGCGGCTCAGCCGGTATTGCACCGTTTCCGTAATCGGCGTGCGCCCGGTCAGCATGTCCGCCACCAGGTGACCAACGCCCGGGCCGATGCCAAACCCATGCCCCGACAAGCCCGCCGCGAGGGTCAGACCCGGAATGCCGATATCGGTGTCGATCACGGGCACGCCGTCAGGGGTGCTGTCGATATAGCCCGCCCATTTGGCCTGCACGGGCACAGTTTTCAGCGCAGGCAACAGATCCCGCGCCCGGGCCAGGGTCTTGTGCACCAATGCCTCGTCCGGCTTCGGGTCCAGAATGCGTGTCCGCTCCATTGGGGTCACCTGATCGAGAGCCCAGATCTTGCGCGTTTCAAACTCGGCGTTCCAGGCTTGCAGCCCACCTGGCGACAGGGCGCGCCAGCGTTTGGCGAACATCGGCAGGAAGTGCTTTGCCCCCATAATGGCCGCAGGTGTCGGGTCCAGATGGCTGTGCCCCGAAACCGCCAGCGTATGCCCGCCATCGCCGCGGCGGGTGACGGAAACCGCGGCCGTGTGCAAGGCCGGTGGCAGCCCCTCCGCTCCGGGCATGACCGACAGGATGGAACTGCGCACCGCGGCCTGCGGGAAGAAGATACCCGACTGACGCAGGAAACTGGCCGCCCAGACGCCGCCCGACATGACAACCTGCCGCGTGCGAATGATGCCCCTCTCCGTCACCACGGCCGAAACAGCGCCGGCAGAGGTCTCGATCCCGCGCGCCGCGCAGTTCTGAACGACCACGCCGCCATGTTTCACGATACCTTTCGCAATGAGTGGTGCCGCGCGCTCGGGGTTGGCGACACCGTCGCTGGGCGACCAGACGCCGCCCTCCCAGCTCTTGCCGGTGGCAGAACCGCGCCGTGTCGCCTCAGCAGAGGTGAGCATTTGCGTATCGACGCCCTCTCCCCGCGCAAAGGCACCCCAACGCGCCCAGCCTTCAAGCTCGACAGCATCATTGGACAGATAGATCAAGCCGCAGCGGCGAAAGCCGAGATCCTCGCCAATGTCCGCAGTCATGTCTTCCCACAGGGCCAGGCTCTTGGTGGAAAGCGGCAATTCGCGGGCGTCGCGGTTCTGTTGCCGGCACCAGCCCCAGTTGCGGCTGGACTGTTCGGCGCCCACACGACCTTTTTCCAGCAGCACCACCTTTTGACCTGCACGCGCCAACCAGTATGCTGTGCTCACACCCACGATCCCGGCGCCAATCACCACGCAATCGGCGGATTCGGGCAACTCGGTCTGGGTCTCGATATGCAACAAGGGGGCCGTCATGATATTCTCCTCTAGTCCTCCTATCTTCTACGGCGGCGGCATCAGTTGCATCTGCCGGATCACCAGCCTGTCACGGCATTTCATGTCGAATGCGCTTGCCTTGAGCCGCGTCGTGCCTTTCACACGACGCATACGGCATACCGATTCCAAGGATTAGAAAGTATGAAGTCTCCCTACAAGCTCGACCGGATCGACCTCAGGATTCTTGCCGAGTTGCAACGGAACGGTCGTATCACAAACGTCGAACTGGCCGACCTCGTGCACCTGTCTGCCTCGCCCTGTTTGATGCGGGTGAAAAAATTGCAAAAGGCCGGGTATATTACCGGTTATGCGGCACAGATTGACATGGCAAAGCTGGGCGAGACGCTGACCGTCTTTACTGAATTCACTCTTGGCAATCACCGTCAGATTGATTTCGCCCGCTTTCAGGAGGCGCTGGAGAAGGTAGATTGCTGCGTCGAATGCCACCTTGTATCTGGCGGCTATGACTATCTTGCGAAATTCGTCACCGCCTCGATCACCGACTATCAGACCATCTTGGAAGGCCTGATTGATCGCAATATCGGGATCGACAAGTATTTCAGCTTTGTGGTGATGAAGACGCCCTTTTCAAAAACCCAGATGCCGCTGACCCATCTTTTTGAAAACAAGATCTAGCCTCCGCGGGACGCAGGACGAAAGAAGCCGCTGACAAGCAGCGGCTTCCTAAAAGGGTGCGTCTGGGTCGTCGCCCTGCTTCAGCGACCGGAAAACTGCGCGAGCAATTCCGGATCCTGCTCCAGACCGGCCAGCCAGCCTGTGTCCAGTTGCGGTACCGAGGAGATCAGCAGCCGTGAATAGGGGTGGGTTGCCTCCGTGGACATCGTGGCTGCGGGCAGCGCCTCGACCACCTCGCCCTTATACATCACCAGCACGTCGTCACAGATCGCCTCGACCGTCGAAAGATCGTGGCTGATGAACATGTAGCTTAGCCCCAGCTCGCCCTGTAGTTCCTTCAGCAGATCCAGGATCGCCGAAGCGACCACAGTATCCAGCGCCGAGGTAATTTCGTCGCACAGGATCAGCTCCGGGTTGGCCGCAAGCGCGCGCGCCAGATTGACCCGCTGTTTTTGACCGCCTGACAGCTCTCCCGGCAGCCGGTGGCGCAGATTGGACGGCAGATGCACCATGTCCAGAAGCTGACTGACACGGGCGTCGCGCGCCTTGCCCCGCAGTCCTTCGTAAAACCGCAATGGGCGACCTAAAATCGTGCCGATGGAATGCGCCGGGTTCAGCGCGGTATCGGCCAGCTGAAAAACGATCTGCATCCGCCGCAGATCTTCCTTGGAGCGCTTGTGCAGGGCTGGCATCTGCTCCTTGCCGTCGACCATGATCCCGCCGCGATAGGGCGGCAGGATACCGGCCACCGCACGCGCCAGCGTCGATTTTCCAGAGCCGGATTCGCCAACCACGCCAAGGTTACGGCCACGTTCAAGCTTGAAATTGATATCCTGCAGGATCTTCACCGCAGGTTCACCGCCGCGCATGGACCCGTAGCCGGCACAAAGGTCATAGACCTCCAGCACCGGCTTGGGTTTGGCGGCCGTGCTTGTCGCCGTCAGGGCCAGCGGTTGATGCGGGACCGGCTCGAACGCCGCGAGCAATTGTTTTGTATAGGCGTGGGTCGGGGCCTTCAGGATTTGCTCGGCTTCGCCGACCTCCTGCACCTCGCCACCCTTCAGCACGATGATCCGATCCGCGATCTGTGCCACAACAGCAAGGTCATGACTGACATAAACACCCGCGATGCCGCCCGCGCGCATCACCGATTTGAAGGCACGCAGCACTTCGATCTGGGTGGTCACATCAAGCGCGGTCGTCGGCTCGTCAAAGATCACCAGCTTGGGATCCCCGATCAGCGCCATCGCGGCCGACAGCCGTTGCAACTGCCCACCGGAAACCTGATGCGGGTAGCGATCGCCGATGGTCTCCGGGTTGGGCATGGCCAGAGCGCGGAACAGCTCGACCGCCTTTTTCTCCGCCTCGGCGCGCGGCATCAGGTCGTGGATGGCCGCGATTTCGATCACCTGATCAATGATGCGCTTGGACGGGTTGAAGGCGGCGGCAGCGGACTGCGGCACATAAGAGACCTCAGTGCCGCGCACCCGCGCCCGCGCCTTTTCCGACATCGCGGTGATCTCGGATGTATCCAGGCGAATGGTGCCGCCATCGATGCTGCAACCCGGACGCGTGTGCCCCATCAGCGACAGGGCGATGGTGGTTTTGCCAGAGCCGGACTCGCCGATCAGGGCAACGATTTCCCCGGGAGCAATGTCGAAACTGACGCCCTTGATGATCTCAACCTTCCGGTCGGCATCTGTGACGGCGCCGATGCGCAGGTCTTTGACGGTAACGAGGGGTGTTGTCATCATTCGCTCCTGTCGCGGATCTTGGTGGGCAGGTTGTCGATGAACATGTTCACCGAGATGGTCAGAGAGGCGATGGCGATCGACGGGAAGATCACCGCAGGCGCGCCGAGGCTCAGGCCTTCGATATTTTCGCGCACCAATGCGCCCCAGTCAGCAAAGGGCGGTTGAACGCCAAGGCCGAGGAAAGACAGACCCGACAGCACCAGCACGATGAACACAAAGCGCAGACCAAGGTCCGCCAGCACCGGGCCCAGAATGTTGGGGAAGATTTCCCGCACGATCAGATAGGCCGTGCGTTCACCGCGGGCGCGCGCGACAGTTACGAAGTCCATCGTGTTGATGTTGACCGCCAGAGCGCGGGCGAACCGGTAGGAACCGGGCATGTAGATCGCCGTCAGGGTCAGGATTAGCACCGGGATGGAAGAGCCGACGGCCGCGACAACCACGAGGCCAAACAGCAACGACGGGATGCCGTTGAACGCATCCAGCAGGCGCGACAAGATCATGTCGAACCAGCCACCGGCGACCGCCGCAACCATGCCGAGGATCACGCCAAGCGCACAGGCCAGCGTCACCGAGGCCAGCGCAATGCCGACCGTGTAGCGCGCGCCCATCAGGATCCGGGAGAAGATGTCACGACCCAGATAATCAGTTCCCAGCCAATAGTCGGATGACATTGGCCCGAAGAAGTCCCAATCGACGATCTCACCCGGTGGGTAAGGGGCGAATACAGGCCCCACCAGGGCCACAATGGCCCAGAAAAGGATGATCAAAAGCCCGATCTTGCCGACCCAGTTGAAGCGCCAGGTCTTCTCCTTCGGCTGTAGGGCATCGGTGGTAGGTGTAGAAGAATCTGCCATCATCAACGAAGCCTCGGGTTGGAAAGAATTGCAATCAGGTCGGCGAGCGTGATGAGCAGCAGATAGCTGCAACAAAAGATCATCGCGCAGGACTGGATCAGCGGCAGGTCACGAGTGCTGACAGCATCGACCATCAGCTTGGCAACGCCGGGATAGCTGAAGATCGTCTCGACAATGATGACCCCGCCCACAAGGTAGCTAAGCGACAAGGCCACGGCGTTTGCAATTGGCCCCAGCGCGTTGGGCAGCGCATGAACCAGCACCATCCGCTTGCGCGAGGCACCCTTCAGCAGCGCCATTTCAACATAGGGCGTGTTGATCGTGTCGATTACGGCGGCGCGGGTCATGCGGATCATTTGCGCCGAAATCACGAAAGACAACGAGATCACCGGCATCGCATAGGCCTTGAGCATGGCCGAAAGCGAACTGACATCCGCGCCGTAGCTGAGGGCTGGCAACCAGTCGAGCCAGACCGCGAAGATCAGCACCGCGAGCGTGGCCACCATGAACTCGGGCACCGAAATCACCGAAATAGTCATAACCGTCACGATGCGATCAAAGATGGAGCCACGCCACATTGCGGCGAAGATGCCCAGTGACAGGGCAATCGGCACGGATACCAGCGTGGTGACCCCCGCCAGACGCAGCGAATTGGCCAAGCGACCCCCGATCAGTTCTGCCACCTCGATGTCATTGACATAAGACCGGCCCAGATCGCCTGTCGGCAGCCCGAACAGCCAGCCGATGAAGCGGCTGATCGCGGGCTCGTCCAGGCCCATTGCATCACGCAGACCTGCGACGGCCTCAGGCGTGGCGGCCTGACCCAGCAGGATCTCGGCCACATCCCCAGGCAACAGCTCGGTCGCAAAGAAAACGGCAAAGGAAACGATAATCAGTGTCAGCAAGGCAATGCCAAGCCTCTGGAGCACGAGGAACCATGGCAAGAGAGATTGGGGCAATTCGGTCACCTCGTTCGGCCGGGGTTTAGAAGTTGTTCATGGGGGTAAGCTGGCCCGCACAAAGAGTGCAGGCCAGACGTTTTTGGACCTATCAGTCGTTCAGCCAGACGTATTCCGCGAAGGAATAGCCCATCATGCCGCCCAGCGGATTCGGCTTCAGGCCGCCCAGCTTGGAGGTGAAAGCATCCATGTTGGAAATAAAGACCGGGATCGCCGTGCCAGCTTCATTCGCCACCATTTCCTGCATTTCCCAATACATCGCGGTCCGCTTTTCTTCGTCCAGGGCACCACGCGCTTCGATCAGCATGCGGTCGAACTTGTCGGACTTATACTGGCTCTCGTTCCACGGCGCATCGGACGCATAAAGCAGCGAGAACAGGATGTCCGGCGTCGGACGCGGGTTGATGTTGCCGAAATGCACGGGAGACTTCAGCCAATAGTTCGACCAGTAGCCATCGGACGGCACTCGGTCGACCTTGAAGTCCATACCGATCTGATTGCCAGCCTGCTGCACGATTGTCGCCATGTCGACGGATGCTGTCGCGGCATCTGAAGCGACAATCGGAATTTCCGTGCCCAGCAAACCGGCCTTCTCAAACAGCGCCTTGGCGCGCTCGGGATCGTACTCGCGCGGCTTGATGTTGGGGTTGTGATAGCGGTTGGACGGCGACACCGGCTGATCGTTGGCGATTTCGGCCAGTCCGCGGAAGGCGGACTTCTGGATCGCTTCGCGGTTGATCAGGTATTTCATACCCTCGACAAACCCCGCTCTGTCCCCCGGGTCCATGTCCAGCCGCATGTTGAGGTTGGTGTAGTTGCCCGAAGTGCTGACCAGTGTGTTGACGCTGTCGTTGCCATCCAGCAAGCGGGCGGAACGCGGGTTCACAGCTGCGGCATAGTGGATGTCACCCGACAGCAATGCGTTGACACGTGCGTTGTTATCAGAGATCGCGAAGAACTCAAAGCTATCAAGGTACGGACCCTGCTCTTTGAAGTAGTTCGGGTTTTTCGCACCGATAGAACGCACGCCAGGCTGGAATTCTTCGCAGGTAAATGCACCGGTACCGTTCGCCGTGGTGAAATCGGTGGTGCCATCCGCGATAATCATAAAGTGGTGCAGTGCCAGGATGGTCGGCAGGTCGGCGTTGGGTGCGTCCAGAACGATCTTCGTGGTAAGGTCATCGATCTTGGAGATCTCGGTCATCTGCTTGGCGATGGAGTTCACCTTCGAACCAACAGCCGGATCAAGGTGACGTTTGAGCGAGTAGACAACATCATCCGACGTCAGCGCCTTGCCGTCATGGAAGGTGACGTTCGATTTTAGCTTCACTTCCCAGGTCTGCGCATCATCAGACGAGATGCTGTCAGCCAGTTCCATGTGAACCTGGCCGGCATCGTCGAGGAAGGTCAGACGGTTGTAGAACGCGCAGCAGCGTACGTAATCCGTGGACAGCGAGGCCTTGGCCGGATCAAGCGTGTCCGCAGTAGACGACGACCATGCGGCCGCGCGCATGGTGCCGCCGCTGACGGGCGTTGCCGCAACCGCACTGGAGGCGCGCATCAGAAGCGAGCCACCAGCGGCGGCCGCTATCCCGGAGGACATCATCATTTTCAGCAGATCGCGGCGCGATGCACCGCGGCGGATCATGTTCTCGACCATCGCGTCGTCTTGGCTGGTCCAGTTTGTCGGGGTCTTTGTCATGGTTGGGTTCCCTGTGTTGAAGGATGGTGAAACACTTGGCGATCTTATCGCCGCCTACGGTCGGATTGGGTCGAAAGGCTTACGCGCCAAAGGCATCTTCTGCCGCTTGGGCCAGCTCGATCAGCGCGTGGAAATGGTAGTCGGGTTCGGTGAATTCTTTCGGCTCAATCGTGCCGCCGTAGCCGCTCTGCCCATGGCGACGCTGGATCCAGGCATTTGTCATGCCCAACTCCCGAGATATCCCAATGTCATGATACTGACTTTGAGCCGTGTGCAGGATGTCGTCCTTGGTGCCACCATCTCCGATGACACTTGCAAAAACCTGATGGAAGTAATCCGGATCCGGTTTCTCGCAGCCTGTGTCGTCGGTTGTGAACCCGGCCCAGAAAGGCTGCCCCAACTTTTCAGCGTATTTGTCAAAGGCCCACCGGCGCGCATTGGTCATCGCGATCAGCTTGTACCGCGCCTTCAACTGTTTCATTGCCTCGACGCTGTCGGCAAAGGGTTTGGCCTCGCCCACCGTGTCGATCATCAACTGGCGGTATTCTTCCGTATCCGGCAGACCAAATGCCTCAGCGATGCGGGAATAACAGCGCCCAAGGTCGTCAGGAAACAGACCGGCACCGGGTTCATAGCGCGCATCACGATAAACCGCCAAAGCTGCCTCGCCGTCGATATCGACGTGTTCACGCTCGGCAATGACAGCCAGCCCATCCTTGATCGCACCTTCGAAGTCGATCAACGTGCCAACCACATCAAAGGTGACATAGCTGAAGGCAGTCAGCGGTTTGCTTGCAATGGTCACTTCCATACCGGTTTTCCCTCTGCAGTGGCCGGGTGGCCTGTTTCGTTCCGTATTCTGAGCGCGGCCCCATGACGCATTTTCTGCTGCGGCCTTGCTTGTATCTGTTCGTCGAGGGCCGCTAACCGTCGTCTCGGCGTCATATACGCAACCTGCGCGAGACGGATCGGCTGTCACAGGCTTGTTGCATTCACATTGAACGGTTCAGGCAGGATGAAATCTCCGAATGCAGCCGAGTGATCGGCATTATCTTCTGTATTCACCTGCGAAGCGGCATTTCTGCTGTAGCTTTCGGAGCCTCATTCAATAGCCCAGCGTCTGGTCGACAAGCCCCGGAAGTTTTTCCCTGGAACGGTCGGCGCGGATCACGGCCAGGGCGTGCTCGACACCTTCGCGGGCATCGGTCTGGCCAGCCACATGCGGCGTGACAATGACGCGCGGGTCGCTCCAGGCCCAATGGTTGGCCGACAGCGGTTCCGGATCGGTGACGTCCAGCATCGCCGAGGCAACCTTGCCACTTTCGAGCGCGCGTCGCAGCGCGTCCAGTGGCAGCTGCGCGCCGCGGCCCGCTTGCACCAGCCGCGCGCCCTCGGGCAGCTTCGCCAGGAACGCGTCATCCATCAGACCGCGGGTCTGCGACGTCAGCGGGAGCAGGCAGATCAGCGTCTCGGCCTCGGCCAGGAAGGCATCGATGCCGCTTGCGTCGAACATCCGCACATCCTGCGGCCCGCGCCCCGAGCGCGACCAGCCAAGCACGTCGAAGCCCATGCCGCCAAGCGTCTCTGCCGCCAGCGAACCGATGCGTCCCATCCCCATGATGCCGACCTTCGCGCCGCGTGACAGCGAGATCGCCCCGCCCTGCCACAGCCCCTCCCGGGCCTGTTCCAGATAGCTTGGCATATCGCGGTGCAGCATGAGCGTGGCCATGACGACCCAGTCCCGCACCATCTCGTCCACGCTGGCCGCGTAGGTGCGCACCAGCGCGATGCCCTCGGGCATCACCGGCATCTGGTCGACGCCGGCGCCAACGCAGATCACCACGCGCAGGTTCGGGTAGACCGACAGGTCCGCGGGCGGCTGCCAGCAAGCAAGATACGTGACTTCCTCAACAGGCGCGACCTCGTGGTAGAAGACCTCGCCGACCTCGGAACAGATCTCGGACCATACGGCAGCGCGCTCAGGCGGCCCCAGCAGCAGCAGTCCCATCAGCGCATCACCGCGCGGATTTCCGGATCTTCAAGTGTCAGGTCCAGCACCTTGCGGGTGCGCTCGACGATGGCGTCGATTTCCGTATCCGTGCAGCACAGCGGCGGCGCATAGCCAAAGATGCCCTGGGCAAAGCTGCGCACGATCAGACCCTGTTCCCAGGCGCGGTCAAACAGCCGTGTTGCGGCCTGAACTTCGGCCGGAAGCGGCGTCTTCTTGTCCTTGTCAGTGACCATCTCAACGGCGGCCAACATGCCACGACCGCGCACGTCACCCACCAGCGGGTGATCGCGCAGGGTCTCCAGACCGGCCATCAGACGCGCGCCCGCCTTGCGGCCATTGTCCAGAAGCCCCCCTTCGTAGAGCTTCAACACCTCCAGCGCGACCGCAGCCGACACCGGGTGCGCGGAATAGGTGAACCCGTGACCCACGGCCTTGGTCCCTGCCCCTTCGGCAATGGCCTCATAGACGTGATCGCGCATGAACACCGCGCCCATCGGCAAATAGCCTGAGGTCAGGCCCTTGGCGCAGGTCATCAGGTCGGGCACGATGCCTTCTTCGGCGCTGGCAAACAGCGGGCCTGTACGGCCAAAGCCGGTGATGACCTCATCCGCCACGAACAGGATGTCCATTTCGGCACAGGCATCGCGCATCGCCTTCACCCAGCCCTTTGGCGGCACCAGCACCCCGCCCGAGCCCTGGATCGGCTCGACGTAGAACGCGGCAACCTTGTCCTCTCCGAGTGCGGCAACCTTGGCTTTCAGCTCTGCCACGGAGGCGTCGATTATATCCTGATCGGTGGTCAGCGGGTTGCGATAGGCATAATGCGAGGAAATTTTATGCTGCCACTGGTAGGGCACACCAAAACCATCGTGGAAACCCGGCAGCGCCGTCAGGCCCGCGCCCATGGTGGTGGACCCGTGATAGCCCTGCTCGACCGAGATGAACTGATCGCGGTTCGGCTGCCCCTTGGCGTGCCAGTAGTAGCGGATGAAGCGGATCGTGCTGTCCACCGCGTCCGAACCGCCGAGGCTGAAATAGATGTGGTTGAGGTCGCCGGGGCTGCGCTCTGCCAGCTCCGCGGCCAGACGGATGGGCGCCTCGGCACCGAGGTCGAAATAGCCCGTGGCATAGGGCAGCTCGCGCATTTGCTGGGCGGCTGCCTCGACCACGCTTTCGTGGCCGTAGCCTGCATTCACACACCACAAACCGGCAAAGCCGTCGATCAGCTCGCGCCCTTCGGCGTCGGTGACGGTCGCGCCCTTGGCCGAGCGCAGAACACGCACGCCGCGCTCTTCATGGCCGCGAAAGGACGAGACAGGGTGAACAAGGTGCTGGCGGTCCAGCTCGACTAGGGAATTGGTCAGCATAATGCTCTCCGAAGATCAGCCCAGGGCCTGCGAAGCGAGGGCGTAGGTTTTGAATTCTGAAGGTTCAACAGGGCGGTCGGCTTTGGTCATTGCGGTGCCGCCGCCGACATGGGCCAGCCCGAGGCTTTCAGCGTGTGACACAAGCGCGGGATCGGGCAGATCTATGCGCAGGAACCGGCCCGCACATTGGATGGCTGCGGCGGACATCAGCGCGCGTGCGGTTTCCAGGTCCTGAGCCACGATAGGCCCCAGCACCTCACCCCGGCCGAAGGGGCGCAAAATGGCAAAGCCGCGATCCGTCGACAGAACCTGCCCCTGACCCGCCATTGCCGCAAGCAACTGGCTGCGCTCCATGCCACTGGCGGCGGTGTCCATTGCAGCCAGCCGGTCGATATCAGCTTTTGCGCCAACCTCGACCGGCAGGGCCGACAATGCCGCAAGAGCCGTGCCCTGATGCTGCACAATCTGCGC
Source organism: Pseudophaeobacter sp. (assembly GCF_048267565.1). Classification (NCBI taxonomy): domain Bacteria; kingdom Pseudomonadati; phylum Pseudomonadota; class Alphaproteobacteria; order Rhodobacterales; family Roseobacteraceae; genus Pseudophaeobacter; species Pseudophaeobacter sp. The sequence continues at coordinate 24,572 of NZ_JBLWXG010000015.1, read as the reverse complement.
CACAGCCGTAAAGCCAAGTTTTTCATATAGCGGAAGACCGTCCGCGGTTGCGGTCAGGCGCAGTTCACGCGCCCCGCCCAACTCCATCACACGCTCCATCAAGCGACGCCCAAGCCCCCGCCCCCGCATCCGCGCATCGACGATAATCATGTTGACCGACGCCACGTCGCCAAAGCAGGTACAGAGCGCGGTGCCCACAACTTCACCATCGGCCTGCGCCACCACACCTTCGGAAACCGACAGCACCATCTGCCAATCCTGCGCACGATGCGGCCAGCCCGCCTCCTGCGACAGCCGAAGGGCACCAGCAATATGCTCAGCGGCAAAGGGCGCGATGATGATCTCGGGCTTGGGCTTGGTTTCCGCGAGGGGAGAAACTGTAGTCATCGGGACTCTCTCGTATCGTCAGTTTATAACGTCAGGTTAGCGTACACACGGCGGCAGGTTCCGCCTGATCCGCGACGTGCAAAGCAGTTTTCGCTGCGGCGGATCGAGACCGCCGCAGGAAATGCCGCATTCAGCTAAGCCGCTGGCCGAGCGCCAGAACCATCTGCGTGGTGGCAGCCAGTTCCGCACGGGTCAGGTACTCTTCCGGCTTGTGCGCACGGCCAATATCCCCCGGACCGCAGATCACCGCAGGGACGCCGGCCTGCTGAAACAGGCCTGCCTCGGTGCCATAAGAGACCGCCTGCAAAGGCGCATTGCCCGAAAGATCTGCCACAAGTGCTGCAAGGGGGGTTCCTGCATCCAGCGCCAGCGCCGGGTAGGAGGAAATCCATTCCGCATCGATGCCCGGCAGCGCCAGAAGCGGCGCAAGGATCTCTCGGGGGTCAGCCCCGGCAATGGCGCGCGCCTCGACGCGGGCCACGGCGCGGTCGGGTATGATATTGATAGCCTGACCACCTGCCAATGTACCCACCTGAACCGTCGAATAAGGCGGCGCGAACCGTGTGTCCTGCAATTTGGCTTGCAGTCTGGTCGCCAACGCCACCACCTCCGCCAAGGCCGGAACGAGCACATGGATCGCGTTCTGACCCAGATCGGGGCGGGATGAGTGACCGGACTGGCCCGTCGCCGTCAGCTTCAGCGCCGCCTTGCCCTTGTGCGCCAGCACCGGCACCAGACCGGATGGTTCCCCCACGATGCAGCCCAGAGCGGGCGCACAGAGATCCGGCAGTTTCGCCAGCATATGCGGCACGCCCTTGCAGCCGGCCTCCTCGTCATAGGACAGCGCGATATGGATCGGCGCCGACAACTGCATCGCCGCAAGCTCCGGCACAGCCGCAAGAACCGCCGCATCAAAGCCTTTCATGTCGCAAGCACCGCGCCCGATCAGACGGTCGCCCTCCGAACGCAGCGCGAAGGGATCCCCCCGCCACTCCGGCTCATCCGCCGGGACCACATCGACATGGCCCGACAGGATATAGCCGGGCACCGACGGGTCGCCGATGGTGGCGAACAGGTTTGCGCGGTCGCCTTCGGGTCCAGGCAACAACGTCACCTGTGCCCCATGCTCTCTGAGGTAATCCGCAATGCGCTGGATCAGCGTCAGGTTGGATGTGCCGACGATGCTGGGATAACCGACCATCCACTCCAGGATTTCGACGGCCCGCATCAGGAGGCGATCACGAAGATCTTCTTGAGGGTTTCCAGCGTTTTCCAGGTGCCGACAAAGCCGGGCTTCATCACAAAGTTATCGCCGGCGCTAAATACATGCGTGTCGCCGCCATCCTCTGCAATCTCGCATTTTCCCGACAGGATGTGGCAGAATTCAAAGGTTTCACCCTTGATCGAGATGGTCTTGCCCGCAGTTGCTTCCCATACCCCTGTGCGGATCTTGCCCCATTTGGCGGCTTCCGCCAGCGCGGTGTCCAACTCCCAAGTCTTGAACGAGGGGCTGCCCTCGACCAGACGATCAGGTGCGGCAACGCTTTCCTTGGCATCAAAGGAGGGGGCGGTTTCAAGAGGAACGAGCAGGCTCATGGTAGGTCTCCGGGTTAAATCTGTAGATGTGTAATTAAGATGCCCGCACCGGCGCGGCCACAGTCACCGAATGCGCGACCCGCACGGCAGACCCTGCCGAGACTTCGGCGGCAAACGCAATTTCATGCGCTCAAAGCTGCAAACGCAGCAGGCGCTGTGGTCGTAGCCGGGTCAAGATATCCCCATCACGTAGATCCGGAGACTGACATGACCTTCCGCCCCAAATTCATCACGTTCGACTGCCACGGCACGATGATTAACTTCGACATGGCAGGTGCGGCACGCGACTTTTTCGGCGCGGAGCTTGGCGCGGAGAAGATCGAAATCTTCATCCGCGATTTCTCCGCCTATCGTCTTGACGAAGTGCTGGGTGCCTGGAAACCCTATGCCGAAATCGTTCACAACGCGCTGGAACGCACCTGCAAGCGCAATGGCGTTGCCTTTGATGCGGCGATCGCGGCAAAGATCTACGACCGCGTGCCCACATGGGGCCCACATGCCGATGTGCCCGCAGGCCTCGCCAAGATCGCACCCCATATTCCGCTGGTGGCGCTGACCAATTCCATGAACAGCCAGATCCCGCACAACATCGAAAAACTCGGCGCGCCCATCGCGCATGTGTTCACCGCAGAAAGTGCCGGGGCCTACAAGCCGCAGATGCAGGCGTTCGAGTATATGTTCGACCAACTGGGCTGCGGTCCCGACGATATCCTGCACGTCTCCTCGTCTTTCCGCTATGATCTGATGACGGCCCATGACCTCGGCATCAAGAACAAGGTCTGGGTCAACCGCGGCCACGAACCTGCCACCCCCTTCTACGGCTACACCGAAGTGAAAGACGTCTCCGAACTTCCCGGCGTGGTCGGCCTGTAAGCATGAGCACCGCGATGCAGTATAAATCCTACTGGCACGACACATCCACACCTTTTGCCTCCGCCCAGGCGGGTCCGGTCGAGGGCAAGGTGGATGTGGTTGTCATCGGCGCAGGCTTCACTGGCCTCAATGCCGCCCGCAAGCTGGCCCGAGAAGGAGTGAGCGTCGCGGTGCTTGAGGCGCAATTCGTCGGCTTCGGCGGCTCGGGCCGCAACGGCGGGCACCTCAACAACGGCATGGCGCATGGCTACGACGAGGCCAAGCACCACCTTGGCGCCGACCGTGCCAAGACCCTCTGGCAGGCCTATGACCGCTCCATCGACATGATCGAGGAGGTCATCGCCGAAGAGGGCATCGAGTGTAATTTCCGCCGCTCCGGCAAGTTGAAGCTGGCCTCTAAGACCAGCCACGTCGCCGGTCTGCGGGCCGGGTTCGAGACGATCCACCGCGAGGTCGACCCCGACACGCGATTTCTGGACAAGCACGAACTGTCGGACGAGATTGGCTCAGAGCAGTTTCACGGCGGTATGTTATATGCCAAATCGGCAATGATGCACATGGGCCGGTATGTCACCGGACTTGGCGAAGCGGCCAGTCGCCACGGCGCGAAAATCTGGGAAAAAGCGCCGATGACCGGCCGACGTCGCGAAGGCAACGGCTGGGTTATCGAAACCCCAAAGGGTGAAATCCGCGCAGAGCGCATCATTGCGGCCACCAATGGCTATTCCAACAGTGTCGACGCCGCGCCCTTGCGTTATTTCAAGAAGCGCATCATCTCTGTCGGGTCTTTCATCGTAGCGACGCGTCCCCTGACCCCCGAGGAAATAGCCGCGACCCTCCCCGGCAACCGGACCTATGTCACCTCCATGAACATCGGGAACTACTTCCGGTTGTCACCTGACAATCGCCTGATCTTCGGCGGTCGGGCGCGGTTCTCCGCCACATCGGACCAGTCTTCAGACGAGAAATCGGGCAAAGTTCTGCGCGCGTCACTGGCGCGGATGTTCCCGCACTTGGCCAATGCGGACATCGATTATTGCTGGGGCGGCATGGTCGGCATGACCAAGGACCGTTACCCCCGCGCCGGCGAGGCGGACGGCATGCTCTACGGCATGGGCTATTCCGGCCACGGCGCGCAGATGTCGACGCTGATGGGGCAGGTGCTGGCGGATATGGCCATGGGCCGCACCGACACCAACCCGTTGCAGGGCCTGTCCTGGCCGCAAGTGCCATTGCACTCTGGCAAGCCGTGGTTCCTGCCTTTGGTGGGATTGTATTTCGGCCTGAAAGATCGGCTGTCCTGACCCTCAGGCCCAGTGGTTCAAGCAAATGGAAGGGGGCCTCTGGCTCCCTTCTTTTTTCGGTTTTCCGCCGCGATGCGACCCCCTTGACGACTGCACCCCGTTTTGCAGTCTTGGCAAAACCCCGGGGGCGATGTCAGCCCAGCGATTGCAGGGCAAGCCCGTAGGTTTGCGGTCCACTCTCTGGCCGACGTTTGCGGCCGAACCGCATGTCGGTCACGGTGTCAAACACCCCCAGTCCCGCCGCAGACAGGAATGCCTCGAACGCGGCGCTTTCCGTCATACTGTCACAACGCAAGAACTCTCCTTCATGGGCGAGGACGAAATGGCCGGTCAGCTGCATAGCGACCGCATCCTGTTCCGCAACGACCGGCCCGACCAACCGGCCCTTGCCGAATTTGCGCAACATCGCATAGCCCTCAACCTCACCACCGCGCTCAGCCACGACCACCTCAGAGACCTTCAACAGCGCGTCAAGGATCACGGTCCGCTTCGCGCCATAGGCATGGGCATCCAGGGCGCGCAAACTTGGCAGATCTTCCGGCTCCATCGGGCGCACCAAAAGACCCTGAGGCGTCTCGGGCGGACGGATCGCACGCGCTCTGCCCTGATGCTGAGACACGGTTCCAACTTTGACGAAACCGGCACTTTCATAAAGCCGATAGCCTTGACGCGTCGCAGACAAGCGCAGATCCCGCCCGGCCTGATCGCGCATCACGCGACGCAACAGCCGTCCGCCGGTGCCCTGCGCCTGAAGCCGGGGCGTCGTGACCATCATACCGAGCATTGCGAAATCCTCGTCAGCGGGAAAACTCATGGCAGAGCTTAAGGGCCGTCCGATTTGATCCAGCGCCACGTAGCCACTTCCAATATCGACCATCAGCGCGATATCGGGCGCTCTGTGCGGCCAGAACACACTGACCGTCAATTCGTGCAGACGCGGCACCATAGAGTGATCCAGACCTTCGATTGACGCCTTGTAGATGTCGACCTGTAGCCAGTCGCTCTCGATTTTTGGCGCTTCACGAAGCATAAAGGCCCGATAGCGGGCGAGCGCTTCGGGTGGCATCAGTTCAGCGCTGCCGACAGGCAACACGACGTCTGATTGTTCTTCTACCACGCTCATGTTCTCGTCTTTCCGTTACTGGTCCGTCGCCGCATTCCGGGGCATTCCCAAGAACAGTATCAACCGGAACCTATAAAACCTTCTGCCGTATCAAGACCGCTACCCAAAGTTTCTGCCGTTCTTTACACCGCGCCTTGACACAGCCGACACGGCGCGGAAAGGGCACACAGGCCCTGATCGCGGCAGGGCTCTGTTGCGCAAAGCGCGTGAAGCCCGGACTTCCGCTTTCCCCAGACGCACTCTTCCTATGGGCTCTGTGACGTGTATGCCGACCGCGGTGTCGCCGTTCAGGACTGCGGCGCGGATCTGAAGTTCTGGATTGCTGTTCATATCCGCTGCACCTTCAGTAGGAAACTTTTCGTCATGAATCATCAATCTAAGGTCGGCTGACGTCAATGGGCTGAAGCCAGCCAATTTCGATTGTGGGGAATCTGGCAGGGTCTTTCGCACCTGCAGCAGAGCGTTCGCTGCGCATTGTCTGAATGTCGAGCTTGGGCCGTTGGTGGGGCTACTCTAGGTTACTTAGCCAGATCACGCGCGTCGCTAGCTTGCAACTCAGCGGTGCGCTTCAGCAAGGCGATCTGCCCTAAATCCATTCGCACCCGGCCAATTTCTGCCATACCCGGACTATCCTGAAACAGCGTTGGCGTTACCAGTGGCGCTTCTTCTGTCCGGTTTTCTATCGCCGCCACCCGCGTCATGAGCAAATCGGCCAGAGAGGTCAGCAGCGCCTTGTTGCTGTCATTCAGTGCGCCCAGCTTGCGATAATCGGCCACCAGCCCCTTCAACGAACCAATCGTCTCTTCTACCGGGCGCGATTCCATCAAGGCCTTGGCTATCTTCCCTGCCGTATCTGCGTCCAGCAGGTCGTCCTTGCCTGCGATGGCGTCCTGCAACGCACCGCTGCGCAGCAGGTTCCCGGCCCCTTCGCCATAGGGAAAGGCCTTGGCCACGGCGGTCAGCTTGTCGATATGGTCATCCGTGATCCCTGTTGCCATGGTCGCTATTTCAATCTGGCCGCGTTTGTCTAGCACCCGTTCCCGCGCTTCGTGGCTGAGCCCATCCAACCCTTTGGCCATCAGCACATCCGCCAATTCAGCGAAGGCTGCATCGCCACCGGGCATCACTTGGGTGAGCGTGGTACAAGAGGACAAGATATTTGGCAAATAGGCCGCCTCCATCCCGACGCCTTCCATATTCACAAGATCAAATCCGCGTTCAGTTCCGGCGATCATTGTGTTGACATTGTCGAGCTGTGACAGGCGCACGCGCAATTCAGCATCCTGCTTGTGCATCGCCTTCAGGTGCTGCTGGGAGGCTTCCTTATCCCCGCCTTCGGGGGCGAGCGGGTAATCCGGAGGCGCCAGGCCCCGCCCGCGCAACCGCTCTATGCCTCCCGCGCGCCATTTGGCGCGTTCGTCTTCCTCTTCTGCCCCAAACACCTGAAGCGAAGGATCAGAGGACAGCGCGTCAGAGCTGCGCGTCTGCAAGGCCATCACAAAGCCAATGCGCGCGCCCATCTGAGCAGCATCATAGTCGGCCCCACCGCCTGTGACCTCGCCGAGCAGCCGGTTCAACTCGGTATCTGCGGGTGAGGTAATGTTGCTGACCTGATCGCGGCTCACAGCCGCCTCGGCCAGCTTGCCCGCGCCAATCAGGGCGCGCACCATCTTTTTGCGCCAGGCCTGATGCCGTTCGCTGGCCGGATCGGTGCCCGAGGGTTGGTCGGCCTCCTTGGCCAGCGCCGTCGCCACCTGCGCGGTGGCCTTTGCGGCTGCTTCGGCGGCGGCGGCCTTCAGAGTATCGGTCGTTGCATTGCCCGGCTTGAACTGACTATCAAGTCGCGCCTTCTTGTCTGATCCGGTGCCGGTCTTGCCCGACTTGTCCGGCTCTTCAAAGGCGCTGCCGTCTGGCCCTAGCGCCAGCATGAGCGAGGCATAGAGCTTTTCCACCAACTCTTCATGGCTCTCCTGTCCGAGCGCCAGCCGCATCATGCCAGGGCTGGTCGATAGCGATGAAGTATTCTGAAACCCGAAACTCATCCGCGGATCAACACCTTGCGAGTTCAGCAAATAGGTCAAAGTGGTTTGCTCCCGCGCCTTCATGCGCTTTTCTGCCTCCTTGGCAGAACCCGAAGTATCATCCATCACCCCGGCGCCCCGCGACAGGCGCGCATTGGGCAGTTCGAGGAAGGGCAGCCCCTCGTCGTAGCCCGTATTTGTTTTCTTGCTCGGCGTGATCACATCGCCGAGAAATCCACGCACAAAACTAGCATTGTCGGCAGCACGGGTCAGCATCTGGCGCTCTACATCGCCTTCGTGGGCCAGAAAATGCGTGACGATCTGTGCCTCTTCATTGTCCATGATGATTTCCGAGGCTTCCGCCGCTGTCGCAACATCCCAGGGCGCACCGCCCTCATCGATGGTCTTGCTGATCACCGTCAACCCGCCGCCCATAGCCTTGCCGGCGCCAAGGCTGGGATATTTCTGGTAACTTTTGTTCAGTAGGATTTCGAGCCGCCCGACATTCACCAGATCCTTGAAATGCACCACTAGCTTGTCAAGTTCCTGTTCGGTGCCGTCGCCATCCCGTTCCACCGTTGCATCGACGATTAACACTGCCGGTTTGGTAGCGGTTTCCAGCTTGGCGCGGTGCAATTCCAGAACCGGATCAACCTTGGCGAACAGCTTCTCCAACGTCCAGCCACTGCGATCCGCATCCTCTTCTTTCGTAACAGGGGTCGACGGATTCAGTGTCGCCATGATGACCGGAGGTTTGTACGGATCGGTATCGGGCGGAGCGACCGTGATGGCGGCGGTGTTGTCCGTATTGGTCAGGTTTGCCTCGACCTCAAAGTAATTCGCTGCATGGCTGGCCCCCTGATCCACCAGATGCAACGATGTATTGCCGGTGCGCGCAAAAGCGGTTTCAACCGCCGCTGACATGGCTCCCATTCCCGAGGACAGCATGAAGGTCTTGTGCTTGACATCCGGCATTTCGGTGTCGCCAACACTCGGCATCCGGCGGCTCATTTCCTTATGGGTGGCTTCGCGGTAGCTGGCTTGATCATAGGGTTTGACCGTAGCGAGTACGAGATAGGTCTCGTCCACCAGCAGATCGAACAATCTTGAAAAGCGAGGGGTGTCGTTGACGTAAGTAGGCATGACTTCCATCAGCCGCCCGATCTTGTCGAGCGCGCTCTTGACCAGCTTATTCTGCTCGAACGCCTCAACCTTGTCGCCCAGTGCGCTGAGGGCCTTTTGCAATCCTTCCACCATCTGCGCGGCGGCGCTGGCCGTTTGTTTCATCGGGTGTCCTGTCGGCATCTCGGCTAAGCTGACCCCGCCCGGCCCGGTGGTAATGGCGGCAAGGGTGACTGAATTCCGCGGCTGGGTGGAATCGAGCATCGAGGCATCGCGCAGAATGTCGAAATCCGCATCATCCGCGGCAAGGCGCTCAATCTCATAGGCCGATGGTGTCGCGCCTGAGCCTTCAATCAGGCGGCTGCGGAAGGCCGGCAGGGGCGGGTCGCCGCTCGTGGGGTCGTTCATGATCATAACATGGAGATTGCCGTCAATCTTCTGCACCCGCTGCATCATGGTTTTATAGCTGCGGCTGCCATTCTGCGGATCTTTCCAATCCGGGCCATAGACACGGTCCAGCTTGCCCTCTATGTCGGGCGAATTCACGAAAATCACCTTGCCTTTGGCCACATCTGTGGCGCTGACTTCGGGCCAGAGACGGTCGGCTTCGGTCTGCCCGACCCTACCAATCTCCGCCTGCCGCTTTTTCTGGTAAAGCTCGAACATCTTGTGCTCAAGCTTACCGGACAGGCTGTCGCGCTGATAGGCCGAGCTGTCATCATGGACGTTGCGAATGCCGGGCTGGTCGTCGCGGCCAACCAGCGTTTCAATGGTGCGGAGCGCATAGCTTTGAGCCAGATGATGGCCCGCATCTCCTGCGCCGTTGGTCAGGCCCACAAGTTCTGCGCGGCGGTCAGTCGAATAGATGCGCTCTTCGACCTGGTCAATCGTGGCGGTGCGGTCCACGGAGGCGCGGTCACGCAGTCGGTTTTGGGCTGATACGAAAAAGGCAGCGCGTTCCGGGTCGTAGAAGCGGCTTTCGCGGGCGATCAGCCAGTCATCAATATCCTCCACCGCATCTGGCTTGCCAGCGAGCATCCTCCGCGCTTCGGTCAACAGGGCGCCATCGGCGGCTTCATCGGTGTATCTGATGGCCTCGCACTCGGTCTTCATCCGGCAAATCAGATCCTTTGCGCCTTCCGGTTCGGGATCAAGTTTGGCGATTTCCCTGCTCAAATTCAGTAGGTTGACCGAGTCCGGGTTCTGGCTTTGCCGCCGTATCTTGTCGGCGCATAGTGGCAGCACCGGATCGAGCAATCCCGCAATACGTATATGCGCCTCAGCGCTTTCTGCATCGAAAGAGCGATAGCGTGCATCCGGGGCGAGGCCAGCGCCGCGCCGCCCCTTGGTCGTCAGATAGCTGTCATCATAGCCCCAGCGTTTTTTCCAGGCTTTGAGTTCTTCCAGCTTTCCCATTGGGTATTTCCCTTTGCACCAAGGCGCTGTCTGCGCCGCGCGGCGCAATGCAACACGGTGTTTCGCTTGATCACTACATTTTGGCGACTGAGGCCTGAATGGATTTCAAAGCCTTGCTGAGTCCGGTGATGATGTCGACTTTAATTCCGAAAGGATTGTCTTCGCATTTTTTCAAATCGGCCAGATGGGCTTTTAGGTATTTCGCCGCCGCTGCCACCTCGCCCGAGATTTTTGCTTTGGCGGCGTCGGATTTGGAACTGTCTCCAGCGGCCACAAACCTTGCCAACTCCAAGAGCGCCCGCTCCAGTCCTTCGGGCACGTCTCGTGCCAGCACGCCGACTTTCACGGCAATGTCCAGCAGGTCAGGGTCCTCTTCGCGGGCCAGCCGGTCAACCAACGCGCCCAAGCCATCCACCGAGCGCATCCGCGAGACCTGCCACTGGCTGTGCAGCAGTTCGATATCGTGGACCCGCTGAGCCACCAGCCCTTCGGGCACGACCTCTTGGGCCTCAGCAGTTCGGGCGGCTTTCTGGGCAGTGGCCAGCCCATCAGCACAGCGCATCAACAGGTCCAGCGCCTTGGGCAGATCGCCCTTCTGAATAAGCGTCTTAGCATGGCCCATGGCAGCGGCCAGCTTTGCAGCAGTGTCAGGGTTGGCCTTTGCGAGCGTTTGAATGTCGCCCGGTAGAGTGCTGAGCAGACCTTTGATTGTCTCACGCAACCTGTCGGTGTCGATGCCAACGTCTGATGCTTGTTCTTGTCGTGGGGTTTGCTCTCGCTCATGGCCTTGCTCTTGAGAGGGCGTGCTTGGCAGGGAGGCCAACAGCTTGCTCACGCTGCCCAATCCAGCATTGACTTTGCCCAGTTCGCCAGCTTTCAGCCAATCTGCCAGTTGTGACAAGGCGCGCCCCACCTTGTCCCGTTGCGGGGTTGGCAGAGCAGCGCCTTGATTGCGCATTTCGACCAGTTTGCGAGCGAGGGCCTTGGCATCCTGCGTCTGTTCAGAGGTCTTCGTGGCCTCTGCCGAAGGAGCATCCTCGTCTTCAAAGAGCGATGGATCGTCAGGCAATCCTTCCTCTATGTCGCTTTCAAGAATATTGCCGTCGGCATCCATGATTTCGACATTGAGAGCAACCTTGTTGTATTTCAGGTATTTTTTGACGCGTTTGGCCAGCATGGGCAGGACCCGTTCGCAGGTCAGCCTCAGCAACTTGCGGTCAACTTCGGCCATACCAAAGGCGACCTTTGGACCCGGCCCCACGGACTTCGCCTCCTGCACGAGGACCTGAACGGAGCGTTTTCGGTGCATGCCCAGATAGTGCTCTTCTTCCGACTTGCCGGGGTTAAATGCGAAGGGCATTGGCTGTTTGCGCGCCAGTTTGATCATCTTTTTCAGCTCAGGTCCGCTGACGGCATATTCCCCCAAGACATCTCCTCCTGCGTCAGGCGCAGGCCGTCGGCCTGTTCCCTTGATGGCTCTGATGTGGCTCGCGCCGAAAAAGGCCCTTGCTAGAAAGGGCCAATGTGCAATCGCATTGCATCCGCCCCGCTCTCCTTCGCCGCGGGGGCGGTCACTCGTATAGCGCGAGTAGAGCATTTCATACCACTCTTGGGAATAGGGAATGCGCGTTTGCTTTCGGCAAGTCGGGCGCTGCACGGTGGACCAGTCACGCTTTAGTGCCGCCCCAAGTGCTCGTTTATGCGCCAGTGTCACCAGGTCAGACTGCTGTCTGCGACTGGCGGGAGGACGACTGCGGAAAGCACGCAATCCACGTGTGCTGACGCCGACAACGTCACACAACCGATTGGCAGGGAAATGGCCTCTGTGTTCTTCATCGGAGAAACGCCCCACCGGGGCCTTTCCTGATCCTCTTCAGTTTAAGATCTCCCTCTTCTCCTTGAGAAGCCGGACCTCACGCCGAAGCCGCTCATTCTCTCAGGCAAGGTCTGAATCTTCTTTCGAAACTACGTCAGTGTCTCGATGTGTTGTGACCCATTTGTTGAGCGCCGACATGCCAACACCCAGATCATCAGCCACCTGCTTACGCGTCAGCCCACTGGTCAGTGCAATCCGCACTGCATCTTGGCGGAATTCGTCCTTTCGTTTCAGTCCCATAGTCAGTCTCCTTTGGTGAAATAAATGCTATCAAAGGAGCGGCATCACACCGTGAAACGTCCAGTTCGAGCCTACGATGCTGCCGCAAAACGAAAAAGCTCGGCAAGATCGCTCTCAAGGAGCACGTCAGCCAGCCCCCCCCTGGGACCAAGACTGGCGGTATAGTATTTAGCATGTACACCAACTTGTAATCCCGCAACCTATCAGAGTAGAGTGTCGCGGCGTCCGTTCCAACGCCGAGCGCGGTCTTTCGCGGTCCAACGCACAACAGTATCAGACAGGTTTACACGCAATGAAGGACTGGAATTCAGCCGCAGCTGGTCTCTACAAAGGCGAATTTCGCCGGATGTTCATCGATGGGCGCTGGTGCGAAGCGCGTTCGGGCGAGGTGATCGAGGCACGCAACCCGGCCGATGGTAGTCTGCTTGCAACCGTCGGGCGTGGCGGTCGCGCTGACATAGACGCGGCAGTGGCGGCTGCACGCAAGGCATTTGACGGGCCTTGGTCGAAATGGACACCATTTGAGCGTCAGGCCTTGTTGCTGCGCATAGCTGAGCGTTTCGAGGCGGAATGGGAGACCCTGTGCCTGTCTGATACGCTCGACATGGGGATGCCCATTCAACGCACCCTTGCCAACAGCCGTCGCGTGCTTGGCATGCTGCGTTTCTATGCCGGTCAGGCAGTGGCGATCCATGGGGCCACGATTCCCAATTCCTTCCCGGGTGAGATCTATTCACAGACGGTACGCGAACCGATCGGCGTCGTCGGTGCCATCATTCCCTGGAACGCGCCGATTGCGGGTTCCGTGTGGAAGATTGCGCCTGCCATTGCGACGGGCTGCACAATCGTGCTGAAACCTTCCGAGGAAGCCTCGCTGACTGTTTTGATGATTGCCCGCATCATGCAGGAAGCGGGTCTGCCGGACGGCGTTCTGAACATCGTGACCGGCACGGGCAGCGAGGCTGGTGCGGCGCTCGCGGAACACCCCGGCGTGGACAAGATCGTCTTTACGGGGTCGACAGCGACTGGCCAGGCGATTGCCCGGGCTGCCACTGGCAACCTCAAGCGGGTGTCGCTGGAGCTTGGCGGCAAGTCGCCGGTGATCGTTTGCCGGGATGCTGATATCGAAAAGGCCGTGCCAGTGGCTGCGATGGCCGTTTTTGCCAATTCGGGGCAGATCTGTATTGCAGGCTCGCGGCTGTTTGTGGCCCGTGAGATCCACGACGAGTTTGTGCGCCGGGTTGCCGATTATGCCGCGTCTTTGCGGATTGGTCATGGCATCAAGGAAGACACCGACATCGGCCCGATCATTTCCTCCCGCCAAGCAGAACGCATCGCCGACTATCTGGCGGCAGGCCCGCGCGAGGGGGCCATGGTCCTGACCGGCGGAGCCCGCGCAGACGGGCCGGAGCTGGAGGGGGGGCACTTCTTCCAACCCACCGTTCTGGCAAACGTAACCGACAACATGAGCGTTGCCCGCGAGGAGATCTTCGGGCCGGTGATTTCGGCCCTGCCTTTTGACAGCCTGGATGAGGTGGTCGAACGCGCCAATGCGACACCATATGGCCTGGCGGCGGGTGTGTTCTCTACGCATCTGGGCACGGCACACAAGCTTGCCCACCGTCTGAAGGCAGGCTCTGTGTGGGTGAACATGTACCATGCCATTGACCCCGCTGTACCCTTTGGTGGGGTCAAAATGTCGGGCTATGGCCGGGAAGGTGGATCCGAACACATGGAAGAATACCTCGACACCAAGGCGATCTGGATCAACGCGGACTGAAGTCCGGTTCCGAGCGCCTCTCACTTTAAGACAGAAAGAGCATCAAAATGCATGTTGGCATCATCGGCGTTGGCCTCATGGGGCATGGTATCGCCCGCAATGTCCTTTTGAAGGGCGGCTATAGCCTGAGTTTTCTTGACCACCCTGGCAACCAGCCAACGGAGGAAATCCTTGGCCTTGGCGCCAGTGCCTGCGCCAGTCCGGCCGAGGTCGCGGCGAAATCGGATGTCGTGATCCTTTGTGTCACCGGATCACCGCAGATCGAGGCCATCGTGACCGGCTCAGAAGGTGTTGCCTCTGCGCTGAAACCCGGTGCGGTTGTTGTCGACTGCTCGACGGCACTGCCGGAGACGACCCTGCGCATGGCCGAGATCATTGTTAAGGCAGGGGGTGATTACATCGATGCCCCTATGACGCGCACCGCGAAACACGCCCATGAGGGTACGCTGAACCTGCTGGTCGGTGGCGCGGCAACGGCGCTGGAAAAGGTGAGCCCGGTGCTAGCTTCCTTTACCGAAAAGGTCGATCACGTTGGCCCGCTGAGCCATGGTCATCGGCTCAAATTGTTGCACAACTATGTTTCTGTGGGTTTCATGACGCTGCTGGCCGAGGCCGCGGCACAGGCTGCGGATGCAGACATTGACCCGCAGGTTTTTGTCAATGTTCTGGCCCAAGGTGGCGGCGCGAGTGTCGCGCTGGAGCGGTTGGCCCCCTACATCGTCGAACAGGATCGCGAGGGGTTGCCTTTCTTTGTGTCGAACGCATTGAAAGACATAGATTATTATCGTGGTATGTGCGACGCATCGGGGGCGCGGAAGACGGTTGCCGATGGAATTTCAGAGGCCTTGAAAGCGCCGGTAGAAGCAGGCCAGGGCGAAGCCTATGTCCCCGAACTGGTGCAGCTGTTTCGCAAGGGTGAAATGGCTTGAATACGGGATCGGCAGCTCTCTAGCCTTGGGGTTGCCAGAAAAAATTGCCTTGTGTAGTAAATAACGACCTTTAGAGGGAGGATTCCAATGACTTTCGTGTATCGCGGGCTGGCCACTGCCAGCTTGCTCATTGCAGCCGGTTTGCCGGCATTTGCTCAGACAGAAGTGAAGATCGGCTATGCGCTTGCGCCTGACAGCCATTATGGCGTCGCGGCCCAGAAATTCGAGGAAGTTCTGAAGGCCGAAACAGGTGATGCGTTTGAATTCAATCACTTCCCTTCTTCCGGTCTGGGCGGTGAACGAGAAGTTATTGAGGGGCTGCAGCTCGGAACGATTGAGGCAACCATCGTTTCTTCCGGCACCTTGGCGAATTTTGTTCCAGACACGGGCGTTTTCGACATTCCCTTCTTGTTCCGCGATCTGGAACATGCCCGCGCGGTGCTGGATGGGCCGATTGGCCAGGAAATCCTCGCCAAGTTCGATACCGTTGGTCTGCATGGATTGGCCTGGGGCGAACAGGGTTTCCGCCATATCACCAACAACCGCAACCCAATCCACACTCCGGCGGATGCCGAGGGGCTAAAGCTGCGCACGATGGAGAACCCGGTGCATCTCGCCGCGTTCAACGCGATGGGTGCAGCGCCCACGCCAATGGCTTGGCCGGAAGTGATTTCTTCGCTTCAGCAGGGCGTCATTGATGGTCAGGAAAACCCCCTGTCGGTGATCGTTTCGGTGAAACTGGATGAAGTGCAGAAATATCTGACCTTGTCTGGACACGTCTATTCCCCGGCAATGCTGTTGGTGTCCAAGCCTTTCTGGGAAGGGCTGGACGATACGCAGAAGGCTGCCTTTGAAAAGGCCGCTACCGCGGCCTCCGAGGCAATGCGTAGCTATGTCGACAATGTTGAGACCAGCGGCGTCGAAACGTTGAAAGAACGCGGCATGGAAATCAACGCCCTGTCGACGGATGAGAAAGCGGCTTTTCAGGAGTCCATCAGCACCGCCTATGAAGGGTACTACGAGACCTACGGCAAGGATCTGGTGAACGCGATCGTCGCATTCAAATGATACGTGCGTGTCGACGCCGAAGCGGCGTCGACACCTTTTCGGTGGCGGGGACATCGTGAAAAAGCTGGAAAACATCTTTGTGGCGCTTAACGGTTGGGCGCTGATCCTGATGCTGTCGGCCATGGCAATCATCGTGGGCAGCAATATTACACTGCGATACGTGACCTCGCATTCACTGCCCTGGGCTGACGAGGCGGCACGCTATCTGATGATCTGGCTGACATTTATTGGCGCGGGGCTGATCCTGCGTTTCGGTGGCCACGTTGCAATCACCAATCTTCAGGATAGCCTGCCGCAGACCGGGCAACGTCTGCTGCGGGCGGTGATCGTCGCGATGCTGTTGGCGTTCTTTGCCTTTATGGTGCATGTCGGTTGGCAATACGCGCAACGGATGCAATACCAGGTTACGCCCGCGCTGCGCCTGCCCTTCTTGTATATATATGCGGCAATGCCTGTCGGCTTTTCATTGTTGATCGTGCATCTTTTGCTGATTGCCCGCTCGTTTATCGAGGCAGGAAGATACCGGTCGTTGGACCCCGATTCTGATGATACGGCCGCTTTGCCAGGTGGCGCGAATGGCTGAAATTCTGTTCCCTGCTCTGTTCCTGCTGCTGGCGCTTGGGCTGCCGGTCGCCTTTGCGATGGCGATTTCTGTGTTTCTTGCCATCACCTTTGCCTCCAATTACCCGCATCTGGTGGTGGTGAAAGAAATGTTTGCCGGCCTGGACAGTTTCCCGTTGCTGGCAGTGCCCTTCTTCATCCTTGCCTCCGAGATCATGACGGGCGGTGCGGTGACCCTTGCGATCTTGCGTCTGGCGCAGGCGTTTGTCGGCCATTTGCGCGGTGGTCTGGGCCATGCCAACGTGGTCAGCTCGGCGATGTTCGCGGGTATTTCAGGGAGTGCGCTCGCCGATGCCGCCGGCCCCGGTACGATGATGGTCCGCATGATGGAAAAGGGCGGTTATGATCGGCCTTATGCCGGGGCGCTGACAATTGCCAGTTCGGTTGTTGGGCCGATCATCCCACCCTCAATCACCATGATCATCTATGCCATGCAGGACAAAGAAGTCTCGGTCGGGTCGCTGTTCATGGCCGGTGTGTTGCCGGGTCTGTTGATCACTATGCTTATCCTGTTTGCCAATGCCCGCGTAAGCAAAGCGCGGAACTATGCTTCCGGGCAGCCGATGCCCTCGTTAGCCGAAATAGGCCGGATTGCTTTCTTTGCCGTGCCGGCGTTGTTGCTGATCCTGCTGGTTGTGGGCGGTATCCGCTTTGGTATTTTCACCCCAACGGAAGCCTCTGTCATCGCCGTGTTCTACGCATTGCTGGTCGGCATGTTTGTCTACCGTTCACTGCATCTGCGCGACCTGCCGGGCATCGTACTGCGAGCGGCGCTGACGTCTGGTGCGGTGCTGCTGATCCTGGGCGCCGCCAGAGCCTTTGCTTGGGTGCTGATCATCGAGAGCGTGCCGCAGTTCCTTGCAGAAACAATTATCTCTTGGGATCTCTCTCCTATCGTCTTCCTGTTGGCGGTCAACCTGCTGTTGCTGGTTTTTGGCCTGTTCATGGATCCGCTGCCGGGGGTGATGATCCTGGTGCCGATTCTCGCGCCAATCAGCTTTGCGCTGGGGATCGACCCGAACCATTTCGCGATTATCGTGATTGTGAACCTGACACTTGGGCTGGCCACGCCACCGGTTGGTAGCCTGATTTTCGTGGTGTCCTCTACCGTTGGGCTCAAACCCTCAACCTTGGTAAGGGAGATGCCGCCATTCTTCCTGGCCCTGGCGGCCGCGCTGCTGCTCATCACCTTCCTGCCGTTCCTGTCGACATGGCTCCCCCGCATCAGCGGGTTCTGACGGCTCCTTTGCATGGAGCTGTCGAAGCAGTGCAGTGTCTATCCGAACAAGATCAGCGGCGGGAAACGGGCGGCGATCAAGAACATTGCGCCCCCTTTCCAAGGGCGGCGACGATGGGGGCAAAGCCAGCGCGGTCGAGATAGACTAGCTTCATTCGAAGATCAGCCAGCTTGTGGTCGAACGCGATTTTTTTAAACGCGCCTGGGATCGCTAAGCAAGGATTGCGGGCAAATGTGCATTGAAGAAGATCCCACCGGGATCAGCGTTCGGTGTCAGTGCCAGATGCTGTCGCTCGCGCGCTCGAACCTTTGTTCGTGCCCAAAGGCGAGAGCGCTGAGCCTCTGGCATTCATGGGGATCATCAACAAGACGTTCCTGAACACTCCCTAATACGGGTCGCCAGCTGGCACGGCACATGCGTGCGATTGGGCAAGCTTGGGGCGACAGCCAGATGTGCTTTGCGGGCTTCTGCAAATTTCATTTCCTGCGCTTCGTTGACCTTTTAGCGAGGTGCAGCACCGCCCTGGTCAACCGAGCAGATTTGAAGGTCCACTTTCGGGAAGTCTTTCGCGACTGCGTGGCCACAGTCGAGCTTGACACAAGGCCCGCTTTAGATGCACGATATCGCTATGAGATTTGTTTTATCGCACAGCGATATTGGAGTGCCGATGACGAAACCCGATGTGCAAGACAGGATGTTCGTGGATGCGATCGATCGTGGTTTGAACGTGCTGCGCGCGTTTCGCGGGCATGAAAGCCTTAGCCTGACCGAGATCAGCCGCATTTCCGGCCTCACCATGGGGGCGGCACAACGCTATGTTCATACCTTCGAAGTGTTGGGATATCTGGTGAAGGATGAGGGCAAGCGCTTGAGGCTGGCGCCCGGCGCGCTTGAAATTGGCTCGATCTACCTGACATCAGACCCGCTGATCGAAAGGGCCAATCCCCATTTGGCCGCCCTGAACCACTCCAGCAAGGAAAGCGTGAACCTGTCCCGCCGGGTTGGTGATGACATGGTTTTCCTAGCCCGGTTCACCAGCCATGAATCGTCCTTCATTCATATGCCAATTGGTACGCGTATTCCGATGGCAGCTTCGGCAACCGGGCGCGCCTTTCTTGCCCGAATAGACCCCGCCGAAGCAGAAGAGATCGTGCATCGCACCGCTGGGCGTGCCTTTACTTCCCGCACCTTGACAGACCCGGGGGAGATCCTTGACCGCCTTGCCGAGACCCGGGAACGCGGGTTCTCCTCCTCCTCTGAGGAATTCTACCTTGGCGATCTGAACATCGCGGCGGCGGTCACCGGTGTCGATGGTCATCCGGTTGGCTGCATCAACATCTCTGGCCCAACAAGCCGTTGGTCGCTGCAAACCCTTGAGGACCGTTGGGCGCCCTCGCTGATCCATACCGCGCGGGCGATTTCATCGCTGGCGGTCTGATATCCAAATTCAAAAAAACAACCAACAGGAGACTACAATGAATAAATTCCAAAAACTTGTCAGCTTTACGACCGCTGCCATCTTTATCGCGACTGCCCCATCCGCAGAATCCTATAAAGTCGGCTCCACCGCGACGGGTGTGCCGTTTACCTTCCTCGATGCCAAAAGCGGCCAGATCGAGGGCATGATGGTCGACCTGATCCATGCGGTCGGTGAGGAAGCAGGTTTTGAAGCGGATGTGAATGCCGTCGATTTCTCGTCGCTGATCCCGTCGTTGAATTCCGATCGCATCGACCTGATTTCCGCTGCGATGCTGATTACCCCCGCCCGTGAAGCGGTCATCAGCTTTTCCGACCCGGTAATGCCCTATGGTGAGGGGCTTATCGTGAACAAGGACTTCACCGGAACAATCGGCGGTGGTTTCAGTGGTCTTGAAGGAAAGGTCATCGGGGTTCAGCAAGGCACGGTCTACCTTGAAAACCTGCAGAAAATCGACGGTATCGGAGAGGTCCGCGCCTATGACTCTCTCGCCGACATCCTGTCGGAAGTGAACCGTGGCCGCATTGACGTTGGCGTCGGCGACAAGCCGATCGTGTCCTATCAGATGTCCCAGGGCACCTACCAGAACATCAAGTTCGTGGAAGGCTATGAAAGCCAGTTCGAAGGCTCGATCGCGATTGGGGTCCGCAAGGACGACACCGAGCTTCTGGAGCGCGTCAACGCTGCTCTGCAGGTGCTGAAAGACAACGGAACCGTTGGCGGGATCGCAGTGAAATGGGGCCTGCAGTAAGCTCAGGTCTTCGGGAGAACGTTTCCATATGAATGATTTCATCGAAAAATCAGGTGACTACCTGCCAATCCTGTTGAATGGGGTTGGCATCACGGTGTCCCTCACCATCACAGCACTTGTTATCGCAACCCTCTTGGGACTGGTCTGGGCATTGATGCGCTACTCTGGAATTGGGCCGCTTGTCTTCATTTCCAAGACAGTGGTGAACACGGTGCGCGGGATTCCGATCCTGGTTCAACTCTTCTACATATACTTCGTTCTCCCGGAATTCGGTATCGATCTGTCCGCTTTTCAAGCTGGCGCTTTCGGTTTGGGGCTCGCTTACTCCTGCTACATGGCAGAAAACTTCCGCGCCGGACTGGAAGCGATCGACAAGGGACAGATCGAGGCGGCGCATTCCATCGGCATGGGCTGGCCACTGATGATGCGGCGGGTGATCCTGCCGCAGGCCGTGCGCACGGTGCTGCCCCCCTACGGCAACACCATGATTATGCTGCTGAAAGACACCTCTCAGGCCTCGGTCATCACGGTCGCCGAACTGACTATGAAGGGCAAGCTTCTGGCCGCCTCAACATTTGACAACATGACCGTCTATACGCTCGTCGCCGTGATGTATCTGGTTCTGAGCGTCCCGTTGCTCGTTCTTTCGGGCTATCTCGAACGGAGGTTCGGCAAGAAATGATCCGGCTTGAAAATATTCATAAACGTTTTGGTGAACTTGAGGTTCTCAAGGGTATCGATTGCGAAGTGCAACAGGGTGAGGTGGTCTGCCTGATTGGGGCCTCCGGCTCGGGAAAGTCCACGCTTTTGCGCTGCGTGAACGGTCTGGAAACCTACGAGGAAGGGCGTCTAACCATTGATGGCAATCTGGTGGATGCACGCTCGAAAGACATCCGGAGCCTGCGGACCTCAGTCACAATGGTGTTTCAACGGTTCAACCTTTTCCCGCACCGCACGGCGCTGGAAAATGTGACCGAAGGACCAATCCACGTGAAGGGCATGGCCCGCAGCGAAGCCATCGAGATGGGGCATGAATTGCTTGCGCGAATGGGGCTGGATGCCAAGGCACATACCTATCCCGATTCCCTTTCCGGGGGACAGCAGCAGCGGGTTGCCATTGCGCGTGCCCTTGCCATGCAGCCACGGGCTATCCTGTTTGATGAGCCAACTTCCGCACTGGATCCCGAACTGGTCGGTGAGGTGCTTGAGGCGATGCGGGGCCTCGCGGACGAGGGGATGACCATGCTTGTGGTGACGCATGAGATGGGATTCGCCCGTGAAGTCAGCGACCGGGTTCTATTTATGGATCAGGGGCGCATCGTGGAAAATGGGTCAGCCGAACAGGTATTGACCAATCCCCAACATGAACGGACCCAGGATTTCCTGCGCCGTGTTCTGGAGCGATGACACCGATGGACATGACACCAATGTCAACGAGCCTTTGGGCTCATACTGCAACAGCCGCACCCCGGACCTCGGCACTGGATAGAAACGACGAGGTCGGCACGGTCGTTGTTGGCGGTGGCTTTGCTGGTCTCTCCACTGCACTGCACTTGGCAGAGCTCGGCGAAAGCGTCCACGTTCTGGAGGCGGGAGAGATCGGTCAGGGCGCCTCTGGGCGAAATGGCGGTCAGGTGATCCCGGGGATTAAGTACGATCCTCAAAAACTGCGCAAGATGTTCGGCCCCGAGGCCGGTGCCCGTGCCGTGGCCGATTTTGGCAACACAGCAGCTAAGGTGTTCGAACTGATCGACCGCTACAAGATTGACTGCGACGACACGCGTGTCGGCTGGATACAACCTGCCCATACCAAGGCCGGGCTATGCGAGGCCTATGAGCGTTGCCGCCAATGGGCCGAAGAAGGTGCCGATGTGGCACCCCTGACCCGCCAGGAAGTGGTCGAGCACCTTGGTGCTCAGGGCTATCACGGCGGCTGGATTGACCGCCGCGCAGGCAGTGTGCAGCCGCTGTCCTACGTCCGTGGATTGGCCGCAGCCATGCTGTCACAAGGTGGCGCGATTTCGACCGGAACCAAGGTCACACGTGTCGAGCCGGACGGCGCGGGCTGGCGCACCGTGACCGAAGGCGGTCACGTCCTGCGTTCGCGCAAGGTCGTGCTCTGCGGTAACGCCTATACGGGGGGGCTGATCCCAAGAATTGCGCGCAGCTATATCGCCGCCAACAGTTTCCAGGTTGCAACTGCGCCGTTGGAGCCAGGGCAGGCCGAAGAGGTGATGCCTGGCGGTATCGTGGCCTCGGACACGCGTCGGCTGCTGGCCTATTTTCGGCGTGACCGCGAAAATCGTATGCTGATGGGGGGGCGTGGAAGCTTCAAGAATCCTGTCTCGGATCAAGGCTTTGCCCATCTGGTGCGCATGCTGCACAAAACCTTTCCGCAGTTGGCAGGCCAGCCAATCGAGTTTCGGTGGGCGGGGCGTGTCGCAATTACACAAGACTTCCTCCCGCATTTTCACGAGCCGCAGCAGGGCCTGATTTCATTGGTCGGCTGCCAGGGGCGCGGGGTGGCCCTGCAAAGCCGCATGGGAGAATGGCTAGCTGATTACGTGGCCACCGGAGACCGCAACGCCTTGCCGCTGCCGGTCACGCCGGTTCGCACCATTCCGCTTCATGAACTGCGGGAACTATATGTGGCTGCGACTGTGGCTTATTATAAGCTAAGGGACCTGATCTGACTTTGGGCGGCAATCTGACGGACAGGCTGCACGCCATTTCCGTCCAAGACCAGCGCAGAACTGTCGTCGTTCCGCACGATCTCAGCGCCGCCGCCCATTACGCCAACCTCATTTCGCTTCAAGGATGGCAGACTTGTCGCCCCAAATCCTGCGAGAGATTTCGCCGAGCAGTTCTTGCCGAAAGACGCCATCGATCTGCCTGAGCAAGGACGGCTCGATTTGTATCCCCGCCATCTACACTGGGCCCAGTGCGAACCCAACGAGGCAGGCAGAGTATGTTCAGACGAACATACTGTCGAGGATGCGCCTGACTGAAAAGAACGGCATGGCAAATGCCGATATCAGACGATTGTGTTGAAAAACGCGCGCGACTTTCAAAACGCCCAGCAAACGCAGAACATTCGTTCTGCCTGAAAATCGCTACGCCCCAAACGACGGCAATCATTCGACTGTAGCCAGAACAAAGTTCTGCTTCGAGGCCGACGCTGCCGTTGGCTCCGTTCGGTTCAATGGTCGCTTTGCAGATTTATCCGACTTCCATCATTTCTCAATGAGGGGCGGTTCGACTATAAAATGCGATTTTGGGCGCAATGACCTGACTGATAAGGTCACCAGTGTTCACGGCAATATAGATGGATCTAGGCGGGCGGGCGCCTCCATCCACGCTGCGGCACACCCAGTCCCTTGCTTCCATTGATTTCAGTGACTGAGACAGCGCCCGATCTGTAATCGTCGGCAGGCGTCGCTTGATGTCCATGAAATGGCTTGGTTTGTGGAGCGACGTCAGAACCGGCAAAGTCCATGACCGGCGCAGCAAGGGCCAATCGTCCTCCGTAGAAACATTGTGAATTTTGTCAGCGATGGCCGCGACTGTCCTCCCCAGTTCCGTAAGCCGGAATTCCGGGCGCAGCGGATGGCCGAAACCGGGGTTTCGTTCAAGCAAACCCTGTTCGATCAAATGATCCATGCTTTGCGCGAAGGCTGTTCTGCCTGCGCCCGTCGCAGCCAGGAGGGGCGCTTGCCGTCCGGGGGTACCTGAATGCAGGCTAGATAAGATGGGCATCGCCCAAGCTCTTGAAGTGATGTTGACAAACATTCTTATGTCCATAAAGTATAGCTACTATGCTTTTAATCGTAAGGAAAGCCCATGTCACTCGTTTCCGTCGATCAGACCATCACCATCGCCATGTCGGTCAAGAATCGCCATGCAAGCGCGAAATGGTACGAAGCCATGCTGGGATTTGAGCTGCTCTATCACGCCGATGACGCGGGCTGGTCCGAGCTTCGGACCAACACGCCCGGTGTCGTCATTGGCCTTGGCGAGCACACCAAGCCAGCACCCGGCAACTGCGTACCAGTCTTTGGGATAGCTGATCTGGATTCAGCGCGGCAGAAATTGGAACAGGCCAAAGTCGAATTTGATGGCGAGACGGATATCGTCGAGGGAATGGTAAAGACCGCGACTTTTTACGATCCCGACGGCAATGCGCTGATGCTGGCGCAGGATTTGACCGGAGGCATTGGGTAAAACGCTAATTTCATATGGCCTCTGCGCCGTGTCTGCGGTTGATAGGAACGGCTTCAACTGGGCCTCACGGCAATTCTTCGGGGCTGTAAGTTCAACCACCACTTCCAGATGTGGCCCCTTAGCGGTCGTCTATAGCCTTCGCAGCATCAGACATTTGGGCTCTCCTTTCTCTTTCACCGCGCCAGTCGTGAATGTCTGATCTTCAGCTTAACCGTTCGCTCGACTCTCACGTAGCGCTGTGGCTAATGCCACCCAGCTTTTACAGTCGGCAACCGATGGACTAACGCATTCCCCACTTTCCTGCGTATGATCGCAATGACTGGCGTAGGCTTATCAGTTCAATTATGTGGCCCCGTACAATCGGCGTCAGGGCAGGCCATAGAAATGTTTACGGAGACTAGGTTCAGGACTCATACCCAATAAATGACAGTTGCGGCGAGGGCGATTGCCGAAAGGAAGACTTTGGGGCAGCGGTCATATCGGGTTGCGACCCGTCGCCAGTCTTTCAGCCTGCCGAACATGATCTCGA
>NZ_JBLWXG010000014.1:0-63456 GCF_048267565.1 Pseudophaeobacter sp. | reverse complement strand
CTTAAAGGCTACGATGAACCAGAAACCCTCCGTTGTTCAAATCATCAAATCTGTCCCACAGGTGCTGACGTCAGACATGCTGCATCTGGCCATTCACGATTCTGGCTCCGGTCCTCAATTCTACCCGGTGGTCACTCCGAAGATCATTCCGACCACCGCAGTCGCGGCCATTGCCAGCGCGCCCCAGAAGGTCACGCGGACGGCGCCTTTTAAGATTCCAGCGCCACCAGCCGACGCGCCCAGACCGCCGAGCACGGCAAGCGCGACCAGGGTCGTGAGCGCGACGATGATCGCAATCTGCGCTGTCGGTGCAAACGATGCGATGATCAGAGGAATCACAGCGCCAACGGCGAACGTCGCCGCAGAAACTAGGGCTGCCTGCACTGGATGCGCGGTCACTGTCTCCGAAATGCCGAGTTCGTCCCGTGAATGGGTGCCAAGGGCGTCCTTCTCGGTGAGTTGAACTGCAACTTGCCGCGCCAGGTCTTCGTCCAGACCTCGCTCGACATAGATATTTGTGAGTTCATCCAGTTCGGCTTCAGGCGTCTCCTTCAACTCCTCGGTTTCGCGTGCGATGTCGGCCTGCTCTGCATCTGTCTGCGAACTGACGGATACATACTCCCCCGCCGCCATCGACATCGCCCCTGCGACAAGACCAGCAAGTCCGGCGATCAGAATCTCGGGGCGCCCTGATCCTGCGGCCGCAACCCCTACGACGAGGCTGGCGGTAGAAACGAGACCGTCGTTGGCGCCGAGTACGGCTGCCCGCAGCCAGCCGATCCGATGGACCATATGGATTTCGGAGTGGGAAAGACGGCTCATAAGATATTCTCCTTCAATTTGATGCTTCCCGGCACAGCGTCGATCACTGCATTTGGTTCATCGGGTTTGATGCGTAGAGCACGCAGCGCGTTCAGGATCACGGCCACGTCGATCACTTCTTGAAGCAGGGCGCCCTGCACGGGTGACAAGTATCCATACGCCGCCGCGATCATTCCCGCGACTGACAATCCGATCCCGGCCACGACGCTTTCGACAGCAATGCGCCGCGAACGGCGCGCGATCTCGATACCCGGCCCGAGCCGGTCAACCCGGTCGACCAGCAACACAACGTCGGCTGCCTCTGCCGAGGCGGCCGCCCCGCGCGCGCCCATGGCCACACCCACATCGGCCGCGGCCAGCGCGGGTGCGTCGTTCACGCCGTCGCCCACCATCATGACGGGTCCATTCTTTCGCTCGGTGAGAACGAGGAGAACCTTCTGATCAGGCGTCAGGCCAGCGCGCAGACCGTCGAGACCGAGCCCCCCGGTCACACGCTCGGCCACCGCGGCCCGGTCGCCCGTTGCCAGCAGAATGCGCTCGATCCCCTGCCGACGAAGCCCAGCCAGCATGGCAGCGGTGCCATCGCGCAGGGGATCGGCCATCACGAGATGCCCCGCCATGTGGCCTTCTACCGCAACGGCCACGAGAACCGAACCCGCCGCAAAGGACGCATGGTCGCCTTCCGCATGCCCGCCCCGCTTCGCAACGAAGTCGCCGCCACCAACGATGACTTTCTTGCCTTCTACATAGCCGACGACCCCTTCGCCGGGAATCTCCGCCACCTCCGAGGGTATGGGCAACACGAGGCCCCGCGCCTTCGCGGCGGCGACGATGGCTTGCGCAACCGGGTGTTTCGACGCCTGATCGAGTGCTGCGGCGAAGCGCAGGATGTCGTCCTCTGTCATGCCATCGTGGCTGTCTATCGAGACGATCTGCGGGCGGCCGTCCGTCAGAGTGCCGGTCTTGTCGAGGATCAGCGTGCGGATGCGCGCCATTGCCTCCAGCGGTCCCGCGCCCTTGATCAGCACGCCGAAATGCGCCGCGCGCGATAAGCCAGCGACGAGCGCGACGGGAACGGCCAGAATCAAGGGACAAGGTGTCGCCACCACAAGGACGGCAACGGCCCGGATCGGATCGCCGGAAAACCACCAAGCCGCGAAGGCGATTGTGACGGTGACAAAGAGGAAGCCCAGCGACCAGCGATCCGCCAGGCGAGACATCGGCGCCTTCGAGCGCTGCGCCTCCTCGACCAGCCGGACGATGCCGGCATAAGTGCTGTGTTGCGCCTCGCGCGTTGCGGTGAGTTCAAAGGCCTCGCCCGCGTTTGTTGAGCCGCTCATCGCGTCGGCTCCGTGCGCCAGCCGAACAGGCAGAGATTCGCCGGTCAGTGCCGAGGTGTCCACAAAGGCCGTATCGGATGCCAACGTGCCGTCTACCGGCACCACGTCGCCCTGCCGGACCAGAAGACGGTCACCGGGTGCGATCTCGTCGAGGGGCACCTCCTCCAGCCCGCCGTTGCGGTGCCGGGTTGCCGTCCGGGGGACGCGGGACAGGAGGTCGTGCATCTCGCGCCGAGCGCGGCCTTCGGCGAAGCTTTCGAGGAAGGTGCCGCCAGAATACATGACCGCAACGACCGCCGCCGCGAGGGTCTCGCCGAAAACCAGAGCAGCCGTCATGGAGAGCGCCGCGACGATGTCGAGCCCGACCTCGCCACGCCCGATGCTGCGCAGGATCTCGACCACGAGCGCGGCGAGCGCGGGTGTGACACCGGCAAACCAGACGAGATCTGCCATATCGCCCCGTCCAGCGAACCAGAGCGCAAGACCTACGACGAGTCCTGATACTGCCAACAGCAGAATAGCTATCTTTAGGCGGTCGGTATTGATGTGTTCCATGCGGCTTATCTTCCCCCGGCTGAGGCGATTGCCGCTGCCTCTTCGGAAAAAAGCCGTCCGACTCCCACGCCTCTTGCCGTCCCTTCATCATTGCGCACAAGGAACAGAGCGTCGAGCCCGCGTTTTCTTGCGAGTTCGGCGCCCCTGTCAGATCCGAGCACCATGAACGCGGTCGCCCAGGCATCGGCTTCGGCGCAGGTGCGGGCCACCATGGTGACCGATGCCGGCGGGGTGATCAGCGGCGCGCCGCGCCTGGGGTCCATCGTGTGCGACAGGCGTCGTCCCTGCACCTCGACCCAGTGGCGGTAGTCGCCGGAGGTCGCCACGGCGGCGTCCTGCAGCGCAAGGATCGAATGCGGCGTCCGGCGCTCCGGGTCCGGCGCTTCGACTGCAATGGTCCACGCCTCTCCGTCCGGTCGGAGGCCGAACGCGCGCATTTCACCGTCAATCCCGACAAGGGCGTCTGTGATTACGTGGTCGCGGAGCGTCTCGATCAGGCGATCCACGCCATAGCCTTTGGCGATGCCGTTCAAATCCAGCGCGATGGGCGCCGACTTTCGCACTTGGTCGCCACAGATCTCCAGCAGGTCATGCGCCGGGCGGCGCGGGGCGTCCATCGCGGCGCGGATGCCATCAGGCGCGGCGGCCTTCGGCCCGAACCCCCAGGCCGTCACCGCATCTCCCATGCCGATGTCAAAGGCCCCGGCCGAGGCGCGCCCAATCTCGAGGCCGAGGCGCAGGACTTGCTTAAGTCGATTAGGCACCGTCACCCATTCCCCGGCTGGCGCTGCATTGAGTCTCATCAGGTCGCTATCGGGCTTCCAGGTGGACATCTGTCCATCCACTTCATCGACGGCCGCCTGCAGCGCGGCGTGGACAGGCGCCGGGTCAAAGCATGGCTTCGCGAAGAACAATGCGGACCAGCGCGTGCCCATAGTTGGGCCGTTCAGCGCATGGCGTGCGCTCTCAGTAGATATCTTCGACATACCGTCCCTGCGCTTTCAATAGTGCGGGTGTGAGCCCGGACGGGGAGAGAATCTCGTACAGCACGTCGGCAACGCCTGCCGCCATATCCCGCCCGCCACAGACCATGACGCGGGCACCGTCGCGGATCAGTCGGGCGACTTCGCTGGCATCGTTTCTAAGGGCGTCCTGGACATAATGCGGTCTCGCCCCGCGCGAGATTGCCGTGACAAGACGGGCAAGGCGTCTCTGATCCAGCCAGGTGGACATCTCCTCGCCATATAGAAAATCGCTGTCCGTGTGACGCATCCCGAAGAATAGATGGATGGGTCGCCGCCCTGCATTTCCACGCACGAACCCGGCCAGTGGCCCGACGCCGGTTCCAGCGCCGATCAGGATCAGCGGCGCCTGGCCTTTTCCAGGTTTGAAGTCGGGATTGCGCCGAAGAAACGCGAGCACCGCGTCGCCCGGCTCAAGCGCCGTCAGCTGAGCGGAGCAGAGGCCGCAGGGATGTTTCTTGACGACGATCTCGACAAATCCGTCGCGGCGGCTCGAGGCGAGCGAGTAGAGCCGTGGCACGGAACTGCCCCTCGGCACGACGCCGATGAGGTCTCCTGCCGTAAACCGCGCAAACCCGCTCCCGATAAACCGCTGCCAGAGCGTGGCGCGCGGCAGAGCGAAACGCAGGATCGCCGTTGGGGCCTGCACCTCGGCACCGTAGTCCCTGCGCGAAACGAGTGTCAGCTTCTCGGCTTTCGGCAGGACGGGCTGGTGCGACAATTCGAGGGAAATGCCGAGCGCCTCGCCGAGTACAAGGCCCCAGCGCGCGAAATCCTGTGGCGATTGGCGGTCGATCGTGTCGAGCGGCATGAGTTCGGGCCAGCCCTTCGCCTGCGCCGCTGCCACGACGGCCTTGGCGTAGGCGCAATAGGCCGGAAAACTGCGGTTGCCGAAGCCGAGCACGGCTACGGGGATGTGAGGCGCAGGGTCGGCAGCGCTTAGCCGGTCGAGGAAACCCTTCGCCGATACCGGCGCAGCCCCGTCGCCATAGGTCGCTGCGAGCACGATGATCCGCTTGGCATGACCGTAGCGCTCCGGCGCAAAGCCCGACATCGGGCCGACATGGACGCTTTGCCCGGCCTTGGTCAGAGTGGCGTGGAGGGTCGCGGCGAAGCCCCAGGTGCTGCCACCCTCGCTGCCGACGAGCAGAATTGTCTCTGCGCGACCCGCGGGCTGGTTGCCCCGGATGCGCGGCCGTCCGCGCCGCTCGGCCAGCCAGATCAGGACGCCAGTTCCACCCATCATCGGCATGCCGAGCGCCATCAGCCCCAACACCAACCCGAGTGTCGCCGCACCCTGGCCCGTGTGCAGCATGTATATCGTTTCTGACACACGCTCCCACCCGGTCAGGTCAGACCAGCTCAGCAGAGCCCCGGTGCCCTGATCGAGATACCCGGTGCCCCGATCCGTCTTGAGCGTGAAGACATCCGTGGCGTCGCCGGGATAGGGAAAGCTCAGTTCGCGCAGCTCGGCGACGGGTGTTTGCAGGAGCGTGGCCATCTGGCCCGGCGCGAACCCCGTCTCTCCGCTCACCTCGGTCGGCATGGCTGGGATGGCACCTCCGTATGGCAGAAGATCGAAGGTAGAGGCCGTCATCCAGAGGGCGGTCGTGGATGACAGAACGAGGCCGATCACGGCGATCCGGGCGATCTCGACATGCAGCCGACCCGCGAGCGGACCACGCAGATGCGCGAACCAGTGCCGCCAGCCGCCCGCCCGGCGTGCGATCAGCGCCGCGCCGGAGAGCGAAAGAACCAGCATCGCCGCGGCTCCGGCGGCCATAGCGATGCGCCCGCCGTCCCCTAGAAACAGCGAGCGATGAAGGTTCGTGAGCCATCGTTCGACCTGGTTCGGGTCGGCCGACGCCACGCCCGTGCCCGTCGCTGGGTCGATTACGGCAGCACCCGGCGTGCCCTGATCGAACCAGTATGCCGTGATGCGGCCCGAGGGCGACCGGCGGATCTGCTCGACACCCGGATAGACCATCTGAATGCGGTCCGCGAGAACGGCCACCGTTAGTCCCGCCTCGGACTGCGGCGCGGAAAGGCGCTCAACAGCGGGAAAGACCGACAGTGCCGCGCCGCTGAGCGCGAGCACCGTGATAAGAGCCAGAGCCAGAAGACCCGGCCAGCGATGAAGAGCGCGGATCATGGTTCTGTCTCCTCACATGTCGTAGGCGAAGTTGGCGACATAGCGGCGACCAGCCACGGGGATGCCCGCGCCCTGCGTCGTAAGAGGAACGGCCACTTCGTTCGGACTGTCGCGCATATCCTCGACTGCGGCGTCGATGTGCAGGGTGTAACCAGCATCGAACAGGGCGTCGGCGAGGTCGAGCGTGATCTCGAGCGTTCGGCCCGCGCCGACACTTGCACCTGTGATGCCGTTGACCTGGGCCGTGTCGCCGCCGGTCGCCCTGTGCCAGTCGGTCAGGTGCTCATAGTATTTCGACTTGCTTCCAGCCATCCACAGGTTGCCGGCATAGGCACCCGAGGCGTCGGTAACATAGAGCGCGAGATACGCTCCATCACCGCCGTAATTGTTGAGTGTCGTGGACATTGTGACGGGCCGTGCCATGGCTAGGCCGGGGAGTGTAAGCGCTGTTGTGAGCGCGAGCGTTGCGAGAACGGATTTCATTGGCTTGGGTCCTTGTATGAGATTTGAGAGAGAAACCGGGTTCAGTTCACTTGGACCTGCGGTGCCGCGCCATTTCCGAAAAGTCCGTTCTGCGGCGGGGCTACGGTGCCAGCGGGGGCCGGATTGCGGGCGCTGCCGCTGCATTCGTCATCATCATCATCGTCATCGCAGTCATCATCATCGTCGTCGTCATAGCGAGAGCCATTCCGGTATTCGTGCTCATCATCGTCGTCATCACTGCTGACAAACACGAGCGGTAGCGCCGCTTGGGCGTCATCCAACACCGCTGCGGAGGCCTGGGCGAACGTGTCGCCAGGTGCGCGCATGGCGCTCCAGGCAGGAACGCCCATGACGGTGGTCAAGGCTGTCGAGGTGATCAGAAGGGCAAGGGGCTTTTTCATGGCAAGGGTCCTTTCGTTTGCTGAGATCAATCTGGAGAGGCTGCCTGATGTCTTCCTGACGACGCGGCGATTCGTGCTTCAGCTTGCTGTCAGGAACAAAAAGAAGGCCCCGCCGATTGTGGCGGGGCCAGGGAGGGCCGACGGGACAGATCGGCCCGGGGGAACGTTCAGGCGATGTCGCCTGGTTCGGGAGCGCGTTTTTCGCCGGTGACCATGGCGCGGGCCAGGTTTTCGCGATGACGGAATGAGGTCAGCACGACGCCCCCCACATGAACGGCGATCAGCAGGAGCATCAAGTTGGCAAGCACCTCATGCACCTCAGCCACGGCACTTTCGCCGCCTTCGCCTCGAGTACCATATTCACGGCCCCCGTCGTCTTCATCGGCAAAAGCAGGTGCAACGATCTGCGGGAGATCGGGCAACATCGCGATGCGGGTCTCGTCTTCGAGCAGCCAGCCGGTAAACGCTGTGCCTGTCAGGGTGATCAACAGCGCCACAGTCATCGCAGCGCCCGCAGGGTTATGACCAAGATAGCGGCGCTCGCGATGTCCGACCACGTCACGCAGATAGCCAAATGTGGCAGATGGGCCCTTGAGAAATTGGGGGAAGCGCGCATATCGGCTGCCGACAAGGCCCCAGACCAGGCGGAAGGCCACCAGACCCGAAACGATGTAGCCTGCAACCTCATGCACAGTGGAGAGCTCCTCGGCGCTGAGATATGCGGCCGCGAAAGCGGCCACCAAGCCCCAGTGAAACACGCGGACCAAGGGGTCCCAGACACGAACCTTTGCAAGTGATCCTTGCGCAGCCGATCGAGCAGCCTGTTGCGATGTTTCAGTCATCGTCATCATCCTCAAATTCGAGTTCGATAATTTCCAATGTGGACGGATGCACAGTCACCTCGATCCGACGGCCGTTGGCATCTCGACCGTCGATCTCATAACAACCGTCGTCGATCTTGATGCGACGGACAGTCCAGCCGTTCTCATCGGCCAGACGCGCAACAGCCTCGCGTGGCTGCCAATCCGCCATGGGCACAAAGCAATCGTCATCGGCCAGCGCCACCCCAGCGGGAAACACCGCAAGAAAGGTCAGAATTGTCAGTGTCGTCTTCATGGTGCAAACTCCAACTTGTGGCCGTCTTGAACAGACCATCAGCCCTGAACCTGACGGGATCCTGAAGACCGGCTGCCAAAACCGTCAGCTTTACGTCAGCCCAATTGGACAAAGAGTACCTTGACAAGGAAAGGAAACCCGACTGCCATGCGTATCCTGCTGATCGAAGATGACGCCGTTCTGGGCGCCGCCATACGCGACCAGATCGCGGGTGACTGCCAGTCCGTGGATTGGGTGCAGCGGCTGGACGCGGCGCAAGACGCCATGGCGGGCGCATCCTATGACCTGGTGCTTCTCGATCTGATGCTGCCGGATGGACGGGGCATTACGTTTCTCAAAGCCTTGCGCATGCGGGGAGATGTGACACCGGTGATCATCCTGACCGCACTCGACCAGGTGTCGGACCGGATCGAGGGGCTGAACGCCGGTGCCGACGACTACCTCGTCAAACCCTTCGACCTTGCAGAGCTCTCGGCGCGCATCGGATCGGTCGCGCGCCGCTACACCGGCAATCCCAATCCGATCATCACCCATGGCATGCTCGATATCGACCTTGCCGCGCGCAGCATTCACTGCGCTGGTAAACCGGTGGCTCTGACGGCGCGCGAATGGGCACTGTTCGAAGCATTCCTTACCCGGCCCGGCCAGCTTCTGTCCAAGGCGCAGCTCGAAGACAAGCTTTATGCCTTCGGGGCCGAGATCGAGAGCAACACGATTGAGGTTCATGTCAGCCGTCTGCGCAAGAAGCTGGGCGCGGGCATCATCGAGACAGAGCGCGGGATGGGCTATCGGCTGGGTGCGCCATGAGGATGCCACGCAGCCTGCGGGGGCGCTTGGGTCTGTCGCTCGGAGTGGTCTTGACACTTTTGTGGGTGGCAGCTGCATCGCTGACCGCCGTGACCCTCCGGCATGAAATGGACGAGGTGTTCGACAGCGTGCTGCAGGAAACCGCGCAGCGCCTGTTGCCACTGGCTGTTGTGGATATCGTCGGACGCGAGGATGATGGAGTAACCCAGCGTCTGGGAGCGATCCGAGACCACGTCGAGTTCTTTACCTATGTCGTGCGTGACGCGCAGGGGCGTATCCTGCTGCAATCCCATTCGGCCGATCCAAGTGTTTTCCCTGCCTTTGAAGGAACAGGCTTTCAGCAGACCGCGACCCATCGGCTTTACAACGAGGATGCCTTGCAGGGCAGCATCCGCATGACGGTGGCTGAACCGCTGGAACACCGTGCGCAGGTGGCGCGTGAAATCCAGATGGGTCTCGGGCTTCCGCTGCTCATCGTGATCCCGGTCGCACTGCTGGCCATCATTCTGGCGGTGCAGGCCAGCCTTGGCCCCGTTCGCCGATTTCGCGCCACGCTGGAAGCGCGCACAGCTCAAGATCTGACGCCGGTTCCCGCTGACGACATCCCATCCGAGATCAAGCCGATTGCGACGACGCTGAACGGCCTGCTGGATCGCCTCAAAGACGCCTTCGACGCCGAACGCAGCTTTGCCGCAAATGCCGCCCATGAACTGCGCACCCCGCTGGCCGGGGCCATCGCGCAAGCGCAGCGCCTGCAATCCGAGACCAAAGACCCGGCGGCATCGGCACGGGCAGCCTATATCGAAGCGACGCTGAAACGGTTGAACCGCCTATCCGAACGCCTCATGCAATTGGCCCGGGCTGAAGGCGGTCGTCTTAGGTTGGATCAGGCGTCGGATCTGCGGGCCGTGGCAAGTATCGTGATCGAAGATATCAGGCGCACTATGGCTCCGGGCCGCATCTTTTTGACTCTTCCGGATGAACCCGTAATGTCGGACCTTGATCCGGACGCCTTCGGCATCCTTTGCCGGAATCTCGTCGAGAACGCCCTGCGACACGGTTCGGAAACTGACCCAGTTGACGTGGCTTTGGCGGCAAACGGAGTTTTGAGTGTATCCAACGAAGGACCTGTAGTAGCTCCCGAGACGCTGGATCGTTTGACAGCGCGCTTCGAACGTGCTGGATCAGACACAGATGGCCTCGGCCTCGGCCTCGCCATTGTCGCTGCGATCGCCGCGCGCATCGGAAGCCAGCTTGTTCTGACATCTCCGCGCCAAGGGCAAGAGTCGGGGTTTGAAGCGTCCCTTGGGCTTCCCACATCGTCCAACTTCAATTGAAAGTGAACACCAAACATTACTAAATGAGGATTAAACCCGTCCAATCCATAACCAGGTTGTCTCAACCTCTTGATCTTTGAATGTCAGCAAATAGCATTTCGCGGTCTTTGATGCTCATTGCAGCATTGATCAAAGGGGCTCGAAGCCGACATGCGGCGTCGCGGCGGCAAGGTTGGAGCGTTCTTGACCTGGTCATCGCCGCCAGATGACGCCAGCAGCCCAGAGCGGACCACAGGCAAACGAACACGACTGGCATTGCCGCAAGTGCGAACAGCTTGCCCTAGACTTCCTGAAAGCTGACCTTCAAACGGGAAAATCCCGTTTCCGGTGGTCAAAGGCGGGTCTGAGCCCATTGTTACCTATCGGCGCGTCACTTAGGTTTGTGGAATGGACGAAGATGAATCAGTTTCAATCTACAAAGCCATTCCCGGTGGTGAGGAGCTTTTGGGTTGGTTTGGCAAAGTGCCCAGCTTCCATGATGCAGAAGTCCTAGACTTACATCTAAGACGCAAGGAGTGCTCAACACTACGACTTCACGCTTGGAACATGACCAGCAAAATCAGAAACGGTTATTTTGTACTGGAAAAGCACGCAGTTGTAGAGTTTTTGATTGACCGAATAGTCACCTTGGAACTTGATGATTTCAATCATCAGAATGTCATTGATGGCCTGAGTCTTTCGCGCGTGGAAGTGGACGAAAACAGACAAGCCTATGAATTGCTGTTGGAGCCGTCGTTTGGTCTGTCAGGGACTATTCGCGCGGAAGGGTTATCGGTTACGTGCAACCCCGGAAAGCCGGACAAATAACTTTCCTTCAAAGCCCGCTCCGTCCCGCATCCCTTCCGTTCGATGGTGTTTGTCGGCTGCACCTGCGGCGAAGGTGTGTTCTTTCCATTGCTCGTGCAGCATTGGACCGCCGCCCTGGTGGCAGATCCCTCGACTTTGCAAATGTCGCTATCTGCGCTTCGCTGACGTCCAACCAGGGCGCAGCGAAGCATGGCTCGCCGACAGCCTGCTCGACCGAAGCGACCGGCCCGAACCTGCTGTTCACTGCCGCTCTTGATGCTGCTGCGCGGCCCGCCGAACCGGCCATTCCGCCAAGACTGCAGCATCGCAATGCCCTCGGCTATCGCCTAGAGCTGGGTCGGTCGTCGCGCTGCTTCGATCCTTTCGATAAAAGCAAGAGAGGCCAGAACAGTGTCGACAATAAACTGCGCCTCGGAGACTTCTAGAAGATCGTTGTCGTGTGCGAAGGACCTGTTATTCCGCGCGCTGTTTAGCCCTTCATATAGCTTGTGCTGAACCCTCAGAGTGGGAAGGGCGTACTCGCTGACCGCGCCCTCGTCCTTAAGCGCCTTACCGTATGCGCCGAAGAGCGCGTGCAGCGGTGCCTTCGGATCCGACTTTACACCACGCTCCGCCAAGAGGGTTCGGAAACGCTTTACACAGTAGGTTTGAACCCGATCGATAGCAACTTCAGGGTTCTCCGCAATCAGGTCCGCCGCTATCGAGGCGCGTAGCTTTGGCAGCGTCGTATCTCCAGAGAAGTCACGAAAGGACTCTTCGAGACTAAGCGCGGAAGCTTGTTCAAGTTCGCTTGTGAACTTGTTGATCCAGCTCTTCAGTTCGGCCTCCCTCTTGGGATCGGGCTCGGTGCATCCCTCCCGGCTGCAGCGATAGGCCCATAGACCGCGGAGGACTTGTGCTACGAGCCGCGGTTCCGCGACTTCGACAAACCCCCTCAGTGTGTTCCCCTTGCTGGTGCCCTTAGCCTGGAACCGGTCTTGGAAAACGTCGATGCCAAAGGTTTCCTCGAACCATTCGGCCATCTTCGGTGTGGAGAAATCCAGGACCCAGCCACCCCCGCTCTGAAAAATCTCGTCGAACGTCTCTTGATGCGCCGAGGTTAGCCGCCGGGATCGACCCAAAATGCGCGGCGTGTCTGTCCTTACGGGTTCCGGCCCTCCTGTAAGTGAGCTTTGGCGTGTCACGGTTTTCTACCCTAAGCGTGTACTATCATCATTACAGAATTGGTGATTATCGCCAGAGACAGAAACGTATAGGTTTTTGCATGCGAAACCGGCTTTCCTCATGTCAGCTAGTTTGTTGGGCGACCATCTTTGAAAGTTCGTTCCAGCCGCCGTCCGAGGCGTTTCAGGTTCCAACGTGACACGGCCCCTGGGGCCTTTCCAGCAAAGAAATACTGTTCCAAGCTCTTGTCTATGGCCAGGCGCAGTTCTGTTGCGTCTATTTTCATTTTCTGGAGACGCGGATCGTCGAGAGAATTGCGATAATGAGACACATAGATTGGCAACCCCTTCAAATACCAAAGGGGGTCAAAAACAAATGGAAGCGAATATCGGTGTCTTCTGCGAAGATCGTCTAATTTCTTCGACACCTTTGCAGCTTGCTCAATCTTTTCTTGGAAGCGATCAGGGTCTTTGGAGTTTATCGCCTCTACACTCAGTGCAACCACTTCATAGAGTGCGGTGCTAAGTTCCTGCAAGTCATCACCCACGATGTTCTGCTTCGCAGCAAGGTGTGCCGCCGTCTTTGTCGCTCTAATATTTATGTAGGCAGACAGTAGAGCAGCGGCAGTCGCTATCAAAGCGGCCAGACCTTCATCAATGTTGATTGTTCCCATAGTATCGTTTCGCCGTTCGTCCAAATTTCCAACAACATTACAGCATAATGAACGCATGAGAAGCCTTTGCAGGGACAACAGTCAATGCTTGACAACAACATCGGGTCAAAACCTGACGGCCCCAAATCGGCCCAGATCTGCCTTTCACTAATTCGGTCAATGCTGCGGCGCAGCGTCCACGGTGCGGTCGTTCGCGTAACTATGCGATTATGGGCAGGAGCGAATACGAATCGACGTCACCTGAAGACCGCACCGACATCTGGCGGGAGATGATCGGCCCAAAATTGACCTTCGGTTCCAGGGCGCTCCCAGAGAGGATTGTGGCACTCCGAAGAGGCGCCGCGTTCGATTGCCAGCAAGCGGCGAGAGCTTAAGCCTTGAAGGCGATACCCAATAGTGCAAGTGTTAGTTGCAACGGCAGCACTGCGAGGAATGCGATATGGTAGCTAAAAAGACAATTTTCGTTGCATTTGCTATGAAAGATGAGCGGGCAAGGGACTTTCTCAAGGGGCAGTCTCTGAACACCAATTCACCATTCGAGTATATTGATATGTCCGTTAAGGAGGCCTATGACACAGAGTGGAAGAGCCGAGTGCGCACTCGCATCCGTAGATCCGATGGAGTGCTTGCGCTTGTGAGTAAAAACTCACTTGAGTCTTCGGGTCAGAAATGGGAAATAGAATGCGCCAAAGAAGAGAAAAAACCATTGCGTGGGATCTACGCCTTTAAGGATGACCGAACCAACCTTGTTGGCGTTAGCACAATGGTGTGGAATTGGGATTCAATTAAAAACTGGATCGACAGCCTGTAAACCAAGGTCTCAAAAATCGCTCTTCAAGTCTATATCTGTTTAGATCAAAATCATGAAAATACCAGTATTCGTAAGTTGTCCCAAGAGCTACTTGGAGAGGCAGGAAAAGTTTCTCCTTGAGGTGGAAAGTCACTTGGAATCTTGCGACTTGATTCCAATGACGCTCGGCCGCAGCGAGTATAGTATTGATGCTCCACTCGAAGCGATCCGCCGTCTTATGGGGGGGAGTTTTGGTCTCATCTGCTTGGCCTTCAGGAGAACACTGATCATCAACGGCCAAGACCGCCCACAATCAGATATGCAAGAGAAAGAAGTTGATCGCTCGGGAACTTGGCTGAGTAGCCCATATAGCCAGATTGAACCCGCAATGGCATATCAGATCGGCCTGCCAGTTCTCATTTGGCGCGAGACGGGCGTTACGGCTGAGGGTCTGTTGGACCGTGGTGCAGTAGGGCTATCGATGCCCGAGTTTGATCTCAATATGCCGCCAGATCTGACGGAGCCAAAGTGGGCGCACCCGCTGCAAGATTGGATTGACCGCGTGCGTAGTGCGCACCGGCACACCGGAAAGGCGCCTAAACTTTGGTAGACAATGACGCCCAAGCCACTGAAGATCGCAAGGAGCGACTTGAACTTTATAAGTTGCTTGTCGAAATGGCTGATCGTGTAAGTCAAAGAAGGCAAGCTGCGAATAGTTTTTACCTGTCGGTAAATACTCTATTGGTCGGAAGTTCTGCATATTTAGGTGTGATCGAGCCTGACGCGATGGGCATTCCCGTGATGCCGATTGCAGGAATGGCGATAAGCGCACTATGGATCATGAATATAACGAGCTATAAAACCCTGAATGAGGCGAAGTTTTTCGTCATTAACGCTATTGAAGAGAAACTCGTTGAGCAGCCGTTCCACGATGAATGGAAAAAATTAGACCCAGATCAAGATGGGAAAAGACATCGCCCGTTCCACAAGGTAGAGGGAGTGGTGCCTTGGGTTTTTATAGCAGTCTACCTTATTCAGGCATCTATGTTAATACCATGGCGTCAACTCGGAGACTCAATCTGCGCATCAGCTTGAGGAGAAGCCAAAGGTGCTTCGTCGCGCTTTGTAGACCTTCCATGTTAAGTGCAACGATGAGCCGCAAACCGCCCGTCCTACCAGGGCAGAGCGATCAACTCAAAATTGCCGTTTGACCACGAATTCAAACGCCGCAGCGCATCCTCCAGGAGCAGTCCTACGCTGCACTCACATCAGCGTTGTCGCGGGCCAGTGCAGCATTGCCTGACTACGCTTCGTGCCAGTCTCGGATGGATCGGCATAGGTCGCTCATGGCCATCCCTGTCCGCATTCCACTACTCAGAACTGGAACAGTCTCGGTGAACATTGGCTCACTCTCGCCGTCGGCGAAGAAGTCAAATACGCCTGTTTCTTTGTTTTCATCCTCGATAAACGTCCAAAGGCCGAGATATTCGCCATCGCGTGTGAGAACGTCACCTTGCTTGAGTCCTTCGCCGAAGCCAACGAGATTGATAGGGTATGCGAGTTCCATGGAAACAACATACAACGCTGCACCCGACATGCAACTCTTCTGCGAGTTGGCTTGGCATATCGATAGCAATGCCGTCAATTTCTTCGTGTTTAACGAAGCGACATCATCCGAAGCCAAAGTAGGATTGAGAAAATAGGCTCTTTCAACTCTATCAATAGGGCTTGGGAGGCGATCTACGGGACATCATCAGGCGGTTTGCTTCACTTTGAACGGGCGTGCAGCCAGTAAAGCTTGGCGTTTTTTAGCCTTAGCGATCACCTCACCCGTCGCACCTCGAGAGCCGGACACCACTAACTTCATGCCTTTTTCGATATCTCGATTCAACGCACCTACGCGAGTAGTCGAAAAAGAACTAAATGATTTCGTCACCTTAGCGTTCATCTGCGCTCTCCTCGGATGGCTCCACTGCCCTCGACGTACACACTGACATAATCTGAGCGATTTGTGCAGCAAAATCTTGAAGAGCGGCTGCAGCCAAACGTCGCGCTTCCTGCTCATCTTCGTCGCCGTGGTCTTCTCCCGAGTTGGCAAACCTCATCGCCTCACTGCTTGTAACGATCAGCACACCGATCGGTTCCTCAGCGCTGACCGCTATCGGCAACGCAGCAAGCGAAACATACCGAACGTCATCATTTTCATCAAAATTTTCCGGTGAAGCGCTTATCCAAGGTTTAACGTCGGGAGCGGATGCGTCACCACAAATAAGTTCTCGCTGTAGCTCGAAAGCTTTACCTACATGTCCTTCGCCAACCTTCCATTTCCGATGTTTCTCGCGGGCATCAGAAGGTCTTGACCTGTAGCAGGCAACGCAAACTAAAAGATTCTCATCATCTCTGTATTCATAAATTGAAATGTTGCAGTATTCGTCTGCTATCTGCAGCAGCGTTAATTTATAGTCGGCAAGTATCTCAACGGTCGAGAGCATCATCATCTCTTGCTTTTCTCGGCTTATTTCAGGCTCGGTGAGTGCTTGGTCCAATAATTCGGAAAGCAATTTTGTCACCGTCTGCCAAGTAAGCAGAATGCTTTCTCGCTTTGAGAGGTAAGAAATGTAATCTTGTTGC
The DNA here is from genome assembly GCF_048267565.1 of Pseudophaeobacter sp. NCBI lineage: Bacteria > Pseudomonadati > Pseudomonadota > Alphaproteobacteria > Rhodobacterales > Roseobacteraceae > Pseudophaeobacter > Pseudophaeobacter sp. The sequence continues at coordinate 47,356 of NZ_JBLWXG010000014.1, read as the reverse complement.
TGGACCACCAGCTCCTCACTCCCCTTCAGGTCAAGAAGAACGGAAACGCTATCCCTTTCGAAGAAAACAAGAAGCACGCCGGTAAAACATACGGCCAGAACACCCATCCAGAAGATTAAGTTAGACCAATCAGCCTGCCATGATTTATCGTAATCCATCCAAACTTGACCGACAGCGATAAGTACAACGCCGAGCCCGGTGAAAACCAATCTAAGAATTTTGAGCGTTTTTGCGAGAGGGCGGATCCAGTCGAATAGGTAATCATTTGAGCGGGTCAATATCTTCTCCTTCTCCACCAAAACAAAATTTAGGCACCTGAGCGAAAGAGCTCTACTTTCGCTTTTCTGTATACACCCTGCAGGACAATGAGGTCGAACTCAGCCAGCCATAGTTGGACGATCAGTAGACGAGGAGCAAGCAAAGATCAGAGAAGTCATTCTTATTTGGTGGATAGAGGCATGCAACAACCATCTATCGGTTTCTTGGGCTTCCAACCCAAGAAACGCAAACTTTAGTTGGGTCGCTCGGCAGATCAGATAACAAAATTAATTTTCGCTTCATACCACCTCACTGCCTGCATCGAACGGCAGCTTGCGTTGGAGTGCTTCTCATGGCTCGCAAGCGCAGCGAATGACGGCTCTCCGCCCTTCGTGTGGGCGCCTAGCGTAAAGTTGTGCCTGGCACGAATGCCGCTTGGGCTGCCCCCCGCCAGCTGCGCCCATCAGCCCAAGCGACTACTTTGATCTTGGCCGACCTAAGGCGCGCTCGCATCAACCACTCAATGCGACAGCGGGCTGCTTGCCATGGCCTCGGCTCTGGCCAGCATGCGGGACACATGGCGCAAATTGAGCTCATGCGCCTCAGCAACCTGATCGATCACCTCGCAGATGGCGCCCAGGGCGGCATCAGACAGCCCCCGTCTTGCGCCCTCGCGCTCCGCGAAGGAGATGAGATCCCCTTTGTTGGGGCCGGCAAGGCGCAGGATGTCCAGACGGCTCAGGAATGGGGCCGGAAGCGTGCTCAGGCTATTCGAGGTCAGGACCCAGCTGATCCATGACATGTCGAAGCCGACCTGATAATAGGGGCACTTCCATGCCACGGCAGACGAGCGTTCCAGCAGCGGCAGCAACCCGTCGGCCATGCCGTAGGCCTGCCCCTTGGTAGAGGTCGGCGTCCCGGCCTTCTCGATCTCGTCAATTACCACGATCGGGTTCGCGCAGAGGCTCTTTACGATGGTTTGCAAGGACCGCCCCGGAAAGGCCGAGCCCCAGCCGCGTTGCGAGCCGTTTACGACGAAGGAGGCCTGCTCCGCGGTTCCCTTGATGCCACAGCGCGGCACCCCGAGGTGGCGCCCGAGTTCGCGCGACCACACGCTCTTGCCGATCCCCGGCGGGCCATCGAGCAGCACGGGCGGTAGACGGAATCCGGGTTCTCCCACCCGCACCGAGCGACGCATCGCGTTCCAAAGGAAGTCAGTCGCGGCCGCCATCCAGGGCATCTCGGCATGAATGGCGGCCGCGATTTCATCAGCGCGGTGTTCGCTGGCGATGCCGACCAGGTCCGCCCCGCAGCGGAACACCTCGAGCGCGCGCCGGTCATCCGAACTGAGATGGCTGAGCCCGGAAGCCTTGGCGCGCGCGCCCATTACCCGGCGCGCACGGCGCAGCACCTTGTTGCGATCCTTTTCCGAGAGCCGCACGGCGATGAGGTCCTCGTTCCAGCGCAACTCATCTTCAAAGTCTCCCGGAACCTTTGGGGACACCCCGTCCTGAAGGGCGCGGAGCTTGCGCAGATGCCACTCAAAGCGGCGCTTGAGCGCGAACTCGTTCTCGTCGGGATCAGCGAAGCGGGCATAGATGAACTTGATCTTCGTCATGGAGGTCCTTTCTGGCGCAGCGCGCCATGCCCTCGGGCAGAGGCTCTGCTGGAGGGGGATGTTGGAAAGAACCCGGCCAGATTTGCCCTGAGGGATGCCGAAAGCGAGACCAACCGTCAACGGCGCCCACCAGGTCGGAACGCTCCGACGGCGCATCACAGGCCGCGAATCCACCAAACGAACAAGTCATTGATATAAAAAGAAACCACCGACTGCAGCGCAGCCGGTGGTCATTAATCCTGTGCCGGAATGGACAAATTACCCCGGAAATGGACAAGATTTAGTGGGTCCTACACTACATCCGTGGGATCAAACACCTAACCGCATTTGGAGTGTCCACAGCTGCGGCAGGTCATGCAGCCTTCCACCATTTGCAGGTCGAACTGGCCACAGCTTGGGCAGGGTTTGCCGCGCGGGGCGTTCAGGCTCACCACCTCTGCCTGCGGGTCGGATTTCAGCCCCATGCCTTCGCCTTCCAGGAAGCCCGTCTTGACCAGATGGGTCTCGATCACGCCCCCGATGGCCGCCAGGATCGAGGGGATGTATTTCCCCTGCACCCAGGCCCCGCCACGTGGATCAAAGACCGCCTTCAGCTCTTCCACCACAAAGGAGACATCCCCGCCACGGCGGAACACAGCCGAGATCATCCGGGTCAGCGCCAAGGTCCAGGCGTAGTGCTCCATGTTCTTGGAATTGATAAAGACCTCAAAGGGGCGACGGTGATCGCTGATGATGATGTCATTGATCGTCAGATAGATCGCATGTTCCGAATCCGGCCACTTCAGCTTGTAGGTGTGCCCCTCCAGGCTTTGCGGCCGGTCCAGCGGCTCGGACATGTAGACCACTTCCGCGCCATTGGCATCCACATCGCTCCCCTGTGGCGCGTCGGCACTCTCACCGGGGGCGGTATCAGCGCTTTCAGAGACCGACAGAACCGAGCCGGTCACATCGTTGGGGCGGTAGGTGGTGCAGCCTTTGCAGCCCTGATCCCAGGCCTGCATGTAGACGTCCTTGAAATCATCAAAGCTGATGTCTTCAGGGCAATTGATGGTCTTGGAGATGGAGCTGTCGATCCATTTCTGCGCAGCCGCCTGCATTTTGACATGGGCCGAAGGCGACAGGGTCTGGGCGTTGACAAAATAGCCGGGCAGCTTGGCATCGGCGCCAAATTTCTCGCGGTACATCTGCACGGCATAATCGACCACCTCTTCTTCCGTCCGGCTGCCGTCTTTCTGCAGCACCTTGCGGGTATATGCGTAGGCAAAGACCGGCTCGATCCCCGAGGAGACATTGCCCGCATAGAGGCTGATGGTGCCTGTGGGGGCGATAGAGGTCAGCAGTGCGTTGCGGATCCCATGTTCGCGGATGGCATCGCGCACGTCATCATCCATGTTCATCATATTGCCCGACGCCAGATAGGCGTCAGCATCGAACAGCGGGAAGGCACCCTTTTCCTTGGCCAAATCCACCGAGGCCAGATAGGCGGCGCGGGCAATCGCGTGCAGCCAACGGTCGGTCTGACGCGCCGCTTCGTCGGTGCCATATTCCAGCCCCAGCATCAGCAGCGCATCGGCCAGACCGGTCACGCCAAGGCCAATACGGCGCTTCGCCTGTGCTTCGGCTGCCTGGGCTTCCAGCGGGAACTTGGACACATCCACCACATTGTCCATCATGCGAACTGCGGTGGCGACCAGCTCCTGCATCGCCGCCTGGTTCAGCTCTGCATCGGTTTCAAACGGGTTGGATACCAGCCGTGCCATATTGATCGACCCCAAAAGGCAAGCGCCATAGGGTGGCAGCGGCTGCTCGCCACAGGGGTTGGTGGCGCAGATTTCCTCAACATAGGACAGGTTATTGGCCTTGTTGATCCGGTCGATGAAAATCACGCCTGGTTCGGCATATTCATAGGTGGCCTGCATGATCTTGTTCCACAGATCGCGCGCCTGCACCGTGTGGTAGATCTTGCCATCGAACTGCAGCTCCCACGGGCCATCAGCCTTCACCGCTTCCATGAAATCATCGCTGATCAGCACAGACATATTAAACATACGCAGCCGTGCGGAATCAGATTTTGCGGTGATGAAGGCCTCAACATCCGGGTGATCACAGCGCATGGTCGCCATCATCGCGCCGCGGCGTGATCCGGCAGACATGATGGTGCGGCACATGGCATCCCAGACATCCATGAAGGACAGCGGCCCAGAGGCATCTGCCGCCACGCCTTTCACATCGGCACCGCGGGGCCGGATGGTCGAGAAGTCATAGCCGATACCGCCGCCCTGCTGCATGGTCAGCGCCGCTTCCTTCAGCATGTCAAAGATCCCCGACATGCTATCCGGCACCGTGCCCATGACAAAACAGTTGAACAGGGTCACCTGACGCGCCGTGCCGGCGCCTGCGGTGATGCGGCCTGCGGGCAGATATTTGAAATCTTCCAGCGCCTCATAGAATTTCTCTTCCCAGACATCGGGCTTGTCTTCGGCCCGGGCCAGATCGCGGGCAATCCGGCGCCAGCTGTCCTCGACAGTCACGTCAATAGGGGTCCCATCCGCTTCCTTGAAACGGTATTTCATATCCCAGATTTGTGCGGCGATGGGGGCAGCAAAGCGGCTCATATAGTGATTCCCTATTGATCAGCATCGGAAGGTAAGTGGCGGCTTCGATACTACAGGCAGGCGCCGATCCTCAACGTCGAAAACACGGAACCTTGATAAATAATTACCGAGTGTACCACAATATCTTGCTGGCGAAAAGGATTTGAACACTATATAAAGGTATCGCTCTGGACGACTCTGTGGGGAAGCTGTGGATAACTACATCAATCTGGTGAAACTCTCGGTTGGCACTGAAAGCGTTGAGGGTCTGCAAGACTGGCAAGACACAACCCGCCATAGCCTGCCCGAAGGCCTGCCCCGCCATGTCACCCGCATGTGGCCCAAACGTGCAGCCGAAATTCTGGCTGGCGGATCAATATATTGGGTCATCAAGGGCCAAATTCAATGCCGCCAGCGCATCCTGCGCCTGGATGAACTCATCGGTGACGACGGGGTGCGCCGCTGCGCCATTGTTCTGGATCCGGTGCTGTTGCGCACCCACACGGCAATCAAACGCCCCTTTCAGGGCTGGCGGTATCTGAAACCAGAGGACAGCCCGGCCGATTTACCCAAAGGCCATGCAGCAGAAGTCCCCCTGCCCTTGGAGCTTTCCCAGGCGCTGGCCGAAATTGGGGTCATCTAACCTCCGCCCGCTCCCTTTGCTCCGCTAGATAGGGCGAAGACTGCACCGCAGCCCTGCGCAGCAGGCTCTACCCTGGGCGCGCCACCTGAACCTTCCCTGACACAAAGCCCCTTCACAAGGGCACCTCTGTCCCCAAAGGTGCCTTGGCAACGGACGGGAGAAGCCCCCTGCCCCTGTTCAGCGCGCACAGCCGACTGCGCAGCCATGACCTAGCCGAGGATCAGGGTATTCATCGCCTTCAACGTCTGGCGTTCCTCGGGCGTGTAGTCCGCCGTGCGGCTGCGCCACAGGGTCGCCTGACTTTGCAGCACCAGACCATCCGACAATAGCTTCAGGTGATTGGCGCGCAGGGTTTCCCCGGTAGAGGTGATATCGGCCACCATTTCGGCAGTCTCGTTCTTTACCGTGCCTTCGGTAGCGCCCTGGCTATCCACCAGTTGGTAGTCGGCCACGCCAGCTTCGGTCAGGAATTCACGCACAAGCCGATGGTATTTGGTGGCAATGCGCAACCGATGCCCATGCAGGCGCCGGAACGACGCCGCAACCGCGTCCAGATCCCCCAGCGTATCCACATCGATCCAGAATTGCGGCACCGCCAGGATCAAATCCGCATGGCCAAAGCCCAGCGGCTGTAGCTCTTGCAGTTGCTGTTCCCATAGCGGCAGCTTTTCCTGCACCAGATCGGTGCCTGTGACACCCAGATGAATCCGCCCCGCCGCCAGTTCGCGCGGGATTTCACCAGCGGACAGCAAGACCAGTTCCATACCCGGCACACCTTCGATGGCGCCGGCATATTCGCGCTCTGACCCGGTGCGCGACAGCGTCAGGCCCCGCTTGGCAAACCAATCAAAGGTCTTTTCCATCAGCCGCCCCTTGGACGGTACTCCCAGTTTCAGGCTCATGACTGACCCTCCTCGAGCATCAGCATCAGATCCGGGCGCAAAACGCCCCCAACGGCGGGAATATCGCCGTCCTGCCCCAACTGCCGGGTCAGCGCATCATAGCGCCCGCCACTGGCAATCGGCGGCAGATCAGGGCGCGCTGCGGCATAAAAGCCAAAGACAAACCCATCGTAATATTCCATTGAAGTCCGCCCGTAGGAGGCCTCGAAATCCAGGCCATCAATATCGATGCCGCGCGCCTTGAGCGCCGCCACGCGGGTGTCCAGACGATCCAGCGCCGGGGTGATGGCCGGCAGATCCACCGCGATATCGCGCATCTGTTCCAGGGCAAAGGGCACGGTTTCACGCACCGCCATCAGCGCCTCCAGCGCCAGCAGTTCATTTTCGGCCAGCGGCGGCGCAGCAGCATCCGCCCGCAACAGGTCGATCCGCGCATCCACCTCTGCCTCACTGCGTTTGCCCAGCACCGGGGCGGATCCAGTCAGCACCCCCTCAGAAGACAGCAGTTTCAGGCGCGCCTCGGGCACCGGGCTGCGCCCGGCATAGCGATCCAGCAAGGCGCGGAACCGCCGGGGTCGCCAGATATGGCGCATCAGGGCGGCCTTGCGCACCTCGGTGGTGTCCAGCCCCTGAACCGCAGCCATCAGGATGCCAATATCACCGGTTGCCGCCCGCAGGGGCAGGCCGCGCAGCTGCAGCGCGATCAGCGCAAAGACCTCGGCATCAGCGCCGGCCGGGTCATCGCGTTCAAAGACCTCATAGCCGACCTGCAGATATTCGCTGGCGCGATCCGGATCCTGTTCCTGACGGCGAAAGACCTCGCCAGAATAGGTATAGCGGGCCGGTTCCGCCCCCTCGCGCATGTGCATCTGCACCACAGGCAGGGTGAAATCGGGACGCAGCATCTGTTCGCCACGCACCGCATCCGACGTCACATAGGCCCGCGCCCGGATATCTTCACCGTACAGATCCAGCAGGGTACCGGCAGGCTGCAACAGCGGCGGATCCACCACCTGAGCCCCTGCGGCCTCAAAGGTCATGCGCAGCCGTGCGGCCAACGCCAATGTAGAAGAGCGATCCGGCATGGCTTAGCCCTGACTTTCAAGAATTTCACGTACCTTGGCGATCAGATCGCCACGCGGAACTTCAAACTGACTGGGGCGTTCTTTCCACTCTTCCAGAGTGGCACTTTCAGCGATCTTGGCGCCCAGGATCAGATCTTTAATCTGAACAACCCCATTGGCCTTTTCATCGCCGCCCTCGATCACCGCGACGGGTGAGTTGCGCTTGTCCGCATATTTCAGCTGGTTGCCAAAGTTCTTTGGGTTGCCCAGATAGACCTCGGCGCGGATGCCCGCATTGCGCAGCTCCGCCACCATGGCCTGATAGTCAGCCATGCGGTCTCGGTCCATCACCGTCACCACCACCGGGCCGGTGGGGGTCGCGGCTAGGCGGCCCTTTTCGCGCAGCGCCGCCAGCAGGCGATCAACACCAATGGATACACCCGTCGCCGGCACTTCCTGACCGGTAAAGCGCTTGACCAAATCATCATAGCGCCCGCCCCCCGCAACAGAGCCGAACTGCCGCTTGCGGCCCTTTTCGTCCAGGATGTCAAAGGTAAGCTCGGCCTCAAATACCGGGCCAGTGTAATAGCCAAGCCCGCGCACGATAGAGGGATCAATTTCGATGCGATCACTGCCATAACCGCCCGCGGCCAGCAGATCACCGATCTGTTCCAGCTCGCCAATGCCGTCCAGGCCCACCTGCGAGCTGCCAACAGCGGCGCGCAGGTTTTCAAAGGTCCTGGCCACATCAGCGGCCTTGGAGGTCAAGAACGCCAGCACCGGCTCTGCCTGATCCTCGCTGAGGCCAACGCCATCAATATAGGCGCCGGACGCATCCAGCCGCCCCTTGGTCAGCAGCTCACGCACGCCGACTTCACCAACCTTGTCGAACTTGTCAATGGTGCGCAGCACATTGTCACGGGCCAGCTGGTCATCGCCCAGCCCCATGACCTCCAGCACGCCGTTCATCACCTTGCGGTTGTTGACCCGCACCAGATAGTCGCCGCGTGGAATGCCGACAGTTTCCAGCGTATCCGACAGCATGGCGCAGATTTCCGCATCCGCCGCCATCGAGGCGGTGCCGACAGTATCCGCATCGCATTGATAGAACTGGCGATAGCGCCCTGGTCCCGGCTTTTCATTGCGCCAGACCGGCCCCATCGCATAGCGCCGATAGGGTGCGGGCAGATCGTTGCGGTGCTGGGCATAGACCCGCGCCAGCGGCGCAGTGAGGTCATAGCGCAGCGCCATCCAGTCGCCCTTGTTGCTGTCTGGATCGTTCTCGTCGACCTCTTGCCAGGCAAAGACGCCAGCATTGGGGCGGTCGACATCGGGCAGGAACTTGCCCAACGCCTCGACGGTTTCCACCGCCGCGCTCTCCAGCGCTTCAAACCCGTAATGATGGTAAACACCCGCGATGGTACGCAGCATTTCAGAACGCTGTGTCACCTCTTCGCCGAAATAGTCACGAAATCCCTTGGGCGTCGCCGCCTTGGGACGGGGCTGTTTCTTGATCTTGGCCATGAAAAGGCCTCCTCACGGGTGGGTTTGGGTCATTTACTCGCCGCGCGGTCTAGCCCAAGCCGCCCCTATGAGCAAGGTAGCAGAGTCAAACCGCCCGCATATCAAAAGGGGGCAATCCGGCGCTGCCTAGCAATCAGCTATGACAGCCCTGCGACAGATGCACAGGTCGGGTGGTGTCAGATCTTGGTGAAATCCCCGGCGCGTCCCAGCCCCGCCGCAAACCGCTGCGCCCCGACGCGGCCTTCGGCCAGAAAGGCAGCAGCAGAGCGCCATTCCCGCCGCAGCCCGGCCGCCAGTACTGCCGGATCCTGGCGGGCCGACAGATGGTCTGCCTGCAGACAGGCCTGCGGATAGCGCGCAAGGTCGCGCGCAAGGTCCTGCGCCTCGACCAGCGCCGCGCCCGGCGCGCAGAGCCGATTGGCAAACCCGGCCTGATAGGCCTCTGGCGCGTCAAAGGGGCGGCCGGTGAGGATCAGATCATTGGCCCGGCCCTGGCCCAGAATCTGCGGCAGGCGCAGGGTGCCGCCATCGATCAAGGGCACACCCCAGCGGCGGCAGTAGACCCCGGCAACCGCATCTTGGGCCATCACCCGCAGATCGCACCAGGCCGCCAGTTCCATGCCACCCGCCACAGCCGGGCCTTCGATTGCTGCGATCACCGGCTTTGTCAGCATCAAGCGGCTGGGTCCCATGGGACCGGGGCGCGGATCAGCCATCGGATTGTGCCAGTCTTCGGGGATATCCAGGCTGGCAAGCCAGGCATCGGCCTCTCCGCCACCAGCGGATTTCAGATCGAACCCGGCACAAAAAGCGCCCCCTGCCCCGGTCAGCACCGCAATCTGCGCCGCCGGATCCAGCTCAAAATCCATAAATGCAGCATACAGCGCGCGGGCCGTGGCAGGGTCCACCGCGTTGCGCAATGCGGGCCGACACAGGGTGATGGTGGTAATACCTGCCTCGGTATGGCTGGTAACCGAGGGGGGGCAGGTCTCTCTCTGGGGCATTGGGGCGCTCTTTTCTGTAATAAATCGCGTTGACCCGGCCAGCCTGCGCGTCTTGGGCATGGACCGGCAAGGGGAACCGCCATATGACGTTGCGCAGCCCCGCTCAACAGATCAGCCCAGGAGGACACGATGCAGGCTTTGGAAGAACAGATTGCCCATCTCACCCGCACCGTCGAAGAGATGAGCGACGTGGTGGCCGCGCAACAGAACGAGATTGACCGCCTGTCGAAACGGGTGCGGATGCTGATGGAACGCGAAGCCACCCGCGAACAAGGCAGCGGCGGCGCGCATGTCTTTGGTGACGAACGCCCGCCCCACTACTAGGGGCGCGGCGCAAGGATCAGCACATCGGCGGGAAGATCCAACTTGCGCAAGCGGCGCCTCAGATCTCTTCCACCTCCATCACGCCTTCCAGCGATTTGATCGCGCCCTTGATCTGCGGGTTGATCGGGAAGGGCTGGCCCAGATCCATTTCAACGTCCCCCGGCAGACCGGGATCCTGCAGATAGAGGTAGATGGCGCCGGGGTTGGCGTTGCGGGCGGCCGTCTTGGCATCTTCCAGCACCTTGGCCACGGTGCTAATCGCCGTCACATCATCCAGATAGATCCGCAGCGAAGACCGCCCGGCATCGGCAATTGCCGCATCCACCGGCCCGGCAGAGCGCATCAGCAGTTTCAGCTGGTCGCTTTCCATCGTCGCCTCGGCGGTGATCACTACCTTTGATCCGGTTTCAAGAAACTCCCGCGTTTTTTCCAGCACATCGGAAAAGATCGTCACTTCAAAGCCGCCGGTGGTATCCGAGAGCTGCGCAAAGGCAAAGCGATTGCCACGCGCCGATTTCCGTTCCTGCCGCCCGGCGACGACCCCTGCCATCTTTGCCATGAAGGGACCGCGCTCAGCCTTGGCCATGACCTCGTCCAGGGTCATCACATCCTTGCGTTTCAAGGCGGGCATATAATCGTCCAGCGGATGGCCCGACAGGTAGAAGCCAATCGCCTTGAATTCCTCCGACAGCCGCTCTGCCGGCAGCCAATCCGGGGTGCTGGCCAGCCGCGGTTCGGGCAGGTCATCGCCGGCCTCGCCAAACAGCGACACCTGATTGGAATTTTTCTGTTCGTGGATCGCATTTGAATAGTTCACCAATCCCTCAAGACTGTCGAACACCCGGCGGCGGTTGCGGTCCAGCTGATCAAAGGCCCCGGCGCGGGCCAGCATCTCCAGTGGGCGTTTGCCGATCTTTTTCAGGTTCACCCGTCGGGCGAAATCAAACAGATTGACAAAGGGACGTTCCTGGCCATCTTCGCGGCGCGCATCCGCCACCAGCCGCATCACATCCATGCCAACGTTTTTCAGCGCGCCCAGCGCATAGACCAGTTCGCCGTTGACCACGTTGAACGTCGCCAGAGAGCGATTCACGCAGGGCGGCACATAGGGCAGGCCTAGGCCTTTTTTGACCTCTTCAAAATAGATCGCCAGCTTATCCGTCAGATGGATATCGCAGTTCATCACCCCGGCCATGAATTCAACCGGGTGGTTCGCCTTGAGCCAGCCCGTCTGATACGAAACCACCGCATAGGCCGCCGCGTGGGATTTGTTAAAGCCGTAGTTGGCGAATTTCTCCAGAAGGTCAAAAACTTCCGACGCCTTTTTGGCAGGCACGCCATTCTCTGCCGCGCCCTTTTCGAATTTGGGACGCTCGGCGTCCATCGCCTCTTTGATCTTTTTACCCATGGCCCGGCGCAACAGATCGGCACCGCCAAGCGAATAGCCCGCCATGACCTGGGCAATCTGCATCACCTGTTCCTGATAGACGATGATGCCTTGGGTTTCCTCAAGGATATAGTCGATCAGCGGATGCACGGATTCGATCTTTTTGAGACCGTTTTTCACCTCGCAATAGGTGGGAATGTTTTCCATCGGCCCCGGACGATACAGCGCCACCAGGGCGACGATATCCTCGATGCAGGTGGGTTTCATCCGTTTCAGCGCATCCATCATGCCGGTAGATTCCACCTGGAACACCGCCACGGTTTTCGCCGCTGAGTAGAGTTTATAGGTTGGCTCGTCATCCAGAGGGATGGCGTTAATTTCATTCACCGCACCTTCGGGCGGTTCATAGAGCTGGGTGCCATCGGCCGCCGTATGTAGGTCGCGCCCGGACTGCTTGATCAGATCCACCGCGTTTTGAATCACCGTCAGGGTTTTCAGACCAAGAAAGTCAAACTTGACCAACCCGGCCTGTTCCACCCATTTCATGTTGAACTGGGTGGCCGGCATGTCTGAGCGCGGATCGCGGTAAAGCGGCACCAGCGCATCCAGAGGCCGGTCGCCAATCACCACCCCCGCCGCGTGGGTACCAGCCGAGCGCAACAGCCCCTCAACCTGCATGCCATATTTCAAGAGCCGGTCCACCACCGGTTCGTTCTTGGCCTCTTCCTGCAGGCGTGGCTCTTCTTTCAAGCTGTCCACAATGGACATCGGCTTGACGCCTTCAACCGGGATCAGCTTGGACAGACGGTCAACCTGGCCATAGGGCATCTGCAAGACCCGGCCCATGTCGCGCACCGCGGCCTTGGACAAAAGCGCACCAAAGGTGATGATCTGCCCCACTTTGTCGCGGCCATATTTTTCTTGCACGTATTTGATCACCTCTTCTCGGCGATCCATGCAAAAGTCGATGTCAAAGTCAGGCATCGACACCCGTTCCGGGTTGAGGAAACGTTCAAACAGCAAACTGTAGCGCAGCGGATCAAGGTCGGTAATCGTCAGCGCATAGGCCACCAATGATCCCGCACCGGACCCCCGGCCCGGCCCGACCGGGATATTGTTGTCCTTGGCCCATTGGATGAAATCGGCAACAATCAAGAAATAGCCGGGAAACCCCATGCCTTCGATGATGCCCAGTTCAAAATCCAGACGTTCCTGATATTTTTCAACGGTATCCGCGTGGGGGATCACCGCAAGGCGCTGCTGCAGCCCCTCATTGGCGATACGGCGGAGCTCTGCCACCTCGTCATCGGCGAACTTTGGCAGGATGGGGTCGCGCAGATAGGCCTTGAACGCACAGCGCTTCGCAATTTCAACTGTATTTTCAATTGCCTCTGGCAGGTCCGCGAAGAGCGTGACCATTTCCTGCTGGCTTTTGAAATAGTGCTGCGCAGTCAGACGGCGGCGCGGCTCGGATTGGTCAACATAGGCCCCCTCGGCGATGCAGATCATTGCATCATGTGCCTCATACATTTCCGTCTTGGGGAAATAGACATCATTGGTCGCCACCAGCGGCAGCTCCATCGCATAGGCCATTTCGACATGGCCGCGTTCGGTCAGCTTTTCCGCTTCGGGCTGGCCGTCTTCGCCAGGGTGGCGTTGCAGCTCCACATACAGCCGGTTGGGGAAAATCGCCTTCAGCCGCTGCATCAGGTCTTCTGCGGCGGGACGTTGCCCCTGACGCAAGAGCCGCCCAACCGGCCCGTCAGGGCCTCCGGTCAGGCAGATCACATCTGTTGCATTCTGCGCAAGATCTTCCAGCGTCACATAGGGCAGTTCGCTGCCCTGGCGCAGATAGAGGCAGGAATTAAGCCTCATCAGACATTCATAGCCGGTTTCGCTCTGGGCGAGCAGAACCAGTGGCGCGGGTGGCTGGGGCCGCTCGCCCGGCGCGGGCTCGACAAAACGCAGATCCATCTGGCAGCCAATGATCGGCTGCACCCCCGCCCCGCTGGCCGAAACAGAGAACTCCAGCGCCGAAAACAGGTTATTGCTGTCGGTCACAGCAATGGCGGGCATATCGTTGGCTTTGCACAGATCCGGCAGCTTTTTCAGGCGCAGGGCGCCTTCCAGCAACGAATATTCGGTATGGGTGCGCAGGTGGATGAATCGCGGAGCATTTGTCATGCGCACAAACTAGCCCATCGCCCGCGCAAGGATAAGAGCCGATCTTGCCTGTCAGCACAGCATTTACCGGGTGCCAGATCTCTGCACCCTGCCCCAAAAAGCAGCAACAAGACGCCCCAAGGCTGCCGTTTTCAGCGAATTCAGGCAGGAAACCTCTGGCCATTATCAAATACGGTTTGAAAGTCCTGCGGGCTGATATAGGTTTTTCTGGGGACACCACAAAGGAAGTGCTTTAAAAATAACGGCATGCCCCTGTATACGGCAATATAATTTCGTCATGAAATGCTGCAGGGCAGAGTCACTTTTTCTTGCCAGAACAAGAGACTGCTTCGTAGGCTATGTCCAGCAAGCATATGCAAGGCCCGCCATACTTTCTACGTCGCATCGAAAGCATGGCACCAAGGGTGGTTCACGTAAGGCGACGGGTTTCACACGATGACAATCACCTTTCATCTGAACGGTGAAGAGGTAGTGCTCAAGGATCTTGATCCTGCGGCAACACTGCTTGACTTTCTGCGCGAAGAGCGCGGGCTTACGGGAACAAAAGAAGGCTGCAATGAGGGAGACTGCGGCGCCTGCACCGTGATGGTGAGTGATAAGGCTGGCTCCAAGCCATTGAATTCCTGCATTCTGTTTCTGCCGCAGCTAAACGGGAAATCCATCCGCACGGTTGAAGGTGCCAGCGACGCCGACGGCACGCTGCACCCCGTTCAAGAGGCGATGATCAGCCACCACGGCAGCCAATGCGGGTTCTGCACGCCTGGTTTTGTGATGTCGATGGTCACGGCCCATAAGAACGGTGCCAGTGACCATGATGTGCAATTGGCAGGCAACCTGTGTCGCTGCACCGGCTATGCGCCGATCATTCGCGCCGCCGAAGCCGCCGCCACCGCCCCCGTACCACAGTGGATCGCGTCAGACCCACTGCCTGCTACCGAGGCTGCAGCTGCCTCTGCCGACATGCTGCCGCACAGCGCCGAGGCGCTGGCCGCGCTGTATCTGGCCAATCCCGAGGCGCGACTGGTGGCAGGTGCCACCGATCTTGGGCTTTGGGTCACCAAGGGGCTGCGCGAACTGGGGCAGATGATCTTTCTGGACGGCTGCGAAGATCTGAAACAGATCGAGATCAATGACAGCGAAATCCGCTTTGGTGCCATGGTCGATATGAACCGGGTCCGCGACACCCTGACGCCGCTGCACCCCTCTTATGGTGAAATGATCCGTCGCTTTGCCAGCCAGCAGGTGCGGGCCGCGGCGACCATTGGCGGCAATATCGCCAATGGCTCTCCGATTGGGGATAACCCACCGGCGCTGATTGCGCTGGGGGCACAGTTGCATCTGCGCCAGGGCGACAACCGCCGCACCATCGCGATCGAGGATTTTTTCATCGACTACGGCAAGCAGGATCGCCGCCCCGGTGAATTTGTCGAAGCCGTCAGCCTGCCGCGCCAACCAGACCGCCTGCGCGTCTACAAGCTGTCCAAACGCTTTGATCAGGATATTTCCGCCGTGCTTGGAGCCTTTAACATCACGGTAGAGGATGGCCAGGTGACAGTGGCCCGCATCGCCTTTGGCGGCTTGGCGGGCACGCCCAAACGCGCCGCCCATCTGGAAGCCGCCTTGATCGGCCAGAACTGGAGCGCCGCAACCATTGCCGCAGCAGCCCCGGCGCTGGATAGCGATTTCACCCCGCTCAGCGATATGCGGGCCTCGGCCGAATACCGGTTGGAAACTGCGCGCACCATGCTCAGCCGATATTTCACCGATCTGTCCGCTGCCTCAGGCGTTAGCCAATCGGTTCTGGAGGTACAGCTATGAGCCTTGAAAACGCCCAGCCCGTCGGCAAGCCCCTGCCCCATGACGCCGCCAAACTGCATGTGACCGGCAAGGCGCGCTATGTCGATGACACGCCCCTGCCGCGCAACGCACTGCACCTGGCTTTTGGCCTGTCCCGCATCGCCAAGGGCCGGATCACCGCAATGGACCTGGCCCAGGTCAAATCCAGCCCGGATGTCGTGGCCGTGCTGACCGCTGCGGACCTGCCCTTCAGCAATGATGTCTCGCCCTCGATCCATGACGAGCCCCTCCTGTCCGATGGTAGCGTGCATTACTTTGGTCAACCGCTGTTTCTGGTGGTGGCCACGAGCCACCGCGCCGCACGGATCGCCGCGCGCAGGGGCGACGTCAGCTATAGCAAGGAACCCGCCCTGCTGACGCTGGAAGATGCCCTGGCCGCCAACAGCCGCTTTGAGGACGGCCCCCGCATCTATCAAAAAGGCGATGCCGAGGCCGCGATCGAGGCCGCCGCGCATCGGGTCGCCGGCGAATTTGACCTGGGCGGGCAAGAGCATTTCTACCTGGAAGGCCAGGCCGCCCTGGCCCTGCCCCAGGAAGATGGCGGCATGTTGGTGAATTCATCAACCCAGCACCCAACCGAAATCCAGCACAAGGTGGCCGAGGCCATCGGCCTGCCCATGCATGCCGTCCGGGTTGAAACCCGGCGCATGGGTGGCGGCTTTGGTGGCAAGGAAAGCCAGGGCAACGCCCTTGCCGTGGCCTGCGCCGTGGCGGCGGCCAAGACCGGCAGCCCCTGCAAGATGCGGTATGACCGCGATGATGACATGGTGATCACCGGTAAAAGACATG
Organism: Pseudophaeobacter sp.; assembly: GCF_048267565.1. Taxonomy (NCBI): domain Bacteria; kingdom Pseudomonadati; phylum Pseudomonadota; class Alphaproteobacteria; order Rhodobacterales; family Roseobacteraceae; genus Pseudophaeobacter; species Pseudophaeobacter sp. The sequence goes on along the minus strand of NZ_JBLWXG010000014.1, from coordinate 31,208 downwards.
CCTTTCGGATTGCATACCGGGCGGGCTTTGACAGCGACGGGCGGCTGGAGGGGGTGTCCTTTACCCATCTGGTCAATTGTGGCTGGGCACAGGACCTGTCGCTGCCGGTGGCTGATCGCGCCATGCTGCACAGCGACAATGCCTATGCCATCCCCGCCATCCGCATCGAGAGCCACCGCCTGAAGACCAATCTGCAAAGCGCCACCGCCTATCGCGGATTTGGCGGCCCACAGGGCATGGTTGGCATTGAACGGGTGATGGACCACATCGCCCATGATCTTGGGCTGGATCCGGTCGAGCTGCGGCAACGCAATTATTATGACGCCCCTGATGAGGAGTCGGAGGGGGGCGCTGCCCCCCGGTCTGCGACCTCCCCCCGAGGTATTTCAGGCAAGATGAAGCCGCGGGACAACACCACGCCCTATGGCATGGAGGTACGCGATTTTGAGCTGCATGCGCTGACAGACCAGCTGCTGGAGAGCGCGGATTATGCGGCCCGCAAGGCCGAGATCGCCACCTGGAACGCGGATCAGCCGGATTTGAAGCGCGGGCTGGCCTTTTCGCCGGTGAAATTTGGTATTTCCTTCACCCTGACGCATCTGAACCAGGCCGGGGCACTGGTGCATGTGTATCAGGATGGGTCGGTGCACCTGAACCACGGCGGCACGGAAATGGGCCAGGGTTTGTTTCAGAAGGTGGCGCAGGTGGCAGCCAGCCGCTTTGGCATTTCGCTGGACAGCGTGAAGATCACCGCCACCGATACCGCCAAGGTGCCCAATACATCGGCCACGGCGGCCTCTTCCGGATCTGATCTGAACGGGATGGCGGTCAAGGCCGCCTGTGACACCCTGCGCGACCGTATGGCCGCCCATCTGGCAGAGCGGCATCAGACGCAGGCTGATGCAGTCGTCTTTGCCGACGACCGGGTGCGTATTGGCGGTGATGAGATCTCTTTCAAAGAGGCCGCCAAGCAGTGTTACGAGGGACGCGTGAGCCTGTCGGCCACCGGGTTTTACAAGACGCCGCACCTGCAATGGGACCGTATCAAAGGACAGGGGCGGCCGTTTTTCTACTTTGCCTATGGCGCCGCGATTACCGAGGTTGTGGTGGATCGTCGTTCTGGTGAAAACCGCATCCTGCGCACCGATATTCTGCATGATGCCGGGGCCTCGTTGAATCCTGATCTCGACATTGGCCAGGTGGAAGGCGGCTATGTACAGGGCGCGGGCTGGCTGACCACGGAAGAGCTCATCTGGGATGACAGCGGGGCGCTGCGCACCCATGCGCCCTCGACCTATAAAATCCCGGCCTGTTCTGATCGGCCGGATGTGTTCAATGTGGCGCTGTTTACCGGGCAGAACCGCGAAGACAGTATTTACCGTTCCAAGGCGGTTGGCGAGCCGCCCTTCATGTTGGGCATATCCGCCTGGCTGGCGCTGAGCGATGCGGTGGCGCAGTTTGGCACGGGGTATCCGGCCTTGAATGCGCCGGCCACAGCCGAAGAGATCTGGCGCTGCGTCCGGAGGCAGGCAGATGGGGTTTGATCTGGGTGATCTACGCCGACACCTGACCCGGCATGGCCGGGTGGTGCGTGTTGTTATTGCCTCTATTCGGGGATCTTCCCCCCGTGAGGTGGGCGCGGCGATGCTGGTTTGGGACAGCGGTCAAAGCGGGACGATCGGCGGCGGTGCGCTGGAGTATGAGGCCGCGGCTGCGGCCCGCAGGCAGGAGGTCTCTTTGCGTCTGAGCACCCACGCACTTGGGCCGGATCTTGGCCAGTGCTGTGGCGGCTCCGTCACTTTGGCAAGCGAGGTCTACACCGAGGCGGATCTGGCGCAGCTGGAAGCGGCGGGGGATGTCATTGCCCGCCCGGTGACCCCCGCATCACAGGTCGAGGGACAGGTGCCTTTGGCGGTGAAACGTCTTTTGGCGCAGGAACGCGGCCACGGGCAACGCCCGGCGCCGCAGCTGATCGAAGGCTGGATACTGGAGCCAGTGCACAAACCGCAGGCCGATCTGTGGATCTGGGGGGCCGGCCATGTCGGGCGCGCCCTGGTGGATGTGCTCGCCCCGCTGCCGGATCTGGCAATCACCTGGGTCGACACCAGTGCCGCGCGCTATCCGGCACATATCCCAGCCGGAGTGACCCAACTGCCCACCGCGAATCCGCCGCTTTTGCTGCGTCATGCGCCGGGAAATGCACAACATCTGGTTCTCACCTATTCCCATGAGCTGGATCTGGCGCTATGCCACGGGTTGCTATTGCATGGGTTTTCCTTTGCGGGGCTTATTGGATCGGCCACCAAATGGGCGCGGTTTCGCAGCCGTTTGGCGGGCCTGGGCCATAGCCCTACCGAGATTTCCCGCATAACCTGCCCAATCGGAACCCCGGCCCTGGGCAAACACCCGCAGATGATTGCGATTGGCGTGGCGGCTGAACTGCTGGCCTTGGCCAGCGGCAAAGAGATGAAGTTAGAGAAGGAACGGCGCGCGTGACAGAGGTACTATTGAGCCTGAAGGGCCTGACCAAGGCCTACCCCGGCGTCGTGGCCAATGATTCCGTGTCCTTTGATATTGGCACCGGCGAGGTGCATGCGCTCTTGGGGGAGAATGGGGCGGGCAAATCCACCCTGGTCAAGATGATTTACGGGTTGGTCAAACCCGACAGCGGCGAAATGATGCTGCGCGGCAGCCCCTTTGCACCGGGCGAACCGCGCCAGGCCCGTGCCGATGGCATTGCCATGGTGTTTCAGCATTTTTCCCTGTTTGATGCGCTGAATGTAGCGGAAAACATTGCCCTTGGCATGGAAAACCCACCCAAGATGCGCGACCTGGCCTCGCGTATTCGCGATGTTTCCGAAACCTACGGCCTGCCGCTGGATCCCTATCGCACCGTTGGCGATCTCTCGGCTGGCGAACGCCAGCGGGTCGAGATCATTCGCTGCCTGTTGCAGGACCCCAAGCTGCTGATCATGGATGAACCGACCTCGGTGCTGACCCCCCAGGAGGTGGAAATCCTGTTCCAGACCCTGGAAAAACTGCGCGCCGAGGGGACCTCTATCCTTTATATCAGTCACAAGCTGGAAGAGATTCGAACGCTCTGTGATCATGCGACCATTCTGCGGCTTGGCAAGAATGTCGGCGAATGCATTCCCTCCGAAACCTCGGCCAGTGAAATGGCCGAACTGATGGTGGGATCTGCCCTGACGCCACCGGAACGCGGCAGCCGCGTGTTTGGCGATATGGCCCTGGATATTTCCGGGCTTTCCGTGCCTGCGCCTTCGGCCTTTGGCACCGCCCTGCGCAATGTGCATCTGACAGTACGCCGCGGCGAAATCCTTGGCATTGGCGGCGTGGCGGGCAATGGCCAGGATGAATTGCTGTCGGTTCTATCTGGCGAAGTCCTGACCCAGGCCGACGCGGTCAAACTGGGCGCGACGCCGATTGGCCGTCTTGGACCGGTGGCCCGGCGCGCACTGGGCGTTCTGGCCGCCCCCGAAGAACGCCTGGGCCATGCCGCCGCCCCGGATATGAGCCTGACAGAAAACGCCATGCTCACCGGGGCCACCCGCGAAGGGCTGGTCAAGAATGGCTTTCTCAAATGGGCCGAGGCCACAGAGTTTGCAAAGCGCGTGATCAAGGAGTTTGACGTCCGCACGCCGGGGCCCGAAAACGCCGCGCGCTCTCTTTCGGGTGGCAACCTGCAGAAATTCGTCATCGGCCGGGAGGTACTGCAACGCCCCGAAGTTCTGGTGGTGAACCAGCCCACCTGGGGGGTTGATGCCTCGGCAGCGGCGGCCATTCGCCAATCCCTGCTGGATCTGGCTGCGGGCGGTGCTGCGGTGATCTGCATCAGTCAGGATCTGGACGAACTGATGGAAATTTCAGACAGCTTTGCCGCCCTAAACGAAGGCCGCCTGTCAGCGCCTCGTCCCGCAGCCGGGCTGAGCGTGGAAGAGATTGGCCTGATGATGGGTGGGGCCCATGGCATGGAGGTGGCGCATGTCTGATCGCGCCCCCCGCAAGAGCAAAACAAGACAACAGGGAGAGGCCGCATGATCCGGCTCGAGAAACGGCCACAGCCTTCCAAGGCCTGGTCGCTGGCCACACCGCTGGTGGCGGTGCTGGCGACAATGATTGCGGGCGGCCTGCTGTTTGCCGCGCTGGGAAAAGACCCGGTAGAGGCCATTCGCACCATTTTTTGGGAACCGCTGTTTGGTGAGTTTTCCTTTTATTACCGCCCGCAGCTTTTGGTGAAAGGCGCGCCTTTGGTGTTGATCGCCATTGGCCTGTCGCTGGGCTTTAAGGCGGGGATCTGGAACATCGGCGCCGAGGGGCAGTATATCATGGGCGCCCTGTTTGGCGCTGGTGTTGGCCTTGCCTTTTACCCGTTCGAGGCCTGGTATATTTTTCCGCTGATGGTCATTGCAGGTGGTTTTGGCGGCTGGATCTGGGCGATGATCCCGGCCTTTCTGAAGGTGCGCTTTGGCACTAATGAAATTCTTGTCTCCCTGATGCTGGTCTATGTGGCCGAACAGTTTCTGGCCTCTATGTCGCTGGGTTTGTTGAAAAACCCCGAGGGCCATGGCTTTCCCGGATCGCGCAACCTGCAACAATACGACAGCGCCCACAACGCCGAGCTGATTGCTGGCACCGGTATGCACTGGGGCGTGGTTGCGGCGCTGATTGCGGTGATCTTTGCCTATGTTTTGCTGAACCGCCACATGACCGGCTATCATATCCGCCTGACCGGCGAAGCCCCGCGCGCGGCGCGTTTTGCAGGCGTCAACCCCACCCGGCTGATCCTGTTCTGCCTGGGCACATCCGGCATGCTGGCCGGTCTGGCGGGCATGTTTGAGGTCACAGGGCCGTCAGGTCAGGTGTCGATCGATTTCAACGTCGGCTATGGGTTCACCGCCATTATCGTCGCCTTTCTTGGCCGACTTCACCCTGTTGGCATTCTGCTGGCCGGGGGCCTTATGGCGCTGACATACATTGGCGGCGATATTGCACAATCGAACCTACAGCTGCCTTCGGCGGCCATTCAGGTCTTTCAGGGGATGCTGCTGTTCTTTCTGCTGGCCTTTGATCTTTTGACCAATTTCCGCATCTCGCTTGGCAAAACGGAGGTCGCATGATGGATCTTTCTGCAATCAACCCTGTCCTGCTTATTGCCTCGCTCATGGTGGCGGCGACGCCGCTGCTGTTTGCTGCCATCGGCGAATTGGTAGTGGAAAAATCCGGGGTGCTGAACCTCGGTGTCGAGGGCATGATGATCGTTGGCGCGGTGGCGGGCTTTGCCACGGCTGTGGAAAGCGGCTCTCCGCTCCTCGGCTTTGTCGCCGCAGCGGGCGCCGGTGCGGCGCTCTCGGTTCTGTTTGCGATCCTGACGCAATATGCCCAGGCCAATCAGGTGGCATCCGGCCTGTCGCTGACGCTGTTTGGCCTCGGCCTGTCAGCACTGATGGGACAAAGCTATGTTGGCATCAAACCGCCGCAGATGGAGAAGATCAATATTCCCGGGCTCAGCGATCTGCCAGTTATTGGCCCGATCCTGTTTGGCCATGATCTGATGCTTTATGTGGCAATCGCAGTCATCGCAGCGGTCTGGGCAGTACTGAAATTCAGCCGCATTGGTCTGGTGCTGCGGGCGGTTGGCGAAAACCACGACGCGGCCCATGCGCTTGGCTACAAGGTGGTGCGCATCCGTATCCTTGCAATCCTGTTTGGCGGCGCCTGCGCGGGGCTTGGTGGCGCCTACATCAGCCTGATCCGGGTGCCGCAATGGACCGAAGGCATGACAGCGGGAATCGGCTGGATCGCGCTGGCCCTGGTGGTCTTTGCCAGCTGGAAACCCTGGCGCGTGCTGCTGGGCGCCTATCTTTTTGGCGGTGTGACCGTTGTTCAGCTTAATCTTCAGGCAGCTGGCGTTGCCATCCCGGTAGAGTATCTGGCAATGTCGCCCTATCTGATCACCATTCTGGTGCTCGTCATTCTATCGGCCGATAAAAGCAGCGCACCTGCTGCCCTGGGCCGCAACTTCCACGCCGCCCGCTGATTAAAAGGCTAGCGGCCTACGACTTGTCCGGGGAATATCCTCGGGCACAACCAAAACTAACGGGGGATCCCTTTGATGAAACTGACAAACCTCATGACCAGCGCCGCTGTGGCCCTGGGCCTTGCAACCGCCGCCCTGGCTGAAGATCCAACCAAGGTTGGCTTTGTCTACGTTGGCCCAGTGGGCGATGGCGGCTGGACCTATGAACACGACCAGGCCCGCAAGGCCGTTGTGGAAGAGTTCGGCGACAAGGTGGAAACCGTCTATGTTGAAAGCGTCGCTGAAGGCCCCGATGCCGAGCGCGTGATCACCCAGATGGCGCTGCAGGGTGCGGACCTGATCTTCACCACCTCGTTTGGCTATATGGACCCCACCATCAACGTTGCGGCCAAATTCCCCGATGTGAAATTCGAACATGCCACCGGCTATAAAAACGCCGACAACGTCTCGACCTATTCCGCACGTTTCTATGAAGGTCGCGCCGTTCAGGGCACCATCGCGGGCCACATGACCAAGAGCAACGTTGTGGGCTACATCGGATCCTACCCGATCCCCGAAGTGATCCGCGGCATCAACTCTGCCTATATTCACGCCAAGAAAGTAAACCCCGACGTCGAATTCAAAATTGTCTGGGCTTTCACCTGGTTTGATCCCGCCAAGGAAGCAGACGCGGCCAAGGTTCTGATCGAACAGGGCGCTGATGTCATTCTGCAGCACACCGATTCCACCGCGCCACAGGCAGCAGCCCAGGCGGCAGGCAACGTGATCACCTTTGGTCAGGCTTCGGATATGGCGGAATACGCCCCCTCGCCGCGTGTGTCCTCGATCATCGACAACTGGGCACCCTACTACATCGCCCGGACCCAGGCGGTTATGGACGGCACCTGGGAAAGCAAAAGCACCTGGGATGGTATCGGCGCAGGCATGGTTGGCATTGGTGAAATCACTGATGCGGTTCCAGCCGACGTGAAAGAAGCCGCCCTGGCGATCAAGGCCTCGCTGGCGGATGGCTCCTACCACGCCTTTACCGGCCCGCTCAACAAACAGGACGGCTCTGCCTGGTTGGCCGAAGGCGAAACCGCCGATGATGGCACCCTGGCTGGCATGAATTTCTATGTTGAGGGCATCGAAGGCGACATCCCGCAGTAAGCCTCTCCTGCTGTAACGGCGCACCGTGCACCGTGCAGCCCGGAAAAGAAAGGCCCGCCAGATGGCGGGCCTTTTTGCGTTACATCACATGCGGAAACTCTGCAGTTTCCTACGCGTTATCAGTGCCCGCCCGTAAAGACCAAGGTCTGCACTGGCATCAGCAACATTTGCAAACGCAACAAAAGCGCATGTACCAGCCCAACCGTATCCACAACATGCAAGGCAATCCAGGACCCCAAGCCCAGATCGGGATCCGACAAACGGTCATGGTTATTGGTATAGGCATTGGCCAGACAGCTGCTTCCCGGAGGGATGTCATCGGCCATCCCTTCATACAGCGGCTCCATGAACACGGTCAGCGTCCCTGGGCGGGCGTTGTCCTGCGGATCGCGCAGCACGTCAGTGGGGCGGATCTGGCCCGAAGGGATGACATCCTGCACTTCCACAACAATCATCGGAATGATGGTGAAGGGTTTGCTGAGACAGCCAATCTCGGCATACATGCCAGGCTTAATCACATTGGCCGTGATCTGACCAAAGCCAGCGACAAATCGATCTCTTTCAATAAAGGTATCAGGTACCAGTATGCCGGCCGGGCGCAGGATAGGATTGACGATATCCCCCACCTGCAAGCCAAACTGTTCGATCCGTCCGGACACGCCTGCAACCACCGAGCTCTTGGCAAGCTCCACTTCGGCCTGATGCAACGCCGCCTCGGCGCTGGCGCGTTGGGCTGGAATGTAGGTGGAAATATTTTCCTGAACCGAGCTTTCACGTGCTCGGGCTGCTTCCAGCTCTCCTTGACGGCGGGCAACCAGATTTTCAAGCCGCTCAATTTCGGTTTCTCGCACTGCAGAGGACCCGCGCCGACGCAGTTCAAGATTACGCTCCAGATCTTCAGTGGCCTGGGTCAAGCTGGCCTGCGCCTGAACAATCCCCGCCTTGGCGGCCCGCAGATCCGCAGCTGCCAGTGTCAGCGATGCCCCAATCTCTGCCACCTTGGTACGGGCAGTTTCGACCGCGGCTTTCTGGCTGCTATCATCCAACCGGAAAATAACATCTCCGGCTTCGACATGCTGATTATTTTGAACATGGACCTCGGAAACCCGCCCCCCGCGTTCAGACAGAATTGTCACGGTTCTGAAATAGGATCCAACCTGTGAAGTCGCAGGATGGAAGTAAAAGATCACCGTAATCAGAGACACCGTCAACACGATGCACAGGGTGATCCCCCAACGCAATTCATACCAAACAGAGAAAAAGGTGATTTCCTGCCCCAGGCGTTTGCCCTGCACAAAGCGGCGATACAGAAAGTCGGGAAACACTGTCAGCAAAGAACAGATAAACAGTTCCAGCACAGGCTTACTCCTTATTCTTGCGTTGGCTCAGCTCGACCAAAGAGTTGGCGATTGACTGCAGCGGCGACAGGAAATCGGGCATCCGAAAGGCCGCGAGCATCAGGGCGGCCACCCAAAAGATGTTGTTATGCGTAAAAAGCGCCAGAACCGCCAGAATGCTGATCAACTGAAACTGCGCGTGATTATCTGAATGCGCCATCTTTTCCGGCAAGGCATGCAGCGTGAAATACAGCCCACCAATGGCAATGATCAAAACGATGGTGAAGATGGCCATGCCCGTGAACAAGGGATCACTGCCATCAGGGCCAGTAATATAGCCCGGCACATGACCGTTTGAGAGTGCATGAATGTTTGGGGTGGTCACGGTTTTTCCTCCAAAGAGATTATAACAAAACTGTTGCGCAACCATAGCATGGGCCCGCCCAATGCAGGAAGCGTTTCGAAACACTGCACCTGCGAAGGGCTGCAACCGCGCCTGCCTGCGCCTTGCAAAAATGCTGCTTTTCCCCAGCCAGAACCCGTGCAACTGTCTGGCCCATGACACAGATCCTCAAAAGCCCCGATGGAACCCCTGCCAGCCGCTTTGCCTTTGGCACCATGCAGTTTGGCGGCCGTGCGGATGCGGCACAATCGGCCGAAATCTATGATGCCTGCCGTGCAGTTGGCGTCAATCATTTTGATACGGCCTGGGTTTATACCAATGGCCAGAGCGAAGAGATCCTGGGGGACCTCATCAAGGATGAACGCGACCAGCTGATCATTGCCAGCAAGGTTGGCTATACGGGCGGCGCCGGGGCTGCCAATATGCAGGCGCAGTTTGACACCAGCCGCCGCCGGCTTCAGCTCGACAGTCTTGATATCCTCTACCTGCATCGCTTTGATGACGAGACAGATCTGCGCGAAACGCTGGCGTGGTTTGCCGCGCGCAAAGAAGCGGGTGAGATTTCCTATATGGGTCTGTCCAATTTTGCCGCATGGCAGGTGATGAAGGCGCAGATGCTGGGGGCCGAGTTTGGTCTTGCCACGGATATTTTGCAGCCCATGTATTCGCTGGTGAAACGCCAGGCCGAGGTCGAAATTCTACCCATGTGCAGCGACCAGAACATTGCCATTGCGCCCTACTCCCCCCTAGGTGGCGGGCTGCTGACCGGAAAATACATCACGGCCAACGCCGCTGGGCGATTGAATGAAGATGCCCGCTACAACAGCCGCTATGGCCAGGACTGGATGCATGAGACCGCCCGCCAGCTGAGCCTTCTGGCCGCAGAGCGGGGCGTGGAACCGGCCACCCTTGCTGTGGCCTGGGTGGCCGCCCACGCTGCCGCACCGATGCCCATCATTTCCGGTCGCACCGCCGCACAGGTGGCCCCCTCGCTTGCAGCGCTGGATTTCCAGATGGATGCAGCACTCTATAGTGAGATTGCAGCGCTCAGCCCGCGCCCGGCCCCAGCGACGGACCGACTGGAAGAGCAGGAGGCGGGCGCATGACCTATGACTTCATCATTATCGGCGGCGGTATTGCCGGTGCCAGTGCAGCCGCCCGCCTGTCAGAGCTGGGATCCGTGGTGCTGTTGGAAATGGAACAGGCCCTTGGCTACCATGCCTCGGGCAGATCTGCCGCGATGTTCGAAGAAAACTATGGCCCACCCGCTGTCGTTGCCTTGAACCGCGCCAGCGCAGATCACCATCACAACGCCAATGGCGGCTATCTGACCCCGCGCGGGCTCATGATGGTTTCAGGGCCTGGTCAGGAACAGCATTTTGCCACCGACCTCAAGGAACTGCAGCTGGATGAGATCAGCTTTCGCGAAGCCCAGGACCTGGTGCCGATCCTGAACCCCAAAACCGTGACCCATGCAGGGCTGCATATGCTGGCGCAGGATCTGGATACCGACCGGATGATTCAGGATTTTGCCAAGGTTGCCCGCGCCGCCGGGGGCAGCATTGTGACCCGCGCCCGCGTCAGTGCCATCCGCCACACGGATCACGGCTGGCAGGTCGAGGCGGGCGACGAGACCTATACGGGGGCGCAACTGGTCAATGCAGCCGGGGCCTGGGTGGATGAAATCGCCGCACTGGCCGGGGTTGCCCCGATCGGCATCCAGCCGCGCCGCCGTTCCATGGCGCAATTACCGGCGCCAGGTGGCCATGACGTCACCCAATGGCCGATGCTGATGGGGGTTGGCGAAACCTGGTACGCCAAACCCGACGCTGGCAAGCTGCTGGTCTCTCCGGCGGATGAAGATCTGGCGGTGCCACATGATGCCTATGCCGACGACATGGTTCTGGCCGAGGGGCTGGCGCGCTATGAAGAACGGGTCACCACCCCGGTTACCCGGGTCGAAAGTAACTGGGCCGGGCTGCGCAGCTTTGCCCCGGATGGGTCGCTGGTGCTGGGACCAGACCCGACGCAGACGGATTTCATCTGGTGTGCCGCCCAGGGGGGCTATGGTTTTCAGACCGCCCCCGCCGCCGCACGCCTGTTGGCCGATCTGGTCGGCGGACGCCCTTCGGAACTGGATGCACCGACACGTGCCGCCCTTTCGCCCGAAAGGCTGCGCTGATGGCTGTGCGCTCTGTTCCCTCTGCCGCATCGGTTGCCCACCCCAAAGACGGCAAGCTTTTTGCAGAATCCGCAGCCCGTAACCTTGCCCCACTGTGTGATCTGCTGCAACAGGTCGCCCCACCGCAGGGGCGCCGGGCACTAGAACTGGCAAGTGGCACCGGCCAGCATGTAATTGGCTATGCCAGCCGCCTGCCCGATTTCACCTGGCAACCCAGCGAGGCAGACCCAGTTCGGCTGGACAGTATCAACGCCTATATCGCGGCGACAGACCTGACGAACATCCGCACCGCCACGCTGCTGGATGCCACCGCAGTCGGCTGGGGCGCAGGACAGCACCCGCAGGATCTGATTGTCCTGTCAAACCTGTTGCACCTGATCAGCAGTGCCGAAGCACAGCACCTGATCCAAGAGGCGGCGGTGGCGCTCGCGCCTCAGGGGCGGCTGGTGATCTATGGGCCATTCTCGCGCGGCGGAGAATTGACCAGCCCCGGCGACAGGTCCTTTCACTGCGCGCTAACGGCCCATGACCCCGAAACCGGTTACAAGGATGACTTTGACGTCCTGGACTGGGGAGAGGCGGTCGGGCTACGCACCGCCCAGGTTGTAGAGATGCCCGCCAATAATCTGGCGCTGGTCTTTTGCAAGGAGGCCCCTCAACCTGACGGCTAGGCCGTTCAGGACATGACCTAGATCAAGGTTCGCGGTCCCGGCGCGCAATACACCTTCAATAAATGGAATATCAATTGAAGGACATCCAATGGACTGGAACACAAAACTGGAAACAACCCGTCAGGGGCTGCGCAATCTGAATCGGGCTATTCCCGACACGGCACAGGCCTTTGGTGCGCTTGGAAAATCCGTGAAACAGGGCGGTGTGCTGGACTTCAAACAAAAAGAGTTTGTCGCCCTCGGGATCGCGGTTGCAGTCCGCTGTGAGGACTGTATCGGACTGCATGTGGAAGCGCTGGTCCGGGCCGGGGCAAGCCGCGAAGAAGTCTCTGACGTCTTGGCAATGTCGATCCAGATGGGGGGTGGTCCTGCCATGATGTATGCCGCCAAGGCGCTCACCTGCTTTGACGAATTGATCAGCAGCTGAGAGCAGGAAGTTCACCCAGAAATACCAAAAGCCCCGATCATCGGATCGGGGCTTTGTGTCTTAATACCCTACAATAGCCTAGCCGTTTTGGCGAATGGTGGCGTTTGTCGGATCGTAGGGGCTGTCACAAGTGACAGTTGCATCCCACAGTTTATCCTGCAGTTTCACCTTCAGCTTGGTGCCTTCCACCGCCAGTTCCGGTGGCACATAGCCCATGCCGATGCTCTTCTCAAAGGCCACGGAATAGCCGCCCGAAGTCAGACGCCCAACACGGGTTGCGCCATCTTCAGTATAGAGCGCCTCGCGGCCCCAGGGATCGGCATCTGCTGGTCCGTCAATCAGCAGGGTGCAGCACTTGAACCGCACGCCTGTCTCAATCATCGCCTCTTTGCCGTGGAAATCTTTTTCCAGGTCGATAAAGCGCGGCAGATCGGCCTCGGCTGGGGTGGCGTCGCGGCCCAGCTCTGTGCCGAAGGCGCGATAGCTTTTCTCCATCCGCAGCCAGTTCTGGGCGCGCGCGCCGACCAACTTCATGCCGTGTTTCTCGCCTGCTTTTTCCAGCAGATCGAACAGGTAGTTCTGCATCTCGATCGGGTGGTGCAATTCCCAGCCCAACTCTCCGGTGTAGGCCACACGGATCGCATTGACGGGGCACATGCCCAGTTCGATCTGACGCGCCGACAGCCAGGGGAAGCGCTTGTTCGACAGGGCGGTTTCAGGGTCACCGTCGACAATGATCTCCTTCAGCACATCGCGCGACTTGGGGCCGGCGATGGCAAAGACACCCCACTGTGTGGTGACATCCTGGATCTCGATATATCCGAACTCTTCCATCTTGTCTTCGGCCGCCTTGCGCAGGAAGTCGGCGTCATACTCGGTCAACGCACCAGCAGAGACCAGATAGTAACTGTTCTCGCCATTGCGCACGATGGTGTATTCGGTGCGGGTGGTACCGGCCGAAGTCAGCGCATAGGTCAGGTTGATCCGGCCGATTTTTGGCAGCTTGTTGCAGGTGAACCAATCCAGGAACTGGGTGGCACCGGGCCCCTTGACGACATGCTTGGTAAAGGCGGTGGCATCAACCAGGCCGACGCCGCTCCGGATCGCCTTGGCTTCGTCCACGGCGTATTGCCACCAGCCGCCACGGCGGAAAGAGCGCGCATCGTGGTCGAAATTTTCGGGTGCATCCTTGGGGCCATAGTAGTTGGGACGTTCCCAGCCATTGACCCAGCCAAACTGCGCGCCACGTTCTTTCTGGCGCTCAAACGCCGGAGAGGTACGCAGGGGACGCGCGGCGGGGCGTTCCTCATCAGGGTGGTGCAGGATGTAGACGTGCTCGTAGCATTCTTCGTTCTTGCGCGCGGCAAATTCGGTGGTCATCCAGCTCTGGCTATAGCGCTTGGGGTCCAGGCTTGCCATGTCGATTTCGGCTTCGCCATCGACCATCATCTGGGCCAGGTAGTAGCCGGTGCCGCCGGCGGCAGTGATCCCGAACGAGAACCCTTCGGCCAGCCACATGTTGCGCAGGCCAGGAGCCGGGCCAACCAGCGGGTTGCCATCGGGGGTATAGCAGATCGGGCCGTTGAAATCATCCTTGAGGCCGGAGTCGGCGCAGGAGGGAACGCGCTCTGCCATCGCCATGTACTGATCCGCAATCCGGTCCAGATCGAGCGGGAACAGATCGGCGCGGAAACTGTCGGGCACACCGTGTTCAAAACGCGCAGGCGCGCCGTGTTCGTAGATGCCGAGGATCCAGCCGCCGCGCTCTTCGCGGGCATAGGATTCATTGTCGGCGTCGCGGATGACGGGGTGCTCGGGGTTGCCCGCTTCGCGCCATTTGACCAGCTCGGGGTCCTTGTCCATGACGATGAAGGTATGTTCCACTGGCACGGCAGGCATCTTGATGCCCAGCATCTTGGCGGTGCGCTGCGCGTGGTTGCCCGACGCGGTCACGACGTGCTCGGCGGTGATCACCACTTGCTCGTCGGAGGGGACCAGATTGCCGCCCTTTTCCACCATCTTGGTGCAGGTGACTTCCCAATGTGTGCCGGTCCAGTGGAAGGCATCGGCTTGCAGTTTGCGCACGATCTCGACGCCGCGCTGCCGGGCACCCTTGGCCATCGCCTGGGTCACATCTGCTGGGTTAATATAGCCGTCTTCGGTGTGGTAGATCGCGCCTTTCAGGTCGCCGGTTTCAATCAGCGGCCAGCGTTCCTTGATCTGGTCGGGGGTGAGCCACTCATACGCGACATCGCAGGTTTCCGCGGTCGAGGCATAGAGCTTATATTCATCCATGCGCTCTTCGGTCTGCGCCATACGCAGGTTACCCACCACGGCAAAACCCGCGTTCAGGCCGGTTTCGGCCTCCAGCGACTTATAAAAATCGACCGAGTATTTATGGATATGGGTTGTCGCATAGGACATGTTGAACAGCGGCAGCAGCCCGGCGGCATGCCAGGTCGACCCCGAGGTCAGTTCGTCACGCTCTACCAGCATAACGTCGTCCCAGCCAGCTTTGGCGAGGTGATAGGCAATTGAGGTGCCAACAGCGCCGCCGCCGACGACCAATGCTTTGACTTGAGTTTTCATGAGGCCGTTCTCCGGAACAAGTGACTCGGGGGTTGTGCATTGCTTATGCCCAACGCGCATCAAACCGGGCTAAATCCATCCGACGCAAAAAAAGTCAAAACCGACCTTTTCACCCGTCGACACCGCTTTGCCGACCGCAGATTGCCAAGGCGCGCCCCAAAGCGGCGTCACAAAAGGATTATTGGCAGCTTACAGTAGTCGTGCCGCGCCGAATGCAGACAGCAGCTGGTTCGTCATCCCGGGCAGAGGCCTCCTGCGCGTCTGCCGCAAGCTCTGCCAGTTGCGCATCACCTGGCGCGTGGTCTGCAGCGCGACCGATCGCGGTCGTGCCAAACCTACCAGCAAGGGCCTGCGCCGAGGTCTTGTCGTATCGCTTTTGCACGATGGCTGCATAGTCTTTCATGCTCAGCTCTCCCGGGGCGAGCCCGGCCGCCTGGCTTTGCATGTTGTAGTCCACCACGACAACGGCCTGGGTGCAAAACACAAGTATCCCAAGACTTTTCTTGATGCTCATCCGACCTCCTGCGCGCGGCCCCCTATGGCCACGACACAGGGGTACAGGGCAATCCGTGCAAAATTATGGCAGGGCAGACCCCGGATCCGTGCCGCCAAACCGCCCTGCCCCGCCCGTCAGTCAGTCAGTCAGTCAGTCCTTATCGCTCAGCACCTTACCAGGGTTTAGGATATTGTCAGGATCCAGCGCAGCCTTGATTGCCGCCATATAGCGGGTGGCAGCCCCCAGCTCCTTGAGCAGATAGGGCCGCTTGCCCTGGCCGATGCCATGTTCCCCGGTGCAGGTGCCATCCATCGAGATCGCCATTTCGTTCAGCCAGCCGATATAGTCATCCGCCTTTTGCCGTTCTTCGCTGCTCTCCATGTCAATCAGCAGCAGCGCATGGAAATTCCCGTCGCCCACATGGCCCACCATAGGCGCGATCAGCCCCATGTCCTCGGCCTTTTGCCGGGCTGCGCCGACGCAGGCAGCCAGTTGCGAGATCGGCACGCAGACATCGGTAGAGATCCCCTTGGCGCCGGGGCGGATCTGTAGGCTGGCCCAGTACATATCGTGCCGCGCCTGCCACAGCTTATTGCGTTCTTCTGCGGTTGAAGTGGCCTCATAATCAAAGCCGCCGAACTCTTCTGCGATGGCGGCAAAGGTCTCGCTCTGCTCCAGCACACTGGCGTCAGAGCCGTGGAATTCCAGCAGCAGCAGTGGCGTCTGGGGCAGCGACAGCTTGGAATAGGCATTGGCGGCACCAACGCTCATCTCGTCCAGCAGTTCCATCCGGGCGACAGGCACACCGTATTGGATGGTCATCATCACCGCGCGGCAGGCATCATCCACCGAACGGAACGAACAGCGCGCCGAGCGGATGGCCTCGGGGATGCCCTGCAGACGCAGGGTGAGTTCGGTCATCAGCCCCAACGTCCCCTCAGAGCCGACCATCAGCCGGGTCAGGTCATACCCCGCCGAGGACTTCTTGGCCCGCTGAGCGGTGCGGATCACCTCTCCATCGGCCATCACCACCTCAAGCGCCATCACGTTGTCTTTCATGGTGCCATAGCGCACCGCATTGGTGCCCGAGGCGCGCGTTGCCGCCATGCCGCCCAGCGAGGCATTGGCACCGGGGTCAATGGGAAAGAACAGCCCCTGATCACGCAGGAAGGTATTCAACTGTTCACGGGTGACGCCGGGCTGTACCACAACGTCCAGATCTTCGGCATGCACCGCAAGGATCTTGTCCATCCGCATCATATCGATGCAAATGCCACCCGCCGGGGCATTCACATGCCCCTCAAGCGAGGTGCCGGTGCCAAAGGGGATCACCGGCACGCCATACTCGGCGCAGGTTTTGACAATGCTTGCGACCTCTTCAGTCGACGTCGGGAAGACAACGGCATCAGGGGCCTGATTGGTGATCCAGGTGGTGGTATGGCCATGTTGCTCGCGGATCGCTTGGCCGGTTTGCAGCTGCTCTCCGAACTGCTGTTTCAAGACGCTGATGGCAGCCTCGATGCCGGCTTCATTACGTGGCAATGCTGTTGCTTGCACCATGGTGTGATCCTCTTCCTATCCCCGGCGGTATGATGTCGCCGCTGTCCTCGCCTTCGTGTTGTCATGACAACACGCGCGCCTCTTATGATGTAAAAGAGGGGTGCAGACAAGACATTGCCGCACCCCTTATTCTCTGCATGGTGGCCAGCCCTTGGGCCAGGTTACATCCCGCTATTGACCCAGCGCAATGCCCTCGCGGCGCGGATCTGCCCCCCCTTTCAGGGTCTCGCCAATCTCAATCGCGTGCAGCCCCGAATTCAGATCGCGGATGTTGACCTTATAGCCCATCTCGACCAGCGGCGCTTCCAGCTCTGTAGCGGCGGTGTCGGCCTCAAGATCATAAGTGCCAAAGCGGTTCACCGCATGGGGCAAGGCCAGCGCCTGTTGCACATCCAGCCCCCAGTCGGCCCAGGCCACAATCGCGGTGGCCACATAGCCGATGATCCGGCTGCCCCCGGGCGAGCCAATGGCCAGAACCGGTGCCCCGTCACGCAGCACGATCGTGGGCGCCATAGAGGAACGCGGCCGTTTGCCCGGCTCTATCCGGTTGGCAATCGGCACCCCGTCGCGATGGCTGCGAAAGGAAAAATCGGTCAGCTCGTTGTTGAGCAGAAAGCCATTGCTCATCACCCGCGAGCCAAAGCCGTTTTCAATGGTCGTCGTCATCGACAGGACGTTGCCATATTGGTCGACAATCGTCAGATGCGAGGTAGATGGAAATTCAATCGAAACATCATCGGCCCAAAGCGGCGCCAGAGCGGCGTGATCAAACTCGGGCTGGCCCGGTGCCACCTCGGCCAGGGCTTGTGGCCCCGCCAGCAGCTGGCCACGCTGGGCCAGATAGTCAGGATCAACCAGCCCCTTGACCGGGACCGGCACAAAATCGCTATCGGCCATGTAGCGGCCCCGGTCAGCAAAGGCGAGCCGGGAGGCATCGCCAATCAAGCGCCAGGATTCAGGGTTTTTAGCGCCCAGGGCCGCCAGGTCGTAGCCTCCCAGCATGCCCAGGATCTGCCCCACTGTCAGCGCCCCGGACGAAGGTGGCCCCATGCCGCAGACCTCAAAGACGCGATAGCTGGCGCAGCTTGCATCGCGCTCTTTCACCCGATACAGCGCAAGATCCAGCATCGACAGCACACCGGGGTTGCCCTCGGCCTGCTGCACGTTGCGCACGATCTCTGCCGCGATCGGCCCGGTATAAAACCCTTCGGCGCCCTGTTCGGAAAGCACCTGCAGCACATCGGCATAGGCCAGATTGGTCAGACGATCACCTTCGGCCAGCGGCGTGCCACCCGGCAGAAAGTAGTCAGCAGTTGCCGGAAAGCGGCTCAGACGATCCGCATCCTGCGCAATCGCACCCGCCATCCGCGGTGAGACCTCAAAACCATCCTGCGCCAGGGAAATCCCGGCCTCAAACAACGAGGCCCAGTTGGTCTGCCCCCATTTGCGATGCGCCATCTCCAGCAAGGCAGGGGTGCCGGGGGTGCCAACGGATCGCCCGCCAACCACGGCGTCAAAGAACTTTAGCGGCGCGCCAGTTTCGTCCTGAAACAACTGTGGCGTCGCGGCCAGGGGCGCGGTTTCACGGGCATCCAGGGTGGTGACAGCCCCTGTCCTGGCGTCATACCAAACCAGAAAGGCCCCGCCCCCCAGGCCCGAAGACTGTGGCTCGACCAGTCCCAGCACCACCTGGGCTGCAATCATCGCGTCAGCCGCCGTGCCGCCTTGGCGCAGAACCTCCGCGCCAGCCTCCACCGCATGTGGGTTCGCAGCCGCGATCATCCAGTCCTGTGCCTCTACCGGTTGCCCCGCCTGCTTGGCAGCCAGTGCCGCCGCAGAGGCATCGGAGATCGCCGCAATGCCGCCCCGGCTTGCGCCTTCGGGTGCAACCGCATCGGCGGCCTCTTCTGCCTGCAGGCCAATTCCAGACAGAACCAGGATTGGCAGGGTCAAGACAGACAGGGAAAGAACTGGCTGCATCAACGACGGAACCGTCCGTGCAGATGCAGCCAGACAGGTCAGAAAAACAGATTTCATGGAATGCCCCTCATACGCAAAAGATGCTGGCAGGGCTGCTACAACATGGCTGGGACCACCTGATCAGGTGGCCGATGCCCATCCTCGAAGGTCTTGATATTCAACAGGACTTTTTCACCCATCTCGATACGACCCTCAAGGGTTGCAGACCCCATATGAGGAAGAAGTACCACATTCGGCAACTCGCGCAACCTTGGATTGATATCGGTGCCCTTTTCATAGACATCCAGACCTGCCCCGGCAATTTCATCGCTGCGCAGCATCCGCGTCAACGCCAGTTCGTCGATCACCTCGCCGCGTGAGGTGTTGACCACCACCGCCGAGGGTTTCATCAGCTTCAGCCGCCGGGCATTCAGCAAATGAAAGGTCGAGGGCGTCGAAGGGCAATTGACCGAGATCACATCCATGCGCGCCACCATCTGATCCAGGCTTTCCCAGTAGGTGGCATCCAGTGCGGATTCGATTTCGGGGCGCAGGCGGCGGCGGTTGTGATAGTGAACCTGCATGCCAAAGGCGCTGGCCCGGCGGGCCACAGCCTGGCCAATCTGGCCCATGCCAAGAATCCCAAGGCGACGCCCGGCCAATCGCCCGCCCAGCATCGCAGTGGGCGCCCAGCCCCGCCAATCACCTTTCTGCATAACGGCCAGCCCCTCGGGAATGCGCCGCACCACCGCCATGATCAGCGCCATCGCCATATCGGCGGTATCATCGGTCAGAACCCCTGGCGTATTGGACACCAGAATGCCGCGTTGCCGGGCGGTGGCCACATCAATGTGATCGACCCCGGCGCCATAGTTTGCGATCAATTTCAGTTTTTCCCCGGCCTGCCCCAAAAGCGCCGCATCAATGGTATCGGTTACCGTCGGCACCAGCACATCGGCCTCTTTCATTGCGGCAGCCAGTTCCTGGCGGTTCATCGGTGTATCATCGCTGCGCAGACGCACATCGAACAGCTCGCTCAGCCGTGTCTCGACTGGCTCTGGCAACCGTCGCGTAACAACAACACTCAGACGTTCTCTGGCCACTTTTGCTCTCCCCTGGCTTTGCAAGTCACTTGCCTTCATGACATGGTGGCGCAGGACGGAACCGGGCACAAGAACCGATCCACCGGAACCAAAGCAGTTGGCGCGGCTTTTTGCCTTTTTCCAGGTCAGATTGCCGCAGGATTTTGCGACATATATTGGGCAGGCTGAACCCTAAGCAAAAGTGAGCAGGCAGTGATTAAATTTTCCACAGGATGGCGCGGTCTGGCGCTGGCGCTCTGCGTTGGTTTAGGCGTCACGACTGCAGGGTCCATCGCCGCGGCCCAGGAAAGCAGCCAGCCAGCCCCCCAAGAGCGCGGGCCAGTGACCAACCTGCCTCTGCCGCGCTATGTCTCGATGAAGGCCTCCGAAGGCAATGTTCGGCGCGGCCCCTCTTTGACGCATCGCATCGACTGGGTGTTCAAACGACGTGGCATGCCGCTGCAGATCACCGCCGAGTTTGGCCACTGGCGCCGGGTGCGCGATCAGGATGGAGCCGGCGGCTGGGTGCATTATGCCCTGCTGTCAGGGGTGCGCACAGTGCTGGTGCAAGAAGACATGCTGACCCTGCATACACAACCGGATGAACGCACCGCAGTGACAGCCGCGCTCGAATACGGGGTGGTCGCGCGCCTGGGCACGTGTTCCCTGACCTGGTGCAACGTCTCTGTCGGCGGCTTTGACGGCTGGGCCCCCAAAGATAAACTCTGGGGGGTGATGCCGGACGAAATCCGCGAGTGACCCCCCTGTACCGCCTTGTGGCCCCTATGGCACCACCCGGCGAATGCTCAGCTGGGTGCCACCAAGGGCGCGAAAGCTCTTTTGGCGGCAGGTGAACACCAGGATCTGCATCTCATTCGCCTGCAGCGTCAGCGCATCAAATATCTTCTCGATCCGGGCGTCATCGGTATAGACGATGGCATCATCCAGAATGATCGGCGCAGGCTGTCCCCGCCGCGCCAAAAGCCGGGCAAAGGCGAGACGCACCAGCAGGGCAACCTGTTCCTGCGTGCCACCAGACAGGCTGTCAAAGGCTTCCTCTTGCCCGGCACGCTGCAACTGATCCGGCAGCACCTGCCCCGCATCCAGCGCCAGGCGCGCTTCAGGCCAGAGCAACCGCAGCAATGGTTGCAGTTCTTTCAGCACCGGCCCGATATAGGCCTCTTGTGCGGCACTGCGGGCGCGCTCCAGCGCCTGTTCAAGGCGGCGTAGAACCGCAACTTCGAACTCGATCCCCTGCAGCCGTTTGCGGGCCCCAATCACCTGGTCACGCAGCTCTGCCAGATCTTCCTCCACTGCCGCCCCGGCGCTGGTGGCAATGCGGCTGTCCAGCACTGCCAGATCTCGCAGGTGGCTCTGCACTGCTTCGCGGGTTGAAGCCTGCTCGGATTTGGCACGGGCGGCGCGGGCCTGCGCCTGCTCCAGATTCGGGGCTTGCTGTTCCAGCAGCTGATACTGCGCCTTGCGCGTCGCCAGCCCCTGCTCCAGCTCTGCCTGGCGTTGCTGCAGACTGACCAATCGCTGGGCCATATCGCCCTGCTCTGCCAGGGCCGCCTCGGCGCGTTGCAGCCGTTGCTGCGCGGCCTGATGATGCGCCTGGGCACCTTCCAGCGCGCGGCGCAGCTCGGCCTCTTGGCTGCGCGCCGCCTCACGCTCGGCAGCGCTGCGCTCCAACGCGCCGCGACAGGAGAGAAGATCCGCCTCTGCCGCGTCGATCTCTTGCGCAGAACCCTGGACAGGCGGTGTTTCACCAGCCTGCGGATCCGCCATCGTCGGCAATGCGTCCAGCTGCTGCATCAGGGCCAGAATGCCATCCGGGGCAAGGGTGGCAAGCTGCTGCTCGGCCTCTTGCAGGCGAATGACGGCCTCTTGACGGGCACGATGGGCTTGGCGCGCCTGTTCAACATCCGCGCAGCCCGCCTGTTCCAGGGCCGCACGCAGGGCGCGCTCTGCCTGATCCAATTGCACCTGGCCGCCGTCCGCGCCCGGGTGCAGATCAATCTGCGCCAACCCCGGCACCGAAAGGCACCCGCCTGCCGGCAGCGACAGGCGCTGCCCGCCGAGTAGTGGCGCGCCATCCAGCAGCAGCAGCCCATCCAGCCCCTGTTCATAGGTTACCGTAATGGCCGGGGCCGCCAATTGCTGCGCCTGTTGCGCCAGCGCCAAGGCCTCGCGGGTGGTCTCTATCTCGGCCAGAGCACCGGCATCCGGGCCTGTCGTCGCCAGATGGTTTTGCCGGGTAATCTGCTGCATGGCGCTGCGCACCTGGGCCAGGGTCTGTTCCAACGCCCGACGCTGGCCTGCGGCCTGGGCGTGCCTCTCGGCCCGTTGTAGCGCTGCCAGCCGGGTTTCGGCCTCGCGCGACGCCAGCTCGGCCTCGCGATGCGCGGCCTCTGCCTGCGCCAGCCGCTGCCGGGCCGGATCCAGATCTGCCACAATGCGCGCGCAGGTCTCGGTGGCGGCCTCGCAGGCTGTTTCGGCCTCGCTGCAATCCTGTTGCCGGGCCTGGAACTGCGCCAGCGCGCGCAGGTGACTGTCCAACATCAATTCAGCATTTTGCGCCCCCTGTCGCGCCACCTGCAGCTTTTCCTGATGCTGCTGTGCCGCCGCAAGATCCTTCTGGCTTTGTCGCAGGCGGCTCTCCTGCTCTTGCTGCATCTGCGGGTCTTGCAGATCACCCAGCGCACGGCGCAGATCCTGACGCTGATCCAACTGTTGGCGCAGCTCTTGCACCTGGGCGGCCAGCGCCTGCTCGCGGGATTCATAATCCGCCAGAGCGGTCATCGACAGTTCCAGCGCACCGCCCTTTTTCGCCCCGCGCGAAGTCACCAGCCGATCCAGAGACTGGCGCACATCGCGGCGGATCGCATCCATACGCTGCCCACCAGTGACACTGTCCACCTCGCCCGCAACCGAAGACATCAAATCCTGCCGCGCCGCCAGCGTTTCTTTGGCATCGGCAAAATTGGTCAGCCCCTGACGCACCCAGAGTAACCCGGCCGGGCCGCCCTCTTTGGGCGATTTGATCAGCGTCTTCAGCCAGGCCTCAGCCGCATCCGATTGCAGGAACAGGCTGTCGCCCTGCCAGATCCGCACCTCGCCCTTGCCAGAGGCCTTGCGGAACTGTTTGACCAGACGATAGACATCACCCTGCAGTTCAATTTCCACCTCGATCCGGGGGTCGCCACCAACACGCGGCGCAAGGGCGCGGGTGTCTTTGTCCCAGGATTTTGCATCCTTGAAGAACACCGCATGCAGGGCGTCAAAGATGGTCGACTTCCCCTGTTCATTCGGCGCAGCAAGGACATTCAGCCCCGGCCCCATGCCGGTGATTTCCACCAAATCGGTGAACCGACGCACGTTTTCCAGCCGGATGGCGCGAATTATCATCGGAGATCCTCCGCCGCGGCCGCATCCTGCGTATAGGCAAACAACCGGTTCAGCGCCGCCGAGGCGGTGTCGCGTTCGGCCTGTGCCAGCGTCCCGTCCTGGGCCGCCTGCATCAGCTCTTCGGCGGCAGTGCGCAGGGCCCCATTGCTGGCAATCAGGTCCAGATCAGATACCTGATGCTGACTGCGCAGCCCGGCTTCGTCCAGCTGGAAATAGCAGAACTCCGGTGCCACCTCGGTCACCGCCCGGCGCAGCGCCAAGAGTTGCGGCGGCGTCACCCAGCCTTCGGCCCGCAGCCGCAGCAGGTGGTGCTGCCAGTCTGAGCGCGGCTCTGGTAGCAGCGCGCGCACCTCTGCCACGACATCCGCCGCCGGGGTCAGCGCCAGCGGCTGTTCTTGCCAGTGGTAGATCCCGGTTTCAATGAACGTGACCTTTGGTTCGGCGCCCGGCGTCGTCAGCTCTACCAGCAGGCATTGCCCGGCCCCCGCATGTTTGAAGCGATCTGCTTCCGGGGTGCCGCTGTAACGGCTGCGGGCGTTCAGGGTAAAGGCACCGTGCCAATCCCCCAGCGCCAGATAATCCAACCGAGCACTGCTGGCCCGCTGCGCCGAGATCACCTCGCCGCCCGTCTCTTCGCTGCCAAATTCAAGCACCCCACCATGGGCCAGACCAATACGCAAATCGCCTTCTGGCGTGGCCTGCCCATCCATCCATGCGGTCAGGTCCTGACCGGCAAAGCGATGGCGGCAGGGCGCCGGCAACAGCTGCACCCCTGGCGCCATCTGCACAGGATCGGGCTGCATCAAAAGGTGGGTATTCTCCCCCGCATGCTCTGCCATCGCCGTCCAAAGCGTTTCAGCAGCGGCACTGTCATGATTGCCGGGAATGATCCACCACTGCAAATCGGTTGCCGCCGCCATACCGGCCAGCGCCTGTCGCAGTACCCGGTCTGATGGAGTTTCACTGTCAAACAGATCACCGGCGATCAACACATGCCCGGCCCCATGCGCCTGCGCTACCCTGGCCAGCCCGACAATGCTTTTCTGGCGGGCCTGCTGCAGATCAGCGCGCGTTTCTTCCGGCATTTGGCCAAAGCGTTTACCCAGATGCAGATCCGAGGTGTGGAGAAAGCGAAATGGGGTCATCGAGGCTCCGACAAGTGATCACAGCGGCACGGCGCGCGCCTTGGGGGTATGAGTGGCAGAGGCGTCGGCAGGGGTCAACGTGGCTTTGCCCAGAGCGGTAAAACTGCAGGGATGATTGACAGGGGGAAGGCTCTGCGCCAAAAATGTCCAACATTTTGCAAAATCGGGTTCAAATGCTCTTTGGTTCAAAACAGGATGAGGATGAAACGGTGGTGGCCATGCTGGCCTCTGCGCTGCGTCGCGACATCTCGTTTGGCCTGCTCCGGCCAGATGAAAAGCTAAAGCTGAACGGCCTGCGGCAGCGCTATGGCGGCTCGAACCATTCGATGCGCGAAACCCTGCGGCTGCTTAGCGCTGAGGGCCTGGTGGCGGCAACCGCCCAGCGCGGCTTTCGCGTCACCTCGGCCACGTCACAAGACCAGCAGGACATCCTGTTCATGCGGGTGCAGATCGAAAAGATGGCATTGGAGAGGGCGCTGAAACTGGGCGATGTCGCCTGGGAGGGGCGCATTCTGGCCGCGCATCATGCCATGCGTCACCGCGAAACCCTGGTACAAGAGGATCTGAGCGATCTGGCTGCCCTGGAATGGGATAATGCCTGCCGCGGCTTTTTCTACAGCCTGTGCGATGCCTCGGACTCGCCGCGCCTGCTGGACACCCAGCAGAAATACTACGACCAGTCCCGCCGCTTTCGCCTGGCTGCACTGCGCGAAGGGCGTCTGGATTTTGCCCAACGTGCGGCCCAGCACCATGCCCTGCTAACGGCGGCTTTGGCGCGCGACACAGGCACCGCGCTTGGCCTGCTTGAGACCGTAATAACAACGGAGTTGCAGGCCTGAGCCAGCAACGCCACACAGACGACATACACGAGGGAGGAAGACCATGACTGAATTTACCCGCCGCAAGGCATTGGCCCTATTGGGCAGCAGCGCCGCCGCCGCTGGACTGGCAAGCCCAGCCCTGGCATCAGGGCGCAAAATCACCGTGGGCGCGCTGCGTTTCACCAGCCATTCCGGCAGCTTCATCGGGTTTGAGCGCGGCTATTTTGCCGAAGCGGGCCTGGATGTAGAGTTCAAGTTCTTCCAGGCGGCGACCCCGATGGCGGTTGCGATTGCGTCAGGCGATGTGGATTATGCCGTGACCGCCATGTCCGGCGGGCTGGTCTCGCTGGCAGACAAGGGCGCGGTCAAGATCATCGGCGGCGCCCTGTCAGAGGAAGCAGGCATCGACGGCCAGAAATATCTGGTCTCGGACGCCGCCTATCAGGCTGGCATCACGACCCCGGCACAGCTGGCGGGCAAAAGCTATGGAATCACCACGGCCGGATCGTCCTTCCACTACATGGGCTCCAAAATGGCCGCCGCCGAAGGGATCGAGCTGAAGTTCAAGCCCTTGCAAAAGGTCGGCGCCATCATCGGCGCGCTGAAATCCGGCCAGATCGATGCTTGGTCCATCGTACCGCATCTGGCCAAGCCGCTGGCGGGATCGGGCCAGGTGCATATCATCGGCAATGTTTCGGACTATCTGCCCAACTACCAGGTCACCACGGTCTTTACCTCGGCCAAGAATGCCAGCGGTGAACAGCAGATGACCCGTGATTTCCTGGCCGGCTATTCCAAGGGTGTCGCCGAATACAACGCCACCATGATCGACAAGGCCCAGGGCGACGAAGGCGTTCAGGCGCTGGTCGATCTGATCCACAAGTATGTCTATGCGGATCGCCCACGCGAAAAGGCTGCCAAATCCATCATCAACGGCACCATGCGCCTGAATGAGGGCGCAGCGATGAACACCGCCTCGCTGCAGGATCAGCTAAGCTGGTTCCAAGCAGAGGGCCTGGTGGACAAGGGCATCAGCCTGGAAACCGTGATTGACCCAAGCTACGTGCAGACCCTGGGCTAAACCAGCCAGCATCACACCATCGGGGGCGGGGCTTTTGCCGCGCCCCCTCTTCACACTTGTTCCCAACATTCATTGGAGCCCCACATGGATATTCGCCTCTCTGGCGTCAGCCATTCCTACGATGACTTTGAGGTGCTCCGCGATATCTCGCTCGAGATCCCCTCGGGGCGGATCGTCTGCATCGTCGGCCCTTCAGGCTGTGGTAAATCCACCCTGCTGCGATTTCTTGGCGGGCTGGAAAAACCCAGCCATGGCGAGGTGCTGCAGATCGGTGCGCCGCCCAGCGATTGCCTGAACCCGCTGACATATATCTTTCAGGACTTTGCCCTGCTTCCCTGGCGATCTGTGCGAGGCAATATTTCACTGGTGCTGGAAGACCACGGTATTCGCGGAGCCCGTGCAGACGGTATCATTGCCGATGTCCTAGCCCGCACCAAGCTGAGCGATTTTGCCAAGGCCCTGCCCAAGCAGTTGTCGGGCGGGATGAAGCAACGGGTGGCCATTGCCCGCGCCCTGGCGGTGAACCCTGCAGTGATGCTGATGGATGAACCCCTGTCGGCGCTGGACAGCCAGACCCGCGAATTGCTGATGGATGATCTGGTCAGCCTCTGGACCCGCACGCCCTTTACCGCCGTCTATGTCACCCACAACCTGGCAGAGGCCGTGCGCCTGGGGCATTCCATCGTGGTGATGTCACGCCGCCCCGGAGAGATCCGCGAAGTGGTGCATCTGGATAAGCCGCTGGATCAGCGCCAGTATGGCGACACTGATCTGGAAGAGAAACAAAAATACCTATGGCAGCTGATGCGCGAAGAAGCCCGCGCGGCAGATGCGGAGCTGGTCCATGTCTGATTTGCATTCTCCCTCCACCGCCGCCCGGCAGGTCACCTTTCGCGGCGGCGGCTTTGCCCCGTCCAGTCCGCGCTGGATTGGCGTTGCGGTTTTTGCCGTGCTGCTGGGTCTGGCCGAGCTGGGCACCCGTCAGGGCTGGATTTCACCGCTGACGCTGCCCCGCCCCAGCGATGTGCTGCTAACCTTCCAGGAACTCTATGCCTCTGGTCTGTTGTGGGCGCATCTCAGCGTGTCTCTGACCCGCCTTTTGATTGGCGCTGCCCTGGGGGCCAGTCTGGGCGTGGCCACCGGCGTTTTGATTGGGCTGTTCTCTTATGTGCGCGCCGGATTGGTGCCGCTGACGGCGGCGCTGTTTCCGATCCCCAAGATCGCCCTGCTACCGCTGTTCGTCATCTGGTTTGGCATTGACGAAGGTTCCAAATACGCGCTGATCGCCTTTGGCACCTTTACCCCAACGGTGGTGGCAACCTATGGCGCGGTGGACAATGTCGACCGCAGCCTGATCCGCATGGGCCAGAGCTTTAACCTGTCGTGGTTTTCCATCGTGCGCAAAATTGTGCTGCCCGGTGCTATGCCCGGCATCCTGTCCGGCCTGCGTATCAGCCTGGCGATTGCCATCATCCTGCTGGTCGCCGCCGAAATGCTGGGCGCGGAATATGGCATCGGCGCCTATATCCTTGAGGCCGGGTCGCTTTATGATCTGGAGCGGCTGTTTGCCGGGGTGACCATCCTGTCACTACTGGGCATCACCATGAGCACAATCATCGGCCAGATTGAACGCCGGGTGCTGAGCTGGCGCCAGTAGCACAGCAATCCAAAGGCGACTGGCGACTGGCGCGCGAGGGCGACGCGCCAGTCGCCCTGCGTGCATCCGTATCCTTGCCTAGCCTGATCCTTACCTGGCCTGCGCGTCACTACCATGACCTGAAAAATGCTGCCGCCGCGCTGCGCAGCCCCCTGGCAAAGGGTGAAAACTGCTGCACCGCGTCAATCTGCCAGCGCAAATCCGCATCCTAGTGATTGCACCGACTGCTTTCCTGCTCTACATGGGGCCTTAAATGGCCCCTGCCCAAACACCAGATCGGCGCCGGGTCCGTTCGCTCTTATGCAAGAGACGTAGTGCTGCTACGCTAAGTCAACAAAGCTTCCGCTATCGCTGAAAGGTTGAGAAACATGACAGAAAATTCAAACCCCGACATTCTGTATACCATCGTAGACGAAGCCCCCGAGCTGGCCTCGGCGTCCTTCTTGCCGATCATCCGCAAGTTCGCGGCCGCCGCAGATGTCAGTGTTGGCACCAAGGATATTTCTCTGGCGGGTCGCATCATTGCCACCTTCCCCGAAGGGCTGACCGCCGAGCAGCGCCAGCCCGATGACCTGGCCGAGCTGGGCAAACTGGTCAAAACTCCCAATGCAAATGTCATCAAGCTGCCCAATATCTCGGCCTCTGTGCCGCAGCTGCTTGCCGCGATCGAAGAGCTGCAATCGCAGGGCTATGACATCCCCAACTACCCCGAAGACCCCAAGAGCGACGCGGAAAAAGAAGCCCGCGCCCGCTATGATGGGCTGAAAGGTTCTGCTGTGAACCCGGTTCTGCGCGAAGGCAACTCGGATCGCCGCGCCGCCCGCGCCGTCAAGAACTACGCCCAAAACAACCCACATTCGATGGGGGCCTGGTCCGCAGACAGCAAGACCAAGGTCTCGTCGATGCCGGGCAATGATTTTTATGCCAATGAAAAAGCGGCCACCATCACCGCAGCCCAGGCTGGGAATGCCAAGATCGAATTTGTTGCCAAGGATGGCGCGGTCACCGTGCTGAAAGACGGCTGGGCGCTGGAGGCAGGCACCATTGCCGATGCCACCTTCATGTCCGCCGCTGCGCTCGGTTCCTTCCTGGCCGATGCAATTGCCGACACCAAGGCTGACGGCACCATGTTTTCGCTGCACCTGAAGGCCACCATGATGAAGGTCTCCGACCCGATCATCTTTGGCCACGCGGTCAAGGCCTGGCTTGCGCCCGTGTTTGACAAATTCGGCGCTGAACTGGACGCGCTGGGGGTGAATGCCAATTCCGGCCTTGGTGATCTGTTGGATCGCGTGTCCGGCAACGCCGACATCATGGCCGCGATCGAGGCCGTGACTGCCGATCGCCCCGCCATGTATATGGTCGACAGCGACAAAGGCATCACCAACCTGCACGTGCCATCGGATGTGATCATCGATGCCTCGATGCCCGCAGTGATCCGCGCGGGCGGCAAAGGCTGGGATGCAGCGGGCAATAAGGGCGACACCAACTGCGTTATCCCTGATCGCTGCTATGCCACCGTCTACGACGAGGCGATCAATTTCTTCAAAGCCAATGGCGCGCTTGACGTCACCACCGCAGGCTCTGTCGCCAACGTCGGTCTGATGGCGCAAAAGGCCGAGGAATACGGATCGCACCCAACCACATTCGAGGCCCCTGCGGATGGCACCATCCGGGTGGTCCTGGCCAATGGCGAGACGCTGCACAGCCACGACGTGGAGGCTGGCGATATCTGGCGCGCCTGCACCGCCAAACAGGCGCCGATTGAGAACTGGATCGAACTGGCGCTGGATCGCCAGCGTCTGACCGGATCCGAGGCGATCTTCTGGCTGGATGACAACCGCGCCCATGACGCCGAGCTGATCAAATATGTCAAACCCGCGCTGGAAGCGGCAGGCAAAACAGATCTGTTCCAGATCATGGCCCCACGTGAAGCAACTGCCCAGTCGCTGAAGACCATCACCGCAGGCAAGGACAGCATCGCCATCACCGGCAACGTGCTGCGCGACTACCTGACAGATCTGTTCCCGATCCTTGAACTGGGCACCTCGGCCAAGATGCTGTCGATCGTGAAACTGATGCAAGGTGGCGGCCTGTTTGAAACCGGTGCCGGTGGATCGGCCCCCAAACACGTGCAACAGCTGGTTGAACAAAACCACCTGCGCTGGGACTCGATGGGCGAATTCTGCGCCCTGGGTGAAAGCCTGAACTTCCTGGCCGACAGCAAAGGCAATGCCAAGGCCGGCGTGCTGGGCGCGGCTGCCGAAGTGGCGACCCAAGGTATTCTGGACAACAACAAGTCGCCATCGCGCAAGGTTGGTGAACCCGACAACCGTGATAGCCACTATTGGTTCGCCCGCTACTGGGCCGAAGCCCTGGCTGCCCAGAGTGACGATGCCGAAATCGCCGAGCATTTCGCCCTGATCGCGACAGCCCTGCAAGAGGGGGAAACCCAGATCCTGACCGAACTGGCCGCTGTCCAGGGCCCTGCTGCCGATATCGGCGGCTACTACCACCCGAATGCGGCTCAAAAGGCCGCCGTGATGCGCCCAAGCGCCACGCTGAACGCCATCATCGGCTGATCCCCCTGCCCCGGCGCGCAATCCGCCGGGGCAGCGACCAGCCTATTGAGGCAGAGACAGACAAAACAAAAAAACGCCCGGCGATTTCGCCGGGCGTTTTTTATCATTCAATAATCAGTCTGGGACCGCAGGATCAGAAATCCTGCCACATATCCCTGGCCGCATTGCCATCGTTACGGACGTTGACAATGCCTGGGGCGGGGGCTGCCTCCAGATCCCAGTCATCATCGCCATGGGCCGATGGTGTCACAGGGGCTGCTGGCACAGCCGCGGCGGCCAGACGTGGCATGGCGGTCACGGATGCACTGCCATCCACTTTGAAGACCGCGATCAGCTCAGCCAGTTTGGAAGAATCTGTATTCAACAGATGCCCGGCGGCGGTTGCCTGTTCCACCATGGCGGCGTTTTGCTGGGTCACCTGATCCAGCTGGGTCACCCCGGTGTTGATCTCGTTCAGGCCGGTGGATTGCTCCACCGCGCCCTCGGCGATACCGGACACCAGCTTCGAGATATGGCTGACCTGGCCGACGATGCTTTCCAGCGCTTCGCCCGCCTTGCCCACCAGATCAACGCCGCGCGCCACCTGTTTGGAGCTGTCACC
>NZ_JBLWXG010000013.1:0-69595 GCF_048267565.1 Pseudophaeobacter sp. | reverse complement strand
GGGAAACTTTTTGGGAAACAGCCCAGACCGCCCTATTGAGGCGACACGCTAAACAACCGGTAAGTGCTTGATTTAGTGGCGGGGAGACAGGGATTCGAACCCTGGGAACGCTCTCACGTTCAACGGTTTTCAAGACCGCCGCATTCGACCACTCTGCCACCTCCCCGGTCTGCGGGCGGTTTAAGGTGCGACACTCCAACACGCAAGAGGAAATTATCGGCTTTGCGCTGTCGATCCGCGATTGTGGGGAAATACCGGGATTTTCCCTGCTCTGGCCACCACAACGCGCAGAAAGATGCCCATCGCCCGGCTTTCACAAATGGCGGTGTACCATAGGGTTTTCATGCCAGCCATCGCAGGCTATCATCTGCCAAATCGCAGAGATGACCGGGAAACCCGGCAAGCGCGCTATGGCGTGGAAGAGCAGAGGCAAGGAAACCATCATGACACACCCCATGCCAAGACGGAGCCCCGGTGCGGGCCTCACCTTTGCGGCGCTTTCGCTGCTGATCCTAGGTGCCTGTGAAGAGGGGCCAAACCTCTCTTTTCTGTCACCCAAAACAGCAAAGCCCGAGGTAGCCAGCTCCAGCAGCACCCAGCTGGTGGAGCGCGATGTCGAAGCACCGGATGTCTTTCAGGTAAACGAGGCGGGGCTTTGGGATGGGCGCCCATCGCTGGGTGGGGTCTGGGTGGCGCACCCGGATGCCAAAGATCCAGAGCGGGTAATCATTCGCAACACATCCAATGGCAAATTCGTCATCGGTGCCCTGTTCCGCCGCGAGCGTGAAATTCCTGGCCCGCGGTTGCAAACCTCCTCGGATGCGGCAGCGGCACTTGGTATGCTGGCCGGTGCGCCGGTTGAACTGAATGTTACCGCCCTGCGACGCGAAGCCGAAGAACTGCCCGAAGATCCACTGCCAGCCGCCACCGGCGAAGACGCCCCCCTGGAGGCAGAGGCCGCCAGCGCCCTGACCGCCAATGACATCGAGGCAACCCCGCTGGACCCGATTGCCGGTGCCGCTGCCGCCATCGAGGCCGCACCGCCCCAAAGCGCGCCGCAAGCGCCCGCCACGCAGCGCGTCTCTCCGCTGGCCAAACCCTATATCCAGATCGGCATCTTCAGCGTGGAAAGCAACGCCAAGAACACCGCTGGCCAGATGCGCAACGCCGGGCTGATCCCCACAGTGCTGGCACAGACCAGCAACGGCAAGCCCTTTTGGCGGGTGGTGGTTGGCCCGGCCCAGTCCAGTTCGGAACGCAGCCATCTGCTGAAAGCCGTAAAAGCCGCCGGATTTACCGATGCCTATGCCGTCACCAACTAATTCTCATACCCCCGACCCTCAGGAGGACGCAGGCGTGAAATCACCGTTTCGCCCCATTGCCAAACAGCTTCTGGCCGCCGCCCTTGGGCTCTGCCTGACGGCACTGCCGCTGGCCGCCTTTGATACCCGCGCAGAGGCAGCATTTGTATTGGACCAAGGCACCAATACCGTGCTGCTGTCGAAAAATGCCGAAATCCCCCTGCCCCCCGCATCAATGTCAAAGCTGATGACGCTCTATGTGGCCTTCGAGGCGCTTCGGGATGGCCGTTTGACCCTGGATGAACAACTTCCGGTCAGCGCCCACGCCATGAGCTATGGCGGATCAACCATGTTTCTGGACACCACTGACCGGGTGCGTGTCGAGGATCTGTTGCGCGGCATTATCGTCTTGTCCGGCAATGATGCCTGCGTGGTGATTGCCGAAGCGCTGAGCCCAGATGGTACCGAGGCCGGGTTCGCCCGCTACATGACCAAACGCGCCCAAGAGCTGGGCATGAACAACGCCAGCTTTGCCAATTCCAACGGCTGGCCCGCAGCCGGGCATCGCATGTCGATGCGCGATCTCGGCATCTTGGCGCAGCATCTGATCGAAGATTTCCCGCAGTATTACCCGCTGTTTTCTGAAGAAAGCTTTGCCTTTGATGGGCGCGCGCCCTCGAACACCCGCAACCGCAACCCGCTTTTGGGGCTTGGTATTGGGGCAGATGGGCTCAAGACCGGGCACACCAGTGAAGCCGGCTATGGGCTGGTCGGCTCTGCCGTGCAGGGGGACCGCAGGGTGATCTTTGTGATTTCAGGGCTGGACAACACCAAGGCCCGCGCAGAGGAGGCCGAAGCCGTTGTTAACTGGTCGTTTCGTCAATTTGCCAAAAAGATCATCGCCAAAGCCGGCATCCCGGTGGCGCGCGCCGAGGTCTGGCAGGGAGCTGAACAATCGGTAGGGCTGGTGCCACAAACCGATCTGGAAATCCTGCTACCGGCACTGGCAGGCAAGGAAATCGCCGCCGAAGTGGTCTATTCCGGCCCCATCAATGCGCCTGTCAGCAAGGGCGACCCTCTGGCAGAACTGGTGCTACAGCCCGATGATCTGCCAGAACTGCGCCTGCCCCTGGTGGCGGCCGAGGACATTGCAGCAGGCGGATTCTTTGTCCGCATAAAGACCGCTGCTCAGGTTCTTTCCAAGCGGCTGATCAATGGGCCCGAGGCCACAGAGTGAGCGCGATCAAGTCAGACGCGCAGGCCAGCGCCACAGCCGAAAAAGGCCTATTCCTGACCTTAGAAGGCATTGATGGGTCGGGCAAATCTACCCAGTGTCAGCGCCTGGCCGCAGCCCTGCGCGCCGCAGGCTATGACACGCTTGTCACCCGCGAGCCTGGCGGCTCTCCCGGTGCGGAAGATATCCGCCGGTTGGTCCTGGAAGGCGACCCTGACAAATGGTCCGCTGAAACGGAAATCCTGCTGTTCACCGCCGCGCGCCGCGATCATCTGGAACGGACCATCCAGCCCGCTCTGGCGGCGGGCAAAGTTGTGATCTGTGATCGCTTTGCCGATAGCACCCGGATGTATCAGGGACTGTCGCGCGGCGATCTGCGCGCCACCGTCGACCAGCTGCACAGCCTGATGATCGGCCGCGAACCCGACCTGACCCTGCTTATAGACATGGACCCCGCCACCGGCCTGGCCCGTGCCAAGGGGCGGCAGGGTTCAGAAGAAAGGTTTGAAGATTTCGGCCTGGCGCTGCAGGAAAAAATGCGTGCCGGGTTTCTTGCACTTGCACAGGAATTTTCCGATCGCTTCTGCGTCATCGACGGCAGCCAGGACATCGACAGCGTGGCGGCGGATATTCTACAGCAGGCCACTGCGGCGCTCGCCGCACGCGAGACCGCAACACCATGAGCCGCGCCACCAAGACCAAGGAGGCAGAGGCGCTGCCCCGTGCCGATCAAGCACTTGGCGCGCCGCATCCACGGGAAACCGCGCAGCTGTTTGGCCAGGATCGGGCAGAGCAGGATTTTCTGACCGCATTCAATTCCAATCGCCTGCACCACGGCTGGTTGCTGACCGGGCCTCAGGGCATCGGCAAGGCCACCCTGGCCTGGCGCATTGCCCGCTTTCTGCTGGCCACCCCACCTGCCGAAGACGGGCTGTTTGGCGCGCCACCGCCGGTAACATCGCTATCGGTGGACCCAGATCTGCCTGTCGCTCATCGCATTCAGGCCCTGGCCGAGCCGGGGCTGGCCTCTATCAGCCGCAGCTATAACGACAAGGAAAAGCTGCGAGACCAGATCGTGGTGGATGATATTCGCAAACTGAATCGCTTCTTTGGCCTGTCCGCGACCGATGGCGGGCGCCGGGTGGTGATTGTGGACGCGGCGGACGACATGAATACCAGCGCCGCCAATGCGCTGTTGAAAATGCTGGAAGAACCCCCCGCGCGCACCACCATGATCCTGATTTCGCATCAGCCTTCGCGACTGCTGCCCACCATCCGGTCGCGCTGCCGCAGCCTGCGGCTCGCGCCGCTCAGCCCTGATGACATGCAGGCCGCGCTGGCCCAGGCGGGGGCGGACCTGCCAGAAAACACGGCACATCTGGCGGCTCTGGCGGCGGGATCCGTGGGCGCGGCTCTGCGCCTGTTGAATCTTGGCGGGCTAAAAATCTATGGCGAGCTGGTGCAGATCATGGCCACCCTCCCCCGGCTGGACCGACAGCG
Source organism: Pseudophaeobacter sp. (assembly GCF_048267565.1). Classification (NCBI taxonomy): domain Bacteria; kingdom Pseudomonadati; phylum Pseudomonadota; class Alphaproteobacteria; order Rhodobacterales; family Roseobacteraceae; genus Pseudophaeobacter; species Pseudophaeobacter sp. The sequence continues at coordinate 65,560 of NZ_JBLWXG010000013.1, read as the reverse complement.
CACCATGGCCCTGGCCGAAACTGCTGCCCAGCGTGGCGCGGCAGAGAAATTTGAACTCTTGCTCACCCTGATCGAAATCGCGCTGTCGCGGCTGGCGCGCACCGGGGCCATGGGCCAGCCGCCACAACCCGAAGCCGCCCCCGGCGAAAGCGCCATGCTGTCCCGGCTGGCCGCAACGCCGCAACAGGCGCGCGCCTGGGCCGACCTTTCCGCCGAAGCAACCGCGCGGGCGCGGCATGGCCAAGCGGTGAACCTTGACCCGGCTTCACTTGTCCTAGATACGGTTTTCAAGATGCAAGAGACCGCGTCCCGCTGACCCACCAACGGCAGCGCCCGGATCCGGCCAATGACGACAAGACGAGGCAGGCATGACGAGCACCCCTTCCCAAGCTATGGCCCAAGGTCCGGCACAGATCACCGATAGCCATTGCCACTTGGACTTCCCTGATTTTGACGGCGAGTTGGAGGCTGTGATCGACCGCGCCGCCCAGGCCGGGGTGACCCGCATGGTCACCATCTGCACCAAGCTCAAGAACGAACCACAGGTCCGCGCCATCGCCGAGGCCCATCCTCCAGTGTTCTATGCGGCAGGCACCCATCCGATGAGCGTGGCAAGCGAACCCATGGCCAGCTTTGACGAGCTAACTGCCCTGGCCAAACATCCGAAATTTGTCGGCATTGGCGAAACCGGGCTGGACTACCACTACACGAGCGAAAGCGCCGAAATGCAGCAGCAATCGCTGCGGATCCATATCGCCGCCGCGCGCGAAACCAAGCTTCCGCTGATCATTCATGCCCGCGCCGCCGATGACGATATGGCCCGGATCCTGCGCGAAGAAATGCAGAACGGTGCCTATAGCTGCGTGATGCACTGCTTTTCCTCTTCGGCTGAGCTGGGACGTGCGGCGCTGGATCTGGGGTTTTACCTGTCGATGTCCGGCATCGCCGCCTTCCCCAAGAGCCAGGAACTGCGCGATATCTTTGCCGCCGCGCCGCTGGACCGCATTCTGGTCGAAACCGATGCGCCCTATCTGGCACCACCACCGCATCGCGGCAAACGCAATGAACCCGCCTATAGCGCCCTCACCGCGCAGATCGGTGCCAAGGCCTTTGGTCTGGACTATGCTGATTTTGCCACGGCAACCCAGGAAAATTTTGACCGCCTGTTCTGCAAGGCCGCCCGCTATGAGGCCACTGCCTGATGGTTGAACTGCGCTATACAATTCTGGGCTGCGGCTCTTCTGGTGGGGTGCCGCGGCTTGGCGGCCATTGGGGGGCCTGTGACCCACAAAACCCCCGCAACCGCCGCCGCCGTTGTTCCATGCTGGTGGAGCGGGACGGCCCGGATGGCACCACCACGGTGCTGATTGACACCACTCCGGATATGCGCAGCCAGTTGCTGGACGCCGAGGTCGGGCGGCTGGACGCGGTGATCTACACCCATTCCCATGCAGACCATGTGCATGGCATTGATGATCTACGTATGATTGTCTTCAACATGCATAACCGAGTGCCGGTCTATGCAGATGGCGAGACGCAAAATGCGCTGTTGTCGCGATTTGGCTATGCCTTTGTGCAGCCCGAAGGATCGCCCTATCCTCCAATCCTGGATCTGCGCACCATTGACGGCGCCTTCAGCATTGACGGGCCTGGCGGGGAAATTCCATTTCTCCCGTTTGAAGTCAATCACGGTGCGATGGACGCCCTGGGCTTTCGCATCGGCTCTCTTGCCTATCTGCCAGATGTGGCCGAGATCCCCGATCGCTCTCTTGCCGCGTTGGAAGGGCTGGACTGCTGGGTACTGGACGCGCTGCGCCGCACCCCGCACCCTACTCATTTCAGCCTGGAACAGGCCCTTTCCTGGATTGCGCGGATGCAGCCGAAGCGGGCGGTTCTGACCAATATGCATATCGATCTTGACCATGACACGATTACGGCGGAAACCGATGACCACATTACACCGGCCTATGACGGGATGGTGATCCGCTGCCCGCTCTAGGAGCCATTTGACTTTGATCGGACCAAGGCTGGTACCTGGGTGCTGATTGAAAATTTATTCTGCCCCTCGGGTCTTGGCCCCGGTGGTGCCCGCGTATTGATGCCGCCCATAGGCCGCCTGCGGTTGACTGTGGGCTGACAGGAGATTGCAATGCTGCAAAGCTTGATTGACGTCATCCTGCCAGTATTTCTGGTGGTTACAGCGGGCTATATCGCAACACAGAAAGGATTTTTCAGCCCGGCGCAGATTGATGGGCTGATGAAGTTCACCCAGGGGTTTGCCATCCCCTGCCTGCTGTTTCGCGCCATGGCCAATCTGGACCTTTCCAGCAGTTTTGATCCGGCGCTGTTGATCAGCTTTTACACCGGGGCGGCGGTGTGTTTCTGCATCGGGCTGACCGGCGCACGGCTGGTTTTCAAACGCGATTGGGAAGACTGCGTCGCCATTGGCTTTTGCTGCCTGTTCTCCAATTCCGTCCTCTTGGGGCTACCAATCACGGAACGCGCCTTTGGGCCAGAGAACCTGACTGGCAACTATGCGATCATCGCCTTTCACTCGCCCTTTTGCTATGGGCTGGGTATCACCGTAATGGAGGTGGTCAGAAACCGGGGCGCAGGCGGGTTCAAGACAGTTTCCTCGGTGCTGACCGCCATGTTCAAGAACGTGCTGATCCTGGGTATCGCCCTTGGTTTTGCCTTTAATCTTGCCGGGTTGTCCATTCCCGGCACCGTCGATGCTGCGCTGCAATTGCTGATCCGTGCAGCGCTGCCGACGGCGCTGTTCGCCCTTGGTGGGGTGCTGGTGCAATACCGCCCTGAAGGCGACCTGCGCACCATCGGCTTTGTCTGTGTGACCGCCCTCATGGTACATCCCAGCATTGTCTGGCTCATGGGCGGCACGCTTGGGGTCAAGCAGGATCTGTTCCGCTCTGGCGTGCTGAATGCGGCCATGGCACCTGGCTTCAACGCCTATATTTTTGCCAATATGTATGGGCGGGCCAAGCGGGTTGCCGCCTCTTCGGTGCTTATAGCCACCGCCGCTTCGGTGCTGACCATCTGGTTCTGGCTGCTGGTGCTAAGCTAACCGTCCAGAATGCAAACCCGCGCTAGGTCTGGTGGTCCATCAGGCCCCGTTCAAACTGACGCGGCATCAACCCGGCCTGAAACCAGGTGATGAAACTGTGAATGGTAAAGACCGGCAGCCCGGTGACGCGGCGCAGCACCGCCGCATGAGGCACCATATTGGTACATTCCAGCACCAGCGCCCCCAGATCCGGGTTTCGCCCAATCAATGCCTGCGCCGCATCGATCATATCCAGCTCGCAGGCCGCAAAATCGACCTGCGCCGCATCGCGCAGGATGTCGTGGGTGAAACAACGCAGCCCTTCGGGGCTGCCAATGGGCGTATCCTCAGGGGCGCCCGCCGCCCGCAGATGGGCCGGGGTCAAAGACTGTTCTGAAATGGTCAGGACCCCTACCCTCTTGCCCGCTGGCAACAGCGCCTGCACCATGGGGATCTGCATCAACGAAGAGGTCGCTACCGGCACGCCCAGGGCCTGTTTCACCTGATCCTGGATCAGCGCCAGAAAGCCACAGCTGGTGGTGATCCCATCGCAGCCCATGGCCAGCAGATCGCGCCCGGCCTCGATGAACAGATCGGCAAGCTGGCCCGGGTCCTGGCGCACTGCCAGATCCGGTGTTGCGCCGCGCACCACCCGGTAATGCACCGGGAAATCCCAGCTCAGAGCGTTGCCAATATCGCCCGGAATGCGTGGAAACTGTGTCTCAAGCATCAAGATCCCAACCGCAGCCCCATAGACTGTCTTGCCACCCTGCTGCATGCTGTCTCTCCGCTGGATGCCCCGCAAAATCGCCATATCCCTAGCAGCTTTACCAGGGCATGGCATCCCCCAAGAGGCCCGCTGCTGATGGTGCACCAAAGGCCCCAACACCAGAGATCCGCCCCTTCCCAAGCCCCGGGCCTGCGCAACGCGCGCCACCGCACGATTTCACCCGCAGCCACACCAACGCCAAAAGATATCATTTGAAATGCCCCTGCGAAATCGGCATGGTCTGGGAAAAGATTATTCCATTGACAGTGCTTAGGCGACAATTCGTGTGGAAACCATCCTCGCACAGCAAGCGCTCGGCCGCGATCAAAAAGGCTATCTAGAATGACGACACAACATACAATCGTGGTGGGTGCAGGCATCGTCGGCGCGGCCACCGCGCTCTGGCTGAAGCGCGCCGGGCATGACGTCACCCTGATCGACAAAGGCGAACCCGGCATGGGGGCCTCTTATGGCAATGCCTGTATTCTCGCCAGTTGCGCCATTGTGCCGGTGACCACGCCCGGCCTGCTTCCCAAGGGCCCAAAATACCTGCTGGACCCCAAGTTCCCCCTGTTTCTGCGTTGGGGATATACGCCCAAGCTGCTGCCTTGGTTGATGAAATATCTCTCGTATGCGAATGATCGCGACACCCGGCGCATTGCAAAATCGCTGACCCATATTGTTGGCGACAGCGTAGAACAGCATCAGGCGCTGACACACGGCACCCCGGCGGCAAAATGGATCCGGGAAAGCGAGTATAACTTTGCCTATCAGGATCGCGCTGCCTTTGAGGCGGATTCCTATGTCTGGGATCTGCGCCGCGAAGCCGGATTTGTCCCCGATCTGATCGAAGGCCCGGCCGTGCAGGAACACGAACCGGCCCTGGGGCCAAACACCGGCCTGCTGGCGGTGAACAAGAACCACGGCTTCATCCTGAACCCGGCAAACTACGTCAAGGATCTGGTCAAGCTGCTGGTGGAAATGGGTGGTAAATTTGTGCAGGCAGAGGTCAAGGATTTTGATCTCAGCGGCGGACGTATTGCTGCCGTTGAAACGGATCAGGGACGCTTTGACTGTGACCAAGCGGTCATCTCTGCCGGGATCTGGTCCAAGCCCTTGATGCAGAAACTTGGTCTTTCGGTCCCGATGGAGACCGAGCGTGGCTATCACGTGGTGTATGAATCCCCCAGCATTACCCCGCGCGCGCCGCTGATGGTGGCCTCTGGCAAATTCGTGGCAACCCCGATGGATCAGGGGTTGCGCTGTGCCGGCATCGTTGAATTTGGCGGGCTGGACCCAACGCCGTCCAAGGCACCGCTGGATCTGCTGCGCCGCACCGTAGCCGAGACCTTTCCCCAGATGCGCGCCACCGGTGAGCAGGAATGGCTGGGCTTTCGCCCCGCCCCGTCGGACAGCCTGCCCCTGATCGGCGAGGTTGGCAGCACTGGCGTCTATACCGCTTTTGGCCATCATCACATCGGCCTGACGGGTGGCGCAAAAACCGGGCGTATGGTGGCCGGGCTGATCACCGGTCAGCCGATGAACCTTGACATGCGCGCCTATGCCCCGGATCGTTTTAGGTGACACCATTTGGCACCATCAAAAATAACAAGCTGACAAACAGCAAAATCAAACCTTCAGGGAGAACAGAAATGACAGCTAGAACCTCGCTCACAATGACCTTCACCGCCTCGGCGCTGGCCCTTGCGGCCACGGGCGCCCTGGCCGAAAGCTGGGACATGCCGATGGCCTATGCTGCGTCCAACTTCCATTCGGAAATGGGCGTGGTTTTTGCCGACAAGGTCCGCGACTACACTGGCGGCGATATTGACATCACCGTGCATGCAGGCGGATCGCTGTTCAAGGGCGGTGAAATCAAGCGCGCGGTGCAGACTGGCCAGGCCCCGATTGGTGAACGCTTCATGTCCGCCCACGCCAATGAGGCGCCGCTGCTGGGCTGGGATAACTTGCCCTTTATTGCTACCACCTACGCCGATAACGAAAAGCTCTGGCATGCCGCAAAAGACCGGGTGAACAGCCAGTTGGGCGATCTCAACCTTGTTGCGCTTTACACCTGCCCCTGGCCGGGCCAGGGCTTTTATTTCAACAAAGAGGTCTCCTCCTCCAAGGACACCCAGGGCATCAAGTTCCGCAGCTATAACACCGCAACCGCAACCTTTGCCGAAGAACTGGGCATGATCCCGGTGCAGGTCGAAGCCGCCGAGCTGAGCCAGGCCCTGGCCACGGGCGTCGCCGAGGCATTCATCTCGTCCGGATCTACCGGGTATGACCGCAAGGTCTGGGAAAACCTGAGCCATTATTACAAGGTCAACGCCTGGTTGCCGCGCAACTATGTAATGGTTAACAAACAGGTCTGGGAAGGGCTGAGCGCCGAAACGCAGGGACAGATTCAACAGGCTGCGGATGAAACCGGCGCGGCCTGTGCGGCCAAATCGGAAGAGCTGGCCAATTGGTACTTTGAGCAGCTCGCTGCAAACGGCATGACAGTCACCGATGCGGGCCCCGAATTCCTGGCCGAACTGGAAGAGATCGGTGCCAAGATGGCTGCCAACTGGCTGGCCAGCACCGGAGATGACGGCCAGGCCATTCTGGACGCCTATAACGCAAACTAAGCGAACCAAAAATTCGACGGCTCTGCCCCCCGGAGTGTGGGGGCGGAGCCGTCTTTTCTGTGACGTCTTTAGGGGATGGGCATGCGTGACTGGCAACCGTTTCTGGGCTTGCCCCTGTGGGTTTGGCTCTTTGTGATTCCAACAGTATTGGCATTGGCCTGTCTGCTGTCACCGGCAGCTATGGGCCGGGCTTTGCGGCCGCTGCAACGGCTGCTGGACCGGATCTATCTGCTGTCCGGCATGCTGGCCGCACTGTGCATGATTACCATTCTTGGGCTGATCCTCGCCCAGATGGTAGCGCGATGGAGCAGCCTGACCTTTCCCGGTTCAACCGAATATGCCGGCTACGCCATGGCGGCGACCTCGTTTCTGGCTCTGGCCCATGCGCTGACCCGAGGCGCCCATATCCGGGTCTCGGTCTTTTTGAATATGGGCTATCGCTTTGGCCTCTGGCTGGATGGGGTGGCCATGTGGATTGCCGCCGTGACCGCCACCTATTTCGCCCGCTACGCGATCAAGACCAACATCATGTCAAAAATGCTGAATGATCGCACCCAGGGGCAGGATTTCACCCCGGAATGGCTGCTGTCGTTTTTTGCCATGTTTGTCACCGCGCCGTCGCAATGGGGCAGGCTCTGGGCTGAAACCGGATCCGACTGGGTCTATACCCCCGTTTGGCTGCCACAGCTGCCGATGTCGATTGGCACCGTCCTGTTGGCCCTGGCCCTGTGGGATTATCTGTGCCGTCTGCTGATCACCCGCAAGGCCAGCATCACATCGGAGGCCGTGGAATAATGGGCGAGATCTACACAACGCTTATCTTTATCTTTGTTCTGTTTGCGCTGCTTGGCAGTTCCGTCTGGATTGGGCTGGCGCTGATGGGCGTGGCCTGGTTCGGCATGGAGCTGTTCACCACCCGCCCCGCAGGCGATGCCATGATCACTACCATCTGGACCGGTGCCTCCAGCTGGACCCTGACGGCGCTGCCCCTGTTCATCTGGATGGGAGAGATCCTCTATCGCACCCGATTGTCAGAGGACATGTTTCGCGGCCTTGCCCCCTGGATGCGCTGGCTACCGGGGGGGCTGCTGCACACCAATATCGCGGGCTGTACCATCTTTGCTGCCGTCTCGGGCTCATCCGCGGCGACGCTGACCACCGTGGGCAAAATGTCGATCCCCGAGCTGCGCAAGCGCGGTTATCCGGAATATATGATCGTCGGCACCCTGGCCGGGGCTGCCACGCTTGGGCTGATGATCCCGCCCTCGCTGACGCTGATCGTCTATGGCGTTTCGATCAATGAATCGATCACCAAACTGTTCATGGCCGGGATCTTCCCCGGCCTGGTGCTGGCCAGCCTGTTCATGGCCTACATCATGGCCTGGCACTTTCTGGCCAAGGACCAGCGCCCCGAACCCGAACCAGCGATGTCTTTTGGTGCGATGCTTGCCGAGAGCAGGTTCCTGATTCCGGTGCTGATCCTGGTCACCGTCGTCATTGGCTCCATGTATCTGGGCCTGGCCACCGCCACCGAGGCCGCCGCCGTGGGCGTTGTCGGGGCCTTGACGCTGGCGCTGTTGCAAGGCTCGCTCAGCTGGGCAACCTTCAGCGCCTCCCTGATGGGGGCGACGCGCACATCGGCGATGATCGCGCTGATCCTGATGGGGGCCTCTTTCCTGTCACTGGCCATGGGCTTTACCGGCTTGCCACGGGCGCTGGCAGCCTGGATTGATCAGATGAACCTGTCCCCGCTGGTGCTGATCATTGCGCTAACCCTGTTTTACGTGGTGCTCGGCATGTTCCTGGATGGGATTTCCTCGGTTGTTTTGACCATGGCAATTGTGGAGCCAATGATCCGGCAGGCAGGCATTGATGTGATCTGGTTTGGCATCTTTATCGTGGTGGTGGTTGAAATGGCGCAGGTCACGCCACCGATTGGCTTCAACCTCTTTGTACTGCAAAGCATGACCCGGCACGAAATTTCCTATATCGCCAAGACCGCCCTACCGATGGTGGGACTGATGCTATTGATGGTCGTTATCCTGGTGGCCTGGCCAGAGCTGGCAACCTGGCTTCCCAATACCCTGCGGGGTGGGCCTGTCGGCGGATAGCGAATGGTATGTCTTAGCTGGGGAAGATACGCGCCATCTCTGCGTCAAAGCGCGCCCAGCTAAGCACCGCACGGTTGCCCGCCAGGCCATGATAATAGGATTTACCAGTCGAGGTGGGCAGCCCGGCCCAGATCTTGGACAGGTTATGCATGAAATCGCGTCGGTCCATCTTGCCTGCCATCACCGCACTTAGGCCTGCCTCTTCCAGCAACTGATGTGCAAGACGGTCCTGCAACGCAGGGGAAAAGCGCTCTCCTCGTTCGGCCCCAATCTGGCGTGCCAGACGTTTAAGGGTGGCCGGAATGAACTGATAGCGCCCGATGGCGTGCTGCTGTCCTGGGGTGCGGGCGATCCAGTCGTATATTTCACCCAGCGTCAGCTGGGTTGGCAGTTTTTGCGGGCGGACCTTGGCGGCATGCTGAACCGCATCATATTGTGCGCTGCCGGCCTCGGCGCTGGCAATCAACTGCATCAGCTTGGCCACCGCACCGCGTGCAACACCCCCCTTGGGCATGGCGCGGAACAGGCTGGTGCCGTGCCGATCGGCAAAGAGGCTCGCCAGATTGGATTGTACCGCTTCCATCTCGGCCTCAAGCCCCTGCCCCTGAAGATCAGCTTGACCCGGTGCTGTCTCGCCCGCCAGAACCGAAGCCGGAGTATGGCGCGCCAACATCGGCTGCGCCGCTGCCGTAGATCCCTGACGAAAGAACCCTTCGTTGACGATGGAAAACTGTTCTGTCGCGCCAACAGCTGAAAAGCTGGCAGGCGAAAGAAAAAGCGCCATACTCAAAGAAATAAGGCGTGGGCCTAATTGGGATTTGCTCATATCAGCCTTCTGTCTGAAACCGCAGGTCCCTGCTGTGATATCGTGACAGAATTGAGATTTCCTTTACCAGGGCGCGAGGCGGGGCGCTAAAATGCCCCGCAGCCCGTCGGGCAAAGGGTCAGGCCGCGTAGCGGCGGACATTTTTGGCATCCACCTTCAAATGGTAGGCTTGGCAGGTCTCCCCGCCGATTTCAACGCGCGGCCCAGCTGGGGAAATTGTCAAACCAGTCCGCCGCATCAGTAGCCCTGCCGCCACCGATGTCAGGCAGATATAGTCCTTGAAGTTCCAGGACTCGGCCAAACGGGCAAGGCTAATGCCGATCTCCCCGCGCACCTGCATCCGTTCCCGGCTGCTTAGGGTGTCGGCAACAAAGACCCGGCTGACCTCCCAGATTTTGGGATCCTGCGGGGCTGGCTCGTCCAGAATATCGGAGGGCAGATCCGGCAACAGGCCCAATTGGGCATCGCGTAGCATGTAGCTGGCGTTGATGTTCTGGGCGGTTGTCGGCGTCACCCGCAGCCCGCCATGCACCGTCAGCCCATCGTGGATCACATAATAAATGCTTTCCGGGCTGTCATATTGGTCAAATTCAAGCCCACGGGTATTTGGCAGCTTCCAGCCGCGCGCTTCAATGAAATGGTGATACCTGGCGCGCAGAAGCGCGGTGAATAAGGTTCCTGTTTCACCAAAGTTGTCAAAGGTGATCTCTGTGGATTGCATCGTTGCGCCTGCCCAGTCGCTGGAGGATTTCTAACCCCCTCATGGGAGTTTTAATAAAATTCAACACAACTCTTACAGGCAATCGTAAATTTTACATTAACGCAACTGGTATTACTTAACGGCACGACGCAGCCCTATGTCAATCGAAACGGTGGCTTCCTCCGCCTCCGCCGAGGAAGGCTGACTGGTCTCTGTGCTCTGCCCCGGAATGGGTCGCGCTTCGGCCTCTGTTGGCAGGCCATCCGGGCCTGTCGATCGGTCCGATTGCTGCGACTGACCTGAGGCCATCCCCCACGCAGTCACGACCTTGCGCATTTCCGACAACAGAACTGATTTTTTCACCGGTTTGGCGATATAGCCCGAAGCCCCAAGAGCCAGATATCGCTCGCGATCTTCTGCCCCGGCATTCGCCGTCAGCATAATCACTGGCGTAGCAGCAATATGCCCGCCACGCCGGGCCATTTCCATCAAGGTCTCGCCGCCATCCATCACCGGCATTTTCATATCCAGAAGCACCAGATCAACCGGCCGCTGTTCCAGACAGTCCAGCGCCTCGACACCATTGCCGGCCTCCAATATTTCAAAATCCCCCTTCTTGAGAAAGGCCCGCACCACCATCCGGTTTGATCGGGTGTCATCAACCAGCAGGATGGATTTGATCCCAAGATCTCGCACCAGCTCTTGCAGTTCATCCCTGCTGGGAGGCGCAGCCGCGCCGCTGGGCCGCTCGGTCTCAAGCGGTACATCTGCCTCTTCCAGAACCTTGATCTGACAGGTCAGTGTAAAACAACTGCCCTTGGACGGCGTGGAAACAACCGTGATATCCCCGCCCATCATACGAGCAAAACGGCGCGCAATCGCCAAGCCCAGCCCTGTGCCCGGAACCGTGGGCGCGTCTTTATCCTCGACGCGGTAGAACTCCGTAAACAGCTTGCCAAGCTGATCTGCCGCGATCCCCCGCCCCGTGTCGCAGACTTCGATTGCCAGCAGCGTCTCCCCTCGGACCAGCGCGCCGCTCGCCTTGACAGAGACGTAGCCGGTTTCGGTGAATTTAATCGCATTGGAAACAAGGTTCCCAATTACCTGACGTAGGCGCAACGCATCAAATTCGGCATAGGCTGGCAGGCCTTCACCGATTGCAACATCGAGCCGCAGCCCCTTTGCATCCGCCGCCGCGCGAAACACCTCTACCGCGCTGGCGATTTCCAGCTTGGGGGCTGCGGCAGCCAGGCTCACTTCGATATGGCCGGCCTCAACCTTGGCATGATCCAGAACATCGTCCAGAATCCCGGTCAGCGCCTGGGCTGACTTGCGCAACAAAATGGTGCGCTCACGCCGGGTCTCTGTATCGGTATCTTCCTCATCGATGAGTTCAGACATGCCGCAAATCGCGTTCAGAGGCGTGCGGATTTCGTGGCTCATCGCCGCCAGAAAGCGGCTCTTGGCACGGCTACCGGCCTCGGCTGCGCTAAGCGCTACGCGCAGCCGTCTGGTCAACCTGTGCAGCACCCACATGCTATGGGCAACATACCCGGCCCCCAAAATCATGATAATCAACGCGATGACAAATTCCATCGGGCTGGCAAAGGAGTACAGGAAATTGATGATCATGAAACCCACAGCGCAGATAATCGGCACCGCAGTCAAAAGGCCAAACAGCATCCATTCGGAGCGCGCAACAACGCTATGATTGAGAGCAATGATCAGCAACATCGTGCCGGCCAGCTTGGGAAAGGGCTCTGGCTGCAAGAACAAAAGCACCGGAATCGCGTTGAAGACCCAGATCCCGACAAAGGCAGAGCCAAGCAACAGCACAACCCCGCCAGGCGTGACCTCACGCTCCAGCTTGCGATAGGCAAAAATACCGATCACTTCGATCACGCAAAGGCAGGCATAGATAGCACAAACCGTCACAAAAGGCAGGTAATACAGGGACAAAACCGAGACGAGCGTGATGGAGGCAAACCGAGATGGCAGGTCGCCACGTACAAGCCGGTTCTGTGCCGCAACCGAAGCCTTCAAATCGGCTGGTAAATCAAACATGCGCATCATCCCCGAAGCGTCATTCACGTCGTCCTTTTTTCTCGCTGAACGGGCACCAAAGACACCCAATCACCGCCATCGCCTGAGCACGCGTATGGACGGTTCGGTACTTTCGCCTGAACATAAGGCCAAAAGATGGCGGTGGTTCGAAAGAATAGGATCGTATCTTGACAATTTATGCAAGTTTGAAGGCATTTCACCGCAAAAACCCAGTGTTCAGACACGGGATGCACAATGAACAGGCAGAGCCAGGATTCCAGTGCCCCGCTATATTTTCAGGCATCCTTCCGGCAGGCTGGTTGGGCCATAAAAGGCGGCTGGCTGCCCGGCGGCAACAGCCCAGACCCAGTTGCCATAGTCAAAATGCCACCATTCGCTTGCCAAATTGGTAAACCCGGCCTGAAACATCGCCTGGCACAGTAGATGTCGGCGCTCGACCTCGGGGGATCCTACAGCGGCATCTGTCCAACTGCGCGCACTGGGTTCGTCAAAGCCGCTGCCCATAGGCAGGATTGCGCCGGTTTCATCCGCCAGTGTCACGTCGATAGCGCCGCCGGTGACATGCGGGCTGTGTCTTGTCTGACTATCCGAAGGTGGTGCCGCAAACTGCATGGTAATTTGGTCAATCTCCGGGGCGCTGGCCTCTGGATGGCGCGCAGCAACATCGCTTCGGATCTTTTGGTACAGGGCCTGCTGCAGGGCTTTGGAGCGCCACCCATCCAGCAGGACCAGCCGATACCCCGGCGGCAAGGCCCGCGCCGCCATGCGCAAACGATCATAGACCCCGGCACGCACCCAGACATCTGGCAGGGCATTTGGCAGGCCATCGGCATGGTAAACGGGGTGCGTCAGCCAGGCTGCACAACCGGAGGTGGGGACAAGCACTTCGCCGTTCTCAGCGATGTTGAGCCGCGCCGCGGCCTCCCAGTTCAGAACATTTGGCTGTGGTTTAGACATTTAGTGCAACAATGTTGGCAGCCAGGTGGTAAGCCCGGGCACAAGAATGATGATCAACAGCACGCTCAGCGCCACCGCTATGAAGGGCCAGATCGCTACGAACAGACGGGCGATATCGACCTTGCCAACCGCAGAGGCGACAAAGATGCAGGCCCCCATCGGCGGCGTAATCAGCGCGATGGTGATGTTCAGGGTGATGACAATGCCCAGATGCACCGGATCAATCCCCGTTACCTGGGCCACAGGCAAAAAGATCGGCGTCAACAGCATCAGCGCCGAGACTTCCTCCATGAACATGCCGGTGATGAAAGTCACAAATGAAATCGCGATCAGGGTTAGCGCCGGATTATCGGCAAAGGGCGCCAGGATATCGGCAAAGGCTTCGGGCGCATTGGCAAAGGCCAACTGCCACGAAATAATTGAGGAAATCGCGATGATGGCAAATACCGCCGAGGTCAGCATCGCCGTGTCTTTGAAAGACACCCAAAGACTGCGCAGGTTCAGATTGCCCGACATCACCCCCCAGATTGCCACATAGGCCACGGTCAAGGCGCCGGATTCCGTCGGTGTCACCACGCCAAATACAATCCCCGCGACAATGATCAGCGGCGCGATCAGGGCCGGTAACGCGGCATAGGCCGCACAGAGAATTTCGCTAAAGCGCGCAGGTTTGTCCAGTTTTTCAACATTATAGATGCGCGCATAGACAACGTTCATCGCCATGAATGCGCCACCCAGCGCCAACCCCGGCAATACCCCACCAAGAAACAGCGCCCCAACAGAGGTTCCGGTTTGGCTGGCATAGAGGATCATAAAGATCGACGGCGGAATAATCGGCCCGATCAATGAACTGGCAGCGGTCAGCCCCGCCGCATAGGTGCCGGGAAACCCGGCCTTACGCATTCCCGGCACCAGCAGAGTGCCCAGCGCCGAGGTATCGGCCACGGCAGAGCCGTTGATGCCGGCAAAAAAAACACTGGCCACGACATTCACATGGCCCAGACCACCGCGCAGATGCCCTACAAGGCGCGTTGCAAGGTTCAATAGCCGTGGCGTCATATTGCCATTGTTCATCAGGTTCCCTGCCAGAATGAACAGCGGAATGGCCATCAGGGAAAACACATCAATGCCGCCAAAGGCCTGCTGCGGCATGATGCGGCTCATCTGTTCAAAGCCCACAAAGGAGAATCCGATCACCGCAGTGGTCATCAGGCTGAGGAAAAGCGGCATCCCAATGATCACATTGAGCAGCATCACAGCAAGCATGGTGGCAATCATTCGTCATCCTCGACGGTCTGGGCGCGCATTGGCTTGGGGCCATTCAGCAGCGCCAGAAGGAAAAGCAGCCCAAAGCCAACCGGCAGGATCGCCACCGGGATAGAGCGCGAAATCTGCAGACCCGGCGTTTTGAAGAAGCCGACGCTGCCAACATATTCATAGGAAAACCAAGTCATTGCCCCCGTCAGCGCCAGGGTCAACAGCCATTGATACCAAACGATCACTCGTTTGATCGGCGCCGGAACACGGTTTTCCAGGATCGCAACACGCATATGCGCGCCTTCAATCCAGACCGCACCCATCCCCAGCATCGCAGCCCCGATGATGCAATAGCGGGCCAGTTCATCAAACCAGATCGGCGAAGCGCCAAGGAAATAGCGCGCCCCCACCCCATAAAGGATGAACACCGTCACCCAAGCGATGAGCAGCGTTGACACGCCTATTGAAAGGCGTGCCAGCAATTTTTGCAAAGCGACGATCATTACTTGATCAGGTCAGACTTGCCGAGATCCGCGAAGGCGGCTTCCAGGAAGCTCTTGTCGATGTCCTGGGTGCCAAGCCATGTGATAAAGCCGGGCTGACCGATTTTCTGGAATTCTGCCATGGCCTCGGCGGTGGGGGTGATCACCTCGACGCCATTTTGCGACAGCCATTCTACCCGGCCTTCGACATTGGCCTGCACGTCATCGCGTGTCAGCGCGTTGGCCTCAACCACCGCCTCTTCCAGGATTGTGCGCTCTTCGTCGGAAAGACCTGCCAGCCATGTGCCATTGGCGGTCAAGAACTGCATGGAATATTGAATATTGGCGCGGGTCATATAGCCCTGCACCTCGTTCAAGGATCCGATAATGATATAGAGCGGCGGGTTCATCTGCCCGTCGACAACCCCGGTTTGCAGCGCGTTATAAACTTCGGTCCATGGAATTGGCGTGCCGGATGCGCCCATGGCTTCATACAGCGCCACCTGCGACGGATCCATCGCGCGGAACTTCATGCCGTCAAAATCGGCGGGCGAATGGATCGGCTTGTCTGTGCTGGTGAACGCGAGGAAACCGCCCTCTTCCACCACGGCCAGGATTTCCGACCCGCCGGTGCGCTCGGCAAAGGCCTCTTCGACCATGCCCCAGTATTTGCCGTCATCAAAGAAGCTGCGGGCCTCTTCGGGGCTGGTGAACATGAAGGGCGTGTTGGAAACGAAGACCTCTGGCACCACCGGTGACACACCGGCAAAGCTGGCGATGTTCAACATCGGCGAGGCCAGCGTGTTTTCCATGCGCTCCTGCTCTTCGCCCAGCTGCGAGTTGGCAAACAGCTCCAGTTCGATATCCGTCTTGGCCTCGACGATCTCTTCCAGTTTGGTAGCAAAGAAATGCACCGCGTTCTTTTCGGCGTCTGGGGGACCGTTGTAGCCAAGTTTGATGGCGTCAGCCTGGGCGGCAACCGCAGTGCTGGACAGCAAAGCGGCAAGGGCAAGAGACTTGAATTTCATTTCAGAAACCTTCCTGTTGAGCGATATATGATCTGCCGCCAACGCGTGACCTCCTCGGCACTTCACTGTGTTGCCTTAGTGGCGGCACGCGTTTCGGGCGATACCTTGGAATAGAAAAGTTTGAAAATGTTATCAAGCAAACATCTTTATAAAAAAAGTTTGCTGGAAAACATTTGCTGTTATACAGTTGAATATAATAATAAATTACATGTGATGAAACAGTAAGCACAGGGGAAGAAGGGGGCGAAAGGTGCAGGAAGAGCAGGATCTATTGGCCAATGCCATCGCCAAGGCAGAATCAAAGCTCACCCAAAAAGAGAAGCGGATCGCGGCCTATTTTCTGGCGCGCCCAGATGCGGTGATTGTCGAAAAGAACGCTGACATTGCCAAGAAACTTGACCTGAGCACCATGACGCTGACCCGGTTTTTCCGCAAAATCGGCTTCACCGACACAGCTGATGCGCGCGCACAGTCCATCCAGAACACCTATAGGCCAGGGAATGACCGCGTCGACAAACGGTTTGAAGATAGTTTTTCGCGCCCCAGCTCTGAAAAGGCCATAAAGGATCTTCAGCTAAGCCGGGCCTCTGTTGAGGCCGCCTTTGAACTGCGTGGCAGCGCCCTCTGGGAACAGATCGTCGAATTGGTTGCGCACTCGGATGCGGTGCATGTAACCGGCTTTCAAACCATGCATTTCCTTGCCGACGGCTTTTTCCGCCGCCTGTCCTATCTGCGCAACAAGGTTCACCTCGAAGATGGGATCGACGGCGTCTATGCCG
This sequence comes from Pseudophaeobacter sp., assembly GCF_048267565.1. Classification (NCBI taxonomy): domain Bacteria; kingdom Pseudomonadati; phylum Pseudomonadota; class Alphaproteobacteria; order Rhodobacterales; family Roseobacteraceae; genus Pseudophaeobacter; species Pseudophaeobacter sp. The sequence goes on along the minus strand of NZ_JBLWXG010000013.1, from coordinate 48,893 downwards.
GCTTGCTGCCAGAGCCCGGCGAACGGGTTGCGCTGATCATGATGGATGTCTACCGCTACGGGGCGCATGGCCCGCGTCTGGCGGCACTCGCACAAGAGCGTGGCATTGATGTCATTGTTTTAGCAGACGAATTTTGCGACTGGGCTGGCGGCATCACGCCCTATGTCCTGCGCTACCCGGCAGAGACCCACTTTTTCCTGGCGATGCCGCAAGGCATTACCACCGGGCTGAACCTGCTGCTGCAGGATGTCAGCGCCAGCCTTGGGGATACCGCCGGACGCCGGGTCAAAAAACTGTCCGAGGCACAGGATTATTTTGGCCTGTTCCTGGACTAGCTCCGACTGCACCGGAACCGCCCCAGTAAATGCCTAATATTTAGTCAGCAATGGTCAAAATCTGACGGCGGGCCACCGGGGCTGCCGATGATCCGGGCTTTGTGACCCAAAACACCGCCAAAGCCTTGTGTTGCGCGGGTTTTCAGATTTCCTTTTCACATGCCTAACGACCAGACAGATGCATTCTCAAACCGGTTGGCGGCGCTGATCCGGCAGATCTATCCTGATATGGATGCCGCAGCGCTTTCCAGCAAAATTATCGCCGCCTTCTGGCCCGACAATACACATCGTCGCAAACGTGGGCGGCGGCCAAGCAACAATCTGTGGACGGAACGCGACGCGCTGCTGATCACCTATGGCAACTCCATCCTGGATGGTGCCCATAAACCACTGGACCTTCTGCATGATTTCCTGCTTCGCCGGATGAACGGGGTCGTCAACGGGGTACATATCCTGCCGTTCTTTCCCTTCACCTCTGATGATGGCTTTGCGGTGTCGGATTTTCGCACCGTGAACCCTCAGCTGGGGGATTGGCCGGATATCAACCGGATCGGCAAAGATTTTCACCTGATGTCCGATCTGGTGCTGAACCATGTCTCCAGTCAGGGAAGCTGGTTCAACAGCTACCGTCAGCGCCAGGCGCCCTATGCGGATTTTTTCTTCGAAGCCTCGCCGATGGATGACCTGCGCGCGGTGGTTCGCCCCCGCACAACGCCGCTGCTGCAAGAGGTCGAAACAGCCAATGGCCCGCGCCATGTTTGGTGCACCTTCAGCCATGACCAGATTGATCTCGACTTTGGTAACCCCGAGGTCCTGCTAGAATTCCTGCGAATTATCCGCCTGCATGTGGACAACGGCGTGCGAACCATCCGCCTGGATGCAATTGCATTTTTATGGAAAGAGGTTGGCACCGCCTCGATCCATTTGCCCCAGACCCATGCGATTGTGCAACTGATGCGGCTCTTGTGCGACTACGCCACCGAAACCATTATCCTGCTGACGGAAACCAATGTGCCAAAGGCTGAAAATCTCAGCTATTTTGGCAACCGCAATGAAGCCCACGCGATCTATAACTTCCCGCTGCCGCCCTTGATTCTACATGCGGTCCTGTCCGGGTCTGCTCAGTATTTGCGCCGCTGGCAGAGCGGCATGCCCCCAGCCCAGCTGGGATGCGCCTATCTGAATTTCACTGCCAGCCACGATGGGATTGGTATGCGCCCAGTCGAAGGCATCCTGCCAGACCGGGAGCAGGAAAAGATGCTTGATACGATCAAGCAGACCGGCGGGCTGGTCTCGATGCGGGCCTTGCCGGATGGAGGCGAGGCACCTTATGAAATCAACACCACCTTCTTTGAGGCAACCCGGCAGACATTTTCGGGCGAAGACGACCACCACTTTGATCGGTTCTTATGTTCGCAAACGATCGTGATGTCGCTAGAAGGGATCCCGGCATTCTACATTCACGCGATGCTGGCCACGCCCAATGATCACGACCAGGTCGCGCGGCGCGGGATGAACCGTGCGATCAACCGGCACCGTTGGGATTACCCAACGCTGAACGCCCTGCTGGATGACCCCAGTTCCTTGCAGGCACGGGTTCTGGCGGCGCTGTCAGACCGGTTGAAGATCAGGGCCAGGCAACCCGCCTTTCACCCCAATGCGACCCAGTTCACCATGCCGCTGGACAACAAGATCTTTGGCGTCTGGCGGCAAAGCCTGGATCGGCATCAGTCGATCTTTGCGCTGCACAATGTCAGCGACCAGCCCACAACCCTGCCGCATATGTCGATGAACCTGATCGAGGATGAAACCTGGGTTGATCTGCTGACCGGAGAGGAAGTCGATATGAAGCAGGACGCGCTGGTTCTTTCGCCCTATCAATGTCGCTGGATCACCAACCGGGGCTAGCGCGACGCGCCGTCACCTGCATTGACACCACACGCGCGGTCGTTTTTCGTGTGCATGTTCCGCACATCCAAACCCGGTGCGCATATTGCGCAACAGGCCTAGGTATAGTCCATTTCATCCGCCTTGGCGGCGGCGGTCATATCCGACAGAAAGGTGGGGTCGGCGGCATGAACCCGGTTCCAGGTTGGAATAAACGGCGTCTCATGCGGGTTTTCCAGAAACATCTGCCCCGCGCGCATGATGTTTTCCGCAAACAGCTCGATCGAGGTCTCTTCGGTATGGCGATCTATCGACAGGCCGTTCATCTTGGCATCGTTGTAGTAGGCCTCTAGCAGGTCAAGCGCGCAGCGATAATAGGTGGCCTTCAAGGTGCGAAAGACATTGGGGGTAAAGATGGTGCCATCCGCCGCCAGCTTGCGGAAAATCGCCTTGCAGATATCAGTCGACATCCGGTTCAGCCCCGCGTTTGCTTCCCCTGGGCTGAGCCCCTGGTGCTTGTGATCATAGGCATCCGAGATATCAACCTGGCAGACCGCCTTGGGCGCAAGATTGCGCCAGGCCTCTGACAAGACGCCGATTTCCAACCCCCAATCCGATGGGATGCGCAGATCCGGCAGGATAGCCGTGCGCATTGCAAACTCTCCCGACAGGGGATAGCGAAAACTGCGTAGATAATCGATGTAATCTCGGCTGCCGATCACCCGATTGAGCGCAATTAGCAAGGGACTGACCAACAGGCGCGTGACCCGGCCATTGATCTTGTCGCCGCCGATACGCGGGTAATACCCCTTGGCCACCTGATAGGGAAAGCTGGGGTTGGCCATCGGATAGACCAAGCGGGCCAGCATCTCTTTGTTGTAAGTCAGAATATCACAATCATGGATCGCCATGACAGCGCTATCGGCGCAGCCAATCAGATAGCCGAGGCTGGCCCAGACATTCTTGCCCTTGCCCTTCTCGGTTGGGGCCAGGCCCAAGGCCTCTAGCCGTGCCCCCAGCGCCAGCATTCTGGGACTGTCATTCCAGATGACGATATGGTTTTGCCGCAACCCCTTGAAGAATTCCTTGGCCCGGCGGTACTGGGTTTCATCGGCGGCATCCAGACCAATGATGATCCTGTGCAGATAGCTGACACTTGCCAGCTCTGTCAGGATATGCGGCATGGCCTCCCCTTCCAATTCGGAATACAGACAGGGCAGGATCAGCGAGATTTTGCGGGACTGGGCAAAAACGGCAAGCTCATGCTCCAACTGATCGGCCGACCGGGTGCGCAGATTGTGCAGTGTCGTGATGTTTCCGTTCTGATGAAAATCAGCCATACGCCTTAGCCCTTGTTCAATTGCAATCGATCTAGGAGATGAATGATCGCCGCATTCCAGCCCTGCGGACCTGGGGCTGTGCTGCGGATGATCCGGCCCTCTGCCTCGCCCCGAAGCGGCGCAAGGGGGGCACGATGCGGGTTGGCCACGACCACCCCAAAATCAGTTGCCTCCAGCATCTGAACATCGTTCGGCGCATCCCCCAGCGCGATTGTATGCTGGGGGGCATAACGCTGAACAATCCTGCGCAGCTGGTCGACCTTGTTGCCGCCAAAAGAGAGCGTCAGAAAACGCCCACCCTGTTGCGCGCGCACGCCCTGCGCCTGCAGAAGGGCAAGAAAGTCCGCCTGCTGTTGCGCCGTCCCCAGCCATTGCCCCGGTTCGGAAAAATCACGCTGCTGCGCCATCTGTGCCGCAGCGGGCGGCAGCCCGGTCATCTCGCCCAGTTGTGCCAGCGTGACATCCCCAAAGCCGCGAAAATTCTGGCTCAGATCCGGGGGCAGTCCGGCAAGAACCTGGCGCAAATCCGCATAGCGAGAGCCCCCCTGCACAGAGCTGACACCAGGCGGCAGATGCCCTGCCCCGTTCTCGACGATGGCGGGCCAGTTCTGCACCCCCAAAGCCGCGCGCAACCTGCCCACCTCGGCGGCGGTTTTGCTGCTGGCCAGGACAACCGCTGCAGACAGGTTTTTCAGAGCAGCAAGCGCTGGCTGCGCCGCCGCCCAAGAATAGGTGTCGTGATCAAGCAATGTGCCGTCAAGATCGGTAAACACCATAAGACGCAGTGGAGTTGTCATGCCACAAGTCTGTCTTTGCGCCCCGCAGGATCACAAGATCCCCCCCTGCGAGAGCGCAAGTGCTCCCGCGCATTCGCCTAAATCACCAGCAGCGCCCCCCCCATATGATTGCGACTTAGGCATATTTAAAACGCGCAAACGCGAAAACACAGGACACAAAATCCGCGCTGGAGATCGCCTGCCCTTTTGCCGCCCTGCCTGCCGCTGCTGGCCTATTCAAAACCGGGCGCCGCGAGATGGGGTCACTTATTGGCATTCGCGCAGCTGCAATCCCTTTCTGCGCCCTTCACCGTTGTCGGCAGTCTGAAAAAGCGGAACGCCCCAAGCTGGTACATCGTTTCAGTATAGGTGTTTTGCTTACCCTCGGGATCTGTGGTTTCCACGGGCGTTTCAACAATTTCAACCGGTGTTCGGTACGGCTGCCCCTTGTTCAGCCAATCTGCTGACAGCACCATTTCAGTGCCGTCCAACTCCCATGATCCGGTGTAAGGGCGTTTGGCAAAGACCAGCTTAAATGCCCCGTCTTTCTGGATCGCCATGTACCCTTCGGCATCGGTGTCCAATTCACCAGCATCAACCTCGCGCATCAGCCGCGTCCATAGCACGACGTAGCTTGGCTCGGCGCTGCACAATTCGTAACGGGCGATCGGCTCGCCTGTTTCAAGGTTCCATTTCTCCTCAAACATCACATCCATGATGTTTTCTGGCGTGGTCAGTGGCTCTGATTGTTCTAGGTCGTAACGACGCCTCTCGCTCAGCACATCTTCGTCACGATCGCTCTTTTCAACGTCCCTGTCCCCGGACGACATCAAAGGATCGCAAAATGAGGCCAGCGGCATCTCAGAGGGTTGGCTTTGCGCGGCAGCAACAGTGGGACCGATAAGGCAGGCCAAAACAGCTCCAAGAATTTTCTTAAAAATGGTCATGATTTCCTCCCCAGAAACCAACTCTTCAAGAGTTGTCCCAATAATTTAGCAGAAATTAGGCCCTGCGGCAAAAACGTGAGCGACAGAATTAACCATTTCCACCCATTTCTCGCCTAAGAATGGCCGCTTTAACGCGTTAGTCCGTCCTGACTGCAAGCCGTGGCAGGCGGCTTGCGGAGGCAACAATTTGGAAAGACAGGCCCATGCTGCGCTATTTGTTTGCTACACTATTGGCCATGATGATGGTTGGATCAGCAGAGGCCCAGAAGGCCGGTGTCGGTGCCTGGGAAAATTCCAGCTACACCATGTTGAAGTGGCTGGAAGATACGCCCGCACTTGGCTGGTATTACAACTGGCGTCCCGATCAGATGTATTCCAAATCCCGCCACCGGCGCAGTGTGGAATTCGTCCCCATGATTCACAATGCGTCGGATGTGAACAAGCCGATACAATCCGACCTGCCCCTGCGGCATCTGCTGGGCTTCAACGAACCGGACGGCGAACGCAGGCTATCTGTTGCGCGTGCGATCAAACTGTGGCCCAAGCTGGAACGGCGCGGCCTGCGCCTTGGCAGCCCTGCCACCAAACAAGGCGGAACCCTGGGCGCGAATTCCTGGCAGCGCCGCTTTATGAACGAAGTCGAAGCGCGCGGGCTGCGGGTCGATTTCATGGCAGTACATTATTATTCCAAAAACGGAAATGTGGCAGAGTTTCGCAACTGGCTGAAAGCCGTACACAAGGAATACAATCGCCCGATCTGGGTTACCGAATTTGCCCATATCGACTGGCGCCGCCCCGGATCCACAACCTATCTGAAGAACGCCAAATTCATTGAAGGGGCGATCCGCATGATGGAGGGACTGCCCTTCGTGGAAAGGCATGCCTGGTTTGCGGCCAATCCCTATACTTGGCGCGGCCATACTCCGCAGCTGAATCTGGTCAATGATGATCTGATCCTGACTCCAACGGGCCAGGCGTTTGACAGCGTCCTAAGCAGACTGGACACCCGCCGCGTTTCCAGCAGAGAAAACTAACTGGTTGTGATTGGCATTTGCTCACCGCCGTTTCCCATTATTATATTCCAGCGCAATTTCGCCCTTCTCTTCAGTGTGGCTTTGGGCCAGACGTCCGGTGAAGACCAAAATTAGAAACCGGCCGCGCACTTGCACGCTATGGTAATACCGGAAAATTCAAATACCCCCAAAATACGGCAGCCCCCTTCTGGTATTTAATAACCAGAAATCCATGCCCGCCGTATTCATTTGACAAAGACAGCCACAGGTACATTTAATATAGGGATAAATAATGAGGGAAAGGGAATGTCCGTACGTCCTCCTCTATTGAAACTGGTTGGCATCAGTCTTGTTGTTTTTTTCAGTGCAACCGGACCAGCCATCCACGCCCAAACGCTTGACATTGAAGCCTTGCAGGACGCTGCCGCAGATCCGGCGGCAGTTGACGCGCAACTTCAGCTTGGCGAGATCCTTCTTTACGGCAACAGAGACCTGCCCCAGGACAAGGACCGGGGGCTGGCGCTAATTTCACAGGCGGCAGCTGCGGAACACACCGCAGCGCAAGCGGTGCTGGGAAAAACCCTGCTGGACGGATTTTATGTTGAGGCTGACCCCGAAACGGGGCTGCGTCTGCTGCAAAAGTCCGCCGACAAAGGCAATCAACTAGCAGAGGAGACGCTGGGGCGGGCATTCCTGTGGGGGGAAGGAACACCGGCTGACCCCATAAAAGCGCACAGCTATCTAAATTCGGCAGCGATGAAGGGAAGCCCAAATGCCATGCGCACCCTGGGTGAACAACTTATCGATGGCCGGATCATGGACCAAGACATTGCTGCCGGTGTCCTGCTGCTGGAACGCGCCGCGGACACGGGCGATGCAAAGGCCGAAGTCGCGCTTGGCAAATTGTTGTTTTACGGCGGAAGCCTTCCCAAAGATCGGCCCCGCGCCACTGCGCTTTTCAAAGCAGCGGCAAAGGCGGGCAATGGCGAGGGTATCCTGCACCTCGGTGCGGATATGATGTGGCGTCGGGTTGACCCCAAGGCCGCAAAGGCCCTGCTGATCCAAAGCGGAGAACTGGGCACTGGCGCCGCCTGGGCAACCCTGGCTGAAGGTGCGATGTTCGGATACCTTGGGGCGGACCGGCGTGGACAATTTGAAGCCTTTGCCGAAAAGGCGCGTGCGGCGGGTGAAACCCGTGTCGCCAAGCTGGAGGCCCTGCGCCAGCTATACGGAATTAATATGCGCGCAAGCGGCCCGGATGCGATCCACTTGCTGGAGCAGGCATCAGAAGATGGCAACCCCGACGCCGCCAAATTCCTGATCCAGCTGGTACGCGATGGCAACCGGCTCAATGTCAGAAAGGCACCGGAACAGGCCGCCATTTATCTGGAGAAATATTCCCAACTTCTTGACCCGGCGGATCGGGAGCGGCTGAGCTTCACCCTGAAACTGGCAAGCACACGCCGCTTTGACCAGTTTGACCAATTCGCCACGGAATTCGAAAGCCGACCAGATCTGAAAACCACCGCCTTTGGCATGGATATCTTTGCAAGTAACCCGAATTTTGCAATTTTCGTGCTGCAATCAAGATTCAAACAACAGGGCAAGGCTATTGGCCTCCCGGACGGATTTGCAGGCAGACGGACCCTGAAAGCCCTATCGAGAGCCTGTCGGACACTGCCCGATACCTCCCCCTGTCTTGATGCCGTCATGCAACCCAAAGTTATCGGAGAACTGCTGGCGCAACGATAATACCCCTGCCCTGCCACCGGATTGCTAGATCGCTGCCGGGCAGCGCTGCATCCAGCAGCATTGCCGCTCCAAATTGCCAGAAGGCCTAGCTGTAGTTGTCGAGCGCTATGGCGGTCTTTCGGCTGAACGTCGTTCCCATACAGCCCTCCCCAAGTTTCGCGACACACCTTACCGCAAGCCAACCCTATTGGCAGCCGCCTTGCACCGCACAAACGGATGGGGCAGCTTTGCTTGACGTCGTTGTTCAGATTGGGTCCCGTATCGCAGAGATCACGGCTCTAGCTGGGATGGCAACGTGACGGCTGACCAAACCCCGCCGGAGAACAAATCCACGTGGCACCGCCGCGCGTGCTCCTCAAAGAGGCGCGTCTAGCAGCCTTGCGTGCACGTGCTTCTTCGCGTTTGCTAACAGTCTTGACATTGGCCATCCAATTGAAAGCATAAACATTCTGAGTTCGATTGTTGCTCTGCTGCTCGGCCACTGCAGCCACTGGGATGGTAGAGAGTGCCACGATAAGTCCAACACTGAGTGTCGCTGACACCCAATTGGTCGCCGTTTTGATAAACATGCTCACTGCCTCTAACTAGCGTCGGTGGTTACCCCACCTTGATTGCGCCTGAATAGGGCATTCATATGTTTAAGCAACGGTTGATTTGTGTCGGCTGTATGAGTGGCGAATTCTCGCTAATTGCTGTTCACCCGGTTTTCCAGGCGCCAATCCGGCAAGCCATAGCCATCGGGCCAAGGGTAGACCTCTTTTTGGTTAAAGTAGACCACACCGGACAACAGCGGTTTTTCGGGCTGGGGCTTCCGGACCTCTCCTTCCCATTGCGCGACGTAGCTGGCGCTGCCGGCAAAGCCAAGTTCGGCAACGATGACCGGTTTTCCAAAGACGGCTACGCGGGCATAGGTTTCGTCCAGCCATTGCTGATATGGACGCGACCCGCCTAGAATTTCGGTCTCCCATTGTTCAAGCCCAAAAATCGACAGGCCGACAAGGTCGACGTAGTCGTCACCGGGATAATATTTCTCCAGCCCGTCATCCCCGGCAGGCGACCAGACAACGCTGATATCAGGGGCCTGGTCCCGGCAGATATCAATCATCCGCTTGAACGAGGTGATATAGTCCTCCGGCTCCCAGCCTGACCAGATGAACTGGCCTTCGTCGCGCTCCATTTCCTGCCCCCACCGCACAGAGATTGGGCTTTGCAGATCCTTGAGCACCTGGCAGATGCCGCGCATATTTGAATCATAATAGCCGTTCAGGATGCCATTGCGCAGAAATTCAGGTGTGTTGCGTTCATCCACCGTCCAGGTCCAGGGTTCGACAGTGACCATCAGGGCGCGCCCGCGTTCCAGTGCATATTCATCGGCATCCAGCAGGGAAATCAGCGACACATCCTCCCACGGCAGGAAGACATGCTCGATCATCACATCGGTTTCCTCGCTGTAATCCCCTACAGGATCAAATGCGCCATAGGGTATGTTGCCTGGCGGAAGAGCAGCAGCGGCCAGAATGAGTGGAGACCCCGCGATTGCACCCACCGCAAGTATGCGCCTGGCGCGAGAGACTGGTTTGAAACGTTCCATAGACCTGGTCCTCCTGTTTTGGTCACCACACTGGGGCGGTTTCATCACCCCATTCAAAATTAAACCTATAGCCAAACGGTTCTCGATTTGCGCTGCCTGCCCCCGCGACGTTGACCTGCACCTCAACGATCTTCACCGGTTCAAGGCCGATCGACAGCGCATAGACGCTTTCTGCTGCGCGAATTGCAAAGGCGCTAAACAGCAAAGTCGCGATGGTGGCCACAACACCTGTCTGAACCACAACATCCCGCCACTGCAGTTTTACGGGCCATCCGTTCTCGTGAAAATGTCTCAGCACTGTCACGGAGAGCGTCGCGGTATAGAGGCTCCCGGAAAACAACGTCAGCAGGTAAAACCCCTGCGCCTGCTCCAGATTTCCGGCCAGCAACACAGGCAGGATACACCCCAAAGCCAGAATTGCATAGACAGCCCAGACCTTCATCGGCAAACGGGTTGGCCCGGTGTCGCCCTTGGGGGTGATCCTGAAATCGACAAAGCGCCCTGTCAAGCTGTCCCGCACGGCCGAAATGCAGCCCCATAGGACCCAGGGCCATTGCAGCATCAGGAACAAGGTTCGTTCCCAGCTGATAAGGGGGGCATCCACCGGCCGAAAGACCTTTTGCCGCCGCAACGCAGTTGCCAGCAGCAGCAAGGCCGCGATCTGTGGCATCGCGTGCGACAGGTACTGTGGAAAGGTAATTTCTGCATAGCGAAAATCAAACACAACCGCCAGGATGGGCAACAGGTACATCAGCAAGAAAGTCACGCCGAATATCGGATAGAGCAGCTGACAAAACAGGAACTGCCATTTCAGCCGCATTGGCATTTGTCGCAAATAGCGCGGCGTATGTACCAACAACAGCGTCACCAGGCTGCGGGACCACTGAAATTCCTGGATCGCAAGATCGGCCACCGTTGTCGGACCGTCGCCAATGGCAATCGCATCCAGCGCATGCACCCCCCGCCAGCCTGCCGCATTGATCAGCATTGTCGTGGAGTGATCCTCGGCCAGTTCAGGGCCCAACCCGCCCGCCTCCTGCAAGGCGCAGGTCCGCACGGCGTAGTGGGATCCGATGCACATCGGCGCAAACCCCGCAGTATAACCCGCCTGCAGAACCCCGTGAAATGCCCCCTCGGTGTGCAATCGCGTACGCGCCGCCCAGTTCCGGGAGGCGTTCGAGGCGCAGATTGATGGCGCACTTACATAGCCCACATCCGCATCCGCAAAGGGGCGCAACATCTCGCGCAGGTATCCCGGCTGCGGCACGTGATCGGAATCTAGCTGGCTGACGATATCGTATTCCGCATAGCCCCAGTGATCGTAGAAATAGGCAAGATTGCCTTCCTTGCAGCGCGTTCGCCTAGGCCAGACCGCCTGATGATAGTCTTCAACCCCCTTGCGACTGGAAATCCTCACACCGTGGCGGTTGCACCAATCTATGGTGTCCGGGCTGGGATCTTCATCTGCCAGCCAGGTATCATGGGGATAGTCCTGTGCCAGCATCGCCTCAAGGGTGGTCTGAACGACCTCAAACGGTTCTGAAGGTGTCTTGGTCACGATCATCGCCACGCGGAACTGCCCCGGTACTGGATCGGGCGCGCAGGAGCGAACAGCGCGCATCGCAAAATAGATGAAGTAGCATTGCAGGAAACTCAGCCACCCCAATAGCCCGGTCACCAATGCAAACCGCCAGGGCGACGCGATATGTTCAGGTGCGAACCACCAGGTCCAGAACCAGAGCGTCGCCGCCCCCCATATCCCCAGCAGGGCCAAGAACAGAACCCGTTTACGTCCCACAATTATACGGGACAGGTTGCGATATCCGGGGTCAGGCCGCGACATTGCATTTCAACCCAAACCAAGGGGCTGCGTCTTCAATAATCCGCTCAAGCGAGGACAGCTCGGCACGAAACCCCAGCACCTCGGCAGCGCGCGAAGGGTCTGCTGTCAGCGATGGCGGATCACCGGCGCGACGGGGTTCAATCCTGATGGGTAATTTCCGGCCGGTCTTTGCCTCGATGGCGCGCACGATTTCAAGGATCGAATGCCCCCTCCCACTGCCCAGGTTCAGCTTGATCGACGGCTTCCCCTGCATCAGATGCTGCAGCGCCAGAACATGCGCCCTCGCCAGATCGGCCACGTGAATATAATCGCGAATGCAGGTTCCATCCGGCGTCGGGTAATCATCACCAAAAATAGACAAGACCTCCCGCTGCCCCGACGCGGCCATCAGGGCAAGCGGAACAAGGTGGGTTTCGGGATCATGTTGCTCGCCCAGCTGGCCTTCGGGATCCGCCCCTGCGGCATTAAAGTACCGCAGACAGGCAAATGTCAGATCGCTCACACGGGCGAGATCTTCCAGCATCTGCTCGCCAATCAGCTTGGTCCGGCCATAGGGATTGATCGGCACCTGTGGCGTTGTCTCAACAATTGGCAAGGTTTCGGGCACACCATAGGTGGCACAGCTTGATGAAAAGACTATCCGCTTGATATCGGTTGCGCTTGCGGCTTTTAGCAATGAAATCATGCCGCCGACGTTATTGTCGTAATAGGCATTTGGCTGCTGCACGCTCTCTCCGACATAGGCGGAGGCTGCAAAATGCAAAATGGCAGTGATCTTATGCTTTGAGATCGCGGCTACAACCGCATCGCAGTCGCGTATGTCGCCCTGCACAAAGGGGCCAAAACGGACGGCCTCTGCATGTCCGGTAGACAAATTATCAAAAACAACGGGAAGATACCCGGCCATTTTCAAGGCCTTGCAGCTATGCGAGCCGATAAACCCAGCGCCGCCCGTAACAAGGATTGAGGACGCATGGTTCATTGTCCTACCGGTGCCTCCGCTTCCTTATCCACCGCCAATCGTTCACGGTACCACTCAATTGTGGTGCTCAATCCCTCGTTCAGGCTCACTTTCGGCACCCATCCCAAGATCGTCTTGGCGCGTTCAATATTGGGTCTGCGTTGTCTGGGATCGTCCTGCGGCAGCGGTCGAAACGTGATGCCTGCCCGCGACCGCACCATTTTGACGACCTTTTCAGCAAGTTCCAGCATGGTAAATTCGCAGGGGTTACCCAGGTTGACCGGCATCTTCTCATCCGATGCCATTAGCTGGATCAACCCATCAACAAGATCACTCACATAGCAAAAAGAGCGGGTCTGCGTGCCGGTGCCGTAGATGGTCAGATCCTCGCCTTTCAGAGCCTGCACAATGAAGTTTGACACAACGCGCCCGTCTTCGGGATCCATGTTGGGGCCGTAGGTGTTGAATATCCGGGCAATCCGCGTTTCAAGCCCCTTGTGGGCGCCATATTCCCAGAACAATGTTTCCGCCATGCGCTTCCCTTCATCATAGCAAGCGCGGGGGCCGCAGGTGTTGACGCAGCCGCGGTAGCTTTCATCCTGCAGAGAAATTTCGGGATCGCCATAAACCTCCGAGGTGGAGGATTGCAAAATCCGGGCTTTCTTTCTGCGGGCCAGCTCAAGCAGATTGAGCGCGCCGAGAAAACAGGTCTTGGAGGTGTGGATCGGACCTTCCTGATACCGATCCGGTGAGGCAGCACAGGCCATGTTATATATCTCATGAACAGGCCCAGATATATCAATCGGGTCACAGATATCATGCTGGATCAATCTGAAATAACGTCGCTTTAAAAACTCTGCAACGTTACGCCTGCTGCCGGTTTGAAAATTATCGACACAGATAACTTCGTGCCCATCATCCAAAAAACGATGGCAGAGGTTTGATCCAATGAAACCGGCACCACCGGCAATTAGGATTACTTTGTGATTTCGCGCAACGACGCGTGGCATAATATTGGTACGCAAATGCATTCCTCCCCAGGATACTTCCGAGAAAATAAGGCAGCTATTGGCATATATGCGATTTGGGAATACGTGATATTTCCGACAGATCCGAACTCGTCAGTTCCGATGTCTCCACGACTTCCGGAATATCAATCTGCCACAGTCTAATAAAATTTTCAATAAAATGTATAGACTAGTGCTATCACCCCCTACACCATACTGAATATGGTATAGGCTTTCGATTTAAGCCAAATAATTCTCGCGAGGGTAGTTTTCGTTTCAGCTTCAGGTGGTATGTTTTTGTTAAACTTGGCGGGAAGTTTGAAAAATACATGACGGTCCAGAAATAGCCTGCGCCAGCGATTCGAAGCCTTGGCGGCAGGATGAATTGATTTCCGCTGGGTTGCCTGGTTCACATCTTCGAAAAGAAAGCAGCAAATGGCACCCCCAGCTACCGCTAATAGAGATGCGGAAAGGCTTCGGCATTTATCGATACACGGCCAATAGGGCGAAAAAGAAGGGGAGATCAAGATCGACTAGACAGCAAGCCAATCGGAACTGAATGCCACAGGGGCCACATCTGGATTGAGCGCTGTGCAGACATGCGTGGTAGAATGGGGGGCTTGCAGAACGCAAGATATCGCGTTCTCGATTTCACCAGACATTATCATTATCTTGGGTCTTGATAATGGTGCGGTCGAGAGGCATGTGAAATTTGTTCAAAAACAAAATATTACACAGTTTTAGCGTAAAAAAAGCGTACTTCATCTGAGACCGTGGATGACTGCCCTCAGCCCAAGCGGATGTTGGGGCGCGTTTCTTTCAAGCGCAGGTCTGGAACCCGCATTGCTCATGCAACGCCTCGCACACATGTCGGATTTAACAGTTCTATGAAAGGCAATCGCTTTGGCTCAGTCAGGCGCGGTGAGGCGAATTATAAGTGCCTCTGCCCGGAGAATCTGGCTGGCGAAGATCTGTGCCCATATCGCGTGCCCGCCTTCGCGCAGCGTCTTTTCAGACTCAATCAGTTGATCACGGGCACGAACTGCGAGAGACACATCGCTCGCCCGGTCCGCCCACACGAGAAGGACAACCCCTTGGCTGCCGACGGAGTTTGCCCATTCGAGAGGTGTCCGATCGCGGGTCCATTGCTGGAGTGCCGCATGGAAGGCGATAACCGCCTCCTCCAGACGCGCGGTGCCGCTCTCCCGCTCCCCAAGGTAACGGAGTGTATTCCCGAGATTCATTTGGGTCATTGCCCAATCAAGGGGCACACGGTCGCGGGGCCGTTCCTCGAGTGCTGCGCGGTATGCGCTAACGGCTTCCTCCAACCGCGTGGTGCCGCGCTCCCGCTCCCCGAGGTTGGTGAGCGCATTCCCCAGGTTCATCTGGTTCTTCGCCCATAGTAGGGGCACCCGATCGCGGGTCAGTTCCTCGAGTGCTGCGCGGTATGCGCTAACGGCCTCATCCAGCCGCGCGGTGCCGCGCTCCTGCTCTCCAAGGGAACGGAGTGCATTCCCGAGGTTCATCTGGGCCGTTGCCCATTCGATGGGCACCCGATCGCGGGGCAGTTCCTCGAGTGCCGCACGGGAGGCGATGACGGACTCCTCCAACCGCGCGGTGCTGCGCTCTCGCTCCCCGAGGGTGGCGAGCGTAGCACCGAGATTCATCTGGGCCGTTGCCCAGCCGAGCGACACCCGGTCGCGGGACAGTTCCTCGAGTGCCGCGCGGTATACGCTAACGGCCTCCTCCAGCCGCGCGGTACCGCTCTCCCGCGCCCCTAGCTTCTGGAGCGCAACCCCGAGGTTGATAAGGCACGCATCTTTCTTGTCCGGCTCACGGCCAAAGTGGCCCACCATATGTCTCATAAGCGCAATGGCCACTTCGGCATCGAAATTCAGGCCCTGCAGATCGCCGCGCGTGCACCATTCGACAAAGACACCGTTGAGATAGCTGAAATGGTCATCTAGCTCCGGTGCCTCCAACGGTAGCTTCTTCAACTCATAGACAACGGCAGCTTCAACATCGCGGGTCAAAACTGCTTGGGAGATGCCTTTGTCACACAGCCGGATCAGACCAGCTTGCACGCGCGCCTCCTCCTCCGCTAGCAAAGCCGCGGCGGTATCGATCTGACCGGCCGCGTTCAAGGCATCGGCCTGAGCGATGACAGCGTTCACAGCATCATCAGTGTTGCCAAGGAGCTTGCCCCGCTCCCGTTCTTCTGCTGCGACCTCGAGAGCGTGTTCAAGGCCGCCGAGCGCGGCGGCAAGATCCTGAGGGCTGCCTTCGGCATAGCGGAAAGCGAGAGCGACGATAAAATTCTCATTGTCCAGCAGCGTCTGCGCAGTGGTGGACATTTGAAGTCGTTTGCCCTCCAGTTGACGGGTGAGAACTTCGACCATCTCCCTGAGATCGGCAATGTCGGCGGCAAGACGCTTTTCCAGCACATCAAACCTTGTGCCGAGCTGCATCTCCAAGTGCGATAGGCTTTCTTGGGTGAAGAGTTTGTGGACGTCATCTTCCAGTCGCAGAACATCCCAAGCCCCTTCAACAATAGCAAAAAGCGCCTCGGGGACGCGGTCATCTGCAGGGATCGTTTTGGGGTCAAAGAGTGTATCATACAGGGTTTGCGGGAAAGCGCCCCTTGTGCGGGCATCCTTTAGTGAGGCCGGATCCACTTCGAACTGGGTTTTGAAGTCCTTTAGATAATTCAGTGCCACCTCTGCCTGCCGGTCGGTGATACCGAGAGAGGCTAGCCTGGCCATTCCGGCGTCTCGCGCGGCTTGGCGTTTTGTGTGCCGAAAATTGCGCCAAATGTCAAAGAGTGCGACACCGATAAGAGCGACAGAAGACAGCGGCGCTGCAGCGGTGGAGAACCCGAGGCCGAGGATACAGAGCCCGACGCCATGTTCAGCTAGCACTTGTTGGTTCGACATTTGGTACTCCTATACTCGGGAGAAAACGAAACAGCCAAAGCCGAGTCAACCTAAACCACGCGGAACGGGGTCTAACTGCTAACCCGGGACAGCATCGATACCCGTTTTATTTCGCCACACATTCGCATACTCGCGTGCGTAATCGGTTCGTAATTTATGCGGAACACGTCACAGCGAACACCATCTATCCGCCCCGCGTTGTGATGGCAAAATCCTAAGCGGATTCCCCGCAATAATTACACACTTCTGTTGACTTGATTATACAGTTGTGTGTAATATATACCCATGAACAGCAAAGAATTGGAGAAGCTACTCAAGCGCCACGGATGCACCTTCGAAACACACAAGGGCGGAAGTGGACACAAGACGGTTCGGCTAGGCGACAAGACCTCACAGTTGCCCATGCACGGTTCAAGAAAAGAACTCGGGACCGGCCTCGTAAACAAGATACTCAAAGACCTCGGCCTTAAATAAGGCCGGGGTCACCCGCAAAGGAACCAGCCATGTTTTACCCAATCGACCTGACCCCTGACGACAACAACACCTTTCTGGTGACCTGCCCCGACCTTCCCGAAGTCACATCCTTCGGAGAAAGCGAAGAGGAGGCCAGGGCATCGGGCCGTAATGCGGTCATAGAAGCCATCGCTGCTCGGATGGATGCATTCCAAGAAATCCCTCACCCCTCAGAAAATCACGGAGCATCCATTCCGCTGGCCCTAGGCATCAAGCTGCAACTCTATTGGGCGCTAATGGCGGCAAGCATGACCCGCGCCGACCTCCAAAGGGCAACAGGCTGGTCGCGCACCAAAATCGACCGCCTGTTTGATCCGAATCACGAAACAAAGCTGGCTCAGATCGAAGAGGCCTTTAGAGCGCTTGGGATGCACCTGGAAGTCACTGCTGAAGCCGCTTGAAGTCAAAGACCTCAACATCTTCAAACAGTCGCCCCCTCAAAGTCTGGGATCCATTCGCCGCCGACCTGCGCGCCGCAGACCGGGATGCCCTTGCCCAGCACTTCAGTTGCCCGATCTGAACAACCCCATCATGGCCAGAGCCGCCCGGCCGTCAGCACCGCCGATAGCCGTCAAGGCTAATGTCGCGGCCTGTGGCGCAGCAACTTCCATACCGGTATGCCAGAATACCAACGCAGCCTGCGCTCGGTTTGCCCCTGCCATATTTATGACGTAAGGCTGCGTGTCCCACTCCGGGCGCACAAGCCCGGCCTGGGCCGCCGATATCCACTCTGGGCGCACGAGAAAGGAGGCAACGGCGTAGAGGTTTCCCTCGGCGTCCTGCCAACTCGGGTCACGGTACGTCAGGTTGTCGGCAGGACCAAAGGCCAAGACCATTGCGAAATCATTGCAATCATCCAGTATGGCGGCTGGCGCCGCGGCTGTAATCCTCATAGCGTCACCCCGGCTTTTTCTGCAAGGTATGTCTCGGTGTCCGAAATCTCTTGAGCCGTCAAAACCCGATTAATGACGATCACGCCGTGGATGTTTGCCTGCGCATACGCTGCCCCTGCAGGCGCGCAAATTGCCACTTCGTCTATGGTAGATACCAGAGTAGCAGTCGCGCCTATACTCTCCGCCGCATTAATCATATCCAAAACTGATCCCCCGTTACGGCTGGACAAGCGAACAAACTCACTTGGCAAGGAAAGGGCACCAGCAGTAAAAGCCCCATCGTATCGGAGTGACCCGTCCTGAGCTTGCCCGAAGGTTTCTCTTGCGGAGCCGCCGGCGGTGCCCAGAGTAGCGTTGCCAAGAGACAGTGGCCGGTCATTGCCTGATGTCCCGGCTCCCCCCTCGGTTGAGACACCCGCCGCAAGCGTGAAGACGGTAGCGGCGCCCCCGAGAATTCCGGCCGCAGTGAGTAGGTAATCATCTACCCCGTCGAACTCTAGGTAATACTCCCCAGCCACCGATTGACGCAGGATGGCACGCGCGGCAAATGTGTCTTGGGTGACATGGTTTCCGTTGCCAGATTTGTCATCCATGCGCGCGACGGCACCGCCAAGGACCGCCTGTGTCGTGCCGAATGTATCGGCCCAGAGAGTTGAAAGGTCAGATGGGTCATACCAGACGCCAGATTCCCCACTTGCAAAAAGAGACGCCGGACTAAATCCGCCGCCGCCTTCATTCGGCAGTGCCGTCAGCGCGGACCCGGCCCAGAAGCTCAGGCCAAGTCCCAGCATTACACCCACCCCACAACGGTCGCGGTGGTGCCGGTTGCTTCAACCCCGACCGCAGAAAACTGCAGGGTTTCCCCGGCAGCCACGGGATAGATAATCACCACCCCGGCTGCGTCACGCAGGGCAACATCGCCCGAAGTCAGCGCGCGCAACACGCGAGGGCGCGTTGGCAGGTCAGCGCCATCGGCTGGCACAATGGCAAAATGGCGAGTCGCCGGGCTGGTCAGCCCTCGGGCTTGGGTCGCAAAGGGATCGGTCTGTGGCATGGTTTGGCCTCATGTAATTGGGGGTGAATGATCCAGCCCTTAAAGGGCCGATTGGGTCAGAACCTCGGCAACAGTTGCCAGCTTGCCATTGGCACAGCGCCTCCCGCGCGCCTCGGCAATGAGGGCATCCGAGATCTGGCCTTCGGTCTGCGGCAGCGGGCCGGTGTATCCGGCGCAGGGCTGCAGCAAATCCGCCGGCACTCGCGGCGGCGGTATCACCGGCTCACTGGCCCGATCGGAACAAGCGCTGAGCAGTAGCACCAAGCAAAGGGGATAAAGGCGCATCGCGGCCTCCCATCTGTTGCAGGTCATTTGAAAGCGCCGACCATTGGCGCGCCTCATCGGCGGCGCGATCGAGGTGGGCGCGGTGAATGCGGGCGGTCTCGGCGGCCTGCTGCAGGCTGGCTTGCGCCGTTGCCAGATCCGACCGGGTAGCGGCCAGATCGGCGCGCAGCCGGGCGCGGTCCTGGAAGGCATCCGCCACTGTCCAGACCACCCCGGCCAGCACAGCAACCAGGGCAATACCGGGCAGATTGCGTGAGAGCACAGCCGGGATCATGCCGCCTCTTTCAGGGCCTGATGGCACATGGCCCGTTCAGCGCCGCGCCGATTGACCAGCCCGGCCCAGACGCGCCCGCCCGCCTTGTTCCAGCGCGGCAGCTCATTGCAGGCCCCGGCCA
Organism: Pseudophaeobacter sp.; assembly: GCF_048267565.1. NCBI lineage: Bacteria > Pseudomonadati > Pseudomonadota > Alphaproteobacteria > Rhodobacterales > Roseobacteraceae > Pseudophaeobacter > Pseudophaeobacter sp. The sequence goes on along the minus strand of NZ_JBLWXG010000013.1, from coordinate 29,368 downwards.
GATCCCCAGTATTGGCCTTTCGCACCAGGGTCGATGTGCAGGCGGCCCCTGCCCCGACGTTGTAGGTCCAGCTGACCAGGGCGATCTTCATGCCCACCGGCACCGGATGTTTCAGGCATCGATCCAGCGCCGCCTCATAGGCCAGGATCTCGCGCGCCAGCATGGCATCGCAGTCTGCCTTGCTGTAGCGATCGCCGCGCTGCACCCCCTTGGTTTCGCCATAGCAGACGGTCCAGACGCCCACGACATCGCGGTAGGCATCCACGCGCAGACCTTCCCACTGGCCAATGAAGGTAATGGCCGAGGTTAGCGCGATGCCACTGCCCGCGATCAGGCCAACCGTGCGCCGACGCACCGCGCCAGACTGATCGCGCCGGAACGCGGCAAGCCCGGACAACCCGTTCTGCAGCACCAGCCGCGCAGGAATGGCCAGCACCTGACATGTGGCCGAGGCGATGGCAAAATACATCGGATCCCAGCCCAGCATGCCGGGCTTGACCAGGGCTAGAAAATATCCACCCAACAGAACCAAGCTTGCCGCGATCAGCCAAAGAGACCAGGACTTACCAAGCGTGGCCTTCCAGTCTGCAATCAGTTTCATGTGTTTCTCCAATGCAAAAGACCCCGCCAGAGGCAGGGTTGGTTTCAGGTTCGAGTTTTCTTTGGATTAGCTGGGCAGCTTTCCAGCCAGCTTGAGCTGCAATTCGCGGCGCTGCAGCCGGTAGGTCGCGACCTTGTGCCAGAGGTTCACGCCGAACCCGGCTAGCGCCAAAATAAATCCGCCTATGGCAAGCCACTGTGTCAGCGTAAATGCTCCAAATCCCGCAATCGCGGCCCCGCTAAGCGTGGAGATATTGGCTACCCCCTGGATCTTCTGATCAATCATCGTCACTCCCCTGCGCCCGGCGCAACCAAACCAAAGATCGCATCAAGGCCCAGATCATCGATCCCCATATGGGCTGCGATCATCGCCAACAGCGGATGCAGGCGGCGCACCTCTGTCGAGGTGGCCCAGACGATCCTGGCCTCTGCTTGATCCACATCAGGCTTGGAAGCCAGAAGCGCATCCAGAGTCGCCGGCCAATCCCCACGGGCAGCCGCAATGGAATCGACCTCAGTCAAAATTCCCTCGCGATACAAGGCCAGACAGAAGGCCTGGCGCGACAGGAAGGCCCCGGCGCGCAATGCAGCAAGAGGGTCAGGCTCAACCCATTCGCCATTCAGCCACAGGGCCGCAGCGCTCTGGGGCGCTGGCCGTTCAATTGCCCCCTCTGGCGGTTCAGCGCCGCCAGAAAAGGCCCCGAGGTAGACGCCCTGCGCATCGCAGTAGTGTTTGGTTTCCAGAGCTGGCGCTTCAATCATGCCACTGCCTCCACATAGAGTTCCCAGTTTCCGTTGGTCAGACCGACCAAAACGCCGGTGTCCCTGTGCCCAGCCGCAAAAACAACAGCGGCAGAGGACAACCGTACATAGATAGAACTGGCGTCAACGCGCGCCGTGGCGATCCGATTGGTGCCGCCACCACCTGTGTTGCCGCCCAAAATGATTTCATCATCAACCAAATAGCCATGCTCAGCCGTCAGGCATTTCAGGCGGTACATCACAAGACCAGGTGCCTTGCCGAGGCCATGCGCGAGAGTGATCAACCCACCGCTAACCAGCGCCTGCGCGCCACTGGTAAAACGCTGGCCGTATCGCGCATCCCCCATTTCGCGCGTCATCAAGCTGATCGGTGAAGGCGCGGCGATCCCAGCCGGTTCAACTCTGGCGCTGTCCGTCTCAGGGGTCACATCTTCATTTACCCGGAAAACAAGGCCCGCCGCTTCCAGGCCAGCGATAAACTTATTATTTGATCGGATCATCGAGATCTTTTCAAAATCCGGGCCAAAGCATGACATCACCCCGCCGACAGAAACCCCGCCGCTGATCTGCCAGACGCCAACTGCCGGGTTATATGACATCTTCTTGCTGATATCGTACCCCCCAGCCAGATCCGTTGGGGAAATATCGATACGATCCCCCGACCGGGAGATGCTCAAACCGTACCCGCCACCCGTCACACCTTTTGCAAACTCGCCAACACCATCAGACTGAATGCCGCCAAATATGACTGTCTGATATTTCCCCAGCTCCAGATTGTTGCGGGCGGCTTCTATATCCTGCAGGTCCGCCAGATTTTGATCTGGGTGCAAACTGCCAAGCGTCATAATGAACGCCAAAGCACCAGGTTCCACCCGGTAGCGGGCGCGCACATCGCCACGGCTCTCATCGATCATCACCTCGATCAATGTATCCACCGGCAGAGATGCCCAGATCGCACTCGCCTGGGCATAGGTATTGACAAAAACGACATTACCCGATGCCTCTGCCGCAGCGGCTGCCAGCAGCGCAGATGCATTGGCCCCGCCTGCATATCCCTGCGCCGCGTCTTTAGAAGCCTGCGCCGCCTGGGCAAACCCCTGAGCCTGCACAGCGGCCATACTTTCCAGAAAGATCGCCGGAATGTCAGCCACCTTCAGCCAGGCCCCGCCGTCGCGCTCATATACCCCGGCCTCTGCCTCGGTGTTCAACAAAAGGGCAAATTCCCCATCGGCCACGCCGGATCGCAGAGCCAGATCCGCCAGGCTGCTGTTGACGTAAGAAAGCCCGCCACCGGCAGCAAGGCTTTCAGTCTCTTGCATCCAATCTGCAAGATCTGCCTTGGAAGGCTGATGGCCCTCGGCTGGCGGGTTCCCCATCATGATGGTTTGAGGCAAAAGGGCGACCATAGGCGCCTCCTGTTTTAAGCTGTGAATATTTCAGATGCAGACCAGTCGGATAGCCCGAGGCCTGCGCTGCGGTTGCGGATCTGCACCGCGTATTCCTCCCCGACGGTGAAACCGGCGAGCGGTGTGGACACACTCGCAAACAACACCCCCCGAACGATCCAGGATGATGACCCATCACTAGGCTGGTAGCGTAGATCCTGCTGGTAAGCCTCGCTCTGGGCATCCCATTGCACCGTGACAACACCCCCTCCTGAAGCCGTTACGGCCAGGCCAGTTGGTATAGGGATGCCGCTATCACCCTGAACTCTGTCATAAACCGGGCGCGTAGGCTCTTCAGTCGCGGCATCGAATGCAAAATCCTCTGGACTGACCGAATTGGCGGTCAGCGAGAACACCCCAGAGGCCTCGCGCGCCAGCTCGCCCACCTCAAAGACTTCATCGATCTGATGCTCTGGATGGACGACACGCACAAACCGATGCGCCCGGCCACCCATGCGGCCACCAAGAATTTCATAACCGCGAAAACCGATGGTGGCGGTGAGCTGGAACCGCGCCCGCTTGGTGCGGGCAAGCCGCTTGTTCAGCCGGGCGATCTGGTTGTGGCTGTTCACCATGAATAGCTGCGGCTCATCGCGAACTGGTTTGGCCACATCCTTTTCAACCCAAGCCCCGGATGGGGTTTCCCGCCAGCCGTTTTCCGGCTCGATGTAGACGCCGGCAACCTCATCCGGGGCATCAGCGCCAAACTCGCCGCTGGCCAGTTCCAGAGATAAAAAGTCATCCGGGCCCAGCACGAGATCCGGCTCTATCCAGCGCCCGACCGTAAAGCCGACCTTGCCATCGGTGCGCTCATACAAAAACGCATCGCAAGCCGCCGCCAGCGCCACCCGCTGACCCTCAAAATCCTGCTCATCCGACAGGGTGCCATTCAGCTCCCAGAGGCTTTGCAGGTAATCATCAGCGTTCATGACCTGCACATCACAGGCATTCGCCTCATCCGCGACTTCATCCCAGTCAACATCACGGCCCAGGATCTCGACAATCCAATCCGCCAGCACCAGCGCCGCATTGGCGCTGAACTTGCGGCTGTTGTCGCGCGGGTCGAACAGATCATTCTTGCCATCCAGCACTGGCGTATAGGCCCATTGACGGCTTTCAGGATAGATCTGCGTAAAAGACGATTGCGGCGGGCGCGTGGCCCAGATCACCGCGCCCGACAGCCCCTTGAAGTCAAACTCATCGGTGACCTCTGCAAACAGATTATTGAACGACAGATGCACCTGCTGACCGGGTGCGCCATCAAAGACATTGATGCGCCCATAGCCTGCGATTGGTGCCTCTGCGATATTACTATACAGACGATCCGCCTGCGCGGTCAGCGTCACCACCCTTTCATCCAGCCAGTGCTGCACCACGCCCTCGATCGGATGCGCCGCGAGAATTGGCACATAGTACCGGGTACCAGAGGCAAAGCCGGTGAAGCCCAGAAAGCCCCCCTTGCGGGTGCGGCCATAGACCCATTCCGCATAGCTGACCGGCTGGGCAAAATTCGCCATTTGGATACTGGGGGGCGGCGATATTGGCTTGGGCGCAAGCTGCGCCGCCAGGGCTGATAGGCCAATCGCCACAACCGTCTTGACGATAAAGCCCCCCACAGCCGTGGCGGCAAATCCCGCACCAGCCAAATAGGCCGCCGTGGTGGCCAATGCGGTCCCACCAGCAACCCCAACTGCCCCGGCAACGAAGGCAACAACCGGCCCCGCCTCGGCAGGCCGGGGCGTCAACATGGTGCAGCCCATCAGCGCGGCGAACAGCAGACTACGCTTCATAACCTACCCCCCAGATTGCCAGTACCGATGGGATCAGGATCGGCTTGATGGTGATCGCGCCCCTGCCCCCGTGATCTTCGCGCCGCGTCTTGAACCCCCAGGCCTCGCCCAGCCAGAGACCGCCACAGGGCGACAGACGCCCCTTGGCATCATGGGCCATGACGATGCCAACATCACCGGGGGCCGGTTCCTCGACACGGGGCAGCCCCCCGATGGTGGCCAGGCAGGCCTCTACCGTTTCCACAGGATTGCGCAGAAACCCGGTTTCGCGCTGGCAGGATCCGCGACTGTCATAGACACCGCGTAGGCACGCTGCCGGATCTTTGCCGGTGACCTGCTCGACCCAATCCGCGATCGACAGAACGCAGTCCATCTCTCCCCAGATAAAGGGCGTCACATTCCAGCGGTGCAGTTCCCGATATAGTGGTGTCATCCGAACAGTTTCTCTTCTTCAAAAGCGCTCGTAGGCATGAATTTCAGCGAGGGGTTTGCCTCGCCAATCAGCTTGGCGTGGCCTTCGGTGTTCATCACGATCCGCCGCGCCGCCCGGCGTTTTTCGGTCCAGGCCTCAAAGCCCAGCGAGATCGATCGATCCTGCGCCCCACTGGCCGAGAACCGCAGGCTGCGCATGGTGCGCTGCATCCACTGCAGGGGCGGATGCTTGGGCTTGTATAGTTCCGCCATGCTACCGATGGGCTGGAAATAGAACCGGATGGCACGACCTTGGATATACTCCACCCCCAGCGCCTTCACCTGCGCGATCAGGTCATCCGCATCAGGATCCTGAAAGTAGGAGAGCGTGATCGACCCTTCAGGGGCGCGCCCCTCAAGTGCGCTCTCCAATGAGCCGACACTGGCGAGCTGGGTGCCATACCACTTGTGGCCATAGACATCTGTAAACACGCCATCGGCACCAATCATGAAGCGCATGGGCCCGTCCGGCGTATCGATCTCGCACAGGTCCAGCGCCCCAAGGATCTCGCCTTGAGGGTCATACCCAGCAGGGAAAAAGCTCATCGGTTCAAAACCTCACGGAAATTCAGCTTGATCTGGGAAGCGCGGCTGGCATCATAGCTCACGCGCCCCATGCCATCCTCAATCGCTTCAAACAGGCCCATGCCCTCTAGCCGGACGGGATCACCGGCAGCCACCGCCCCGCGCAGGGGCATCTGGATGCCAAGATCAAAGACCCCCGCCGAGACCTCCTGAACCCAGGTGACAACAAAGGGCCAAAGCCCATGGCTCATGATCTGACCGGCGCGTGGCGCAACAGCCGCATCCTTGACCCGGATCTGCTCAGCCCCCGGATCCGCCGCCAGCGCTGCAAAACCCAGGGCTTCAGACGCAAAGCCATGCCCAGATGCAAAGCTCGCCCCATCCGAAAAGGGAAGATCAGAACCGCTCACGCCATAGCTGCCAATTGGATCAACCATGGGCAGGCGATAGATCCCCACCCGCCCCTGCGCTGCGGCCCGGATCGCCCGCCATTGCGCCAGCGCCGCCCCTTCCAGAAACACGGATGGCGCACCAACCCAGCGCGGGAACCGATTGAAAACCACCGTCGACCCGCCGCCGGTGGTCTCCCCCAGCCCCTGGCCGCGCCAATCGATATCCCAATCGACCTGCAAGAATTTGAGAAAGCCCGCAGGCAGGGTGACAATAGGGCGCTGCATCAGCCCTTCCTCATCAGATGAGTTGCCAGATTGCTGGAGGTTTTACGGTCCTGCATCGCCATGCCCGCCGCCACATGCTGCGCCGAGACATTGCCCGAGATACGTGCTGTCTCAGCCTGCCAGTTGCCGTTGTCATCCATGAACACTCGAACATCAACGATACCGCCGGCACCGCCCTGCGCTCTGACCCCTAGTTTCCCGTTCACTCTGGCTAAGGGTAAAATTCCTTCGGGTCCGGCTTCGCCCATGAGGCCTGTTTGCCGTCCAGACATCGGAAAATACGTGGGAGATGACACCACGCCGCCATTGGCAAAGGGCCTGACACGACCGCCTTCAATGACATTGCCGTTGGCACTGGCAACCAGCCCTCCAACGAACCCACCGACACCGCTCGAGCTATCGAACAACCCGCCAACAAGGGACTTGAAGGCTTGCTGCGCTGCCATCTGAGCGAGATCAGCTGCGAGAGACTTCACAACGTCCTTGGCGCTACCTGCGCCAGTGATTAGGGCTGTAAAAGCCGCTTCGAAACCGCTCTCCAAGCGCTTTGCCATACCTTCCGCTGCCTTAGCGCTTTCATTGAGTGCATCAACCGCCCTGTCCCGCACTTCCGCTGTCACAACTTGAGGGAACCTGCGATGCAGGTCTTCAATTCTAGCCAGCTCTGCGGCGTACTGTTCGGCTTTCGAGCGGGTTGCATCGTATAGGCGTTGTGCTTCCTTCAGGCCCGTGCCTGCGCGTCCTGCAGATCCGCCACGGCGCTTTGAGGACCTACGATATTTTTCAATCGTCTCATCAATCGTCTGGTAGCTCTGATTGCTGGTATAATCATCGTTTCCAACAGTCCGCGGATCTCCCCCGCGACCGCTGTATTGCTTGCTTTCTTGCGTATTAACCCGGTTCTGTAAGGCGAGTGCAGCAGCCAGTTCTTCTTTGAGCCGTTCAGCAGCATCAGCTCCAGCATCGATGCCACTGGCGATGTCAATCTTTGCCAACTCCAGCGCCTTGGTGACAGCAGCCAGAAGCTGGTCATAGAGCAGTTCACCTTCTTCACTTGCCTTTGCTAGGTTGTCAGAGGCCCCATTGATATAATCCGCCAAGTCGCTCATTGCCTGCGCTTGGGCCTGAGGCCCCTTGGCCTCACCAATGGCTGCAAACTGAGCAACCACCTCACGGGCCGCAGATTCTGGCAAGCCTAACGCATCGGCCAAATCGTCGATGTTTCCCTCGACAGTTTTAAGGCCCTTAATCCCATCACGAAGCTCGTCGATTCGAGCTGACGCCTCTTTCCAGCGCTCCAAGCCATCAATTTCAGGGGTGGTTTCATTCAGGGCAATCAATTCACCCCGAAGCGATGCAATGGTAGCTTCCAAATTTCGAATTTGGTCAGGCCCAAAGCCAAAAACACCCTCAACTCCCAGCTCGCCTGCGACTCCGCGCGCAGCCTTATCCAGCGCCCCTTGGGCCCGAACCGATGCGATCTGTCGATTGATCTCAAAGATGGCTTTGGCCTCGTCAGCTAGTCCGCCATATTCATTCATCAAATCCACCGCAGAAGTTGCCGAGAGCTCCTGGGCTGATTTAACCGCAGAAATACTCTCTTCGAGCGCCTTCATCCGGTCGGTCAGACTCTCCGCTGAACCTTCGATATCCATCAAAGCCGCCGCCACGGGCAGCCCCAGCGCAGCAACTGTACCAAGCAATGGACCAATCAATCCAAGTGGCCCGCCCAATACCGCGAGACCACCAAATAGCTGGGGCAGCTGCTGGCCAAAGGTCTTGGCGGCACTCACACCTCCATTCATCTGCACCGCAATGTCACCGATCTGGTTGGCGGTATTTTGAAGCACAAACCGTCCCTGCCCGCCCATCTGCGTCATCCGCTGAATGCCAGTGGTTGCGCGATTGGCGTTTGCTGAAATCTGGTTGCCCGCAGTCTTCCAGGCGCGCTCAGATCTGGTTGCTGCTGTAACCGCTGCCTTGCGGCCGCCTTCCATTTGGCGTTCAAATTTCCGCAGACTGGCTTCCATCCGAACGATCAGGGCATCTTCAACGGCTTGGGCCATCAGGTGACTGCCTCTGGTTCATGCTTTTCGAGGATGTCGAGGAATTCCTGCTCTGAAATGTGTGGAGCTTTCGTCTCAGAAGCAGCGTTGAAGCCTTTGACCATGTTCACAAAATCGGAGTAACGCATCTGTCGCATCTCGATGGGAGACAGATTGAAGACGCGACAAAGCTGGGAAACCTCAGAAAACTTGTAAGGCTCCACATCTGCCTCGGCACCTTCTGTTTCGCCCCCGGCTTCCTCAATACCAACCATCAGGGCATTGAAGATCTGACCCGCCAAAGCGGCGTTTTCCATCTGCGGCCGCGTGTCGAAATGGCGCTGCATCAACCGCTTGGCGTCAAGTGCCGACATGCCGCCACCCACAAGGGCAAGGCGAATGGTATGGTAGGTATCCTCAATTCTGAAGGCACCACTGACCAGACGAATGAACATCTGGCCAATAGCGCAGCCCGTGGCCTCCTGAAGATCCAAGACATCTCCGAATTTGAGCTCAAAGCAACGCTCTTTGCCTGCCCATTCCTCAAGAAGCGCGGCCATCAGGTAGCATCCACCCAGGTGCGAGACCCGGCACCGCTAATCGTTGCTGTAAAGGTGACCTTGCCAGACCCCTCCTTATTCAGCTCCAGCTGCTGAAGATAGGCAGGCAACGTCCAGAAGCCGCCATTGTTGGCAGCGCTCTCATCCAGCAAAAGCTTGATGTTCTTTTCAGAGCCATCATCCGACCAGCCTCGCCAAGTAGGCCATGCCTCGGATGTGACCATTCCGGAAATCGTGACACTGGTGTCCTGACTTTCCAGGTGGCGCGAGATCGCGGCCGGCACATCCAAAGGATTGGTGCAGTCGAGAACCGTGTTCTCACCAAGATTGTTGGTTAGGGTGACACCAAAACTGTTTGCGCCACAGGTGTGCGCAAAGGTCTCAGTTGGGGTTGCTCCGTCACCCAGCTGGATAACCAGCCGAGTTGTTTCTTTTCCCGCAGCCATATCAGGATCCTTTCTTTGGGGAGGCGGTTACTGCTTCCGCTTTGCCAGCCTCGATGAGCGCGTCAGCCGTAGCCTTCGGCACGTCCACTTCGGATCCAGCGCGAAAGCTCTGCGAGGAACCGGAGTTGATGCGGTGATGCGCATCGTTCAGAATTTTGATTTTCATGAGACCCTTATGTCGTTGGAGGTTTCTATTGCGCAAAGATCTTGAGCCCGCCCACTAAAATGGACCGAGGACTGCAAGCGCTTCACAGTGAATCTGTAAGTTCCAGCTCCGAGCCCTATGCGGAGACTCATGAACGCTGAGAGCATTAGCTCTCTCGAATTGATTTGCTGATCGCGCGGGAAATTCTGCTCTTCACCCGCCTCTTGCGCGCCCGCCAAACCGGATAGAAGAATGGGCGTGATGCCATCTTGAGAGTGCCAAACTCATGAAACCTGGCATAGAATGCATCTCCACCGCCCGCATAGATGGTGATACGCATCGCACCGTATTCGGATTTTCCAACCTTGCCGATGGTCAATGATCCAGCCGGTGCTTCGCCCCATGTCCAGCCTATCGACCCGGCCAAAACGCCGTCCTCATAGGGAGCCCGTGACCACATCTCCTCAACAATGTCTGTGGCCACATCCTCCATGGCCGCACGCACATTTTTGCGAGCATTGACCGGGATCGCGCGCCAACGCCTGTTGAATTTATCCAGCCCCTGAACCATCAGGCTTCTTCCAGTTCAGCCTCGATCACGACAACACCATGGGCCGTAAGACCGTCCGGATCCCGGAAAACCCGTATCCCATCGGTTCGAATAGAGATCAGAGCATGGGTTTCGAGCGAAAGATCTGTGAGGTGCAGCGCATTCTTTACCAGGTCACAGATTTCCTTGCAGGGGCTCAAGCGCCCACCATCGCGAGACCAGATGTCCAGCTGCAAGGCTTCCCGTCTGGCAGAAACGCCCACCAAGTCCTCTGCATCACCATCAGACGGCCCAAAAGAAATGAAAGGAAACACTGGATCGGCAGGGACGCCATCACAAACACGCCCCTCGACAACCGCTGAGAGGTCGACATCAGCAGCAAGCGCTTCGAATATTGCTGTCTGCAATTCAACTGAAATTGAGGTCATCAGACTGCCACTCCACTTTCCACCACCAGAAAAACCCACTTCCTGTCGGTGATCGCATCAACTTCGCGGATATTGTACTCTTCACCTGAGAGTGGCCCGGTTTGAGGCCCTCTGCGCAGGTCTCTCATCCGCCAATCGGTTTCAATCAAACGCGCGCCAGCACTCTGGCGAATACGGATCTTGAAGACTGAACGCCCCTCCAACCGAGCCGCATCCACGGCTTCAGATCCGCGTGAATAGATGAATTCAGCATGGCAGGAGTACCCGAGAACCCAGGCCATCACTTCACCACCAGAGCCATCGGGAACGCCATTCCTTTGGTCGAAGGCCACCTTCTCCCGAAGTCGGATATCCTTTCGACGGCTCAAACTCGCGTCCACCGAAAAGGAGCCGTCAAATCCAGCACTGACTGCGGCAGCCCTCCGGCACCGCTTCGGTCATCATGCAAATGGGTCACCAACTGCATAATTGCGACCTTCAGCCCCCAGGGCACATCAGCCGAGGCGCCATAGCCAGCGGTGAAAGCCAGCTTTATTGAGCTATCTTCCCCGATCCCTGGCGCTTCGAAGGCACTTTTGAAACGGATCCGAGTACCTAAAGATACCGGACTGAAGATGTAGTCCGTGTCGGCAACAGACAAGGCTTCCCCGGCCGCGTTGGAGTATTCGATAGCAACAGCGGAAACATCAGGCACCGGCAGAAGCCACTCGCGTTCAAAGCGGCGTTTCTCTACCTGCCAGGTCTGATTGACAATGCACCGCCCCAAGTGCCCCCGAAAACCATCCAGAAGGCCACAAGCCGCGTGGATATAACCGTCAATCAGCAGGTCATCATCGTCATAGTCAACAACGGTATGCTTTTTGCACAGCTCTGTGACAACCGGCAGTTCAGCCGGAGGCACTATGAGGATGGGGCGGAACATACTGCCTATTCCTCGACAGCTTTGCCGTAAGCAGAAGGATCGAGACCGCGCTTTTCAGCCTCTTCAGGCGTCATGCTCCGGCGCCCATTCTGGGATGCCAGTTTTTCGGTCTGCTCACCTTGTTTTTCTTTCTGATTTGCCATGTCCATAGTCTCCAGTATCGCCCAACCCTGATGAAACAGGGTCAGGTCAGGCTTCAGTTTGGGTTGAATTTATGCGTGGCGCAGAACACGCAGGCCGCGGGGATCATCAACGGCGCCGCCCACGCGCTTGGTTGTGTAGAACAACACCTTGGGCTTGGCGGTGAAAGGGTCGCGCAAAACACGGACGCCTTTACGATCCATGATCAGATAGCCGCGCTTGAAGTTGCCAAAGCCGATGGACAGTGCGCCTGTAGCCATGTCGGGCATATCAGGCAGTTCAGTCAGCGGATAAGCCAGCAGCATGGACGGCTCACCAGCCTGCGTGGAGGGCTGCCAAAGCTGGCGACCATCAGCATCGCGCAGCTTGCGGATTTTGCCGATGCTTTTGCGGTTCATGACGAAACGCGCCCCTGCCGAATAGGATGAGGGGATATCATAGATCATATCCAGCAATTCATCCTCGGTGACAGCTGACATGCCAGCTGCTGGCAGCACTTCCACAGCCCCAAGCGGGTTCTTGCCCGCATTGACACCACCAGTGGCAAAGCTCAGGAAGCCAGACGGCTTGTTGCTGCCATTCCCTGCAACAAAAGCAGCGCCCTCCTGCTCGGCGAACTCAGTATCAACTTCGCCAGCCAGCCAGGCCTCCAAGTCAATCTCAGAGTCGTCCAGCATCTGCTGAGTGGCGCCGGGGTTGGCGTAGATTTCTCCGTTGCCCAGAGTGAAGGCCACCAAATTGGGGGTTGCAGTTTCAGGGCGCGTATCAGTTTCACCCACCCAGCCTGAACCAGTTCCACCCTGGTTGATCAGCTTCGTGAAGCCCGACTTTCCGACTTTCCGGACTTCTGCGATCTGCCGCATCGGGGAGATCTCCACCAGGCGGTCAACAATGGTTCGATCCCATTCCACCGGAGCCAGGTAACCGCCTTCGCTGTCCGTGCCCTTGTTCAGCGAAGCCTGCACATCCCCTTTGCGCATATGTGCTTTGAAGGAGGCGCTGTATTCCGGATCCTTCTCGGCCTCCGGACCGCCGGCCATTTCCAGAGCCGCCATTTTGGCATTGGCCTGGTCAACCGCGGCCTGCAGATCAGAAACGCTGCTGTTGATGCGCTCCATCTTTTCAGTGGTGATCACATCGTCAAACTTGGCACTGACTTCTTTGTCTTTCTCCGCCTGCGTATCTTTGAAGGACTTCCAGTCCTTCTGCAGCGCGGCCAAGATCTGGTTTACGTCACCGGACGCGTCTGCGCGCACGGCAATGACCCCGCGCGCTTTAGCGGGTAGTTTATGCATTCCCATGATGCATTCTCCTGAATCTAGAGTTGGAAAAGGCCCTTTGTGAGGGCTGCAATTTCGCCAGCGTCGAGCGTGACGGCTGGGGCAGCGTCCTGCATGCCCCCTTTTGCATCGGCCAGAAGCGCACGGCGTTCTGACCTCGGCATTCCTGTTTTGGCAAGCTGGGCATCCAGGCGACGGGTAGCATTCACCCCTTTGGCTGCCTCAGCTTTGGTTTTGTCTTCAGTCACTGCATCAGCAGGCAGAAACCCGTCAGCCAAACCAACCTCAACGGCCAGTTCGCCGTTGAACCAGGTTTCGCTGTCCATCCATTCAGCAGCTTTGGCCTTCATCACCCCGGAACGGTCTGCATAGAGGCCAGCCATGGCAGCATCAAAGGGTTCCATGGTTTCAGCTGCGTCACGCAGATCATGCCGGTTGCCAAGCGCGACAACCCAGGCATTGTGAACCATCAGGAACCCGGCCTTGCCGATCTGGATCTCATCGCCAGCCATTGCGATCACAGAGGCGGCAGAAGCGGCCAGCCCCAAGACCCGAACCGTTACCTTGTGAGGATGCGCGCGAAGCATATTGTAGATCGCCACCCCCTCAAAGAAGTCGCCTCCCGGGCTGTTGATCTCAACAACCACTTCCTGGGAGCCGATAGAACGTAGAGCCGCGCCAATGCGCTTTGACGTTACACCGCCGCCTGTCCAATAGTCTTCGCCGATGACATCCAGAATGGAGATGGTGTTTTCGCCGCTGTCCTTCGCCGAAACTCCAGCGTTCCAACGCTCCAGAGCCTCGGCATCAGCCTCAAAGGCACAGACTGAAGGCAGCCGCCCGGCCTGAATTTCCGGCAAGTTACGAAGGCTCATTTTGCGCTCCTTTTCCGAGCAAACCAGGTGGCGGCGGGGGCGCCTCCTGCAATGTTTCCAGGTCGAATGAATCCCGCACTTCGCTCCAGAGCATCCATGGCTGATGTCCACCGGCCCCCAATGCCTTGGCAAAGAACTCGGCCTGATCCTTCATTGATCCCCGCAGCAAGCCGCCGGGATTGAATTTGGCCTCATAGATCTCGGTTTCTGCCTCTGTCAGCAGATCTCGCTCGATGGCCTGCTGCCAAGCTTCAAACCAGGGGTTCAGCCCGTAACGCACAAACAGCTGACCCAGGACATCAATGCCCGAGCCCCAAGAGGTATCATCTACGGCCAATAGTGGGCGTGGCACCCCAAACGGGCGGGCCACCTCTTCGATCTGGTGCTTGCGGTTCTCAATGGCCTGGCTGTCTTTGCTCGTCTGGGAGGAGGTCTGCAGCTCCATGCCCTCTTCCAGAACCTTCCAGCGATGTGCATTCTCGGCCCCGACATCTTCATTCATGCTCGCCTTCAGGCGTTCATAGGCTTCAGCTGACAGCTTGCCTGGGTGCTTCAGCGCGCCACCAACGATCATTCCATTTCGAAACAGGCGCGCCGCGGCCTTTTCGGTCTGCTGAGCCAGGCCAATAGCCTCGGCCGCCTGTTTCACCAGCGACAGCCCATGGATCCCATCATCAGAGAGTCCGTAACGAAGGTGGAACACCTCATTCTGCGGGAGGATCAAAGGGCCTTTCGTTCCACGATCATACCGATACTCCAGGCTCCAGTCCGGACGTTGCACGATGGTAACCTTGGCCGGATCCATCGGGATAAGGTGCAGGATCTTTCGCCCACTCATAATCTTGCGCGCAAATGAGCCACCATGAGTCAAGGCGCGTTGCTCCATTAAAGACCGGAACTCAAACGCTGTCTGCCACGGGTTTGGACGCCGGTGCAGCAGACGAAACAGCGGATGACCCCTCGCATTCCCTTTGCCGTCTTTGCGCTTCAGATGAAGCGGCAACATGCCAATGGAGAAGGAGATCAGCGAGACGCAACGGATCACCGTTGTGTTCTTCATCGCAGATTTGACCGTGACGGTTGCTCCGCTTTCCGTCTGACTGCCGCCGCCATTGCGGATGAATTCATAAAGAGCCGGGTCATCCAAACCAGAAAATGCTGCAGCTTCACCCGCCATCGCCTGTACCGTAGGTTTAGATGTCGCCTGCGGTTCCCCACGGCGGAAGATGTCAAAGATGCTCATTCACACCTTCCTCAAATTGTTAGAACGCCGCGCTCTTCATAGACACTCGGCCCGTCTTCTTTGACCTTAACGCCCTCAGAGGCGCCGGTGGCCATCGCCAGAGCAATCATGCCGTCCATCCGGCCTCGCTGGCGGGATTTGTCGAACATCTGATTGCCGATTGCATCCGTCTTGATAACCGTATTGGCCGCACAGTATTGCGTTAGCCGGTTGGTCTGAATGACGATTTCCTTGGTCAAAACCTTATCGGTGAGCCGGGTGATCGAATGCGGCATGCAGAGGTTGCGCTCCCCGAATGCTACCTTTGTGCCCTGCGAATGCCTGACAACTTTCAGACCATCGCCCTCAGGCTCTTCCGGCCCTTCATAGACCCATACTGCCAAGCCGACCTTTTCGCAGGCATCCCGGAATTTCTCCCAGAACGATGGGTCCACGGTCAGGCTGTCAACGTCATATTGCGCAACCATCTCAGCGATGCGCAGCGCCACGAACTCATAATCCACCACCGCCGACTGCGTGACCTTCAGCTCCCCTTTCGCCACATAGACTTTGTAGGGAATGCGGTCCAAAGCGGATCGCCGCTCCAGCCCGGCCGGAGTGGTCCAGTAATTGATCCTGGCAAGCAGCCGGTCATCTTGACCTTTCCAAACAGCACCAAGCGCCGTGAGGTCGTTTTTCTCCGACAGATCAAGGGAGAGGAAGCACTTCTTGCCCTCAAGATCCTCTTCTTTGATATCCTTGATGCAATCTCGCCAGGCGGCCTCATCGACCCAGAACCCACTGGAACCGACAGGGATGCCAAAATACAGGCGCGAGACTGTGAGGCGTTTGCCCTCATCGTTCTTGCCGCGATTGACGACGCCACGAACGTTTTCATAGTCGAAAGTAACGCCCAGGGCGGGCATCGCTTTGATCCAGCAGCTTTCATCTGCAAATGGATCGTCGTCATCATCCACCCTCGCGATATAGGCAAAGGCCTCGTCATCCTCAAAGATGCCCTCCAGAAGACGCTGGTAGTATTCCGATTGCTCGGTGCCGACGATCTGGTCAATCGCCGGAGTATTGGTACCCAGGATCATGAAAGCTGATCCGGATTTCTTGGCGACGCCCGCGGCCCAGAGTTCAATCGGCTTGTCCGTCATGAACTCATGAACCTCATCGGCAATCACGCAGTCGGGCCTCGGCCCCGACAGGCTGTCCGTGGTGGCCTTTGCCTCAAAGAACGAAGAGCTTTCCGTGAACTCGATCCGCCAAGCATTTTCGCCTTTCCCGGAAATGAAAACATCCCCCCTTTCTTCTAGGCTTTCGCCCAGATCGGGAATGTCCGCCCTGCAGAGCGCCGCGCCATCTTTGAACGGGATCTTTGCCTGATCCAGCTTTGAAGCGATGGCGTAACACTGCGCCCGCTGGATCCCCAGAAATCCACAAACATAGATGGAAATGCCGCCCATAAGCGGTGATTTGGCTTGCCCCTTGCCTGTCTCCAGCCAGAGATTGCGGAACCGAAGGCGCCCAGCCTTGTGCCAGCCAAACAGCGACCCAACCACGAAGGTATGCCAATCCAACAAATCAAAGGGCTCACCCGCCTTCGGCCCATCCGTGATGGTGAACATGGCTGGAAAGAACTCTATCGCCTCCTGGGCTGCCTCTGCATCGAAATAGATACCGCGCGCGGCACCGGAATCCAGATCTGCAAAATGGCGTTCACATGCCAGGCGCACGTACTTTCCCGCAATGATCTCCCCATCTAGGACCCGGCGCGCATACTCGCTAGTTGGGTCCAAGCCTGCCAAGATACTTGCTCGCTTTTGTTTTCTTCTCGGTCTTTCCGATCGGAGCGGCCACCCGATCAACGGTCAATCTCAGGGCCTCTTCCAACTTCAGAATCTGGTCCTTGGTTCTCTGTAGGGCAGACCAATGCAAATTGACAAATTCCCCACCCTTCGGGCCTTTGTTCACATGCCCTGCCTTGATGGCGATGGGGAACAGAAACTCGTATTCAACCCGCTCGCGCACCAGTCGATCCACGATCCGTTTGCGCTGATCTGTCATCAAATCACGCTTTTCCAGGTCAAAACAGAGCGCTTTCCACTCCCTTTCAGCGACCTTTGAGCGCTCACCACCATCCTCTAAGTCACTGTAAATATTCTTGTAGACGGGCTTTTTCATCTTCCTAAAAGTGGCTGACCCCCACCCCCCTTTGAAATTTGGTCTCTGTGAGAATGATCCTCAGCAGCGGGTGAACAGGCCCGGCGGATGTGGCACTTTTGCCACCCCCTCCCCTTGAGCGCGTCGGCCAAGCTGAGGCGGTTCTAGGCGATTGGAATGATGGTTGCGCCATCCAGCCCGACAAAGCGGCACCTGGCCTTCTCCGAGGCAATCCAGTCCGCACCACGGTAAGTCCATTGACGCATGCCGCGCGCCTTGTCCTCAATGCGTCGGCATTCTCGGTCGTGGCAGTCACGGCACAGCGCCCATAGGTTCTCTGGATCATAGGCGAGATCCGGGCGCAGGTCATATGGCCTCTTGTGGTCGATCACAGCTGCGGCCTTGTGGCGCCTACCTGGGCGCAGCAGGGCGCCGCACATCTGGCAGGTCCACAAGTCTCGCTGGAGAATTACTGGGCGCAGCTTGCGCCACTCTGTGGTTTCGTGGACTGAGGCCATGCTTGCCTAACCTAGCCTATACAACCTATTGATGATCACCATAGAAAATGGAGATCATTGAATGAAACGATTTATACTATTGGCATTAGCGCTGCATGGATGCACAGAATTTGTGGTCGATGACGAAGTTTCGTCCCTTGGGGGAAAACCTGCCACTGCGACATATAGTGGTGAAGCGACTGATGGTGGCGCGTTCTCTGTCGTAACTCTATCAAATTCCTCGGTGACTTGCACAATGCGATGGCGGATCCACAACAACATGGGCAACGATGCGTTTCTAGTGTCATGCAACGATGGAAGGCATGGCTCCGGGGTCGCGACCCGCTCGAAGCCGTACTATTGGACTGATGTTTCTTTCCGCCTAAACGATGGAACGGTGGGTAAGACCCGTGTTGGGTTAGAGTAGGCGAGTGCTGGGAGGCTGGAATTGCTTACGCAGTTGCACTGGCTGCACCTTTGGTCAGGCTCGGGCCGGGCTGCGGTTGGGCTTATCTACGCAACAAGGCGCTACTCACCACACCGCAACTCATACCAGATGAAGTGTCAGGACGCAATATCCTGTAGGCGGGCAAGGTTGTTCGTAGATACTTCAGCCTCACGTTCACCGAACAACGGCACCAGGACCTTGGCGATGCCGCCATTGACCTCTGACACATCCACGACCCAGCCAGCCATGACGCCGCTATCATCCTTGATGCGGGCCTTGATACCGGGCACGATGGCGGATGCGGCGGCGCGCTCTGCATAGATCTTCTGGATGGTCTTAGGCAGCTGCTTCATAGCGCGCATTTGGCCCTCTGGCACGGGTAGCGGCCTGCCCTCATGGCCTACCACGCCCAGAACCTTGCCATTGGACTGTTGGCGCAGCACGTCCCAAGCGATCTGGTGATCTACGCAGACAAAGACATAGCCGGGGGCGATCTTCTTCTTGTAGGGGACCTTACGCCGATGGCCGCGCGACTGGTTGCGCCAAGCCTTTTCTGTCGGCAACCATGCATCAAGCACGCCGGGCTCGCCCTTCAGCCACTCTTGCACAACGAACTCCTGCAGCACGGCCACCTTCAGCACATACCAGCGCGGGCGCACCTCGCCCGCCTCGTCTGTAAGGGTGTCGCCCATGAGAGCCCGGTGACCTTGTGGTGTCACTCTCTGCCCGATTTTGTATGCCATTGCTGCCTCGTTCATCTTTTCCATGTGTCCTTGATCTGGATGCCTTTTGCCCGCTCTGCCGGGCCTGTGTGCCGTTTGGGGCAAGCTTGAATATCGTGATCGTGTTTGCCGCAGTATGTGCACCGCAACAGATGACGAGCAGCAGAACCTCCCCATGTTTTCGGGCAGGTTTCGATGGTATGAAGGCCAGAGCCGCAATAACTGCACCTCATGCCAGAGCCTCACTCACTGCCGGTTCAAAGATGGGAGAAGTTGTTGCTCTGGGCATGTTCTGATCGAATAAATACCAGCACACGTCATCCTTGCCCGCCATCTTGGTGCCGGGTATCCAGATCAGCCGGCCAACGCTGACAATCTTGTGGCAGTGCTCCAGCAGCTGAGGTGCGGTCTTCACGCCATGCTTGCGGGCAACCATCTCCTGCTCGGTGTGCATCCACGCCGCATCAAAGAGCAGCCAGGTTGGCCGGATCTTGGAAAAGTGGTCGATCATGGCATGCATCAATGGGCGCGACCAAACCGGATTGGTGATGATCATCTCCGCACCGGTGGCGTCCACATCATCGGCAGAGGCCAGCAAGGCATCCATGCGATAGATCCACTCCGCCCGGGGTTTGATATCGGTTGCCGCAACACAGCTGTGCCCCTCAGCCCCCAGCGCCCGCACCAGACGGCCCTCGCCAGCGCAGGGTTCCCAATACCGCACGGGCCGCTTCAACTGCCGCAGGAGGGGCGGAAACGCGCGCTGGTCGATGGTGTCATAGGCATCCTTGCCGATGCGTTTGAAATTTGATCGTCTACCCATGCTCAGACGCCTCCAGAACGGCCTTGGCCAGTTTGCGCATGCGGGTATCATCCAGTGGCGTGGCGCTCTCCAGCTCAGCAAAGGGATTGAGGATCCCATGCGACTGGGAGGCCTTCAGGCCAAGGGTGGACATGATCACCGGATCAGAGCCGCCATCGACATGCAGGAAATGCGCTGTCACGGGCCGCAGCTGTCCACGGCGGCGCAGGCGCCCGGTAAATTGCGTGTGGACCTGCGGTGACCAATCCAGTTCACCATAGACCGCATGAGCCGCCACATGCTGCAACCCGTCCAGCCCGGCCCCAGAGCGCAGGGACATGATCATTAGCAAGGACTGGCCAGCCATGAAGGCCTCTTTGGCCTTGCGCTTCTGTGCTTGGCTTTCGGAGCCAGTGTACATCACGGGATTCAGGTCGCCCAGCGCGTCCAGCCAAATCTCATAGACCATGCGATGCCAGCCGGCCAGTAGCACAGGCTCGCCCGCCTCAACCAAAGTACGGACGTAGGCGGCCACGGCGCGGGCCTTGGCTATGCCAGTCTCCTGGCGCATCATCACGTCCAGCTCCCGGGCAGCCGCGCCCCTCTCGAAGAACCCACCGGACAGGACGCGCTGGGCAAGGCGCTTTTGCAGCTCTCTATCTGTCTCAACGTCCCCTTCGTTCCATCCAACCTGCATGACCACCTTCTCAAGGGGCGGCAGTGTCTTTGCGACCTCTGGATCCTCATTGGTCCGGCGCAGGGCCAACCCCTCATCGATCAGGAAGGCGCCCAGCGCTGCAGGGTCTTTCACCACCCAGTGATTGCCGTGTTGGGTACACCAATTGATCTGAAACTCCATCCATGTGCCCAGCGCACCAGGTGCAATGAATTCGACCACGTTCCAAATCTCGGAGCCATAGTTGTAGATGGGCGTTGCTGTCAGGCCGATCCGGTACAGGGCAGCGTCACAGAAGGCTTGAGCGCCTAGGCCCTTGGCCGTCCCTGTTCCATACTCTCTGCCTGTCCCGTGACGTAGCTCTTGGATCTCATCAAAACAGACGGTCTTGATCCCGAGGGTTTTGGCATAGTCCGACCAAGCGGCGATATTGGAATAGCGAAAAACGTAGATGTCAGCGCTGGGCAGATCACGCACCTTGCGGTCTTTCACCTCATGGGCGGTCAGATGGGTGAAGCGCTGGATATACTCGACCACCCATTGGCTCGACAGATGCGGCTGGACCACCACGGCAGCCGGCAATCCCCAGCCGTCGGCGACAGAGGCAAGAAACGAGACCGTCTTGCCAAGACCCACGTCATCCAGCAACAACAGGCGCCCGGTACTGCGCAGCATCTCAGCAGCGCGCAACTGGTAGGACTCTGCCTCTTCTGGCTCCTTAAATCCCGGATTGACGCTGGGGGTGTATTCTGGACGCTTCAGCTCTTCTACTCGGGCGTGATTGGCGGCATGGATGTGGAGCTGTTCACCAAGGCGGGCCTGGGCGCGCTCTGTCAGCTCCAGCGGATATCGCTGCATAAACCAATCCAGATCCACTGCCAGGTCTGGCCGGTCGCGCAGACTGAAGGGCGGGGTGGCTCCAAACTGGATACCCTTGAACACCCCCTTGAAGCGGATCGACACATGGGGCTTGAGATTTGAAACGGTCCAGGTGTCGCCGCTATAGTCTACAGCGCCATAGGTCATAGCCAGCCCCTTGTAAGGGACGCCACGACCAGCGGCTTGCCGTGCAGTTCGCTGATATCACCCGGCCAAGCAGCAGCGGTGGCCAATACGATGGCCTTGACCTCATCATGCTCGGCATAGCGCTCCAGCTGCTTCAGGATCTCACGACGGTTTTGGCGAGACTTCACTTTGACCTCTACAGCCACACTGCCTGCCATCAGATCCACCCGGTCTCGCGCGCATAGGCGAACCTCTCGCAGGACTTCAGGCAGAGCCTTGCTCAGGGCGAGGTGGATGTCATCTTGTGCCATCGCCTCATTGGTGACGTTGATCCGGGTGCCGTGGATCAACGAGGCCACACGGGTCGCCTGATCGGCTGGAGACACGGTTCTCACCTCAATGCCCCTTTGCCTTGGTGATCAGGATCTCTACCCCCTGAGCTGCCAAGATCGCTTTCTTGATCTTGAACACATCCGTTTCATGGCCCTTTCGATCCTCAATCACAGTGATGCCCAGCGCGTTATCGACGTAGACGAAATCCGCCTTGTAGACCCGCTGTTGTTCGCCGCCATCCGTCATGATTGGACCATCACGCCCGATCAGCCCGATATCCACCTGACGGCGCAGGCCACAGATTTCCCCTGCCCTCTGGAGCAACTTGAGCTCTTCCCAGCGCTGAGCCTCGGTCTTGCTGTCATGGGTGATGCCGTCAGCGGTGATAGTGCGCTGGGCACCACGCACCCTGCGGCGATCCTCTTTGCCCTTCCCTTTGGGAGCATGGGCATCCTTGTACTCTTCGGCTGTCAGGCGCTCTGTCATCAGCCCATGCCCAGCGCTTCTTTGTACATCTCGAGCACCGCCTCTTCCTCGGAGATATCGTCTTGGTCGCGCTTGCGCAGGGCGATCACCTTGCGGATCACCTTTGTGTCGTAGCCGCGGGCTTTGGCCTCGGCCATGACTTCTTTCTGCTGTTCCGCGATATCCTTCTTCTCAGCGTCCAGGCGCTCGAAGCGTTCAATGAACTGGCGCAACTCACCGGCTGTCACACGGTAGTTCTCGCTCTTTTCGTCTTCTTGCATGTCCATGGGGTAGATCCTTTGCTGGTTTCCATCGCTACCCCCTCGGATGACGGGGCAGAAAGAGAGGTCAGATTGGCTATTTTTGAACGCCACCACGCCCTCTCTTTAGGGGGTGATCGGCACGTACCATGGCTAGGGCGGCAGCAAGCCGAGTGCGAGTAGCGCCGGTATAGTGCTTGCGATACAGGACGTTCTCCAGAATGAACTCAGCGTCCAGCTCGTCCTGCCTGGTGACGCTGTGCGCCCTGGCGCGGATCTCTTTGGCCACTTTGCTCATACCGCAGCACTCCGCAAAGAGGCCGCACCGGCGGTTTCGAACCGCGTGGTGAGACCATATTTCACGGAGGTGGCATTGAACTTGGCAGCGACGGCCTGCCCCAGATCCACGCCCAGCGCCAGGGCGATGCAGGTCACCCAAAAGATCGAACGCTGCAGGTTCTCGAAGATCGTATGAGCCTCCTCCAGGCTGTCGCCTTCGCCGCTCTGAGCCATGAGGAACATGACCACGGAGTCGGATAGGTCGCCCACCACTGCGTCCAGATTCAATGCCTGCTCCAACAGCGGCGAACGCGAGGTAAAGTTTCGGGAACCCTGCCCCAAATCGACCCCCACTTTGATCGCCAGCAGGTCCAATGAAATCACGGTATCACCCATTTCATCGGCCACATCCTGCAGAGACAGCGTAGAACCTGCGATGCCGCGCTGAGCCCGGGCAACCTTTTTGATGGCGCCCATCAGCTCACCAGCCTCGTCAGCAACCTCTAAGGCGCGAAAGGCAAGGTCCGCATGCTCATTGCCTGGCCACTCTGCCTGACGGGCGATATTGGCAATGCGCAGCTGTTTGAAATCAATCTGCATGCTCTAATCCCCTTGCCTCTTCTCGTTTTTCAATGGCCGCGCCATCGCGGTTTTCCTTGATCAGCCGCTGGAAGGAGCCGCGAGTGCATCCCATGTATCGCGCGACCTCTGCCTGGGGCTGACCATTGGCCAGCAGATCTAGGACCATCAGGTCGCGCTCATCGCGCTGGTGTTCGGTCAGTTCCTGCATGTTGCCCTCTCTCAAAATGGGATTTCGTCATCGTCAATATTGTGGCCGGAGCCGCTCCCCCCTTGGGGGCTCCTGTCATAGCCGCCACCCGAGGACTGGTTATGGTCGGAGCCACCACCCTGCCCGGCGCCGTCGCGACTGTTGCGGCCATCCAGCATGGTGAGTGTGCTGCCAAAGCCCTGCAGCACCACCTCAGTGGAGTAGCGGTCATTGCCACCCTGATCCTGCCACTTGCGGGTTTGCAGCTTGCCCTCGATGTAGACCTTGGCGCCTTTGCGAAGGTACTGCTCAGCCACCCGGATCAGTCCATCATTGAAGATTGCCACCGAATGCCACTCGGTGCGCTCGCGGCGCTCGCCAGTGTCGCGGTCTTTCCAGCTTTCCGAGGTGGCAATGCGCAGATTGCAAACCTTGCTGCCATTCTGGAATGTGCGGGTTTCCGGATCTCTGCCCAGGTTTCCGATCATGATTACTTTATTGACGCTGGCGTTCATTTGCGGCCCTTCCCCTGCTGTGCTTTGATCTGTTCCCCGGCAAATTTCAGCGCACGGGCGATGTCGGCGGCGTGTGGATGTTTGGCAGCGACCCTCTTGGCCAGACCGATCTGGACCCCATAGGCACCACGGATCTCATCCAGAGAGTTAAGGCGCATCTTTCGCGGCACTGTGGTGACCCCTGCCCTTTGCGGTGCGATAACCACGCAGTCGCCCAGCGCGAGGTCAACGGTGACCACCACTTGGCCGAAGCGAGTACCGTGCAGATCGGGGTTTTCGTGTAGTGAGCTCATACGCTGATCCCCGCTGCATGGCATTGGTCAGAGGTCACCAGCCCTGCAGTAACGCACTCGCGCGCCGCATGGGCCGAGATGTGGCGACAGACGAACGGCTTGGCCTCAAGGATGTTCTGCGCTCTGGCCGCTAGGATTTGCTCCTGCGTCGCCTTTGGCGCAGCGGTGGGCACATGCCGCTTCCAGCTGCCATCAGCATAGAAATTCTGGCTGTACTTGATCCGGGAAGCATCATGGCCAGCGACCCGGGCGCGATAGGACTCGGTGGCGGCAAGGATATCCCCTGGGCGCTCGCCCGCCTCGATCAGGGCCTCCACGGCCGCTTCGGTCTCTGACCAGCTGTCGGGGCGTGGTGAGGCCCGCCACACGCGATCAAAAAAAGACCCAAAATCGAAATCTTGATGCGCGGCGGAAGCAGCGCAAGGTTCTCTTACTGGTTCTCTTACAAAGGTTAGTGTCTCATTTTGACACACGGTTTCGGCGTTTTTTGAGACACGGGCTTGGCCATTATTGAGACACGGAGCCGAGTCGCAATTTGAGACATGGACGCCATCTTTGTTCTCCCTTCTCCCCCGCTTGCCCCGTGTCTCGTTTTGCGACACGGCATTTTCGACATATGGGGGATTGTCGAAGTTCAGCCCCAAAATGTAGAAAGTGGATAATGGCTTGCCTGTCTTAGGATTCACCCTTGGAATGCGGCGGATCAATTCAAGATCTTCCAGGGCCTCAAGGTGCCGGTTCACAGTGGCACGGGACATGTTGCAATCCCCTGCCAGCTTAGCCTGATCTGGGTCACAGCGAAGGGTGTCTTTGTTGAGCCTATCTGCCAGTTGGATAAGCACGATCCATGGCGCGGGCTTGAGGTGGCGCTGGTCCAAAGCCCAGCTAACAGCTTTATGGCTCATACTCGGCCCCCCTGACCAAAGCGCAAAACTCCAGTTCGATAGGCGAATTGAAAAATACAATCATAAAGGATTACATTCATGTTCTGGGTGATTTGGATCGGCTTCGCCGTTGTGACGGCAATTGCCGCAAGTTCGCGGGGGCGCAGCTTTGTTGGCTGGCTCATTATTGGCGCCATTACTGGAATTTTTGGCCTTATCGCCGTTCTGGTAATGAAGGACGAAAGCCAAACGTAAGACTGTCCGCGCATGAAGGCTGGCCGCACTCTGGGGGCTGCCTCATGCATCTGCTGAGCCCTGCACCAGCTTCACACGGCTCAGCAGATCTTGCAGCGCTGCCATACCTTCTGGGCCTTCTTTGAGAAGCTGTTCAAAATCGCCAGTTGCGACTCCGTGAAGGACCGCAGCCGGCACTTCGCCGATCTCGCGCAGCGCCGCCTCTGCAACTATCTGCAAATCATTCTTGGCGCAGGCATCCTGGCGCCGGGCGTCCAGGTGGGCGCGGATCGGATATTCCCCCACCACATCCTCAAGGATAAAGCTAAGCTCCCAATCAAAGCGCATATCGCCGCTCTTGATTTTGGTCAGGGTGCCTTCTGACATATTGCGGCCAGTCATCTCTTTGATGACCATCACCACAGCGGCACCGCCGCCTGCTTTCTTTACGAGGCTGGCAAAGGTTTGGCGCAAGGCGGGTGTTTCGTAGCTCTCATGCATGGAAAGGCCATTTCCTTGGTGTTTTTCTGGCCCTCCCCCATGTTGACCGCATGGAGAAGGAAATTTGCATAGGAAGGGGGCTAAACTGCGTCAGCAGGCCCCGTGAGAGTTGAGGAGCGCTTGAAGGAAAACAGATCGGTAGGGCAATCGACGCCCAGCCGGTCGCATTCCCCCTTGATTGCCTCGTACCAACTTGAGGGGAACACGCCGTCTCGCCGAGCGGCCCGAATGGAGTATTCAGACACCTGGCAAGATCTCTTGATGTAGGCTGCGCCGGTTTCAGAAATGATGTCGTTAACTGTTTGCATGCGCGCAAAATGACAAATTATTTGTCATGACGCAAGACAAACCAATCTTGTTGAGACAAATTTCTTGTCAGTGCCATATAGAGCAATGGAAAAACCTTACGCCGACATAGCCTCCCGCCTCCGCTGGCACCGCGAACGCATGGGGCTCACTCAAAGCCAATACGCCGAAAAGGCGGGTCTCAAGCGAGCCCAGCTGAACAACTGGGAGAGTGGCGATTATCAGGTTGGCCTGGCTGGCGCTCGGGCGCTACGAAAGACGTATGGGCTTTCGTTGGATTTCATATACGAAGGCGATGAACAGGCATTGGACATGACTTTACGGAAAGAGCTACTGGATAACCCGATAGACAACTGATCCAAAAAGTCGATGGTCATCCCAGTCTCATTTGCTGTCGCCCTTAAAATTTCAATACGTTCCAAATCAGTCAAGTTTTCCCCCATGGTTTTAAATTTGGCAGCGCCACCAATCCGCTGTGGCCAGGCTATCCGCCTATGGCGGCATGGGGTGTGCGGAGCTCTACAAGGCTGGGGGCCGAGGCTCATCTACACGTTGCAGTCTATTGATAGGAACAAAAAGAGAACAAATCAAGCCGCAAGATGTAGTGCGATCCTGGAGAGCAAAGCGCTCTGCCATCGCATCACGGGTGCTACATGTTGTGAAATCGGCCAAGAATCGCCCGATCTGTAGCCCAACGAGCTTTCACCCGCCCAACCCCGCTTCGGCGGGGTTTTTCTTTGCGCGCGGGGGCGCGCTGACAGGTCCAAAATTAGTGCTTCCGGTTTTCGCAGATAAGGAAATGACAATTTTTTTGTCACTTATCGCTTGATTTGACAATTTTCTTGTCATACTTTCATTCACATCAGCCCACACCGGGCGCCCCGCCGAAGAGGCAAGGAACCATAAAGCCGACGCGCTAAATGGTCGCCAATCGCGGGGAAAATGAGGGAGATCCGCCATGAATGCCTTTACCAAGCCAATGCCGGTCGCGGCTGCAGACCTATCCACACGGGGAACAGATGCCACCCTGGCCGCCCGTGCCGCCGCTGGCATTCTCGAATGGCTGGAACTCACCACACCCAACCAAGCCGCCGATCTGGCAGTCTCTAGCTTTGATGCGACGATCAGCGAAGGCGGTGGTGTGGCGCACATCCACCTCTGTGGCGTATCTGCAATCGGCGATGATCTTGGCGCGGCCCTGCGCCTCTGGTGCAACCAGGTTCTTCGCAATCTGGACAGCTTGGGCGGCACAGATCCGCTGATCACCTTCCTGCAGGCCTTCCATGGCGGCGCGCGTGACCGATTTCACGCCATCACCCTGGCCACAGCCAAGGCTGGCGCGGGCTCATGGGTGGACCCAACCTACACCGCCCAGCGCGTGACCTCTCATTTCTTTGAAATTGAGATGTTCGGCATCTTGGGACGCGGCGAAAGCCCGACAGCGGCCACCGACAGCTGGCACATGGCAGCCATGGCCGATCTCCCAACGCGCCATCAGGCAATCCGTCAGGAGTTTGCAGCATGAGCGTGTCGAGTAATCTTGTCGAGACTCCAGAAGATCTGGAGGTCAAACGCAAAGCCTGGGTATGGAACAAGCGCGAACTGCTGAACTTCGTCACCCAGTATGCCGAGGCAGCTGACCCCGTCGCCATATCGGTTCCAACCTCCGAGCAGAATGCGATTGTAGCGGATGCCGAGAAGGCCAAATTCCCAATTACCCTTGTACGCAAGCTGGGCAAGCTGCAATTCCAGATCAACGCCGCCGACGATAGCGATCTTCTGGCGGAGTTGAATGACAAATTCACCACCGCTCTGCGTGGCTATGCTGAGAAGCTTGGCCTTGGGCAGGCCTTCTCATGAACACTACAGGAACTCCCCCCACCCGCACCGATGCGGGCACCTTCCCCGGCGGCCAAGGCGCTGCCGGGAATTTTTCCACCACTCACGGCCAAGGTGAAGGGGGTTTAGCCGCGGCGCGCGCTGTTCTTGCGCAGGTATCAAATTGCGATGACCGCCAGATTGCGCGCGCCTGCCGGGTCGTTCTGCAGAGCGAAATTGCAGAGTCACAGGAGCGCACCGACGCGCAGGCCTTATTACCTCGGCTATCTCCATTGGCGCGCGCAATCGTTTCACCAGAAACGGAAAGAGCCTGCCATGCGTAGATCCGACCTGCCCCGCTTTGCTGGCCTGCGCAATGGCGACCTGATGCGCCCAACGCGCCCTGCCCATTGCCGCTCACTAGTTGCCATCGCTTCGATGATTGTCAGCGTCACCCTGCTGATCACCCTTGCCTAAGGATTTACCCATGAAAGACTCCTCCGAAACCCCGACCACCGACATTGCCCTCTTGGCCAGCCAGGCGCTGCAGGCAGCAACCGCACCAGAGCGTGTCAAAGAGATTGTTGAAAAGCAGGTCTCAGAAACGGTTTCCAGCGCCATTCGCGATGCAACGCGCAGCTATTCGCGCTTCGCGAAGGATCTCGAAAAGAAGATCGAAGACGCTCTGTCGATCAACAATTTGGATCTGCCAAGCTACAACACCATTGTCTGCGCCATGGTGCAAAAACAAGTAGAGGCCGTTACATCCGAACTGATTGCAGGTCGCCTGAAAAGCGACGTGGCCGAAATGCTGAAAGTCGCCCCTAAGACAATCAAGCTCTCCCAGATTGTCGAGGAAATGCGCAAACCCCATGAGGAAAATGGGGGCTATGGCGAAGTTGTGACCTGTATCATCGAGGGGATCGACCACGAAGATAGCAATTTCTGGGGGCCACGGTGGAAGGTCTATCTCGACGACTCCGACCACTATGAATGGAAAGATAAGGACAACTGCAATGTGGCCTTGGAGATCCACCACGGCGTCAAGGATGATCGCAACCAGGCAAACCACGAAATCAACACGGGCACGATTTCCCAAATCCAAGAATGGAGCGGCGTTGTCACCAGCAAGGGTGGCAAGGCGGGCTTTACCATGAAGCGCCCCTATGGCCTCGCCCAGCGCCTCCTGGCCATGTACGCATCTGAGACCGTGATTGAGGTGGATGAGGACGAAATCTGCACCTCAGTTGGTGACTACTGATCTCTTTGCCTGCCCCTGGAACTCCGGGGGCAGTGATGGAGATCAGGAGAGCAAAATGGCCAAAGTTCTAATCGGATGCGAGACCAGCGGCGTCGTGAGAGAGGCATTTCTCGCCCTTGGGCACGATGCCTGGTCTTGCGACCTGCTCCCATCTGACACGCCCACCAACCGCCACATTCAGGGCGACATTCTCGACGTGATGCAGGGGGATTGGGATCTAATGGCCGTTATGCACCCGCCTTGCACC
>NZ_JBLWXG010000012.1:0-81498 GCF_048267565.1 Pseudophaeobacter sp. | reverse complement strand
ATCGCCAGGGGCTGCAGACCGGCTGCCCGGAAGAGATCGCCTATGAACAGGGCTGGATCGACCGGGACCAGCTGCAGGCCCGCGCACAGCTCTTTGCCAAGAACGACTATGGCAGGTATCTGGAACATCTGCTGGGCTAGGGGCTTGTGGTCGGTGGCACCGATTGTGGCAGAGCCACCCGCGCGCCACATATCTTGCGGTATTGGACCCAAGCCCCATGGTTTTTGGGCGCAATACCGCTATGGTGCCTGACAGGTAACCAAGACAGCTGGGGGCAGATTCTGTGGCCAATCCCGTGCCCCGGCGCAGCAGTATAAAGAGCAGCCTATGCAACAGCGCGCACAGACACAGCCGACCCTGACTGGTTTTGCCAGTGGGCTTCGCTTCTGGATCGGGGTTCTGGTGCTGTTGCTACTGGGGCTGCAGCCGCTGCGCGCCCAGGTGACGCTGGATCTGCGGGATGCGGATCTGCGCAATTTTGTTGAAATCGTTTCCGAGGCCACCGGGCGCAGCTTTGTGCTGGACCCGGACGTGCGCGGCACCGTGACGGTGCTGGCCCCGGACCAGATGTCGCCGCAGGATCTGTTCGAGGTGTTCCTTTCGGTGCTGGAACTGAACCGGCTGACCCTGGTTGAGGGTGCCGGGGCGGATCGCATCGTGCCGATGAATGTGGCGCGCGAGCTGTCTTCCGGTGGCAGTGCCGGGTTGCCCAGCGGGTTTGAAACCCGGGTGATCGCCGTGCGCGAGGTGCCGCTGCAAGAGGTGATCGAAGTGGTGCGGCCGCTTCTGCCGCCCGAGGCGGTGATGACGGCAGTGCCCGGTGCCAAGCGGCTGATCATTTCGGATCGCGGCGCCAACCTGAACCGGATTTCACGGCTGATCGACCGGCTGGACCAGCCCCGCGCCGCAGCCCCAATTGAAATCATCCGGCTGCAAAATGCCAATGCTGCAGAGGTGCTGCAGGTGGTGCAATCGATGGATCTGATCCCGGAAGGGTCATCGGTCAGTGTTGACCGGCGTTCCAATGCCCTGCTGATTTCAGGATCCGAAGCGCTGCGCCACCGGGTGCGCACATTGGTGGATGAGCTGGACACCCAGCGTAATACCGTGGTGTCGCGCACCGTGCCGCTGAACTACGCCGATGCGGCGGCGATTGCGGATGTGGTGATGCGCACGCTGAATACCGATGATGGCAATAGCGCCAATCGCGCCCCGGTGCGGATTGTGCCGGAATTGCAGACCAATACCCTGCTGGTGTCAGCACCACAGGAACGCATCGCCGAGATCGTGCAGATGGTGCGCTATCTCGATCAGCGCCCGACCCAGGTACTGGTTGAGGCGGTGATTTTTGAAATGTCGGTGCAGGGCCTGTCGGATCTGTCGGTGCAGTTTGGCGCCGTGCTGAACAATGCGCTGGTGGGCGGCGCCCAGTTTGACCTGCCCGGCCGATCAACCCTGACCAATCTGATTTCTTCGGTCTCCAATGGCAATGCGCCCAGCCTTGGCTCTGGCGGTGTCTTTGGCGGGGCGCGCCAGAACAGCAGTGGCGATGGCATTGTCGGGCTGATCACGGCGATTGCTTCGGTGAATTCCACCCGGCTGCTCTCGACGCCATCCATTCTGACGCTGAACAACCAGGAGGCGGAAATCGTGGTGGCGCAGAATGTGCCTTTTGTCACCGGCAGCTATTCCACCGTCAGCGATAGCAGTTCGGTTGATAACCCGTTTCAGACCATCGAACGCCAGGATGTGGGCCTGACCCTGAATGTGACACCGCAGATCAATGCCGACCGTACCGTGCGCATGTTGATCAAGCAGGAAGTCTCCAACCTGACCAATACCACCGCATCATCCGGCGGGGAAATCACCTCGCGGCGGTCGCTGTCGACCACGGCACTGGTGCAGGATGGCAATGTGATCATGCTGGGGGGGCTGCTGGAAAATGGCTCTGGCGGGGTCAATCAAAAGGTGCCCGGCCTGGCAGAGCTGCCGCTGGTGGGCGGGCTGTTTCGCGGCAAAAGCGCCAATAGCAACCAGCGGGTTCTTTTGGTGTTGTTGCGCCCGCAGGTGGTGTCAAACGAGGCCGAAGCCCAGCGGATCAGCCGCCAGATCAGTCGCAAGGCACAAGAGGTCAGCGCCAGTATTGCGCCGGTGGACAATGGCCGCTTTCCCTATAACGGTCAGGGCGCACTGCCCTTTGACGGGGCCGATCTGAACCAGCCCTTTGATGCCGGCTTTATTGATGATGTGGCGCAAGAGCGGAACTTTCCGCCGCTGCCCAGCAGGCTGCGGTTTGGCAGTGGCAACTAGGCTGCCCTTTGCCTTTGCCCGTGACCAGCAGCTGGTGCTGGACGGGGCGGTCCTGCTGGCGGGACCTGGGGTGACCCAGCTGGGCCTGCGCGAGGCACAGCGCCGGGTTGGCCTGGCGCTTGACCTGCGCTTTCAGCCGCTGGAGCAGGCTGATTTTGATGCCGCCCTGGCGCGGGTCTACCGCGAAGCCAGCCTGCCCGCCGAAACCGCGCTGAGCTTTGATCTGGAAGAGCAGGCCTTTGCCCGCCGTCAGCGCGACCTGCTGGATGAGCCGGGCGATGCGCCGGTGATCACCCTGGTCAATCAGCTCTTGGCGCGGGCGGTGCAAAGCGGGGCGTCGGATCTGCATATTGAACCGCATGAAGCCGGTCTTCGGGTGCGCATGCGCATCGACGGGGTCTTGCAAGAGGTGATGGATCGCGCCGATGTGCCGGTGCGCCGGATCGTGTCACGGCTGAAGGTCATGGCGGGGCTGGATATCGCGGAAACCCGGCTGCCGCAGGATGGGCGCATTCCGCTGGCGCTGGCGGGGCGGCAGATCGACACCCGGGTTTCTGCGCTGCCCGGCCATTACGGCGAACGCATCGTGCTGCGGATTCTGGACCGCTCAACCGGGCTGCGCCCGCTGCAGGATCTGGGGCTGTCCGATCAACAACAGGCTCTGTTGCAGCGGCTTTCGGGCTTTCCCAATGGAATAATCCTGGCCACTGGCCCCACCGGGGCGGGCAAGACCACGACGCTTTATTCGCTGTTGCAACTGGCAGATCGCGCCGAGCGCAATATCGTCACGGTGGAAGATCCGATCGAATATGATCTGCCCGGCATCAGCCAGAGCCAGATCAACGCCGAGATCGGCATGAGCTTTGCCGCGGGCTTGCGCGCCACGCTACGGCAGGATCCGGACGTCATTCTGGTGGGGGAAATTCGCGACCAGGAAACAGCCCAGACGGCGGCGCAGGCGGCGCTGACCGGACATCTGGTGTTTTCCTCGCTGCATGCCAACAGCTCGATCGGGGCGATTGTGCGGCTGCGGGATCTTGGGCTGGACAATTTCCTGATCGCGGCCAGCCTGCGCGGGGTGATTGCCCAGCGTTTGCTGCGCCGCCTGTGTCGCCAGTGTCGCGCTCCGCAACGCATCGATGACGCCGAACAGGCCCGCATTGCTGCGCTGTTCCAGCGCCATGCGGTGGCGCTGCCCGGCCAGATCCAGGCTCCGGTGGGCTGCGCTGCCTGTGGTGGCTCTGGCCATGCCGGGCGTATCGGTATTTTTGAAATGGCGGAAATAACCGCTGAAATCACTGCCGCCATTGATCGCGGCGCCCCCGAGAGCGAGCTGAAGGCGCTGGCGCTGGCGGCGACAGAGACTTTGACAGGCCAGGCGCTACAGGCGGTGGCCATGGGCGAGGTCAGCCTGCAAGAGGCGCTGCGGGTGGTCGGGGATGTGATGTGAAGGCCTATCGCTATATCGCCTATACCGATGCCGGGCGACGGCGCAGCGGCACGGTTGTGGCCGAAACCGAAAGCGATGCCAGTCGCCAGCTGGCGGCGCAGGATCTGTTTGTCGCAGAGCTGGCAGAGGCCCGCCGCCAGCCCGCATTCCAGCCCGCCCCCCAGGAGACGGGGGCCGATCCGTCACCAGATCCGGCAACTGGGCCTGCCGAGGCCGGGCAAGACCTGGGCAAGACCGCGCTTTGGACCCCGTGGCGCCAGCGGCTGAACCCGGAATTGCAGCTGGTCTTTACCCGCCAGATGGCCGTGATGCTGGAGGCCGAGCTGCCGGTTGATGCGGCCCTGGAGGCAGTGCGCAGTGCGGGCCATTCCAGTCTGGATGCCATGGCCGCCGATGCCCGCGCCGCCCTGCTGGATGGGGCCAGCCTGTGCCAGGCGCTGAACCAGACCGGGGCCGGCTTTGCCCCCTATTACCTGGCGGCCCTGCGCGCCGGGGAAAGCGCCGGAGAGCTGGCTTCGGTGTTTACTGCCCTGGCCGATCATCTGGAACAATTGGGCTCTGACAAGGCGCAGATTGCCACCGCGCTGATCTATCCCGGATTTGTCGCCGCTGTGTCCCTGCTGGTCTGTGCCATTCTGATGGTCAATGTCGCGCCCGAGATCGTGGCGCTGTTTGAGCTCTCGGGGCGGGATCTGCCGCCGCTGACCCAGGCGGTGCTGGCGGTTTCGGATTTTATCCGCGACCGGGCGGGGGCGATTGGTCTGGCGCTGGTGGCGGTCTTGCTGTTTCTGGCCTTGGTGCCACGGCTGCCGGGGCTGCGTCAGCGGCGCGACCGGCTGCTGCTGCGCCTGCCGCTGGTGGGCCGGCTGATGCGGCTGTCGGCAGCGGTGCAATATCTGCGCACCCTGGCCCTGGTGTTGGGCGCGCGCCATGCGGTGCTCAGCGCCACGGACAGCGCCAGCGAGGTGCTCTCGGTGGCGCAGTTCCACGCCGAGGGCCGCGCCGTCACCCGCCGGGTGCAGCAGGGCGAAAGCCTGTCCTCGGCGCTGGCGCAGCTGTCCTGTCTGCCGCCTGTGGCGCGCCAGTTGATTGCGGCGGGCGAGGTCTCGGTGAGATTGGCCCCGATGAGCGCCCGCGCCGCCGCCCTGGTGGAACATCGCCTGTCGAGCGAACGAAAGCGCATTTCCGCCTTGTTAGAGCCTGCCTTGATGATGCTGGTGGGCGGGCTGGTACTGGTAATTGTACTGGCAGTGCTGCTGCCGATCTTTGATCTGCAGGCGGTGGTGACAGGGTGATGTGATCGAATTGACCGGGTCGACGTGTCTGGATCGCATTCATTGGGCCTAGCCAATCCTGGCTGATCCTGTCCTGTTGGGGCGGGGCGGCCGCGGTGCACCGGGTCAGTCGGCAAAGCCCAGCAATTCTGGCGTCCCGCCCTGGCGCGAGACCCAGAGCCCCTGGCCATCAATCCGCATCACCTTGATATCGGCGCGCAGCGTATCACCTTGGCGCAGCAGCTGTTCGCCGCTGGGGTGGTCAACGATGGCCCAGGTGGCATTGCCCGCCTGCACCCGGCCTTTCAGCACATAGCCCAGGCTCTCGATCGGCGGCAGATCGGGGGAAGGGGCGCGCGGCTGCGGTTCTGCCGGGGTGGTCGCCGGGCGCGGCGGTTGCTTTTCACCAAACAGCGCGGGCCAGCGTGGTGGTGGGGCACCGGCGGCCGGATCTGGGGCCGGATTGGCGGATTGAGGGCGCATCAGATCTTGTCCGGCAGCGGGCGCCGCTGCCAGATCCTGACGCCCCTCTTGCGGCCCATTGAACAGCTGCCACAGCTGATAGCTGGCCAGCAGCGCCAGCAACAGGCAGGCAAAGGTCAAAAGGTGGGCAATCAGGCGCATGGGATTCCTTGCGGGCGCTTTGGGCGGGGCCGGGGGCAGCCCCCTGCAACAAGAGGCGCATATGGGTCACAGATCTGGCCGCAGTCGCGCCTGCGGGCCGGCCCAGATAGACGGGCTGTGCTGAACATGGTAAATTTCCAGCCAAAGTTAAACAACAAAAGAGCAGGCAATGCAGGTGATATCCATGACCAAATTCGCGATCATCAGCCTGAGCTTTGCAATCCTGGGCAGCTGTGGCGACAGCCTGGGGCCCCAGGCCGCGGGCAAGGGCGGGTTTCATGCCAAATATGCGGTGGCGCGCAATGCGCTGGAAGGCGGCGATTACGCCCGCGCCAGCCGCAGTTATCAGCGCCTGATCACCCAGGCCGGTCCTTTGGCGCCACGCCTGCAACTGGAATATGCCCATGCCGAACTGCGGGCCGGCAACTACGGCGAAGCGGCCCGGATCGCCGGCACCCTGGCCCAGGGACAAAGCGGGGCTGCCCGGGGCGCGGCCCTGGCGGTGCAGGGCACGGCCCAGCATGAATTGGGTCTGGCGCTTTTGGCCAAGGGCGAGATCGCGCCCGGCAAGGCCCAGCTGACCCAGGCCAGCGCCGCTCTGGCGGAGGTACTGAAAGCCCGCGATGATCTGGATCCACTGGGATCCATGGCGGGACGGCGCGCCAGCATCGAGGCGCGGTTGCAAAAGCTGTAACCCCGGCCCAGTCTTTATCCAGTCCAGTCCAGTCCAGTTGGGCAGGCGCGGGCACCGGTTGCAGGGTAACCGGGCAAAA
Source organism: Pseudophaeobacter sp. (assembly GCF_048267565.1). NCBI lineage: Bacteria > Pseudomonadati > Pseudomonadota > Alphaproteobacteria > Rhodobacterales > Roseobacteraceae > Pseudophaeobacter > Pseudophaeobacter sp. The sequence continues at coordinate 75,067 of NZ_JBLWXG010000012.1, read as the reverse complement.
CAGCGGGTCAGCGAGCCTGTGTTGTCAGCGGGCCTGTGTTGCCGGGCTCAGGCTGATCCAGGCGGCGACCCGACCGGCTGCCGCCGCGCCCTCCAGCGCCTCGAGCCGGAAACTGTCGATGCGATAGCCCCAGGCCGGATGCGCTGTGCGGAGCCACTGGCCCAGCTGGATAAAATACACCCGGTCAAAGCGCAGATCAATGGCGCCGCCCTCCTGGGCCGAAAGCGCGCTGAGCGGCTGGCGCAGATGCGCCTCTATCAGGCCGGCCTCTATACCGCTGGTGCCAATAGGCGCTTGCGAAATTTCAGTGTTTCCCTGGGTTAGGCCCTGTTTTTCGCCAATACGCGCCATGATCCACTGTTCCAGTGCGCGCAGTTCGGCCAGCTGGGTTCTGGCCTGTTGGTGGCGGTCCTGCAGCGGCATAAGCAGGCCAAAACCGATTGCCAACAGGATCACCAGGCCGGCGCCGCCCAGCAGCCACCGTTCGCGCCGGGTCAGAGGCAGGAGCAGGTCGATCAGCCGCGTGGTCATGGCTGTGGCTCCTGTGTTGCCTTGGGGGAATGCTTTTGGTCTGTGATGACAAATTCGACATAGACGCCGCGCCGCGCCTCATCCACCCGCGATTCGGTCAAACTGGGGCTGAGCCCGGCTGCGCGCAGGGTTTCGGCCAGCTGGTCGGCGGCGGCAAAATCCGGCAGCCGCAGGGCCAGGAGCAGCCCCTCTCCGGCGCGATAGCTGAGCAGATCGGGCCGCAGTCCCGCCGCAGTGACTCCCTGGGCTAGCCGCCCGGTCAGCTCTAGCGGATCGAGATGCGCCCCGGCCGCGGCGCTGTTGCGCTGCAGCTCGGCAAGGGCACGGCTGACCTGCAGGCGGGCATCCAGAATCGGGCCACTGGGGACAAAATGCGCCCTGACCAGGGCCTGATTGCGGGCGGTCTGGGCGGCGATTTCAGCGCTGATCCGGGTCAGTTCGACCCATTGCCCTGCCGCCCAGAGCCCGGCGGCGAGGCAGGCGGCCAGCAACGGCCAGCGCCAGGGCAGGACAGCTGTGGCCAGCCGGGCCCGGGCTGCCATCGGATTATGGCGCAGATCGCAGGCCAGTTCGCCATGGGCAAAGCGTTCGGGCGGGGGCAGGTCGAGGGCCTTGGCCTCTGCGGGGCTGTGGATGACGGCAATGTCATGGGCGCGGGCTGCTGCTGTGATTTCGGCCAGTTCTGGCGCCTCTGGCGACCCCAGCCACAGAATGGCCTGTGGTGCTGTGCCGGGGGGGGCCTGCAGCGCCTGATGCAGCATGGCCAGCCCCAGGGCGGGGCGGGCGCTGAAACCATCACCGGGCCCCAGCCGGGCCACCAGCAGTGGCACAGATTGCAGGCCAGATAGCGGACCTGACTGGGGGCCAGACTGGGGGCCAGACTGGGGGCCAGAATCGGGGACGGGGGGGGCGGCGATCTGCTCCAGCGTCAGGCTCCAGATCCCGGCCGCCGTGGGCAGGGTCAGGTAATCCGGCAGCACCGCCCGACCGGGGAGATCTTGCAGGCTGTGCAGCCAGTCGCTGTCCCCGGCCAAGACCCGCGTCCAGCTGTCAAACCCGCGCTTCTGGCGCGGTCGGATTGGATCTGCCTGTTGCGGCACAAAGGGGCGCAGGCTCAGGCTGTTTTGCCCCAGCCCGGTCTGGTCGGCCAATTGCCGCTTGGCCACCTGTTCGCGGGCCTGCCCCCGTAGCCCGGGTGGCAGGGCAAGATGCAGCAGCGGGATCTGGCTGCCCGGCACTGTGATCACCGTTTCCGCAGAGATCTGCGCCAGCACCGCTGCAGAGAGTTGATCCTGGCGGATGATCTGGCCACCCATCTGCCCGTCCACTTGGCCCGCACCCTGGTCAAGGTCCGGACCCGGAGCGGTCTCAGAAGCAAAGCCGGGCCTGGCCCATTCGGCACTCTGGGCGGCGGGCATCACTCGGGGCTCCTGACGGTGGTCATTTGGGTCATTCGGCTTTCATTACGGGCTGCATCTGTCGATAGCATCCCGCCCGCGCAATGTCGCGTTTTTCTGCTGTGGAATTGTCAGGGGCGATCAGGGGCGATAGGTCATCTGCCAGGCCAGTCTGGGGCGCGCCCCCCGGGCCCTGCGTTGCAGCAGGCTGATGCGGTGGGCGCCAGAGTGATTCAGCCGGGCCTGGCTGTCGACGCGAAACCACTGGGACTGGACCGTCAGCTGATCGGCGCCCAGCGACGCTGCGGGGTCTTCGCGGGGGGCCTCTGCCCCGGCACCGCTGTCAGAGCCGGTCTCTTGCGGCAGCCGGGCGGCGATCAGAAAACTGTCGACCGAGGCAAAGCCGTTGTGATCGCGCTGGCGCAGCAGCCGGGCCAGGGCGGCGGCCGGCAGGTCCGGCAGAAAGCTGGCCAGAACCTCGGGGGGGGCGGTGTTGACATTCAGGCGACTGTCACCGGGCAGGGCAGTGATCCAGGGCCGCAGCCGGGCATAGGCGCGCGGCGACAGCCCCGGCAGATCTGCCAGCTGATCGGCGCTGAGCAGCGGGCCGCCCACCGGATCCTGCGGCGGATCCATCTGCCGCCAGCGGCTCTGGTCCCTGGGCCGGGCACCGGGGGTGACAAAGCTGCGGATCCCCGCGGCAATCTGCGGCGTCAGGCCAAGCCGCGCCAGCAATCGCCCAAAGGCCGCCTGCGCCAGCGGGTTGTCCGGGTTGCTGAGCCAGTTGATATTGAACCGGCCCTGCAGATCCCGGATCTGGCCAGAGACCTCGCCGCGCTCCAGCGCCAGCGGTCGGCCGGGCTGCGCCCAGGCCTCGCGCAGGTGATCGGTGCTGCCGCCATCCCGGGCCAGCTGTGTCAGCGCCAGCGCATCATAGGCATCCAGCGCCAGCATCAGCTGATCGGCCTCCAGCCCCGCCTCTAACCGGCTGCGCCCCTGTTCGGCCCGGGCCAGCAGCAGGGTCGCCAAGCCAGCCAGCGCAGCGACCAGGACCAGGGCATTGACCAGCACAAACCCGCGCTCGCCGGGCCTGCCCCCAGGGTGGCGCACCGGGATCACTTCAGGCTCTCTATAAGGGATATTTCGCCAAAATTTCCGGTGACCAGGGTTAATTCCACTGCCAGGGGCAGGCTGCTGGAATAGACCTCGCTGCCGATTCCGGCCTGGTCGCCATCGCTGACAGCACCGGGCTGAAGCCCATGCGCCTGCGCCCCGGCGACCCAGCCGATCTGCGGCCAATAGCTGCGCAGGCGCAGATCCTGCACCCCGCCAAGCCGGGGCGCCAGCCCGGTTGCAACCTGATGGTAGGAACTGCGATCAGCCGGCATCAGGCTGGACCAGACGGCCCGGCTCAGCTGGCCGTTCTGCAGTTGCCATTCCACCCGGCCGGTGGCCATCCCGCGGGCGGGCTGACTGGTCGGGGGCAGGGGGCTGTCGAACCGCGCCATCCCGCCTCGGGACAGGCTCAGCCGCACCGCATTTTCCCGGTGGGAAAATCCAAGGGCGCTGCGGGGGGGGCCGCGGTCGGGCGGGTAAAACAGCATTGGCACCAGCGCCGCCAGATCGGCGCGCAACAGGCTGGTCAGCTCACTCAGGGCGGCGCTCTGGTCGGCGCGCGCGGTCAGATCGCCGCGCAGGCGCATCATCCCGGTAAGCGCCTGTGCCCCCATCACCGCCACCAGCGCAAAGAGCCCCATGGCCAGGACCAGCTCGATCAGGCTGAGCCCTTGATCACGGGTTTGATCCCTGGCTGTAACACCATCGGGCGGTGGCCTCTGCGGCCGGGGGGCTGTCGTGGCGCGGCGTGTCATTGGCGCGGCTCTGGCGACAGGTAAAGAAACAGCTGCGCCCCCGGCCCCTGGGTACTGCGGGCGGTGATCTCGGTCTTGATCAAGCCCCCGGCGGTGATCTCTTGCCGGGTTGTCAGAAGGAATTGCTGCCCGCCCTGGCTGACCTCGGCGGGCAGGGCAGGGCCTGCACCGGCATAGAGCTGCAGCTCTTCGGCGCGGTTGCGGGCGGCAATGCGGGCCAGAAGCCGTGGGGTCTCGCCGCCAATGGCCAGACGTGACTGATCGCTGGCCCGCAGCGCCGCCAGGGTGCCAAGCGCCAGCACCAGAATGGCCAGGGCCAGTTCGATCAGGGTGAAGCCCCGGCTGGAGCGTTTCAGGAACGGCTGCATGTCAGCCCCGTCCAGCCATCGCTGCGACAGCTGGCCTGTCGCCCGCCCCCCCGCTGGGAAAACCGGATCACAAAGGCCGAGCTGCGCCCATCGGCAAGGAACTGGATCTGCGGACGATCCGCCGCGCGGCTGGCCAGGCGGCCCAGGCCGGCAAAGACCACCTGGCCCTGCCAGCGCAGCTGCTGCGGCGAGAGCTGCCAGTTGGGCTGCTGCTGATCGTTCAACTGCCGTCTGGCCTGGCGCATCCCGCTGGCATCCACCGCCAGCCCGGCTGTGACCTGCCGGGTGATGGCCCGCTGGCGCAGTACGGTATACTGTCGTTGAAACAGCGCCATGTCGCGGTCTGCCGCCGCGCTGCCACGGGGCAGTGCCAGGCTGGCGCCAAAGGCCAGGACCGACAGAATGGCAATGCAGACAAGCAGCTCTATCAGGGTAAAGCCGCCGGTTTCATCCTGAAAATCAGGCTCTATTGCAGGGTCCATGAGCCGATATCCTGATCCGCCCCCGTGCCCCCGGCCTGGCCATTGGCGCCATAGCTGAAGATGTCGAACTCTTCATGCACCCCGGGCGAGAGATACTGATAGGGCTGGCCCCAGGGATCCATCGGCAGCCGATCCATATAACCGCCCTCGGCCCAGTTGGCGGCGAGCGGATCGCTGCTGGGGCGGCTGACCAGCGCCTGAAGCCCCTGTTCGGTGGTTGGATAGCGGAAATTATCCAACCGGTAGAGTTTGACGGCGCTGACCACCGAGGCGATATCGGCACGGGCGCGGGCGGCGCGGGCCTGATCGGGGCGGTCAATCACCCGTGGCACCACCACCAGCGCCAGGATCGACAGAATCACCACCACCACCATCAGCTCTAGCAGGGAAAACCCGGCGTCGCCTGCTTGGCGGCCTTGCGGATGATCTGGCCGATGGGCTGGCGGATGAGCGGGGCGAGGCGCAGCCCGATCGCAGCGGCGGGGCGCAAAACAGGCAGGAAAAACAGAGACCATGGGTGACTTTCATTTGCTTGCCCGCATGATAAGGGAGGGGGGGAAGGCTTGTCCATCACCCGCCAGTCGCATGCCGTGAAAACCTGCCTCTGATGGCACAAACGGCCTGGGCCGGATCGGCTGTGACAGCACAGACAAAAGGAAAGACAGGCGGCATGACCCCGGATCAGGATATATGGCCCTTTGGGCTGACGCTGTTCCTGTTGCTTCTGGCGCCGGCCTTTGGATCCTTTCTGGGCGTCCTGGTTGATCGCCTGCCGCGGGGCGAAGATGTGGTGCGCGCGCCCTCATGCTGCCGCAGCTGCGGCCACCGGCTGACGCCCCGGGATCTGGTGCCGATCCTGTCTTTTGTCTGGGCGCGGGGGCTGTGCCGATCCTGTGGCGCAGCGATCCCGGCCTGGCAGCTTTACCTGGAGATTGCGGCCACCGGCGCGGCGGTGCTGGCGCTGGCGGCGGCGGGCGGCAGCGCGGCGGTGCTGTTTTCCTGTCTTTTCCTCTGGGGGCTGCTGGCCCTGGCGATGAGTGATCTCTTGTGGCTGCGCCTGCCGGACCTGCTGACCGCCAGCCTGGCCCTGGGGGTGCTGGGCTTTTCCGCCTTTGGTGGCGGCGGGCAAGGCGGGGCGCAGGATCTGGGGCAGGCGGTGCTGGGGGCGGTGCTGGGCAGCGGCAGTTTCTGGGCCCTGCGGCGGGGCTATCGCTGGCTGCGCCATCGCCAAGGCCTGGGGCTGGGCGATGTGAAGCTGATGCTGGGGCTGGGGGCCTTTGCCGGGCCGTTTGATCTGCCGCTGCTGGTCCTGATCGCCGCGGTACTGGGGCTGGGGGCTGGGGTGGTCAGCTGGCGAAGAGGCAGGGTAACGGCGCGGCGCGGCACCGAAGCCTTGCCCGCCCTGGGCCAACAGGCGCTGCCCTTTGGCACCGCGCTTTGTGGCGCGGGGTTTGTGATCTGGCTGCTGCGCGCCACTGGGGTCTTGCCCGGCTAACCAGGCAACAGGACCGGATTGTTTGATCTTGCCGCGCCCCGGCCTTAGGCTCCGGCTGCAGCCTGACCGGAGCAGATTGGCAGCTTTCCTTCAAACCTTTTGAAACGTGAGACAGATGGCGATTTTGAAGACCTTTTGGTATTTTTCCCGCAAGCTCCTGCCCCTGAGCCTGTGTTTCCTGCTGCCACCTCTGGTGCTTGGTGCCGAAGAGGCTGGCCCTGTTTCGGCAGCGCCCCTGACCGCGACGGAAACAGGGGCAGAAGAGCCCCCCCTGAACACAGACGCTGCCCTTGACATGGCGGCCGTCGAAGCCGCCTGGGCAGCGGGTGATTTTGCCAGGGTGCGCCAGGGGTTGAAACAGCTGGCCAGCGAAGGCGGCGGGCCCCTTGTCCAGTATCGCTATGGCCGGGTGCTGCTGGAGGGCCGCGGCGGGCCGCAGGATCTGGCGGCCGCACAAGACTGGCTGGAACGCGCCGCAGCACAGAACCAATTGCCAGCCGCGGTGCTGCTGGCGCGGCTTTACCTGCGGCCACCGCCGGGCGGTCCCGCCGCAGACCCCCGGCGCGCGGCGGTGCTGCTGCGCCGGGCTGCGGTGCGCGGTGACCCGGCGGCGCAGTATTACCTGGGCCTGCTCTATAGCACCGGGCAGGGGGTCGCGGCCGATCCGGTAGAGGCGCAGACCTGGGTGCAGGTCGCGGCAGAAAACGGCGAAGCCGAGGCCCAGTTTCTGCTGAGCCAGGCCTATGCCAGCGGTGCAGGCCCCGCGCCAGAGGCAGGAACATCAGAGGCGGGTGCGCTGGCCCCGCACAAGGGGCTGGGTCTGGCCAACGACCCGGCAGCGGCGCTGCGCTGGCTGCAGGCGGCGGCCCAGTCGGGCCATGGCGAGGCCCAGTATTATCTGGCCTATGCGCTGGATCGTGGCCAAGGGATCGCGCGCAACCCGGCAGAGGCGCTGAATTGGCTGCGCCGCGCTGCCGAAGGCGGCTTTCTGCGTGCACAGGTGGCTTTGGGCCAGAAATATCTCAAGGGTGACGGGGTCGCGGCCAACCCGGATGAGGCGCTGCGCTGGCTGGCTCTTGGGGTTGCGGCGGGGGATCTGACAGCGACGGAAACGCTGGGGCTGGCCCTGCAGGGGGGCAGCGGGATTGCCCGCAATCCGCAACAGGCCCGGAGCCTGCTGCGCAAAGCCGCCAAGGCAGGCGCGCCGCGTGCCAGTTATGCCCTGGGACAGATGCTGGAACAGGCGGCGGTATCGGCCGATACCCCGACTGCAACGGCAGAGCAAAGCGCCGCGCTGGATCAGGCGATCCAGATGTATCGCCAAGCGGTAGAGCAGGGCAGCCAGGCTGCCCTGCTGCATCTGGGAACAATGGCCCTGAACGGGCAGCTGGACGGCAGAATGGCACCACATCGCATGGTGCCCTGGGTGGCCGCCCTGCGGGACGCAGCGCCACAGGATAGCGCCGCCGTCGCCGACTGGCTGCGTCGTCAGGCCGAGGCGGGGCTGCGCCCGGCTCAGCTGGCCTGGGGTGAGTGGCTGCTGGCAGAAGATCCGGCAGCGGCAGTGCCCTGGCTGCTGCAGGCGGCCCAGCGGGGGGCGACGCAGGCCCAGCATCAGCTGGGACGGCTGTATATTCAGGGCGAAGGTGTTTCGCAGGACTATGTGCAGGCGCATAAATGGCTCAATATCGCCGCCGCAGGCGGCAGCAGCGCTGCGCTGGAAATGCGCGCTACCCTTGCCGATCTGATGACCCCCGAGCAGGTGGCCGAGGCCCAGACCCAGGTGCGGGATTTCTTTGCCGCGGCCCAGCCAGAGCGGGGCACAGAATGAGCCGGGATATCAGGCAAGACATCAGGCCAGACATCAGGCAAGAGGGCGGGCGAGACAGGCGTCGGCAGCAGGCGCTGGCGCTCTTGGGGCTGACGTCGGCGCTGTGGCTATGTGGTGGGGTGGCCCTGGCAGAAACACCAAAGCAGGGCCCTTCCCCGGCTGCCTCCTCTGCCCCGGTGGATCCTCTGGTGGATCCTCTGGCGGATCTGCGCGCCAAAGCCCAGGCAGGCGAGGCGCAGGCGCAGTATCAGCTGGGGGATGAATTGCAGCGCGGCAGCCTGCTGATGCAGGACCACGCGGCGGCGGTTGCCTGGTTCTTGCGCGCATCCGAGCAGGGCCACAGTGGCGCGCAGATACGGCTGGGACAGATCTATCTGCAGGGGCTGGGCGTCACGGCGGATCCGGCCCGCGCCCTGCAGTTTCTGGAACAGGCCGCAGCCGATGGCACAGCCGAGCCGCTGTTCTATCTGGCCAGTCTGCTGGAACAGGCGGAGGCACCGCTGGCCGATCCGGCCCGCGCCGCCCGGCTCTATCAGCAGGCGGCAAAGCTGGGCCATATGGATGCGGCGGTCAGTCTGGGCGTGCTTTATCAGAATGGCACCGGGGTATCGCAGGATCTGGAGCGGGCACGCCAGCTCTATCAGGCGCCGGCGGCGGCGGGCCATGCCCGGGCGCTGAACAATCTGGGCCTGCTTTATGTGCGCGAAACCGGGCCGGGGCAGGACTATGCCCGCGCCGCGCAGCTGTTTCAGGCCGCGGCTGATCAGGGCTTGGCGGTGGCATTGAACAATCTGGGCACCCTTTATGAAAATGGCTTTGGCGTGGCGCTGGACGAGGCGCGGGCGCAGGCGCTTTACCGACAGGCCGCGGATCTGGCGCGGGGCGGGGCTGCCCTGATCCAGACCACGGCAGCCGGGGCGATCTATGATCCCAGCCTGGAACGGCCCGCGCGTGCTGCTGCCGATCTGCAGCAGCTGCAACAGCAGGCCAAGGCGGGCGATCCGGTGGCGCAGTTCCAGCTGGGCTGGCTGATCCTGCAACCCGAAACCCAAACCTCGCGGCGGGAGGAACTGCTGGCGGTACAGCTGTTGCAGGCGGCGGCCCAGGGCGGGCAGGCGGCGGCAATGGTCAACCTGGCGCTGCTCTATGTCGAGGGGCGCCTGCTGCCGCAGGATCACATGCTGGCCTATATGTGGCTGGTGCTGGCCATTGCCGCCGGTGAGCCAGATCTGGCGGCAATGGCCAGCGATCTGGCCGCGAGCCTGGCCAGACAGATCCCTTCGGCGCAGATCCTGCAAGCCCAGAGCCGGGCGCAGCATCTGGCCCGGAACTGGAGCCAATAGGCCGACCTTATTGCCCCGTTCCAGTCCGGTGTCAGGCCAGTGTCAGGCCCGCGCTCGTCCCGTGCAAAGATCGGCCGCCCCTAGGGGCGGCCGCGCCGGATCAGAAGTCCAACCGCACCCCGTGCTCGATCTTCAGGCTGTCGACGCCGGGCATCGACAGGCGGGTCACAACCGCACCCTGATCATTGAAAAAACGGCGTTCCCGGTGGAAATCAATGCTCAACCGGTCAGTATCATCGATATTTTCATAGTCGATTTCAAAACTGTAGATCAGTCCCGTTGTTGGATTGAACACCTCACGGCGGAAGCCCAGCCCCAGCCCACAGCCCAGGCTGCTGTCATAGGACGAGACCTCGCAGATCACCCGTGGCGTCAGCGCCATCTCGGCCTGGCTGGCGCGTGGATCAGCATCGCTTGCCCCGGGGCCAAAGCCGGAAAACGCCACCTCGGCAAACAGACGCCCGCCGTTGTAATCGGGGATATCAATACTGCCGGTATCGGTCTGGGACAGCTGGCTGGCACTGACATCGGCATCGCCGGTCAGCGCATAGGCCAGATCCAGCCCGACGCGCGGGGTAATCAGCATCTTGTCCAGCTGGTGCTGTCCTGACAGGGCCACCCCGGCAAAGGCAGCGGCATAGTCATAGCTGCCATCGGCCTGGATCGCACCACCGGTGGCGGCAAAGCTGAGATCAAAGCGGTGATGGCCAAAGCCGCCCGCCGCGTAATAATCAAGGAACAGCCCATCGCCCAACTGGCGCGCCCCATAGATCCCGGCATTGACGCCGACCCCGTTGATCGATCCATCCGCCAGCCCGGTGACATTGGTCCGGCTGAGATAGCCGCCCCAGAACTTGCCGCGCAGGTCGGTTTCAGACAGGAAGCGTTCGCGCTGGCTGGAGAATTGCACCAGCGCCTGGGTGCCGATGTTTTCCGTCCGGGTCAGGCTGAAGCTGCCGGCCAGGATGCTGCGGCTGCCGCTGCTGCAATTGTAGACATCATAGCCAAAGGTGCCGTCGCTCTGACCATTGCTGCCCTGGGTATTGATGCTGCCATCAATGTCAAACCCGGCCAGAGAGCCACAGCCCAGCCCGGCCTCGCCCGCTTGCAACCGCGCCAGGGCGCCCTTGGCGATACCATTGAAATAGCGCTGCTGGGTCTGCACCGTTTCTTCGACATCGTTTTTCAGGATCTCGGTCAGCGGTTCCCGGATCTGGTCGATCAGGTCGTCACTGACGGTGACCTGCGCCAGGGCCAGGCCAAAGCCGTCAAAGGCGCTATCGGCCGAACTGACGCTGACGCTGGGCTGGCAGCTATGCGCGCCTTCCACCACATCGTCATCCAGCGCGGCAATGGTCAGGGTCTGGGCGCTGGCATAATTGGCGCTGGTAAAGGTCAGCATTGCAGGCGAGACGCCGCACTGGGCATCGCCGGTGAAATTCAGCACCACATCCTGCCCCGGCTGCCCCATCAGAACAAAGGACATCGCCGCAGTGTCGCGGCCATTCTCGGATGCGGTAAGATCATCATTGGTCACCGCAATGTTGGCAAGGTCATCATCGGTGATGCTGGTGCTCTGGGTCAGATCCGCCGTGGTGGTCGACAACCGCACCGCCGTATCCGTCGAGGTGACAGAGGTCAGGGTGAAGATCACCGTTTCACTGCCCTCGATCAGCCCGTCTTCCAGTACTGTCAGATCGACCAGCGCCGAGGTATCGCCCGCCGCGATGGTGACGCTGCCGCTGGGGGCGGTGTAATCCACCCCGGAGGTGGCGGTGCCGCCCAGGCTGTAGCTGATCACGCTGTCCTGGCTGGCGGCCTTGCTCAGGCTGACGGTAAAGCTGACGCTGTCGGTGGCGGCGCCATTGGCCTCGGCGCCGGTATCGCTGGCGCTGGCTGTCACCTCGATGACCTCGCAGTTGGTCATCGGGATATTGTTGGCCAGCACATCCGGATCGCCGGCTTCAATCGTGAAGTTATCGTAGAATACCGGGTTGGCCGCCAGGGAGGCATCCGCCAGGAAGCCGGTTGAGCCCACCTCGGTCGAGCCCAGCACCGCCGGATTGGCCGGCAGCAGCGAGGTCACGTCCAGCGTGCCCGACGACAGGCGCGTGGTGCTGGCGCTGCCGCTGGCAGGATAGCTGTAGGCAACGCTATAGCTGCCGGGAGAGAGGGCAAACCACTGGAATTCCCCGCTGGAGCCATCGCGCACGATATTGATGCCATTGGCAATCCCCACCGAACTGTTGGAACCGCCGGGACCGGTCACCGTAATGCCGCCGCCTGACAGGATGCGGCCATCATCTTCGCAGTAGAAATAGCCCTGCGGGTCATAGTCGGCGCTGTCGACGATCCCATCGCCATCGCGGTCGGCGCTGCTGCTTTCCAGATGATCGGGAATGCCATCGCCATCGGCATCGGCGGGCGGCGTAGGATCGGGCGTGCCGGTCAGATGCGCCTCGACGGTCACCGGATCGCTGACCAGGTTGCCATTGCCATCGGCATTGACGGCACTGTTCTGCGGCAGGGTCAGGGTCATGGTGCCATCATGGTCCGGGGTCACGGTCAGGCTGTAGCTGGTGCCGCTGCCGGTCAGGCTGGCGGCGCTGCCGCCCTCCACCACCAGGGCGCTGGCCACCAGGCCGGTGACGCTCTCGTTAAAGTCCAGATCAAGGGTGAAGGCACCGCTTTGGGCCGTTGTCGGCGCGCTCAGGGTGACAAGCGGCTGGCTGGTGTCCTTGCGGGTGGTATCGCTGGCGGCAGGGCCGCTTTGCCCCGCGACATCGGTCAGCACAACCGACAGCGTCAGCGTGCCATCCGCAAGCCCCGAGACATCCAGCCCGGCGATCTGGTCGCTGGCGCTGGCCAGGGTCCCGTTGCCGGTGACCGGTGTGCCGCCGCCATCCGAAGTGATGCTATAGCTGTACTGGATGCCGGTCTCGGCCCCGGCAAAGGTAAAGCTGAGCGCGGTTTCTGCGCTGATATTGACCGGATCCTGATCAAGACTGACGCTATAGCCCGCAGGCACATTCTGATCCAGGGTCAGCGTTGTACTGGCCTGATCTACCGGATTGCCCGCCGCATCCATGGCATCTGCGGTCAGGGTCAGGGGGCCATCGGCCAGCGGGCTGAGATCGAGGTTCACGCTCCAGGCATTGCCATTCACCGTGGCGCTGCCATTGACGGTGGCGCTGGCGCTGTCGGTGACCACCAGGGTCACGCTCTGGCTGTCTTCCACCCCGGCAGAGCTGCCGGACAGGGTGACCGCGCTGACTTCGGCTGCTGACACGATGTCATCCCCGGCCAGCGGGCTGTCAAATTCCAGCGAGGGCGCATCGGTATCCAGATTGAGGCTGGCGGTTGCCTGTGGTGTCGGCGTGCCTGCTGCATCGGTAACATCCGCAGTCAGGCTGAGGCTGCCATCGCTCAGAGGGCTGAGGTCCAGATCCGTGCTCCAGCTGCCGCCGGTGACCGTGGCGCTGCCGGTGACCGTGGCACTGCTGCTGTCGGTGACCACCAGGCTGACGCTTCGGCCGTCTTCGATCAGATTCGTGCTGCCGGACAGGGTGACGGTTGGGGCCTCGGCGGAATTGACGACATCATCCCCGGCCAGCGGGCTGTCAAATTCCAGGCTGGGCACCTTCAGCGTGGCGCTGGCACTGCCGGAATTGCCCAGCGAAGAGGTCAGATCGCCCGTGGTATTGATCAGGCTGCCGCTGGCAGAGCTGATGACATCAACGCTGAGACTGCAGCTGGCGCCAGCGGCGAGCGTGCCGCCGCTATAGCTGAGGCTGGTGGCCCCGGCCGCAGCGGTCAGGGTGCCACCGGCGCAGGTGGTGCTGGCATTGGCGGGGCTGGCCAGGGCAAGCCCGGCAGGCAGGGTATCGGTGAAATCCAGTGCGCTGGCTTCGATCAGGGCACTGCTGTTGTCGATGGTAAAGGTCAAGCTGGTGCCAGACCCAAGGGTGACACTGCTGTCGGCAAAACTCTTGCTAAAGCCGGGCAGCGGCGCGGCGCTGACAGTCAGCGTGGCGCTGGCACTGCCGGAATTGCCCAGCGAAGAGGTCAGATTTCCAGTGGTATTGACCAGCCCCCCCGCCGTGGTTGCCCGCACATCCACCGAAAGGCTGCAGCTGGCCCCCGCAGCAAGCGTGCCGCCAGTATAGCTGAGGCTCGCGGCCCCGGCCGGTGCGGTGATGGTGCCGCCGGTGCAGGTGGAGCTGACATTGGCACTTGGGGCGATGACCAGACCTGTCGGCAGGTTATCGGTGAAATCCAGCCCGCTGGCCGCAATCGAGGCTGCGCTGTTGTCGATGCTGAAGGTCAGGCTTGTGGTATCGCCCTGCACAATCGGGGATGTGGCAAAGCTCTTGCTGTACAGCGGGGCCGGAGCAATGGTGAAGCTGGCGCTGGCGGCATTGGCGGCAAATCCACCGTTTTCCGTCAGGGTGCTGCTGCTGCCGGGATAGCTGCCGGCGCTGGCCGTGCCGGGGACAGAAAGGGTCAGCGTGATGCTGCAACTGGCGCCCGGTGCCAGGCTGCCAGAGGTCAGGGTGACCTCGCTGGTGCCGGAAACCACCGAGCCGCTGCCGCAGAGATTGCTGCCGGTGCCGGCACTGGCCACCAGCCCGGAAAGGGCGGCGTCCAGATCATCGGTAAAGCGCAGCCCCGAAAGGCTGGCACTGCCATCATTATTGGTGATCTGATAGGTCACGGTGGTGCTGCCGCCGGCACCCAGAACCGGGTCGGCAAAGCTCTTGGTGAAACTGGGCAGGGCAAAGGCGCTGACGGTCAGATCCGCCGCGGCTGCTGGCCCGGTCACTGCCAGCCCGCTGGTCTGGGCCGTCAGGCTGCTGGTGGTGCCCGCATAGATCGTGGCACTGGTGCCGCCGGGTACTTCCTGCGTGACGCTGAAGCTGCAGCTGGCACCTGCCGCCAGAGTGCCGTTTGCAAAGCTCAGCATTCCAGAACCGCTGAAGGACGATCCCGCGCCACAGATATCGGACTGGGCCCCGGAGGTAGAGGTCAGCCCGCTGAGCTGCGCGTCCAGATCATCGCTAAAGGCGATGGCGGTCAGCGCCCGGCTGCTGTCATTGCTCAGCGTGTAATCCACCACCACACTGTCCCCGGGGGCGGTTGGGGTGCTGGCGTAGGATTTGCTCAGGCTGAGCAGAGCGGTGCTGACATCAAAGTTGGCAAGCATCTGGTCAAGGAGGACAGTGGCGCTGTTCAGGGTTGCCCTGACGGCCGTGGTGGACGTTATATAGCTGCCATCGGCGGCCCCCGCGGGCACGGCCAGGGTGACAGCAATATCGCAGTTTTCCCCTGGCGCCAGCGACATGCCGCTGAAGCTTCCGGTGGTGGTGCCGCTGGCAGAGCCGCCACCACAGAACCCTCCGGTGGGCAGGGCAACGACCGCCAGGCCGGACAGGGTCCGAGAGTACTCGTCGGTAAAGTTGATGCCGGAATAGGTATAGGTGCTGTCCGGGTTGCTCAGCCGATAGGTCAGGGTGATTTCTTCGCTGGGCAGGGGCTCGGTAATGTCAAAGGACGCGCTGAGGGTCAGCGCCTGGGCCACCAGGATCTTGATCGAATCCGTGGCCGCCGCCGTCGTTGTTGCCTCGCCGCCGGCGCTGCCGGTCAGGGTGCTGGTGGTATTGGTATAGTTTCCGCTTGCGGCCCCGGCGGGAATGGCCACGGACATCACGATGTCACAGCTGTCCCCCGGCGCAAGGCTGCCGCCGCTATAGCTGAGCAGGGTGTCACCCGCCGAGAGTGCCGGGGTGCCGCCGCAGCTGTCACTCACGGTGCTGAAGGTGGCACCGGTCAGAAAAGCGCCCAGATCATCGGTAAAGCTGAGCCCGGTGGCTGTGCTGGGCGATTCCGCGGCGCTGGACAGGCTGAAGGTCAGGGTTGTGCTCTGACCTGCCCCCAGAATATCGGCGGCAAAGGCCTGGGAAAAGTTGAGATTGGCACCACCTGCGACATCCAATGTCGCGCTGGCCGCTGCCGTCGTGACGGTATTGCCATTGACCGTTGCGCTGACCTCATCGGTGCTGAAGGGATAGCTGGCTGGCGGTACGTTTGCATCCACGTTCAGGATCAGATCAAAGCTGCAGGTCGCGCCAGCCGCGAGGTTGGCACCGCTCACCCGCATCGCCCAGCTATCTGTATTCGGTGAAACTTGCGCAAAGCTGCTGCCTGCGCCGCAGCTGCCGCCTGCCGGCAGGGCCGAAGTCCAGACAGAATTGGTTCCGGTGATATCGGTGATGACCTCCTGAAAGGTGATATCCGTCAGGGCCTGCGCCGAATTGGGGTTGCTCAGCGTATAGCGCAGGGTCGCGGTACTGCCAGGGGCAACCGGGGCATTCACCACCTGTTTGCTCAGGCTGGCGCCCTGGCCGCCATCGCCCAGCACCGACAGTGTGGTGCTGGCGGTGCCGCCGCTATAGGGGCTGCCAGCAATGCTGGCACTCACCGCGCTGGTGGTGTTGGTATAGCTGCCGCTGGCAGCCCCGGCCGGGATCAGCACTGACACATCAAAGGCGCAACTGTCGCCAGAGGCCAGCGAAGCGCCACTCAGGGTCAGGCTGCTGCTGCCGGTCAGGCTGGATCCGGCACCGCAGAACCCATCTGCGGGCAGGGCAGTGGCGGCCAGCCCCGACAGCATCGCATCCAGATCATCGCTAAAGCTGATATCAGTGGCGCTGCCGCTGCGGCTGGTGTTCTGCAGCACAAAGCTGAGGGTCACGGTCTCGCCCGCCCCCGCCTGGGCGACATCAAAGCTCTTGAACAGGCCAATGCCATCTGTCGGCAGGCCATTCACGGTGAAGGCGGTGGTCTTGGTCTCTGTGATGACAGGTCCGCCAAAGGCGTCGCGGATGGTGAGATCGGCGTCCAGCAGGTAGCCATCCGAGGTCACGCCTGTCAGCGCGGAACTGATGCTGCAGCTATAGGTGCCCTCTGTTTGCAGCAGACCACCGGTAAAGCTTAGGGTGCCGGCGTCACGATCCGCCGCCAAGGTGCCGCTACAGCCGCTGATCGCGTTGTTCAGCGGCGAGGCAAATTCCACCCCTGTGGGCAGGGCCAGGGTCAGAGAGGAAGACCGCCATTCATTGAAGGTCCCGCCTGCGGGGACCACAACGTCAAAAGACAGGCCCAGGGTGGCAGAGCTGCCGGGGTCTACCGCTGTCGGGCTGACCGAGGCGGTGAAATTGGCGGTGCTGGCGGTGACCGTCAGATCATCACTGGCGGCGCCGCTATTGCCCTGGTCCGAGGTCAGATCCCCGGTGGTGAAGGTCTGGGTGCCCACCGTGCTGGAGGTGACGGGCAGCGATACGATACAAGAGTTGCCACTGCCCAGGCGTCCACCGGTCAGGCTGATGCTGTTGCCGCCCGCCGTGGCGCTGAGGCTGCTGTTGTTACAGCTGTTGGTCTGGCTGCCGCTGGCAATGGTGACCCCTGTGGGCAGGGTGCCGCTAAAGGCCAGATCCTGCGCCGCCGGTCCGGTGCTGTTGTCGATGGTAAAGGTCAGCACCGACTGCCCGTCGGCGGAGATACTATCGGGGCTGAACTGCAGCGAGAAATCTGGCCCCACCGGCGCCGCCCTGGCCGCGCCTGAATTCAGGATTATTGCCGACACAAGCCCAAGGCACAATACAAAGCAGAGGTATGAAAGACGGCGCAACAGGCTGGTCATGGAATATCCCGAAATATCAGAAGTAATGGTATGTAATGCCCCGCCAACGACAACCTGCAGGGGTGCCGCGACCCTACGGCGGGGCGGCAATGGGCAGCAATGGTGCATTTCCAGAAAGGCAAATTTTTAGGCGACTGTCGCAGATTGGCCATTTCCCGCCGACACAACCCTGGATGTTGCTGGCCCGGCCGCCCCAAACGGCAGGCAGAGGCGAGCCCAGGTGCCGCGCCTGCGCCCTAGCGCTGGCGGCTGATCTGATAGAGGTTCCCGGCGCGCAAAGGGCCTTTGATACGGGTCTCGCTGCCATCAGGCCAGCGGATGCTGGCAGCGCTGGCCTCGCCGTTTTCTCCCAGGCCAAAATGCAGCCGGGGCGCATCGTAGCTCATGAAGCCGCCGCCAAGCTGGATCTCGCGCATCTGCTGGCTGCCATCCGCCATTTCCAGGGTGACCCGGGCGCCGATTGCGGCGCGGTTGCCCCCCAGATCCTCTAGCTGCATCGCCAGCCGGGGGCCTTGGGCACTATTGCGAAACAGTGCCAGCGGCCCGTTCACCGGATGGGTCACCAGATCAAGATCGCCATCCCCGTCGATGTCAAACTGGCTGGCTGCGGCTGTCATCAGGTAATCCACCAGCCCCGATACCCGCGAGGCTTCGGCAAAGCCGCCCTCTCCGTCATTCTTGAAATAGAGATTGGAGGGAGAGACCTCATTGGGCACCCAGGTGCCATTGACGATATAGAGATCCTGCCAGCCATCCAGATCAAAATCCGCCACCTTGGTGTCCCAGCTCCAGCCGCCCACCTCCAGCCCGCGTGTGGCGGCGGTATCGGCGTAGCGCCCGGCGGTCCCGGCGCTGGCCGCCTGCCATTCCAGCAGCACATTGGCCCGCAGGATCTGCGGATGGGTCAGGGCGATTTCTGCCGCCAGGGGGGCGCGCGCCGGTTTGAAATGCAGGTCGCAATAGGCCCGCGGCACCGGCTGATGTTCTGGGATCAGGGCACAGAGCGCGGGATCGCGTTTCTGGATCGCCAGATCCTTGATCAGCATGGCCTTGCACGCCTCCTGGTTGTGCCCCTGCAATTGCTGACAGCGGCTGGCATAAGAAGGATCAAAACGGTTGCCCGATTTATACCAGGCCTTGATCGCCATATTCTGCAGGCAGGTGGCTTTGCTGGCGGGGTGCTCGATCGCATCGCAGTACTGCCCCAGCGGCTGCATGTTCAGCCGATCAGACACCCCGGAAGAGCGCCCGGCGATCTGCGCCATGTAAATCTCGGGGGTGCCATCGTTGAACAGATCCGCCACCGACACCGACATGGTGGTGGTTGGTGTATGCGGGATCAGCCCCTCGGGCTGGGTCAGCATCTGCATCCCCCCTGCGCCATCGCCGCGATAGAAATAATCGGGGATGTCAAAATCATTGCCGACAATCAGATCCTGCATCCCGTCGCCGTCAAAATCGCTGAACAGCAGCGACAGGGTTTCGCCGGGAATGCCGGGCAGATCCTGGGCGGTCTTGCCATCCAGGCGACCATCCGGGTTAAAGACCAGCCGATTGCGGGATTCCTCGCCCGGAATGCGGCGATACCAGCCCGCCGCCCAGTTGCCGAGACCGAGATCCAGATAGCCGTCGCGGTCCAGATCGGCAAAGCTCAGCGCCATGGCAAGCGGTGTCTCTTCACTGCCCTGCACCACCTGCAGCGGGCTGTCGCCAAACCGGCCCTGGTGGTTGCGCCACCAGAAGTTGCCCTTGAGATAGCTGGCAAGAAACAGATCCAGCCAGCCGTCATTGTCGATATCCACCAGGACCGCGTTGAAAATCGCCAGATCGGTCAGCGCGGCCAGCTCGGCCTGGGCCGCCGGGTCCAGGGCAAGGCGGGAAAACTGGCCGCTGCCGTCGTTTTCATAAAGATAGAGCCCGGCTTCCGTCGAGGCCACCGCCAGGTCGATATCGCCATCCCCGTCCAGATCGCCAGAAGACAGGCTGCGTCCCTCCCAGAAGGGGGGCCACATATCACGCATGGAAAATTCCAGCGGCTTGTCGATGCCAAAGCTGCGGGCCTCGGCGCGGGTGAACAGGGTGTCGGCCGCAGGCGAGGGCGGCGCCAGGGCGCTGGCGGTGAGGCTGATTGCAGCGGCATCCGGCGTGGTGACCTCTGGCAGCGCCAGCGGATCCAGCGTCGCCGCCTGGGCCGCGCCCCAGAACAGCCCGCCGCCTGCGATCTCTGCCGCAGGCTCTATGGGCTGGGCCGCACCCTGCAACAGCATCTCCAGCGCCCGCTGACTTTGCCAGTTGTGATAGCTCTGCGCGCCGGCCCCGGCCAGAATGCCCAGCAGCGCCAGCACCCCGGCCATCTGCGCCGCAACCCGCAGCCCCAGCATCTGGCGGATGATAAAGAAGGAATAGATCGAAAAACTGCCCAGGGTGATCAAGAGCGCCATGACATAGCCCTGCGCCAACCCGCTGGCGATCAGCACCCCGCAGAGCACCACGTCAAACCCGATGGGCACCGGCAGGAACAGCCCCACCGCAGCAATCAGCAGCAAGGCCCCCAGCCCGAAGGGCAGGCCGGTGATCAGGCTTGACGGCAGCAGGGTTGCGACCAGCGCCCCCAGAAATCCCGCCGCCAGCATCAAGGGCACGGTGAGGCGCACAATATACCACAGATTGCCCAGATAGGCCCAGGCAACGCCAAGTACCGCGCGCAGCAGCCCCTCGGGCTTGGCCGCTGTTGCTGCGGGGGCCAGTTCGGCGGCGCTCCAGGGGTGCTGCGCGGGCGCATCGGTCGGCACCTGTTCCGCTGCCGCCTGATCTACCGCAGCCTGGGGCAGGGCCCGGCAGATCAGCGGCACCACCACCAGGATCACCAGCAGGCTGAGCGCGACCTTCACCACCACCATATAAAAGGGCACCAGTGCCAGCAGCATGGTCAGCACCACAAAGTTGAGGGTGGGCGAGGCCACCATGGTGGCCAAAACCGTCTCGACCCGCATCCCCGAGGCATGCAGCCCCCGGCCAATCGGCGCGGCACAATTGGCGCAGACCCCCAGCGGCGCGCCGATGAACAGCCCCAACAGCGCATTGGCCAGCCCGCTTTGAAAGGCACGGCGCCGCAGATAGCCAAGCGCCGTCATGAAGCTGGCGGCAAAGAGAATGCCGAAGGTCATGCCCTTCTTGTTGGTATTGATCCAGTTCAGGGTTGTGTAGAACACCCGCTCCGCGATCCCCATGGTCTCGGTCAGCTGGTATTTTGCCTCAAAGCTCAGCGGATCTTCGAGCTGGATCGCGCCAGACATCATCAGCTTTTCATTCAGCGCCGGATAGCGTGACCCGGTCCAGAACAGCAGGGTGATCACCGCCAGAAGCAACAGCGCCAGCACCAGCCGCAGACCAGAGGGCGCCACCGCCGTTCGGCCAAGGCCCAAAGACGGAGCAGACTGAGACTGCGGCTGAGACTGGGGGCTGGCTGGCATGGGGGGATCTCATCTTTTTGTAGAAAACACAGGGCGCTGGACACAGGGCGCTGGAACGTCTGCCGGGCAGGCTGGAGCCGGGAACCTGAGGAAGCAAAGAGGGGGGGGGGACACGGTAAAAGCGCGCGGTTGCAAAGGCGCAGCCGATGCGCCCCCCCCTAGACCCAAACCCCAATCGGGCCAGAGCCTGGAGCGGCGGCCGGGATCAGCCCCCTTGCAGGTGGGTTTCCAGTTCTGAAATCCGGCTGTTCAGCTGTTCGATGTAGATATGTGCGGTTTCCAGCTCGTTCAGCATCCGCAGCATCTTGTGCGAAACATTGACCGGGATGCCCGGGCCGGTTGGCCCCACCGCTGGCAGGTGCTTGTCTGCCCACATCTGCGCCGCGTGATCTTCGATCGAAGGCACCTGATAGATCTCGGGGTCAAAGACCGCGTCACAGGGATCGGCCAAAGTACAGGCGCCACCGCCACCGGTGGTGATCAGACTTCCGGGAATAGTCACATTGCCGGCTTCGTCCAGTTCCAGCTCGGCATCGCCGGTGCCATTGAAGGAGAGACGGAAGGTCCCCCCCAGCAGGCGCATTTTGAAATCGGGACCGGGATCGCTGGTATCGGAGAGGGTAACGGTCGCCTCGCCGGCATTGCTGACCATCAGATCGCCGCCGCCAGAGGCCAGGATATTGCCGCGCACTTCCAGCATTTCGGTCGGTGCAGTGCCGGTGTCACTGTCTTCGATCAGCATATTGCTGTTGCCGACCACATGCAGCGCCGCATCCGGAGAGGCCGTGCCAAAGCCAATATCACCGTCCGTATCAATATAAAGCGCATTGGTCGGCGCCGAGGGGCGGATCTTGAAGGGCAGGCGGCTGCCATTGGTGGCGTCGCGGATAAAGAAGTTGGTCTCGTTGCTGGCCAGATCCCAGGTCTGCGGGGTGAAACCGGAGGAGCCGTCCTGTTCAAGCCGCAGCGTCGGCGTATCGCCATCCACGACATGCGCTTCGACAACCGGGGTGCTGGTGCCCAGACCGATACGGCCGCCGTCATCCAAATACAGACTATGCGATGGCGCCAAGGCTTCGATGGTAAAGGGGGTTCTGCCGCCATCAATATCATCGATGGAGAACTTGTTGAGACCGCCATTTGACGTGTCATTGACGGTAATCTGCCAGTCATTGGTAGGGAAACTGCCGCTGTTCGAGGTATCCTGGAACCTGATGCGCAGGTTGTTTTCCTTCAGGCGAAGGGTATCAAAGCCAAAGTTTTCGCCATTGACGCAATCCATCCCCAAACAGAGGCTGCTGCCGACAATCAGATCGTCAGAGATCACCTGATCCGCCTGCGCCCCCCCTGATGACAGGCCCAGAGCCCCCGCCATCAGGCCTAGGGAACTAACGCCTGTGATCAGGCTGCGCTGGAATGAAACTGTCATACTATATCCTCTTTGGTGCGGCGCATATGTGACTGCGTAGCGTCATCTGTTCAGTCTTCCTGGATCTCTTCCGGGGTAACAATCACCCCGCGCGATACCATAAAAGACCCGTTCATGTAAAAAGGCTTGGCCTTCGAGCTGGCAATCTCTCCCCGGCCATTATCGGTGGGATTGACGATTTCAATCGTCTCATCGGTGGCCGCCTTCAGCTCATAGTGATAGATCCCATCCAGCACCTGGGCGCGGTCCAGTTCATAGACTGGGGTGCCGGAGGCGGCAAAAACCTTTGTGACCGCACCATTGGGGGCGGCGACCACCAGCATGGCATTGCTGAGGCCCGACCAGTTTTCAAACCAGACCGCGCTGGAATTATGCTGCTGCACCGGATCGACGGTCAGGGCCGAAGCGGCCGTCAGCCCCCCCAGGGTCAGGCCACCCAGCGCCAGGCCAAAGGCCAATGATCTGATAGAAACGCGCATTTTCAAATCCATTTTTCCCAATAGCACCAGCCCAGGGCCTCAGCCCGGTCTGACCGCGAGCCCGGTCGCCAGGCCTGGCCTTGCCACATGATCTACTAAACCTGCACAGGATTAGCGAAAAAGGCAAAAACTTTAAGTATTTTTCACACTAGGGCAATTTTGCAGCACCCGCCCCCGCAACACCCCAGGGGTGCCCCGGCTCTGCGGCGGGCGGGCAGTCCCCGGTCAGCCCCTAGAGAACCCCCGCCCGGCTGAAGACGCCAAAGAAGTTGCCGATGATATTGGAAATGGTCAGCGCGTCATTGATCGGCGATTCTGTTGCCATCACCAGGTCTCCGGGGTTGATCTGGAACTTGCGGGCCGAAAACAGCCCATCCGCCGAGGTCAGATCCAGGGTAAAGACCACCCGGGGCTGGCGCGGCCCCCGCACACCGGGGGCCACTGCATCCGGCCCATATTCACGCAGCACCAAGAGCCCCTGCGGATCAGCCCGGCCATCCTGAAAACCACCGGCAACCGAAATCGCATCCATCGCCGACATCTCGTCCTTGGTGAAAATATGCAGATCCTCTGTGCCGGTGGCGCCAAAGGACAGGAAATAGCGGGCATCTTCTTCGACAAAGACCCGGTCGCCCCCGCGCAGCAGCGTATCAAGCCGCGGCGTGTTCAGCAGGGTATCCACCGAGGTGCCATAGATGCTCTGGCCGCGCACCAGACGGATCTGCGGGTTGTTCAAATTAGCGCTGATGCCGCCCCCGGTCGAGATCAGCCCCATGACGGAAAAATTCCGGTCGGGCATCGGATAGGTGCCCGGACGGGCCACACCCGAGACCAGATCAACCGAATTGTTGCGCCCCTCGGCCATGTCCAGCTGCAGCTGCGCCGAGGGCACGATGGCCTCCAACTCGCCCTGCAGGGTCTCGCGGGCCAGATCCGGGGTCAGCCCCAGCACATTCACATTGCCCACATAGGGCATGAAGATGCTGCCATTGGCCGCCACCCGCACATCCTGCAGCTGCACCATCTTCTGTTCCGTAGAGGTCAGCAGGGAATTGTCGCTGCTATCCCAGATCCGCAGGGTCAGCTTGTCGCCGGGCTGGATGATCTGGGTCTTGGCCCCGGTGCTGGCCCCAATCCAGTTGAGCTGCTCTTGCTTGCCCGTTGCCGGCCACTGCGCCACCGAGGGCAGAAAGGCACGCGTGACCGAGTACAGCGCGAAATCGGCCTCTGCCGCCCCCGATTGCTGGATGATCTCTTCGCTGGCGGGGGCCCCACCGGGCAGACGCCCGCAGGCCGCTGGCAACAAAATAACGCTGACAGCAGCAAGCAGGGGGAACAGAAGGCGCATGGAGACTCTTTTCGGGAATGGTCTTGATTTTTGCTCTGTGCAAGATACTGGGCTTGGGCGGCGCGTCAACACGGCTGCGCGCCCAGAATAAACAGAGGCGACAAATGGGTTTTCCGGTCACAGTCATTCTTGGCGCATCAGGGCGTATCGGGGCGCTTTTGCGCCAGTTCTGGTGCCCAAAGCAGTCGCCCGGGACCAGCCCCCAGCTGCACTGGCAAAGCCGCCAGCCGCTGCGCAAGACGCCCCTGGCCAATCCGGTTCTTGACCCGCTGGCAGAGCCCGCGCGCCTGGCGGCGCTGGTGGCCAGGGCGGATGTGGTGCTCTGCCTGGCGGGCAGCATTCCGGGGCGGGGCGGCGATCTGGCCGATAACAGCCGCCTGGCCGAGGCCGCAATCAAGGCGGCAGCCCAGGCCCGCAGGCCAGGATCCGGTCAGCCGCCGCGGGTTCTCCTGGCCTCCTCGGCGGCGGTCTATGGCAATCAGCCAGGCCTGCTGGCGGAAGATCAGCCGCTGCGTCCGGTGCAGCCCTATGGCACCGCCAAGGCCGAGATGGAGCAACGCGCTGCCAGATTGGGCCAACAGCTGGGGGTGCCGGTCACGGCGCTGCGCATTGGCAATATCGCCGGGCTGGACGCCATTCTGGGGGGCTGGACGCCGGGGTTTTGCCTGGATCAGTTCGAAGATGGTTCCAGCCCCCGGCGCAGCTATGTCGGGCCACAGGCGCTGGCCCGGATCCTGGCGGCGCTGCTGCCCCGGACCGACCTGCCGCCCTGTCTGAATCTGGCCCAGCCCGGATTGATCGAGATGGGCGCGCTGCTGCGCGCCGCCGATCTGCCGTTTCAGCTGCGCCCCGCCGCCGCCGACGCCATTGCCGAGGTCGGTCTGGATGTCGGCCGCCTGGCCCGGCTCCTGGCTGATATCCCGGCGCTGCAATCGCTGCTGCAGACCCCGGCGCAGGCGGACCAGCTGGTCGCAGACTGGGCCACCATCGCCCCGCATTCCGCAGAGGAGACCCCCGGCTCATGACCTGGCGCAAACGTCTTTTTGATCTGTTCTTTGTCACCCTGCTGATTGTCATTCTGGGGCCGGTCCTGCTGGCCCTGCTGCTCTGGCTGCTGTGGAAAGAGGGGCGCCCGGTGTTCTATCTGGCCGAGCGCATGACCACACCCACCCGCGGCTTTCGCCTGTGGAAGCTGCGCACCATGACCCTGGCCGAGACAGACACCGGGGTTTCGGGCGGCGACAAGGCGGCGCGCATCACCAGGACCGGGGCCTGGCTGCGCGCCAGGCGACTGGATGAATTCCCCCAGCTGTGGAATATCCTTAAGGGAGATCTGTCCTTTGTCGGGCCACGCCCGCCGCTGCGCCAATATGTCGAAGCCAATCCCGAGATCTACGCAAAGGTGCTGCAATCGCGCCCCGGCGTCACCGGACTGGCCTCCATCTGCTATCACAAACACGAAGCCGCCCTGCTGGCGCGCTGCCAGACACCAGAGGAAACCGATGCGGTCTATTCCCGCATCTGCGTGCCGGCCAAGGCGCGACTGGATCTGATTTATCAGCGCAACCAAAGTATGTGCTATGATTTTGATCTCGTATTTCAAACCATTGGCAATATTTTCCGGCGCGGCTGATACCAAATCCCCCATCCCCCGGATCCCAAAGGCAAAAACCGCAACACCCATCAGGGTTGTGAACCCGGACCATGACCGGTGCTGCCGCCAATTGGAAAAAATGCGCGTATTTATAAGAAAAAATCACCCCCTGATATGGTTGGATCCCCTGCTTTTCTTTGCTAGCCATGCGCTTTCATGCTAGAGGCAATTAAATGCGAAGACAGGCTTGGGGATACATCTTAAAGGTGTGTATCCAGGCGGGGCAGGGCGTAAAAAAACGCTCTTTCAGTTCTTCATCAACAGGCACCTCCCCCAAAAACGGGGGGCAAAGAAACTGGACGGACAGGGATGCTCGACCTGATCAGTGCGCTATCGCGCAAGCAGAAATCCTATGTCTTTTTGGCAGTTGACCTGACCCTGGTGCCGCTGGCGCTGCTGTTTACCCTCATCATGCAGCCATTGCCGCAATCGGCACTCCTGACGCTGTCGGGGCTGCTGCCAGTATTGCCCTATGTGCTGACGATCATGGCCTTGGCCGAGCTCAGATTGGGGCTGCCGATGGTGCAGCTGAATGCCTATGAACGTCACGCGGTGGGGCTGACCGCCCTGGTGGCCCTGTTGACGGCCACCACCCTGGCGCTGCTGACAGAGCTGTTTGGGCCGGGGCTGTCGCCGGGCACCTATGTTGTCTTTGCCACCAGCCTGCTGCTGTTCATGATGGCCATTCGCGCCCTGCTGCATCAGGTGGTCCTGATGGTTTATCGCCGTGCTTCGCCGCGTTGTCGGGTGCTGATCTATGGCGCCGGCACCACCGGCACCCAGCTGGCCCAGGCGCTGAAATCCCATGATGGCATTGATCCGGTGGCCTTTGTCGATGACAACAGCTCGCTGCAGGGGATGACCCTGGTCGGGCTGCAGGTCTTTGCTCCGGGCCGCATTCAGGAACTGGTGAAGACCCGCCAGATCAACCGGGTGCTGCTGGCCATGCCGTCGCAGAGCCAGCCGAAACAGGCCCAGGTGATTGTGCGGCTGCAACGCATGGGGCTGGAGGTGCAGGCCCTGCCCTCCTTTGCCCAGCTGATTGGCGAAGAGGCCCTTGTCGACAAGCTGACCCTGGTGCCACCGCAGAGATTTCTTGGCCGCGAGGCCCGCGATCTGCCGCTCAATGCGGCCAGCAGCTCTTATGCGGATCGGGTGGTGCTGATTTCCGGCGCCGGTGGCTCCATCGGGTCAGAACTCTGCCGCCAGGTGCTGCGGTGTCGCCCCACCCGCCTGGTGCTGTTCGAGCTGAACGAACTGGCGCTTTACACCATCCACCAAGAACTGGAGAGCCTGGCCCGCGAGGCCGGTGTCGAGATCCTGCCGGTGCTGGGATCGGTCACCGACAACCGCCAGATGCGCCGGGTGCTTGAGGCCCATAACGTCCAGGTGGTGCTGCATGCCGCCGCTTATAAACATGTTCCCCTGGTTGAAGCCAACCCCTTGGCAGGGCTGGCAAACAACGTCTTTGGCACCCAGAATCTGGCGCAGGCCGCGCTGCAGGCCGGGGTCGAACGCTTCATCCTGATTTCCTCTGACAAGGCGGTGCGCCCGACCAATGTGATGGGGGCCTCCAAACGCATGGCCGAACTCTTGCTGCAGGATATGGCCAGCCGCAGCCCCCGGACCGTCTTTACCATGGTGCGTTTTGGCAATGTGCTGGGCTCTTCCGGTTCAGTGGTGCCACTGTTTCAGGATCAGATCAGCCGGGGCGGCCCGGTCACCGTGACCGATCCCCGGGTAAAGCGCTATTTCATGACCATCTCCGAGGCGGTGCAACTGGTGCTGCAGGCCGGGGCCGAAGCCCAGGGTGGTGAAGTCTTTGTGCTGGATATGGGCGAGCCGGTGTCGATTCTGCAGATGGCGCGCCAGGTGATCGAAAGTGCCGGCTACAGCCTGCGCGACGCAGAGAACCCGGATGGTGAAATTGCCATTGAAATCATCGGGCTGCGCCCGGGTGAAAAGATGGAAGAAGAGCTGACCCTGACCAATGAGCTGATCACGACCCGGCACCCCAAGATCTTTTGCACCCGCGAAACCGTGCTGTCGGAAATCGAAGTGGCCACTTTCATGCGCGGGCTGCGGACAGCCGTTGCATCGGGCGACAACCATGCCGCAAACCTGGTGTTGCAGCGCTGGGTTGAAGGCTATGGCAGCCAGGACACAAACCGAAAATCTTCCTAAGCCGGGGTGGGCCTTTGGCGGCGCCAGCGTTGATCCCTTTGCGGGTTCCGTGGTCTAACCCCCGAAAGACCCGCAGAAAACACGTCAGCGAATAAGGCAGCCCCCATCCCGTGATACGCCGCTCTTTCTTTACGTTCAGGACCACCCTGGGCAGCGCTGCTGTTCTGGTCTGTGGTGCCTCGGCGACCCTGGCCTGGGGCCCGGATATCACCCGAACGCCGCATGACCCGGCGCCGGGCAGCGCCGAGGCGGCGCCCCGGTTCAAACCGCTGCCGCCGCCCTCGCTGAACTTTTATGGCTCTCCCGGTTTGCTGGACACGCCCTCGGCTGAAATGCTGCCGGATGCGACATATGCTGTCAGCTATTCCTTGTTTGGCGGCCAAAGCCGCTACAATATCACCTTTCAGGCGCTGCCCTGGCTCTCGACCAGCTTTCGCTACAATGGCATCCGCAACCTGAACCTGTTTGGCTTTTCCACCTATTACGACCGCGGCTTTGATGTGCGGGCGCGGCTTTGGAAAGAAGGGAAATACCTGCCAGAGGTGACCATGGGCCTGCAGGATTTTGCCGGTACAGGTGTCTATGCCGCGGAATATTTTGTTGCCACCAAACGCTTTCAGACCCCGGCGCTGTCGCGGCGCAGCGGCCCCGGCCTGCTGAAGATCAGCGCAGGCCTTGGCTGGGGGCGGCTTGGCTCTTACGGTGCCATTGGCAATATTGGCGGCCAGCGCCCCAGCTTTGTCGGCGGCGGCACCGGCGGCCAGCTGTCTTATGACCAGTGGTTTCGCGGTGATTTCGCCCCCTTTGGCGGCATTGAATGGCAGCCCAATGATCGCTGGAGCCTGAAGGCGGAATATTCCAGCGATGCCTATATCACCGAGACCCAGGTCTCGGATGTGTTTGAACGCAAATCCTCGCTGAACTTTGGCGCCGAATACCAGTACAGCAACCGCACCCGTCTGGGTGCCTATTATCTCTATGGCTCTGAAGTCGGCTTTACCGCCCAGTTCCAGCTGAACCCACGCCAGCCGATGACGCCGATGGTGGTGCCCGCCGCCGCGCCAATCCTGCCGCGCAGTGAATGGGCCGTCGGGGAAAACGACTGGAATCAGGACTGGCCGCAAAGCAGCCACCAGACCACGGTGTTTCGCGATCAGGCCGCCGAAGCCTTGAAAAAGGACGGGCTGATCCTGGAGGCCATCCACTTTACCGGCACCGAAGTTGAACTGCGCTATCGCAACCCGCGCTATCAGTCGGAAATGCAGGCGGTGGGGCGCGTCGCCCGCACCATGGCCGCCACCCTGCCGGCCTCGGTTGAGACCTTTCGCATCACCCCGGTGCGCAATGGCGTCGGACTGTCGACCGTCACCCTGCGCCGGTCCGATCTGGAGGCCCTGGAATTCAACCCGCAGGCCAGCGAAACCATCCTGGCGGTCAGCGCCATCAGCGACGCCCGCCCCCTGGCCGAAGACGCGATCTTTTCCAACGAGCTCTATCCTGCGTTCTCCCGCAGCATTTCGCCCTATACCAAGCCCTCTTACTTTGATCCGAGCCGCCCCTTCCGCCTGGATCTCGGCGTTGATCTGACGGCCAGCTATGCCCCGGCGCCGGGTTGGTTCATTGCCGGGGCGCTGCGTCAGCGCCTGGCGGGCAATGTAAAACGCTCGCGCAAATCCAACTCCGTCTTGCCCCATGTGCGCACCGATGTGGCGGAATATGCACAATATGGCACCACGCTGGAAAACCTCTATGTGATGCGGCACTGGAAGCCCGGTCGCAACCTCTATGCCCGCGCCAGCGCCGGCCTGTTTGAAACCATGTATGGCGGGATCTCGGGCGAAGTCCTGTGGAAGCCGGTGAACAGCAAGCTGGCCCTGGGGATCGAGGCAAACTATGTGGTCCAGCGCGACTATGACCAGCGGCTGGGCTTTCGCGACTACAAGACCTTTACCGGCCATGGCTCTCTTTATTACGAGCTGGGCCATGACTACCATCTGCAACTGGATGCCGGGCGCTACCTGGCGGGCGATTATGGCGGCACCCTCAGCCTGGACCGGGAATTCAACAATGGCTGGGTTGTCGGGGCCTTCTTTACCCTGACCAATGTCTCGGCCGAAGATTTCGGCGAAGGCTCTTTTGACAAGGGCTTTCGCTTTCGCATTCCGCTGGCCTGGATGCTGGGCAAGCCCAACCGCCGCGGCTATGGCCTGACCATTCGCCCCACCCAGCGCGATGGCGGTCAGCGGGTCTCGGTGCCCGGTCGCCTTTACGGATCCATCCGCACGGCCCACCGCAACAGGCTGCAAGAGCAACGCGCGAGGTTCTGGGAATGACATATCAGCCTCACCGCGCTGCGGGGCCAAGGCTCCGGCCCCTGTGCAGATCCCTTGCCGGGCTGGTGCTGCTGCTTGGCACGGCGGCCTGCAACCAAGGCCCGGAAGAGGCCAGCAGTTCTATTGTGCTGGGCCAGGCCATCCGCGAGGTGATTTCCGATTACCGTGCGCCAGATCCGGCACCGGTCACGGTCACCCGCGCCTTGCTCGATCAGCTGGGGAACCCGCATCTTGAAGTCTATATCGAAAACCGTGACCTGACTGGCTATGCCGGGCTGCTGCGGGTGCGGCATGACGATCTGCCCGGTGAAATCACCACCTGGAGCACCAATGATGACATTGCCTTATTTTTCCGCAATGGCCTGCTGATTGGCACCCGTGGCCTGCCCGGAAACCTGATCTCTGCCGATGTCCCGGTGCAGGACAACATTGTCGGCCCGGCCCAGGGCGGGCTGCGCCGCTATTACCTGCGCGGCGGCAACAGCGAAGAACGGCGCATCACCATGGCCTGCGAACTGCAGGACCTGGGCCGCGAAACGCTTGAAATATATGAGCGCCACTTTACCACCCAGCACCTGCAAGAACGCTGCGAAGGGCGCGACCCAGATGGGCGCAAAACAGAAATCATCAATGAATACTGGGTTGATTCCCGCAGTCGGGAAATTTGGAAATCACGCCAATGGGCCGGGCCGGAAACCGGGTATCTGCGCATCCGCAACCTTGCAAGCTGAGCGTTTTTGCCACAGGTGCGAAATTTCCGAGCAATTTTCCTCTTAAACACCATTTCGCAAGCTATTCCCCCCTATCCCTTACGTTGAAATTAAACGTCAGCTCGCTTAGGGTTGTCTCAAACAACTTTCCAAAGGAGATTTGGATTATGAACAAGATGATTGCAGCTCTGCTTCTGACAGCAGCCACCGCAACCGCCAGCTACGCTCAGGACATTGATCCTGATACTGTAGCCCCCACCGTAACCAACCAGGCCACTGGTGCTGGTGCTGCAGGTGCAGGCGCAGGTGGTGGCGCCGGTGCAGGTGCCGGCCTTGGCCTTGGCGGCCTGGGTGCCGGCGGTATCGCAGCCGGCGTCATTGCTGCTGCCGTTGTGGTTGGTGTGGTCACCAATGACGATGAAAGCACAGGCACAACAACCACAACAACCAACTGATCCCAACTGGGTGATGACCTTGCCCCCCCCAGAGACTGGCTGAAACTGGCGCAGTTCAGGGGAGGTTTCGGGGGATAGGTCACGCACGGTGATCTACAGAACATGCAAAAGGCGGGTCTGCAAAGGCCCGCCTTTTTGTCACCACCGCTTTGGTCCCGTGTACTCTGTCGCGGCACTCTGGCCAAACTTGCAATCTTGCAATCCATTCCCCCTCCAGAACCTGTCGCGTTCATTTGGTTTTGCAAGAGATCCGGGATCAGGTCTTGCTGGCCTGCGGCATCCAGATCATGCTGAAATAGCCGCAACTCGACAGCCTCATTTCAATCCAGGGTTGCAAGGCGCACAGGTGTTGGCTGTATAATCCCCAAGGGATTCAACGAGCAGATCGGCCAGATATCAGGCCGGTTTCACCCAGCCAGTGTCGCCACAATAGATTTGGCGTCGAGCCCTGCCTTGGGGCTAAATATTAACGCCAAGATGACGCGCTGCCTTGTCTCAAATTCAAAGCTTCGCTACCAATATCCCATTGTAATTATTGCTTGATAGAGTAGGTCTTGTGACCCCAATCATCCCCATTCTTCTGTGCGATGGCCCGGGCACCCCTTTGCGGCCGCTCTCGCGCAAAAGCGACCCCAAGAAATATCGCCCCCTGATCGGGGAAAGAAACCTGTTTCAGGCCTCGGCAAAACCGGGGGCGGGGCAAGGCAATGGCGTTGATTTTTCCGCGCCGGTGGTGCTGATCAGGATCCGGACCGGCAGCTCCTGGAAAGGCTGCGCCCAGAACAGACGAGCCTCTGCCGCCCTTGGGACAGATACGACACAACGCAAAACAGGATGCCAACTATGAAAATTGCTGTTGCCGGAATTGGCTATGTAGGACTTTCCAACGCAGTGCTGCTGGCCCAGAACCACGAGGTCGTCACCGTTGATATCGCCGAGGGTCGTGTCGCGATGGTCAATGCCAACCAGAGCCCCATCGCCGACCCCGAACTGGAAGATTTCCTTGCGACACGAGATCTCAAGCTCAGCGCCACAACCAACGGGGCCGCCGCCTACCAGGATGCGGATTACGTGATCGTCGCAACACCAACCAATTATGACGCCCAGACCAATTCCTTTGATACCTCCACCGTCGAGGCCGTCGTGACAGAGGTCATGCAGGTCAATCCAAAGGCCACCATCATCATCAAATCGACCATTCCGGTGGGCTATGTGCGCGGTCTTCGCGCCCGGCTTGCGACGGATCAAGTGATTTTTTCACCGGAATTCCTGCGCGAAGGCCGCGCCCTTTACGACAACCTGCATCCCAGCCGCATCATCGTCGGAGAGCGATCCGAGCGCGCCCGGACCTTTGCCAATCTCCTGCTTGAAGGTGCCCAGAAGAAAGATGTCGAAATCCTCTTCACCGACCTGGATGAGGCCGAGGCGATCAAGCTGTTTGCCAATACCTACCTCGCCATGCGGGTTGCCTTTTTCAACGAGCTGGACAGCTATGCCATGGCCGGTGGCATGGATAGCCGCCAGATCATCGAGGGCATCAGCCTCGACCCGAGGATCGGCGGCCATTACAATAATCCGTCGTTTGGCTATGGTGGCTATTGCCTGCCCAAGGACACCAAGCAGCTGCTGGCCAACTACAATCACGTGCCGCAGAACCTGATCCGCGCCATTGTTGACGCCAACCGCACCCGCAAAGATTTCCTTGCCGATCAGATCCTGATGCGTGGGCCAAAAACCGTCGGCATCCACCGGCTGGTGATGAAGGCCGGATCGGACAATTTCCGCCAATCGTCGATCCAGGGCATCATGAAGCGGCTGAAAGCCAAGGGCATCGAGGTCATTATCTATGAACCGGTCATGGAGGAAGACCACTTCTTCCACAGTCGCGTGATCCGCGATCTTGAGGCCTTCAAGGCGGCGGCGGATCTTATTGTCGCCAACCGGCTGACGGATGAAATTCGCGATGTCTCGGACAGGGTCTTTACCCGCGATTTGTTCGGCGAGGATTAAACGATACAATGCAGACCGTTCTTGTCACCGGATCGGCCGGGTTTATCGGCTTTCACCTGTGTAGGCTGCTTTTGCAGCAGGGCTATCAGGTGGTGGGGGTTGATGCGCTCACCGACTACTACAGTGTCGCGCTCAAGCAAGACCGCCATGCCATCCTGGCCAAGGAAGGGCAGGAGGGCTTTCTTCCCGTCATTGGCAAAGTCGAAGATCCGCAGCTCTTGAACGGGCTCTTTGCCCGTCACAAGCCGGACTATGTGATCCATCTCGCGGCGCAGGCAGGGGTTCGCTATTCGATTGAAAACCCTCGTTCCTATCTGGAAGGCAATATTATCGGGACTTTTGAGCTCCTGGAAGCGGCCCGGGCCTATCCGCCGCGCCACCTTCTGTTGGCATCGACCTCCTCGGCCTATGGCGCCAATACCGCGATGCCCTATCAAGAGACCGAGCGCGCCGATCACCAGATGTCTTTCTATGCTGCCACCAAGAAATCGACCGAGAGCATGGCCCATTCCTATGCTCACCTCTATGGCCTGCCAACAACCATGTTTCGCTTCTTTACGGTCTACGGACCATGGGGCCGCCCGGATATGGCCCTGTTCAAATTCACCAAGGCCATTTTGGAAGGCAAGCCGATCGACGTCTATAATCATGGCGACATGAAGCGGGATTTCACCTATGTCACCGATCTGGTCGAGGCAATCCAGCTGCTGCTCGATGTGGTGCCGCAACGGCCTGAAAACGGTGTGGTTGAAGATGGCGACAGCCTGTCGCCTGTCGCGCCCTGGCGCGTGGTCAATATCGGCAATTCGGACAGTGTGCCGCTCACCAGCTTTATCACAGCAATCGAGGTCGCAACGGGGATCAAGGCACAGCAGAACCTGATGCCGATCCAGGCCGGCGATGTGCCCGCAACCTGGGCAGATGCCGCGCTGTTGCGGCGGCTGACAGGCTATGCGCCAAAAACCGACGTGACAGAGGGGGTCGCGCAGTTTGTCGACTGGTACCGCAGCTACTATGGGGATCAGGCTCCCTAGCTCAGGATCTGGCCTTATCGCAGCACAGACATGAAGGCTGGTTCCGCCCCTGGTGCCAGGTAGACCGCAGACAATCTGCCCGTTGCATAGGCCCCGGTGTCAATTGCAATCCTGCGCTGCGCCACCTTGGCGCGATCCTGTATCACATGGCCATAGGCCACCCAGATGCCATCCCGGCGCGGGATCTTGTCAAAATCGGGATGCCCCCAGGCCAGAACAGCCGGATCTTGATCCTCCGGTGCCACCGCAGGGTTCGCCCCGGCATGGGACACCAAGACATTGCCCGACAGGTAGCTGGGCAAAAGCTGCGTCACAAAATCCAGCAGCTCTGTCCCCAGTGCGGCCAAAAGCGCATCACGGCAGTCTGTCAGGCCTTCGCGGGTCGCACTTGCGGGCGCACTGGCGGGACCACTGGCGGGACCACTGGCAATGCCAAAAGAGGCCAGCGTCTGCACCCCGCCATGCTGCAGCCAGCGGGGACCATGGCGGCTGGGGTCAGCCAGAAACCGCAGCATCATGTCTTCATGGTTGCCCCGCAGGCAGATCAGATCCGGCCGATCAGACAGAAACCGCAAGACCCCGGCGCTGTCTTCTCCGCGGTCAATATAATCCCCCACCAAAACCACCTCTGCGTCAGAGGGCAGCTTGGCCAACAGATCCTGCAACAGGCCCAGGGATCCATGCACATCGCCAATCACGGCCAGGGGGCGGTCCGGGCAGGGCAGAGTCTGGCGCCGCGCACCGCCCAGTCTGTACAATAGATTGGATAGCATGGATCAGGCTCACCTCTCCCGCAGCGCCCTTGCGAGGCAACAAAAGGAAAAGACCCGCCAGGGGTCTCTTTCCCTCTCTCAAATACGCGCCAGAGAGAGGCGGTGCAACCGGGCCCCGGCCCTGTCGGCCCTCGAGGTCAGTCTCAGGCCTTGCCGCAGGGTTTCACGCCCATTCGGATCAACTCTGACCCCTTGATCTTGTAGATGCCGGAAATCCGGTGGCGTCCTTCACGCATGAACCAGTCGCGCAGCTCGGCCGGATAGTAATCGGCCATCACCTGGGAAAAATATTCAAACTGCTGCGGTGCCAGGCGGCGGCCACTTTGGGAGGGCCCGTGAAAGCCAAAGGTGGTATTAGGATCAATACAGGTATCCGACAGGCCCAGAAACATGGTGCAGGTCGAATAGCAGACCCGCCCGCGGATCTGCACGTGGGTGCCATTGCGTTGCAGATGGCCCAGCTCGACCAGCCGGTCATGCAGATAGCCGCCCCGGTCATTGCCCACCACATAGGTGCCGCGTTGGGCGGCACTGGCACTGTGCAGGGGCACAAGTAGCGTCGACAGCGCCAGGGTCGCCAGCGTCGCCATCTTGCGCAACCCGGAAAGCGAAAGTGCAGAATTGAGAAAGGACATGGGGCAGATCTCCGATGCAGAAAGAAGCGTCGAAGACTGGATAAAAAAATGGCAGGCCGCGCTAAGGCTGATCTTGTGGCGAAAATGCGGAGCTTCCCGCTAGTTTTTCGGTAATAAATATTAAATTATATTAATACATTAAAGGGGACGGCCGCGCGCGACGCTTAAAACAGCTCTGCCACATCAGGCAATTTTGGCCTCACTTCAGCTTCCGGGGCTCATCCGGTGACACAGCATCGGTCGGCGCCCAATGCTGTCCTGTGGCCGCTGCTCCCCTGTCTCCACAGCAGGATATCGCTCACAGCGGGGTCTCGAAACTGCGCCTCTGGCCCTGTACAAGCGGGGCTTTATGCTGGCACAACAGCCTGTCGCCGCAGGCCTGGGCTTTCTATGCCTGGCTGCACTCTGGCAGAAACGACATTCATAGGATGCAAAATGCGCAACTTATTTGGCACTGACGGGGTGCGAGGCACAGCCAATATCCACCCGATGACCGCAGATATGGCGCTGCGCATCGGCGCAGCCGTGGGGCGATATTTCCGCCGCGAGGCCGGCGGCGTGCACCGGGTAGTGATTGGCAAGGATACCCGGCTTTCGGGCTATATGTTCGAAAGCGCCCTCACGGCCGGGCTCACCTCGACCGGCATGAACGTGCTGCTGCTGGGGCCGGTGCCAACCCCTGCCGTGGGGCTGATGACCCGTTCGATGCGCGCCGACCTCGGGGTGATGATCTCGGCCAGCCATAACCCGGCGCAGGACAATGGCATCAAATTCTTTGGTCCCGATGGCTTCAAACTCTCCGACCAGGCCGAAATCGAAATCGAGGCCCTGATCAACGCCGGTGTCACCCCGGCCCAGGCCCAGAATATCGGCCGGGCCAAACGCATTGATGACGCCCGCTTTCGCTATGGCGAGCGGGTCAAATCCTCACTGCCGCGTGGCATTCGCCTGGATGGGCTCAAGGTGGTTCTGGACTGCGCCAATGGCGCGGCCCACCGTACCGCCCCCGAAGTGCTGTGGGAACTCGGCGCTGAAGTCGTCCCCCTCGGGGTCAGCCCCGATGGGCTCAATATCAATCGCGACTGTGGATCGACCCAGCCAGCGGCAGCGGCGGCGGCGGTGCTGGCCCATGGTGCCGATGTCGGCATCTGCCTGGACGGCGATGCCGACCGGGTGATCCTGATCGACCAGACCGGCAAGGTGGCCGATGGCGATCAGCTGATGGCCCTTCTGGCCGGTCGCTGGGCCGAGGCCGGAACCCTGGCCGGCAATGCCCTGGTGGCAACGGTGATGTCCAATCTCGGGCTGGAACGCCACCTGCAGGGGCAGGGGCTACAGCTGGAACGCACCGCCGTTGGCGACCGCTACGTGGTGGAACGGATGCGGGCCGGCGGCTTTAACCTGGGCGGCGAACAATCCGGCCATATCGTGATGAGCGATTATGCCACCACTGGCGACGGGCTGATGGCCGGGCTGCATATGCTGGCCGCCCTGGTGGAAACCGGCCAGAGCGCCTCACAGCTGCTATCGCAGTTTGATCCGGTGCCACAGCTGCTGCAGAACGTGCGCTTTACCGCCGGTCAAACCCCGCTGGAACTGGCCTCGGTCCAGGCAAGCATTCGCGACGCCGAGGCCGTGCTCAAGGACAAGGGCCGCCTGCTGATCCGTAAATCCGGCACCGAGCCGCTGATCCGGGTGATGGCAGAATGCGAAGACGAAGGACTGCTGAACACCACCGTGGCCGAGGTCGCCGCCGCAGTAGAAGCCGCAACCCGCTAGCCCGGGCCAGGCCTGCCAGATTTCATCTTACCGCAAATACCTCGGGGGAGGCCCAGAGGGCCGGGGGCAGCGCCCCCTTTTCCCCCTTCCTTCCCCAGTGAGACGGGTCAAATAGCGGACTAGATAGAGAGGCCCAAACGAGACCGCCGCCAAGGATTTCTCCTTGGCGGCGGTTGATGCAACATGCCCTGATCAGGCCCGGTCTCTTACAGCGTTTCGCCTTTGATGCGAAACGCCGCCATCACCCCTTGGGCCGACGCGGCTTGGCGCTGCCACCCTTGGTGGCCTTGGCCTCGGCGGCGCGGGCGCGGTTCTTCTTGCTATTGGATTTCCCCTTGGGCGGTGGCGGGCCTTTGGGACCGCCGCGCTCCTCGCTTGGCTTGCCGCCAAACTTGCCCGCGGGCTTGCCTGCAGGTTTCCCGGCTGGCTTGCCGCCCGGCTTACCACCTGGTTTTGCCCCCGGCTTGCCGCCATCCTTACGCCAGCTCTTACCGGGATCCCCAGCACCGGCGCGATAGCTCGGTTTGCTGTCAGCCCTGGCAGCGGGTTTGCTGCGGGGGCCGACTTCGCTCACCACGGCATTGGGTTCGCGCGGGGCCTCGGCTTTATGGCGCGGGCGTTCCGAGCGATCACCGCGCGGCTTATCCCCGCCATAGGGTTTCTTGTCCTTGTAGCCACCGGCCTCGGCGCCGCGATGCGGGCGCTTGTCCTCATAGCCACCGGGTTTCCGGCCTGCGCCACCTGGCTTGCGCGGGGCCGAAGTCCGGCCCGCCGGAATATTGGGCGGCGTGTTCAGACGGGTCAGTTTGGTACCGTCATCCAGCACCATCTCGGTGCCCATGGAGTTCAGGAAACCCGCGACCTGGGCCTCGCGGATCTCGGCAAAGGTTTCGTCATTCTGGATGCGGATCGCACCGATATCGGCCTTGGTGATATCCCCGGCGCGGCACAGCATCGGCAACAGACGGCGCGGATCGGCCCCCTTGTCGCGGCCGGTATCCAGCGAGAACCAGACACTGGGGCCAAAGGGCGCGCGCGGCTCGGGCTTGGCATTGGCCGCTGACAGCTCTTCTGGTGCGGACCGCCCAGCATTCCACAGGCGTAGATAGGCCGCGGCCAACTGCTGCGGCGAGAATTCCTCGACCAGCTTGGCAACCATCGCTTCTTCGCTGGCGGCAGGCACCTCGCTCCAGGCGGGATCAGCCAGCATGCGCTCGCCGTCGCGCGCCTTGATCATCTCCGCCGAGGGCGCATTATCCCAGGTTGCGGTGAGCTTGGCCATCTTCAGCAGGCGTTCGGCCTTGCGGGTGGATTTTGGCGGCACCACCAGGGCGCTGACGCCCTTGCGTCCGGCCCGACCTGTCCGGCCCGACCGGTGCAACAGGGTTTCGTGGCTGTTGGGCAGTTCGGCATGCACCACCAGATCCAGGTTCGGCAGGTCAATACCGCGCGCCGCCACATCGGTGGCGACACAGACACGGGCGCGGCCATCGCGCATCGCCTGCAGCGCATGGCTCCGCTCGGCCTGGGACAATTCACCCGAGAGGGCCACCACCGAAAAGCCGCGGTTGGACAGGCGGCTCAGCAGCCGGTTGACCATGGCGCGGGTATTGCAGAACACGATGGCATTGGGCGATTCATAATAACGCAGCACATTGATGATGGCGTTTTCATCATCGCGGGCCGCCACCGACATCGCCTGATATTCGATATCGCTGTGCTGGCTTTTCTCGGCCACGGTAGAAATCCGCTTGGCATCGCGCTGATAGCTTTTGGCCAGGCCGGCAATGGCCGGCGGCACGGTGGCGGAAAACAGCAGGGTCTGGCGCTCGGCGGGGGATTCCCCAAGGATGAATTCCAGATCTTCGCGAAAGCCCAGATCCAGCATTTCATCCGCTTCATCCAGCACCACGGCGCGCAAATCGGACAGATCGATAGAGCCGCGCATGATATGGTCGCGCAGACGGCCCGGTGTCGCCACCACGATATGGGCCCCACGATCCAGGGACCGGCGCTCGTCGCGCATATCCATGCCGCCCACACAGGAAGCCATCACCGCACCTGCTTCGCCGTACAGCCAGGCCAGCTCGCGCTTGACCTGCATCGCCAGCTCGCGGGTGGGGGCAATCACCAGCGCCAGTGGCGTGGCGGCGGGGGCGAATTTTTCATCCGCGCCCAAAATCGTATCGGCAATGGCCAGGCCAAAACCGACGGTCTTACCCGACCCGGTCTGGGCGGATACCAGAAGGTCGACACCGGACAGGGCCGGATCAGAGACCGCCTCTTGTACTGGGGTCAAAGAGGAATATCCACGGCGCTCGAGCGCCAGCGCTAATGTCTGTTTCAAGAGATGATCTGCTTTTCTATTGTGGCGGAGGCCAAACCAGGGCTGCCGCACAAAGGG
Organism: Pseudophaeobacter sp.; assembly: GCF_048267565.1. NCBI lineage: Bacteria > Pseudomonadati > Pseudomonadota > Alphaproteobacteria > Rhodobacterales > Roseobacteraceae > Pseudophaeobacter > Pseudophaeobacter sp. The sequence goes on along the minus strand of NZ_JBLWXG010000012.1, from coordinate 35,350 downwards.
CAGGGCCCCGGCAGCAATTGGCCGCGTATAGGCCTTTCATGGCGCCATGTATAGGCACCGATTCCCGTCACCTATAGCCCGCTATCGCAGGTTCGGCCAGCCTGGTTTTGATCTCGCCCCTTTCGGGCACAGCCTTTTGCGGCTGTGCTTGCAGCCTGTGACGCCAGTCCGGGTGCCGCCGGGCTTTAGTAAAATTATCGACTTTTGGCACCGAATTCCCCCGCAGAGAGGCGGGGTTCACAACCGCTGTCATACGCGAATTTAACGATATCGCGGCACAGTCACCCCCCAGAGATGAAAGGAAAAGGAAGCGTTCATGTGGGGGATCCGCGTTTTGGCAACTGCCCTATCAGAACGGGCCTCACTTTTGTTCCTCATCGGGGTCTTTGTGCTCTCGGGGCTTGGCCCCTTTAGCGCAGGGCGCGCCGCCCATGCCGATGTGATAGAGCTGCGCGCCGGCACCTGGTGCCCCTATGTGTGCCGTTCTGACACCAGCCACCCCGGCCTGTTGATCGAACTGACCCGCGAAGCTCTGGCGCCCTTTGGCCATGAAATCCGCTATGAGACGCTCAGCTGGTCGCGCAGCCTGACCCTGGTGCACACTGGCGCGGTCAATGGTCTGCTCGGCCCCGAGATGTACAAGATCAGCGGCCTAATCTTCACGCGGCCCATCACCCACCATCAAGACGCCCTGGCCTTTCGCCGCGACGAGGCCCGCCCCGTTCAGGGCCTGCGGGGGCTGCAGGGGCTGCAGCTGGGCGCTGTGCAGGACTATCGCTATTCCAACAGGCTGGCGCAATATATCGCCGAAAACCGCAGCCGCCCCAGCCGGGTGCAGCTGATCAATGGGCAAGACACGATCGCGCGCAACCTGAAAAAACTTTTAAATCATCGGGTTGATCTGGTTCTGGAGGCCCAGGCGGTGCTGATCCATCGCGCCCGCCAGCTTGGCCTGTCCGATCTGATCGACATTCAACCCTACAGCGCGCCCCGGGCCATACGACTGGGCTTTTCACCAGCCCTGCCCAGCTCGGCCCGCTATGTCCAGCAATTCAACGCAGGCCTGGCCCAGCTGCAACACTCAGGGCGCTATCACGAAATTCTGGTCCGGTATGGCCAGGCGGGGTCATTCCAATGAAGATTTTTTCACTGCAACTTATATCCAGGATGTCCTTTCGCATCCGCCTGTTTCTCGGGCTGATCCTGCCGGTTATTGCCATTCAGGGCATCAGCATCAGCCATCAGGCACTGGACCAAAAAGCCCATTTCATCGAGGGGCTGCAAACCGAGCGCGACCTGGCGCTGCATTTTGTCAGCGAAGCCCTGGCCCGGCCCATGTGGGACTATGACAGCATCCAGATTGAAGGCCTGATACAAAGCATCCTGAACGAGGGGCGAACCGCCCGGGTGCAGATTTTTGACGCCAGTGGCACGCCGCTCTATGAACAGCAAAAACCAGACTATCATCCGGCCGCCGATGATCTGCAGGCCAGCCGACAAATCACCTATGCCATCGGTGACCAGCTGCATGTGCTGGGCACGCTGGAGCTGACCCACACGCTGTCCACCGTGAAAAAACTGCTGAACAAAGACCTGCTGGGGCATATCGGCTCCTCGCTCTTTGTGCTCTTCATGATTGGCCTGGTGATCTATCTGGTGCTGCAGCGGCTGTCGCGTCCCATCGAGGCCCTGACACAGACCCTGATCGACATGCGCCACGATGATTTTGACGGCCCGATCCCCGGACTGGAGCGTCGGGACGAAATTGGCCTGATGGCCCAGGCCCTGCACCAACTCTCCCAGAACAAACTTGAGGTGGCCGAGCTGCGCGACCAAAACGACGAAAGCGCCCGGCGGGCGAACCGGCGGATCAATCGGGCGCTGCAATCCACCCGCGACGGGGTGCTTCTGGTCGATGAAACCGGCGAGGTGGTGCTGTGCAACCCCAATGCCGAGCAATTCTTTGGCGATGCCCAGGTCGGGCGGCAACTGAACCTGCATTCCTGGCTGCCGGAAAACCTGGCCAGCCATACCGAAGAGACAATCAAAAAGAACGAAAGCTTTTCCTTTGAGACCACCACCACCCACAACCGCTCACAACAGCGGCTCAACCTTCTGGTGCGCGGTGGCCCCATTCGGGACGAACACGGGCACTACCTTGGGGCGATGCTGCTGGCCTCGGATCATTCCGACCAGGCGCGGCAGGCAGAACGGGTGCGCTTTCTCGCCGAACACGACAGCCTGACCGGGCTGCCCAATCGGCGGCTGATGGAACAGACGCTGACAACCTGGCTGCAGGATGACAGCGACGAGGTCTCTATCCTGCTGGCCGATCTGGATCATTTCAAACAGATCAACGATACGCTGGGGCATCCGGCGGGGGATGCGCTGTTACAGGTGGTGGCGCGCAAATTTGAAGCCTGCACCAGTTCCTATGTGACGGCGGCCCGACTGGGCGGCGATGAATTTGCCATTCTGGTGCGCGGCAACGACAGCCAAAAACGGATGAGCAATATCGCCAATCGCCTGGTCGAAGAAATGGCCCAGCCACAAGAGGTCAACGGCCAGGTCCTGCACACCGGCATGAGCGCCGGCATCGCCACCCTGTCTGGCCCCCAAAGCACGCCCTCGGAAGGTATTCGCCGCGCCGATCTGGCGCTTTATGAGGCCAAGCGTGGCGGCCGTGGCATGGTCGAGATCTTCCACGAAGACCTAGAGACGATCATCAAACGCAAGAGCCTGCTGGAGCGGGAATTGCGCGCCGCCCTGACCGAGGGGGACATCCGACCAGTGTTTCAGATCCAGACAGATCTGGGCAGCGGCCAGATCATCGGGTTTGAAACCCTGGCGCGTTGGCATCACCGCCAGCTTGGCAGCATTTCCCCAGCCGAATTCATCCCCATCGCCGAAGACAGCGGGTTGATCCGCGATCTTACCTATCAGATCATGATCCAGGCCTTTCACACGGCGGCCCGCTGGCATGATGCCGGGTTTCAGGGCCGGGTGGCGGTCAACCTGTCGCCAAAGCTGTTTGGCACCCAGGTTGATGAATTTGTCAATGACTGCCTCTTTGAAACCAATTGCCCGGCCTCGGCCGTAGAGGCCGAAATTACCGAAACCGTGGTGCTGGCCAGCGGTCAGTCTGCCCTGCGCGAAATCCAGGCCCTGCAGGAACTGGGCGTCACCGTGGCGCTGGATGATTTTGGCATGGGGTATTCCTCGCTCAGCTATTTGCAGAAATTCCCGGTCGACAAGATCAAGGTCGATGCAGCTTTTGTCTCCAAGCTGCCGGAATCCGAAGAAACCCGCGCCATCGTCAGCGCCATCGCCAAGCTGGGCCATGCCCTGGGCATGCGGGTCACCGGCGAGGGGGCGGAAACCGATGAACACCGGCTGCTGCTCAAGGCCTGCGGCGTCGACTATTTGCAAGGCTATTTCGACGGCCCGCCCCTGACCGAACGCGCCGCCACCGCACGGCTGTTTCCGGGACGGCAATCGCGCAGCCTGCGCGGCTAGCGCCCCTGCATTCCCCCTGACCGGGGCGGGCGGGTATGCTCATCAGGGGGGGGCTTCTCCCATGAAGAGTTTTTGAATATCCACAAACGGGTTGCTGGCCAGCAAGGCCTGCACTGCCTGCCAGGGGGCCGGGTCGGCGGCAATATGGTCATAAAGCCCCCGCTCGACCTGGAAATCATTCAGGTGCGTTTCGCTGCTGGCGGAAATCCAGGCTAGGTCGAGCATATCCGCCCGCATCCCCATCAGGCGCAGTTCCACCCCCTCGGCCATCGGGGCCTCGGGCAGGCGGCGCAGCAGGTCCAGCTTGGCCACCTCCCAAAGTGTGTCGTCAAAGCCGATGTCCTGCAGCACCAGCTTTTCGCGCAGGGCCGGCCAGCCAAAGACCAATCGCTGCTGCAGGTCCTGCCCCACGCTCTGGGCTGCGGCGGGGGCCTCGGCGCCATAGCTCAGATCAAACACCGCCTGCGTGTCAGCGACAATTTCCAGATGGTCGCGCAGCTGGCTGGCGGGCAGGGCGGCGATCCACTGATGCCGCCCCACATCCAGATAATTGAAATCCGGCTCCAGCCGAAAGTCATGGCCACATTCACTGCAGGTGGCAGTCTGGAAACGATCCTCCAGAATCTCTGTGCGCAGATCCGGCCGCCGGTCCGCATTGACACTGCCAACCGCCTCATAGGTGAACACGGCTGCGCAGTTCGGGCAGGTCAGGTTCATCGGAACAAAAAGTGACATCCTCTACTCCCCTCAGACCAGCGTCTTCAGCCAGGCAACGGCCGGGTGCTGATCTTTTAGTTTTTTGCTGTGATAGGCGGCATATAGCTCTGAGAACCATTCCCCCGGCGCGCGGAACTGATAGCCGCTGATGGCCTGCTTGCGGGCGGCAAAGGCATAGCTGCTCCAGCTGCCCCCATCGTAGCTTTCATGGTAAACCCGGCCTGCGATATTCAGCTTGGCAGCGATGGCGGCACTGGCCCAGGGGTCGTTTGTTGCCCGTGCCATATCCACATGGGCGCAACATTTGCTGCGCCGCTGTTCCCAGATTTCAGGGTCCACATCGGCGGGGCATTCCGGCTGGGCAGGATCGGCATTCCCGCTGGCATATTGTGCCACATAATCCGCATCATAGCTGTAATGCCCGGCGATGGCATCGGCCACGGGTTTGACATTGCCCCCATGTTCCTGCCAGCCGCCATAGGCGGCATTGCCCGCCACCCCCTTCATGAAACTGCGCTGATCATCCACCGCATGCCCCGCTTCGTGCAGGGTATTCCAGGAAAAGAAATCCACCTGATCCTGATCGGCCGGTTCGCAATCGGGATCGACCTCGCCCACCTCATGCGGGCGGCCAAAGCCATAGACAGAGCTGAGACTGGCATTGCCCTCGCGCATTACCACCTCTTTGGCATCGCCCCCATAGTAAGAGCCCTCCTGGCTCGCCACATCCTCATAGCCAAAGATCTGCATCGAGGCATTGTCGCGGGTGTCCTGCGGCGGCAGCACCGACATCACCTCATACAAGCGGCGGATATTGGGGCCCTTCTTGCTGCCGTCCGCCACCAGATTGGCGGCCTGGTGGCGTGTCGCATCATCATCCACCGCCGCCGCATAGATGTTGAGCTTACAGCCATATTTGGCCTCAAAGGCCACCCGCAGGACCCTGCGCTGCACCGAGGCATCCAGCCCCTTGATCATCTCATCCAGCTGCTTGTCGCCGTCCGGGCGTTCGAGGATCTTTTTGATATTTGCAGGATCCGGGGCCTTGTTGTCGGCCATCTTATCCTTGGCCACCGCATCCACGGCCAGGGCCTGAGCCGTTTTCACATGGGCCTCGGCGCTGTCGTGATCGCGTTTCGACGCCGCCGCCCGGGCCTGCACCACCTCGCCGGACAGGCGTTCCAGATCCGCGCGGATGGCATAGCGGTGTTCGCTGCCCAGCAAGGCCGCATGCTGGGTCTCCAGCGCGTCGCAGTCCTTGAGCAGCTGATCATGACGCGCCGCCATGCGCATCAGCGCATGATGGCGATCCATCACCGTCTCGATTGCGGTGCTGGCCCCGGCCGGATCGCCGCCCGTCCGGGCATCTTTCAGCGCCGCAGCAACCGCCGCCTTCAGCGCATCGGCATCTTCCGCAATGATGCTGTATTTGACAAAGGGCGCGGTGGTGCTGGTGATCCGGGAAATGACCCGCGTCGCCAGTTCTGCCAGATGCTTGTGATGGCTGATCTCCACCTGCAGGGCCTCGCAGGCTTTCAGCGCAGCGGGAATCGCAGCTTTTGCCGCTGCAGGATCTGATGTCAGCTGCTCTTCAACCGCATCAACCTGGCGTTCCGCGGCCTCCAGCCCTTTGGCATATTCCGCCTCGCTTTCCCATTTCAGCGTATCAAAGACCGCGCGCAGATCAGCGATGGCTTTGCTGATGGCTGCGGTATCCCCATCCTCGGCACCATCCAGATCATCGCTGACGGCGGCCAGAGCCGCAGAGTTCCTGGCCGCCGCCAGCGCATCCTCGCAGTCCTGTGGCAGCACATCCAGCAGCGCCTTCGCCTGGTTCATATGGCCCTGGGCGGCCAGCTCCATCATATTGGCGTATTTGCCATCGATCCGGGCAATCAGCGGGGTGATGAACTTGGCCTGGGCATGATCCTTGACCGCCTGGATCCTGGTTGCAGCCGCCTGGCTCCCATCGACAAAGAGCTTATAGCTCTTGCAGGCATCGATCACCGGCTGGCAGTCGGTGGCCAGGGCCTCCATTTCAGGGCGGGCCATGTCAAAGCGGCGCTTGGGCACGGCGGTTTCGGCATGGGCCTGGCTATAGCGGGTCCGCAGGGCCGCGGCCTGGGCAGTCAGCCCGGCATTGGAGGAAACCCGCCCCGCCTCGGTCTCGGCCTCCTGCACCTTGGCTTCGGCGGCGGCGCGCTTGGGGTCATAGGCGGTACGGGCCGCCAGAATGGCCTTGCCGCGATCGATGGCAAAAGAATCGTCATTTGCCACCTTGCTGGCCGCCGCAAAGGCGCGCTGCTGCAACAGATTGGCAATCTTCACCTTGGCGGCGGCGATTTCGTCGCGCTCTTTCTGCACCAGCGGATCGCCCGCGATATTGACCTCATCATCATAGATCCATTCCTGACGGCGCTGGATCGCGGTGACGTAATCCGCCCGCACCGCCTCATAGGCGGAGCCACGTTTGGCATCTGCTTTCAGCTTGGCCAGTGCCGCCGCATATTTGCCTGCGGCCCAATCGGTATCAAAACTGGCGCGAAACCCTGCCACCTTGTCCACCTCGATCTGCAGGCTTTCCTTGGCATCAATCGGATTGGTATAGGTCAACGCCTTGTCGCGGCTGCGGATAAGACGGCGTTCAGAGGCCGCAAGCCTGGTCTTGAGCGGCCCGGCCGCGATATAGAGCGCCAGCTTCTTGCGCGCGCCCGGCACCAGAGCCTGAGCCGCATTTACCTTTTCCAGCCCGGTGGCAAAATCCAGCCCCGGCGCAACCACCGCCTGATCCGCGGCCGTCAGCAGTGCATTGATCGCCTGCAAATCGCTGGCCAGGCAGCTATCATTGGCGTCGCTGCCAGTCTTGAGCTCCGTCTCGACTGCCGGGCGAATGGCGCTGCGCAGGCTGTCAAAGGCGCCTTTGCAGGCCGCCTGTTGCAACACCGCCTCCAGCTGCTTGATCGCCGCGTCCAGATGCGCCCGCACCGCGTCCAGATCGGGGCTGGCCCCCATCGAGGCGGTCCGGCCCTTTTGCGCCTCGGCCGCGGCGGCGGCGCGCAGGGTGGCAAATGTGCCGTCATCCTTGCCTGCGACAAATTTTTCCAGTTCGCCATAGTTCTTGAAGGCCGCCACCACATCGGTATCAACCGCCGCCAGCACATCGTCCTTTTTCAGCTTGGCCATCTCGGCCCGCATCTCGATGAGGGTCTTGGCCACATCCGCCGTTGCATCCCCTGCGATGATGCTTTCCTTTGCGCTTTTGTAATCGCGCGCCGCCGCTTCGGTGCTGGCCTGGCGCAACTGGCTGTCACAGATGGCCAGTTCATCAACCGCCGCCGCAGCATCGGGCAGTTTGCGCAGTTCTTTCAGCCGGGCCACCAGCGCATCGCGCCTGGTCTTATAGGCAAGATAATCATCGGCCCGGGTCTTATAGGCGGGCCAGTCGCCCTGATTGGCCGCCAGGATCCGGGTGGCGCTGTCAAATTTGCGCATAATCGCATCCGACGCAGCACTGGCAGAGGCGGCCTCCATCCGGGTGATCACATCGTCGATGCCCGCCTTGCCGGCATGGGCCTTGAAATCATTCAGCTTGGCATCAAAGAGCGCGCGCATATCCACATAGGCCTTGGCCTTTTTACCGCGCGCCTCAAGGTCATTGCATTCGCGCCGCGCTAGCGTCAGCTTTTCAGCCGCCTGCACCACATCCGGTTCCACCCCCGGCTGACAGGCATCATAGGCCGCCTGACAGCGGTCAATCCCCGCCTGCAACAGCGCCTTCACATTCGCGGGCAGGGCGTTAAGCTTGGTCAGGGCAGTGTTCACCTTGCCCAGAAGAAAGGTTGTGTCCCCCTCACGATCAAGCAGCAGATCCACCTGATCGGCCAGCGCGGGGATCTTGTTCAGCAGCCGGACCGCCGCCTCGTAGTCTTCACCGGCGGCCTTGGCGACGGCCTCGTCATAGGTGGTTCCCAATTCATCAATGCAGGCTTGGATCGGTGCCCGGGGGGAGGCCTTGGTGCGGCGCGGGGTGACCAGTACCAGCCGGTCGGCCTGGATCGCCCGGTAATGGGCAAGATCATCGGCCAGAACCTCCAGCGCATCGCCCCGGCTGAGGAAAGAGACAATACCGCTGGCCGCCTTTTTGAAGTCGAACCTGGCTGCCTCGGCTTCGGCTGCGCTGATCTCTGCCTCCATCTCGGCCAGCTTGGTCTTGACCGGATCAACATTCTTCAGCGCATGGGCCTTGATCGGCACCAGACGGGCGGCAAACAGCGGATGCTGCTGGTCCCAGGTCTGCTTGTCCAGGGTCAGCTGTTTGATCTGTGGCTCAAGATCGCCCAGCAGCCCCTCGGCCGCTTTGGCAGCCTGCTCGATCTCTGTGGCCTTTTTCTCCGGGTCCGGGCTCAGCAGTGCCTCAGCCTGGTGCAGCACAGTGGCCCAACCCTCTGGGCTGGGGCTGCCAAAGGCAGCGATCAGCCCTTCAATCCGGGTCAGCCCGCCCCGGGCCGCATCAATTTTTTCCAAAGCCTGCTTTTTCACCGGGTCATCGGTGCTCTGCGCCAGTGGATCGGCCTCTGGTGCGGCTTTGGGACTGGCTGTGGGACTGGCCTCCGGGGCTGCCTTCGCAGCCACTTCAGGTGCCGCCTCTGGCTCCGCCACCGGAGGAACTTCTGGCGGAGCCGCTGGAGGAGCTTCTGGCGGAGCCTCCGGTTCCGGTCCACTCTCTGGGGCGACAGCTTTCTTCTGCGGCGGGGCCGGGGGGCTGGTCGGACCGGCGGCGGTCCTCCCTGGTTTGACCTTTTGCCCAGAGGCCGGTGTCGTCTCACTGTCCAGAAGCGGGCGCAGACGGCCTGCAATCATATTGGCGGTGTCAAAATCGCCATTCCGGGCCGCCTTCAGCGCCATTTCCCAGGCCGCCGCAACCTTGGCGGCACGCGGGTCATCGCGGTTCTGCAGATCGGCCACCACAGGACCATAGCGCGCCACGGTCTTGTCCCAGGCGGCCCCGGTCTGGGCGCTGTCATCCCCGGCCTCCATGGCCTCGGCGGCGGCATTCTTGGCGGCAACAGCCGCCTGCGACAGCAGCGCCGAAAGCGGCCCGACGGCTTTCAGCGCCGCCCCAAAGTCCCCCTCGCGGGCCTTGCCCTTGGCAAAGTCCCAGACCGCCTTGATCTTGTCGAGATCCCCATGACCGGCTGTCAGGGTCTTTTGCACATGCGGGTCCAGCTTGGCAAAACTCGCCTGCCAGCGCGCGGCCTGCGGATCTGAATCTGCCGCCTGCGGATCGGTGCTCTCGGGACTGGGCGGAGCACTGGGATCAGAACTGGGGGCAGAATCCGCCTTGGATTTTTCGATCTGCTGCAGCGCCTTTTCGAGTTTGTCCAGCAGTCCCGACGCCTTGGCAGGATCGCCCTTGGCCAAATTCTGCACCGCCAGGGTCAGCCCCTCGATCAACTTGGCGCGCACCGGCCCGTCCTCCAGGACGGCAATGCCCTGCTGCAGGCCCTTGCTGCGCGCCTTCAGCGCCGCAAGCTCTGCCGCCGCCTCTGGGCTGGGGCCGTCCTGCGCGGCCGCAGGCGCATCAGGGGCGGGAGCCTCCGGAGGCGCGGTCGCAGGGATCGGGGCTGGATTTGCCGCCTGATCTTCGGCCTGATCTTCGGCATCCAGCGTGAATTCCGCCTCGCCGGGGGCCTGCACCGCCAGCTTCATCGTCAGATCATTGCTGCGAAAGAAGAGACGGAAGTTTTTCACCAAACCGGCCGGCGGATCACTGCGGCAGGCCAGTTTTACCACCTGGCCATCCACCGTCAGGGTGCCGTAGCAAGATTTTTTCGGCTGCACGCCCGGCATTTTCTTGACCTGCAACAGCAGTTTGTCGCCGCCCCGCTCTTTATGCATGATCATGGCACAGTCTTCCGGCTTTTTACCCAGGGCCAGTGCAAAACTCAGCTCTTTGTTGCGGGCCAGTTTGAGCTTTTTCTTCAGTTCCTGCGCGGATTCCTTGTCTAACGGCACAACATCCCCCCCAACCAATTAACAGATAACAAACATAAAATTCGACAATACCGGGGCCGCAACACGACGCCATCCCCGCCAAGATGCACTCAGATCCCGGTTCGGTCCAGTTTTTTACCACCCCGCAAGGGCAGCCCCCCGACAGGACAGGATCAGCAAGCCGACGAGAGCAGCACCGCAGCAGCAAAGACAGAGAAGGGCCGACGGCCAAAACGCAGACGCGGGGCCCTTGGGCCCCGCGTCTGGTAAAGAGTTTGGTACTGAAAAGAACTTGTCGACACACCACCACTCACGGTTAAGCAAAACTGTCGGACTCATCATGAGTTTAGGCACTAGCCTTCAGGTGTCAATATGATACTTTACCCGCTCCCCTGTTTGCCTTTGGGCTGTTTACTTTTTCGGCATCTTCGGCAGACACGGTCCATCCTGGCGATCTCCGCCTCGCAATCAGACCCAGCACGTTTCCAAAGGTGGCACTGTGCTGGGGCAAGGGCTGCACGGTTTGGAGAACGGCACCAAAGATGTCACTGATTTAAAGTTAGAAAGATCATGTCTGAAATTTCAAAACTGCTGGAACTGAGAAAACTGCTCTTGGACATGGAAGATTCCATGGGCCTGCAAGATCTCTCCACGGTTGAACGCGACATCTATTATGTGGCCAACGACCATGCCGGCAGCGCAGGCACGGTGAAAACCACCACCCTGCAGGACCATGCCCTGCTGGCCAATGTATCACGGCCAACCTTTTTCCGGGCGCTCAAATCCCTGCAGGGCAAGGGGTATCTGGAACACTGCAAGGACTCTGTCCGGGGCTATTATACCGTTAAGACCCCGGCGAAATAGCCCTCGGGGGAAACTGCGAAAGGGTTAAATTGGCACGAGGAAAAACAGGGGCATTGCAAAGGCTGGCCACAGAGACATGCATTGTCTCGCTGGCCTATCTCAGTGCTTTCTTTGCCACCTTTGAAATCCTGATGCCGCTGCAAAACCTGTTTTTTGCCAAATCTGCCCATTCTGCCAGCCTGTTGTTCCTGCCACATGGGGTGCGGGTGCTAACGGCCTGGCTGCTGGGCTGGCGCGCACCGCTGGTGCTGCTGCCGGGGGTGAGTTTTGTCTTTTTCTATGTGGCCGGCTGGGGGGCGCTGACGCCAAGCCGACTGGCAGCCATTGCCATTGCTGTCTGCATCCCCACCCTCTGTTTCCAGCTGCTGCGCCTGCTGGGCCACGATCTGCGCCCCGCCCCGGGCAAGCCCCCCTGCTGGCCCTGCATCATGGCGGTTGGGCTGATGATTGCCATCGCCACCTCGCTGCTGACCAACTATGCCTTTGGCAGCCCACCGATGGATTATGCCGCCTATCTGATTGGCGATATCGGCGGATTGTTTTTCCTGATGCTGATCTTGATGGTGATCTTTCGCAGGCTGCGCAGCTACGGCCTCTAGAGCCTGCGCCCGGCCTGTGCGACGATGCCCGGCCTGCACGCCTCGGTGCTATCAGCCGGGTTTGCGCACCGCGCTCTCGCCTGGGCGTTCAACCTGCCTGGCGCAGGGCACCCCCCAGGCCTGCGTCCTGACCTGTGTCCTGACCTGCGTCCTGATCTGCCAGTATGGCCCCCGCGGCCAGTTCTGTGCGGAACCCGCCAAGCGCCGCATCCATCGCCTGCGCCTCTTGGGACAGGCCAATACTGGAAGAGGTGACCTCCTCAAACAGGGCCGCGTTCTTGGCGGTGGCATCGTCCAGATTGCTCATCGCCGCATTGATTTCCTTCAGGCTGCCCGATTGTTCCGAAGAGGCGCGAGAGATTTCCTGCATCAGGGCCGCAGCCCCGGTGACCGAGGTCGAAATCTCGCCGATGACCTCGCCGGTGCGGGCCACCAGATCGGCGCCCATCTCGACGTTTTCGCCGCTTTCAGCCACCAGGCTGGCGATCTCGGTGGCCGCTTCCTTGGAGCGATGCGCCAGGCTGCGCACCTCTGAGGCCACCACGGCAAAGCCCTTGCCCACCTCACCGGCCCGGGCCGCTTCGACCCCGGCATTCAGCGCCAGAAGATTGGTCTGCTGGGCGATACTGTCGATCATGCCGATGATCTGGGAAATCTTGTGCGAACTCTCCTTGATGCTCTCCATGGCCGCATGGGTGCGCTGCACCACATCCAGGCTTTCGCTGGCATTGCGGCGGGCCAGCTCGACCGAGGCCGAGGCCTCGCCAGAGGCGGTGGCCGTCTGGGCAATCGAAACCGACAGCTGGTTCACCGCCGCCGCCGTGCCGGCCAGGGTCTGGGCGGTGCGTTCCGAACGTTCCGACAGATCCCGCGAGGCGGCAGAGATTTCCGAGGTGCCGCCGGCAATCGATTTGCCGCTGAGGCTGAGGCTGCTGACCGATTTGGCCAATCCTTCCAGCGCCGCGTTGAAGTCATCGCGCAGCTTGGCATAGCCGGCGCTCATCTCATCCTGGATGCGAATGGTCAGATCACCCTGCGACAGCTGTTCCAGCCCCCGCCCCAGGGCGGCAACTGCAGCGGTCTGATCGGCCTGGCGCTTTGCCCGCTCGGCCTCGGCGGTCCTGGAGATCTGCTCTTTTTCCACCAACCCGTCACGGAACACCGACAGCGCCCGGGCAATACGGTAGATTTCATCGCTGGCCCGCTCGAACCCGGTCACCGGGCTCAGATCGCCCTCGGCCAGATGTTCGGTGGTTTCGCTGATCCTGGCCAGGGGCCGGGTGATCAGCAGCCGGGTCAGCAGCAGGGCCAGGATCACCACCCCGGCCGAAAGCAGCATCAACAGCTGCATGCGTTGCTGGGCGCGGGTCATGTCCTGGGTGATCCCATTGGCCATTTCGGCAATTTCAGCCTGGCTGACGGCGCCCAGTTCAGAGGCATGACGGGCAATGCTCAAGACCACCTCGGCGGTCTGCTGCGAAGCCAGGCCAGCGGCCTGATCCGCCTTGAGCGACCCCACCTGAAACGCCGCAACCCCCTGGGCCGGATCGGCCAGGGCAATCAGGCCTTCCAGTTCAGGTGCCAGGCTGCCATCGGCAAAATCAACATAGCTGGCCAATGCCTCGGCGGCCTTTTGAAACGGCGCGATACTGGCTTCTGCCTCGGCGACATCCGTCGCGGCAATCACATCCAGTGCGGCCAGCTGAAAGGCGCTGATGGCACCGTTCACCCGCAAGAGTTCATGCAGCACCCCGACCTGATTATCCAACAGGTCCTGAATAGCCGCTTCATTGTTGTCACTGGCCTGGCTGGCGGCGATCGACAGGGTAAAGACCATCTTGTCCAGGGCGCGCGACAGCGGCGCCGAACTGGTCCGGCGCGCCTTCATCACGACTTTTCGGTTTTCCTTTTGATCCTTGCGGCTGGCGTTCAAGGTTCCTTTGAAAACCTCGACCCCGGCCCGGACCTGCTTGGCGCCAAAGCCATCCAGGCCGATCTCTTCCAGCTGATCCATCACCGGCTCCAGATGGGCCAGGGCCTGCGTCGCCATTTCCTCCAGCGCCTTGCGGGTTTTCACATCCCGCACATGGCCAAGCGCCAGGGCCGCGCCCGACAACAGGTTGATATCGCCGCGCGCTTCCAGCAGGGCCTGCAAGCCGCCGAACTGTTTTTCCACCAGGTCGCTCAGCACGCCATCCACCTGCAGGATGGTCTCGCCGCCGCCCTGCATCAGATTGCTATAGGCAATATCGGCCACCCCCAGCAATTTTGCCTGGAGGGCTTCGCTATAGCCCTGCAGCTCGGCGGTCTGAGTGTCGATCCAGGCCCGGTTGCGAAAGGCGCTGTTGCGCGCGGTCAGCAGGCTTTGCAGGGTCTCGCTGACCTCGACGGCCTCGGCCCGGAACCGCGTCTGGGCACTGGCGGGCAGAGTGCCGATACTGGCGTCCAGATCGGCCGCAGCCTGGGCCACGCTCTCTTTGGCGCTGGCCAGATCCTCCGCGTTCTGGGACAGCAGAATCCGGGTCATGGCATTTTTGCTCTGGTTGGCGGCCACCCCCAGCCTCTGGCTGATCTCCAGCTGCGGCAGCTTTTGCCCCGACAGCTGCTGCATCTGGCTGCCCACATCGGTAAAGACCAGCGAGACCAGCACCCCGCTCACCGCCGAAGCCGCCCCCATGGCCAGGAGGATCAGAGTGATCTTGGCGCCAATGCTGGAAAAGGGCCGCCATGCACGGGTTGCCTTGGCAGGTTTTGCTGCCGCTTTGTCTGCTGTCATGATCTCTTTGCCTTCCCTACTCGGTGCCACCCGTCACGCGGGCCGCGGCACGGCCTGGGCCAGATCACCCCAAGCGGGAGGCAGGCCTTTCACAGCCAAGCCACAAGAGAGTAAAAAAACCATGAGGGAGGGCAGGAAAGCCATGAAACTTTTAGCCACTCTTGGACCCAGCGCCCAGCAAATGGGCAAGGGGAACAGGCCTGTTTCATATCCCAAAAGGCACAGGTGAGCCATATGCCGCCTCGGCGAGAAGGCGCTGGATTTTGCAACCTATGACCAGTTGCAAAACGGGCGCCTCAAACGCCCCGGCCTCGATCTTTGCTAGCCACCAGTCTTCAATTCTACGGTGTTCTTGCATGCTCAGTTGCGTATAGATCGCTCTCATGCGATAGTCCTCACATTAGATAACACATTGTTTTTCTAGCAAAAGTATCAGTTGAGGGTAGCGCGTGCCCCAGCTGAGGAAATACCCGTGATAATCTGTGTTATGGTAAATTAAATCCAGAACGGCGCCCGGTTCCTGTAATATTTTGCGATCTGCTGTTCTGGCAGCCGCGTCCTGCGGCCTTAGAACAGGAAATCATCCGCCGTGATCTCTCCGAGGTGCAGCCCCTGCAGCAGGATTTCACCCTGGCCGGTGCTCAGCCGCAGGCCATCGCTGTGCTGGTTGAGGTCCAGATCGCCAAAACCATCGCCCCAGATGTTCAGGCCGCGCAGATCGATCCTGTCTTCGCCGGGGGTGAAATCGCGGATCGTGTCCGCCCCGTGTTGGCGCCCAAAGGCAAAGGTATCAGCGTCAGCGCCGCCAATCAGCAGATCGTCACCGGCATCCCCCGACAGCCTGTCATTGCCACCGCCACCCGACAGGGTATCGTGCCCGTAACCGCCGCGCAGCTCATCCTCGCCCGCATCGCCATAGGCCCAGTCCGTCCCGCCGCCGCCCAACAGGGTATCATTGGCCGCCCCGCCCACCAGCCGATCCGCGCCGCGTTGCCCCTGCAGCAGATTGGCACCGCCATCGCCCCAGAGCCGGTCGTGGCCAGTACCGCCACGCAGCACATCATTGCCGCTGCCGCCATAGAGGGAATCATTGCCCGCATTGCCAATGAGCATATCCGCCCCCAGATCCCCCCAGAGCATGTCATTGTCCTGCTGACCCTTCAGGATATCATTGCCAGCGCCGCCATAGATCAGATCCCGGCCCTTGCCGCCCAGCAAGACATCATCGCCCAGCTCTCCCTCCAGGGTATCAGCCCCCCAGCCGCCGCTCTGGGTGTCATGGCCATCACCGCCCATCAGCAGATCAGAGCCGCCCCCCCCCAGGATCAGATCATCGCCGCCCAGCCCCTGGATCTGATCAACCGCTGCGGATCCCGCCAGGGTATCGGCCTGGCCGCTGCCATAGTGGATGTCTTCCTCCCAACTCTCGCCCAGGGGCACCCGGTCGGGGCTGTCAAAACGGCCCGTCGGCCAGATGTCTTCCAGGCTCAGGCGCGCGCCATTGGCGCTTTTGATCGCAAACCGGAAGCTGCCAAATTGCAACAGGATGCCATCGGCCAGGCTCTGGTGTTGCAGCTGGGCCGGGCTGTACAATCCAGGGATCAACGACAGGTCCAGGCTGTCTTCACCCGGGCGAAAATCCGTGACCGTGATCTGCCCGGCCTCTGACAGGCCCAGCACAAACCGATCAGCCCCGCCGCCGCCGGTCAGCTGGCTGCCCGCGCCGCTGGAGACCAGGATGTCATCCCCGCCCCAGCCCAGCAGCTGCACCCCCCCAGAGCCGCCCTGCAGCAGATCATCGCCCTGCCCGCCCTCCAGCAGCCCCTGCTCCAGGCTGCGCAGCCTGCCAAGATCCGAAAGATCCAGCGCAAAGCGGGCAATCCCGCCCCGGCTGCCGGAGGTCACGTAGATTTCCAGCTGATCCCCCAGCACAGCAGTCTCTAGCGCTGTGATGTTCTCCAGCCCCAACCCGGTGGCATCGGCCAGGCTGGTGATATGCAGCAACTGCCCCGATGGCAGCAGCCGCAACAGGCTGAGCCCATCATCCGCACCGGCGGCAAGCACCAGCACATGGTCGCCCAGCTCGACCCCCTTCAGCACCGAGGCACCGCCAAAGCGCGTGGCCAGCGTATCGTTCAGCTGATCCGCCAGGCTGAGGCTGCCATCCTCGGCCACCCGCAGCACAGAGAGGGACCCGCTGCCCGCCGCCGCCAGGATCAGCCAGGTCGCGCCATAGGCCTGAAGACTGTGCAGTGCGCTGGGATCGGCCACCGGCAGCCCCTCGGCGATGCCAAAGCTGCCTGCCGCCTGCAGCGCCCCCGACTGGCTATTGATACGGTAGCTCTGAACCCCCTCGCCACTGGGATCCAGCGCAAAGAGATAACCGCCCCCCTGCCCCGCCGCACTGCTGATTGCCAGCCGACTGCCCCCTGGCACCTGATAGGCCGCCCCGGTGCCATTGGTGGCCAGCTCTGCCGTTGCCTGGCCCTCGGCGTCCAGCCGCCAGCCCTGCAGCTCTCCGGCTGCGGTGACCCCGTAGACCAGGCTGCCCCCCTGGCCGAGGCTCAGCACCGCCAGGGTCTCCAGCCCCTCTGTCGGGGCCAGGCTTGCCGCCTGCTGCCCGGCCAGATTGCCATTGCTGTGAATGCCATAGGACAACAGGGCCCCGGCGCTGCTGTACTGCTGCAACAGGCGCATCTCGCCGCCGATCTCGGCAGAGGTGATCTGGCCGGTGCCGAGGCTGGCATTTTCATGCCAGTACCGTTGCAGCAGCACCGGCGCGGCACCGCTGCCATCCAGGCGAAACAGGCTCAGCCCGCCATTGACGCCGGTATTGGCATAGAGCCAGCTACCGCGATCCGTCTGCACCACCTCCAGGTCGCGCAGATCCATATCAAAGCGATCACTGCCCGTCTGAAACCGCTGCTGAAACTCGAATTCCATCTTTGCCACCCCAGGTCCCACCTTTTGAAACCAGAAGAAACTGCCATGCCACGGGGGCCAACAGCGGGGTCGGAATGCGGCAAAACAGCGGTGATTGTTTACAGATTGAAGACAATCCCTAAGGTCTCTCCCTGGGTGGAAAATTTCCCGGCTCCACCGCTGATTTGGCGACGATCCGCGCAAAAATGGCGCTTTGTTTCCGCAGCCAGTCCCGGGGATGGCCCCATTTGGACAGCACCTTCACCACCACTTTGCCCGCCGCTGCCCCCCCAGCTGCGCCCGTTGCCAAAGCGGCAACCAGGGCGCGCGCCGCCTTAGCCGGGCCTTGACCTGGCCGGGCGATGCTGGCGCGCAGGTTTTGCAACCTGCCCGCCTGCCCCATACCTGCCCTGCCCCACACCTGCCCCCACCTGCCCGCTAGGAGCCCACCCCATGTCCGAGACCTCTGCCATTCTTGCCCTGCCCTATCTGCTGGCCTCGCAGGCGCAAAAACACGTGACCCATAATGAAGCCCTGCAACTGCTGGATGCGCTGGTGCAGCTGCGGGTCACCGCATTTGACGCCACCCTCCCCCCGCTGACGCCCAGCCTGGGTGAGGCCTATGCCCTGGGTGCCGCCCCCAGCGGGGCCTGGGCCGGACAGGCCAACCAGCTGGCCATCTGGCAGGGAGAGGCCTGGCTGTTCATTGCGCCGCAGCCCGGCTGGCGCGCCTGGGGGCTGACCCCTGCCGAGCTGCGCATCTGGCAGGGCGGCAGCTGGGGGCTGGTGCAGGCACAGACCCAGAACCTGGATCAGATCGGCGTCAACACCAGCGCCGATAGCACCAATCGGCTTGCCCTTGCCGCTGATGCCAGCCTGTTCAGCCATGCCGGCAGCGGCCATCAGATGAAGCTGAACAAATCCAGCCCTGCGGAGACCGCCGCCCTGCTGCTGCAATCCAATTGGTCGGGCCGCGCCGAGATCGGTCTGCTCGGCAATGACGATCTGGCCATCAAGACCTCCAGCGATGGCAGCAGCTGGAACACCGCCCTGGCACTGAAAGCCAATGGCCATGCCGGCCTGGGCACCGCCAGCCCCAGCGCCCATCTGGAGATTGCCGGCACCGGGTCGGATTATCTGCTGGCAGGGGATGGCGGTGGCACCGGGTTCCGGCTGGCCGCTGATGGCAATGGCAGCTGTGAGGGCGCCTGGTCAGGCGGTGGTGCCGATTATGCGGAATGGTTTGAATGGCTGGATGGCAACCCGGCAGGCGAGGACCGACGCGGGATCTCGGTGGTGCTGGAGGGGGCCTGCATCCGCCCGGCCCGTGCGGGCGAGGATCCCATCGGCGTGGTCAGTGCCGCCCCGGCGGTGATTGGCGATGGCGACATGGATGAATGGAAACAGCGCTGGCTGCGCGATGATTTTGGTGCGCCGCTCTTGGGGCCGGATGGGGCCCGGCGGGAAAACCCCGCCTATGATCCCAGCCGCCCCTATCAGCCACGCAGCCAGCGCCCGGAATGGGGGCTGGTGGGGCTGTTGGGCAAGCTGCGCCTGCGCGCAGGCCAGCCCCATAGCGCCTGTTGGCTGCCAATGCGCCAGATCTCTGGCGAGATCGAGGAATGGCTGCTGCGCTGATGATCCCCCCAGGGTCGACCCCGGGGCAGCCCCCCGCCGCCCGCGCGCCTAGCCCTTGGCCCCCTGACCACGGGCATAAAGATCCTCATAGCGCAGGATGTCATCCTCGCCGAGATAGCTGCCGGTCTGCACTTCGATCAGCACCATGGGCAATTTTCCGGGGTTTTCCATCCGGTGCACCGCCCCCAGCGGGATATAGACCGACTGGTTTTCGCTCACCAGCTTGACCTCACCGTCTACCGTCACCTTGGCGGTGCCCTCGACCACGATCCAATGTTCCGAACGGTGGTGATGGCTTTGCAGCGACAGGGCCGCGCCGGGATGGACATGGATGCGTTTCACCTGAAAGCGGCTGCCCTGGGCCAGGCTTTCGAACCAGCCCCAGGGGCGGTGATCCTTGGGGAATTCCGTGGCCTGTTTGGCGCCTTTTTCTTTCAGCGCCGCCACCGCCAGTTTCACATCCTGCGCCCGCGAGGCATCGGCCACCAGCACCGCGTCGGGCATCGCCACCGCAATCACATCGCGCAGGCCGATGCCCACCACGGCAAGGCTCTCCTCCTCAGAACGCAGCAGGCTGTCATGACAGTCAATTGCGGTAGCACTGCCACTGGTCACCACGCCCTGATCATCCGCCGCGCTTTCGCGCCAGACCGCGTCCCAGCCGCCAAGATCGGACCAGCCGGCCGCAAAGGGCACCACGGTCAGGTTATCAACCTTCTCCATCACCGCGTAATCGATCGAGATATCTTCCAGGGCCTGCCAGGCGGCAGGGTCGAGACGGAAGAAGCCAAGGTCGCTCTCGGCGGCGGCAATCGCCGTCTCCACCGGCGCCATCAGGCCTGGAGCATGGGCGCGAAACGCCGCAAGGATCGCCTTGACCGAAAATAGAAAGATGCCGGCATTCCACAGGAACCTGCCCGAAGAAAGCATCGCCTCGGCGGTCTGGGCATCGGGTTTTTCGACAAAGCGCTGCAGATCAATGGCGCGCGGGGTGAAATCGGGGGAAAACGCAATGGGGCCGCCCGCCAGCTCCAGATAGCCATAGCCGGTTTCCGCATGGGTCGGCTTGATGCCAAAGGTGACGATCTGACCGGCGCGCGCGGCGGCCTCGCCAGCCGCAACCGCGGCGCGAAAGGCCGCAGCATCGGGCACCACATGATCGGAAGGCGCCACCAGCATCAGCCCATCGGGATCACTTTGTTCCAGATAAAGCGCCGAGGCCAGCACCGCGGGCGCGGTGTTGCGCCCGGCAGGCTCGATCAGGATGGCCCCAGGATCAATGCCCACCTCTGCCAGCTGTTCGGTGACAATAAAACGAAAATCGGAATTGGTCAGCACCATCGGCGCGGCATATTCCGCCCCCGACAGCCGCTGCGCCGAGGCCTGAAACAGGGTCGTATCGCCCACCAGCGGCACAAATTGCTTGGGGTAGCTTTTGCGCGACAGCGGCCAGAGCCGGGTGCCCGACCCGCCACAAAGAAGAATGGGAGTGATCATGGCTGCCCCTTTTGCAATCACATATTTAGCCTATTTGGCCCGCAGGTTATCCAGCCCCTGCTCCAGGAACCAGTCATAAGTGGTCCGAATGCCCACTTCCAACGGGATCGAGGCACGCCAGCCCAGCCGATCCAGCCGGGTGACATCCATCAGCTTGCGCAGGGTGCCATCGGGTTTGCTGGGATCCGTCAGGATCTGGCCGGTAAAACCGGTGACCCGCGCCACCATCTGCGCCAGCTCCAGAATGCTGACATCCACGCCCGACCCCACGTTGATATGGCTCAGCATCGGCGCGGTCTCGCGGCTATAGGTCCCCGCATCGAGATCCATCACAAACAGCGAGGCCGCCGCCATGTCGTCCACATGCAGGAACTCGCGCATCGGCTTGCCAGACCCCCAGATCGTGACCTCTTGCAGCCCCGCCTGTGCCGCCTCGTGGAAGCGGCGAATGAGGGCCGGCAGCACATGGCTGTTTTCCGGGTGGAAATTGTCGCCCGGCCCATAAAGATTGGTGGGCATCACGGATCGGTAGTCGACACCATATTGCCGGTTGTAACTTTCACACAGCTTGATGCCCGCGATCTTGGCCACCGCATAGGGTTCATTTGTCGGCTCCAGCGTGCCGGTCAGCAGCGCATTCTCTGCCATCGGCTGTGCTGCCGCCTTGGGGTAGATGCAGGAAGAGCCAAGCTGCAAAAGCTTTTTGACACCTGCGGCATAGGCCTGATGGATCACGTTGCATTCGATCATCAGGTTTTCATAGATGAACTGGGCCGGGTAGCTGTTATTGGCAATTATGCCGCCCACCTTGGCCGCAGCCAGAATGACCTGATCGGGTTTTTCTGCCTGGAAAAAATCCTGCACCATGGCCTGATTGGTCAGGTCCAGATCGGCGCTGGTCCGGGTCAGCAGCGTCAGATCTTCGCCTGCCGCGCGCCGCGCCTGCAACTGGCGCAGGATCGCGCCGCCCACCATGCCGCGATGGCCTGCCAGATAAACCTTCATCGCCCTAGCCTTCCAGACTCACCGGCAGATCCATGCCGTGTTCTTTCAGCAACGCATGGCGCCGGGCCAGCTTCAGATCCTCGCGCACCATTTCAGAGCACATGTCCTGGACGGTGATTTCCGGCACCCAGCCAAGTGTCTCGCGGGCCTTGGTGGGATCGCCCAACAGGGTTTCCACCTCGGCGGGGCGGAAGTAGCGCGGATCAATCCGCAGCAGCACATCGCCCACCTTCAGCGCCGGGGCCGCATCACCTTCAATCGCCGCAACAGTGGCGATCTCATCAAGGCCGGTGCCGGTGAAATCCAGGGTGATGCCCAGTTCGGCCGCCGACCAGATGATGAACTGGCGCACCGAATATTGCTTGCCGGTGGCGATGACAAAATCATCCGGCCTGTCCTGCTGCAGCATCATCCACTGCATGCGCACGTAATCCTTGGCATGGCCCCAGTCGCGCAGCGCGTCGATATTGCCCATATAAAGACAGTCTTCCAGCCCCTGCCCGATATTGGCCAACCCGCGGGTGATCTTGCGGGTGACAAAGGTCTCGCCGCGGCGCGGGCTCTCGTGGTTGAACAGGATGCCGTTGCAGGCATACATGCCATAGGCCTCGCGGTAGTTCACGGTGATCCAATAGGCGTACATCTTGGCCACCGCATAGGGGCTGCGCGGGTGAAACGGCGTGGTCTCGCGCTGCGGCACCTCCTGCACCAACCCGTAAAGTTCCGAGGTGGAAGCCTGATAAAACCGGGTCTTTTTCTCCAGCCCGAGAAAGCGGATCGCCTCCAGCAGGCGCAGGGTGCCCATGGCATCGACATCCGCCGTGTATTCCGGGCTTTCAAAAGACACGGCAACATGGCTTTGCGCGCCCAGGTTATAAACCTCGTCGGGCTGCACTTCCTGCAGGATCCGGGTCAGGTTCGAGGTATCGCTCAGATCGCCGTAATGCAGTTTGAAACGGGCGTGATCGGTATGGGGATCCTGATAGATATGATCCACCCGCTGGGTATTGAACGACGAGGCCCGGCGCTTGATACCATGCACCTCATAGCCTTTTTCCAGCAGAAACTCTGCCAGATAGGACCCATCCTGGCCGGTCACACCGGTGATAAGCGCTCGTTTCATACCTCTTCCCTCTTTTGTCGGCCTGTCAGCTGCAGCCTGCCGGGCCACAGCTGACATGGCAGCGGCCCCCGCCCCCGAGACCTACGAGGCAGGCGAACAGAGTGCAAGCGCCCCGACCCGCCTGATCGGCCTGATTTTGCGCCGCCCGCTCTCGTCAGGGGGGGCGATCTCGGCTAGGGTCAGCCCCGCAAGAGCCGTCATGACAACAGAAAGCCCATCCATGCCTCAGAGCGCCGCCGCGCCCCAAGCCACGCAAACCGTCCTTGTTCATATCGGCAAATGCGGCGGCTCTACCCTGCGCGAAGCCCTGGAAAACAGCGGCACCGCGATGGATGTCATCATCCATGTCCGCCAGCCCCCGGTGGCGCCGCACTACCGCTATTATATCGCGCTGCGCTGCCCCATCAGCCGCGCCATTTCAGCCTTTTACTGGCGCCGTAAGCTGGTGCTTACCGAGGCCAGCCAACCGGACCGTTTCCCCGGCGAAGCGCAGATCCTGCGCCACTATGGCAGCCTGGATGCGCTGGCCCGGGCGCTCTATCGTCCCGATGGCAGGAAAAATGCCCTGGCCCAGGGGCATTTCCTGTCCATCCATCACCTGAGCGAAAACATCGCCTTCTATCTGCAGGACCTGCTGGCCGGGATTTCCCCCGATCAGATCCTGGGGGTTTTGCTACAGGAAACCCTGGAAACGGATCTTGCCCGGCTGTTTGGCATCAAGACCTCAGACCGGATCAATGACAACAGCCAGGGCGCACAGCCCGAAGAGCGCCGCCTCAGCCCGCGGGGCGCAGCCAATCTGCGCCGCTTTTTACAGCCCGAATATGACTGTATCAAACAGCTGGACCGCTGGGGGAAACTGCCGCCGGGATATTATCAACAGCTCTGTGCCACTGCCGAAACCGCCACAGAAACCGCCACAGAAACCGCCAGTTAAAGCGGCGCAGTCCAAAAGGCGGGCACGGCTTGCGCTGCCGCCCTCTGTTGCAGAAACCCGGCCGCCACATCCAGGGCTTCGCGGATGGTCACATCCATGTCGAGATAGCGATAGGTGCCCAGACGGCCGACAAAGCTCACCCCTGTGCTGCGCTCTGCCAGGGCCACATAGTCCGCCAGCAACGCCTTTTCCTTGAGTTGGCGAATAGGGTAATAGGGGATGTCCTGCGGCGTGGCACTGCGCGAATATTCCCGGTAGCAGACCGATTTTTCATGGCTCTCCCAGGGGGCAAAATGCTTGTGCTCGGTGATCCGTGTATAGGGAACATCGACATCACCATAGTTCATCACCGCGCAGCCCTGATAATCCCCGTCATAGGTGAATTTTTCAAAATCCAGGGTGCGATAGCCCAGGCGGCCCAGCTCATAATCGAAATAGCCATCCAGCGGTCCAGAATAAAAGACATGGTCATAATCCTGCGTCTCGGCCCGGTTGAAAACAGTCTCTAACCTGACGCTTATGCCCGGATGATCCAGGATACCCCCGATCATCTCGCTATAACCCTGCTCTGGCATTCCCTGGTATTTGTGAAAGAAATAGTTATCATCATAACTGAAGCGCAGCGGCAGGCGCTTCAGGATGGAGGCGGGCAATTCCCTTGGCGAAACCCCCCATTGCTTCAGGGTGTAGCCCTTGAAAAACGCCTCATACAGGTCACGCCCGACAAAGCGCAGCGCCTGTTCCTCAAAGCTTTGCGGATCTTTGATTGTGGTATCGGCCTGGGTCTCGGCAATAAAGGCGCGGGCCTCTGCCGGGCGCAGGGTCTTGCCAAAGAACTGGTTGATGGTGTGCAGGTTCACCGGCAGGGAAAACACCTGACCGCGCGCTGTGGTCTTCACCCGGTTCTTATAGGGTTTGAACGTGGCAAAGCGGTTCACATAGTCCCAGACCTCGCCATCATCGGTGTGAAAGATATGCGGCCCGTACACATGCAGCAGCACCCCGGTTTCGGGATCGCGCGCGGTATGGCAGTTGCCGCCGATATGATCGCGGGCGTCAACCACCTGGACCTGATGGCCCGCCTCGGCCAATTGGCGGCCGATCACCGCCCCCGAAAGCCCGGCCCCCACCATCAAGAACTTGCCTGCTGCCATCTCCGGGATCTCCTGTATCTGCGCTGCCTTTGCGGGCCAACCGCTCTGCGGGGCCCTGTGGAATGGGGCCTTATTTCATCAGTTCCTGATGCAGGGCAATCGCCTCTTCCAGATCGTCGAAGTAATGCACCTTGCCATCTTCCAGCACCAGGCCGGAATCGCAGTATTGGCGCAGCTCGGGCATGCCATGGTTGACCATGATCGCCCCCGACTGGCGCATGCGTTGGGCAAAGACCGCCCGGCTCTTGCGGCGGAAACTGGCATCGCCCACGGCGGTGACCTCATCCACCAGATAGGTGTCAAACCGGATCCCCATCGAGGCACCAAAGGTCAGACGCGCCCGCATGCCCGAAGAATAGCTGCGCACCGGCATGTGGTAGAATTTCCCCAGCTCGGAAAAATCTTCGACAAAATCCACCAGCTCTTTGGTGTCCACCCCGTAGACACGGGCCACAAAACGCACGTTTTCCGCCCCGGTCAGCTGGGCATGAAAAGACCCCCCCAGCCCCACCTGCCAAGAGATGGTCCCGTCAGAGACCACCCGGCCATGGTCCGGGCGCAGGGTGCCTGAGATGATCTGCAACAGGGTGGATTTCCCCGCCCCATTGCGCCCCAGCAGGGCCAGCGATCGCCCGGTGGGCAGGGTGAGGTTCAGATTGTCGATGACAATCTTGCGCTCGCCCTTCAGCCAGAAGCTCTTGGTCAGGTTTTCAAGCCGGATCATGCCGCGCCTGCTCTGTCATCTGTTTTGTCATGGGGCCGCTTCAGCTGCGATCACGGATGGAATAATAAATCAGCGCCAGGATCGACCAGAGCAACAGCAGGAACAACATCGCCAGCCCGATCAGCAAGAACCGCTGGGGATATTCCGCCTGCTGCGGCCGGGTCGGGTTGATATAGGTCGCCAGATAGCGGCTCTGCCGGATCGCCTCGTCGCGGGCCAGCGCCAACCCGGTAAGCGCGGCGCGATAGGATTCTTCGGTATATTCACGATCCACCGTAAGCCGCTCGAACTCGGAAATCAGCGAGGGGTAATCCTCGCCAACGGCCCCGGTGTCGGTATTGGTAGAGGTAAAGGTCTGGCGCTCGCTGTCGATCCGCTGGCGGATCACATCAATCAGCTGTTGCCCCTTTTTCAACCGCGGGTCGCCATCGGCCACAGTGCCGCGCAACAGGTCATAATCGATCAATGCGGTGGCCAGCTGCTGTTGCAGATTGTTCATCACCCCCATGCGCCCCTGAATATCCGCCTCCGGGTCGACAATGCGGGTGCGGGTGCGAAACTGGGTCAGCGCCTCGCGCGCCGTCTTCAGCTTCTCGACCGCCTCATCAAGATCCGCCTGGGCATAGCCAATCGCATCGGCCCTTGCCTGTTCGTTCAGCGCATTGATGCGGATCTGGCTTTCCTTGACAATGGCCCGGGTGATGGCCTGGGCGGTTTCAGGATCAAAGGCCAGCGCCTGCACCTCGATCAACCCTGAACCGCTGTCATAGGAAATGCTCACGATGCGCTGCCAGTACCAGGCCATTTCCTCTTGCGTCGCATCCGGCCAGATCGAAAAGGCCCAGTCGCGCGGCCAGTGCTGGCTGTAATGGGCCCGCAGGTCCACCACATCATCCACCACCGCGATCATTTCCTGGCTTTGGATGAATTCATACAGGATATCACTGTCCGAAGCAGAGGAACTGCTGGCAAAGCTGGCCAGCCCGCCCAACAGATCTGTCGCCGAACCGCTGCTTTCCTGGCTGCGCACGGTAAAGCCCGTCGTCGACTGGTACTGGTCCTCTGCCACGGCTGTCAGATAGAAAATCACCGCTGCAATCGGCAGCACCACCAACAGCACAAAGCTGAGGATCAGCCCCCAGTGACGTTTGCGCATCCTGGCAGGGCCGGCCAGTGGAAAGCTTTGTTCCTGCAGCTTGGCCTCGGCCTCCTGCAGACGCAGGCGCATATTCTGCAGCTTCTGTTTGGCCGAGGGGCCAGACTTCTGGTTCCCCCCCTGCCCGGCCTTGGGGCCGGCATTTTGGCCAGCAGTCTTTTGGGGGGTGGCATCTTGTCTGCCTTTGGCGCCAGCGCCGGATTTGGCCGCAGGTTTGCCCCCAGGCCTGGCACCGGGCCTGGCCTCTGGGGCCGCTTTCGCTCCGGTTGCTGTCATGGGGTCCTGTTTACCCGCATCCACATTGCTCCCATCCATGCTGACCCCATTTTCTGTCTTCTCGAATCCATCAGGCCTCTGCCTGAAAAATCACTGGCCTGAAAATCACTGGCGATCTGCCCTGTCTCTTCTGCGATGATAAGCAGCCAGAGCCATTTGTAATTGCCCGCATCCTGGCCCATAGTATCGCCTGCCCGCCCGTCCTTCACAACCACAGATTCCCGCAGGGAGCCCTATGCAAAGTCGCCCCGCTGCCGCCGCCTCTGACGGCCTCTCCGAGACCTCGGCCCAGGTTCCCGCAGCCCAGGTTCCCGCCTCTGGTGCCAATCGCAGTTTTGCATCGCTGCGCACCATCGTGGCGCTGATGCTGCGCGAGATGGCCACCCGCTATGCCCGCACGCCGGGGGGCTATATTTGGGCCATCATGGAACCCCTGGCCGCGATTATCGTGCTGTCTTTCGGCTTTTCCCTGGTGATGCGGACCCCAGCCCTGGGCACAACATTCCTGCTGTTCTACGCCACTGGCTATGTTCCCTTTGAACTTTACAACAAGGTTTCCAATACCGTGGCCCGGGCTATTGCCTTTTCCGGGCCGCTGTTGCGCTTTCCCTCGGTGACCTGGGTCGATGCCGTGCTGGCCCGGTTTCTGGTCAATAGCCTGACCTCTATTCTAGTTGGGGTGATCCTGGTCAGCGGCATTCTGATGGTGACCGATAACCGCGCGGTGATTGATATGCCCGCCGTTATTACCGCCCTTTCGATGACCATGATTCTGGGCCTTGGCATCGGCGTCTTGAACTGCGCGCTGATCGGGTTGTTCCCAATCTGGGAGGTGGTCTGGTCCATCGTAACCCGCCCCCTGTTTCTGGCCTCGGGTATCTTTTTTCTCTATGATACCATGCCCGAATTTGCCCGCGATATCCTGTGGTACAATCCGCTGATCCACATTATCGGCCTGTCCCGGTCCGCCTTTTATCCGACCTATGCGGCAAACTACGTCAACATCCCCTATGTGGTTTTTGTCAGCCTCGTTCTTCTGGCTCTGGGGCTCTTGCTGCTGGGGCGCTATCATCGCGACATCATGAACAGATAGGCAGCCCAGGCGGCGTTCACAGGCAGCCCTCACAGGTGTGCTTTCAACCCTTGTTCCGCGTTCTGGCAAGATCCAGAACCCGCGCATGCGACATCACCCGGCGCTGACGCAGACCATCCCAGATGGCGCGCCGGATCAGTCGCAGGAAGGCCCGCCGCTCTCCCCGGTGCAGCCGCACCTTGGACAGCCATTTGGGCACGATCACCAAGAGCACCGGCCAGAACAGCCAGCCCGCCGCCATCTGGTACAGCAACAACAGGTTGCGATGGTAATAGTAGACCTTCCACAGTGGAATAAAGCGGCCTCGCTGGGCGCCGCCACTGCCATCACGGGCCACAAAGGTGGTGAGGTCATGTTCAAACCGCACCGAAGGTTCAAAGCCAATACGCCCGCCAGCCTTGCTCAGCCCCAGGGTATAAAGCCCATCATCGCCATAGATGAACAGATCCGGATCCGGGTAACCGATGCGCTGCACCGCCCTGGCCGAGATGAAGAAACCGACAAAAGAGGTCACATCGATCTGCAAGCCCGGGCCGGCGTAATCGCTGGGCTGCACGTGAAAACCAGAACGGCCGCCCCCAAACAGGGTGCGCAGAAATTCGCGCCCGTGCCAAAAGGGATTGCGTGAGGGGCGGTTCATCTCGCAGATGCCACCCTCGGGAAAATAGACCGCTGCGGCCACCGCATCCCAGGCGCCCGCGCGGGCCCAATCCCCGGTCTGCTTTTTACCGTCGCCACCGCTGCGAAACATCGCCAGGTCATGGAATCCTGCCAGCCCACCTTTGGCCGGGCGGCCATCATCATCCATCACCACCAGCCAGTCGGGGCGATGCGCCTCCATTGCGCGGCGCATGCCCATCTCAAATCCGCCGGCCCCCCCGCGGTTGCTGGCGCTGCTGACAATATCCAGCCGCGCCGCAGTCTGGCTGGCCAGCCAGTCACCGGTGCCATCGCTGGAGGCATTGTCCACCACCACCACTGCGGCCAGCTCGGCCTCTGGGCTTTCCAGCAGCCGCGCCAGGGTGGCCTGCAATTTATCCAGCCGGTTATATGTCACCACCACCGCCACCAGCCGACCAGCGGCAGCGGCGCCCGGCGCAGAAGAGATCTGAGCAGGCGCTATCGTTTCTATCTCAAGACCGGTATCAGGGCACACGCAGTGCTTCTCCTCCAAACGCCCCCCTTGAAGCAGGATAAGGGGGAACAGATCACCATCGTTCAGAGGCGCAAAACTCATAAATGCAGGTGCGTGTCAAACTCTTTGCCCCCGGATGTCCCCAGATACACCGCCTCAGCCGCATCCGTTTTGCCGCTCTCATTGCTGCAAATGTTTCGCGCGCGAAACATTTGGCCGCCGTCATCAGGGCCAAAAGGTATCATTAGACCCTAAAAAAGGGGCACAGCTTGCTGCGCCCCCCCTGCCGTAGTTCCAATTGGCATGCCTAGGTCAGCGTTGCCGCAACCAGGCTTTCAAATCTTCCAGAAGTACAGCATCAACCGCCGCGCCGCTCAACTCGATCCGCTGCGCCCCCGGCTGAAAGCCAAGGCGCAGCCCCTCCGTGACCTGGGTGGTCACCCGTTCCTGAGGGTGTATTCCGTCCCCTGTGCGCCGGATCTGCGGCCCGCCTTCTGGCACCTGATGTGACTCTACAGGTGGGGTTAGAGCCGCATCATCTGCAGCTTTCCCTGCCGTTTGCCGTGCTGCGAGACAGGCGCTGAGCAGGGCAGTTTCCTTGGCCGCATCCCCCCGGTCACCAGCCTGCAATGCCGCCTTCAAGACCTCGGCAAAGCCCGCATCCTCGTTCAACTGACGCACCAGGGACAGCCCCAGCTTTTCACTGATCGCAGTGGGGAAATACAGCACCGCATCAAGCGCCTCGACCAGGGTGACAAAACTGCCGATCTTTGATCTCTTGGCCCGTGGCGCATTGGCAAACAGCCCCTGCAGCGCTTTCTTCTGGCTCGGAAAGACCCCCTCTTTCAAGGCGCGCACCGCGATACGGGCACGTTCATAATGGGACAGGTTGACGCGAATTTCATTCTCTTCCACCATCGCGACATAGGCGGCTTCGGCGCTCTCCGGGTGGATCACCAGGGCTTTGATCTTGGCAAATTCAGGCTCTGCCCCCTCGGCATAGAGCCTGCGCAGCGCCGAAAGGCGGCGCCAGCCGGAAATCAGCCCCCAGGATTTTCCGTCAAGGCGCCCCTCCAGCGGCACCACCTCGATCGGACTCTGCTGGCCACGGGTCCGCAAAGAGCCCATCAGGGCCTCCATCTCATCCGCATCCTGGGTGATACGATCACGTACCAGATGCGTCTCGTCGATCGCCTCCAGGGGGATCTCTTCCACCATCAGGCCCCGACTGCGCGCGCGCTGCAGCACCTGCGTCACCTCTTGCAGGGCGGCCTGGGTTGAAACCTCGGCCGCGACCTGGGCAATGGGGGCGCTGCTTTGCGGCGGGGCGGCCAGCGGCCCCGACAGGGCTGATTTACCTTCGGGCGGGGTGGCAAGATAGGTGTCTTGCGCCGGGGAAAGCCGTTTGCGTTTTGCCATCTGCTGATCTCCTCATCGCGCCAATCTTGCGCCGCTGACCTTGTTAGAGCCTTAGGCCTGCGTGCGCTGGTCCTGCATCTCTGCCTCTTGTTCCAGTTCCGCGCGCCGCCAGACCCCCAAGAGCAGCCGCTTGAAGGCGGCATAGGTGGCATCAAATGTTTCGCGGCCACGCGCATAGGTTTCGCGGTTGAAATCGCGGTAATCGGCCTCGTAGATCCCCGAGACCTGCTCGCCGGCCTGGCCAATCAGCGCGGTGAAATCCTGTTTATGCGGGCTGAGCACCGGCCCCATATAGGCCTGCATCACCCCGGCCAGCTCGCCCTGCTGGGCGCTGTCATAGCGGGTGATCACCGCCCGCACCGCATCCCATTCAAACCCCATCTCGGGCCGGCCAAGGGCGCGGGCTGCCAGGTTTTCGCCCTCTTCAATCGAGGCAAAGGTGGAATGCAGCATGTCAAAGAAACGCCCGGTGCTGTCAAATTCCAGAAAGGAGGCCCCCATCGGCACCAAGAGGATATCAGACGCCGCCAAGCCGTTTATGGTCAGATAGCCCAGGGCCGGCGGGGTATCGATAAAGACGATGTCATAGTCATCCAGCACGCCATCTGCGGCCAGCCGGTCGGTCAGCGCATCCCAAAGCTTCCAGCTGCGTGCCGCCATGCGCCAGACCGGGATCTGGAATTCCGCCCAATAGAGGTTCAGCTGGGCGCCGATCAGATCGATATTGGGCCAGTGGGTGCCTTGAATGACATCCTGGGCCGTCATCTCCATCGCGGCTGACAGCGCCTCTTCCAGCGGCTGGGGCGCATCGCCGCGATCCAGCCTGCGCTGGTTTTCGGTGCGCAGATGTTCACCGTAATGGCGCGCCAGCAACGGAAAGGCCGTCTGCCATTCATCTTCGACCCGGCCACCAAAGATAGAGGTCATCGACCCCTGGCTGTCCAGATCAATCACCAGCACCTTGTAGCCATCCAGCGCGGCTGACATCGCCAGATGCGCCGCGGTTGAGGTCTTGCCAACGCCGCCTTTGAAATTGGCCACCGAGACCAGTTTGGCCGGCAGGCCCTTGGGGCGATAGGGGGTGTAATCCTTGGCCTTGGAGCCCTGGGCGCCAAAGAAGGCGCGCAGCACCAGAACTTCATCCAGGGTGAACCATTTCGCCCCACCTTCGGTTTCCGACCGCCCCTGGGGCAAATCCGGGTTCGCCTTCAGCACCCGGCGAAAATGGGCCTGGGCCACCGGGATCAGATAGCGGGTGATTTCCCAGGTGGAAAACAGTCGCAGCTCTTTGCGCCCCTCTTCATTCATCCCCCGGCTGGACAGATCGGCCCGCCCGCGCGCACAGCCTGCCGCGATATTGGCAAAGCCTTCGGTGCTGGTGGGGGTGTCGAGTTCAGCCAATGCGGCATCGGGATCAATGTTGAAATAAGGCGGCAGGCTGTTGCCCGCCTTGTGGATATCTCGTGCCATGATGCGCTGCCCATTTGTAAGACCGCTGGTCTGGATCACCTGTGGATCGCTGTGTTCAGCGGCTGATGTATCACCTTTATAGCCTGATATCAGAAAAGGCGATACATGGAAAGAATGCGCGCATGTCTTTTTCTTTTTCTAAGAAAATCATAGCTCTGCCAGCAAAACCCTGCGGTATCGATAGGCGGGTTTTGCTGTGATCTTGGTCTCGTGCAATTTTTTTGTACTGTTATTTATGGTTATATAATAGTTACAGGAGCCGAGGGTCCGAAGCAAAGCCCTTTTTTCATTGGGTTTTTGGGTAATCTTTCTGCAAGCAGTGACTCTGAAACCCCGTTGAGATGACTCTGAACCCCCGAAGAAACGATTCCGGAACCCCGTTGAGAACTCATGTGGATAACTCTAGGGTGGGCGTAATCAAAACCACGAAAGCGAGTCACCTCGGGAGCCTGTGGAATCGGGCGCATACCTGGGGGGCGGTGGTCAGAGGCAAAACGGGCAGGGCACGATGAGTACAGCATTAACAGGGGGGGCCGCAGGCCCCGACAGTTTTTTCCTTTGTGACATCTTTGATGCCATCCCCAAGAATGATCTGGCCTCGATGGAACATCCGCTGTTTTCTCTGGGGACCCGTCCGGATCGGCGGATCTTGAACTATCAACATAACGGTGCAGAAATCACTGTGGTGCCATCGGTCAAGGGACTGGCGACGATCCATGACAAGGATATTCTGATCTTCTGCATCAGCCAGCTGATGGCGGCACAGAATGCCGGTCGCCAGGTCTCGCGCACCCTGCATCTCAAGGCGCATGATTTGTTGGTGGCCACCAACCGGGAAACCTCGGGCGATGCCTATCGGCGGCTGCGGGAAAGTTTTGAACGCCTGGCCGGCACCCGGATCACCACCAATATCACGACTGGCGGCGAAGAGGTGACCTCGGGGTTTGGCCTGATTGAAAGCTGGGAAATTGTACGCAAGGCGCGGGGCGGGC
Source organism: Pseudophaeobacter sp. (assembly GCF_048267565.1). NCBI lineage: Bacteria > Pseudomonadati > Pseudomonadota > Alphaproteobacteria > Rhodobacterales > Roseobacteraceae > Pseudophaeobacter > Pseudophaeobacter sp. The sequence continues at coordinate 2,343 of NZ_JBLWXG010000012.1, read as the reverse complement.
GTATGGTGAATGTGGCTGTCACCCTGTCGGATTGGCTGTTTCGCGCGGTGCTGGCAAAATCGGTGCTGACGCTAAGCCGCGATTATTTCCGCCTGCGCAAACCGTTGGAACGGCGCATCTACGAGTTGACGCGCAAACATTGCGGCCGCCAGCGGGATTGGACCATTTCGGTCGAGACGCTGTTGAAGAAGTCTGGCTCAGCCAGCCCGCGCCGGGTCTTTCGTAAGATGATCCGCGATATGATCACAGCCCAGCCCTTGCCGGATTATGCGATGGAGGAGCTGCCGGGGGATTTGATCCGCTTTCGTCAGAAGCATCGGGTGGTGGAACCAGGCTCCGTTGAGGCGCCGGTATTGAAACAGGCCAGCTTGGAAAAGGCCCGCGATCTGATGCCAGGCGCGGATGTCTACGCGCTGGAGGCCGAATGGCGTGCCATGTGGGAGCGCACAGGCCGACCGCGCCTGCGTCAGGCTGATGCCGCCTTCCTGGGGTGGGTCAAAAAACATAGCGCAGAGTGAGATATCACTTTTAAGGGCAGGGGGCTTTGCCCCCTCGCGCCAAGGCGCTCACCCCCAGGATATTTAGAGCCAAATGAAATGATCGGTTGCTTCATTTGGCCGTAAGTATCCCCGCCGGAGGCCGCCAAATGTTTCGCACGCGAAACATTTGGCTTTATATGTCTATGTGTTTGGCGTGTGGCACCAGCGCGTTGATCTGGGCGATATGCTCTGGCAGGCAGCGGCTGAGAAAATCGTAGTGCTGCAAGATATGGGCGCGCGCTGCAGGACCAAGGGCGGCGTAGGCTTTTGGATTGGCCAAGACATCGACAACCTGGTCGGCGAGGGCGGCTGGGTCAAAGAAATCTACCAGCATGCCGGTTTTCCCATGGGTGACGGCTTCGCGCACGGGGGCCACATCCGCTGCCACCACCGTGGCCTGCATCGACATCGCTTCGAGCAGCGACCAGCTGAGCACAAAGGGCATGGTCAGATAAATATGGCAGCGGCTGATGCGGATGATACGGCAGAGATCATCATAGGGCACCTTACCGAGGAAATGCACCCGGTTCCAGTCGACGCTATCGCCGAGTTCTGCCTCCATCTCGCCGCGCAGCCCCTTGGGGTGGCTGCTCTCTGCCCCGTAAGAGGTGTCATTGCCGCCAATCATCAGGATCCGGGCCTGAGGTCGTGCCGCCTGGATCTGCGGCAGGGCGCGCATCATGATGTGAAAGCCGCGGGCGCGTTCCATGTTGCGGGCCACATAGGTCACCACCTCATCCGCGCGGGTCAGGGGGCGGTCCAGCCGTCCCAGCCCAATTGAGGCGCCTGCATCGGGGCGCAGCCGGTCGCAGCGAATACCATCATGGCAGGTATACATGCGGTCATGGAACGAGGTTGGAAACCGGTCGCGCTGCCAGAAGGTGGGGGTATGGCCCTGATCCACTGATTCGATGCTGGCATAGGGGACGGTATTGCGGGCCTGGGCAAAGAAACCCGCCTGATCATTCACCGGGGTTTCCGGGTCAAAGCCCACCAGCCCGCCCTGGGTGCGGTAGAAATATTCAAAGAAGCCGATCACCGGCACATCTGCCCAGACCTCTTTCAGGAACAGCAATTCCCCCCAGCCGGTATGGCCAATGATGATGTCGGGCCTGTAGCCCTCATTGCGCTGCAGCTGGCGGGCCGCCATGGCCACGCCCAGCCCGGTACCTGCGGCGGCTTCCCAATCTTTCGACAGCCCATAGGCCTGCGGTCCTGGCTGGTGATGCGCACGGTAGCTGACGGTTCTGACCCCAGGAAGCACCAGTCCGGTACGTTGGGTGAGGAAACTGATCTCATGGCCGCCCTGCTGGACCAGCCAGGCGATCAGCTCTCGGTATTGGCCGGGCATGTTCTGATGGACAAAAAGAAGTTTCATGAACGGGCTCTGTCGTTTGGGGGGCTGGATCCTGGCCGCTGTGTTGCCCCCATGCTTGCCGGGGAATGTCCGGGGGCGCAAGATGCTGCCTGGCTTGGGGGGCTCTCTGGGGGCTTGGGGCTGGCGCAGGGGAAAGGTGCTTGCAAGACAGTCGCATCTGCCGCTTGCTTTTGATTTTGCGCCAGCTCTCTCTTGCCCATGGCGCAAGGGTGCGGCAAGGAAGAGACCATCAGATCTGGGTGCCGGATAACAAGAGGGGATACATGATGCAGGTTGAAGAGACGGGTTTGCCGGGTCTTCTGGTTTTGATGCCGCAGCGTTTTGGTGATGCACGTGGTTTTTTCAGCGAATGCTGGAACCGGCAGCGGCTGGCCGAGCTGGGGATCGATCTGGATTTTGTGCAGGACAATCATTCGCTGTCGATGC
>NZ_JBLWXG010000011.1:0-94315 GCF_048267565.1 Pseudophaeobacter sp. | reverse complement strand
GTTTTACCGTGGTCAACGTGGCCGATGGTGCCGATGTTGACGTGCGGCTTATTACGTTCAAACTTTTCCTTAGCCATTCTGTAGGCGCCCTTTTGAAAGAGAGGGCCGACAACCGACCCAAAGATTTCCTCTGCGCGCGCCGCATATTTGATTTAGAAACCAAAATCAAGCCGTTCCTGCTTGACATAGCTGCTTTTGGCTATCTTTGGCCAACAAACTCTCACTCAGCCACGGGGGCGAGGTCGGAGGGGGCTGGCGCCGCCGCATCCGGCTCTGCTGCCACCGCAGCAGAGGCACCGTCAAACCATCCGTTTTCAGCATGTTGCTCTGCCATATACTCTTCCAGGCCATCGACAATCTTGAGCGCCAGCCCATCAATCTGCTCTGCCTTGGTGCGGCTATAGCCAGAACCGATAATGGCGCTTTCGCCCGTGGTATCCTCAAAGATCTGCATCTGGTGCTCGCGGACCAGATAGCTCTTGGTGGTGACATCATAGACAAAGACATTCACCACGGCTGCGCTCTTGGGATTGACCAGAACCGGGATACCGCCGGTGGCCAGCAAATAGCCTTCAAGCGTGACCGCCACGTCATATTTTCCAGCGCCATCGTAGCGCCCCAACCGGGCCTCAAGCGCACGCTCGATAGGCTCGTTCCACTCCGACGGTTCTGCCGAACGCGACAGGGGCCATTGCAGCGCCTTGTCAGTGTAGACAAAGGAAACCCGCATATTGAAATCGCCAAGATCCTCCTTGGCCTCATCAAGTTGGGTTTCTTCACAGGCCGCCAGCAGGACCATCGAGGCCAGAAGAGCAAGAGTTCGAAACATTCAGAAAGGCCTCATCAAGTAGGGCAACAGGGGTAAACTCGGATCAGATAAACCAAAGCCGCCCAACCGGTAAACCGATAAGGCGGCCGTCGTGCCATTCGGTGGCGGATCCGTCACAGAAAACAGGTGCGAATAAGAGCGGTGAAGGTGGCTAAAGCCCCAGTTCACTTGAATTTATAGTTGCGCGGGAAGCCATGAGGCGGACGTTTGCCGACCCCGGCCCGCTTGCCCAACCATTGGCTCAGATCGGTTTCATGCCGGGTCTTGCCACCGCCCATCTCCCAGGAAATTCCTTCTTCCCAGTTGAAGGTGGTGATATCGCTAAGGCCACCGTCCAGTTCCAGAGAGCCCTGCTTGCCGCGTGCCATATTGTACTTTTGCAGCCGCACGCCTTTGCCACGGGTAAGCTCTGGCATCTCTTCGACAGAGAAGACCAGGAACTTGCCGTTTTCAGATACGATCGCCACATGATCGCCGGTGACCGGGATGCAGACCTGGGCGCGGTCGTCATCCTTGACGTTCAGCACCTGCTTGCCGCCACGGGTCTGGGCAACGATATCTGTTTCGGCGCAGATGAAACCATTCCCCGCAGAAGAGGCCACCAGCAGGCGCCCCTCGGGGTTGTGGATCAGGATATCAACAATTTCGACTTCGTTGGGCAGATCGACCATCAGGCGCAGGGGTTCGCCCATGCCGCGGCCACCGGGCAGATTGGCGGCGCTGATGGTGTAGAACCGGCCGTTGCTACCGAAGACCAGCAGCCGGTCGGTGGTTTCCGCGTGGAAGACAAAGCGCGGACCATCGCCATCCTTGAACTTCAGCTCGCGCATCAGATCGATATGCCCCGTCATCGCCCGCACCCAGCCCATTTGACTGCAGACCACGGTGATGGGCTCGCGGTCGATCATCGCCTCCAGCGGCACCTCTTCGACTTCGCCCGCCTCGGCAAAGCGGGAGCGGCGGGCGCCGCCAACATAATCCTTGCCAAATTGCTTTTTGGTGGCGCGCAACTGATCGGTGATCTGGCTCCATTGCAGATCATCCGAGGCCAGCAGCTCGACCAGCCCGGCGCGTTCATCGCGCAGCGCGTCGCGTTCGCGGGTCAGTTCCACCTCTTCAAGGCGACGCAACGACCGCAGCCGCATGTTGAGAATCGCTTCGGCCTGGACTTCGCTCAGCTCTCCGGTGCCAGCCTTGGGCGAGACATAGTCGGCTTCATCATAGGCACGCGGATGATCCAGAGCCCAGTTTTCCCGCATCAGCGCGGCCTTTGGGTCTTCGTCATAGCGGATGATGTCGATCACCCGATCCAGATTGAGGAAGGCAATGATAAAACCATCCAGCACTTCCAGCCGGTGATCGATCTTGGCCATACGGTGCTGCGAGCGACGCTGCAGCACATCGCGGCGATGATCGAGGAAGGCGCGCAGCACCTCTTTCATCGAACAGACCTTGGGCGTGACCCCGTCGATCAGAACATTCATGTTCAGGCTGAACCTGACCTCAAGATCCGAATTGCGGAACATCATGTTCATCAAAACGTCTGGATCGACGTTCTTTGACTTTGGCTCCAGAATGACGCGGATATCATCGGCGGATTCATCGCGCACATCCGCAAGAATCGGCACCTTCTTAGTCTGGATCAACTCGGCGATCTTTTCGATCAGCTTGGATTTCTGCACCTGATAGGGAATTTCGGTGATGACAATCTGCCACTGGCCGCGGCCCAGGTCTTCGACCTCATGGCTACAGCGCAATCGGAAGGAGCCGCGCCCGGTGCGATAGGCCTTGGCGATGTTATCACGCGGTTCAACAATGATGCCACCGGTGGGGAAATCCGGCCCCGGCACATGTTTCAGCAGCGTATCATCATCGGCTCCGGGGGACTTGATCAGGTGGATACAGGCATCGACAAGCTCGACGATGTTATGCGGCGGAATATTGGTCGCCATGCCCACAGCGATCCCCGCCGCGCCATTCGCCAGAATGTTCGGAAAGGTCGCAGGCAGAACCGCAGGTTCCGTCAGGCGACCATCGTAGTTGTCGCGAAAATCAACAGCATCCTCTGACAGGCCGTCCAGCATGGCCTCGGCGACGAAGGTCATGCGCGCCTCTGTATAGCGCGAGGCCGCCGGGTTATCGCCGTCGATATTGCCAAAGTTGCCCTGGCCGTCAACGAGCGGGTAGCGCACGTTGAAATCCTGCGCCAGGCGGGCCATGGCATCATAGATCGCCGCATCCCCATGCGGGTGGAAATCCCCCATGGTATCGCCCGAAATCTTGGCCGATTTCAAAAACCCACCCGAGGAGCTGAGCCGCAGGCGGCTCATGGCGTAGAGGATTCGCCGGTGCACAGGTTTCAGCCCGTCACGTGCATCGGGCAGGGCCCGGTGCATGATGGTGCTCAGCGCATAGGTCAGGTAGCGCTCGCCGATGGCGCGGCGCAGGGGTTCCAGGATCTCGCCGTTCTGCGGCTGAGGGGCATCGGTATTATCTACGGTGTCGTTCATCCCTTGGTGATACTTTGCCCACCCGGCGCGGTAAAGCGGTGGTTCACTTTTATCCACCGCCTTGGCGACAGCGCCACTCTTTTATGTTGGCCCCTGCTATGTTGCCCACTGTGCGGCCCGTCCTTGCCACCGCTTCATCGCGGCCAAGCCCTTTGACCAGCACATCACAAAGCGCCAAGGGGGAGAAGCCGAAGCAGTCTCCCCTGTGTTGGGCCTGTGCCTTGATGATATTCGTACTACATTAATCAAACCTGCCTAGGGTCAGGCGGTCTTAGCACTGCCGCAGCGGCCCATGCCCGCGCTCCGAGTTCCAAGCGATTTGGGCCCGCCACCAACCCATGCAGCCTTTGAAGTTTATCCAGGGGGATGCGCTATGTCGCGCTTTGTTATTGTGTCTTTTGCTTTTTTGGGCCTGGCTTTTTACGAAATCAGTGGCGGCAGCGATTTTGCGCCCCCCGAACGCCCGAACGCAGATCCCCCTCATAGCCGTGAAGTCGCCTCTGGCAGCCAGGCCGCTTTGGACGATAAATTCCAGCGCCCTGCCAGGCTGCGCGCGGCTGAACTGGTGGTCGCTGCGGCGCGACACCAGCCCATGCCCACCGCCACCGCCACCGCTGCGCGCGCTGCGACCACACCAGCCCGGCCCCAGGCAGACCCCGAACAGCGCCAGGCCATCGCTCTGGCCAAGATCGCCGCCTCTGGCACCAGCCTGCAAAGCTCCAGCAGCGCCTTTGCCGCCACTGCCGAAACTGGCCTGCTGCATATGGACGCGGCCCAGGGCGGTATCCAGGGCGGGCTGGTCGCCATGACATCGGGTCAGAATCGTCAGGGCATGACGCTGAACACCCGCTTTTCCAACAGTGCGGCGCAACAACCCGCCCCGCCCCCCGAGGCCTATCTCGATATTCGCCAAATACGGGCCTCGCGGGTGAATATGCGCCAGGGTCCAGGAACGATCTATCCGGTGATGGGCCGCCTGCTGGCCGGGGATAAGGTCCTGGTGATAGAAGACAGCGGCACCGGCTGGCTGCATCTGCGCACGCAAAAAGGCAACAAGATCGGTTGGGTTGCCGCTTCCCTGGTCAGCAAGAAAGCTTCATAACCCTGTAAACAGCCCCGGCAATTGCCTTGGGGGTTTCTATTGCAGGGTCGCATGATGCAAAAAACAATTCTGATCACCGGCTGCTCTTCTGGCATCGGCCTGGACGCGGCCCGTGGCATGAGGGATCGCGGCTGGAAGGTCTTTGCCTCTTGTCGTCAGGCGCAGGACTGCGACCACCTACGCGCCGAAGGCTTTGACAGCCCGCGCATTGACTATACTGATACAGACAGCATCGCCCAGGGCCTGGCCGAGGTGCTGCAGGCAACCGGTGGCACGCTGGATGTCCTGTTCAACAACGGTGCCCACGGCCTGGCCGGCGCGGTCGAAGACCTGCCAACCGAGGCGCTGCGCGATATCTTTGAAAGCAACGTCTTCGGCTGGCACGAGCTGACCCGGCAGGTGCTCCCGGTGATGCGGGCACAGGGCCATGGGCGCATTGTGCAGAACTCATCCATCCTGGGTTTTGTCGCGATGCCCTGGCGCGGCGCATATGTGGCTACCAAATACGCCCTGGAAGGGCTGACAGATACGCTGCGGGTGGAACTTATGGACACCGATATCAAGGTAGTGCTGATAGAGCCGGGGCCGATCACCTCAAAGTTCCGCGAGAATTCGATACCCCATTTTGAACGCTACGTAGATTGGCGCAACTCTGCCCTGCGGCCCTTTTACGAACAGAACCTGCAAAAGCGGCTCTATGAAAGCTCCGGGCCGGATCGCTTTGAACTGCCGGCCTCGGCGGTGACTGCCAAGCTGATCCTGGCCTGCGAATCATCCCGCCCCCGGCCGCGCTACCATGTGACGACCCCCACCCATATGGCCGGTCTGCTGCGCCGTGTCCTGACGACCCGGGCAATTGACCGCATCCTGAGAAGGCTCAGATAGGCAATTCGCTGTCGCCAATCCTGGCGGCAACGGCTAGACCGATATCAGGTAAATACGAAAGAGAGATCACATGGGTGACCCACTTTATCTACTGGCAATACTGGCCATGGCGGCCGTGGTGGTGGTTCTGCTTCTCGGGCTTGGCAGTTTTGGCAAGGGCGGCGATATCAGCAAGAAATACGGCAACAAGCTGATGCGGCTGCGACTGTTCTTTCAGTTTATTGCCGTGGTGCTTTTGGTGACCTATGTCTATCTGCGCGGCCAAGCCGGCCAATAACCCACAGCGATCACAAGAGGCCTGAAATCATGGTGGTTCTGAACAAGATCTACACCCGCACCGGCGACAAGGGCGACACCGCGCTTGGCAATGGGACCCGCGTGGCCAAGCACGATCCGCGCGTCAACGCCTATGGCACTTCGGATGAATTGAACGCCTTTATCGGCGTCGCCCGGCTAGAGGCCGAGGGCGAGATGGATGCCGCCCTGTCGCGCATTCAGAACGATCTGTTTGATCTGGGCGCCGATCTTTGCCGCCCCGAGATGGAAAAAGATGCCGAAGCCGACTACCCGCCGCTGCGGGTGGTGCAGGCGCAGGTCGACCGGCTTGAGGCCGAAATCGATGCAATGAACGCGGATCTGGCCAGCCTGCGCAGCTTTGTCCTGCCTGGCGGCAGCGCGCTGGCGGCACATCTGCATGTCTGCCGTACCGTGGCCCGACGGGCAGAACGGCTGGCAACCGATCTGGCGGGCGTTCAGTCCATCAACCAGGTGGCGGTAACCTATCTAAACCGGCTGTCTGATTGGTTTTTTGTCGCTTCGCGCAAAGCCAACGACAATGGCGCCAAAGATGTGCTCTGGGTGCCTGGCGCCAACCGCTAAGCCGCAAGACCGTCCAGAGGGCGCTATCCCCCAATGCGGGCAAAAGCACCCAGCGTCACATGCTGCGTCGCGGCGTCACCCCCGGCACTCCCCTATCGACAGGGCCGCGATTCGGCCCTACGAAATCCACCGCAGAGATCGCGCAACATTCTTGCAAGATTGTCGTGACAAAAAGCCAAACGCGACGTCTGCGAAGGACAACGTGACGATTTTCCCCTGTTGTGCCCCGGACTGACCCGGTATCAACAGCGCGAGAGCAGAGAGGGCAGCCGTCTTGGCGGTATGCCGTTTGTTAAGGAGAGAACGCAAATGAAGGTACTCGTGCCTGTCAAACGCGTGATTGACTATAACGTGAAAGTCCGCGTCAAAGCGGACGGAAGCGGTGTCGATCTCGCCAACGTCAAAATGTCGATGAATCCCTTCGACGAAATCGCTGTCGAAGAGGCCATTCGCCTCAAGGAAGCAGGCAAGGCTGATGAAGTCGTCGCTGTTTCCATCGGCGTGAAACAAGCCCAGGAAACCCTGCGCACCGCGCTGGCTATGGGCGCAGACCGCGCCATCCTGGTTGTTGCAGCAGAGGATGTTCACACCGATATCGAACCCCTCGCCGTTGCCAAGATCCTGGCCAAGGTTGTGGAAGAAGAGCAGCCAGGCATCGTGCTTGCCGGCAAGCAGGCGATCGACAACGACATGAACGCCACTGGTCAGATGCTGTCCGCCCTTCTGGGCTGGTCGCAGGGCACCTTTGCCTCTGAGCTGGACATCGACGGCGACACCGCCAAAGTGACCCGTGAAGTTGACGGTGGCCTGCAGACCATTTCGGTAAAGATGCCTGCCATCGTTACCGTTGACCTGCGCCTGAACGAGCCACGCTATGCGTCGCTGCCCAACATCATGAAGGCAAAGAAAAAGCCGATGGCGGAAAAGACCGCTGCGGATTACGGCGTCGATACCACGCCACGCCTGGAAGTGGTCTCCACCTCCGAACCAGCGGCGCGTGCCGCCGGTATCATGGTTGGTTCGGTTGACGAGCTGGTCGAGAAACTCAAAGAAGCGGGGGCTGTGTAATGGCTGTTCTTCTCCTTGCTGAAGTCACCGATGGCGCCCTCGCGCTGGACGCAACCGCAAAGGCTGTGACCGCTGCCGCAGCTCTGGGCGACGTGACTGTTCTAGCCGCTGGTGCCTCCGCCGCCGCAGCTGGTGCCGAAGCCGCCAAAATCGCTGGTGTTGCCAAGGTTCTGGTCGCTGAAGATGCATCCCTGGGCCACCGCCTGGCGGAACCCACAGCGGCGCTGATCGTCTCGCTGGCTGGTGACTATGAGCACATCGTTGCCCCCGCCACCACCGACGCCAAAAACGTGCTGCCCCGCGTGGCCGCGCTGCTGGACGTCATGGTGATCTCGGATGTGACAGCTGTTGTTGACGGCTCCACCTTTGAACGCCCCATCTATGCAGGCAACGCAATCCAGACTGTCAAATCCTCGGATGCAAAGAAAGTAATTTCTTTCCGCACCGCGACATTTGACGCAGCTGGCGACGGTGGCTCTGCCGCAGTTGAAACCATCGGTGCCGCCGAAAACCCCGGCCTGTCCGAATGGATCGAAGACAAGGTTGCCGCAAGCGATCGCCCCGAGCTGACCTCGGCTGGTGTGGTTGTTTCTGGTGGTCGCGGCGTTGGCTCCGAAGATGACTTCAAACTGATCGAAGGCCTGGCAGACAAGCTGGGCGCGGCGGTTGGTGCCTCGCGTGCGGCGGTTGATTCCGGCTATGCCCCCAACGACTGGCAAGTTGGCCAGACCGGTAAGGTCGTCGCTCCGGATCTCTATATTGCCATCGGCATCTCTGGCGCGATCCAGCACCTGGCCGGCATGAAAGACTCCAAGGTGATCGTGGCGATCAACAAGGACGAAGAAGCGCCAATCTTCCAGGTTGCCGACTTTGGCCTGGTTGCCGACCTCTTTGCAGCCGTGCCTGAGCTGACCGAAAAACTCGGCTAAGCCACACGCCACACAAGGCCACAAAATGCAGAACGGGGCGCGCGAATATCGCGGGCCCCGTTTTTATATGGCAGCGCCAGATCCAGGCACCGCACGCCCAGCGATCAGGACAGGCCCTGCAATGCCTCTGCCAGTGCACAGCCAATGCGAGCGTGCTCTTTGGGGCCCAGCACATGCTGCGCTGCGGGTAAATCTAGCTCTCCCAACTGCATCCCCTCAAGATCATCCACCCGCCCAGCCGGGGCCACCGACACTTCGACCAAACCCTTGGTACGGGCTTGCAAGGCTTTCACCATGCTGCGCTCGACCAAAGTCGGCTCATAACTGAAGGCAGACCGCCCCTGCAGATCATAGGTCAGCCAGAGCATCAAAACCCGCCCCTCCAGCGCCTCGATCACCTTTTGCATCTTGATAACCCAGGTCTCTTGCAGGTGACGGCGCACGTCATCAAACCGCTCTTCGGACAGGGCCTGCAGCGTTGTCAGCAAATGTTTGTTAAAGTGGAACTCAGTATAATCCACTTCGGGGAACAGCGCCTTCAGATCAGGCTGCGCCTGCAAAAAACGGTCATTTCGCCGGGGGTGCACCCGGTAATACCGATTAGAGATATTCTGCGCTCCCATCAGCTGCACCACCGCAACCCGCGCCTGCCGCGCAACCTTCAGAACCGCCGCATCACTGGCAAAAGTATCCAACCCCGCATTCACCGCCGCAATATTGACACAGGGCACCTCTATCAAGGATTCGCTGACATCAGAAAAAGGGGTTTTTACGAAGCGCCCAAACATCTCGGTTCCGCCGAGAAATGCAAAGTATGGACGCGTTAAATCTCTTTTGGGGCCTCGTACCGGCAGCCGCGATCCGGCATAACAGCACGTTCCCCCTGCAAGCGCATTGGCGCTCTTGAGTTCATAGCTCATGGTCCCACCTTATAATTCACCCGAAGATCACTTTGGCGGTGAAGGATTGCAATTTCCCTAAACCTAAATTTCACCTAAAATTCAGAACGACGAGCCTTGTATCTGCCCCAAAGCCACCGATAAGGTTGCAGCGCAGGCAAACGAGGAGCCCGAGACATGGACATCAAAAAGATTGGCATCATCGGCGCAGGCCAGATGGGCAATGGCATCGCGCATGTCATGGCGCTTGCTGGCTATGACGTTGTTTTGAATGACATTAGTCAGCAATCTTTGGATGCCGCAATCAGCGCAATTCACAAAAACATGGCGCGTCAGGCCAGCCGCGGCAAAATCGCCGAGGCAGAGGTCAGCGACGCATTGGCCCGCATCACCACCACCCTGGCGCTGGCCGATATCGGTGCCACTGATCTTGTGATCGAAGCGGCAACCGAACGTGAAACTGTCAAGCAGGCGATCTTTGAGGATCTGCAGCCGCACCTTCAGCCGCATACGATTCTCACCTCTAACACCTCCTCGATCTCGATCACCCGCCTGGCCAGCCGCACCGACCGGCCTGAACGCTTCATGGGGTTCCACTTTATGAACCCGGTGCCGGTGATGCAGCTGGTCGAATTGATCCGCGGCATTGCCACCGATGAAGAAACCTTTGAAAGCTGCCGCCAGGTGGTTGAACGGCTCGGCAAGACCTCTGCCAGCGCCGAAGACTTCCCCGCCTTCATCGTCAACCGCATCCTGATGCCGATGATCAACGAAGCGGTCTATACCCTCTATGAAGGCGTCGGCTCGGTCAAATCCATTGATGAATCCATGAAACTGGGCGCCAACCACCCAATGGGACCGCTTGAACTGGCCGATTTCATTGGCCTGGACACCTGCCTGGCCATCATGAATGTGCTGCACGAAGGCCTCGCGGATACCAAATACCGCCCATGCCCGCTCTTGACCAAATATGTTGAGGCCGGCTGGCTGGGCCGCAAAACCCAACGCGGGTTTTACGACTATCGCGGCGAAACCCCCGTCCCCACCCGCTAAGGCTCCCCCGCGCCGCTGCTTCGGAGCCCTCATCGCCTGATCACGGCAAGACTGCGGCCAGGACAGGGCACCAGCCAAATCGCGGAGGCTCCGCGCCGCTTGCGGTGTGGAAACCGCTATTTTGCTTGTGACATGGCAGGGGCGCTGTCAGGCAGGGAACAGGCAATGCGGGCTCTGCGGCTGCTGCTTTGGTGACTCAGAAGCTGACCTGCCACAGCCGACAAAACCTGTCAGCCTGACCGCTCATACCGGGCGTACCGCCATCACGACCCGCTCTTCTCACCCAGGGCCAGCGTATGGGCCCGCAGCCAGGCCATAAAGCCACGCGGATCACTGTGCAGCTGGGCCATCTGCTCGTCGGTCAGCGGCGCGCCCACAACAGGTGCCTGTGGCTTGTTGCAAGAGCGCACGATTTCATGCAGCAGCAGCCCTTGGCGCAGGATCGGCGAAATCTTGTTGGCGATCTGATAGCTGCGAGAGTTGCGGCCAGGAAAGAAGATCGGCACCACACGGGCACCGGATCGCCGGATCAGCTGGGCAGTAAAGACGTTCCATTCCTGCTCGACCGGGGGGCCGAACCAGGTTTTGGATGACATAACCACCCCGGATGGAAACAGCGCCACCACCCCGCCCTCTTTCAGATGGGTCATGGTCTTGGCGCGCATCTCAACCATTTTGCGCTGCGCATCGGGGTCATGTGGGAAAGGCACCGGGATCATGAAAGAGGTCGCAGCCTCATCCAGACCAGTCAGGACAGAGCGTGTCAGGATCCGGTAATCCTGCCGCACCCGGCCAATCAGATCGGCAAAGATCATCCCATCCACCATACCGTGTGGATGGTTGGCAACAATCACCACCGGGCCATCCTGCGGGATACGGTTGATCTGCTCTTCCGGGGTCATCAGGTTGATGCCCATGATATTCAAAGCGCCACGCCAGAATTTCTGGCCGCGGTATTCGGCATTCTGGCGCTCAAACTTCTTGACCATACGCAGGATGGTCAGCTTGCCGGTCATCCACTCGATCGCCTTGATCGCCAGGGCGGTCCAGCGGTCATCAAAAGAATTGGCATAGGTCAGGGTGCGGCGGTCATAGACCTCGCCAGTGCTGTCTTCGGTCTCCGGCGTTTGGCCGGTGTTCTGCTCATGTGCGGTATCCGCCACTGTGCCATTCCCGTCAGTTCGAAGGGGTCGAGACTAAAAGCCTTCGCCGAATTTGTCCGCCACTAGGGCTTCCACCGCTTCAGCAAGGGCGCAAGCATCCGGCCCCGAAGTCTCGACGTCAATAGTCGTTCCTTTCGAGGCTGCCAACATCAAAAGCCCCATAATGCTATCTCCCGACGCTGACAGACCGTCCTTTGAAATCTCGGCTGCGGCATCGAAGCCCTCGACGACCTCAACCAGCTTTGCAGAGGCGCGGGCATGCAGCCCTTTTTCGTTCACGATTTTCAATGTCTTCAAGGTCATTTAACGCGCCTGCTCCCCTTCGGGATTTATGTTTTGAGAGTTAATATACTTGCGTCCCGCTTCCATGGCCTGGCGCACCGCCTGCCCCACCGCAAGATGGCGGGATTTGGCCAGTTTAATCAAGAGGGGCAGGTTTGCACCGTACAAAATACGCCGGTTGATTGGCGCGCAGGCGCGCAGGCTAAGATTCGACGGGGATCCACCATAAAGATCAGTGACAATCACCACCCCATCGCCGCTATCAACCTTGTCAGCTGCGGCGCAGATTTCGCATTGCTTGTCTTCACGGTCATCATCCGGCCCGATGGCAATCGCCATAAGATTGGGCTGTGGGCCCACCACATGCTCGACCGCCGCCAAGTATTCTTTGGCCAGCCCACCATGCGCAACGATCACAATGCCGATCAATCCTGCAACTCCGTTTCCCCGCTAGCCTTGCAGCTCGCGGTGTCTAATTGACACCTGCTGGCCATCTTCTGCAAGGGCTTTCGCAAGGCTTTCTGCCAAGGTGACAGAGCGATGCTGACCACCGGTACAGCCAAAGGCGATCGACAGGTGCGATTTCCCCTCTTCCCGGTAGGCCGGCAACAGAAACTGCACCAGATCAAGCACCCGCGCGAAAAAACCATCATAGCGCGCATCAGCCCGGACATGGGCCTGCACCGCCACATCGCGCCCGTCCAACTCACGCAGTTCGGGCACCCAATAGGGATTACCCAGAAAGCGGCAGTCAAAGGCCATATCGATGCTGCGCGGTACCCCGCGCTTATAGGAAAAGCTCTGGATCGACACCGCCAGTTTGCGTCCACCCGGCACAAAGAGATGTTCGATTTCCGCCTTCAGCTGATGCACATTCATATCCGAGGTTTCCAAGACCAGACTGGCCCTGTCCCGGATCGAAGACATCAGGTTCAGCTCTCGGTGCACCCCCACCTCGGGGGTTTCCGCCGGGGCCAGCGGGTGGCGGCGACGGGTTTCTGAATAGCGCCGCAGCAATACTTCGGGGCGCGCATCCAGATAGAGAACCGACAATTCGCAGCCTTCGCGTGCCTCCAGCATATCAATGACATCCAGCAGCGCCGCCGGAGAGAAATCCCGGTTGCGGCTGTCCAGCCCCAGCGCCATGGGCCCCCCGCCTCCCGCAGCTGAGACAAGCCCCGGCAACAGCCGCAGTGGCAGGTTGTCGATGGCCTCAAAGCCAAGGTCTTCCAGCACATTGATCGCAGTTGTACGCCCGGCGCCCGAAGGACCGGTCACCAGAACAATCGGGGTGGCCTTGGTGTCAGACATTGCAAGGCTCCACATTTGGCAACCAGGTCAAAGTGAACAAACGCCACCGTTTCCAGCGAGAGAGGCTATTCAGGCTTTGCATCAGGGTCCAGCACTCCGGATTTGAGGTATTGCAGCAAGGCGGCGGCAAAATAGGCGCCCTCCAGCCGGTGAAACACCACTATATCCTGGCCCAAAACTCTTTCAAACCGCTGAACCGGCAGGCGTGCCTCTTCCAGATGATCAAGATCTACGATCGCACAGATCTCCGCCTGCGGCAGTGCCTCAGCACGCAGGATACCAAAGCCGCGCGCCTCTATCATGCCACGCAGCGCTACAGGGGCACGAGCCAGGACCAGCCCCTTTTCTTGCCAGAGCTGCACACGGTCATCTGCCACCAGATCGGCGCCATAGCCCATCAACTGCAACGCCAGGGCGGATTTTCCACAGCCCGATGCGCCCCGGATCAAAACTCCGCGCCCTGCAAGCGCCACACAGCTGGCATGCAGGGTCAGGCGGGCGGGCTGTTCCGCGCTCACGGATCAGACGGGCAGACCAACAACAAATCGCGCCCCCAGCGGTTGTGACGTGATATCGGCTTCGGTGGGGCGAATATTTTCTGCCCAGACCACACCGCCATGTGCTTCGACAATCTGCTTGGAAATCGCCAACCCAAGGCCGGAGTTATTGCCAAAATGCTCATCCGGGCGTTGCGAGTAGAAGCGCTTGAAGATCTTTGCCAGCGCCTGTTCGGGGATGCCGGGGCCGGTGTCTTCGACCACAATCAGAACCCGGTTGTCGCGGCGGCGCGCCCAGACCCGGATGGCATCGCCTTCTTCGCAGAACGAAATCGCGTTGGTGATCAGATTGACAAAGACCTGTGCCAGACGCGCCTCCAGCCCCTGGATCATCACCGGGCGCTGCGGCAGGTCGGTGATATAGTCGATCCGCTTGGCACGGGCATCCTCGCCCAGATACTGGTTCAGGTTGGTCAGCATCTGCAGCAGGTCGAATTCTTCCTCTTCCTCTTTCACCAGTTCGGCATCCAGACGTGAGGCATTGGAGATATCGCTGACCAGGCGATCCAGTCGGCGCACGTCATGTTCAATGACCTCCAGCAGCTTTTCGCGCTGATCATCCCGTTTGACCATCCGCAGGGTGCCCACCGCCGATTGCAGGCTGGCCAGCGGGTTCTTGATCTCATGCGCGACATCTGCGGCAAATTGTTCGTTGCTGTCGATCCGGCTGTACAGCGCCTTGACCATGCCACGCAGCGCCCGGCTCAACCGGCCGATTTCGTCGGGGCGGGCGGATAGATCTGGAATGCGGATCCGACCTGACTGGGCCCGCCGCGCATCGCGGTCACGCCCCAGTTCCGCCGCTTCAGCCAGATCAGCCAATGGATTGGCAATGGTCGAGGCCAGCACCAGGCTCAGCCCGATAGAGACCAGCAGAGCGATGATGAAGATCTGCAAGACCCGCTCACGCTCGCCGCGCACCAGCGCATCGATTTCACCTGCTGGCGAAGCCAGCGCCACCGCGCCGATCGCCGTTCCATTGCTCAGGATTGGGGCCACGGCGGAAAAGATGGTCCCTCCGCTCGTATCTACCACCACGTTGATCTTTGCGGTGCCGGACAAGGATTGTTGCGCCTGTTGGCGCAACTGATCCTGCATTGGTTGCGTTTGCGCAGTCTCAGAGGGTTGCGATTGAAACACCGAACCAATCGCCGACCACAGCGCCGAAAGATTATCGGAGATCAGGGTGCGGCTCTTTGCGCCCTCGTTCAACGAATTCAGTGTATCGGGGCGGTTGACCCCAGTGACCTGAGCCACCAGCACGCCAGAGGTATCAAAGACAAAGGCCTCTACCCCGCCGCGCAGGGTCAAGGCTGTCAGCGTCTGTTCAACGTCGATGCCGTCTCCGGTTGTCAGGCTGACCGCCCCAGAGGAAGGCAGCACTGCTTCAAACACATCCGCGATCAACGAGACCTCGGCCACCAGCGCACCTGCGCGCTGCTTGACCAGGCTTTGGCGTGAAGAATTGAGATACAGGATCCCTGCGACCAGAATGATCAGGGCAATCAGGTTGAAGGTGATGATCTTGCGTGTCAGCGGCGATCCCTTCAGCGAGAAAAAGCCCCGGCGCGCCCGCTTCACCTGCATTTCCGCCGCAACAGTCTGATCCGGCGATACCCAATCGTCGCCCAGTACCACATCGCCATCTTGCTGACGTCCTGTCAGACCAGTGTCACGCATTGCTGCACGCCTCCCTGGATGGGGCCGCTGGCCCTATTCTTCATTGTAGCGATAGCCGATCCCATAGAGGGTCTCGATCGCCGCAAAATCGCCATCCGCCGTGCGCATCTTTTTACGCAGCCGTTTGATGTGGCTATCAATGGTGCGGTCATCCACATAGACCTGATCGTCATAGGCCACATCCATCAGTTGATCCCGGCTTTTGACGAACCCGGGGCGCTGAGCCAGCGCCTGCAGCAACAGGAACTCGGTCACAGTCAGCGAAACATCCTTGCCCTTCCAACTCACCGCGTGGCGCAGCGGATCCATCCGAAGATCACCACGGTCCATGACCTTGGTCTCCGGTGCTTCCGTGCCAGCTTCGTCACTCTTGAGCGCATCTTGACGCCGCAGCAGGGTACGAATGCGTTCCACCAGCAGACGCTGTGAAAAGGGTTTCTTGACGTAGTCATCCGCCCCCATGCGCAGACCAAGCACCTCGTCGATTTCATCATCCTTGGAGGTGAGAAAGATCACCGGCATCTGGGTTTTCTGGCGCAGCCGCTGCAACAGGTCCATGCCATCCATACGCGGCATTTTTATATCAAGCACCGCCATATCCGGCAGCTTCTTGTTAAAGGCATCCAGCGCGGCCTGCCCGTCATTGTAGGTCTCGACCTCAAACCCTTCGGCCTCTAGCGTCATCGCCACAGAGGTCAAAATGTTGCGGTCATCATCCACCAAAGCAATCTTCGACATCGGATCTGCCCCTAAATCTGCTCTTTATATCGCCTGAATTTTTCATCCTTCATCGCCCGTCTGGCAGAGCGAATCAATCCCCATTGGCGAATCGGGGCGATCTTTGGGCACAATTAGGGCAAAAATGTCTTATCATCCGCTGAACGGCGACCGGCGACTGGGCATCGTCAGGAATGGTTGCGCTAAACTCCGCCTTGATGGCGCTAACTGCGCCAAACCGTCCTGTTCAGTCACAGAAACCTCATGTTATGACCCGTTCAACCGGTATCGCCACCGGCGTTTTTGCCCCGATTTGCCTTGGGGCGCAGCTTTTAATGTATGCGGCTGGGCGCAGCCGCCACAGGAGAGAGAACACATGGCATCTGGACGGGTTAACCCGAATTTCCGCCTCGAGGATCAAGGTATCGAGGGTCTGGGCAATGTCCATTACAACCTCATGGAGCCCGCCCTGGTTGAGGCCGCTCTAAAGCGCGACGAAGGCACTCTGGGCAAGGGCGGCGCGTTCCTTGTGACCACCGGCAAGTTCACCGGCCGTTCCCCCAAGGATAAACACGTCGTAAAATCTGACAGCGTCGTTGATACCATCTGGTGGGAAAACAACGCCGAGATGTCGCCCGAAGGCTTTGACAATCTCTATGTCGATATGCTGGAGCATATGAAGGGTGGCGACTACCACGTGCAGGATCTGGTTGGCGGTGCCGATGCCAAACATTCGATCAATGTGCGCATGGTCACCGAACTGGCCTGGCACGGGCTGTTCATCCGCACCATGCTGCGTCGCCCCGAGCGCGAAGACCTGAATGATTTTGTTGCCGATTTCACCGTCATCAACTGCCCCAGCTTTCAGGCCGATCCCAAGCGCCACGATTGCCGGTCGGAAACCGTGATCGCGATGAACTTTGATCGCAAGCTCATCCTGATCGGTGGCACCGAATATGCCGGCGAGAACAAGAAATCCGTCTTCACCCTGCTGAACTATCTGCTGCCGGAAAAAGGCATCATGCCGATGCACTGTTCCGCCAACCATGCCAAAGATAACCCGGTTGATACAGCCGTGTTCTTTGGCCTGTCCGGCACCGGCAAGACCACCCTGTCGGCCGACCCCGATCGCGTGTTGATCGGCGATGACGAACATGGCTGGGCCGACACGGGCACCTTCAACTTTGAAGGCGGCTGCTACGCCAAGACCATCAGCCTCAACCCAGAGGCCGAGCCAGAGATCTACGCGACCACCTCCAAATTTGGCACCGTGATCGAAAACATGGTTTTCGACCCCGAGACCAAAGAGCTGGATTTTGAAGACGACAGCCTGACCGCCAACATGCGCTGCGCCTATCCGCTGCACTATATCTCCAATGCTTCGAGCACCGCGCTTGGTGGCCACCCCAAGAACATCATCATGCTGACCTGTGATGCCTTTGGCGTGCTGCCCCCCATTGCCCGCCTGACCCCGGCGCAGGCGATGTATCACTTCCTGTCTGGTTTCACCTCCAAGGTGGCTGGCACCGAACGCGGCGTGACCGAGCCAGAGCCGACTTTCTCTACCTGCTTTGGTGCTCCCTTCATGCCCCGCCGCCCCGAGGTTTATGGCAATCTGCTGCGTGAGAAGATCGCACAACACGGTGCCACCTGCTGGCTGGTGAATACCGGCTGGACCGGTGGGGCCTATGGCGTTGGCTCGCGGATGCCGATCCGTGCCACCCGTGGGCTGCTGACGGCCGCGCTTGAAGGCACCCTGGCCGAGGTTGAATTCCGCAAGGACAGCAACTTTGGCTTTGACGTGCCAGTCTCGGCGCCCGGCGTTGCCGAAGTCCTGCTGGACCCCCGCCGCACCTGGGACGATCAGGCCGCCTATGACAAACAGGCTGCCAAGCTGGTGCAGATGTTCTCGGACAACTTTGAACAATACCTGCCCTATATCGACGACGACGTAAAAGCCGCCGCGATCAGCTAAGGCCTGCATCACCGCAGAAATGGAAAACCCGGCCAGTGGCCGGGTTTTTTATCTATCATGCTCTGATTTGGAGGCGGTTTCAGATCCGCCCTGCCACCATGTCCCGCACCTTCACCGCATAGCGGTCGGTCATGCCGGATACAAAATCCGCCAGGCTATGCATCGCCGAATATTCGTCCGTAATGCCGCGCAGATCCAGATCTACCGCCCGCACCAATTTGGCCCAATAGCCATGGTCCGCCAGAAACGCCTCAACATCCCAATCACAGGCGCGCAGGTCGCCATATAGCCCATGGAAGTGATCCAGCAGCGCAAAGATCACCTGACGCCCGGCAATCTCCAGCTCGGTCTTGCGCCGCGCCGTAAAGATCCGTGCGTTTGAAATCTCTTTCATCTGGTCAAAGGCCTCCGCCTTGGAGGAGACCTCCATCAGACCCTCGTTGAACTCACCAGCCATAATGGCATCGTAGTTGTCCATAAAGGCGGCAACCGCAGAAATGATCGCCTGATGGATGGCGCTGGCCCGGCGCATCGCCACAATTTCGCGCGCCGTCATCGCCGCATCATCTGCGCGGTTGGGCTTACCTGCGACATCTTCCAGACAGGTGATCACCTGCCGGGTAGTCAGATCGCCCACCGTGGCGGCGTCTTCCAGATCCAGGATCCGGTAACAGATGTCATCTGCCGCCTCGACCAGAAAGGCCAGCGGGTGGCGCCGCCAGTATTTGCCCGGCCCGGCGCCGTCACTGCGCAGCCCCGTTGCCTCGGCCACCTCGGCAAACAATGCCGCCTCTGACTCAAAGACACCAAATTTCTTGAGCCCCACATAGCCCCCGTTGCTGGCCTGTCGCGCCAGTTTCTGTGCCTCGGCGGTGCAGGGGTATTTCATAAATGCCGCAAGGGTCGCATAGGACAGGCGCATGCCGCCGTCACGCCGCGCCATTTCCAAGCTCGCTGCGATGCGAAAGCCCTGAGCATTGCCCTCAAAGGCCTCAAACTCCGCCTGCTGGGCCTGTGGGATCGCCCCGGCCATCCCTGTTTCTGCTTGAAACTGCTGGGCGAACCATTGGCCGATGCTGTCTTCACCAGAGTGGCCAAAGGGCGGATTGCCAATGTCATGCACCAGACAGGCCGCCTGAACCGTGCCGGCAATCACTTCGCGCTGTGCCTCTGTGATATGGCCCTGCTCCAACATGGCCTGCCCCGCCAGCACCCCAAGCGAGCGCCCTGCACTGGCTGTCTCCAGCGAGTGGATCATCCGGTGGTGCACATGGTCATGCTCATAGAGCGGATGCACCTGGGTCTTTTGCGCCAGCCGACGAAAGGGCTCTGAGAACAGGATGCGATCATAATCTTGCAGATAGGCCGGGCGGCCGGGGGCCTCGGGGAAATCCGGACGGCACAGACGCCCCGCATTCAACAACCTGTCCCATTGCATCGTCATTTTTCCTGCCCCTGTCTGCACAAACCTGTGCTGCGCTTAAACGGGAGCGCGCGTCAGAATGCAAATGCTTCGCTCAGCCTTCCTGCACCGGACAGGGCAGCTTATCCCGGCGCGATGCCCGAAGGCTCCAGCTTGTGCTCTGGCTCGACATGGATGGTGACCAGGGCTTCGGGGAAATCCACCTGGATCGCCTCTTCGATGCGATCACAGATCGCATGCGAGGCCTGCACCGTCATCGTGCCCTCAACCACCATGTGACATTCCACAAACAATGCCACCCCTGCGCGGCGAGTCTTGAGCCCATGTACCTGCAGGGCCCCCACCGCAGCATGGTGCAGCAGGTCTTCGATGCGGCTGCGCTCTTCCTCGGGGGCGGCGGAATCCATCAGGCCATTCACCGATGACGCCACAACACCGTAGCCTTCGCGCAGGATGTTCACCGCCACCAAGAGCGCGAGCAGCGGGTCAAGCACCGCCCAGCCCGTCACCAGCGCCAGCCCCAGCCCAAGCAGCACCCCTACCGAGGTCCAGACGTCGCTCATCAGATGGCGCCCGCCTGCGGTCAGCGCCGGAGAGTTCAACCGACCGCCACGCGACACCAGCAGCCGCGCCCAAAGCAGGTTCACCACCAGCGCCAGCCCATTGACCAAAAGCCCAGCACGCCCCCAATCCTGCGGCGAGCCAAGGTTGCCAAGCGCCTGCACCGACTGCTGCACAATCAGCAAGGCGGCAATGATGATCATGATCCCTTCCAGCACAGCCGAAAAATATTCCGCCTTGTAGTGGCCAAAGGGGTGGCCTGCATCGGCTGGGCGTTTGGCATAGTGCACTGCAATCCAGGCCATCACCGCACCGCCCACGTTCACCAGGGATTCCAACGCATCCGAAAACAGCGCTACCGAATCTGTCAGTCGCCAGGCCACCAGTTTCAGCCCCAGCACCAGAAGCGCGATAAGGATCGTCCCCAGAGCCAGCCGTTCCGCATTCATCGCTTGCATCTCAATTCCTGCTGCCACGCGCGCATGGCGCAGGCATATCCAATTGCACCGCGTCTTATTGCGGCCTTACCCCATCAACCCGCGCCGCACCAGATTAAGCCCGGCCACCAACAACACAATAAGCGTGGCCTGTTTGAACAGCTTCTGGTCGATCCGATCATGCAGCCGCCCACCGATCCACATGCCCATCACAGCCGGCAGAACCAGAAGGATAGAAAACGGCAGGGTTTCGCTGCGAATGACACCAGACCCGATATGGGCCAGAAACAGGGTCACCGCCCCAATGCCATAAATCACGCCCTGCACCCGGATCTGCTCGCTCTTTTCCAGGTTCAGCGCCGTCAGATATGCCACCGTCGGCGGCCCCCAGACACCAGAAACACCGCCCACCATCCCGGCAAAGGCCCCCACCATGATCTCCACACGCGGGGTCGGCTTGGCCAGGGTCAGCGCCAACCCCAACAGCTGCAGCAGCACAAACAAGGTAACCGGCACCCCAATCAACAGAAACATCACCTGTTGCGGCAGAATGCGTACCGTTTGCGCGCTTAGCAGCAGGCAGAACAGCACCGCCAGCAGAAAGATCCAAAACCGCTTGAGCGAGGCAAAGGCCGCCCCGACCCCCTGACGCAGCGCCTGCATCCCATTGGTCACCAGCGTCGGCAGAATCAGCCCCGCCAGCGCCAGCTCTGGTGCCAGAAACAGGCTAAGACCTGAGACCAGGATCATCGGCAATGCAAAGCCCACCATGCCCTTGACGGTGCCGGCAAAGAGCGCAATCGCAAAGGCAATCGCCAAATCTGTCGGCTCAATCGCCGAGAAAATAAGAGAGAAAAACTGTTCCATGGCTCTGCCTATCACCCCCAAGATGCAGAGAGAACAGCCCGGCCAAGTTAAATGCGCTCACGCAATTATTGATCATAATGCCGCATTGCGGCGTATTTTTGTTGCGCTGCGCCTGCAAAGTGATTTACCACCAAGCCAGCAAGAAGGACGTGATTCAATGGCTCATGACGGACAGGACCTGCAAATGAAACCTATTGTGCTCCCCGATCTCCTGGCGCTCACCGGCGCGGCGATCATTCCGCTTGAGGGCCTACTGGAAGCGGCGCAGGATTCCGTGCGCAGGCTTGTCAGCCAAGACGGCCGCGTTTCGGGCCAATTGATCGAGGCCAACCAGACCGCCGCCCACGGGCTGTCCTGGCTTGCCACCTATGTCTACAGCCTGCGGCAGATGCAGCAATGGGCCGACAAACTGCAAAAGGATGGCGGCTTTGGCGAGATGGAGCAGCTGATCCACCAGATCGCCTTTGGTGAATACCTGGCCCAGGTGCAGGGCGGTATCCAGATGAACCAGGGTGAAATCCTGCGGCTGCAGGATCTTGGTCTTGGTCAGGATGCCCTTGCTACACTGCGGACTGATGCCGTGGCGGCCCTCAGCGATGGCGGCAACACCCAGGCCGCCCGCTCGCGTCTGGCAGAACTGATGCAGGATCAGTCCGGCGCCACCCTGTTTGGCGCCTCGGGTCTGGAAGAAGAGCTGGAAATGATCCGCGATCAGTTCCGCCGCTATGCCTCGGACAAGGTCGAGCCCCACGCCCATGACTGGCACCTGAAGGATGAGCTGATCCCGATGGAGGTCATCGAAGAGCTGGCCGAGATGGGCGTCTTTGGCCTGACCATCCCGGAAGAATTTGGCGGCTTCGGTCTCTCCAAGGCCTCGATGGTTGTGGTCTCCGAAGAGCTGTCGCGCGGCTACATCGGTGTGGGCTCTCTTGCCACCCGCTCGGAAATCGCTGCTGAGCTGATCCTTTGTGGCGGCACGGATGAACAGAAAGAGCAGTGGCTGCCCAAGATCGCCAGCGCCGAGATCCTGCCGACGGCTGTTTTCACCGAGCCAAACACCGGTTCCGACCTTGGCTCGTTGCGCACCCGTGCGGTGAAAAACGCGGCGGGCGACTATGAGGTCACCGGCAACAAGACCTGGATCACCCATGCGGCCCGCACCCATGTGATGACCCTGCTGGCGCGCACCGACCCCGACACCACCGATCACCGGGGCCTGTCGATGTTCCTGGCGGAAAAAACCCCCGGCACCGATGCAGAGCCCTTCCCCACCCCCGGCATGACCGGCGGCGAGATCGAGGTACTGGGCTATCGCGGCATGAAAGAATACGAACTGGGCTTTGACGGCTTTGCGGTCAAACAGGCCAACCTCTTGGGCGGTGTCGAAGGCAAGGGCTTCAAACAGCTGATGGAGACCTTTGAGAGCGCCCGGATCCAGACGGCGGCCCGCGCCATTGGCGTGGCGCAATCAGCGCTGGATATCGCGATGCAATACGCCCAGGATCGCAAACAGTTCGGCAAAAGCCTGATCGAGTTTCCCCGCGTTTCCGGCAAGCTGGCGATGATGGCGGTCGAAATCATGGTGGCGCGTCAATTGACCTATTTCTCCGCCTGGGAAAAGGACAACGGCCACCGCTGCGACCTAGAGGCCGGGATGGCCAAGCTGCTGGGCGCCCGCGTCGCCTGGGCGGCGGCCGACAACGGTTTGCAGATCCACGGCGGCAACGGTTTTGCGCTGGAATACAAGATCAGCCGGGTGCTCTGTGATGCGCGCATCCTCAATATCTTTGAAGGTGCAGCAGAGATTCAGGCCCAGGTGATCGCCCGCCGCCTGCTCGCCTGATCCGCA
The DNA here is from genome assembly GCF_048267565.1 of Pseudophaeobacter sp. Taxonomy (NCBI): domain Bacteria; kingdom Pseudomonadati; phylum Pseudomonadota; class Alphaproteobacteria; order Rhodobacterales; family Roseobacteraceae; genus Pseudophaeobacter; species Pseudophaeobacter sp. The sequence goes on along the minus strand of NZ_JBLWXG010000011.1, from coordinate 71,339 downwards.
CCACCCCTGGCACCAATCCAGAGAGGCCCGGCCAATATTTTCCATTGGTCGGGCCTCTTCTTGCGCCAAGCGTCATGCCCCCCTGAAAGCACCCCCAAGGGCGGCGCAGGGCGGCCACGGCATCACCTAAAAACGGCGGGCAAAGGCATCCATGAACCGGCCACGCGCCTCTGGCAGCGGGCGGTTGCCAAGGCTGGGGGCCAGATGCATTTCCAGAAAATATCCGGTGGTGCGCAGCCCCTGCGCCACCTCATGATCCGGGCCTGTCCCCTCGCCGCGCAGCACAGGGGGCAGCGGCAGCAGCCGGTTCACCCATTGCCCGGCATCCTGACGCGACACCGCCCGCCCGGTCTTGGGCGAGATATAGGCCAGATCTTCATTGCGGCCAGAGACGGCGCAGGCGCTCAGATCCAGGCCAAACCCCATGGTCTCTAACAGGGTCATTTCCCATTTCAGATAGGCCAGCGGCCAGAGATCATCCTGGCCCAGCAGATCCAAGAGCTGCTCTGTTTGCTTGTAAAGATCACGGTAGGGTGCCCGTTCCGGCAGGCAGAACCCCAACAGCCCCGCCACCGCATTCAGCCCCGCCAAAGCCAGACGCCCCGACAGGGCCGCCGCTACGCGACTGCGCAGGGGTTCCGCCTGATAACTGCCGAGATGATCCTCTAGCCGGGCCCGCCACAACAGATCCAGCTGGGCACCCGGTTGCAGCACCGGCGCTTTCTTGCGGCTGGCACCGCCATGCACGATCCCTGCGTGGCGGCCATGGTCTTCGGTGAACACATCGATGATGACAGCCGTCTCGCCGTGACGGCGACAGCTCAGAAGGATGCCATGGTCACGCCATTCCACCGATCACACCCTCCGTATCGCAACTCTATCTGACCGCCCTGCGGCCTACTCCAGCCCCGGCTCATCCAACAGGTGGCGGCCAGCCCGGTCTTCGACCTCGATCACCCAAAGATCGGGATCAAATTCCTGCTGGCGGCGAATGGCGGCATCGACATCAGCCTCTACTCCGCTGGCATGTTCCACCCATTTGCGTGCGCCGCTCATCAGATCATAGGAGCGATGAAAGCTCTGGGCCTGGCCATTCAGCGTATTGAGCTTGACCAGCACCGCCCCCGCCGTGTCATCACCATGGGCGGTGACAAAGGCCGGAATGCCAACGCCACGCAGACGCGCCAGATAGGCATGCACCCAAAAGTCTGCGGTCAGACGGGTCATTCGTTTCCGTCTTTGAAATCCAGCCCCATTTCCGAATAGCGCTCGGACTCTTCCAGCCAGTTGGGGCGCACCTTGACCTGCAGGAACAGATGCACCTTGCGGCCCAGAAATTCCGTCAGCTCTTCTCGGGCGGCCTGGGAAACGGCTTTGATCGTCTCGCCACGCTTGCCCAGCACGATGCCCTTGTGACCATCACGGACCACATAGATGACCTGATCCACCTTGGCAGAGCCATCCTTGCGCTCTTCCCAGTTTTCGGTTTCCACCGTCATCTGATAGGGCAGTTCCTGATGCAGCCGCAGGGTCAGTTTCTCGCGGGTCATTTCCGCCGCGATCATCCGCATCGGCAGATCCGAGATCTGGTCCTCAGGATAGAGCAAGGGGCCTTCAGGCAGTTCACCCGCCAGCCAGAGCCGCAGCGTATCCACCCCGTGACCACGTTCTGCCGAGATAAGGAAGGTCTCGTCAAAACCATACCGGTCATTCAGATCTTTGGTGAGACCAAGCAGGACCTCGGATTGCACCCGGTCAATCTTGTTGATCACCAGCGCCACCTTCCGCCCCTTGCCCAGCTCCGCGAGCCCCTCAAGAATACGTTCAACGCCTTCAGTGACGCCACGAGTGGCCTCAATCAGCAGCATCACAACATCTGCATCGGCAGCACCACCCCAGGCCGCTGCCACCATGGCGCGATCAAGCCTGCGGCGCGGTTGAAACAGGCCGGGCGTGTCAACAAAAACGATCTGGCTGTCGCCCTCCATCACAATACCGCGCACACGGGTGCGGGTGGTCTGAACCTTGTGGGTCACGATTGAAACCTTGGCCCCGACCATACGGTTCAAGAGGGTGGATTTGCCCGCGTTGGGCTCTCCGATCAGGGCGACGAAACCGGCGCGTGTTGTCATGTTTTTTGCTCCAAACGTGCCAAGAGCGCCTTGGCTGCGGCCTGTTCTGCGAGCCGTTTTGACCCTGCAACGGCGCGTTCTTCGGTGCCATCTTCCAGCCGGACGGCAATGGTAAAGATGGGTTGGTGATCCGGGCCTTCGCGCGCCACCTGTACATAGTCGGGCGGCGATTGGCGCCGTGCCTGAACATATTCCTGCAGGGCGGTTTTGGCATCGCGGGCATCCGCTTCGACCTGATGCACCCGCGCCCCCCAGAGCCGCAAGATCATCTGCTGCGCCACCTCAAAACCTGCGTCCTTGTAGACGGCCGCAATCACCGCCTCCATGCCGTCGCCCAAGAGCGCCAGCTTGCGCCGCCCGCCTGACATCATTTCAGATCGGCCCAGCTTCAGCACCTCGCCCAGACCGATCTCGCGGGCGACATCGGCGCAGGCCTCTTTGCGCACCAGCGCATTGAACCGCGGTGCCAGCTGACCCTCGCTGGCCAGTTTGTCCTGGTCCAGCAAGGCCGTCGCCATGACCAAGCCTAGCACACGGTCGCCCAGAAATTCCAACCGCTGATTGTCCTTGCGATTGGGCGATGAAACCGAAGGATGGGTCAAGGCACGCACCAAGAGTTCGGGGCGGGTGAACTCATGCCCGATCCGCTGTTCAAAGGCGCGCATTTCTTTCGATAGTTTCACACGATCCCCTTGAAATAGCGGTCGCTGCGCCAAGTCCAGAAAAACAGCATGGAGCGGCCAGCAGACGAGAACATGATGCGATCAGCCCGACCTATCAGGTTTTCCAGCGGCACAAAGCCAACGCCTCCGGCGGTCTGTGCCAGGCGGCTATCGCTGGAATTATCGCGGTTGTCGCCCATAAAGAAGAAATGCCCCTCGGGTACCTTATAGACGCCGGTGTGGTCGGCCGATTGATTACCAATATTCAGGATCGCATGCTGGCGGCCACCGGGCAGGGTTTCGATCTGACGTGACTTCAGGCAGTTCGCGCCCTGACCAACCGGTTGATTTTCACATCGCGGGAAAGAGCCCTGCGGCCCCTGCGGCGCCATGGCTTCCTCAAAATTGCCAGCATCCTCCAGGCCGACTGCGGTGTCATTGATGAACAAGACGCCGTTTTTCACCTGAATGCTGTCACCGGGCAGGCCGATCAGCCGCTTGATGAAATCCGTGCCGGTGACCGGGTGACGAAACACCACCACATCGCCGCGTTCGGGATCGCTGCCCAGAAAGCGGGTATTGTCGCCTCCCAGAAAGCCACAGACATCTTCGGCATCAATATCTAGCCCAATGGCCCCAATGCGGACACTGGGGCAAGAGGCGTAGGAATAGCCATAGGCCATCTTGTTAACGAAGAGGAAATCACCAATGAGCAGCGTTTCCTTCATCGACCCGGACGGGATCCAGAAGGGCTGGAAAAACAGGGTCCGAAAGACCCCTGCAATCAACAGGGCGTAAACAATGGTCTTTACCGTCTCGAGGATCGATTGGCCGGCGCTAGATTTTGCCGTCATCAGGCTCTCCAGGGTATAAATAAAAGGGTCCGGCGCTACATGAGGGCGCAGGGGGCGCGAGTCAAGCGCCACCATCCGTTTCAACGGGCTGTGCGGCAATTGGATAGGCCTCGATCACCACAAAGGCTTGGGCCCAGGGGTGATCATCTGTCAAGGTCACATGGATCACCGCGCTATGGCCCGGTGGCGTCATCTTGGCTAGGCGCTCTTCTGCCCATCCCGTGACAGCCATAACTGGCTGCCCGGTGGCAAGGTTGCTCACCGCCATGTCTTTCCAGGCGATCCCCATGCGCAGCCCCGTCCCCAGTGCCTTGGAGCAGGCCTCTTTTGCGGCCCAGCGTTTGGCATAGGTGCCTGCCACATCGCGGCGGTTTTCAGCCTTGCGCTGTTCGACCTCGGTAAAGACCCGATTGCGGAAACGATCGCCAAAACGGTCCAGAGTGCGCTGGATGCGTTCGATATTGGCAAGATCTGTTCCGACGCCAAGGATCATGGCGCTATCCGTCCAATCGCGCCGTCAGGATCTTGAGGCTAGCGAAGCCAAAAAAGCCGGAAAAACCCAGCTCAAACCAGCGCTTCATCCGCATGTAGGTCTCGACCACACCAGGGGTAGAGAACAGGAAGGCATAGCCGATGAAGATCAGGATCGAGCCCGAGTAGAGAAAAGCAAAGAGGCCAAAAACCTCCGCTGGAGCGGAGCCTGCTGGTAGCACCAGCGAGTAGATCGAGGCCCAGGACAGGATGGCCTTGGGGTTTGTCAGGTGAATCAGCGCGCCTTTGCTGAAGATCTGCCAAGCCGTGCCCCCATAGGCCCGCTGAGATATCGGCGCGTTTGGTGTCAGGGCCGAGCCCAGGGATTTCACCGCCAGGAACAACAGATAGCCCGCGCCGCAATAGCGTAGAATCTCAAAGATCCAGGCATTGGCCAGCATCAGGGCGCTGAGACCCGCCGCCGCCGCCACCCCCCAACAGGCCGAACCAAAGAGGATGCCAAATGAGAAAATCACCCCGGCGCGACGACCGGTATTCATTGAGGTGCCCGCAATGGAAAGCGTCGCCGGGCCCGGACTGCCGCCTGCCAGCACCCATGCCAGCCACAGGGCGGCCCATTCCGGACCAATCATGCCCGCGCCTCCCCCATCTTGCGGCGCATTTCGGCCAGGGCCGCAGGCAGGCCGACAAACATCGCCTCGCCCATCAGGAAATGGCCAATGTTCAACTCCTTTACCTCTGGCAGCGCCGCGATTGGGCCGACGCTTTCGTAGGTCAGACCATGGCCAACATGCACTTCCAGCCCTAGGCCATGGGCATAGGCCGCCATCTCGGTAATCTTGGCCAATTCGGCATCGCGTTCATCCCAACGCCCCTCGGCCCAGGCATCGGCATAGGCACCGGCGTGCAGTTCTATCACCGGGGCGCCGATGCGGTGGCTGGCCTCGACCTGCGATTTTTCGGCGCCGATGAACATTGACACCCGGCTGCCCGCATCCCGCAGCGGCGTAATATATTCGGCCAGCGCTATATCATTGCCCGCCACATCCAGCCCGCCTTCGGTGGTGCGTTCTTCGCGCTTTTCCGGCACCAGGCAAACCGCGTGGGGTTTATGACGCAGAGCAATCGCCTGCATTTCCGACGTTGCAGCCATTTCAAAATTCAGCGGGATGCGCAGCGCGGCCATCAAGCCATCGATATCGGCATCCACAATATGGCGGCGGTCTTCTCGCAGGTGGGCAGTGATCCCATCGGCCCCCGCGTTCTGCGCCAGAAGGGCGGCGCGCACCGGATCGGGATTGTCACCGCCACGGGCATTCCGCACCGTGGCCACGTGGTCGATATTTACACCCAATCGCAGCGTATTCTGGCCCATGTCTTTTATCCCGTGATCTGTCGTGAAATCGTCTCTGACACGCGCAAGATTAGACGGCATACCGCCGAGGGCAACCCCTGCCCCTTGCCAAGCGCGCTATTTTACCTTGCAAACCCGCGGCAAGTTTCGCTTTGGCTTGCGCTTTGCAGGCTCTACCACCGGGGCAACACCGCTGCTTTCGCGCTCGGCACGCTTTTTGATGGCGTCAAACTTGGCCTTGATACGCGAGCGACGGTGCTGCTGATAGGCACGGATCACCGGCAGGCTAAGCATGTAGCAGATCGTCGCAGTGATCACGCCAGGCACAATACCGCCAACCAGATAGGGAAAGAACACCTCGTCGTAGAACAGGTGCAACCCATCCCAATCGGCAGGCTGATCATAAAACAGCGCAAACAGGTTGTCTTTCAGATCCTTGCCCGCATCAATGAATTTCCCCACCAGAGAGGTCTCTAGCTCGCCGTTGAATTCGGTGCCCAGCATCCAGTGGCCTGTCTGCAGCGCCGCGATGCCAATGGGCACATAGGTCAGCGGGTTACCAAAAAAGGTACCACTCAGCGCGGCAAGGATATTGCCATTGATCAAGCGGGCGATAAGGGCGGCGACAACAAAATGCATCGCATAGAACGGGGTAAAGGTGGTGAAGACCCCGGCCCAGACGCCACGGGCAATGCGTTCAGGCGAATCTGGCAGGCGGCGGACCCGGTGCTTCACGTATAGAAACGCCCGCTTCCAGCCCCCACGGGGCCAGATGAAATCCGCAACCGCCCGAAGGAGCGAGCGTCTATCACGGCGCCTGAATACCAAAGCCCTGCGTCCTTCCTCGTTTCAACCGCGCCCTATCCCGAAATCTGGCGCGTCTCCGGTTTTTCCCGGAAGCGCGCGACCTCGGCAACATCGCTCTCGGCTTCCAATGTCAGCATCAGCGAATGCAGCTGTTCCACATCCCTCAGCTCGACATTTATCATCAGTCGGTAAAAGTCTGGTTTCCGATCTGAAAATTCAAGATTGGAAATATTGGCCTTCTTCTCGCCAATCAATGTGCAAATTCGTCCCAGGACACCGGCATCATTGCCAATGGTCAGCTCCAGCGAGACACCATAGGCCGCGGCATGGGTGCCACTGTGCCAATGCACATCCATCCAGCGCTCGGGCTGGCTCTCGAAGGAGACCAAACGGTCGCAATCAGCCGCATGCACCACAACCCCGCGGCCGCGGTAGGTGATACCGATGATGCGCTCTCCGGGAAGCGGCTGACAGCAGGGCGCGCGTTCAAAGCTCTGCCCGGCCTCCAGGCCGATGACCGCCCGCCGAGGGGACACCACCTCGCCTTCTTGCAGGGTAAGCTCGGGATAGACTGCCTGCACCACGTCATGGGTGGTGATTTCTGCCGCCCCAAGCTGCGCCAGCAGTTCATTCACCGTATCAATCCGCAGCGCCCGCGCTGCTGTTTCCAGCGCCTTGTCGGTGGCCTTGCGTTCCACATGCTCAAAGGCAGACCGCGCGAGTTCCCGCCCCAGTTTCACAAAACGCGCCCGATCAGCTTCGCGCAGCGCGCGGCGAATGGCGGTGCGCGCCTTACCAGTGGTGGCGATTTCCAGCCAGCTTACCTGCGGGCTTTGGCCTTCGGCGGTGATCACCTCGACCGATTGGCCATTGCGGATCCGCGTCCACAGCGGCACCCGGATACCATCAATCTTGGCGCCAACGCAGGCATGACCGATGCGGGTATGGATGGCATAGGCAAAATCAATCGGCGTCGCGCCCTTGGGCAGTTTGGTCACGTCCCCCTTTGGGGTAAAACAGAACACCTGATCGGAATACATCTCCAGCTTGACCGCCTCGAGGAATTCATCGTGGTCTTCCTCGGCATCAAACTGTTCGGTCAGCGAGGCAATCCATTTTGCCGGATCCACCGCAAAGGGGTTCTGCGAGCGCACGCCATCACGATATGACCAATGGGCCGCAACCCCGGTTTCCGCCACATCATGCATCTGCCGGGTGCGAATCTGCACCTCTACCCGTTTGCCATCGCGCCCCGACACGGTGGTATGTATCGAGCGGTAGCCGTTGGATTTTGGCTGGCTGATATAGTCCTTGAACCGCCCCGGCACCGCCCGCCAGCGCTGATGGATACAACCAAGCGCGCGATAGCTGTCTTCTTCACACTGGGTAATCACCCGAAAACCGTAGATATCTGAAAGCCGCGAAAACCCCTGATCCTTGGCCTGCATCTTGCGCCAGATCGAATAGGGTTTCTTGGCCCGGCCAAAGACTTCGGCCTCAATCCCGGCCTTGTCCAGTTCGGCGCGCATATCGCCGGTGATCCGATGGATCACATCACCAGTTTCACGCTGCAGGGTGACAAAACGGCGGATGATCGACTGGCGGCCCTCTGGGTTCAGCACCTTGAAGGCCAGGTCTTCCAGTTCTTCGCGCATCCACTGCATACCCATACGGCCCGCAAGCGGCGCGTAGATATCCATGGTTTCGCGGGCCTTCTGCGCCTGCTTTTCCGGGCGCATCGCCTTGATGGTGCGCATATTGTGCAGCCGGTCGGCCAGCTTGACCAGAATGACCCGCAAGTCCTTGGACATGGCCATAAACAGTTTGCGGAAATTTTCCGCCTGTTTTGTCTCGCGGCTGGACAGTTGCAGGTTGGTCAGCTTGGTGACGCCATCGACCAGTTCCGCTACCTCATCGCCAAAGCGCGCGGCCACCTCTTCATAAGAGGCCTTGGTATCTTCGATGGTGTCATGCAGCAGCGCGGTGATGATGGTGGCATCATCCAGGCGCTGTTCGGTCAACAGGGCGGCAACCGCTACGGGATGTGTAAAATAGCGTTCACCAGAATGGCGAAACTGCCCATGGTGCATCTCTTCGCCATAGGCAAAGGCCTCTGCGATCTTATCTGCATTGGTCTTGGGGTTGTAGTTGCGGACCAGGGCGATCAGGTCTTCAGGAGTAATCATATCCGGTCCGCAGCCTCAGATCGGGAGTGCCGATATCAGCCCTGCCCCTGGGCCTCCATGAGGGCACGCAGCAGTTTTTCTTCTGACATATCGTCATCGGCTGGCTTGTCGTTTTCAGCGCCCATCAGCAGAGCCATCGAATCTTCTTCTGGCTCGTCGACTTCGATCTGATGTTGGTTGTTTTCGATCAGACGTTCCCGCAGATCATCCGCGCGCTGGGTCTCTTCTGCGATTTCGCGCAGCGACACGACTGGGTTCTTGTCATTGTCACGCTCAACCGTGAGCGCTGCCCCGGCGGCGATTTCACGGGCACGATGGGCCGCCAGCATGACCAACTCAAAGCGGTTTGGTACTTTATCTACGCAGTCTTCAACCGTTACGCGGGCCATAGGCGACTCTCCAAAATCAGTGTGGGTCCGGAAGAGCGACTTTTACGCCCTAATCTTTTTGTTGACAAGCGACTAAAGCGGCTGAACCGCCTCTAGATCGGATTTTGGCAGTGCCGCACAGAGTTCTGACGCTGTTTTACCCAGTACGGGGTGGCGCCAATCCGGGCAAACATCACACATTGGCACCAAAACAAAGGCCCGGTCCTGCAATCGGGGATGCGGGAGAATCAGTTCCGGCGGCGTCTGACGCATCTGTAGTTCCAACGGCAAATCAAGCCAGTGCTGGTACTCGGACGGGCTTGGAAGCACAGAATCGCCGCAGGCAATCAGATCCAGATCCAGGGTCCGCATTCCCCAGCGCTGCTCCCGCTCACGTGAAAATTTTTGCTCAACCGCCTGTAATTGGTGCATTAAAGATGTAGGTTTTAGGTTCGTATCCAGCACAAGTGCCGCGTTGACATAGTCGGGTCCCGCCCCTGCTGGAAAACAAGGTGTTTGAAAAAGCCGGGAAACTTGACATATTTCCCCCATAGAGGGAGTAATTTCTTCAATTGCAGCCAATAGTATTTCGTGCGGCAACATTCCGCCCAAAGGTAAGTTACCACCCAGTGCAATGATCGCTTTTCGACGTGAAATGGTCACTTTTGACCCCATTTAGGAAACCCGGTATACTTGAAGCAGGTGCCAAAGTACTTACAATATGTCCACCCGTTTCGCCGCATCAAATCCACTCACGGACTATTTGGCGCAAGCGGATTTACCAGAAGGACACTTTAGGATGTTTTACAAAGACGAACGGCTTGCGCTGTTCATAGACGGTTCGAATCTCTACGCTGCCGCCAAGGCGTTGGGTTTTGATATCGACTACAAGCTTTTGCGCCAGGAATTTATGCGCCGAGGAAAGATGCTGCGGGCCTTTTATTATACGGCTCTGCTCGAAAATGATGAATATTCCCCCATCCGTCCGCTTGTTGATTGGCTGCATTACAATGGCTTCACCATGGTGACCAAGCCGGCCAAGGAATACACCGACAGCATGGGCCGCCGCAAAGTCAAAGGCAATATGGATATCGAGCTGGCCGTGGATGCCATGGAACTGGCACCACACGTGGATCACATCGTGCTGTTTTCGGGCGATGGGGATTTCCGCCCGCTGATCGCCAGCCTGCAGCGCCAGGGGGTGCGGGTCTCTGTGGTTTCGACCATTCGTAGCCAGCCGCCGATGATCTCGGATGAACTGCGCCGCCAGGCCGATAATTTCATCGAACTGGAAGAGCTGAAAGATGTCATCGGTCGTCCACCGCGAGAGTATGCCTCTGATACGCGGCCTGTTGCTGCCGCGCCAAGCACCTAGACAGACCCGCTGGTGCCGCAATCAGGGGTGCCAGAACGACCTGAAGATAACACTGTGTGTGCGGCATCAGCCTTGGTGAAGCCTCAAGCTATATCTCCCAAAGGCCCTCGACCCGCCACACTCACCCCGGGCGTGTTTAGGGCCTTTTTGGCAGGATCTCCCTCTTCCCGAAGCGACGCGGCCTAGGCCCGGATCATACCCGAGAGAAGATTATCCTCTGTGGCCAATCGCCCAGCGCCGTGTTTCATCGCTGACATTCGGCGTCGGGAGCTGCTGGCGGATCACAGCCTCCAATCCGGCGATTGTCACCGGTTTTGACACGAAGGCATCCATGCCTTCTGCCAGACATTTTTCGATCTCTGCTTCCTGCGCATTCGCCGTCACCGCCACGATGGGCGTGTGGCGCAGGCCCTGCTCTGCCTCGATCTTACGAATGGCGCGGGTCAGCTCGAACCCGTCCATTACCGGCATCTGGCAATCCGCCAGAATCATATCATACCGCCCCTTGGTCCAGGCCGAGAGGCATTCTGCCCCATCGCGCGTCAGTGTCGCCTCGCAGTTCAGCAGCGCCAGTTGGCTCTCGATCACTGCGCGGTTGATTTCATTGTCTTCGGCAACCAGAATGCGCCCACCCGGCAGGTCCTGCGTAACTGGCGGGGATGCCACATGGGGCCTGGATCCGGTCTGCTGATGACCCCGCCCTGACAGCACGTCCAGTGCCTCCCAGAAGTCACTGGGAAGCACTGGATCGGATTGAACAACCACCCAGTCAGAGCTTATCCGTTCCTGCTGCATTGCATCCCCAGCGCTAAACTCCAGAATCTTTAGATCCGGCAGCTCTTTTTGAAGGCGTGTGCGGCACCAGGCATCCTGCTGACCCCCATCTTCCGGGACTGGTAATACAAAGATTGCCGCCCCCCCGACCAGCCGCGCCTGCGCCAGCCATTCATCCCGGCTTGCCACCCATTTCAAGTCACAGTCCGCAGCCAGAACATAGGCAGGCCAGCCACAGTCCTGTCCCGCCACCGGCATCATCGCGATCACTTTGGTACCTGCCAACCGAGGCGCCTTGATCGGCCCCGACGGCTCTTGCACTGGCAGACGCACAGTAAAGCGGCTTCCCTCACCTAGGTTGCTATCAACCGAAATCGTGCCGCCCATCTTGGCCACCAACTGCTGTACGATCGTCAAACCCAGGCCATTGCCTTTGATCATCCGCTTGGACGTCATCGCAGAGCGTTCAAACGGCGCAAAGATCGCCTCTTGGACCTCTGGTTCGATGCCGATACCATTGTCTTCGATCAGGAAATCTATCCAGCCCGGCTTGCGGATTTCAACGCGAAGCCCAACCCTGCCCTCATCCTCGCCTTCCATTGGTTCGGAAAACTTGATTGCATTGCCCAGCAGGTTAAGCAGGATCTGACGCAGCCGCCCCGCATCCCCCTTTAGCGTATCCGGCAAATCCGCCTGAACAGAAAGCGACAGGGCCACCTGCATCTGGCGTGCATGCGGGCGCAGGGTGGCCGTCGCCCCTTCGATCAGCGGCAGCAGGCGCATCGGTGCCTCAAACAGTTCCATCTTGCCGGCCTCGATCCGGGACACATCCAGAATATCGTCGATGATCCACAACAACGAGTTCGAAGACTCCTGAATGGTATTCAAAATGCGCCGCTGCTCTGGCGACAGCTCCGTGCGGCCCAGCACCTCTACCATGCCAAGAACCCCGTTCATCGGGGTGCGGATTTCATGGCTCATCGCGGCCAGAAAGTCGCTCTTGGCCTGGTTCGCCTTGGCTTCATCCTGATGCGCGTCGAGCAGATCATCGCTATAGCTTTCAGCCATACGACCGAAGGCCATCATTTCAACGATGAAGATTGTGAAAATCGTGACCAGAATCCCCCCAGACAGATAGGATGCGGAAATCTCATCATCCAGCACCGGCGGGCCAAAATAGTCGTGCCCCAGATAGCGGATTAACAGCCAGCAGGACAGGGCACTTGCCAGCAACAGATAGATCGCCGTTTTTTCGCGCCGCATGGAAAAGGTCATGAAAGGCCCCCCCAACAGGACGGCAAAAAAGAACTCTGCATTGCTGTTCTCTGGCATGGAAAACACCGCTCCCATCACCGCCACCAGACTAATCAGATACCACAGCACGCGCGCCAGCAGGGTATACCGGGTCTGGAGCAGGATCAGCGCGACAACGCAGCCGGTGATGGCCACCGCCGCGTTGAACACCACGATAGGCGCACCCATGAAAAATCCGACAGAAATCCAGGCGATGGCGAGCGCGATAACCGCTCTGCAGGTTATCCTCACCGTGCGAAACCGGCGCTCCATGGTGACCTGATACTGGCGATCCATGAATTTCTGCTTGCTGGTACTGGTGCCTTTGCCGACCTGGCTCACCTCTTCCGGCACACAGCTTGCTAACGTCTCGTCAACCATACGAAATACTCTCAACCAATTCTCAGGGCGGGCCCAGACTTAATGCAGCCCAGAATCGGCCGTTAATCGACCATGAACCAGAGCCGTTAAAATAATCCTTTTCTTCTGATCAAGTGCGGCATCCCAACCTAGCCCTGCGCCTGAGACCCGCCAGCCCCGCGCATTAAACTGCCGCCACAAGACTGGACCTTGCGGCGGCAACGCCTTACCTCTGCCCACAAGGAGACGCCGATGACCAAACCTGCCCTCACCCTCTATCTGGCCGCGCCGCGCGGTTTCTGCGCCGGTGTGGACCGCGCCATCAAGATTGTGGAACTGGCGCTCGAAAAATGGGGCGCCCCGGTCTATGTGCGCCACGAGATCGTGCACAATAAGTTTGTCGTCGATGGGCTGCGGGCCAAGGGCGCGGTCTTTGTCGAAGAGCTGGAAGAATGCCCCGAAGACCGGCCGGTCATCTTTTCTGCCCACGGGGTGCCCAAATCCGTGCCCGCCGCCGCCGAAGCGCGCCAGATGGTCTATGTCGATGCCACCTGCCCGCTGGTCAGCAAGGTGCATATCGAAGCCCAGCGCCATGCGGAACAGGGGCTGCAAATGATCATGATCGGCCACAAGGGCCACCCTGAAACCATCGGCACCATGGGCCAGCTGCCTGCGGGCGAGGTGCTTTTGGTGGAAACCCCCGAAGATGTGGCTGAAGTGCAGGTGCGCGACCCGCAGCGTCTGGCCTATGTGACCCAGACCACCCTCTCGGTGGATGACACCAAGGGCATCGTTGCCGCCCTCGAAGCGCGCTTTCCGGCCATTATCGGCCCCCACAAGGAAGATATCTGCTACGCCACCACCAATCGGCAAGAGGCCGTGAAGGCCGTAGCGCCCAAATCTGACGCCATGCTGGTTGTCGGCGCGCCCAATTCTTCCAACTCTCGGCGTTTGGTCGAGGTTGGCGCCAAGGCGGGCTGCCAGTACACCCAACTGGTGCAGCGGGCTGAAAACATCGACTGGCGCGCCCTGGAAGGGATCTCAAGCATTGCCATCACCGCCGGGGCCTCGGCGCCAGAGCTGCTGGTGAATGAAGTGATCGACGCCTTTCGCACCCGGTTTGATGTCTCGGTCGAGGTGGTCGAAACTGCGGTGGAACGCGTTGAATTCAAGGTGCCGCGGGTGTTGCGTCAATCAGCTGACACATCGATCACCCCCTCGGCATAACCCGCCCAGCGCCGTCCATACCTGCCTGCATGCGCGCCTGGCCTTGCTGCGGGCGCGCAGGATCGTGAAGGCTTTTGTGCCCCCGCCGGTTTACGGCTGCGCCGCTTGCACCTAGGCTGCACCCAATGCCCGATTGGCCAAACGCGCATCGCAAAGGGATATACTGATGATTTCGACACAGTTTCTGATGACCGCCCTTGTGGTTGTTCTGGCCCCCGGCACTGGCGTTCTCTACACGCTTGCACTGGGGCTTGGCCAAGGGGCGCGCGCCGCAATCTGGGCCGCCCTGGGCTGCACCCTTGGCATCCTGCCCCATCTCACCGCTGCGACGCTGGGGCTGGCTGCGGTACTGCACAGCTCGGCGGTCTTGTTTCAGATCGTCAAAACCCTTGGGGTGCTTTACCTGCTTTATCTGGCCTGGCAGGCCCTGCGCGCAGGCGGAGCGCTCAGCATCACCTCGGAGGCCAAGCCGCAAGCACGCCTGCGCATTGCCCAACGCGGTGCCCTGATCAATATCCTCAACCCAAAACTGTCGATCTTCTTTCTGGCACTCTTGCCGCCGTTTCTGTCGGGGGATCCCGCATCCGCGACACTTGAAATGGGCGCGATGGGCGCGGTCTTCATGGCGCTCACCTTTGTGGTCTTTGTGCTCTATGGGGTCTTTGCCGCCCAGGCCCGGCAATTTGTGCTTGGCTCTGAAACCGTGGTGACCTGGCTCAACCGGGGGTTTGCCGCCATTTTTGCCGGTCTTGCCACCCGCCTGGCCCTGGAACGCGCCTAGAGGTCCGATGATGAGCGATCCCGAAACCCTGCAGATCTATGACACCCGCGCAGCGGATTATGCCGCCAGGAATCGCGATCATCTGTTGCAGGATCCGCGCCTGCAGAGCTTCATTGCTGCCTGCCCCACAGGCGGGCGCGTGCTGGATCTTGGCTGTGGCCCCGGCACCTCTGCCCTGGTGATGGCCAAGGCGGGATTGCGGGCAGATGCCATGGATGCCTCGCGCGAAATGGTTGCGCTGGCCAATGCCCAAGACGGCGTCACCGCCTGGCAGGCAACCTTTTGCGACCTCGCACAAGACGCCATCTATGATGGGGTCTGGGCCAACTTCAGCCTGTTGCACGCCCCGCGCCAGGACCTGCCGCTGCATCTGGCAGCGATAAAGTGCAGCCTCAAACCCAAAGGTGCCTTTTATATCGCGCTGAAGCTGGGTAAGGGCGAGGCCCGCGACACCCTGGGGCGGCTTTATACCTACTACAAGGAAGATGAATTGAAAAATCTGCTCAAGACTGCCGGTTTTACCGTGCTGGATTGTTCTTATGGCAAGGGCGAAGGCCTGGACGGCAAGATGGCCCGCTGGATTTCGGTGGCGACCCATGGCTAAACTTTATGCCTATACCGATGGTGCCTGTTCCGGCAATCCCGGCCCCGGAGGCTGGGGTGCGCTGTTGCGGGCCATGGACGGCGATACCGTGGTCAAAGAAAAAGAACTGAAGGGCGGCGAGGCCAATACCACCAACAACCGGATGGAGCTTTTGGCGGCCATCAATGCGCTGGAAAGCCTGGACCGGCCCTCGACGCTGACCGTGGTGACCGACAGCAACTATGTGAAAAACGGCATCACCGGCTGGATTTTTGGCTGGAAGAAGAACGGCTGGAAGAATGCCGCCAAAAAGCCGGTGAAAAACGTCGAGCTTTGGCAGCGCCTTGATGCCGCCCAAAACCGCCACCAGGTCACCTGGGAATGGGTCAAGGGCCACGCAGGCCACCCCGAGAACGAACGCGCGGATGAGCTCGCCCGCGCGGGCATGGCCCCCTTCAAAAAGAGCAAATCAAAAGCATGACTGGCGCGACAGGGATCCGGGAGAGACAGCCATGACCCTGGTCACCCTGCTGGATTACGCCTCGGTTCTGGTCTTTGCCCTGACCGGGGCGCTGGTGGCCAGCCGGGCGCAGCTGGATATCGTCGGTTTTGCCTTCATTTCCTGCCTGACGGCGGTGGGCGGCGGCACGGTACGGGATTTGTTGCTGAACCGCGATCAGGTGTTTTGGGTCGGTGATCCCAATTTCATTCTGCTGGCATCCGGTGCGGCGGTGGTGGTATTCTTCACCGCCCATCTTGTCGAAAGCCGCCTGCGCTGGGTGATCTGGCTGGACAGTTTTGCCCTTGCTATCGCGGTATCTGCCGGCACTGGCGCGGCCCTGTCGATGGGCAAACCCGCCGTCATCGTCGTCTTGATGGGCATGGCCACCGGGAGCCTTGGCGGTTTGATGCGTGATGTGGTGGTGGGCGAGGTCCCCCTGGTGCTGAAACAAGGCGAGCTATACATCAGCTGCGCCATGATCGGGGCCATTGTCGCCGTTGCCGCAATTTCACTTGGCATCACATCGGGGCTGGCGCTTATTCTCTGCGCAGGCGTGTGCTGGGGGTTGCGGGCGGGCTCTATCGCTTTTGGCTGGCATCTACCTGTCTACAAAAGCCGCCCACCGCGCAGCTAGGCCAGGCCAGCCCGGTTGGGCAGATCACGTCAGCCCGTGCTGCTAGCGTTTGACATAGACTTGCCAAAGCCAGATCAGCACCAGCGCCCCAAGAACCGCGCCCACCAGCCCGGCCATCATCCCCATCACCGACAGCAGCATCCGCAAAACCAGCCCGCCAATCAATGCACCCGCGATGCCAATCACCACAGTGGAGATGATATCCAGCTCAAGCCCCATGATCCGCGTTGCCAGAAAGCCTGCCGCAGCGCCAATGATGATCAGAAAGATAATAGCCATGAAAGCTCTCCCTCAGCGGCGCCAGTGGAACGGCACTATGATCAGCGCACCGATAGAGGACAGGATGGCGTTCACCCCCGGCGATACAAAGCCAAGGCCGAACATGATCCGCATGAAATAAAACAGAAAGGCTCCGCCGATACAGATGATGATCGACGCCAGATAGCCATTCTGAGTAAAGCCGCTTTTCTCGGCAATATAGCCGGTGATCCCGGCGATCACCATGGTTCCCGTCAGGGCTAAAAACATCGCCACGCTCTCCTTATAGCTGACGACCACTTTCCAGCGGAAAGCCCAGCACAAATATGTCGCGATCCTGCGCGCCTTTACCGGCCCGTTGCAACCGCAAAAGCTCAATCGCGCCAGCACCGTCGCCCGTGCCACAGGCAATGGTCAGGCGATCACCATCCAGCACCTGCCCCGGCTGGCCAGTTCCGCTCGCCAAACGCGAGGCCAGCAACTTGACCCGCTGACCATCAATTTCCACCCAGGCACCGGGAAAAGGCGACAGCCCGCGGATCTTGCGGTCGACCTCCTCGGCGGGCTGTGTCCAGTCGATCTGCGCTTCGGCCTTGTCGATCTTGGCGGCATAGGTCACGCCCTCATCGGGTTGCACCTGCGGCGACAGCCCATCGAGATGGCCAAGCGCGGTGACAATCAGCGAGGCACCCATGTCTGACAGGCGGTCGTGCAGCTGGCTGGTGGTTTCTTCTGCACCAATGGGGGTGCCTTCGCGCAGCAGCACCGGGCCGGTATCCAGACCTGCCTCCATCTGCATGATGCAGACGCCGGTTTCCTCATCCCCTGCCATGATCGCGCGATGAATGGGGGCTGCGCCGCGCCACCGCGGCAGCAGGCTGGCATGAATATTCAGACAGCCGCGTTTCGGCGCATCCAATACCGCCTGCGGCAGGATCAGCCCGTAGGCTACAACCACTGCAACATCCGCCTGCAAGGCCGCAAAGGCCTCTTGTTCGGCCGCGCCCTTCAGCGATACCGGATGGCGCACCTCAAAACCCAGTTCAAGCGCGCGGGCATGCACCGGGGTCGGCCGATCCTTCTTGCCGCGCCCTGCGGGGCGCGGGGGCTGGCAATAGACGGCGGCGATGTCATGTCCCGCTGCAACCAGCGCGTCCAATACCGGCACCGAAAAATCCGGCGTTCCCATAAAGATGATGCGCATGGAGCTGCTCCCTGGCTTTTAGCCGTTCAATTTCCTGGATTTCTTTATCAGCATGTCACGCTTCACCTTGCTGAGGTGATCAAAATACAGCTTGCCGTTCAAGTGGTCGATCTGATGCTGTACGCTGGTGGCCTCGATGCCGACAAAATCGCGTTCCGTCATCGCGCCGGTTTCATCCATGTAGCGCACGGTGACGGCACGCGGGCGTTTAATCTTGGCCGAGACACCAGGCAGATTGGGGCTGGCTTCTTCGTGTTCGCGCAACTGAGTGGAGGCATGCAACACCTCGGGATTGGCCATCCGCACAGCGCGGCCACGCTCCTTGGAGCCATCAACCACCGCAAGGCGCAGCATCACCCCGATCTGATTGGCACCAAGTCCAACACCGGGCATCGCCTCCATCGTGTCGATCATATCCTGCCAGATCTGGCAGATTTCATCGGTGATTTCATCAACCGGGGCAGCCGCAGTCCGCAGGCGTTTGTCGGGCCAGGGCAGGCAAATACGTGCGGTCATGCAGAACTCTCCAGAGTGCGGCGATAGGTGCCTTCGGCCTCGGCGCGGGCGGCAGGGCCCAGCCGGTCAAAGGTGACAAGCCCATCAAGGTGGTCATATTCATGCTGAATACAGCGGGCGGCAAAGCCATCAAAGCGTCCCTGCTGCCAGGCGCGTCCAGCGTCCTGCCAGCGCAGTGTCACGGTGGTGGGGCGCTGCACTGCCACAAGAACGCCTGGTATGGACAGGCAGCCTTCTTCACCCGGCTGCTGGGCCTCGCCAAAAGACAGGATTTCGGGATTGATCATCACCAGCGGCGTCGGCGCGCCCTCTTTCCAGCTGACATCCATCACGAACAGCCGTTTCAACACCCCGACCTGCGGCGCAGCCAGGCCGCGCCCCGGCGCGTCATACATGGTATCAAACATATCCGCGATCAGCGCTGTCAGATCCTCATCGCCCACCGCAGCGCAGTGGGTCGACAGGCCGGGATCGGGCCACTGAACGATCGGCAAGAGCGCCATCCCCGTCAGTCCCGCGCCATTTCGCGCTTCAGCTTTTGCATCTTGCGCGTGATCATCTGCCGCTTCAACGGTTTCAGGTAGTCGATGAACAGCTTGCCTTGCAGATGGTCGATTTCATGCTGGACACAGGTGGCCCAAAGCCCATCAAAAGTCTCGCGCTGCACCTTTCCGTTCCGGTCCACCCACTGCACCTCGACCTCTTTGGGGCGGGTCACTTCGGCATATTGGTCCGGGATCGACAGGCAGCCTTCGTCATAGACGTTTGTCTCGTCCGAGGCGGCGATGACTTCAGGGTTGAACATCACCAGAGGCTTGGCCGCGACACCCTCGGCCTTTTCGCAATCCAGCACGATCAGGCGATCCAGAACCCCGATCTGCGGCGCAGCCAGGCCAATGCCGGGGGCCGCATACATGGTTTCCAGCATGTCATCGGCCAGCAGACGCAGTTTATCCGAAAGATCCGACACCGGGGCGCAGACCTTTTTCAAACGGGGATCAGGATGGATCAGGATCGAATGTTTCATGGGGGTGATTTAGGCCATTGCCCCCATCACTGCAACGGCTAGGCACCGCAGATCCCTGCCCGCCGCCCAAAAAGTACCGCAGGCGCCATGCCATCGCGGACTGAAAGCACGGATACGCTTGCACATGGCGCGTTTGCCGCTAGCTTCGCTGAAAACAACCGGAGGATCTCATGGATTTTGACAGCATCATTGACCGTCGCGGCACCTATTGCGCCAAATGGGACTACATGGAGAGCCTCTATGGCGTCTCTCCTGATGATGGGCTGGCGATGTGGGTCGCGGATATGGATTTTGCCGTGCCACCCATGGTCACAGACAAGATGCGCGAAATGGCCGATCACGGGATCTATGGCTATGTCAACTGTGACACCCCCTACAAGGATGCGATTTGCTGGTGGATGCAAAACCGTCATGGCTGGACTGTCGAGCCAGAGGCGATCTTTACCACCACCGGCCTGGTGAACGGCGTTGGCATGTGCCTGGATACCTTCACCCAGCCAGGCGACGGCATCGTTCTGTTCACGCCTGTCTATCACGCCTTTGCCAAGGTCATTAACAATGCCGGCCGCGAAGTGGTCGAATGCCAGATGATCAATGAAAACGGCCGCTATGAAATGGATATGGCAGCCTATGACGCCCAGATGACCGGCAAGGAAAAGATGGTCATCCTCTGTTCACCGCATAACCCCGGCGGCCGCGTCTGGACCCAGGAAGAGTTGCAGGCGGTGGCGGATTTTGCCAAACGCCATGACCTGATCCTGCTGTCGGATGAAATCCACCACGATCTGGTGTTTGATGGCGCGACACATATCCCGATGCAGAACGCGGTCCCCGAGATCACTGACCGGTTGCTGATGCTGACCGCTCCGTCCAAGACCTTTAACTTTGCCGGGCTGCACACCGGGCAGGTGATCATCCCCGACCCCGATCTGCGGGAAAAATTTCAGCGCCGCATGCTGGCGCTGGCGCTGGCGCCAAATTCAGCCGGACAGCTGGCCACCGCGGCGGTCTATTCGCCCGAAGGTGCCAAATGGGCGGATGAGCTGGTCGCCTATATCGATGGCAACCGTCAGGTCTTTGATGCCGCCATCGCGGAAATTCCCGGCCTCAGCACGATGAAGCTGCAGGCGACATATCTGTCATGGGTTGATTTTTCCGGCACCGGGATGAGCCGGGAAGAATTCACAAAACGGGTTGAACAGGGGGCCGGCATTGCTGCCAACCATGGCACCACCTTTGGCACCGGCGGCGAAACCTTCCTGCGCTTCAACATGGGCACCCAGCGCAGCCGCGTGATCGAGGCAGGCGAACGTCTGGCGCGGGCCTTTTCAGACCTGCAGTGAAACATCCAAAGACCCGCTAAACAAAAGACCCGCAGCCATCCGACTGCGGGTCTTTTTTCATTCTGGCCTAGGCCTGTGCAGCACAGATGAACGCGCTGTCGTTATCCAAGGCGGCTTTCGGCGCCCTCATTGCCCAGCAGACCCACCGGCGCATCCGGGGCGCGGTAGAAATCCAGCGGGGCGCTGGCCGCTGCTGCGGTGGAACGCTTAAACTCATAGCGCATTTCACCGCCCTCGGCCTCGGAGGCGACGATCAGGCACTGCGACACATGGCGCGCGCCATCATAAATATCGACCAGCCCACGCAGCTGCGGCACAAATGCCTCTTCGACAGAAAAGCCATTCTTCCAGGTGCGCAGCACCGGAAAATAGCCACCATCGACAGCCACCCGCAGGCGGCTTTTCTTTTTCAGGCCCGAAACGCGCGCAGCATCCAGCGCCTCTTGTACAGCTTTTGGCACATAGGTGGTCATGGCAGTGGCCCTTTTTGCAAGTGAACGAGCGATGGAGAATCGCATCCGGGTCGGCTGTGTCTTTCCCTTCTGAGGGTGACTTGAAAATGGATAAAATCAAGTGAACATTTTGAGACAACCGCGCCGTCTGCCTGCAACACCCAGGTGTGATGTGCGCCGATGCAGAGCCCCTGCGCGACCACAAGCCTAGGCCTGAACGCCAGCTGCGCCTATCTGTGATGCAACGACGATACACCGACGGGCTGGCCCGCCCGCAGTTGAGGAGAGATGCGCCCATGGGACTTTTGATTGACGGGATCTGGAAAGATCAGTGGTATGATACCAAATCAACCGGCGGTGCCTTTGAGCGTTCCAAATCGCAGTTTCGCAATTGGATCACGCCGGATGGCAGCGCTGGTCCCAGCGGCAAGGATGGCTTTCAGGCCGAAAGCGGACGCTATCATCTTTATGTCTCGCTGGCCTGCCCCTGGGCCCATCGCACCCTGATTTTTCGCGCCCTGAAAGGACTGGAAGATCATATCTCGGTCTCGGTTGTGCATCCTGACATGCTGGGCGACGGCTGGACCTTTGAGCGCGACGACCATGGTGCCACCGGCGATCATCTGTTTCAGTCCGACTATGCGCATCAGATCTATACACGTGCCGATCCCAAATACTCCGGCCGCGTCACCGTCCCGATACTCTGGGACAAGCAACGCGGCACCATCGTGTCAAACGAAAGCGCCGAGATCATTCGCATGTTCAATTCGGCCTTTGATGACATCACCGGCAACACCCGTGATTTTTGGCCGGAAGAGCTGCGCGAGCCAATCGAGGCGGTCAATACGCGGGTCTATGACACGGTGAATAATGGCGTCTACAGATGTGGATTTGCCACCAGCCAAGAGGCCTATGACGCCGCCGTGGGGCCGTTGTTTGACTCGCTTGACTGGCTGGAAGATCTGCTGTCGCAGCATCGCTATCTGATGGGCACAGAACTGACCGAAGCAGACTGGCGCCTGTTCACCACGCTGCTGCGGTTTGATCCAGTCTATCACCTGCATTTCAAATGCAACAAGAAGCGGATCATCGACTATCCCAATCTCTGGGCCTATTGCCGCGAACTGTTTCAGATTCCTGGTGTTGCCGACACCGTGGGCATGGACCATATCGTGCGCCACTATCACTACAGCCATGACACCATAAACCCCTACCGCATCATTCCGGTGAACCCGGATATCGACTGGATGGCCCCACATAATCGCGGCTAACCCCTGCCCGGCCCCACCCCAGAACGGCCCGGCAGAGCTGGCTTGCCTTATGCTCTGGCCTGTTTCATACCCGCATGGCACACTCGCGATATGCGGTGGGGTTGATAGCAGGTCGGAGCCTTTTCCATGTCGGCAAAAACGTCTGAAGCCAGGATAGAAACCGGCGCCACCCAGCGCGACCATGGCGGCAACCTGAGCGCCGCCATCACCCGATATGGCGGGGCGCGCGCCACTTGGATTGATCTCTCGACCGGGATCAATCCCACCCCCTATACGCTACCGTTTTTCACTGACACAGATTGGACCGCCCTGCCGGACAGTGCCGCCAATGAGGCGCTGCAACAGGCCGCGCGACAATTCTGGTCGGTGCCCGACGGGGCTGCGGTTCTGCCTGCGCCCGGTGCTTCGGCGCTGATTGCCCTGTTGCCCGGCCTTGTCCCTGCGGCTCAGGTCAGGATCGAAACGCCCACCTATAACGAACATGCTGCGGCCTTCGCGCATCATGGCTGGTCCATTTCCGCTGCGGCAGCAACCGCCGCACAGGTGGCCGTGCATCCCAACAACCCCGACGGCCGTCTGTGGCGCGCGGCGGAACTGGATGCGCCATTCACCATCATCGACGAGAGTTTCTGCGACATCTGCCCCGATCAGAGCCTGATCCATATGGCCGCGCGCCCTGGTGTGGTCGTGCTGAAAAGCTTTGGAAAATTTTGGGGCCTTGCCGGGATGCGGCTGGGATTTGCCATTGGCGATCCGGCCTTAATCCAGGCGCTGGCGCATATTCAGGGGCCCTGGGCCGTCTCTGGCCCGGCGCTCAAGACCGGGATCAAAGCCCTGCAGGATCATCACTGGGCCAGCCAGACCCGCCAGAGCCTTGCCCGCGACGCGATACGCCTGGATCAACTGGCAACCAAGCGGGGCGCCCGACTGGTCGGCGGCACCGATTTGTTTCGCCTCTATGAGGTGGACGAGGCCGCCGCCTGGCAGGACCGTCTGGCCAAGGCTCATATCTGGAGCCGCACCTTCCCCTACTCTGAAACCTATATCCGTCTTGGCCTGCCACCCGCGTCCGGCTGGGATCGGCTGGAGGCCGCGCTATGAACACCGCCGAAATGCTGCTGCTGGCGCTCTTGCTCGATGCCCTGCTGGGAGAGCCAGGCTGGCTCTGGTCGCGGGTGCCACACCCGGCGGTCTTGATGGGCAAATGCGTCACCTGGCTGGACACCCGGCTGAACGCTGGAACGGCCAAGCGCGCCAAAGGGATGCTGGCCGCCGGCAGCCTGCTTGGGCTGGGCTTGACCCTCGGCTGGCTCCTGTCGCTGTTTGGCCCATTTGTCGAAGTGCTGATTGCCGCCATCCTTTTGGCGCAGCGTTCGCTGGTACAACACCTGCACGCCGTGGCCGAAGGGCTGTCGCAATCGCTGGCCAAAGGCCGCGCGGCAGTGGCGATGATCGTCAGCCGCGACACCGAAACCATGACAGGACCACAGGTTGCGCGTTCCGCCATCGAGAGCGGCGCGGAAAACATGTCGGATGGGGTGGTCGCCCCGGCCTTTTGGTTCCTGCTGGCCGGTCTACCGGGATTGCTGGCCTATAAGATGATCAACACAGGCGACAGCATGATCGGGTATCGCAATGCCCGATACCGCGATTTTGGCTGGGCCACAGCGCGGCTGGATGATCTGGTCAACCTGCTGCCCGCGCGGCTAACGGCAGTGCTGATGGCCACGGTCGGCGGTTGCCTGCGTGACTGGCCTGCCATTGGCCAGGATGCAGCCCGGCACCGCTCGCCCAATGCCGGCTGGCCCGAAGCTGCCATGGCGCGCGCGCTCGGGCTCTCTCTGGCCGGGCCGCGATCTTACGATGGCGAAATGCACAACTTTGCCTGGGTCAATGCGGCTGGCACCAAGAGCATAACCGGACCCGCCATCCGGCGCTGCTGCGATGTTCTTTGGCAGACCTGGGCCCTGGGGCTGGGGCTTCTGGTTGCTTTTACCGTCATCTTTTAGCACATACGTTGCTTTAGAGCTTCATCAAGGACCGCCCGACATGCGCATTTTGCCCCTCGCCCTTGCCGCCCTGCTGATGCCCTCTGTGGCCCTCGCCCAATGTGGCGGCAGCTTCTCCGGCTTTGTGGCGTCCCTGAAACAAGAGGCCCTGACCGCAGGCTATGATCGCACCACGGTCAACGGTTTTTTCAAAGGCGCGCGTCAGGATCCAAAGGTGCTCAGGGCGGACCGCGCCCAGGGGGTGTTTCAAAAACCCTTCATCGACTTTTCGCGCCACCTGATTTCACAAAACCGTATCGACCGTGGGCGTTCCATGGCGCAGAAATACGACAGCACCTTTCGCCGGATCGAGGCCACCTATGGCATCAATCGCGGTGTTTTGCTGGCCTTTTGGGCGTTTGAAACCGACTACGGTGCCTTTCAGGGGGATTTCAACACCCGCGATGCGCTGATGACCCTGGCGCATGATTGCCGCCGCCCCGCGTTGTTCCGCCCGCAGATCTTTGCCGCGCTGGAACTGTACAAGAGGGGCAATTTTGATCCCGCCAGAACCACCGGCGCCTGGGCGGGCGAAATTGGCATGGTACAGATGCTGCCGCAGGATATTCTCGACAACGGGGTTGATGCCGATGGCGACGGCCATGTCAGCCTCAAGACCTCGGCGCCGGATGCGCTGATGTCCGGTGCCAAGATGCTGTCGCATCTGGGCTGGCAGCCGGGACAACCCTGGCTGCAAGAGGTCACCCTGCCGCGCGATCTGGATCTGGCACAAACAGGCACCGAAACAAAGCTGTCAGTCCGGGACTGGCAGCGCCAGGGCCTGCGCGCCAAAGAGGGGTCTTTGGCCTCTGGCAATATGATGGCCTCTCTGCTTTTGCCGCAGGGCCACCGGGGGCCGGCCTTTCTCGCCTACCCCAACTTTGACGTCTATTTTGAGTGGAACCAAAGCTTTACCTATGTTTTGACCGCCGCATACTTTGCCAACCGCCTAGAGGGCGCTTCGATCTATAACGCGGGCAAACCCGATCAGGGGCTGTCTAGCGCGCAGATGAAGCAACTGCAGGAGCGGTTGCAAAACCTGGGCCATGACGTGGGCAAGGTTGATGGCATCCTTGGCGCCAAAACACGCGCCGCCGTGCAAAACGAACAGCAACGCCTGGGCCTGCCCGCCGATGCCTGGCCAACACCGGCGCTGCTGAAACGGCTCTAGCTCCGGCAGAGCGGCACAACAGAAAAGGGGCATGATGGATATCATGCCCCCAGCCAACCAGACAAAACACCAGAACAGTCCAGCCGCCTTCAGGCCTGGCGGCTGCTGGCTTTAGTTGAAGTCGATAGCTGCTTCAAAATCGCTCATGTGGCGCGACCACAGGCCTACAGTGGTGGCAAAATCATCGGCGCTGATGCCCGCATCGCCCATATAGACATCCATTTCCAGCTTGGTGGACCCATCATCCGCCACATAGGCCCGCACCCAGCGCTTTTCAGCGTTGAATTCATTCACTGTTTTCAGCCGCACACCACCATTGCTGGCATAGCCAGAATAAAACTGAATGGAATCACAGTTGGTGCTATCGGAGCAACCATAATAAAAAATCGTGAACTCACTACCATAATGGGTGACGTTCAGCTGCGGGTCGCCAACATTGTCAGTCAACAGCTCGACATCAGCACCTTCACTCAGAAAGAAAGATTGCAGGCTGCTGGCCGATTTGGCTGTCACATTTTCAGCATGGGCAGCGAATGGGGTGGCTGCCAGTGCGGCAACTGCAAAAAATTTGGTCAGGTTCATAATGTCCTCCGATTGGTATTGTTCTTGTCATGGGCGCGAGCGACCTCGCCTCTGGTTATAAAACCATCACCCTGCGGGGCAAGGGGGCCGTTTGGCCCTGTTTTCCCCCAAGACCACAACGCGATGCCGACGCCAGCTATCAAAGCTTGCGCGGGTTTCACCTAGGCCACAAGGGCTTCGGCCTTTTTCAGATCAACAGAGACCAGCTGACTAACGCCTTTTTCCTGCATCGTGACGCCAAACAGCCGATCCATCCGCGCCATAGTCACCGCATGGTGGGTAATGATCAGAAAACGGGTTTCAGTCTGGCGGCACATTTCATCCAAGAGATCGCAGAACCGTGTCACATTGGCATCGTCCAGCGGCGCGTCCACCTCGTCGAGCACACAGATCGGCGCCGGGTTGGACAGGAACACCGCAAAGATCAGCGCCATGGCCGTCAGCGTCTGCTCGCCGCCGGACAACAGCGACAGGGTCGACAGCTTCTTGCCCGGTGGCTGGCACATGATTTCCAGCCCCGCGTCCAAGGGATCATCGCTTTCCACCATCACCAGATTGGCCTCGCCGCCGCCAAACAGATGGGTAAAGAGATTGGCAAAGCTGGCGTTCACCTCTTCAAAAGCGGTCAGCAACCGTTCGCGCCCCTCGCGGTTGAGGCTGGCAATACCGCTGCGCAGGGTTTTGATCGCCTCTTCCAGATCCAATTTTTCCGAGACCAACTCATCATGTTCGGTCTGAATTTCGCGGGCGTCTTCCTCGGCGCGCAGGTTCACCGCGCCAAGGGCATCGCGCTGCCGTTTGTGCCGGTTCACTTCCGCCTCCAACTCCTCGGCGTCAGGCATCTGGTCGGGGCTGACCTCTAGCTGCTCCAACAGGGTCTGAGGGCTGCAATTCTGCACTTCGCTGATCCGTTCAGCCGCATGGGTCACGGTTTCACGCGCCGCCTCACACAGGGCTTCAGAGCGCGCCCGCGCCTCGCGCGCTTCCGAGGCGAGCCGCTCTGCTTCGCGTTCGATCTGCACCTTTTCACGCAGGCTGTTTTCTGCGGCAACCAGCGCCTCCGAGGCCGTGGTCTTGCGCGCCTCTGCATCCTCAATGGCCTCGCTCAGCTCCTCGCGCTTTTCAGCGAGTTCAGCAGGGACGGCATGGGCTTCTTCCAGCTCTTCCTGCGAGGCCTCGCGCCGTTCCGCCAGTTCAGCGATACGCCGTTCGGCAGTCTCCAGACGGTGGCGCCAGCCGGACAGTTCCTTTGTCACCTGCTGGGCGCGTTTGATGCGCGCCTCGCCGTCGCGGCGCAGCTCATCATGGGATGACCGGTGGGTGAGCATGGTAATACGCGCCGCCTCGACCGCCTGTTTGACGTCTTCAACCCCGGCACGGGCAGCGTCCAGATCCCCCAGATCGGCTTGGGCCGTCTGGGCCTGCGACAACTGCAACGCCGCATTCATCGCATCCTCGCCGTGGCGCGTCACCGCAATGCCCAGGGTTTCCAGCTTGCCTTCCGCCAGGTTGCGCTCTGCCTCGGCCCGGCTGAGCGCGCGCGCCGCATCCGCCACCCGCTGATCCGCCACCCGCCGGGCCTGGCGGGCGTTTTGATCGGCTTGGGTCACCTCTTCCAAGCGACGCATCAGCGTTTCATGCGCGGCACGGGTGCCATCAGCCTTGGCGCTGACCCGCTCCAGCTCTTGCTTTAGGGATTCCAGCCGGTTCAGCTGTTCCAACCGCAGCGCCGCCGCGCTGGGGGCATCCTCGGCCCAGGCGCGGTAGCCATCCCAGCGCCAGATATCGCCCTCCAGGGTGACCAGCCGCTGCCCCGGCTGCAGATCTGCCTGCAGGTTGCGCGCGGTGTCACTGTCGACAAGGCCAATCTGGCCAATACGACGCGCCAGAGCGTCAGGCCCTGAGACATATTTCGCCAGCGGATCCACCCCATCCGGCAGGGGCACATCGCGGTCATAGCTCGGCAGGGTCAGCCACCCTGTCGGACCATCCGCCGCAGCCAAAGGCGCGCGCAGATCATCCGCCAGCGCCGCCCCCAGCGCCTTTTCATAGCCTGGAGATACGCTCAGCTCATCCAGGATCTGGCCGCTTTCGGCGGTGTCGCGTTCCAGCAATTTGGCCAGGGCGGTGACTTCAGCACGGATCGCGCCCAGCTCGCCCTCGGCCTCGGATCGCTGCGCCCGGGCGGCGGATTCCAGCGCCTGGGTATCGGTGCGCGCCTCATCTGCCGCCGCCAGCGTCTCTTCGGCCAGTTCAGCCGCCTCGCGCGCCTCTTCCTCGGTGGCGAGAGCCGCCTCAAAGCCTTCGCCTGCCAGCTCCAGCGCCTCGGCGGCGTGATCCTGGGCCTCTTGCGCTGCGGCGCCTTCGTTTTCAGCCCGGGTCAAAGTGCGCTGGCAGTCCTCGACCAGACGCTGCGCCGACTGATAGCGAGCCGCGAGCCGCGCCACATCTTCGTTCAGCTGCGTCAAGTGATCTTCACGCGATTCAAGAATCTGGGCCGCCTCGCGCGCCAGATCGGCCGCCTCTTGCAGGCGGGCCTCATGGCCCTCGCTTGCCTTCGCCAGTTCTCTTTGTTCCCAGTCGAGCCGTTCAATCGTGTCGCCAGCATCGCGGTTCAGCCCGCCTTCGCGGTCGATATCATTGCCCAGCTGCTGGATACGACTGACGAGCCGTTCAATCGCTTGGCGCGCTTGGGATTCCTGGTCACCAAGCGAATCGCGCTGCACCACCAGCCGCTGCAGCACCGCTGCGGCAATCGCCTGTTCTTCGCGCAGGGCAGGCAGCCCTTCTTCGGCCTCGGCCCGATTGGCAGATGCCGCGCGCGACAGCGCCTCGCCCTTGGCCGCCTGGGTAACGCGCAGGGTCAGGTCCTGTTCCGCGCTCAGCCGGGCATCATCTGCCTCGCGCCAGCGGCGGTACAGCAACATCCCCTCGGCCAGGCGCAATTTTTCGCCGATGTCACGATAGCGTTGCGCTTGTCGGGCCTGACGGGCCAGCTGCCCCAGCTGCCCCGCCAGCTGTTCGATCACATCATCCACACGCAAGAGGTTCTGCTCGGTATTCTTCAGCTTCAGCTCCGCCTCATGGCGGCGCTGATACAACCCCGAAATCCCTGCCGCTTCTTCCAGAATGCGCCGCCGCGCCTTGGGTTTGGCGTTGATCAGTTCAGAAATCTGCCCCTGACGCACCAGCGCCGGCGAATGCGCCCCGGTCGAGGCATCGGCAAAGAGCATCTGCACATCGCGCGCGCGCACATCGGTGCCATTGGATTTATAGGCGCTGCCCGCATCTCGGGTGATCCGGCGCACAATCTCTAGCTGATCTGCATCGTTAAACCCCGACGGGGCCAGCCGATCCGAGTTATCAATCAGCAGGTTCACTTCGGCAAAGTTGCGGGCCGAACGCGAGGTGGTGCCGGCAAAGATCACATCCTCCATGCCGCCGCCGCGCATTGCCTTGGCGCGGGTTTCCCCCATCACCCAGCGCAGGGCCTCCAACAGGTTGGACTTGCCACAGCCATTCGGACCGACCACGCCTGTCAGCCCGTCGCCGATAATCAAATCGGTCGGATCAACAAAGCTCTTGAAGCCAGTAAGCCTGAGTTTGGAAAAGCGCAAAGCCGCCCCTGAGTGATTCTGTGTTTGTCTGACTCGAGCAGCTTCGTGACTGTTATGTCAATGTAAACAGGCAGCAAGAGCCGCCTCATCCCACCCCTGGCGGCGTCAGATCGTGGAAACAGTGATGTGGACGTGCTACCACGCCCCTAACAGTGCAAGATTCCGGTCATGACCGCCTGATCGCCAAGAACTCCGCGCACCTCGCAGCCGCTTACCCGCGCCATGGCGGTGGCGGCCTGTTGGCGCAACGGCCCCAGTCGGGGCGCATATTGCGGATTGACGCGAGTCGCCTCGGCCAGGGTGCCGCGCAGGCGAACCTCAAACCGGCTACCGCCAACCTCAACCAGCGTCGCGGGCACCCCGGCAAAATGCCCCAGCCTGTCAGAACAGGCCGCAAGCCAACATATCAGGACAAGAACAAACCCGCGCATATCCAAGTCAACCTGACGCAATCCAGACGCGAAATCCAGTCAAAACCCCGCGAAGGCGGCGCCCCTACGCCTTGCCCTAGGCCTGTTGCAAGAGACGCCCGAGCCGCTCTACCCCGCTGTGAATCGCCTCTGGCGCCAGCACAGAGAAGCTTAGCCGGAGCGTATTGGCACCGTTGCCATCAGCGAAAAAGGCCGGGCCGGGGACAA
Source organism: Pseudophaeobacter sp. (assembly GCF_048267565.1). NCBI lineage: Bacteria > Pseudomonadati > Pseudomonadota > Alphaproteobacteria > Rhodobacterales > Roseobacteraceae > Pseudophaeobacter > Pseudophaeobacter sp. Next base: position 40,828 of record NZ_JBLWXG010000011.1, on the reverse strand, counting down.
AGGCGATATTTTCCTCGTCCAGCGCCCGCACCAGAAGTGCCGCGGCATCAATATGCGCAGGCAGGGTCAGCCAGACGAACATGCCACCTTCGGGGCTGGTCCATGTGATGCCCTGGGGCATATGTGACTGCAGCGCCGCAAGCATGGCATCGCGGCGGTTGCCATAGGCCTGCCGCAGCTGCGCGACATGGGTTTCAAAACAGCGTTCTGCCACCTGATGCACCGCCATCTGGTTCAAGGTCGCCGAGTGCAGGTCTGCCGCCTGCTTCATCAGAACCATCTGTGCGATCACTGGTTTGGCCGCCACCACCCAGCCCAGCCGCAGCCCCGGCGACAAGGTCTTGGAGAAAGAGCCGCAATAGATCGTGCGGCATAGCTCCAGATCACCGCGCCGGGCAATTTCCAGCCCCAGAATCGACGGGATCTGATCGCCGTCATAGCGCAGCGCCTGATAGGCCCCATCCTCGACAATGGCGCAGCCCAGATCTTCGCTCAGATCCAACAGCGCGTCGCGGTCCTGCTGCGACAGGGTCTGCCCGGTGGGATTGGCAAAATCAGGCGACAGATAGGCGAATTTGACCTGACTTCCCGCTGCCTCTGCCGCCTGCCGATAGCTGAGGGCAGATCGGTTGCCCCCCGGATTCAGCTGGTCATAGCGCGGCTCATAGGCGTTGAAGGCCGCCAGCGCCCCCAGATAGGTGGGCCAGCCCACCAGCGCAGTGTCATTTGGCGACAGAAACAGCTTGCCCAGATAGTCCAGCGCCTGCTGAGAGCCCGATGTAATCAGGATGTTGTCGACATCACAGACCACGCCCATCCGCGCCATTTCCCCCCGGATCCACTCGCGCAGCGGCAGATAGCCCTCGCTGAGGGAATATTGCAGCGCCTCGGACTGGCGTTCTGGTGTCAGGCAGTCCTGGAATGCAGCCGAAAACTCCGCCGCCGGAAACAACGCCGGATCCGGGATCCCGCCGGCAAAGGACAAAAGGCCGGGACGGTTCAGCAGCTTCAGCAACTCGCGAATTTCCGAGGCTTTCATCCGCTGGGTTCGGCTGGCAAAGAGCTGTTGCAGCAACATTGGCGTGCTCCGTTTGAGGTTTCCCGATCAACGTAAGAATATTTCAATATGAGTCAATAGTTATGACCTAAAATTTCAAACCTCGCGGCCCCAGCCTTTGATTCCTGCTCGGCGCTTGCAGGCTTGCGCCGGGCGTGGTCATATGTTTTGACCAATTTGCAGCGCCCGCGCCGCTGTACTGCGACATGATGATCAGCCAGAGGCCCCGATGCCGTTTCAGAAAATCCAGCCCGAAAAACTCTCTGCCTCGGTGGTGCACCAGATTGAACAGCTGGTGTTGCGCGGCATCCTCTCTCCCGGCGAGCGCCTGCCATCAGAACGCGAACTGGCCGAGCGCCTTGGCGTGTCGCGCCCCTCGCTACGCGATGCGATCTCGCAGTTGCAGGCGGATGGGTTGCTTTGCGCCAAGGCCGGTTCGGGCATATTTGTCGCCGATGTGCTGGGCTCCGCCTTTTCCCCGGCGCTGATTGAACTGTTTGCCCGCCACGACGAGGCTGTGTTTGACTACCTCGGCTTTCGTCGCGACATGGAAGGGCTGGCAGCCGAACGCGCCGCCAAATTTGGCTCTGACGCAGATCTGAAGGTGATCCAGACCATTTTTGACAAGATGGTCGCCGCCGGAGACCCCTCAGTTTCGGATGCAGCGGCCAATCTGGATGCCCAGTTTCATTCCGCAATCATGGATGCCAGCCATAATGTGGTGATGCTGCACATGATGCGCGCGATGTTTGATCTGCTGCAAAAGGGCGTGTTCTACAATCGCCGTATCATGTTCAGCCGTCACACCACCTACGAGGCGCTATTGGCCCAGCATAGCGCCATCAATGCCGCCCTGCAGGCCCGCGACCCCGCAGGGGCCCGTGCCGCCGTCGAGGCCCATCTGGACTATGTGAAACAATCGCTGATCGACCACCAGCGCAGCCTGCGTAACGCAGAAATTGCCCAGCAGCGGCTAGAACATGAAAGCAGCAAGGGATAGTGCGCTACTCGCGCCAAAGTTCCCAGCGTCTACCTAGCAGCGACGGGTCACTGTGCGCCTTGCTCGGACGTGCAAAAAGGTCGATGGCCGCGCGGTCGCATCAAATTTGTGCTATGATGATCATCAGGGGGACGTCCGCGGACCTCTGGACATGGTGTCTGGGGCCGAGAGGCGCATTGCTCCCTTAGGGAGGCACGAATGCCTAGATTCATTGTAACTGGTAGCTACACATCGTCGGCTATCAAGGCCATGCTGGAGACGCCAAGCGATCGCGAAGCAGCCGCGCGCGCAATAGTCGAAGCCGCAGGTGGCAAGCTTGAGTCCTTCTACCTAACAACGGGCGACAACGATTTCTCGATCAAGGTCACCATAGATGATGTCACTGACCTTATGGCGGGATTGATGGCAACTGCCGCCAGCGGAGCAGTAAGTAACCTGAAGACAATTCGGGCCTTTACAGCAAGTGAATTCACCGAAATCCAAAAGAAGGCGGGCAAGATCGCCGGATCTTACCAAGCGCCGGGTGGCTGAATTTCATAATCGCTGGGGCGGTTTTTGGATTTACCCCAGAGATCTGGGATGAGAACGGCGGATGGCAGCTCTGCAGCGAGGACCACGTTGATTTTGCTAAGCAACTGGATGCCGCGCGTCGGCCCCGTCATCGCCGAAATCGTATAGAGCATGACCAGCCCCGCGACCACCAAGGCTTGCGTGGCAAAGCTGTCCGGGATGCCAAAGAGCGTGTTCAGACCGTAGCTGACCTGTAATCCGAGGAAACCGATCGGCCCCACGGTGCCCGCGACCACGGCGATGATGCAGGATGCATCCGCCGCCAGCCCAATCAGCCCCTTGAGCGCGCGCTCTCCGAACAGCGGATAAAGGAGGGTGCGCAGGGCAAGCGGCAGACCCTTTTCATAGTGGTAATGCATCAGCATCACGGTGGTCAGCGCGCCGAGGATCGCCCAAGCAAGAAAACCCCAATGCATGAAGCTCTGCGCCTGCACAAGCGCGGGCGCGACGGCCTCAGAGGTTCCAGCCTCGGCCCCAAACAACGGCGGCGAAGACAGGAAATGTGCCATCGGCTCCCCCGCGGCCCAAAAGACCCTGCCCCCCAACAACTTGGGTACACATGATCATCGCCCCCCATTGGAAGGTCGAGAACTCTGGCCGAACCAGCCCCCCATCACAGCGCGGCTGCCCGACAGCACGAACAGCACCAGTCCGATCAGGAAGGTGGCCAACAAAAGCACCTGCCAATATGCGTTTCAGCCCGCATGGCTCAGCCGCACTATCTCATCGAAGTGCTGGCCATCGCCGCAGAGAGATAAACGCTCGGCGGTCGAGCGAACCGCCCTGATCAAGCCAATATCAGCCTCTCCTAACATTCGCAGGAGAGGCCGCTACTTTTCTTAACTTTGAGCTGCATGCTACCAGTTAGATGTTGGCAATGAGAATATTGAAAACGACTTGATCGAGCAGCTTCAGGACTTCTCCACGCGGCAGATTAAGTACCGGTTTGCAAGATGCTGTTCGGACGAAGGCCCGCTATCTTATCATGTTCATGCTTCCGCCGAGGGAGACCTCCGTTTGCCTGCGCAAAGTCTTCTTGGTGAAGTTTCTTGAGCGATCCTTTATTGCCCATCTAGCCAAGGTCGCGAAGGTATGTAGCCAGTTCCAACCGAACACGGATGGCCCCGCGCAAATCGAAGCCCCGAGGATATTCATCCTCAGGGCAGGTATTGCCGGTTTACAGGTCTTCCGGCAACAGGCTGTCAGGCATGTCCTGGTAACAAACAGGCCGAAGGAAACGGCGGATTGACAGCGTTCCAACTGAGGTGGCGCCAAAGTTGGTTGACGCCGGATACGGCCCCCCATGAACCATTGCGTCGCTGACCTCAACACCGGTCGGGAAACCGTTGGCCAGAATTCTGCCCGCCTTACGTTCAAGAACCGGCATGAAACCAGCGGCAGCTGCGGCATCTTCGGCATCCACATGCACCGTGCAGGTCAACTGTCCCTGAAGGCTCTGTGCGACCGCAAGCATTTCCTCGACCGTCTCGGCGGTGACAATCACACCAAGCGGGCCAAAGACCTCTTCGGCCAGTTCTTCGTTGTCCAGCCATGCCCTTGCAGTGGTGGCGTATAGATACGGCGTCGCGTTTCGCAGATCGCAACTGGTTGTCAGAACCTCACGAACGCCTGACGCCTGTGCGACACGTCGCTGGCCGCTGCGATAAGCATCAGCAATTCCGTCGGTCAACATTGTTTGTGGCCCCACCTGCGACAGGGAGTCACCTGTGGTTTTGACAAATGCGTCGGCCGCGTCCCCTGCCAGCATCACGGCAACGCCAGGATTAGTGCAGAACTGGCCCGCCCCCATCGTCAACGAGCCGGCCCAGCCTTGTGCGATGGCTTCGCCACGATTTTCAAGCGCCGCTGCAAAGATAAACATCGGGTTTACCGAACCCAGCTCACCAAAAAACGGGATCGGCTCGGGGCGGGCTGCACAGAGATCGAACAGCGCGCGACCACCACCAAGCGATCCGGTAAAACCGACAGCCTTGATCAGGGGATGTTGCACCAAAGCTGCGCCAACCTCACGGTTGCCGCCTTGGATAAGACTAAAGACCCCTGGGTGGGTTCCGCATGTTTTGACAGCCGCACAAATGGCTTCGGCGACGATCTCGCTGGTGCCGGGGTGCGCGCTGTGTCCCTTGACGACAACCGGACAACCGGCGGCCAGCGCTGCAGCAGTGTCCCCGCCCGCGGTGGAAAATGCGAGCGGGAAATTCGATGCCCCGAACACAGCCACAGGACCAACCGGACGCTGGATCAATTGTAGGTCGGACCGGGGCAGCGGCTGTCGATCCGGCAAGGCTTCATCGTGACGATGGTCAAGGTAGTCGCCCTTCAGGATATGGCTGGCAAACAACCGCAACTGGCCCGTGGTCCGGCCACGTTCACCGTTCAGGCGTGCCTCGGGCAGGCCACTTTCCTGCATGCCAATTTCTGTGATCGCCGTGCCACGTGCTTCGATTTCATCAGCAATGGCATTCAGCAGCGCGGCCCGTTCTTTCCGGGTGGAGTATCCGAAACTCCAAAACGCGTCTTCTGCCGCGGCAGCGGCCGCTTCGACATCCGCAATGCGACCGACCGCAAAATTATGTGGTGTTCCCGACGCGGGTTGCGACGAAAAGGTGCCATCCCCGTCGACCCATTTGCCTGCAATCAGGTGTTTTCCATGTGGTGTGAATGTCATCGAGCCCTCTTTTTCTGCTATCTAAGCAAACGGTTTCGCAATTGTGGATAATGTATCCAAAATTGCGAAAGATGCAAGAACCCTCTCAGCCCCCGGTCAGGTTTCAGCCTGTGTCGCCGTTGCGTTTGGCAACCATAAGTTTCAAGAGATTTTCTTTGGTCTGCGAAATATGGTGGGTCAACACCGCGCAAGCCTCTTCCACTTTTCCTTCGCGGGCCAGGGCCAATAGTTCACGGTGCTCTTCCCGGGCCGGATCACGTTGCTTCATAACGCTGAGGTGCATCCGAACGTAGCGATCAGATTGAAGGTTGATGCGCTGCAAAACTTCGTTGGTCAGCCAACGGTTCGCAGGGGCATACAAAGCCGAATGATAATCATAGTTCAACGCCCCCCATTTACCCACGTCATCAGCATCATATGAAGTTTCCATCGCCTCGAGAATCTGTTCGCAGCGGGCAATCTGCGACGCAGACATTACCGGAATAGCGCTCCTGAACAGATCTACTTCGATCAGGATGCGCAGGTCGAAAATCTCGCCAATTTCATCCAGTGAATGTTTGGTGACCGTCGCGCCCTGATTGTTGGTCAGCTGCACCAAGCCTTCGGCATCGAGCCGTTTCAACGCCTCGCGCACAGGCATTCGCGAAACGGTGTATTCTTCTGCCAGCGCCTCTTGCCGGATGGTCGCGCCTTCAGCCAGATCACCATTCAAAATGCGTTCGCGAATGTCGTCGGCGATCACATCAGGAAGACTTTGTCGTTTGATCGCCCGTTTGCCGCCCATTTCACACTCTCTTACGGTTTCGAATTTTGGATACAGTTACCCATTTCGGATTGTTATTCCAAGAAACTATTGCCCGCAGTTACCGACGCCTGCCGGTGGTATGGACAATTGGATGAATTGTATCCATTATCCAATACATACCATTCACGACAGAAAAGTCAAACCGATGCACAACACCGTCAAGATCCCCCTAGAAGAAGTCAAAAGTCTCGCCTTCAACATCCTTACCGGTGCTGGCTACGGCAAAAACCATGCCGAAACTATTTCCGAAATGCTGCACACCTGTCAGCTGGATGATTGTCAGTCGCATGGCTTATTCCGGTTGTTGATGTGCGTTCAAACGATCAAAGCAGGGCAAATCGACGGGCAAGTCGAACCACAGATTGCACATCCCGCAAAGGCCATCATCCAAGCGGACGCACGGGGTGGAATGTCTCTGCTCGCGATGGAAGCCGCCATTCCCCTGCTGATCCAAAAGACCCGCGAATTTGGTATTGCCGCAGTTGCAATCAATCGCTGCTTCCACTTTTCGGCGCTATGGCCCGAAGTTGAACGGCTATCGGCGGCTGGACTTGCCGCGATCGCGATGGTCCCCAGTCATTCATGGGTCGCGCCAGCCGGCGGGACACGTGGGACGCTTGGGACCAATCCGCTCGCCTTTAGCTGGCCGCGCCAGGGCACAACACCATTCACGTTTGATTTCGCGACCAGCGCTTTTGCACGCGGCGAGATTGAGCTTTACAAACGGACCGGGAAACCACTGCCGGAAGGCGTCGCGATCGACAAGAACGGCAACCCGACCACCGATCCTGATGCAGCGCTGGAGGGTGCTATGCTGACCTTTGGTGGCTACAAAGGCTCGGCCCTGTCAATCATGATCGAACTCATGGCAGGCCCGTTGATCGACGATCTGACCAGCTTTGAAAGTATGGAATACGCGCAGGGAAACGGTGGTGCGCCCTACCATGGGGAAATCATTCTGGCCTTTGATCCAGTGCAATTCTCGGGCGGTAAGAGCGACGCCAATAATGCCCGCGCCGAACGGCTGTTTGCCGATATTGTTGATCAGGGCGCGCGGCTGCCGTCACAACGGCGCTATGCCGCACGCGCGCGCAATCTGGATCGCGGCTTTGTCGAAATTTCAGCCTCTCTGTTTGATGATCTACTGGCCCTGTTGCCATAACTACGGCGCAAATCAAAACCGCGATGGCGCATCGGTTGCCATCGACAGTCCTAGATCAGCACCCAATATCAGGTCCGTCACCAGTTCTGCGGTCGCCGCAGACTGGGGCAGACCAAGATGCCCATGATCAAGCATAAAATACGTTTACCCAGTCCGGCGTGTGATCGGGATGGGTGAAGCGCGGGTACAGACCAGGCTCGATCTCCGCAATTGCCTCGGGGCTTTGCAGATGATCGAACCCAACGCCATGACAGCGGCGCGGCCAATGGCACCACATCGGTAAAGGCAAAGGCCCCGGCACTAGCCGCCGAGGCCCCCTGCGCGACGCCAGCAAGGTCCAGCACCCGCGCGCTGCAACCTTGCAGCTTCCGGGCGGCGCTGATGCCGAGACCTCTTGCGCCTATGACGATTACGTCGCGCTGCCCCACTAGAGGCCCACAAGGACAGAGGGCAGCCATGTCACCAAGGCGGGGAAGAGAATGATCACGACCAAGACCAGCATCTGCGCACCAACAAAGGGGAGCACACCACGATACATCTGCCCGTAGGTCATACTGCTCGGTGCGATTGAACGCAGATAGAAGATCGATGGGGCCATGGGCGGTGTCAGATACGAGGTCTGGATGACCACAAGAACCATCATCGCGAACCAGATTGGATCAATACCGGCGCTTTTTACGATCGGAGCAAAGATCGGAACGAAGATCAGAACAATCGACACCCAATCCAGCACAAAGCCGGAAAAGAAGACCACTGTCAGGAAAAACACGATAATTCCGACATTGCCATAGCCGATTGTTTCAACCGTATCGCGGACCAAATCCCCCCCGCCAGTGACCGCAAAAATGCTGGTGAACATGGTGCCACCCGCAATGATAAGCATGATCATTGCCGTGATCCTCAGGGTCACCCCAAGAGAATCCATCAGCAGTTTCACGGTCAGTTCGCGAAACATCATCGTCAACACCAGCGTACCTGCGGCGCCGACAGCGGCGGCTTCTGTTGCTGATGCGATACCCGCCAAAAGAGAACCAAGCACCATGACAATGAGCGCAAGCGGCGGCAACATCGCCGTCAGCGATACCGACACCTTTTCCTTCAAGGGGATTGCGCGGTCCTGGGTCGGCAAGGGCGGCGCATCAGCTGGATGTCGCAGGCTACGGATCAGAATGTAGCCGACAAAGAAGGCCACCATCAAAATGCCCGGGAAGATAGAAGCCGCGAAAAGCTGGCCAATCGAAAGCTGGGCAATAGAGGCATAGACAACCACGATAACGGAGGGCGGAATAATCGTGCCCAATGATCCACCTGCGCAAATCGTACCCGCGATCAAATCATTTTTGTAGCCCGCTTTCATCATTGGCGGGATTGCCATTAACCCGACGACAATTTCAACCGCACCAACAACGCCAGACGCGGCGGCAAAAATTGCACACATCGTAATCGTTGAAAGCGACAAACCACCTGGAAGACCGCCGAGCCAAAGCTGCAGCGCATAAAACAATCGCCGCGCAATGCCGGATCGTTCAAGGACTGCGCCCATAAAGATGAACAGCGGAATCGCCGCCAATACGAAATTCGACGCGGTGCTCAGCAACGGGCCGTAGAGTTGAAGAAAGATCAGATCACCGAACACGAAATAGCCAAAACTCACTGCGATAATCATCAGTGAAAAGGCGACTGGAATTCCAGCAAAGACAAGCACAAACAGTGCGGCAAACATCAGCAGGGGTATCATCTATCAGATCTCCAACTCGGTTATTTCGGACTCGGCGGTTCCGGGTTGTTTTTGACCAGAGAGGTATTTTACCGCTTCGGCAACGAACTGCAGCGAAAAGGCAAAAAGCCCCAGCGCAATTACCGCGTAAAATGGCCAGACCAGTGGAGCCCAGGGGCTGACCGCTTCAACTTCGGCTGTGGTAAAGGCCTTGAGTGCTTTGGTTGCGGCGACCCAAGTGAATGCAAATGAGATAGGGGCCATCACCAGCAGATAGACCGACCCATTCAGAAGTTGCTGAACACGCATGGGGAATTTTTGCGACAGAAAATCGATGCGCACATGCGCGTCTTCTTGCAGCGAATAGGCCGCGCCAAGCAGAAAGATGGACCCGTTCAACATGTAGGAAATGTCAAAAGCCCACAAAGTCGGGGCGCCGAATGCATATCGTGCCACGACTTCGTAAAGCATCGCAACGATCAGAGCAAAGATGGCCAAGCGGCCAAAAAAACCCAACGCTTCTGAAAATCGTTCACAGAGGTTTTGTAAAAGTGCCATGTGGGCCTCCTGACAGGGTGGTCGGCGTTGCTGCCGACCACCCGGATTTTGATGCGTTACTCAGCGGTGTCACGAACAAGATAGTTCGTGTTCTTTGCCCAGTTCGATTGGTATGCCAAGTAGCTATCAAGCACGTCCTGCATCCGCTGGCTTCCTGCATCGCTTTGGGCTTTGGCTTCGCTCTGCGCCCAGCCCCGGCCCGCTTCGCGGATCTTTTCGGATTCTGCGCGATCCATCACGACCAGCTCGACATTGGTTTCGCGAAAATCGGCCATGGCCCGTACATCACTGTCACCGAAACGGGTATACCCTTCATATGTTGTCAGTTTTGCCGCGGCTGTGATCAACGCCTGCAAATCCTCTGGAAGCGCGTCCCACGTCTCTTCCTTTACAAACACTTCCCACAGGAACGATGGCTGGTGGACACCAGGCATGATCATATAGGGGGCAACTTCGTGGAAACCTTCGGTGATATTCGCACCCGGAGTAGACCATTCAATCGCATCCACGCCTTTGCGTTGCAGCAGGGTGTAGATTTCATTCCCCGGCACAACCGTCGGAACCCCGCCAAATTCGTTCTGCAGAACTTCGGCAAAGGCACCGGAAGTACGGAACTTTACCCCGGCAAGATCTTCGACCGTTTCAATTTTCACGTTCGAATGCGCCATGATTTCAGAGGTGCCGATACCGACAACAATGCTGTGCAATCCCATCTCTTCACGACGGAATTCCTGCAACATTTTTTCGCCGCCACCTTCATAGACCCAGTGCAATGTCGCTTCTGCGGACATCCCACCAGGGAAACTGGCAAAGATCGCATTGGTGGCATCCTGATTGACCAGATAAGAGGGGGTCGAATGCCCTGCTTCAACGATGCCATCCTGCACGGTTTCATATGCTTTGAACGCAGGGGCCAGAACACCCGCCCCAAACGATTTGATTTCGACCCGGCCCTGCGTAAGGGTGTCGACGTTGCCAACAAACCGTTCCATGAAGTTTTGGTAAAGAAACGACCCCTCACCAACGCCGGCGGTCATTTTCCATTCGACTTCAGCCGCCTGAACGGGGCTTGAAATTGCAAGAGCAATTGCCCCTGCGGTAACAAAGTTGGATATCTTCATGTTGTCCTCAGATCTGTTGAACGTTGAAGCATGGCACCATTGGAGCATGCAATATTGCTGCGGCCGAATTGCTTCCGGCTCTGGTTATTAAGGGCGTCGGAGATGCCGTTTTTATGGGGATCGTCCGTGTTGAAATGCAGCATGGCTGCCGCGCGATGAGTGCGAAGGCGCGCAATGTCGGTGATGGAGACCGTATTTGCACCGGACAGGCAGTTCTCGACAACGCCAACGACACAACCGGGATCGACAGGATCATCCAATAGCGCACCGACCATCGCAGTCTGACCGCGAGGTTCCATCGTCACGGACTGGTAAAAATCTCTGCGCTGCGTTGCAAACACTTTCGCGCGTTCCGACAAAGGCCCCGACCCAAAGTCGGGGCCACCACTCAGGATCATGCGGGCTGGCTCCCCGCCTGTGTGGTTGTCGATTACATGCATTCGGTAATAATCCCACCCTGCTTGGACCAGTCAGCAAACCATGTCTGGAACAGGGCGTATTGCTGTTCGCAGTAGTTCCGCTGCGCATCCGACAGGGCATCGGTTTCGTTGAAATGCAGGCGGTATTCTTCTTCGCCATTCAGCACGAGAAGGTATTTGTAGAACAACACAAGATCCGTGCCTTCATCAAAACTGGACAGAACGCCGAAGGCTTCTTCCAGTTCCAATGCCCGCATCCGCGCTTCGGCATGTCCGGCAGCTGCTTTTTGCGACAACGCAGCCAACAACAAAGCCTCTTTTGGCAGCGCTGTACCGATCCCCGTAATCGAGCCCGTTGCGCCGCAATTGACGAAACCGTGAAAAACCTCGGTATCAACACCAACCATCAATGTGACCTGATCGTCCTGCGAGGTAATATGCTCTGCTGCATATCTCAGGTCATCTTTTCCGCCGAATTCTTTGAAGCCGATCAGATTTGGATGCTCAGACCGCAGTGCAAAGAACAGATCGGCCCGGGTGGCAAACCCGTATACGGGGCTGTTGTAAATCACAGCCGGCACATCCGGTGCCGCGCTCAGGATCGACTTGAAATGGTTCTTTTGTGCGATGGGCGATAAACCACGCGACAGAACCCGCGGAATAACCATCAGACCTGCCGCGCCGACGGCTTGGGCATGGGCTGCATGCGCTGTTGCAACTTTTGAATTGATCGCGCCAGTGCCGACAACAACCGGAACGCCTGCCTTCACCAGCCTTTCAACGCCTTCCATCCGCTGTTCATCCGAAAGCAACGGCCAATCCCCCATGGAACCACAATAAACAACGGCGGACATCCCTGCCGCGATCATCTCGGTTCCTTTCTTGACCAGCGCGTCGAAATCAGGCGTGCGGTCGGCTTTGCACGGCGTCATCAACGCGGGCATCGTTCCGGAGAAGATATTGGACATAATAGTTTTCCTTCGCATCAAAATGGGCTCGCTTTCGAGCTGTAGCTGGCTGCATCGCAACATCTGCCTTCGCAGGAATTCATCCTGGTGAAGCTGTTCCCAACGCATTCTCACGCGCCGTGCAGCCCCGGTTTTGTGGTTCCCCTTTTGCATAATGGATGTTGTATCCAAAATCCATACCTAAATTTTCTGGACCGTGTTCAGGCCCATCCGGCTTGCCGAATGGCCGCCCAATAAGCGCCTGAATACCCTGTATTCACATGTTTTAGCTTAGAAAAATATGCAGAAGCCCAAATCACATACGCCCGCTTCCCCGCTGCTGGCTCTGCGATCTCTGGCGCTCCGTTACCCGAATGTCTGACGATTCTCTTCTTCATCATCACTCAGGGAACAACAGCGGCAAAAAGCCACGAGTTGAAACAGTTCCGCCGTAGCTGCTCCGCCCCGTCCCCTGGTTTGAACAGACTCCTATTGCGCGGACCATGCGGGGCAACCGACGAATTTCTCCTCGCCGCGACCGCCTAAAACCCCCGCAAACTGGCCGAGATTTATCCTGCACCGCAGCAAACGAGAAAAGCCTAAAGAAACGGCGTTCGCGCCACCCTCAAAGCCTATTTTTCTGCACCAGCAACACGCTGTTTTTCCACCGAGCGGGCTGACAGCAGTCATTGGTCATATTCGGGCAAGGGTTCGCGTCGCCCGCTTTGCGGACATTGACCTGCCCCCCAAATAGCTCGCACCGGGGGCGGTCTGTCTAATGCCGTATCGCTGCCTCGCCAAATCAGACGATCACGTCTTGGCGTTCTTGCGCGCCCACCTCGAAAACACGTTTGTAGCGAGCGATTTCAGCCGCAGGGCCCATGGCCTTTTCCGGATTGTCCGACAATTTCACAGTGGGTTTGCCATTGGCAGAGATCGCCTTGCAAACCAATGAGAAAGGCGCAAGCGCATCCCCTGGCACCAGACCGCGGAAATCATTGGTCAGCAGGGTGCCCCAGCCAAAGGAAACCTTGGTGCGGCCCGCAAATTGCCCCTGTAGTTCGGCAATCTTGTCCACGTCCAGACCATCCGAGAAAATCACGCGCTTGCCCTGCGGGTCCTCGCCGCGGTCCTGCCACCACTTGATCGCCACCTCTGCCCCGGCTGCCGGATCACCGCTGTCGATGCGAATGCCTGTCCAGCCTGCCAGCCAGTCGGGCGCATGGTCCAGAAAACCCTGGGTGCCATAGGTATCGGGCAGGATGATGCGCAGGTTGCCGTCATGTTCCTCATGCCAATCCGACAGCACGTCGTAGGGAGCGCGCGCCAAGGCGGCATCATCCGCCGCCAGGGCGGAATAGACCATAGGCAGCTCATGCGCGTTGGTGCCGATGGCCTCGACCTCGCGCCGCATCGCAATCAGGCAGTTCGAGGTGCCGGTGAATTTACTACCCAGCCCTTCGCGCATCGCCTGTACGCACCAATCCTGCCAAAGAAACCCATGCCGCCGACGGGTGCCAAAATCTGCAATGCTCAGCCCATCGATATCACGCAGGCGTTCGATCTTTTCCCAGACGCGGGTCATGGCGCGGGCATAAAGCACCTGCAATTCAAACCGGCCCATGTCGTTCAGCACCGCCCGCGAGCGCAGCTCCATCAGCACCGCCAGGGCTGAAATCTCCCAGAGCATGACCTCGTGCCATTTGCCTTCAAAGGTCAGCTCATACTGATCGCCAATGCGTTCCAGATGATAGGCCGGCAGGCGCAGGCCTTCGAACCACTCCATGAAATCCGAACGGAACATCTGGCGCTTGCCGTAAAAGGTATTGCCGCGCAGCCAGGTGCTTTCGCCACGGGACAGCGACAAAGAGCGGATGTGGTCCAACTGCTCGCGCAGCTCTCCCTCGTCGATCAGTCGGGCCAGCGGCACCGATGTCGTCCGGTTGATCAGAGAGAACGTGACCTCGGTGTCCGGCTTGTTGCGAAACACTGATTGGCACATCAGAAGTTTATAAAAGTCCGTATCAATCAGCGACCGGATGATCGGATCGATCTTCCATTTGTGATTGTAGACGCGGGTTGCGATATCCACCGGCGGCCTCATGCAAGTTGGGTCAAGGATTGATAGGCTAGGCCACCGGTCAGAGCAAGGCAATCAGGGCGCGATCAGCCCGCGCGTGGCCGCCGCGCCTTATCGCTCCAATAGGTTGCCAGGACATCCTGTAGCTGTCTTCGGTTCACCGGCTTGGTCACAAATTCGTCCATGCCCACTGCCAGGCAGGCCTTGCGGTCGGTGTCAAAGGCATTTGCCGTCAATGCGATGATTACCGGCTGCGGCTGCGGCCAGGACCGGATGATCTGCGTCGCCTCCAGCCCGTCCATCACGGGCATGCTCACATCCATCAGGATAATGTCCGGCTTGAAATGCTCTGCCTTGTCCACCGCCTCGGCACCGTCATGGGCAAATTCCAGCTCCAAATCGGCGTCTTTCAGGAATTTCTGGATCAACAGGCGATTGACCCGGTTGTCCTCGGCGACCAAGAGCCGCAGCCCGGCCAGCTCATCCTCGCGGCTCCCCGCTTCTGGTGCCAGCGAAAGGGCAGCTTCAACGCTGTCGGTGGCAGCGTCAAATGGCAGAACCAGCGTAAAACAGGACCCCGCCCCAATTTCCGAACTGACGGCAATCCGCCCGCCCATGGCCTCGGCCAGACGCCGCGAAATCGCCAACCCCAACCCCGAGCCGCCAAAGCGGCGGCTGATGGCCGCATCTGCCTGCGAGAAGCGCTCAAAAATCCTGGTGAGCATATCCTTCGGAATGCCAATCCCGGTGTCGGACACCGCACAGTGCAGCAACACGCCCGCATCCTTGGTGGGTTCCACCTCGACAGAGACCTTGACCCGGCCTTTTTCGGTGAACTTGATGGCGTTGCCCACCAGGTTGATCAAAATTTGTCGCAGCCGGTGATCATCCCCATGAAGGGATCTGGGCAGATCAGCATCCTGCTCGACGATCAACTCCAGCCCCTTGATCTCTGCCTGACTGCGCAGCAGGCGCACGGTCTCGTCAAAACAGGCCTGCAGGTCAAAATTTGTTGGGCTCAGGGTGATTTGCCCTGCCTCCAGCTTGGACAGATCCAGAATATCATTGATCAAGGCCAGCAGCGTCCGGGCAGAGCTGAGAATAGTATCGGAGTAAAGCTTCTGGTCCTCGTCCAGGTCGGTTTCTTCCAGCAGTTGCGCCATGCCGATCACCCCATTCATCGGGGTGCGGATTTCGTGGCTCATCGTGGCCAGAAAGTCCGATTTGGCGCGCGCGCCTTCTTCTGCGGCGCGGCGGGCATCGTCCAGCTTTTGCGCGTTTTGTTTGGTCGCCGTGATGTCCCGTTCAATGGCGATATAAGAGGTCACCTCGCCTTGGTGATTCTGGATAGGCACTTGATTGGTTTCGATCCAGATCCCGTGGCCCTCCTTGTGCAGGTTCAACACCTGCACCCGGATTGGGCGGGCCGCAGTCCGGCAGTCTTCGATCAACTGAATGGCGGCCGGATCGGTATCAGGGTGGTTCAACAACGTTCCAAGATTGCGCCCGACGGTTTCACCAAAGCTATGGCCGGTAATGCGGGTAAAGGCCTCATTCACCCATTGCGCCACGCCATTTCGATCCACAAGGATAACGCTGTCATTGGCGTGACGGGCCACCAGGGCCAGTTTCTTGGCTTCGGCCTGCTGTTCTACCAGGCGTTCATATGCCCCTTCCAGTTCCTGCTGTTGCAGCGCCTGGGTCAGCAGAATGCTCCGCGTTCGGGCAAAACTGCGGGTCACAAAAATTAAAAACCAACCCAGCCCAGCATAGAGAATCGCCAGGCCGGCCACCTGCAACTGTACCTGCTGGTGGCCCACATCAACCATATCAACAAAAAGTAGAACCACTGGCGTCAGCGAAAAGATAGTGAGCCGCGCGATCGCTGCCGGGCGGTGATAGGGAAACACCAATCCAACATTAATGGCGGTTCCCACCAACAGGCAGATGGTAAAGACAGAGGCAATCTCATCCGGGTTGACCTCGCCCCCCATCAAGGCATTGCCCCAAGCGGGTGTTGTGGCGCAAAGGGCCACAGCGCCTCCATGCAGCAAGGCTGTCCCGGTGGTAATCCGTCGCCAGACCAGCCCGGACGCACCGGCGCTGACCCGTTTATATCCCAGACGCAAGCAAGTTGCTTCGATCGCTTCGGCCAAAAGGGCAACTGTCAGGGCGATCACGGCTGCCTGCAGTGAAACAATACCCCAGAGAATCAGGCTACCCACGACATAAAAGGCGACACGCGACCACAATATCCTGATTTGACCGCGGGCATACCGCAGGAATAGCCCATCAGGGCTATATCTCTCGTGATGTAGGTCCAGCGGTCTTGTCACAGCCCCACTTTCCTGGTCCCTCGTCATGCCTGCCTGTTGCCTCCGCGCAATGCCAAATTCATAGGCTTGCAATGTTTCAAATTCCCTAAAGCCCGCCTGCGCCCGCGCGTTGGGGTATTAGGCTGGACCAGTCGGCAACTGCACCCCAGCGGCATGCATATCTGCAAGGGCACGTTTCAGGGATCCGTCCAGATCAATGGCCCGACAGGCTGAAAGTTCGACACTGACATCAAACCCCAGTTTTGCTGCATCCATTGCCGTGTAGGCAACGCAGAAATCGGTCGCCAGACCAACCAGCGTCAGCTCTGTGATGCCCCGCGTCCGCAAATAGCCCTCAAGCCCGGTTGGGGTCTGTTGGTCGTTTTCAAAAAAGCCCGAATAGCTGTCGATGTGGCGGCGAAAGCCCTTGCGCAGAATCAGATCGCCGCTGGTGTCCAGATCCGCATGGAAACTGGCCCCCTTGCGGCCCTGCACGCAGTGATCCGGCCACAAGACCTGGGTGCCATAGGCCATTTCAACCAGATCGAACGGTGCCTTTCCCGCATGTGAACTGGCAAAGGAAGAATGCCCCGCCGGATGCCAATCCTGGGTCAGGATCACGGTTTCAAAATCTGCCATCATGGCATTGATTGGCGCCACGACGGCGTCGCCATCGGGCACGGCCAGGGCGCCACCGGGGCAAAAATCATTCTGTACATCAATAACGATCAGTGCCTGTGACATCTGTTCCACTCCTCACGGTAATACCAGCTTTTACCCGGCTGCAATCTTTATGGGAACCGTGTCGTCACGCCACACTGGAAATACGCCACTCCCTCCGGCAGAACGGGCATATTGCCGCAATATTTCCGTGCACAATTGGTTTTCCTTGAAAAATCTGCCGCGTGGTTCTAAGGCGCGGTATGTACAGAATCGCAGCTCTCTATCACTTCACCCGCTTCACCGATCCCGCCGCCCTGAAACCGGCGCTGCTGGATCTTTGCCTGCAACAACAGGTCACCGGTTCTTTGCTGCTTGCGCAGGAAGGTATCAATGGCACCATCGCAGGCCCTGCCAGCGGAATCGAGGCGGTGCTGAGCCATATCAAGGCGCTGCCCGGCTGCGCTGATCTGGAGTGGAAAGAGGCGACAAGCGATCACGCCCCCTTTGGCAAGATCAAGGTGCGTCTTAAAAAAGAGATCGTCACCATGGGGCAGCCCGATGTCGATCCCAAGGCCAGGGTTGGCCACTATGTCGAACCAGAAGACTGGAACGATCTGATCCGGGCCGAGGATGTCGCGGTCATCGATACCCGCAACGACTATGAGGTCAAGATCGGCACCTTTGAAGGTGCCATTGACCCTGAAACGGCCAGTTTCCGTGAATTCCCCGCCTGGTGGCAGGCCAATAAGGATCGCTTTCACAACAAGCGGGTGGCGATGTTCTGCACCGGCGGCATTCGCTGTGAAAAATCGACCAACTATCTGCTGAGCCAAGGGGTAGAGGACGTCTATCACCTGAAGGGGGGCATTCTGCGCTACCTGGAAGAAACCCCGCCCGAAGAGAGCAGCTGGCAGGGCGAATGCTTTGTCTTTGACAACCGCGTATCGGTTGGCCACGGACTGGTCGAAGGCCCGCATGAATTGTGCCACGGCTGTCGCCGCCCGATCGTGCCCGAAGACAAGGCTCACCCCAGTTTTGAACTCGGTGTGTCTTGCCATCAGTGCATTGACGAAACCTCAGAGGCCGACAAGGCGCGCTTTCGTGAGCGGCAGAAACAGATGCACCTGGCCCGCGAACGTGGCGAAGCCCATCACGGTGGGCGCAGCGTCTGAAGACGGCGACAAGACCCAGCCCCCACAGGGCAACAGGCTTGAATTTCGCCTTTCACGAAGAACGCCCCCCGATCGCGCGGCCTGCTTGTGTCATGCTCTAGCTGCCGATTGATCGGTCGCTGCCTACCTCGTGATCGGTCAGGCATTCAGAATGGTTGCGCAGCACCTCCAACACCCGGCATTGCGCCACAGAATCCTGGCCGCAGTCGCTGATCATCCGCTTCAGTTCAAGCTGAAGCGCCTGCAACCGGGCAATGCGATCCTCCACCTGTTTCAGCTGCCGCTGCGCAATCGAATCCGCATCAGCGCAGGACTGGGCCGGATTATCGGCCAGATCCAACAAATCGCGAATGGCATCCAGCGAGAACCCCAATTGCCGCCCATGCCGAACAAAGGCCAGGCGATCCAGTTCCGCTAGGTCATAGCGCCGCTGGCCGCCCTCGCTGCGGGCGGGTTCAGGCATCAGGCCGATGGTCTCGTAGTAGCGGATCGTCTGCACCTTGGTGCCGGTGCGTTTGGCCAGTGCGCCAATGGTCAGCATATCAAATCTCCTTTACGCGCAGCAGTCGCAGCGCATTGGCCACAACCAGCAGCGACACCCCAACATCCGCGGCAATCGCCCCCCACATGGAGGCCAGGCCAAAGACGGTTGCCAGGGCAAATGCCAATTTGGTCACCAACGAGACCGTGACGTTCTGCCGGATCACCGCCATGGTACGACGCGAGTGCCGCAGCAGCCAGGGCAGGCGGCTGATGTCATCGCTCATCAAGGCGATATCGGCGGTCTCGATGGCGGCATCAGATCCCACGGCCCCCATCGCCACAGCAAAATGCGCCCGCGCCATCGCCGGGGCATCATTGACCCCGTCCCCGACCATGGCCACCATCTTATGCTCTTTGGTCAGTCGCTCGATCACCGCCAGCTTGTCGCCCGGCAGCAGCTCTGCGTGGATTTCGTCGATGCCGGTTTCAACCGCGACGGCCCGGGCCGTGACCGCATTGTCACCGGTCAGCATCACCACCTTCTTGACGCCAAGCCGGTGCAGCGCCGCCACCGTCTCGCGGGCCTCAGGGCGCAGCCGGTCCCGCAGGGCGATCAGCCCTAACAGCCCGCTATCGGTACCCACAACAACCAGGGTGGCGCCTGCCGCCTCGATCTCGGCCATCTGCGCCATTGGCAGCGCCGCTTCGAACCCTTTTTCAACGGCGAACCGGGGCGAGCCCAGCCAGAGCGCGCGGCCCTGAAACTGCCCCTCGACGCCGCGTCCCGGCACGGTCCGGCTGCCGCTGGCCGCCACGACGGCAACCCCCTGCTGCTGCGCCTCGGCCAGAATGGCCTGCGCCAGAGGGTGCGAGGCCCGTGCCTCCAGTGCGGCGGCAGCCTGCAACAGATCCGCCGCATCGCCCCCCCCAAGCGGGTACAGGCCGCTCACTTCCGGGCGGCCCTCGGTCAGGGTGCCGGTCTTGTCCAGGGCGACGGCGTCCAGTCGGCCTGGGGCCTCTATATAGGCACCGCCCTTGATCAGAACCCCAGCCCGCGCCGAGGCAGCAAGGGCGGCAACAATCGACACTGGTGTAGAAATCACCAATGCGCAGGGGCAGGCGATAACCAGCAGCACCAGCGCATTATAGACCCAAAAGCCCCAGTCGCCCCCCATCAGCACCGGCGGCAACACCGCCAGCGCCATGGCCAGCCCCATGACCACAGGGGTATAGATACGGGCAAATCTGGTGACCCATTGTTCCACTGGGGCACGCCGCGCGTGGGCTTCGCCCACCATGCGGGTGATCTTGGCCAGCACCGTGTCGCTTGCAGCCTTGCTGGCCGCCACCGTCAGGCTGCCCTCACCATTGATGGTGCCGGCATAGACCTCGTCCCCGGCCTCTTTGGGCACGGGGGCGCTTTCGCCGGTGATGGGCGCTTGATCAACCTCTCCGGCGCCGGCAATCACCTGCCCGTCCAGCGGGATCCGGTCACCGCCCCGCACCACAAAATGCTGCCCGATCTGAACCTCGGCGGCGGGCATCTCTGTCTCCCGTCCATCAGCGGCAAGCACCAGCGCCGTAGGGGGCGCCAGGTTGAGCAGGGCCGCCACTGCCGTGCGTGCCCGCCCAACGCTCCAGGATTCCAGCGTCAGCGACAGGGCAAAGAAAAAGGCAACTGTGGCGGCTTCGAAATATTCCCCAAGGGTCAGCGCACCAGCCACCGCCACCACCATCAACAGGTTCATATCGGGGGCAAGATTGCGCAGCGCATACCAGGCCTTGGGCAGCACCAGCCAAACCCCCAGCAGGATCGCCACAAGAAAAAGCGCCAATTCCGGCAGTGGCACCGGCTGCGCGCCATGGCTGGCAAAGAGCTGCCCCAAGCCACCTGCGCCAGAGTGGCCAATATGCCAGGCCAGGCCAGCCGCCCAAAACCCGGCACTTGCGCCGGTGAACCGTTTTTGCCGGGTCAGATGCGCCGCCTGATCGGCCGTGGCACTGGCGTCGTCCCATGGGGTGGCCCGCATGCCCGTCTGTGCCACCAGGCGCAGCACCTCGGCATCGGCAATCGGCGTGGCCGTGGCCAGCAGTGTCATCCGTCCGTTCAGCACATCAAAGCCGAGCTGCGCTGCCCCGCCCACCGCGCCCCCCAGTGCCCGGTTCAAAATCGCCACTTCTTCGGCGCAATCCAAACCATTCACCCGAAAGCTGCGCCCCGCTTTCATCTGGCCCGCATCCATCACGGGCACCGCCCCGGCACTGCCACAGCAGCCCCCGGCCACAGCGGTAGTCTGATCGGGATCCTGTGCGGCAGGCGTGATATCGGCAGAGCGGGGGGAACAGCAGTTTTGGGACATGGTCTGGCCTCGGAATTTGTAAAGACCTCCCCTAGATAGACCCTTCAGCGACTAGAGGTTCAAGACCTATTTCAAAAAGCTTTGCCCCGGCAGGAAGCAATAGCTGTCAGATCCGTTTCAGACCCGCAGCGCCGTCAGTGCAGCAGGGCGGAGCCATCTCGCTATAGGCGCGGCGACGCACCACCTGCGGGCTGACACCCAGCTGTTTGTGGAACCAGCGCGACAGATTAGAACGGGTGCCAAACCCGGTTGCCGCAACAATTTCATAGAGGTTGAGGCTGGTATGGGTGAGAAGCTGATGCGCCCGCTCTATCCGCAACAGGCGATAGGCGGTCTGTGGCCCGCCGCCAGTGCGCTCGCGGAAGCGGCGCTGCAGTTTGCGGGTCGACACGCCCTGTTCGCGCGCCAGTTCACAGATTGACAACGGTTCTTCCATGTTCTGCTGCATCAGGGACAGGCTTTGCCTGATCAGGCTGTCGCCGCCCGCTCGGTGCAAGATGTCCAGGGTGACCTTGCTTTGCAACCGGCTGTCACCTGCATCAAGCCCGACATATTCCCCCAGCGCGTCGGCCATGAACGCGCCATAGGTGCGGCCGATCAGCTCTTGCAGCAGACGCAGCGCCGCCAGCGGGCTGACAGCGGAATGCACCGGATCACCCAGATGGTAGGGCGCGCCAGTCTCGGTCGCGTGCAGGGCCTCTTCTTCGGCAGCAGCAGCAAAGTTCGAATGCACCGCCAGGGCCTGTTTGTCAAACATCCCCGCCTCGCGCAGCAGGAACACCGCGCCGCCCACCAGAACCGGCTGGCCCGAGCGCTGCAACAGCACCTGCAGAGCGGCACGGTCCTGGCGGCTGACCCGCCAGCGGGCCCGGATATCGCCAAGAAAGATGCTCATGGCGCGCCGCGGATCGTCCCGGCTGGGGTGTTGCACCTGCGACAGAGGCTGGATCGTCACCCGAAACTGCGCCTCCGGGATCACTTCATTTGCCGCAAGCAGCAGATCCGCCAGCACCTGTCCCGCACCTGTGGGGGCTCCCTCTGGAAGCAAGATAGCCACCTGATCAGAGGGAGCGGCAGGATGTGATAATAGGCTGTGGGCGGTCATTCTGGCCTCCTCCGATTGCGGGCGCGCCCAGCCAGTCGGGCGGCGCGCGATGTCAAAGGGGAGCGCCCGCCGCCACACCATGGGCAGGGCGGCGGGCCTTGGTCGTCTTGGTCAGCTGGTGCCGTCTTCTGCGTAGTCCGACATCGGCGGGCAGGTGCAGACCAGGTTGCGGTCGCCATAGGCATTGTCGACCCGGTTGACCGGTGACCAGTATTTATCCACCCCAAGCGCGCCGGGCGGGAAGCAGGCCGCTTCGCGGCTATAGGGTCGATCCCAGTTGCCCACCAAATCGCGCACCGTGTGGGGGGCGTTTTTCAGCGGGTTGTTTTGCGGGTCGATCTTGCCATCGATGACATCCTGCGCCTCGCTCCGGATCGACAGCATGGCGTCGCAGAAACGATCCAATTCGGCCTTGGGCTCAGACTCGGTTGGCTCAACCATCAAGGTGCCAGCCACTGGCCAGGACATGGTCGGCGCATGGAACCCTGAATCGACCAGGCGCTTGGCCACGTCATCCACAGTGATGCCGCCCTCGTCATTCAGCGACCGGGTATCAAGGATGCATTCATGCGCCACACGCCCGGTTGCCGAAGTGTAAAGCACGCCGTAGGCGTCCTTTAGGCGGGCCGCGATATAGTTGGCGTTCAGAATCGCAACCTTGGTCGCCTGGGTCAGCCCGGCGCCGCCCATCAACAGGATATAGGCCCAGGACACCGGCAGGATCGACGGAGAGCCAAAGGGCGCCGCCGAAACCGGCCCAACAGCAGTGCCATATTCCGGGTGGCCGGGCAGGTGTTCTGTCAGGTGTGATTTCACCCCGATGGGTCCCATGCCGGGGCCGCCACCGCCATGGGGAATGCAAAAGGTCTTGTGCAGGTTCAGGTGGCTGACATCGCCGCCAATATCACCCGGACGTGCCAGGCCGACCATGGCGTTCATATTGGCGCCGTCGATATAGACCTGACCGCCGTGATCATGGGTGATCTGGCAGACCTCTTGCACGGTGGTCTCAAACACGCCGTGGGTAGACGGATAGGTGATCATGCAGGCGGCCAGATTGGCACTGTGCTTGTCCGCCTTGGCCCGGAAATCAGCCACGTCGATATTGCCGTCCTCATCCGCGACAACCGGCACAACCTTGTACCCAACCATCTGGGCAGTCGCCGGGTTGGTACCATGGGCCGAGGTCGGGATCAGACAGACATTGCGGTGCGCTTCGCCGCGGGCCGCATGATAGTTTCGAATGGTCAGAAGGCCCGCGTATTCACCCTGCGCCCCAGAATTGGGCTGCTGGGAAATCGCATCATAGCCGGTAATCTGGCACAGCTTGTCGTTCAGATCTTCGATCATCTGCTGATAGCCCTGCGCCTGATCCTGCGGGCAGAAGGGGTGCAGATTGCCAAATTCAGGCCAGGTGACCGGGATCATTTCAACCGTCGCGTTCAGCTTCATGGTGCAAGACCCCAGCGGGATCATGGACCGATCAAGCGCCAGATCGCGATCTGCAAGACGGCGCATGTAGCGGGTGATTTCCGCCTCGGCACGGTTCTTGTGGAAGATCGGATGGGTCAGATATTCGCTTTCGCGCAGGGCATAATCGGGCAGACGATAGGCGCGATTGGCCTGGCTGTCGTCTTTCTTGTCGATGCCAAAGGCACCCCAGACAGCCTCAATTGTTTCGCGGCGGGTTTGCTCATCCAAGCTGACGCCAACCTTGGTGTCCCCCACCCTGCGCAGGTTGATGCCACGGGCCACTGCAGCCTCCATGACGGTTGTCTGCAGCGGGCCAACCTCAATCGTGATGGTATCAAAGAAGACCTCTGGTTCGACCTTGAAGCCGTGCTCTTCCAGCCCGGCCGCCAGACGCGAGGTCTTGCGGTGCACCGACTGGGCGATGGCCTTGATGCCGTCGGGGCCGTGATAAACCGCATACATCGATGCCATGACCGCCAAGAGCGCCTGCGCGGTGCAGACGTTGGAATTGGCTTTTTCGCGGCGAATGTGCTGTTCGCGGGTTTGCAGGGCCAGGCGATAGGCCTTGTTGCCATGGCTGTCGATCGACACACCAATGATACGGCCGGGCATGGCGCGCTTCAGTTTGTCGGTGGTTGCCATATAGGCCGCATGTGGCCCACCATAGCCCATGGGCACGCCAAAGCGCTGGGTCGAGCCGATGGCGATATCCGCGCCCATTTCACCGGGGCTTTTCAGCAGCGCCAGCGACAGGATGTCGGCGGCAACAACGGCAATGCCCTTGTGTTCATGCAGGGCCGTGATTTCATCGGTGAAATCACGCACATGGCCATAGGTCCCGGGATATTGGAAGATCGCGCCAAAGACGGCACCGGCATCCAGGTCATCCGGATCGGCAACCACCACGTCGATGCCCAGTGGGGCAGCGCGTGTCTGGATCACGGCAATGGTCTGGGCGTGGCAGTTCTGGTCGACAAAAAAGGCAGCGTTATTCGCCTTGGAACGCGCCCCACGGAAGGCCATGGCCATGGCCTCGGCGGCGGCGGTGGCCTCGTCCAGCAAGGAGGCATTGGCGATATCCATGCCGGTCAGGTCGCTGACCATAGTCTGGAAGTTCAACAGCGCTTCAAGCCGACCCTGCGAAATCTCGGGCTGGTAGGGCGTATAGGCGGTGTACCAGGCAGGGTTTTCCAGGATGTTGCGCAGAATCGGTGCAGGCGTGGTGGTGCCGTAATAGCCCTGACCGATCAGTGAGGTCAGAACCTTGTTCTTGCTCGCCACCTCTTTCATGTGGAACAGCGCATCGCGTTCGGTCATCGCCGGGCCCCAGTCCAGCGGCTCTTGCTGGCGGATCGCTTCGGGCACGGTCGCGTTGATCAGCTCATCCAGGGTCTTGAAACCAATCACCTTCAGCATCTCCGCCATCTCTGTGGGCGACGGGCCGATGTGGCGACGGTTGGCAAAGTCATAGGCTTCGTAGTCGGTTAGCTTAAAGGCCATGGGTCTTGGTCCTTGGGTCAGAACATTTGAAAGAGGCCGGTGGAAAGCAGCGTTCCACAAGGGCCGCAGAAAGCAGAAAGGTGGACAGGCGCACAGACAGCTGGGCAGGGCCGCGGTCTGGCGATGCCCGACGCCCCCGGCCGCAACAGCCAGGGGCGCAGCAGGCAGTATCCTACCCGATAAAGGCCTTATAGCCGTCCAGATCCATCAGATCTTCCAGCTGGGCCGCATCGGTGAGCTTAATCTTGTAGATCCAGGCCTCACCTTCAGGGCTTTCGTTCAGGGCACCAGGGTTTTCTTCCAGCGCAGGGTTGGCCTCGATCACTTCGCCATCCAGCGGTGCGTAGATTTCCGAGGCGGCCTTGACCGATTCAATCACGCCGATCTCTTCCGCCTTGTCAAAGGTGTCGCCCACCTCTTTTTGCTCGCAAAAGACGATCTCGCCCAGCTGATCAGCCGCATGCTGGGTGATGCCAAGCGTGGCGGTCTCCCCTTCAACGGTGATCCATTCATGCTCTTCGGAATAATAGGTGGTCATATGTGACGCTCCTCATAGTCTGTCGTGATCTGTATTCAGCGTTTGTAGTTCTGGGTGACAAAGGGCAGCGCGACGATTTCCGCCGGTTGGGCCTTGCCCCGGATAATCAGGTTCACCGCCTGGCCCGGTGTCGCTTGTTCTGTTGCGACATAACCCATGGCAACCGGGCCGCCAACAGTGGGGCCAAAGCCGCCCGATGTGATCATGCCGATCGTCTCGCCCTCTGGCGACTGCACCTCGACCCCCTGGCGGGCCGGGGCGCGCCCCGTGGGCTTGATGCCAACCAGCTTGCGGGCAGCGCCCTCGGCCAGTTCTTTCTGGATGCGCGCAGCGCCGGGAAAGCCGCCCTCTTCACGGCGGCGTTTCTGCATTGCCCAGGTCAGCGCGGCCTCAACCGGGGTGGTGTCATTGTCGATGTCATTGCCATAGAGGCACAGGCCGGCCTCCAGCCGCAGGCTGTCGCGTGCCCCCAGCCCGGCAGGGGCGCAATCCTCATGCGCCAGCAGGGCGCGGGTGATTTCGACGGCCTTGTCTTCTGGAATGGAAATCTCATATCCATCTTCGCCAGTATAGCCGAGACGCGACAGGCGGCATTCCACCCCCATGATATCGGCGACAATTGTCTCCATGAATTTCATATCGCGCGCGGCGGGACAGAGATCACCGACAACGGCTTCGGCGGCAGGCCCCTGCACCGCCACCAGGGCGCGGTCAAAGATCTCTATCACCTCAACCCCGTCAAGGTGTTTCGCCATGTGTGGAATATCCTGGTGACGCATCGAGGCATTGACCACCACAAAGAAATGATCGCCAGCGTTGGATACGATCAGATCATCCATGATGCCGCCGGCGTCATTGGTAAAGAAGGTATACCGTGCCTTGCCCTCTTTCAGCGTGGTAAAGACCGAGGGCGCAATGGTTTCCAGCTTGGCGGCGATATCGTCGCCTTTCAGGATCACCTGCCCCATATGCGACACATCAAACAGTCCGGCCTTTTCGCGACACTGCTTATGCTCTCCCATGATCCCCATGGGATACTGAACCGGCATTTCCCAACCGGCAAAATCAACCATCTTGCCGCCAAGCTCTACGTGCAGATCATAAAGCGGGGTCCGTTTGGGTGCGTCAGTCATCATGTGAAGCCTTCTTGTCAAAGATCGGTTGCCAGGAACCATAACCATGCAATGCGCATCGCGAAGCAAAGGAGCTCTGCGCGGCCTGCTTTGGGGCAGGATTGCATCCCAATCGGTCGCGCTGCAGGGCTCCGCGCTTTAAAAGGACAGGGCCTTCACGCACGCCACAATGTTCCTATAGGAAACTTTTCCCCATTTAACAACAAAAGAAGTCATGTGGAAATTTTTGACGCCCAGAGACATCAACGCTAAAGTTTCCGGGCAACAGGAGAAAACAACTAGATGGAACCGGTTCAGTCAGAAGAAGCAAGGCTCGCGCCTGAGGCAGGCGAAGCCCCGGACGGGCAAGTTCTGGGCAAGATGATTCGCGACGCGCGCAAAGACAAGGGTCTTACCCTGGAAGAAGCCGCCAAGGCTGCGGCCATTGGCCGGTCGACCCTGTCAAAGATCGAGAACAACCAGACCCGCCCCAGCTTTGAGATCATCCGCCGCCTGATGCGAACGCTTGAGCTGGAAACGCCGCAATTGTTTGTGCAATCGGCCCAAAGCTCCATCTCGGGGCGACGCGATTACACCCTGGCCGGGCGCGGCGAGCACCAGGAAACCAAGACCTACGACCACGAACTGCTCTGCACCGAACTCACCAGCAAGCGGATGCTGCCCTATATCAGCACCATCAAAGCGCGCGACGTTACCGAATATGACAACTGGGTGCGCCATCGTGGCGAGGAGTTCATGTATGTGATCAGCGGTGAACTGGTCCTTTATACAGAACACTATCGCCCCCTGGCGATGAGCGCCGGTGATTCTGTCTATTATGACAGCGGCATGGGCCATGGCTGCGTGTCCACCAGCGAGGAAGACGCCCAGGTGCTTTGGGTTTCTCTCGAAATCTAGCCCCCGAAGACTGCCCGCAGGGGCGCGACCCTGCCAGATCCCAACCTGCAATAGCCGGAGCCACAAAATGACAAAGACCCTGTTTCCCTTACCAGACCCGCTGGTCATTCCCGTCCGCGACGAAACGGGTGGCTACCCGGTTGGGCGGATTTTCTGCGTTGGGCGCAACTACGCCGCCCATGCAGCTGAAATGGGGGTAGAGGTCGACCGCGAGGCGCCCTTTTACTTTACCAAGTCCAGCGCCAATGCGGTGCTGAGCGGTGTCAGCAGCCCCTACCCGCCCGGCACCGATAACTTTCACTATGAAATGGAGCTGGCCCTGGCGATCGGCGCGCCAGTGTTTCGCGCCACACCGGCAGAGGCCCGCGCCGCCATCTATGGCTATGGCTGTGCCCTGGACATGACCCGGCGCGACCTGCAGATCCGCGAGCGCAAGAAACAGCGCCCCTGGGATCTGGGCAAGGATCTGGAACAGGGCACGGTCTTTGCGCCGTTGACCAAGGCGACCGACTGGTCACCGCAGGGGGATAGCCGTATATGGCTTACCCTGGACGGGGAAACCAAACAGGATGCCACCCTGGCCGAACTGATCTGGTCGGTCGAAGAAATCATCTGTCACCTGTCAGGCTTTTACCACCTGCGCCCTGGCGATCTGATCCTGACGGGCACCCCCGCCGGAGTTGGCCCTGCACACGCGGGGCAGCAGATGCAGGGCGGCATCACTGGGCTAGAACCTGTCAGCCTGTCCCTGACGGCAGCGCAATAGGAAAAGGCGCCTCGCAGGTCACAAGGTGCGAAACAGACAAGATCATGTGCGCTCAATCCATTCGCACGGATCACTTTGCTTTGCATAGTGAAGGCGAGACAGCCTAGGCTGCTCTGCGATATCCAGTTTCGGATGATGGGGGGGGCGAGACGCAAAGAAACCCGGATCACCTGCGCCCTCGTGTCGCCCGGTAAAGTTTCAATGAGGGATTGAAACCTGCGCCGCGTAGTGCTGAAGTGTATCACACATCCGGCAGAAGGCATATTTCAGTAACATCACATCGCAAAGCCCACCCCACCAGCAGAGCAGTCCAGCACAGCTAAATCGGGCGAGCGAAACACGATCACCACAATCTAGACGGGTCGCCTCTAGCGGCCTGGCACGGTGGCCGCTAATTTATGAGTGAAAAATGCATGATCCGGCATTGATAGTTACAAATGCACCCAATAGCAGGGGGCCCAGATCGTTCGTTTAGTGAACTCTGCCCGGCAATTTGGGGTCAAAATGAAAAGAAATGCGCCAGTTGTTGCAATATCGTTTTACCACCGCGACAACTGACATTGAACGAAGGTCAAAGGGAGGAAACACATGACCACTCGCAGGAAGCTACTCGGAGCCGCAGGCGCAACCGCCATTGCAGCCCTATGCGCAACCCAGGCATTTGCCGACAACGTAACCCTGAAAATGCACCAGTTCCTACCAGCCCAGGCCAATGTGCCAAAGCTGATCCTGGATGTCTGGGCCGATAACGTAGAGGCCTCTTCTGGTGGCGAGATCACCATTGATCGCTATCCGTCAATGCAGCTGGGTGGCAAACCCCCAGAGCTGATGGACCAGGCCATGGACGGCGTTGCCGATATCGTCTGGACGGTTGTGGGCTACACCCCTGGCCGCTTCCCTTCGACCGAAGTCTTTGAACTGCCCTTCATGATGACCAATGCCCGTGCCACCTCGCACGCCTATTGGGAAATGTTCGAAAAGCACATGAAAGACACCGAGTTCAAGGATGTGAAAATCCTGGGCACCTGGGTACATGGCCCCGGCCTGATCCACAGCGCAGATCCGGTGGAAACACCTGATGACCTGCAGGGCATGAAGATCCGCGGCGGTGGCCGTTCGGTCAACTCTTTGCTGACACAGCTGGGCGCAACGCCGGTTGGCATGCCGGTTCCTGCGATCCCCGAAGGCCTGTCCAAAGGCGTGATCGACGGCACCACCATCCCATGGGAAGTCACCACCGCGCTGAAAGTGCCGGAACTGGTGGAAAACCACACCGAATTCACTGGCAAGGCGCTCTATACACTGACCTTTGTTCTGGCGATGAACAAAGAGAAATACGAGAGCCTCTCGGATGCACAGAAGCAGGCTATCGACGAAAACTCCGGTCTGGAATTTTCCGTCTTTGCCGGTGGTGTGCAGGAAGATTCCGACGCGCCAGCGCGTGAATTCGCCTTGGACAACGGCAACAATGTTATTACCCTGGATGCCGATCAGACCGCAGAATGGCGGGAGCTTGCACAGCCTGTCTACGACAAATGGCTGGCAGACATGACAGAAAAAGGCATCGACGGTCAGGCCCTCTTGGAAGAGGCCAGCTACCTGATCGAAAAATACACGCCACAATACGTGAAGTAAGATTGTAATACTGTCAAAGGGCCGCAGCAGCATTTGGTGCCGCGGCCCTTTGCGCACAATAAAGGGTTTCAACCATGCACAAGCTCATGATGGGGCTGGCCAGATCCATGGCCATATTAGGCGGTATGGTCCTCTCATCCCTGATCATCTTGACCTGCCTGTCGATTGTTGGGCGCATGCTCAATACTCTGTTTCACGGCGACTTGCTGCAGGCCATTGCGCCGGGCTTTTCCAACTGGGTGATCAACTGGGTCGGACCAATCAACGGAGATTTTGAACTGGTCGAGGCAGGTGTTGCCTTTGCCATCTTTGCCTTTCTACCGC
Source organism: Pseudophaeobacter sp. (assembly GCF_048267565.1). NCBI lineage: Bacteria > Pseudomonadati > Pseudomonadota > Alphaproteobacteria > Rhodobacterales > Roseobacteraceae > Pseudophaeobacter > Pseudophaeobacter sp. Next base: position 10,339 of record NZ_JBLWXG010000011.1, on the reverse strand, counting down.
TTTGCCAGATCTCAGCCGGCCATGCCTCGGTTGATGTGGTCGCCAATTCGTTTCCGCGCGGCGTGAACCGGTTTTTGCGCATGGTGACCGAACTGCTGTTTGCCGCCGCCCTGGTGTTGATCGCCTGGCGTCTTGGCGCGGGTACGATCAGCAAGTTTGAAAATGGCGAGACCTCTTTCCTGCTGGAATTCCCGGTCTGGTGGGCCTTTGGTGCCAGCCTGTTTGCCGCCGTGATCGCCGCCATTGTGGGGATCTATATGGGCGCTGTACGCAGTTATGAATTTTTTACCGGCCGCATCCAGATCTGGGACGGCGTGGAGGGTGAACAGTGACTACTCTTGAAATTGGCATTGCCTCCTTTCCCGTCCTGATGGGACTGATCTTTCTGCGGGTCCCGATTGGCCTGTCGATGTTCCTCGTTGGCCTGGGCGGGCTGATCCTGGTCACCGATGGCACCCAGGTGGCCTTTGGTCGTCTCAAAAGCGAGACCTACACGACCTTTTCCTCCTACTCGCTGACCATCGTGCCGATGTTTCTGCTGATGGGGCATTTCGCCACCTTGGGCGGCATGTCATCGGCGCTGTTCAAAGCTGCCGAAGGCTTTCTGGGCCATAAAAAAGGCGGCGTCGCCATGGCCTCGATCGGGGCCTGCGCCGGCTTTGGCGCCATCTGTGGATCATCACTCGCCACAGCGGCCACCATGGGCCGGGTCGCCCTGCCCGAACTGAAGCAATACGGCTATGCCGGTGGCTTTTCCACCGCCACGCTGGCGGCGGGCGGCACCCTGGGCATCCTGATCCCGCCATCGGTGGTGCTGGTGATCTATGCCATCCTGACCGAACAGAATATCGCCAAACTGTTCCTTGCCGCCTTTATTCCCGGCCTGCTGGCGGCGATTGGCTATGTCATCGTGATCTCGATCTATGTGCGGCTTTACCCCGAGGCCGCAGGCACCCGCCCCGCCGTGCCCTGGGGCGAACGTCTTGGTAATCTGGTCAAGGTCTGGCCCGTACTGCTGGTCTTTGGCCTGGTTGTTGGCGGCATCTACGGCGGCTTGTTCACCCCGACCGAGGGGGCGGCGGTTGGTGCCTTTGGCACCGGGCTTATCGCTTGGATGAATGGCGGGCTGGACCGGCCCAATTTGATCGACAGCTTCATGGTAACGGCGCGCTCTACCGCGATGATCTTTTTCATCGTCCTCGGCGCGGGCTTCTACAACGGCTTCCTCGCCCTGACCAAGGTACCGCAAGAGCTGGCCGATTTTGTTGTCAGCCAAGGGTTTAGCCCCTGGGTAGTGCTTGCACTGATCCTGGCGTTCTATCTGGTCTTTGGCTGCCTGATGGACAGCCTGTCGATGATCCTGTTGACCATTCCGATCTTCTTTCCGGTGATTTCGGTGATGGATTTTGGCCTGCTCTCGCTGGTTGATATGCAGGCAGACGCCGCGATGGAGGTGCTGCGCAACGGGGTGCCCGAAGGCATGGGGGCAGAGATGCTTGCCTCAATCCAGGACGCCATCGCCACAGGCACCGAACTGACCCGCGAACAGATGAAGGAACTGGGCATCCGCGTCACCGAGGGCCGCGTCAACCGGATCGAGGCCGAATATGTCGCCATCTGGTTTGGTATTCTGGTGCTCATCGTGGTCGAGGTCGGCCTGATCACACCACCGGTGGGGATGAACCTGTTCATCATCAACGCGATGGATCGCAAAACCCGCATGGTCGATACCTACAAGGCGGTGATGTTCTTTGTCGCCTCTGATATCATCCGGGTGATCATCCTTGTGGCCTTCCCGGTCATCACTCTGCTGCCGCTACTGCTGTTTCTCTGACCCAGCCCGCGCAGCGCGGATCGACAAATCCATTGGTCTGTCACAGAAATTCCCCCCTTCCAGCGCCGCTGGGAGGGGGGAATTTATACAAAGCCGTTTGTATGCCCCAGCGCCACTAGCTAGAGTGGCGCGGCAGGACAGATGACAAAGGACAGGCAAATGTCACACCCGATAAACGACAGCAATAACAGCCCCACCTTTGTGCATTCTATCCGCGTCGGCTGGGGCCACTGCGACCCGGCGCAGATCGCCTATACCGGGCACTTGCCCAGCTTTGCACTGGAAGCAATCGACGCCTGGTGGGAACACCAGCTAGACGGCGACGGCTGGTTCCAGATGGAACTGGATCGCGGCACCGGGACACCCTTTGTCAGCATGAACTTGGAGTTCCGCTCCCCCGTGACCCCGCGGCATCGGCTGGAGTGTGAGGTCTGGCCTTCAGCGCTTGGCACCAAATCCGTGACCTTTCGGGTTGATGCACGCCAGAATGGGATCCTCTGTTTTGAAGGCCGCTTTACCTGCGTGTTCATTCAACCCGATGTGTTCAAAGCCAAACCCGCCCCTGCCGATTATCGCGCCGTGATAGAGGCCAATCTGCGCCCCGAATAACCCCCCCTTGGTGGTCAGACGGGCGCGCGCAGCCAATCATTGGCAAACACGACGCTGCCCAGCCCGGCAAAACGGGCGACCCGCGCCAGTTCTGCCTCCAGCCGTTTGACACGGGGGGCCGTAAAGGTGACACCGCGCTCGGGCCAGAGCGCCGTCACCACCAGGCAGTCGGCGCTGCGCTCGGCCTTCATGTCGATCCGCCCCACCAGTTTCTGCCCCTCAAGCAGGGGAAAGACATAATAGCCGTATTGCCGCTTGGGCGCGGGGGTAAAGACCTCGATGCGATAGTGAAAGCCAAACAACCGTTCAGCCCGCTTGCGGTCGCGCAACATCGGATCAAAGGGACTGAGAAGCCGCAGCCGCCCCGGCGCAGGCCCCAAATCGGCGGCCTGCGATACCGTATCTGGACGGGCAAAGCTCTTGCGCAGGCTACCATCGGCGGCCTCGACCTCGATCTCTTCGATTTCACCGCGCGCCTTGGCGGCCTGACACCAGGCCCGTGCTTCGGCGGCGCTGGCGGTATCCCAAAAAGCGGCGAGCTCTCCCGACGTGGCAAAGCCAAGCCGATCCAGCGCGTTATTGCACAGCCAATCCACCGTATCGGCGGGATCCAGCGGATCCCTGGGCGCGTGCAGGCCCGCGTCGATCACGCGTTCGGTCAGATCATAGCATTTTTGAAACCCGGATCGGCCAACAACTGTCAGCGCGCCAGTCCGCCAGAGATACTCCAGCGCGGTTTTGGACGGGTGCCAGTCCCACCAACCGCCCGAGCCCTTTTTTTCATCCTTGCCCAGATCAGAAGAACTGACCGGGCCGTGTTCGCGAATATGGTTCAGAACGGTCTCAAATTGCTGCTCAAACCCGTCACGACGCCAGTTGCGCCAACGTTTGCGCAGCAATTGCTCATCGCGCTGAAACCGCAGATGCCACTGCGGATAAAACCCCATAGGGATCATCGCGGCATCATGGGTCCAGTGTTCAAACAGAGCCCCCCCACCATGATAAAGATCGCTCAGGTACTGCGGGCGATAGCTGGCACGGCGCGAATACAGGATCACATCATGCGCCCGCGCCACGGTGTTGATGCTGTCAAGCTGGACAAACCCCAGCCGAGTGAGCAGCTGCAACAGCTCTGCCCCCTTGGCGCTCCCGCTTGGCGGCTCTAACAAGGCGTGGCGCTGCATGAACAGCCGCCGCGCCGCAGAATTGTCCAGTCGTGCCAGCGTCATCAGCGCCGTTTCAGGGTATCACCATAGGAAATGGTGGGGGTCAGCGTCACATGGCGCTCTGGCTCGGCCTCTGGGTCATCCAGCTGTGCCGCGATGATTTCAGCGGCCCTGCGACCAATGTCCAGACGGCAGGCATCCATGGTGGCCAGTTGCCGGGGCAGCCCCTGCAACAGCTCAACCCCGTTGAACCCGGCAAGACCAATCTGGCCAGGCACATCAATGCCCTGATCCATCAGATACAGCAGCCCACCTGCCCCAATCATATCGTTGGAATAATACAGAAAATCCAGATCTGGCGAGCGCTCAAGCATCTCTTGCGTCATCTCGCGCCCCTTGGCCAGGGCGGAACCGCCTGAATAAAACGCCCGATCTTCGATCTCGACGCCCTCTTTGGCCAGGGCCTCGGTGAAGCCTTCAAATCGTTTGCGAGCGCGGTGATCCAACGGCATCTTCGTGCCCATAAAGCCGATATGGCGATAGCCCGCCTTCAGGATGGCCTTGGCCATCTCGCGGCCAGCGCGACGATGCGAAATCCCAACCATGGCATCCACCGGCTTACCATCAGTATCCATGATTTCCACCACCGGAATACCAGAAGCATTCAGCATCGCCCGCGCCGCTTCGGTATGTTCCAACCCGGCAATGATCACCCCCGATGGCCGCCAGGACAGCATCTCATAGAGGACCTTTTCCTCTTTTTCCGGCTGATAATCCGTCACCCCGACCACCGGCTGCAATACGGTATTTTCCAGTACCTGATTGATGCCGGTCAGCACCTCAGGGAACACCATATTGGACAGAGAGGGGATGATCACCGCCACTAGATTGACCCGTTTGGAGGCCAGCGCACCCGCGATTTTGTTAGGCACATAGCCCAGTTCCTTGGCAGCGGTCAGCACCTTGACGCGGGTTTTTTCCGACACGTCGCCGCGATTGCGCAACACTCGGCTCACCGTCATTTCTGACACGCCTGTGGCCTCTGATACATCGCGAAGGGTGAGCGGGCGCTTGGGTTGCGTGGTCACGATTAAAGGCCTCATATCTTTGGTTGGTTTCAGGTTAGCCAGTGCGCGCCGTCAGTACAATGGGCGGCATACCGGGCTGCAGATTTAATATGTGCAGGTTGGAGACGAATAAACTCCGCCCAACCAGCCAGAGCTGCATTGTGGTAACAGATATCATTTGCTATCGCCTTAATCAGGCCCGGCCCCGTGGCTCAACTGGATAGAGCAGCCCCCTCCTAAGGGGCAGGTTGCAGGTTCGAATCCTGCCGGGGTCGCCAAAAACACCCGAAAAATATGGCTTATTTACAGGACGTTGTGCGGGTGCGTGCAAAAAGTCCCGCCAGCTTTCAGCCCGAAATCGGCTGAGATGGCCGATTTCTCGTACAAAACCTGTACAAAATTCGCACGTTTGTGCGTGTTTCGGGGGCCAATCATGAGCCGCCATAGCTTTGATCCCGAAATCGCCAGACGCGTGGGCCTGAACGCAGCGGTGATTTTCCAGAACATCACCTTCTGGATCGAGAAGAACCAAGCCAATCGCCGTAACCTTCGCGACGGTCGGTATTGGACCTACAATTCGATCTCGGCCTTTGGTGAACTCTTCCCCTATCTGAGCGAAAAGCAGATCCGCACGGCGCTCGAAAAGCTGGTCAGCGCAGAGCTGATCATCAAGGGCAATTTCAGCGATGATCACTATGACCGGACCTGTTGGTATGCCTTGGGCAACTCCATTTGCCCAAATGGGCAAATCGATCCGACCGAAAGGGAAAATGATGCATTTGCCCCTGAGGGCAAGCCATCTGCCCCAGAGGGCAAATCCTATAAGAACAGATATAAACCATATCAAAAACCAAATCCTTCGCACGCGAAGGCTGCGGTAGAGGATGAGATTTCAGAAAAGATTTTGTCCGCCTATCCCGAGGATCGCGTTCGCGGGAAAGCGGTTTGTATCTCGCAAATCCGCCAAGCGCTGGCCGACGGAGTGGACGCCAAAGACCTCGAGGACGCTGTGCGGGCCTATGCGAGCGAGAGCGAAGGATTCACCCGCTCGAAGGTGTGCTTCTCCGACAATTGGTTCTCCTCTGGCCGTTGGTTGAAGTACCTTCAGGACGTTGAGGAGGCGCGAGAAGCGGGCAAAGCCAAAGAGGCCGAATTGCTGAAAGGTTTGGCCGATTGGGTCACAGACCGTCATCCGCTGTGCCGCCACATCACACCCGGCCAAGTGACCGCGCTGCTGGCCGCAAACCTGGTCAGCCCTGCTGAAATCGAGGCGGCGGGGCTTCGAACATGAACGCAACTGGTCCCGACAAAGAGCAGAGAGCAAGGTTACCCACCGATTACATCGGCGGGACTTGTGAGGGGCGGCAAGCCTCCCCTTCAAACCCCAACCAGACGCACGCAAGCGGCGTCAAAGAGGGCTTTTCCGAGAGTGTGATCTTTCGATGCACACCGTCCGAAAAGGCAGCGCTTGTGGCCAAGGCGCGCGCCGCTGGCCTGCCCAATGCCACGCTGATGCGCGAGGCCTTGGGGCTGACCGAGGCACGTCGGCGCAAGCCCGTCCCCCGAGTTGACCCGAAGCTGACCTTTGCGATTGCCCGTGTCGGCGGCAACCTCAATCAGCTCTCCCGTTGGATCAACGGCGCGGTCAAGTCCGGCCGCGCGAGCCAGATCGATGCGTTCAAGGTCGCTGCTCGGCTGGTGATCATCGAACGGCAGATGGCGCAGATTGTGGCGGCGCACACAGGCGGTGACGCATGATCATTTCGTTCTTCTCCACCGGCACTGGTGGCGGTGCAGCTCCCGTGGATTACCTGACAGCTCGCGAAGTTCTGGCCTATGACGAGAACCGCAACCTGATCCGCGACGACACCGGCCAGCCGCAAACCAAGATCCGCGACCCGCTGCCCGAGGTACTGCACGGCACCCCCCACCAAACCCGTGACCTGATCGATGCGAGCCCCAACAAGTGGAGCTACACGGCAGGCGTGATCAGCTTTGCCGAGAGCGATGATCCCAGTCCCGACGCCCAACAAGAGGCCATTGAGCTATTTGAGGCTCTGGCCTTTGCTGGGCTGGACAGGGATCAATACGATTGTCTCTGGGTGCGGCATACGCATGAGGGCAACGTCGAGCTGCACTTCTGCACGCCACGCCTTGAGCTCAGCACCGGCAAGGCGCTGAACATCGCTCCGCCGGGACATGAGAACGCCTTTTCCAGCCTGCGCGACCTGTTGAACAAGACGCACGGTTGGGCAGACCCTTTGGACCCAGAACGCGCCCGTGAAGTGAGGGCAACGATTGAAGCGCCGACGCGCGCGCAAGGTCGCGAGGCGCTGCACGATTGGATCCTCGATCAGATCAGCGTCGGCACCATCACTGACCGAGCCAGCATGATCGACGCACTCACTGACGCGGGATTCGAGATCCCTCGTGCCAGTAAGAATTACATCACCGCTCAAGACCCCGACACCGGCGAGCGCTGGCGATTGAAAGGAGAGATTTTCCATGACGACTGGCAAGCCGAACCGCCTCGCCGAGAAACTGAACGCGGACCTGGAGACCGTACGCAGCGACCACGCCGCCTTGATGGCATCTCAACTGGAGAGCTTCAGGAGCGATTTCAGCAGCATTGCGACCAGCGCGCTGCATACAATCGAAACCGATATCAGGTTCTTTCTGAGCGACAGCAAGAGCGAGTTGGAGAGGCGGAGCGAGACGATCAGGCGCAGGTTGACGATCTCACCCTGGGTGGTCGTGGGGATGGTCTCAGCCTGGATCGCGACGGTGCTGATCGCGAGTTGGTTCTGGACGGGTTTGATCACGCGCTCGGAAATGGCGAGGCTTGGCCTGACACGGATCGAACAGGCCGGGCAGACATGGGTGACGCTGGACCCCGACCGGACCGAATTGAAGACCTGCACGATGGGGCAAACGCCCGTCATCTGCATCGAGATGAAGGAGCCTTAGATGACCAATTCACCGACGACACCCCTATTCACCGACGACACCCCTGACAGCATTGGAGCGCGAATTGCTCTCATCCGTCGAACGGTTGGTGACGGCCTGCGAGAGCTCGGCCAAGGAGTTGCACGCCTTGGAGAAGCGCTCGACCAGCAGGATCGAAAGCAAGGTGAATGGCTTGGCGCATTGCGTGGCGCTATTGATGAAATCACATCTCACGTCCGTCACCACATTGGCCGACTTGCTGCGCGAGGAGCAGAATTACGCGACGCTGCAGGCGGGGTTAGAGACCAGCTGGAAACTAGCGAAAGACGCCGAGAAGCGGCTGAACGAGAGCTAGATGAGCGGGGTCACGACCGAAGGCGGACGCATTGAGTGAGGCGCTGAGCGAAAGATTGCCACCAATGTCTTAGTTTGTGTTCTAAAGGTTTGGGGTCGTGTTCTATTTAGGTGAAAGTCTCAAATTAGTTCGGTCGTGTTCTGCCGTGCTTCCCGGTGCTTTTTATCGCCTCCCAAGGTTGAGAAACGGGAAGCGACTTTGACTTCTTCAATCGCAAAGTAACGCTCGGACAAATCCGCAACGTCTTCGCCACTCAATCCGTTGCTCGCGGCACCAGCCGGAAAAGTTACGATTGCAGATGCCCCTTTTTGTGAAATCACCTTGAGCAAACCATCAAGAACCGGCTTGGACCTCGTCCGTAAACTGTATTGTGAGCGGGGGCGCTCCTCCGGAGGAGGGTACCGGCCGTTACCTGATATCTCGCCCACTTCCCCGAGGGCGACAGTTTCCAGAACGTGATAAAACCGACTGTAATGTACGCCGGAATAAGGTGGGTCCAAGAAAACTAGGTCCCCTTCAATAACTTGGTTAGCCAGTTCGTTCGCATCAACGACAATTGCCCTACCTGCCTTTTTGGCATGTTTTTCGGACAAGGAGACGGCTGCTCGTTTGACCAAGAATTGGATATCCCTCATCCAAGCTTCTTTCAGGAAGCGCCCAGCTGTTTCATTCGGTTTAAACGGCTGTGCCGTGTGACCCGGGGCGGCGGCTGATTGGCTCGCTGCGATGATTAGGGCTGCAAGGCCAATCCTGCGCTGATTGGCATTCTTTGGAAGAGTAATGCGTAGCGTGTCAAGCCAAAGCGATTGGAGCGGCGAGTAGTAGTAGCCTCCGTAAGCAAAACAGACAGGCAAGTTAAAGTCTGCACAGAGTTCCCGTGCCTCAATCGCAGACCCCGCGATTTGCTCAACCTCCAGTTTCTCTTGAAGGTTTGTGGCCTTCTGAAGGAAGCGACTTGGCTGCATCTCTTTAGCACGGTCAAACCAGCTGTCTAGCCAACGATGATCAGCTAGAGGCTCGGTTCTTTCAATTACCCCGGCGGCTAGTGCGACTGCGTAAGATTGGAGATCGGAGGCAATTACTTCACGATCGTATTTCTGAGCGACGTGCCACGCAACGGCTCCAGACCCTGTGAACATGTCAAATACACGATTGCATTCCGCTATCGATTGGCTGAGCGCGTCCCCAAGCCCGTTGGTCAACATGGACCGTTTTGAGCCCATATACTTCACGGACAGATACCCCACATCGCAGCGCGCTCAAGCTGCGTGACGTCGGGAGTCCCGTTGAGGTTTGCGGTAATAAAGGCGTGCGGTTCATACGAGCAGTCAGTCAACGATGCTTGGAAGTCTTCGACTGCGAACTTGGTACTATCCCACAGATCAGCCATTCTATCTGGCAACGCATCTGCAGCTACAATTCCACGATGAACCAGCAAGGGATCAATCCATGGTCTAATCTCTGTCCCGTCTTGAGAGAATCCAGCCTCGTTTAGAGTAAGCACATTTAGTGCCGTCGCAGCTCTCAGCAGAAGTACGGCACGCGAGATCATTGCGCGAGGGGTCGACCCGTCCGTAGACGCCAGCTGAAATAGCTAAGGTTCACCTGTTCCAGCCTCGTCTAGAAGAAATGCTTTCGGAACAGCCTGCTGAAGTGTGGGCTCGAGCTCGCTGTATCTAGTCACCACTGAGCTATTAGCCAACGGCACTCTGTCTGCCAAATCCAATACAGAATTGTCTTGCTGGTGGACCATCTGAAACATGCGCCGCAACATATGGTTATCGAGCTGAGTAAACCCACTTGGTGTCGAGGGTTCCAAGGCTTTCCACGTCTCCGACAAGAAGTCCATTTCATCTTGTCTGACGTCAGCACCTGTGGGACAGATTTGATGATTTGAACAACGGAGGGTTTCTGGTTCATCGTAGCCTTTAAGGAGCGAAGATGAACAAGAAGCCCGGAACATAGAAAGACGCAGCTGACAAGCTGGTCAAAACATCCGCCGCAAGACCCGCCAGACCTATTCGGCGGAGGAGAAGATCCGCATTGTTTTGGCCGGATTGCGCGGGGAGGAAAGCATCTCGGCGTTATGTCGCCGCGAGGGTATCTCTGACAGCCTGTATTACACTTGGTCGAGGGAATTCCTGGAAGCGGGGAAGCAACGCCTTGCGGGGGATACGGCCCGCCAGGCGACCTCGCCTGAGGTCAACGAGTTGCGCTTCTTTGCCTGAACCACTTTGTCCACTGCGCCTTTGCTTTTCAATTTGCTCTCGCGTCGTTTGATCCAACGTTTTGCGGATCGCTGACATTGGAAATGTTTCGGTCAGTGTCAGGACGACTTTGGCCTTTTGCTTCTTTCTAATGG
>NZ_JBLWXG010000010.1:0-152524 GCF_048267565.1 Pseudophaeobacter sp. | reverse complement strand
GCCGCTGCCGGTAGAGGGGGTTCTAGTGTTAACTCATACTTCCCGCAAGCGATAATTTCACAAAATTACATCTTTTTCAAATCCATCTGATTTATAAAGCAATATTAGCTAGTTACCGTAAGCCATTGCTGTCGAAACCGGCACTCGGTCGACGGTTTAGTAGGCTTAGCTTTGCGCAGCCAGGACCCCCACCTCGCCGCAGCATCAATATATAGGGGCAACACCCCTTCCGACCACAAGAGTAGCCGCGACTCACGTCATGAATCGAGTCAGAGGTTGCTTCCTTTGCACGAAGGAATCAGACTGCCTTGAGGGTTGAGCAAGCCGACCCGTCAAAGCCTCTTGGCGAGACAGGCCCAGGCCGACATAGTGTGCGGCATGAATATCTGTGCACTTACCATGGCGCATAAGGACCACTGGGCGCTGTCCCAATGGTATCGCCACTACAGCCGCCAGCTTGGGGCTGAGAATCTCTATGTCGTTTCCCATGGTGCGGACCCGCAGGTGCAAGAGATCTGCCCCGGGGTCTCTGTTCTGACGATACCGCGCGATCGCTTGCAGGGGTTTGATCATTGGCGCGGCCGCATGTTGAACGGCTTTCAGCAGGGCCTGCTGGAACTGTACGACTGGGTTATTCGCACCGATGCGGATGAGCTGATCTGCGTCGACCCTGGACGCTGGGGATCCCTGGGGCAGATGATGCGGGCGCAAGAGGCCCCTGCCCTTTTTGCGCTTGGCTTCAATATGTTTGATTTCCCCCCCACAGATCCGGTGGCCAGAGGGCAGTCGGTTTTCGCCCGGCGCCGGGATGCGGTCTTTACCGGGCACTACAGCAAGGCCTGGGCGGTACGGCGCCCCATTGGGCTACGGCGGCACGGCCTTCAGCTGCGCCCCGGCCGATTAGCCGAGTTTCCGTTTGTGATGCCAAGAGGTGTGTATCTGGCACATCTGAAATTTGCGGATGCCACGGCCCTGGCTGAAATGACCACGGTGCGCCACGAAGTCGGCAATAGCAAAGGGCCAGGTACGCCCGGCAAGGCCTGGCAGCAGGCCAGCACCGAGGCCAAAGGGAAGGTCGCCGACGCCAGGGCCATGCCACTACTGAACTGGGAAGCCGCCGAAGAGCAGGCCTGGACAGAACTGCAATCCCCGGTCCGCGACAGTGCAACCTCTGTATTACGCAGTAAAAGCCTGCGCTTTGGTCATCGCACGCAGCTGCCGGATTGGTTTGCTTCGCTATAGGCACGCCCAGTGTCCAGTTGCACGCCCTCCTGTTTGGCGCTCTGTCAAGAGAGCCAAACGCGCCGCAGCTTGGCTGCGGCGCCCGGCCCAAGGGGCGCGAGGCATCTTTGATGTCTCTGGCGCTGCGCGGGAGCTCCCCCTTGCTCCGCGCGCCCCCTCTGCCGCTACAGATCGACTTCAATCACCCCGTCCGGCTGGGCCGCGCGCGATTGGCACAAGATCACTGCCGTCTTGCGTTGCGCCTTGGACAGGACAAAGTCGCGGTGCTCCACCTCGCCCGACACAAGCCCGCATTTGCAGACCCCGCAGATGCCATCGGCGCATTTAACGTCGATGTGCACACCATTTTCGGTCAGTACATCTGTGGCGGCGCGGTCAGCGGGCACCTCAAGTGTTTTGCCGGAGCGCGCCAGCACCAGTTTGAAAGCATGGTTTTCATACTCCGGCAGGTCCGGGACCGTGAAATATTCAAGATGGCGCGCCTCCTCGGGGAAACCCTGGCGCGCGGCCGCCTGCATTACCCCGTCCATGAAGCGTGTCGGACCACAGGTATAGACATGCTGCCCCGGCGCGTAGCCCGCCAGCAGCTGATCCAGATCGGCGCGGGTTCCCTCGGCCGAAACATGGATCTGCACCCGATCAGCCCAGGGCATGGCGGCCAAGTCTGTCAGATAGCCCGCACTGGCGCGATCCGAGATCGAATAATGCAGTTCAAACGCCCGGCCCAGCGCATACAAGCGATGCGCCATGGCAATCATTGGCGTGATCCCGATGCCGCCGCCCATGAGATAGCTTTTCACCGCACCCTCTTCCAACGGGAAATGGTTGATCGGTTGCGAGACAAACACCCGCCGCCCCTCGGCAAAGATCCGGTGCAAAAGTTGCGATCCGCCGCGCCCCGCGTCTTCGCACAGCACCCCAATCTGGTAGCGGCTGCGATCGGCAGGATCGCCAGACATGGAATATTGCCGCAGGTATTCCGGTGCCACCACGATGTCGAGATGCGCCCCGGCAGTCCATTGCGGCAGCTCTGCGCCATCCAGGCTCTCAAACTCATACTTGGTGACACCCGGGCTCATCTTCTCGACCCGCGCCACCCGTACCGCCAGCACCGGACTGTCAACATCGCTGCTGTAGCGATGTTCCCAGGGGCCGGTCTCCCCCTTGCTGCGGCGCGCCTTGTAGTCCTCGGCGGTGATCATCTGCTGGTAGGCCTCGATCCCGGCCTCGCGGTCCATCGGAAAGGGATAGGGCCAGGGATGCGGCGCCAGATGCGCCGGGTAGACGGCCAGGGTCTGGTCCTCGTATTTCAGGTGCAAATCTTTTTGCAGCGCGCGGGCGTTCACCGGATGGCGGGTCGGGCGGTAGCCACCGTCGTCCTCCATCTCCAGGTCCCACCACCATTTCTTGGCCGGGTTCATTTCGCCATTGCCCAGCGCATCGTCCAGTTTGGCCAAGACAGGCGCCGCCTTTGGCATGGTCATCGCGGCCCAACGAAAGGGGCGCTCGGCAAAGATCCCCTCCAGGTTCCAGGGGCAGGTCTTCATGCAGCGGCCACACATGGCGCCGCCCGGCGTGGTGATCCGGTAGGTGGTGCATTTCTGGCTGTCGCTCTTCCAGATCTCATAGCCGTTGAACATCAGCTTGGGTCCGGCAGTGATCGCCCCCGAGGGGCATTCACGGGCGCATTTATTGCAGGCCTCGCAGAATTTCTGCAGGCCAAAGTCGATTGGCTTGTCATGCGCCAGTGGCATATCGGTGGTCACAACCCCGGATTTCAGGCGCGGGCCAAGAAAGGGGTTCAGGATCACCTCGCCAATGCGGCTGACCTCTCCCAAGCCTGACAACAACAACAGTGGCGGCTGCAGCACCTCGCCATCCATCACCGTATGGGCCTTGGCCTTGTAGCCAAGATTGCGGATCTGGCGGGCAATGACTCCGCCCAGCAGCGAGAACCGCAGATAGGCCCGCATGGACTGGGCCACCGCGATCCAGTCATCCCCCGAAGTGCCCTCGGTGGTGTCAAAGCCCTGATCGACAATCATGCTGATGGCCTGATCATGCTCGGGATGGATTTCAGCACCCGTGGCATCGTGGCTGTACCAGGTCCAATCCGGGCAGCGGCTGATGCCCACCGCATCAATGCCCAGCCAATAGCTGGCCGCTTTGACATTGGCGGCATTGCGCGCGGCATCCGCAGGGCGTGGTCCCCGTGACGGCACCCCATCCTGCAACAGCACAAAAGCGCCAAGCATGCGCCGCTGCGCCATCGACGGTGCCGCCTTGCGCACATAGAACCCACCAGTCGCAGCCGCCTGATTGGCCTTGCCCATGTCGCCGAACTGACTGCGGGCAAACATATCGGCGCGCTTGGGCACCCGCGCGACATTTGGTTCGTCAATATAGGTGGTGGGGTCATCCACCCGGTTCAGCGTCTCAAACGGGTGCGGCCCATCTTTGAACTCACGGGATTTAAAGGGGTCCGTATGAAAGGCAGAGCGCTGCGAGCCAAGCCCCAGCCACCATTTTGGCCCCTTGACCTGCATCATCGGTTGCTGATCCAGCGGCAGCAGTGGCCGGTCCTGCGCCAGTTCAAAATCGGTGGTGACCACCGCAATGCCAAAGCGCTCTCCCAGATAGGGATTGACCAGCCGCCCATCCTGCACCGTCACCAGCCCCGCCGCCACCGCCAGCTTGTTCAGATCCACATCCGAGGAAGTGCCGGTATGGGCCTTGGCATCCCATCCCAACAGGCGGATGTAATTGGCCAGCACCACGGCCGTTTCACTGGCCCGCAGGCAGGCGCGATGCTGCTCGGCCCCCTGGATCCAATCCGCCCCCTCTTCATCGGGGCGGGGATCGCGTGGCATGTCATAGAGAAAGACGATGGCGTGCTTGTGATCGCCAATGGTGGTGGGCGGTGCCTGCATCGCCTCTTTCAGATCGGCCATGATATGGTCGATCCCCGCCGCCAGCGTCTTGGTCTGGCGGGTCTTCAAATCCTGCGACAGGCGGTCAATATCCGGGTTGCGAAACGGCCGGGTCAGCCGCGCGCTCTCTGGCATCGGACCAATCCCCACCATGGCGGCATCGGCAAAATAGCCAAAAGCCTTGATATGGTTGGCGCGTTCCTGAAGGTCACTGGGACAGGTGGCCTGTGCCCTGTTCACCAACCCGTCACGGATCGCATCCATCATAGCCTGGTATTCCCCCATGGCATTGACGATAGAGGTCGGCGCAGTGGGGCGGCGGAAGTCCAGCGGCTGGGTCGGCGGCACCGCAGCCAGATCCGGCATCGGCCCAGGCATCAGCCGTTCCATCGGGTAGGGGCCCAAATGGATCGCACGTTTGCGGTTGGAAAATATCTGGGTCATCTGCCGGGCCTCGCCGCTGGGTTCGCTGGAACCTGCTTGACTATTTCACAACAGACGCCCCAGTCTGTCACCCGAATGAGTGACATATTCCCTCCAAGACCGCTCCCTCGGGGTGATGTCGCCGCGTTGGTCGCTGCCGTGGTGCAGCCTGATTTTGCCCTCCAGGTGCTGGCCTATATTCGGGGCGCCGCCGAGATCGCCAATTTTGGCACCTTCTATGTGGCCGACATGTCCCGCCCTGCCCCGGTTCTGTCGATTTGGGCGGGCGAGATGAGCAGCTATTGGTTCAACCGCAATGCCAGCGTGATCCTGAAGAATGACCAGCTGATGCAAAGCATTCTGCAGCGGATCCGCGCTGCCCAGAGCGGTGGGCTGATGATCGAACGCTGGCGCCCCAGCCCGCAGGATCCGATCAGCCCGATCTATGTTCGCGATCAGGTGATCGAGCGGGTCACCGTTTCATCCTACAGCGAGCGGGTGGGCTTTCAGTCGTTTTTCCTGCGCGGCAAGGCGGCCGGGTGGATCAGCGATGCCGAGATGCAGCGGCTGCAAGAGGTGCTACCGCTGGTACATGAACTGATCGGGTTGCGCCACCGGATCGCCGGCGGCACCGCATTTGGCCGGGCCGCATCGGGGCGGGCGGCTGCGGGGCGCATTGTCACCCTGCGGGATCAGGATGCTGGCCCCTTTGGGGGACTGACCCGGCGTGAAGCAGAGGTCTGCGATCTGGCGGTGCGCGGGATGAGCGTGGCGGGCAGCGCGCTTGAACTGGGCGTATCCGAAAACACCATCCGCACCCTGCGCCGACGCGCTTATGGACGGCTGGGCGTCAGTTCGGCAACCCAGATCGCCACGCTGATACTCAATACAATTGACGAACCTCCATCAGGCCCGCAGCAAAATAGCAGCGCCTAGCCTGTGCGCCCGGCGAACTGCTGCAAACCAACCCCGCCCGCCTTGAGGCTGTTGCGCACCGATTGTGCCAGCGCGACCGCCTCGGCGGTGTCGCCATGCAGGCAGATGGTGTCAATCGATGTCTCGATCCGCTTGCCGCTTTGTGTGATGATCGCGCCTTCCTGCACCATCTGCAAAATGCGCGGACCGGCCAGACTGGCGTCATGGATCACCGCG
The DNA here is from genome assembly GCF_048267565.1 of Pseudophaeobacter sp. NCBI lineage: Bacteria > Pseudomonadati > Pseudomonadota > Alphaproteobacteria > Rhodobacterales > Roseobacteraceae > Pseudophaeobacter > Pseudophaeobacter sp. The sequence continues at coordinate 146,777 of NZ_JBLWXG010000010.1, read as the reverse complement.
CCCGGCAGGCTGCGGTCCACCAGGGTGCCATCGTCGTTATAGGCACGGTCGGCAAAGATCTCACCACACCAGTTGCAGCCAAGATCACGCACCACATCCTCCATCGCGGTGGCCGCCAGCACCATGATGATGATATCGGGGTCGACCTCTAGCGCCGCCTCATAGCAGGCGCGTGCCATGGCATGATCAACACAGGCCATGTTGGACAGGGCGCCATGCAATTTCAAATGCCGCACCTGTGTGCCCAGCGCCGCTGCCATGCCACGCGCCGCGCCCAGCTGGTAGCGCACCATATTGCCCAAGCTGGCCGGGGTCATCTGCATCTTGCGTCGCCCAAAGCCCTGCAGATCGGGAAAGCCGGGATGCGCCCCGATACCAACACCATTGTCGCGCGCCCGCGCCATGGTGGCGGCCATCACGTCCGGGTCACCGGCATGAAACCCACAGGCAATATTGGCCGAGGTCACAATATCCAGCAGCGCGCTGTCATCGCCCATGTTCCAGGGGCCAAAGCTTTCGCCCATATCAGCGTTCAGATCGACGGTCTTGTTCATCGGGTGTCTCCGTTCAGGCAAAGGGGTCGGTATCGGCGGAAACCACACCGCTGATCAGTTGATAGGCCAGCAGATCCTGCATATGCGCCGGATCCCGCAGCAGGGGCATGCACTGGCCCGGCAGGGATTTCATCTGGGCATCGTGCCTGGCCTGCAGCGCCAGCCCCTCTTCCAGCGAAACCCAGTCGAACCGCAGCTCTGTTCCGGCCTGGGCCTGGCCGACCCGCGGCAGATCGCAGGGCAGCACGGTGCCGATCCGGGGATAGCCGCCGGTGGTCTGCGCCTCGCGTAGCAGCACAAAGGGCTTGCCATCGCCAGTCATCTGCACGTCACCCGGCACAATGATTTCCGACAGGATATTCAACTGCCCTTCAGCGGCAAAGCCCGCCCCGTCAGAAACCAGCTCCCCCCCCATGCGATTGGCACGGGATCCGCGCCTGAAGCCGGTTTCCGCAAAGCGCGCCCGTACATCAGCGGCAAAAAGATCGGACTGAAAGCCCGCAACGATACGCAGGGTGCCGCCCTGAAAGCGATCCTCTGGCGTTAGTCCCAGCCCGGTCTCACTGCTTTGATCCGGGCCACAGGGCAGCAGATCATCCACTGCGATGGTGCGTCCCAGCCCCGACATCAGATGTGCCGCCCGCGCCCCCAGCATTACCGCGCTGTCGATGCCACCGCCCAGATGCAGATAGCCGTAGACCCCGCGCCGTGCTGCGCCGATCTCCAGCCGCTGCCCGGCCTGCATCTGATGCGATGCGTTCCAGGCCAGGGCCTCGCCATCCAGACTGACCTGCATCGGCGCCCCGGTCAGGGCAATCCGCAACGGGCCAGTGGCCTCGAATAGCCCGCCCATGCCCGCCATTTCCAGTGCCGCCAAATCGGCAGATTGGCGTAGCAGCGCCGCGCCCTCTGCCAAAGCCAGCAGATCCACCGCACCTCCGCGCGACACCCCCTGTTGCAACTGCCCCGGTCGCCCCTGATCCTGTATCGAGACAAGCGGGCCAATGCGAAGAACCTTGAGCGCATTCATGCGGGGATCTCCTCCCGGCTGGCCCCGCCAAAACGGCTGTCTTCTGCGCAGAACCTATCATAGTCAGATCTTGAAACCGGAGTGAAAATCATCTCATCCCCCGCGCGCAGCGCAATCGGATCCTGCGATCCCAGCTGAAAGCTGCGAAATCCAGTCTGCCCCACATGTCGCCAGCCCGTCGGGGCCGTTGTTGCAAAGAGCACAAACTGGCTGATCGCCAGCACCAGCGCACCAACGGGCACCTGCGGCGTCAGTTCCGTCTGGCGCGGCAGATTCCACTCTGCGCCAAGCGGGCCAAGATAGGGCTGCCCCGGTGCAAAACCAATGGTCAGGACCCGCACCCGCGCCGTCCCCAGGCTTTCAATTGCCCGGGCTTCGCTTAGGCCTGCCGCATCGGCGGCCTCGCCCAATTGCGGCGCCAGTTCAGTGCCAAAGACGGTAGGTACCTGCCACAACCGACGCCCGCCCGGCAGCGGCGCCTGCAGCCAGTCCTGCTGGTCCAGCAGTTCCCAAAGCCGCTCTTGCAAGGTCTCATGGCGCAGGGTGTTGACATCAAAGCGCAAAAATACCGAAGCCAACGAGGTCGAAACCTCCTGCACACCGGGCCAGGCGCTGGCTTTCACCGCCTCGCAAAAGGCCAGGGTCGCACGGTTGGAAGCCTCGCTCAGCGCATCGGAAAATGTCACCAGCATCCCATCCAATCCGGCGGTGCGAATGATCGGAAATTTCATCGCGCTCTGTTTCACCCTATTGTTCCCACCCTGTTTGGCGCCAAGGTTGCGGCGCGCCTGCCTGCTGTCAATATGCCTTTTGCCAACGCGATACAAACCACCGCGATGGGTCTTGGTGGTTGATGTGAAAAGGGCGTGTCAACCCAAGCGGCAAGCGATATCGCGCCCCCAATAAAAACAGACCCGGGGCGCCATGTTGAAAAGGGTCAGCAGGCAGGACCTGTCACCGGGTCAAAAATCCTCCCAACCGGAACCGTCGCTCTGCCCGGAAGGGGCACCAACGGACACAGGTGCCTGCGCGGATCTCGGCTGCTTGCCCCGCGCAGTGGCGGCAGACATCCGGATCACATTGCCGCCCGCCGCGGCGATACCTGCACCGTCGCCCTTGGTCCTGAAGGCCCCAAGTTGCTGGGTCAATTGACCGGCATCGTTGGACAGGGTCTGGCTGACGGCGCTTGTTTCCTCGACCATGGCAGCGTTTTTCTGGGTCACTTCGTCCAGCTGCACCATCCCGGTGTTGATTTCGCCCAATGCGGCCGATTGTTCGGCTGCACCGCGCGCAATATCACCGATATGCACAGAAATCGTGCCGACGCTCTTGATGATCTGTTCCAGTTCCTCACCCGTTTTTCCAACCAGATCCACGCCAGATCCCACATGGTGCTGGCTCTGTGTGATCAGATTCTTGATCTCTCCGGCAGCATCGGCAGAGCGTTGCGCCAGGCCGCGCACCTCTGAGGCGACAACGGCAAAACCGCGCCCTGCCTCGCCCGCCCTTGCGGCCTCGACCCCGGCGTTGAGCGCAAGCAGGTTGGTCTGAAAGGCGATGTCGTCAATCACCGTGGTGATCTTGGCAATTTCATCAGAAGACCCTTCGATCTTGGACATGGCGGTGATCGCCTCACTGACGACAACACCGCTGTGTTTGGCCACCTGCTGCGCCTCGGCAACGATATCTTCGACCTTTTTCGCCCCGTTGGCCGATGATTTCACCGTGGTTGTCAGCTCATCCAGGGCGGCAGCGGTTTCTTCCAATGTCGCGGCCTGGTTTTCTGTGCGGCGCGACAGATCGCCAGCGGCCTGGCTGATATCCGTTGCGGTGCGCCCCACCCCGGTACAGACCGCCTTGGCGTTGCTGACCGTCGCCTCTAGCTGCTTTACCGATTGGTTGAAACTGCGACCCAAATCGCCGATGTCCGGAATTTCCGACAGGGCAACACGGTAGGCCAGATCGCCCTGTTGCAGGGCTGCCAAACCTTCGGAAATTGCTGCCAGCCCGCGCCGCCGCGCTGTCACTTCAGAGGCAACCTGGATCACCCGGACAACATTGTTCTCGCTATCAAGAACTGGGGCATAGGTCGCCTGGATCCAGATGATAGACCCATCTTTGGCCACCCGGGGGAACTGGTCGGTGATATCATCACCAGCAAGCAGCCTGTTCCAGAACGCGGTATAATCCGTATTTTTGGCATGGTCTGCATCAACAAACATCGTATGATGCTGCCCCCTGATCTCCTCCAGACGATATCCAAACGCCGCGAGAAAGTTATTGTTGGCGGTCAAAATATGCCCCTTGGGATCAAATTGAATGGTCGCCTGAGTGCGATCAATCAGATCGGAGATGACCTTGCCTGTCTCGACTTCGGAACTTTCATTTTGAGACTTTCTCTTGAAAAACAATGCCAAACTCCGCAATTTTCTACAGGGTGCCAGCCTGCTGGATAGCCGGGCGACTCCTACGTTTCCCTTAATCTCGGGCGAAACACCCGATCTCTGCATGTGCTCGCAGGTCGGCGCTTGGGCTGATTGCAACCCTGTGCGACACCGGGCTGGCTGCGTCGGGGCACCCGATCAGCGGGGGCGTCGATCTACGGCGTGCAGCCCATGTCGGCATGGACCACGCGACAGTCAAACCGGGCGCATTTCTCCAGGATATACGGCCCCGGATCAGCGCCGAATACAACAACATCATATTCCCAGACGTGGTGTATCTGGCAGGGCAGGTCCCGCCCGAACTTGGCACTGTCGACCACCAGGATTTTCTCTTTTGCGCAACCCGCAATCGCCCGCCGCGTCAGCAGTTCATCAGAGTTGTAGTCCAGCACCTCGCCCGTGGCGGACAGGCCACCGCAACTGAAGATCGCGTGATCCATGCGATAGCGCTCAAAAAACGCGGTGCTGGCACTGCCCAACAGATCCAGATCGCGCAGGCGCACTGTGCCGCCTGCCAATTCCACAACGGCGCCTGGCGCGTTTTGCAGGGCCATCACCGCATGGATACTGTTGGTGGCAACGCATAGGTTTTTGCGGGTTGCCAGCAGGCGTGCGCAGTGTTCAACCGTGGTGCCCGTGCCCAGCGCGACGCGGGCTCCATCGCGCACCAGGTTCTTTACCGCGAGCGCGATCTGCTGCTTTTCCACGCGGGATATGCTCTCGCGGGGCAAATAGGCAATATTCTCCGATTGCTGGCGCAGATGCACCGCCCCGTTGCGTCGCTGCACAAGGGCCGCGCGATCCAGTGCGCGCAGATCGGTGCGAATGGTCTGCACCGAAACCCCCAGTCGGGCAGACAGGGCGCCGGCAGACATTTCCCCGGCCTGCAACAGCAGCGCGATAATGCGGTCACGTCGCCTGTTCAGATCCTCACGTGTCATGTGTTTTCTTTCGAAACTCATCCAATTCTGCGCAGGCTATACCCACCGGCGGACTTCCTGCAAACATATATAATTATTACATAAAACTGTCACACGACCGTTGCATTTCCGGGAAATAAGGCAGCCATCGAAAGCTTTCGTTCGAAAGACTGAACCCTGGAGACACGTGATGAAATCCATCCTGACTGCCACCGCCCTTGCCTGCCTTGCCTCGGCCAGTTTTGCAGAAACCCTGACCATCTACACATCGCAGCCCAACGCGGATGCGCAAAAGACCGTAGATGCCTTTATGGCCGCAAACCCCGGCACCGAGGTCGAGTGGGTGCGTGATGGCACGACCAAACTGATGGCCCGACTGCGCGCAGAAATCGAAGCGGGCAAGCCACAGCCGGATGTCCTGATGATTGCCGATACCGTGACCCTGGAAGGCATGGCGCAAGAGGGGCTGCTGACCGCCTATCACTCCCCAGAAGCGGCCGCATTTGATCCCGCGCTCTATAGCAGCGAAGGGTTTTATCACTCGACCAAGCTGATCACCACCGGCATCGTCTACAACACGGGTGCTGCAACTACGCCAACCTCCTGGGCGGATCTGAAAGACGCCGGGCTGAAGGGCCAGGTTGCCATGCCATCGCCGCTCTACTCCGGTGCTGCGCTGATCCACCTTGCGACCCTGACCAATGATGCAAGCCTCGGCTGGGAGTTCTATTCAGATCTGGCCGCAAATGACGCCCGCGCCAAAGGCGGCAATGGCGGCACCTTCAAAGCGGTCGCGGCCGGCGAAAAACCCTATGGCATGGTTGTTGATTTCCTGGCCATCCGCAACAAGGCCAAGGGCTCTCCGGTAGAGTTCGTCTTCCCCGAAGAAGGGGTGTCCTATGTGACCGAACCGGTTGCGATCCTTTCCACCGCCAAGAACCTGGAAGGCGCGCAGAAATTTGTCGATTTCGTCCTTAGCCAGCAGGGCCAGGATCTGGTGCTGGACATGGGCTATATTCCGGCCCGCAACGATATGGGTGTGCCAGCAGGCTTCCCGGCCCGCGCAGATATCAAACTGATGGATTTTGACCCGGCTGTGGCCCTGGCAAACGCAACGGCCAACAAGGCGAAATTCGCCGATGTCTTTGGCGCCGACTAATGCTATCGCGTAAAACAAACGGAGGCAGCCGGTCCGAGGATCAGCTGCTTTCACTTATTCTATTGATTGCGATTGCCCTGACCCTGACACCGGTGCTGCGGCTGTTTGCCGAAGGCGTTCTGATAGAGGGGCAACCCAGCCTGGGCCTGATCACAGACATCATGGCGCGCCACTCGACCCAGCAGGCCTTGATGCATTCGCTGATCACCGCCGGGCTGGGAACCCTGGTGTCGGTGCTGATTGGCAGCGCCTTTGCCTTTTTGGTGGCGCTGACCGATCTGCGCGCCAAGGCGACCTTGGTGTTTTGCCTGATGATCCCGATGATGATCCCGCCGCAGATCACCGCCCTGTCCTGGACCCAGATCATGGGGCCTTCTTCGGTCCTGCTGAAAACGCTGGGGCTGGCACCGCCACTGGGCGCGCCGCAACCGCTCTATTCTGCACAGGGCATCATCCTGTTGCTGGGTGTCCAGCATAGTTCGATCATTTTTCTGACCCTGCGCGCCGGCCTGCGCGCCCTGCCCCAAGAAGCGGTAGAGGCCGCCCGGATCAGCGGTGCCAAGGGGCTGCGCGTCTGGTGGCAAATCATCCTGCCCCTGTGCCTGCCAAGCCTGGCAGCCGGTATCGCAATCACCTTTGTCACGGCGCTGGGGAACTTTGGCATTCCCGCCATGCTGGGCATTCCAGCGGGCTATGTAACCCTGCCAACATTGATCTATCAAAAGCTCGCAGGGCTTGGCACGACCGTGCTGGCAGAGGTCGCGGTGCTGGCGATGCTGATAGGCTGTGTGGCGATCTGTGGCATCCTGTTGCAGCGGTTTTTCCAGTCCCGGCAAAAGGTGCATCTGGTTGGCTCTACCGCGCGGCCATTGGCAATTCCGCTGGGGCGGGCCCGCCTGCCGGTCGAAATCTCGCTGTGGCTGACCGTCGGGGCCATCCTGGTTCTGCCAATGCTGGGGCTGCTGGCGACGTCGCTTGTGCCAGCCTATGGTGTCGCGCTGCGCCCAGATACGATCACTCTTGCGTCCTGGCACGAGGCCCTGTTTCGCCAACCCGCAACCACGCGGGCCTTTGTGAATTCCTTTTCGCTCTCTATCGGGGCGGCACTGGTGCTGATCGTGATCTGCCTGCCCCTGGCCTGGCTGATGGAACGCAGCCCAACCCGACTGGGGCGACTGTTCGACAGTCTGATTGACCTGCCCTATGCCCTGCCCGGCGTGGTGCTGGCGATTGCCATGATCCTGTTGCTGATCAACCTGCCCTTCACCGAAGCGACCCCCTATGGCACCATCTGGATCATCTTTCTGGCCTATCTTGCCCGGTTCATGACCATCATGTTCCGCCCTATTCAAGCCAGCATTCGCCAGCTGGACCCGGCAATGAACGAGGCGGCGCAATCTGTCGGCGCATCCTTTTTTCAACGCCTGCGCACGATCATTCTGCCGCTCACGGCTCCGGCGGCGGCGGCGGGTGCGATCCTGGTGTTCCTGACCGCGTTTAACGAGCTGACCGTTTCGGCGCTGCTATGGTCCTCCGGCACAGAAACCCTGGGCGTGATGATCTTCAATCTTGATGACAGCGGAGAAACCGTCATGGCCTCTGCTCTGGCCATGACCATTGTTGTGGTGGTGATGGCGCTCATGGGCGCGATCCAGCTTGCTGCGCGCCACCTACCCAAAGGAGTTGTCCCATGGCAGACATAAACATGTCCTCGGTTGCCAAACATTTTGACGGGGCCGTGGCCCTGTCTTCCGTCACCGCGCGCGTAAGGGACGGCGAATTCGTCGCGCTTCTGGGGCCGTCGGGCTGCGGAAAATCCACCCTGCTGCGCCTGCTGGCCGGCTTTGAAGCCCCCACCCAGGGTGCCATCTCTATTGGCAATCGCGAGGTCGCAAATGCCGCAACTGGCCGCGCGGTGCCGCCCGAAGCGCGCAACATCGGCTTTGTGTTTCAGTCCTATGCGCTCTGGCCGCATATGACCGTGCGCCGCAATGTGTCCTACCCGCTAGAGGTGCGCGGCCTGCCCAAAGCGGCCCAGGCACAGCAGACTGAGGCGGCGCTGGAGACAACCGGCCTGACCCAATATGGCGAGCGCATGCCATCTGAGCTGTCAGGCGGACAGCGCCAGCGTGTGGCCCTGGCGCGCTGTCTGGTCTCTGACCCCGATGCCGTGCTGCTGGATGAACCCCTTGCCAATCTGGATGTGGCCCTGCGCGCTTCTATGCAGACGGTGTTTTCCGATTTCCACGCCCGCACCGGGGCCACCATGATCTATGTGACCCACGACCAAGCAGAAGCCATGGCCATGGCAGACCGGATTGCGGTGATGTCCGAGGGCAAAATCGCCCAGTTCGACACCCCGGAAGCCCTTTATAACCGTCCACGCAGCCGCTTTGTCGCCGGTTTTGTTGGCGACGGCACCGTATTGCCCATTGATGCGTTGTCACATGGACCCAAGGAAACCAAGGCGCATTTTGGCGGCACCCAGGTCGCGGTGCACACGGATGCAGAGGCGCCAAATCTGATCTGTCTGCGGCCGGAGAACATCACCATCTGCGAAAGCGGCGATCTGCGCGCACGGGTCGCGCGCAGCACCTATCTTGGCGGCCGCTACCGCCTGAACCTGCAGACACCAAACGGAGATCTGCTGCTGGCCGAAACCCGTGAACGTTTCACCGAAGGCGCACAACTGGGGCTCAGCCTGAGTGCTCCCTGGGCATTTTCAGAGGCATAAATGAATACTATCAGAATCCTGTCGGGCATCGGGGACAAAGGCCCGGCCTGCATGCAATTGAACGTGATGGGCAAGCGCTGGCTGCTGGATTGCGGCCATGGCCCCGAAGCAAGCGCGCATTTTGACCCCGCCTGGCTGGTGGGGGCCGATGCCGTGTTTATCACCCATGACCACATCGACCATATCGGTGGGGCCGCCTATGCGGTTGAGGCCGGACTACCGATCTATGCAACCAAGCAGACAGCAGCGGCCCTGCCGCCAGCCGCCCAGGTCCGCTACCTGCCGGAACAGGGCAGCTGCGAGATTGACGGCATTCGCCTGACCACCGGGCGCAATGGCCATGCCCTAGGCGGCGTCTGGATGCATTTCGATATTGGCGAGGGGCTGTTCTATTCCGGCGACTGGTCAGAAGAATCAGACTGGTTTGCCTTTGATACGCCGCCCCCTGCGGCAACCGCCATCCTGGATTGTTCCTATCATCTGGACAGTATCACCCAGCGTGATCGCTTTGCGGCGCTGGATGCGCTGCTAGATCAGCTGCCCGGTCAGATCCTGCTGCCAGTGCCGCCCTCTGGCCGCGCCGGCGAAATGGCGCTGCATCTGGTGCGCCGCTTTGGCCTGCAGGCTGTGATCCTTGATCCGGAATGCCGCAGCGCACTGCGCAGCGCGCTGTCACAGGCCGGGCTAAGCCCCCTGGCGCATGAGATCGCACCACTGCTTGATCGCGCCGACAGCGCCGAGGCACGCTTTTTGATCTGTGACACCCCCAATGCCGATGGCGGTGCCGCCTGGGCCTATGCCCGTGCCTGGCGCGAAGGTGGGCGGCTGGGACGCGATGCCCATGTTGTCTTCACCGGCCATATGACAGCCCATGCCCGCGGCATCTGCGCCGTACCCGGCGGCTATTTCCAACGCTGGAATGTGCACCCGCCCCTGGGCGATCAGATCAAGATGCTGCAGCGGTTGCAGGCAAAACGCTTTGCCCCGGCCTTTTGCCCCTGCCCAGAGGATTATCTGGTCGAAGAGGGGCTGGGGGCCGAGGTCTTCATGCACGAGAGTATTCCCCTGTGACCTACCCGCTACCGCAAAAATCCTTTTGCCTCATTCGTCACGGCGAGACCACGGCCAACCGCGATGACATTATCGCCGGACGCCTGGAGGTTTCCCTGACAGACAGGGGGCGCGATCAGGCAAAATCGCTACAACGCTGCGCCTGGCCCCTGCCCTGTGCCCTGTTCGCCAGCCCGATGCACCGCGCCCGCGAGACCTGTTCCCTTGGCTTTCCCGGTCGGGCCTACCAAATTCATGCGGGCCTGCGCGAACGGGATTGGGGCGTGTTCGAGGGCCTGCCGCTGCACCTGCTGCCACCGCGGGATGGCCAGCCGCCGGAGGGCGAAGACTGGGCGGCGATGATCGCCCGTGTCGGTGCCGCCATAGCTGAATGCTGCGAACGCGCAGGGGATCATCTGCCGGTGATGATCTGTCATTCGGGTACCATCCGCGCCGCCCGTCTGCTTGCAGGTCAGCCTTCTGTGGGCAGGCGCCCGACCAATGCAGCGCCGGTGCATTTTGTCTGGCGCGACCGCCAGCATCAAGAAACACTCCACTCAGAGATGACATATGACCGATGATATCACCAAGCCCTGCGTCGTCTTTGACGTCGACGGCACACTTGCGCATTTTGATGCGGATCGCCTGGGGCATCTTGTGCATGGGCCGGTAAAGAACTGGGATGCCTTTCATGACGCGATGGCCAGCGCCGAGGTCATCGCGCCGGTGGCGCAGCTGTTGCGTCGCCTCAAGGAGGGCGGCGAAACCATCGTGATTTGCTCTGGCCGACCCGAGGGGTGGTCTACCTATACCGAAGCCTGGCTGCGCCAAAACGGGCTTGGCTTTGATGCGATCTACCTGCGACCACAGGCACAAGACAGTGCCAGCGACCCAGAAGTAAAGCGCGCACTGCTGCAGAGAATGCGGGCAGATGGGTTTGAACCCTGGATTGTTGTCGATGACCGAAGCTGCGTGGTCGAGACCTGGCGCCAAGAGGGACTGATCTGCCTGCAATGTGCCCCCGGAGAATTTTAGCAGGCGGCTGGTTGATCAGGGCAGCTTGCAGGCAAGCGTATCAGCCAAGAATACCCGCCGCACTGTCAAGCAAGACCGGCAGGACCTTGCGGATGACCTGCTCTTCGTCGAACGACACCCCAGAGAGCGACACCTGAACGGCGGCCTGGGCACGCCCGTCCTTGCCATTTACTGGCACCGCCAGGCTGATTTCATTCAGCAACATCTGATCACGGGTCAGGCAATAGCCATCCTCCCGCGCTGTTTCTATACCCTGCAGGATCTTGTCCCGGTCCAATAGCGTCTTTGGCGTGCCTTGCCTCAGCGGCCAGGTGGCGCAGGCTTCGCGCGTCTCATGATCTGGCCAGGTTGCCATGATCACCCGACCAGAGGCGGTGTTCAGCGCCGGAACCCGCCTGCCAACAATGCTTGCCTCGAAATGGGTCCGCTGGTTGGGCAGCCGCAGGGAATAGAGGATGTGATCCCCAGAGATTTGCGCCAGATTGACCGTCTCGCCCATGGCACGGCTAAACTCAATCAGCTTGGGCAATGCCCGCGCGATCAGCGGATCGGACCAATAGTAGGCATAGGCGAGCTCTAGCCAGGCGTGGCTGGGGCGAAAGCGACGGGTCTTTTCATCCCGGTCAAGCATGCCTTCCAGGTGCAGCGTATGCGCCATGCGCTGCACCGCGCTGCGTTCTAGTCCCGTGCGCGCCACAAGTTCCGCAAGCGACAGCGATATGTGTGATTCGTCGAAGGCGCGCAAAATCTGTAACCCCCGTGCAAGGGTACTAACGTATAAGCTATCCTGCTTTTTTTCCATGCGTGCCTCCACTGATATCGCCACCGGTCAATTTTTTGGCGCCTACGGTCTTGACCTGTGTCCATATCATTCGGTTATGATGATTAAATAACAACCTCCAGTATCAAATAGTGATACATTAAATTATGCAACAGGGAAATAACATGCTTAGAAAGACATCTCCTCGTGCTGCTTTGATCGCCGCCACGCTGCTGGCGAGTGTCGCCATGCCTGCCGTAGCTGACAAAGCCTCGGGCACGCTGAACGTGGCCTTCACCAAAGAGCTGGAAAACATCGACAGCTATTTCAATTCTTCGCGTGAAGGCGTTGTGATGCAGCGCGCTGTCTGGGATGGGCTGATCTATCGCAACCCGGAAACCAACGAATATGTCGGCAACCTGGCCACCAGCTGGGAATGGATTGACGACACCACGCTGGAATTCAAACTGCGCGAAGGCGTCACCTTTCACAACGGCGAGCCTTTCAATGCTGATGACGTCGTCTTCACCGTCAACTTTGTTGCCAAGGAAGAAAACGGCGTAAAGACACAGCGCAATGTCAACTGGATGGAATCCGCCGAAAAGGTTGATGACTACACCGTACGCATCAAGTTGAAGAAGAAATTCCCGGCGGCGATCGAATTCCTGTCTGGCCCTGTTTCCATGTATCCCAACGAATACTACGCCGAAGTCGGCCCATCCGGCATGGGGCTGAAACCAGTTGGCACCGGTCCCTACAAGGTGACCGAAGTTGTCCCCGGCCAGCATTTCAAGCTGGAAGCCAACAGCGCTTATCACGACAGCCCCAAAGGCCAGCCCGAGATTGCCAATATCGACATTCGCACCATTCCCGATGTGAACACCCAAATGGCCGAGCTCTTCTCTGGCTCGTTGGATCTGATCTGGCAGGTGCCTGCCGACCAGGCCAACAAACTGGGGCAGATGGGTCAGTTCACCGTTGCAAATGAATCAACCATGCGCGTCGGTTATCTGCAGATGGACAGCGCCGGCCGTTCTGGTGACAACCCCTTCACCAACAAACTGGTGCGCCAGGCGGTGAACTACGCGATCAACCGTCAGGAACTGGTCGACGCGCTGCTTCAGGGTTCTTCCAAGGTGGTTTACACCCCCTGTTTCCCCAGCCAGTTTGGCTGCGAGCAGGACGTGACAAAGTATGAATTTAACCCAGAAAAAGCCAAGGAACTGCTGGCCGAAGCTGGCTATCCCGATGGCTTTGAGATCGCCTTTTACGCCTACCGTGACCGTCAGTATGCCGAAGCGATTGCATCCTATCTGAACAATGTCGGCATCAAGACCGATTTCAAGATGCTGCAATATTCCGCCCTGCGTGAACTGAACATGGACGGCAAGGTCGCCCTCTCCTTCCAGACCTGGGGCAGCTATTCGATCAACGACGCCTCGGCCATGGTCAGCCAATTCTTCAAGCACGGCTCGCTTGACAGCACCCGCGACGACGAAGTCCGCGATTGGCTGGATGTGGCGGACAGCTCAACCGACCCGGATGAGCGCATCGCCAACTACTCCAAGGCGATCAACAAAATCACCGGCGAGGCCTTCTGGGCCCCGATGTTCACCTATAACACCAACTATGTGTTCACAGATCAGGTCAGCTACGCGCCGACCCCAGACGAAGTGCTGCGCTTCGTGGATATGACCTGGAACTAATCCTACCAGGGTGAGAGGCCCCGCCTCTCACCCACCCTTCCCGACAGTCTACCCCCGCAACGCCTGGGCCCCCGCGCCCGGTGCGAAAGGATATTCATGCTCACCTTTATTCTGAAACGCCTGGGCCTGGCGCTGCTGGTTGCCATCACCGTCAGCTTTATCAGCTTCTCCCTTCTCTTCCTGTCCGGTGATCCGGCAGCCGCGCTTGCCGGTGAAACCGCCAGCGGCGAAGACATCGAGGCCATCCGGCGACTTTACGGCTTTGATCGCCCGATGCTGGTGCAATATGGCGAATGGCTGTTCTCGGCCCTGCGTGGAGATTTTGGCGAGAGCTACTATTTCAAACTGCCAGTGGCGAGCCTGATTGCAGATCGGCTGCAGGTCACCATGCTGCTGGGTCTTTGTGGCATCCTGTTTGCGCTGCTGACAGCGGTGCCGCTGGGTGTTGCTGCCGCCATCCGGCCCAATTCTCTTATTGACCGGCTGGCGTTGTTTCTGTCGGTTGCAGGCCAGGCGATGCCATCTTTCTGGTTCGGCCTGATCCTGATCGTGGTTCTGGCCATTCAGCTTGGCTGGCTGCCGCCCTCTGGCGCGTCAACCTGGCGCCATTTCATCATGCCAACCATCGTGCTGGGCTACTATGCCATGCCGGCCATCATGCGCCTGACGCGCGCCGGTATGCTGGATGTGCTTGAGTCCGATTTCATCCGCACGGCGCGCGCCAAGGGCGCAGGCGAAACGCGCGTCTTGTTCAAACACGCGCTGCGCAATGCCATCATCCCGGTGGTTAGCCTGGCTGCGGTTCAGATGGGCTTTATGCTGGGCGGCTCTATCGTCGTCGAAAGCGTCTTTGCCCTGCATGGCGCCGGTTTCCTGGCCTGGGAAAGCATCGCCCGCAACGATCTGCCAACGGTGCAGGCACTAATCCTGGTCTTTTCGATGTTCTATATCATCTTCACCTTCCTTGCCGACGTGCTGAACGCCTGGCTGGACCCAAGAATGCGGAGCGCCTGATATGAGCAACGCCCCAGATCCACTCTTGCAAGAAATCCAGGGACCATCGCCCCGCCAAATGCTTAAAATCCGGGCCCTGGGCCACAAGGGGTTGCTGTTTGGCATGGCCGTGGTTGGTCTCTTGGTCCTGATCGCGATCCTCGCGCCGGTGCTGGCGCCGCATGATCCCTATGCCCAGAGCCTGATGAACCGCATGGTTCCTCCGGTCTTTATGGGCGGCACATGGGAACATCCGCTGGGTACCGACCATCTTGGCCGGGACTACCTGTCGCGACTGATTTATGGTGCCCGCGTGTCGCTGCTGATTGGCGCGGTAGCCGCGCTTATCTCTGGCGTGATCGGCACCGCCATGGGCGTGGCCGCCGGCTATTTTGGTGGCAAGGTCGACGCAGTTGTCACCTTCCTTATCAATGTGCGCCTGGCCATGCCAGTTGTGCTGGTGGCGCTGGCAGTGGTGGCGATCCTTGGTGGCTCGCTTACCGTGGTGATCTGCGTTCTGGGCTTTTTGCTCTGGGATCGCTTTGCCGTGGTGATGCGCGCCTCGACCCTACAGGTCAGCCGTCGCGACTACGTGGCCGCGGCGCAGGTGATCGGTGCCTCGACGCCGCGCATCGTACTGACCGAAATCATGCCGAATATTTTCAACAACCTGATCGTGGTGATCACCCTGGAAATGGCCCATGCCATCCTGCTGGAGGCGGCGCTCAGCTTCCTTGGGCTGGGTGTCCAGCCGCCCACGCCGTCCTGGGGGCTTATGGTTTCCGAAGGCAAGAACATGATGCTGTTTGAGCCCTGGCTGGTGCTGATCCCTGGCGCGGTGCTGTTTGTGCTGGTGCTGGCGATCAATCTGATGGGCGACGGGCTGCGTGATGTCACCTCGCCGGAAGGGAGAAGCTGATGACCACCCCATTGCTATCCGTAAAGAACCTGAACCTGACCATTCCAACCGGCAGTGGCACGCTACATGCGGTGCGCGGCATTGATTTTGACCTGCACCGGGGGGAAACCCTCTCCATCGTTGGAGAGAGCGGATCCGGCAAATCGCTGACCTCGCTGGCGCTGATGGGCCTGCTGGGCAAATCGATTGCCCGACAAGCCGACGAGATGAACTTTGATGGCGTCGACCTTCTGGCGGCCAATCGCCGGGTGATGCGTGATCTGCGCGGCAACCGCATTGCGATGATCTTTCAGGAACCGATGACCTCGCTCAACCCGGCCTATACAATCGGCGATCAGCTGACCGAAACGCTGCTTCTGCACCGCAAGGTCAGCAAAGCGGTGGCCCGTGCCCGCGCTATCGAGCTGCTGGAGAAGGTCGGCATCACCGCTGCCGAAAGCCGCCTGTCGCAATATCCACACCAGCTTTCGGGTGGGTTGCGGCAACGGGTGATGATCGCGCTGGCGCTGATGTGCGAACCCGATCTGCTGATTGCGGATGAACCCACCACAGCGCTGGATGTCACCATTCAGGCGCAGATCCTGCGACTGCTGGTTGATCTGACCCGTGAAATGAACATGGCAATGATCCTGATCACCCATGATCTGGGCGTGGTCGCACGGGTCGCTGACAAGGTCGCGGTGATGTATGCCGGCGAGCTGGTGGAAACAGGCCCGGCCCAAGAGGTCTTTGCCACCCCCAGCCACCCCTATACCCGTGGCCTGCTGCGCTGCATTCCGCAACCCGGCAAGACCGAACGCGGTGCGCCTCTGGGGACCATTCCCGGCGTTGTGCCCTCGCTGATCGGCGAAGTCTCGGGCTGTGTTTTTCGCACCCGCTGTCCGCATGCGCAGGTCGCGTGCCGGGCCGAGATCCCACAGCATGGCACCGCCAGCCATGGCTTTCGCTGCGTCTATGATGATGGCGCCCTGTCCGAAGAAGGAGAACTCGCATGAGCGCGATCCTGACCCTCAACGGGGTGAAAAAGACCTATACCGTCAAGCAGGGCCTGTTTGGCCAGCGCAAACCGCTGACAGCCGTGAACGATGTCAACCTGACCCTGCGCAAGGGCGAAGTGCTGGGCCTGGTCGGCGAATCCGGTTGCGGCAAGTCGACCCTGGCCAAGCTGTTGCTGGGGCTTGAAAAGCCAACCGACGGTAACGTTCTGTTCGAAGGTACCGCCATGCAGGATCTGGACCGGCGCGCTTTGGCCGGACGGCTGCAGCCGATCTTTCAGGATCCCTATTCCTCGCTCAACCCGCGTAAATCGATTTACGATCTGATCTCGCTGCCGCTGCGGGTACATGGCATCGGCGACAGCGCCAGCCAGCGCAAGGCGGTGAAGGATATGCTCGACGTGGTTGGTCTGCCGCAACGGGTGATCAACACCTACCCCAGCCAGATGTCCGGCGGTCAGCGCCAGCGGGTGGCCATCGCCCGCGCCCTGGTGATGAAGCCTGAAATCGTCATCTGCGACGAACCGACCTCGGCGCTGGATGTCTCGGTACAGAGCCAGATCCTCAACCTGCTTGGTGATCTGCGGCGCGAATTCGGCCTGACCTATCTCTTTATCTCGCATGACTTGGCAGTGGTGGAACATCTGGCAACGCGCGTGGCGGTTATGTACCTGGGCCGGATCGTCGAGGAAGCCCCGGTGGCCGAACTGTTTGAACGGCCCCGCCACCCCTATACCAAGGCGCTGCTGAATTCGGTACTCACCCCGGACCCAAGCCAAGGCGTGCCGGAAACCGCGCTAGGCACGGCCTATCCCAATCCGATTGACCCGCCGTCGGGCTGCGCCTTTCATCCGCGCTGCCCGCTTGCCACGGCGCATTGCAAAACAACCGCCCCCCGGCCGCTGGAGAACGAGACAGGCCGGGTCGAGTGCCACCTGCATGATCCGGACAGCCCGATGTATGAAAAGGATGCGGCATGAGCGCGCTGTCACAGACCCAAGAGACCCGTAAACATGTCATTGAAACCGCGGGCGGCGTGGTCGCGGCCCAGCACCGCCAGGCCGCCGAAGCCGGCGCCGAGGTGCTGCGCGCCGGTGGCGATGCGGTAGATGCAGCCGTGGCAACCTCTTTTGCTATCGGCGTGCTGGAACCCTGGATGAGCGGCCCGGCGGGCGGTGGTGCAGCGGTGCACTGGCGCGCCGATACCGGCGAAGCGGTGGCTATCAACTTTGGCATGCGCTCCCCCAGGGCGCTGAAGGTAGAAGACTACCCCCTCTCAGGCGAAGGCAAGGCCAGCGATCTCTTCCCCTGGGAGCGGGTGGTCGAGGATCGCAATGTTGAAGGCGCGGCAGCCATTGCGGTGCCGGGCACCGTCGATGGGATCGGTCAGGCGCATGCGCGCTGGGGCAAGATGCCCTGGGCAGAGCTGCTCGCGCCCGCAATTGCCCATGCCCGCGAAGGCATGCTTGTGGATTGGTACGCCGCCTTGCTGATTGCCTCTTCAGCGCGCAATCTGGCGAAAGACCCGGATGCCGCCGCACTATTTCTGGATGATGGCACCTGGCCCAAGGGCTCTGGCTGGACCGCCATTCCCGACAACCGGCTGGACCAATCGGCCATGGCCGACACGCTAGAGACCCTGGCGCAGGGCGGGGCGCGCGCCTTTTACGAAGGCGATCTGGCCCAGGCCCTAGCCCAGGATGTGCAGGCCAAGGGCGGCAGCCTTTCGGCGCAGGATCTAGCCGGATACCACGCCTGGATGGGCCCCGCGCAGGCGGTGCCCTACCGAGATGCGCTGTTCCATGTGATGCCGGGCCTGACCGCCGGCCCAACCTTTGCCCATGTCATGCAGCAGCTGGCCGAAAGCGACCTCAGTTCTCCGGCTCAGGCCTTTCCCGCCTATGCCAGCGCCCTGAAAACAGCCTATGCAGAGCGGGTTTCAAGCATGGGCGACAGCGGCGAGGTCGCCAAGGCGCCCGGCTGCACCACGCATTTCTCTATTGTCGATCGGGCCGGCAATATGGTGGCCAATACACAGACCCTGCTGTCTATCTTTGGCAGTCGCGTGGTATCGCCGTCTACCGGGTTGTTGATGAACAATGGCATCATGTGGTTCGATCCGGAACAGGGCAAGCCCAACTCGCTGGCACCCAACAAGGCCTGTCTGATGAATGTCTGCCCGACGCTTGGCCAATCCGGTACGCGCCGCTTTGCGCTTGGGGCCTCTGGCGGGCGCAAGATCGTTTCGGCCGTATCGCAGCTGGCCTCTTTCCTGACGGATCGGGAAATGGATATAGCAACCGCCTTTCACGCCCCGCGCATCGACGTTTCGGGCGGAACCACCGCTGTTGCAGATGAAACCCTACCGCCAGAGGTGCTGAATGCCCTGTCGGATGTCATGCCGGTACAGACCACCCGGCGCACCGTTCTACCCTATGCCTTTGCCTGCCCCGCCGGGGTCATGCGCGATGGCGAAACCAACAGTGGATGCACTGAAATCATGTCACCCTGGGGTGACGCAGTTCTCGAGGACCAACAATGACCCGTGACGCCGCCATCTCTCATGTGACCGACTATTTTGAGGCCGGCACCTTCCAGTCTGACCTGGCCAAGCTGGTTTCCTACCGCAGCGAGAGCCAGAACCCCGCTGACGAAGCGCGCGCAGAATCGCTGCGCTACCTGCAAGAGGCCATGCTGCCGCGCCTGCAAGCCCTCGGCTTTACCTGCGAAATCATCAATAACCCGGACCCAAAGGGCGGCCCGCTGCTGCTGGGTGAACGGGTAGAGGGCGAGGACCTGCCGACCATCCTGACCTACGGCCACGGCGACACTGTGCGCGGCCAAGAAGGCATGTGGCGCGAGGGGCTGGAGCCCTGGGAAATCGTCGAGGAAGGCGACCGTCTCTATGGACGCGGCACTGCTGACAACAAAGGCCAGCACCTGATCAATATCGCGGCGCTCGAAGCGGTGATCGCCACCCGCGGCAGCCTTGGGTTCAACACCCGCATCGTGCTGGAGATGAGCGAAGAAGTCGGCTCTGTCGGTCTGCCCGAGGTATTTCACAGCTACAAGGACCGGCTGACGGCGGATGTGTTGATCGCATCGGACGGGCCGCGCCTGCAGCCCGAGGTGCCGACAATGTTCATGGGCTCGCGCGGCGGCACCACCTTTGATCTGCTGGTGGAAACCCACGAAGGCGCGCATCATTCCGGGAACTGGGGCGGGCTGCTGGCCGATCCGGCGATGATCCTGTCGCATGCGCTGGCCTGCATCACCGATGTGCGTGGCCAGATCAAAGTGCCCGAATGGCGCCCCGACAGCCTGACAGACAGCGTGCGCGCGGCACTGCGCGACCTGCCCGTCGCAGGCGGCGATGGCCCGCAGGTCGATCCCAACTGGGGCGAGCAGGACCTGACCCCGGCGGAACGTGTCTTTGGCTGGAACAGCTTTACCGTTCTGGCCATGGTCTCGGGCGTGCCCGAGGCCCCGGTCAATGCAATTTCCGGCTGGGCCCGCGCCACCTGCCAGCTGCGCTTTGTCGTGGGGACCGATCCGGCAGAGGTGATCCCTGCCCTGCGCCGCCACCTTGATGCGCATGGATTTGAGCGGGTAAAGATCGAAGCCCATGATCGCGGGTTCTTTTCGGCGACGCGTCTGGACCCATCCCACCCCTGGGCACAGTTTGTTGGTGATTCCATCCGCGAAACATCTGGCGGCCCCTTGCACGTGCTGCCCAACCTTGCCGGGTCGCTGCCCAACGACAGTTTCACCGATATTCTGGAACTGCCCACCATCTGGGTACCGCATTCCTACCGGGGCTGTTCGCAACACGCGCCCAACGAACATGTGCTGAAACCGCTCTGCGGCGATGCGCTGAAGGTGATGGCCGGGGTGTTCTGGGATATCGGCGCCAAGCCGGTGCCCAGCCGCGAAACCTAAGATCCGCCCCAAAGACGAACCAGTGCAAATCAGCCCCGCAGGTATCCCCCTGCGGGGCTGATTCATATGCTGGCAGAGATCTGTTCCAGTCGGCGCATTTCCTGTGTCGTCAGAACCCGCTTGTCAGCCCGCTTCAAGGCATCCTGCGAAACCTTGGCTGACGCTGCGCGGAAGGTCGCGGCGTCCATCTCTGCCAAGGAGCAAAGCGCCTTGTGCAGCCGGATCTGCACTTCAATCAATTCGGCCCCATCACGGGCAATGGGGCGAAACGCCTGTTCAATCAACGTTTCAGTCTGCAAGGACGGGACGGTGATATTGGGGTAATCAACCAAGGCATCACCACCGCTGCGCCAGGGCGCCAAGATCCTGACAAGACGGCCAATCACATCAATCGCGGTGCCCGGATCATTCACCGAATGCGACAAGGCCCGCGAGGCAATTTCCGACATGACGATCAGGCCAAATTTTGGATCTTGATCAAAGCTGCGCCGCTGCCCACAGGAAAACGCTGCCCTGAGCGGTGCAAGACCAGCATCATCAACCGTAGGCCCGTCAATATACATCAATGGCGAGGCCCGATGCACAAAGGCGCCGGGCAATGCCACGACCCAAACGTTGAGATCCAGTTCCTTGGCGCATTTGGACACCGCGCCCATGTCGATATGCTGCACAAACCCGATGTCCTGTGAACAGACTTTCTGCGCCGTCGCCGGGGGAGGCTGCTTTTGCGGCTTGCCACCCAGCCATGGTTTTTCAAGTCGTCGGTTCAGCGCGCCAGCAGCGGCGATTTCGACACGTTCCAGCGTGTCTTCAATGCGACCAAAATTTGACAGATGGCTGATCCAGCGCAGCAACGCCACCACCACAAAGGCAATCATCAAAACCGTCGTGGCAAACAGCACAAGACGCCCGGCCTGCGTGTAGTACCCCGCCTTCAGGGCGACAATTCCAACCAGGCTGAACAGAAAAGCCCCCAAAAACGTCGCAAGCACATTCTGGGTGGTGTGGTCTTCCTGCAGCAAGGCGGTGGCGCGTGGCGTCGCCGACCCGGCGGCCGTGGAAAAGGCCGAAACCGCAATCGACAGCGAAAAGGTGGTGACCGCCAACATAGAGGTCGCAAGTATGTTAAGAACCTGCTCCACCGCGCCGGCGCCCAGCTTTTCCCCCAGACTGAGCGGTAGCAGTCGCCCCAGCGTCTGTGCCAGCACAACCGAGCCCAGCGCCAGAAATGCAAAGCTGACTGTACGTACCCAAATCTTGCGTAACTGCCGCAGGATGAGCCAGACAGACTTGATATTGAAGAGCTTTAAGAGGGTGCTGTGCATCCCGTCAGCATAGGAAAGATCTGCAGGTGCGTCGATGGAAACTTAGCCCTACCGCGCCGCGTCAAAACAGCTCTTGGCTGTCGGAACAATTAGGCGAGAGGGGGGAACGTCGCCTAGCTTTGACTCAATCACATTCGAAAACCTCAGAAAACCGGCGAAATGTGTCAAGCGTGCAATGACAGGCGAGTATAGTCGAGAGCACCCTTGGCTATTGCCCGCGCGCGGCTAAGTTGCCAGATTGGTCAGCAACAAGCGGATCACGAAATATCTCGCTTTGCACCACGAAGAGTTTTTGCCCGAATTTGAAAAGATCACCGAACGAGAGGCCTTTGCGCCCTAGGCTGCTGGACTGAAAAGACGGTATTTGGGGACCCGGATTCATGAAGCGCGGGGACCGCAGGAGACGCCGCACCGTGGGGCAGATCAAATACGGCGGTGGGAATGGCGGCGATCCCGCCAGAGCCCATCACGTCGGACCACATGTCAGGGGATTTGCAACCAGTTTGTCTGCGCGTGCGCGCTCAATCAACGCAGGTGCAGACAACCATATTCGGAAATAGTCTGCGATAATGAAGCCTGAGGATCTGCCTATCTACAAACCGTCGCGCGATATATGTGCGGGTGGGACATTTATTTTCAAAGCGCCTCCTTTATTCAACCCGCCCAGAAAAACTGATCCATAGCCTTGCCCGTACCAAGCTGAAATCATCAAAGCGAAACGTTTGAACGAGATAAGGACAACGGGCTCACAATTGCCGACGGCGAAACGGTTCTCGGGTTGCGTACAGGTATTCCCTAAACATGGTTGCGGCCCCTGTTTTGCAACGGGGGCCGCCGTTATTGTCTGCAATGTAGCGCTATATGATCAGAAGGCTAAGGCGTATCCAACACTTACACCGTAGCTTTGATAGTCTGAGGCGCCCAGTCCGTCGAAGAAGGCCGAGGCGGTGAAGGTGCCGTGGCTTGCACTCACATAGCTCACCCCCGCGTCCAACTTGCCGCGCCAGCCGGCGTAGCCTGGCAGCACTGTCTCGGCCACCGCCGTGCCGCCTGTCGACGACCAGATGCCCGAGATCCCGCCCCGCAGCGTCAGGGCGCCGTTCTGAATCGCGATAGAACGCTCCGCGTCCAGGCCAAAAGAGACCTGCATCAGATCGACGGTCTGTGCCGAAATCGCATTGCCAAGGCTGTCGGTATAGCCGTCCTGGTCTTCCTTCACATAGGCGGCGTCCATATAGGGGCTGAACAGGGTGCCCTGAGAGGCGATCTCGCCGGTCACTTTCACCTGAGCCAGCAGGCGCGAGGTGTCGAAGTCATCCTCATAAGTGCCAAAGGGCGACACGCTGTTGGAGGATTTACCGTAGAGCAAGCGCCCCTCGAAATAGAGCGGATCGCCCGGTAATTTGGCGACCACATAGGGCCCGACCAGCCAGCCCGTGCCCTCGACACGGGAGGCTCCGTCGTCCTGCGACAGGTGATCAAACTGCAGCATCGCGCCCAGCAAAACCGTCTCACGCAGGTGAATGTGGCCACCAAACGCGCCAAATACAGACCGGCTGTCGGCGGTGTCATCCTCAGACCAGGCCCCCTTGAGGCGGAACCAGGCGTTTCTGCTCGCGCCAGAAGCCAGGTTGAAGTGACCCCGGCCACGGGTGACAGCCGCGTTGAGCGTGCCATCAGATGTCCCATCAAGAAAACCGGTCAGGTCAGGCTGATTGGAGAGCAGTTGGTTGGCTCGGCTGTACAGGAAGCTGGCGATGGTCTTTTGCGTCTCTTCCACGGTGGTATCGGAAACGACCAGCGTGTTGGAGGCATTGGTGACATTGCCCGCCGCATCCACTGCAGCCCCTGCCGCCACCGAGAGGCCCACGTTGCCAGTGCCGACCGATGCGATTGTTGCGGTGTAGATCGCGCCGCTGCCACTCAGGCCGGTAACGGTTGCATGGCTCGCAGTGATATCGCTTGCCTCAAAGCCGGTCACGCTTTCGCTGAAGGTGATGGTGACTTCAAAGCTCGCCTTGTGGGTCAGCCGCTCTGGCGCGCCGCTGATCACCACATCTGGCGAAGTGGCATCGACGACAGTCAGGTTTGCGTCCGAGGTATTGCCATTGGCATCGGTCGCGGTGACGGTTATATTGCCACTGGTTTGCGGCGTTGCCGAGACAACGGAATAATTGCCAACGGGTTGCGGCGCTAGGGCAGCACCCCTGACGCGCAAGGTGCCGCGCGCCAAGGCCGCCGTACCGCCAGACGCCATGGTTGTAGCGGAGCTCCCATCGGGGAAGGTTACGGTAACCGTTGCACCGGGTTCGGTGGTGCCGCTGACGGTCAGGGTGCGATCCGCGTTGACCACAACATTCGCCACTGTCGGCACCGGCGGTGGAGAGGTATCACTGACAGTCACGGTAAAGCTCACCTGTACCGCGTCATTGCCTGCGCTGTCCTGCGCATCCATGGTTACGGTGGTCTCGCCCACCGGAAAATCGTAAGCGCCGGTCAATACGGTATCGCCGACCTTGTAGGTTATCACCAGATTGCCATCAACGTTGTCGCTGACCGAGCCAAGGCTGGTCACATCCAAAGAGGCTGTGGTCGCACCGCTATCTGTATCCGCAGTTTGCGCGTCAGGCGCGGTCAGCACCGGCATATCTGCGTCACTGACAGTCACGGTAAAGCTCACCTGTGCCGCGTCATTGCCTGCGGCGTCCTGCGCATCCATGGTCACGGTGGTCTCCCCCAGCGGGAAGTCATAGGCGCCGGTGAGTGTAGTAGAGCCGACCTTGTAGGTGATCGAGAGGCTGCTATCGACGTTGTCGCTGACAGATCCAAGGCTGGTCACATCAATCGAAGCTGTCGCCACACCGCTGTCGGTATTGCCGGTCTGAGCAGCCGGTGCGGTAAGGGCCGGAGCCTCAGCATCGCTGACGGTAACAGTGAAACTTTTCTGCGCCGCGTTATTGCCCGCCGTGTCCTGCGCATCCATGGTCACGGTGGTCTCCCCCACCGGGAAGTCATAGGCGCCGGTGAGTGTAGTAGAGCCGACCTTGTAGGTGATCGAGAGGCTGCTATCGACGTTGTCGCTGACAGATCCAAGGCTGGTCACATCAATCGAAGCTGTCGCCACACCGCTGTCGGTATTGCCAGTCTGAGCAGCCGGTGCGGTAAGGGCCGGAGCCTCAGCATCGCTTACGGTAACAGTGAAACTTTTCTGCGCCGCGTTATTGCCCGCCGCGTCCTGCGCATCCATGGTCACGGTGGTCTCCCCCAGCGGGAAAACATAGGCGCCGGTGAGTGTAGTAGAGCCGACCTTATAAGTGATTGAGAGGCCGCTATCGACGTTGTCACTAACGAAGCCGAGCGACGTTACATCAAAAGAGGCAGTCGTGAGGCCTGCGTCCGTCGGGCGATTCTGGGCGGATGGTGCGCTCAGGACCGGGGCAGTGGTGTCAGGAGGTGACGGGATTGATGTGGTCGCTGAAGAATACTCGAAGTTCCCTGCCGTGAAGTATTGGTTGTCCTGCGTGAGCGTAAAGGAAAACCCGACGTATGTGTCATCGGCAAAACTGACTTCAGCCCCAGCCTGCTGCAGGTTTGTAAAATGTGAGGCATCCGTTCCCAGACATGCTGCCAGAACGGCCTCTGAAACGCTTGGAAAGGACGAAAACTTGTTGCCATTAAACCAATACGCCCCCCCGGCAACTCCTATCGGGGTGCCACTATCGCTCACGTATACGCCCGCGAATGTTGAGGTTGGTTGAATGCGTTCAAGAACCTCGCATGTTCCAAACTGGGTTCTTGAGTACTTATATTCAGAGTCCGTAAAAGCCTGCCCCGCCGTCGGTAGCAACGCCGAAATTGCCCCCCCCGACGACCCAGATCGGCGCGATTCGCCGTAGTACATCAATTTTCATGTGTAATCCCTCACCCTAAACGGGCCTATCAGTGAATAGCTCTTGAGGATTACCCATGCCCAGGTTGTTAAACCGTGAATGAGAGCAGCTTCATAGCGTCAAATTTCTCTTTGTTTCTAGATTGTTCCGAAAATTAAATGGTGTATATCTGAGGCTACTATACTGTGCGAATAGTCAACTTTAGAGTGCGTGTTTCACACAGCGTCCAAGCCAGAGGAATAGGTCGATCATGACCCTAAGCGCAGTGCTTTGGATTTTCTGCTCCGAAAAATCCTAAGAACCTTGGTTCTGCTTAATCACCCACCGTCCGCTTTAGAGACGCCATGGTGCGGTATTAGCGCGATGAGTGAATGCCCTGTATAGGCTGGCTTGAGCCGATCACGGGGGGCCTCGGACAACCTTGGGCCAGTCTTTCGGCTCTGCGTCACCGCAAGTCGGCTGTGAGCCCAAACTAACCGATGCTCCAGAACTGCACTGCTGACAACTGCCTCCGGATTTCATCGATCGCAAACTCCACGGAGTTTTCATGTACAAACAATAGAACGAGACTGCCTTCGAGACTGGGGAGCGCGGAATTGAGCAAACAGAGGAAGTTGAATAAACTGCATATATGAAACCTCTGTGTTGGATCTTGGCCTACCTTGTCGCTGCCACATTGCCGCTTATCTTATCGTGGTTGACGGGCGGACCACCCCGACCATTCCCCGAAGAACTTGCCTCTGGCCTTGGCATTTTGGCCTATTCGATAATCCTTATGGAGTTTGTCCTGTCTGGCCGCTTCAAGAGTGTTTCGAATAGCGTTGGCATGGATGTAACCATGCGGCTTCATCAGGTCATGGCGCGCACTGCCCTGAGTTTTGCCTTGCTACATCCCTTTCTCTACCAGGGTACGCTTTCGGGTGGTCAGCGTCCCTGGGACCTCACGCGGCAACTCACAATCACAACTGATTTTTCTGCTCTGTCCACAGGAGTTGCCGCCTATCTGCTTCTTCCAAGCCTTGTTCTTCTGGCAGTCGGACGGACGCAACTGGACTACAAATATGAGACTTGGCGCCTGATACACGGGATGAGCGCGCTCTTGATCGCGTTGCTTTTGTTGCATCACACGGTCTATGCGGGGCGATATGGATCGCAGCCTGCGATGACCTGGGTGTGGCTGGCAATGACGGGTGTTGCCGTTGGATCGCTGCTATATGTTTACCTGTTGATGCCTCTCCGGGATAGAGTGCGCGCGTGGAAAGTGACCTCCGTCACCCAGTTGACGCCCAAACAATGGGAGGTGACGCTGAAGCCAGATGGCCATTCTGGCCTTCGTTATAAGGCTGGGCAATTTGCGTGGCTGAATCTGGGGCACAGTTCATTCTCGATGAAAGAAAACCCATTCTCCATTTGCTCCGCACCGGGAGGCGGACCGGAAATATCCTTTATGATAAAAGAGCTTGGCGACTTCACACGAACCATTGGCCAGATAAAGGCCGGAACGGTCTCTTATGTTGACGGCCCTTATGGAACTCTTTCTGTTGACGGTCGCACCGAACCTGGGGTCGCTCTGATTGCAGGTGGCGTGGGGCTTGCACCGCTGCTGGGTATCCTCAGGCAAATGCGCCTGAGCGGCGATCCACGCAAGGTGAGGTTGGTCTATGGAAACCGGCTGGTTGATCAGATTGCCTATCGAGAGGAGTTAGGTTCACAGGACGTATATTATGTGCTGTCGGACCCCCCAGAAACCTGGCACGGAGAGACAGGCTTTATCGATGCTGCATTGATAGACCGCATTTTTTCAGATCGAGAGTTGCACGACTGGGTATTTGTAATGTGCGGCCCCACAATCATGATGGATACTGTTGAAGATCATCTGATTGAGAAGGGCACGCCCTCTCATCGCATTCTGACAGAGCGTTTCGACTATGATTAATCCGTTCAAACATGTGAGCCTGCGGCGACGGGTTGCTTTCACGGTCTGGGTTCTGAATATCGTACTCTGCTCGATCATTCTCGCTTTTGTACTGCGCTAATTCCTGCGCTTAGTCCTCATTGCAGCAGGTGGCGCGGTTTGCAGCATCAGAAAAAGTGATCGTGCGAGAATGAAGGTCCGCTTTCGCTGGATGGTTAGAAAACTTTGCATAAGAAAGCCGATCACTGGCACCGTAATAGTTTGGCGAGAGTTCCGCCGCCGATCTCGCGACCAGCTTCCAGGCGCGCGGCAACACCAGTGCGATTCTTGCCGGACCGGGTTTGTTCCAACTTGGAAATGCCCTGCAAGGCCGTCAGGTGAATTCGAAAACCAATAATCCGCGGCATCATCCGCGTGATGTCTGGCTCAGGTATACGCGACAGCTGCCATGTTCCTTGAATGCGCTGCTCCGACAAGGTGACGATGCGCTCCATCAAAGCGCGCATCGGAGGTCCGTCAACCGGTTCAATCTCACCGCGGATATGTACCGACCTGTAGATCCATGTGGGCACATCTTCGTCTTCGACATACCAAGCCGGAGATACATATGCAGAGGGGCCATTGAAAACCGCCAGCACCTGCCCCGGCACCATCAGATCCTCTGCCTGCGGATTTATACGGGCGATATGGCCGATAAGGGTGCGACACGACGGATCTTCGGTTTCGAAGAACAGAGGCGTCTGAGTGGCCTCAGGTGTTTCCTTCCCCTGAGTGATCACAGTTGCAAAGGGGTACGCGCGAACCATTTGGCGCGCCTCATCCTCGTCGGCGGCGTATGGGCGCGGCACATAAGGCCGCGGTGTAAGTTGGGTCATATTGGAACCTTGATGTTAGGCAGTGCCCCGCAGGGCAACGAAGTGGCCGGGCGCTGTTTCCGCCAGATGATAAGGACCAGCATTGTCTCCACTGTCCTCGTAGAACGTCGTGTCGCTGTCGTGCCTGCCCAGTACCGGTTGGGTTTGGGCCAATTGCAGTCCCTCGGCGTCCTGTTCCAACCGCGGCGATGCCGACATCAGGCGCCGGGTGTAGGGGTGGCGCGGCGCTGCAAAAAGCTGCGCCGTCTCCCCTTGCTCCATGACCCTGCCCTTGTGCAACACGTACAGCCGGGCACAAAGCTGCTCGACGATGTGCAGGTCGTGGCTGATGAACAGGCAGGCAAATCCGAATTCACGCTGCAACGATTTCAAAAGCATCAAGATCTGCGCCTGAATGGTGACATCCAAGGCCGAGACGGGTTCGTCTGCGATGATCAGGTCCGGTCGACTGATCAGGGCGCGGGCAATGGCGACGCGCTGGCGCTGACCACCTGATAGCGCGTGTGGAAAGCGTGCGGCCATTGTACGGGGCAGCCCGACCGCCTCCAACATGTCGATCGCTCGCGCCTGTCGTTCAGCGGCAGATAGCCCCCGATCATGGCGCAATCCTTCAGCGACGATACGGCCAACGCGCATGCGTGGGTTCAACGATGAAAAAGGGTCCTGAAAGACAAAGCGGATACGTTGACGAAGCCGACGCTCATTTGCGGCCGAGCAGTTCGCAAGGTCGATGCCATCAAAGGTCACACGGCCGACTTTCATCGGGGCCAGTTTTCCAATGGCCCGGCCAATTGTGCTTTTGCCGCTGCCGCTTTCACCAGCAAGACCTACAAATTCACCCGGCTGCACGCTCAAGGAGACATCCTTTACGGCGCGGTTCACAGTCTTTCCGAACAGGCCGAACATCTGCTTGTCGCTAAACTCCACCTGCAGCCCTTCAACTGACAGCAGTGGTGGACCTGAGGCTCCCTTCACTGGCTCAGGGGCTCCCAGCTGTGCTGCGGCCAGCAGCTTCTGTGTATAGGCATGTTGCGGGCAACCAAGAACGGCACGGGCGCTGCCTGCCTCCACCAGCACGCCCTTTTCCATCACCGCAATCTGTGCTGCATAGGCTGCCACAACAGCCAGATCATGCGAAATAAGGATCACCGCAGTCCCGTTGGCGCGGGCGACCTCTGCGATGATGTCCAACACCTCTCTTTGCACCACGGCATCCAGGGCAGTGGTTGGCTCGTCTGCGATCAGCAAGGCAGGTTTCAACATCATGACCGAGGCGATCATGATCCGCTGGCGCATTCCGCCGGAAAACTCGTGCGGGTAGCGGTTCATCAATTGCTCGGGGTTGTCCAATCGGACCTGCCGTAGCATTTCATGTGCTCGCTCCCGGATCTTGTCCTCGCTGAGATCCGTATGCGCGCGCATCGCCTCACACATTTGCTCGCCGATGCGCATATTGGGATTGAGAGAGGAGAGTGGCTCCTGAAAGATCAAGCCGATCTCCTTGCCGCGGAGCCGCCGCATTTGCGTGCTTGGTAAAGCGCCGGTCACCTCTTGGTTGCGAAAGGTGATGCGCCCACCGCTGACCCGGCCACCACCTGGCAGCAGCCCCATGATAGCGCGACCGATCATGCTCTTGCCGCTGCCGCTTTCCCCGACCAGGGCCAGAATCTCACCTGGTGCCACCGAGAGATCTACCCCTTTGACAACTGCCAGAGCGCCGAAGGAGATTTCGAGGTTCTGTATTGTCAGAACTTGGCCAGTATCAGTGCCACGTATCATATTAAATGACCTCCTTTGAGGGTGCTGACTTCGGATCGAGCTCGTCCCGCAGTGCATCACCCAGAAGGTTCACACCCAGGAGCGCAACCGAGATGCACAGACCTGGCAGCAGCCCCAACATCGGGTAACGCATCAGATGCGCCTTCGCTTCTGCCAAGATATTGCCCCAGCTGGGTTCCGGAGGCGGCACGCCAAGCCCCAGAAAGCTGAGCGCGCTTTCCGCCAGCAACACCCAGCCGAACATCATCGTGGTCAGCACAATCAACGGTGCAAGACAATTGGGCAGCACATGTACAATCAGCGTGTAAAGACGCGAATTCCCCATGGTGGCCGAAGCCTCGACAAATTCGGATTGGCTGACCGATAGAACCGAGCCGCGCACCACGCGCGTGATTGCGGGCAAGTAAGCTACTGATAGTGCAAGGATCACGCCGTATTTGTTTGCCCCGATCACCGCCATCAGACCCAGAGCGATGAGCAGGCCTGGAAAGGCCATCAACGCGTCCAAAATCATAATCAATATGCGGTCGAACCAGCCGCGGAAGTGGCCGGCTGCTGCTCCGAGAACCGTACCGAGAACGACCGGGAGCACCAGCGTACCAAGCCCGATCGACACAGAAACCCAAGCCCCGCGCATCAATCGCGACAGGATGTCCCGGCCAAACATGTCGGTGCCCAGAGGGTGGGTTGCCGAGGCTTCGGCGAAGCGGTTCAGCAGATCCGATTTCAGCGGATCATGTGGCGTGTATACGCTGCCAAGCACGGCGATGAAAAAGACGATCCCCAGAAGGAACGCACCGGCCATCCCGTTGGCCTTGCCTAGAAGTCGTTTGGTGAAAGTCATGTCAGGCGCACCTTGGGATCGAAGAAGGAATAGGTGAGATCAATGGCAAGGTTGGTCAGCACATAAACGGCGGCAATGAACAACAGCGCCCCCTGCAGCACCGGGTAGTCACGGGCATAGATCGAGTCGACCAATAGCTTGCCGAGCCCTGGCAGGGTGAAGACCGTTTCGGTCACGGCGGCGCCAGCCAGTAGCCCCGCGAGCATGATGCCCACCATTGTCAGCGTCGGCGCAAAGGCATTTGGAAACACATGCCGCCACAGCACTTTGCGCTCGGTGAGGCCTTTGGCGCGTGCATGAGTGATGTAGTCCTTGCCCATCACCTCAAGGCTCCCTGCGCGCATCATCCGGGTCAGTACCGCGATCTCAGAAAGTGCCAGCGAGGTTACTGGCAAGATCAGATACATCATGCCGCGGCCAAGATCGTCACTGACAGAAACAAACCCGACAGTCGGTAGCCAGCCCAGGATCGCGCCAAATAGCACCAATAGCATCAGCCCCACCCAAAATCCGGGCATTGAAAGCTTCAGAATGGTGAGCAGCACAATGGCATAATCCGTGCGGG
This sequence comes from Pseudophaeobacter sp., assembly GCF_048267565.1. Lineage (NCBI taxonomy): Bacteria > Pseudomonadati > Pseudomonadota > Alphaproteobacteria > Rhodobacterales > Roseobacteraceae > Pseudophaeobacter > Pseudophaeobacter sp. Next base: position 115,346 of record NZ_JBLWXG010000010.1, on the reverse strand, counting down.
TATTGTGCCGATGTGCGGCCAGCAGGCCTGCCGGTATCGACACCAGGAGTGCCGAAACAATTGCGAGCAGGACAACTGTTGCCGTTACGCTGAAGCGCTGTATCAACAGAGAGGACACCTCTTGCCCGGTCATGATCGAGGTGCCGAGGTTGCCCGAGAAAACCTCGCGCAACCATGCCAGGAATTGCACCGGTACTGGCTGGTCGAGTCCCAGTTGCGCCCGCATTTGCGCCAGCGACGCCTCGTCATCGATATTGCCACCGAGCATCATCAACGCCGGATCACCGGGGAGCGCCCGCACGAGCGTGAAAATGATCACTGCTACGATCGCAAAGGTGGGGATCGACATCAGAACCCGCTTAAGGATGAATGTCAGCATGGTTGCTTTCTCCTGCGGCTGATCAGCCGTCCACCGTAAGCATCCAGCCGCGCAACAGACCTGCCCCCCAGTTTTCAAACCCGCCAATTTTGTCTGACATGCCGGTGAACAAAGTCCTGTGGCCAAGGCCGATGGCGGGGACCTCTTCGATAAAGCCGTTGTGCAGTTTGTCGATCACCCCCTGCAGTGCTTCAGGGTCACCTACGCGCAAGGATTCATTCACAAGTCCGACTGCCTCACCGGTTTTCCAGGCCTTGCGTTCCGCATCACCGGTGAACATTTCGAAACTGAGACCCGCATGTAGGCGCGGCGAAAAGGTGAAGCTTTGCATCTGATAGCCGGTGCCATTGCGATATGCTTCCAGCTGGGTGCCCCATTCGACCACTTCCAGTTTGGCGTTCAGGCCAGCATCCATCATCATCGCCTGTGCCATCAGTGCGCGTTCGTAATAGGCGCCGTTTCGACGAGTGGCGAGAATGACGATTTCTTCGCCATCGTACTCCGCCTCCTCAAGCAGTGCCTTGGCTTTGTCGACGTTGTACTCTGGATATTGCGCCTGCACGTCGGTGTAATTGGCCGACATCGGTGGAACCGGCGAGGGTGACGCTGTGCCGAACCCTTCGGTGATCGCCGCCATAATGCGTTGCGGGTCGATAGCATGCGCGATGGCCCGGCGAATGCGTACATCCGACAGCAGCGGATCGTCAGAATTCAGAAGATAGGTATCCCAAACCGCAGATGCAGTGGCGTCCACTGTAAAGCGTGGCTGCCCGCGCAACTCCGACGCGGTCATCGCATCGATGGAAACCAGATCCAGATCACCAGCCTGTAGGGCGGTTTTTGATACCGCACCTTCGCCGACGATTTCCCATCGCAACGTATCAACGCTGGCGTGTTTGCCGCCGCCATACCCATTGGGCTGCCCGTCGCGGCTGGAGTAGCCCGCAAAGCGATTGAGTTCCACATAGCGGCCTGGCGCATGATCACCCATCCGATACGGCCCAGTTCCCAGTGGGGTGTTCCAGCTGCCATCGGAATTGACCGAGTCTGGATGCAGAACCGCCATCGAGCCGCAATCAAAACGTGCCATGGTGGCAAGGAACACCGCATAGGGTTCTTCAAGCGTGATCACAAAGGAATAGTCATCAACTGCCTTCGCCGAGGTTACTTTTATGTTGTTCTGTCCATTAAAGAAATTTTTGCAGTGCGACTCCGATGCATCGCCTGCCAACCGGTTCCAAGACCATTCAACGTCCTGCGCCGTCATCTCTTCGCCGTTGTGAAACTTCACGCCCTGGCGCAAGGCGAAGGTGTAGGTGCGTCCATCTTCAGAGATTTCATAGCTCTCTGCCAACATCGGAATGATGCTGAAATCGTCAGCGTAGGTCACCAGCCCCTCGACGATATGGCCGTGTACCTGATCCGTATTCCCATCGCGGGTTACACCGGGGTTGGTGCCGCGAATATCTGCGTTCAGCGCCATGCGCACGACGCTTTCGGCCATCGCAGGCAGAACGTTGCCGAATGTCAGCCCTGTCGCCAGAACAGCGGTTTTCAATACCTTGCTTCGATGCATCATGATTGTTTTCCCTGTTGTTCAGTTTAATTTTCTCCGCCCATCAGTGCAGGCGGTAGCTGTTGGTCTTGCTGTTGGCATAGGGCAACTGGCGCACCCGCAGTTCCCCTGCCCCTGCATCCATCAGAACCATCGCAACGGTGGCTGAGAGATACGCGTTGGTTTCGTCCTCATTGCCTTCCGGCGTACGAATAATCCCACGAGGCGCGCCAAAACGGTCATCCAATACTTGCGCCAGGCTCGACAGCCCGTGCTTGTGCCCGGCCCCCTCGATCAACCGACGCAGACGCCGATCTCGAAACAGGGTATCGGCGCCCCGCGCGATGCCTTTGTCTCGCTCACGTGAGCGGGCACTTGCGGTGACGAAATGGTTGGAATGGGTCAGGCACAGACCATCTGGCGCTTGCCAGTAGATCTCATCTGGGGTGGTTTCGAAATTCAGGCAATCGCCACTCTGGGCACAGCTAATGGTCATGTTGTTCGAAACGGTGCGCGGCAGGCGGTAAAGTTCTGTAAGCGCCTGCGAATACCCGCCGGCCTCCAGCACCCGGCGCCGGATCACCGAAAGAGGCACCCCGAATGGCCGTTTGCCATCCTGTCCGCTGACCAGATTATTGCCGGTTATGGCCACGCCCTGATCATTGAACCCCGCGCGCGCAAGACCGCCGGCCTCCACATAGGTCAGGATGTCAGGATGACGTTCTGAGCGAATACGCAGAACCACCGTGCTGTCGGCGCAATCCGGCAACCAATCCCAGTTTTGCACGTGCAATAGGCGCCCGTTTGCACTCAGTTCCGGCAATACCACTGCGGCTGTACATCCGTCATCAAGTGAACCTGTGTCCTTGGGGCGCTGCGCATGTAGATTGATGATCTCGCTGCGACCGTTGACAACAAGCACCTCCTCCAACAGCACACCGGAGCCATCGGCGATGCCGCGCAATTCGTCCATCGCATCCGGCACTTGCGGGGCCAGAGCCTCCCGCAGCTTCGCGGCATATGTAAGAACGCTGTCCCAGCCAAGCCCGTGTTGACGGAACAAGTCCTGATAGACGCCCAGCCCGTGGCGCAATTGAACATCGGCCTGCTGCCCGTACGACCGGCCGCGCTCATAGGCGGGGCCTTCGATTTCCACCAATTTCGGTGCCGCAACCATCAACGTACACCCGGCGCAGGCAGACGATCCTTCAGGACATCTGTGAAGAAACGCTCAACATACGGAAAAACACCGGTCATGTCGTGTGGCACACCAGGCGCGGTATCATGCCAGACGTCTATGCCTCGTGCTTGCATGGTTTCACGCAGGCTGTGCAGACGATCATTGCGATTGCGCCCTGCGCTGTTGGCACCGGGCAGGAACTTCGGTGAATCCTCAGGGAAGGTTATTTCCCATTCTTCCGTATCAAGCGCACCAACGCTCATATGTACTTTGACCTGCTTGAGCGCCTGAAAGTCTATGCCACGTCCAAAAACCTCTTGGAAATTTCGGATACCTGGCCACCAATCCAGGGTTTCATCCAGCAATGTCACCGACCCCGGAGCACCGATAGACACAGCCTTGAGCCGGTTTGGATGCAAATAGAGGAAACGGTGCGTGAAATGGCCTCCGCCAGAGAAGCCGAACAGCATAAATTTCTTAAACTGACGATTAATCAGCTCCCCGGCTTGCTCCACCATTGCCAGCAGCACTTCGTCATAACGGATATCGTGCTCGACCATGTATTTATAGCCACCCGCCTCCATGTCTCCCCGCACTCCGACCGGAAAGAGTGGCGCGAGGACCACGCAGTTATTGAAACGACCAAAGCCTGAAAACGCACCGCGATAAAGCGATTGCAACCGCATGGTGCCATGAACAGAGACCAGTAAATCCAGTTCACGGTCAGGCTCATCCCAGGCGCTCTGCGGAATGTAGAGCATGAAAGAAAACCGCGGGTCATGACGGCAGGCAATGATTGTGGTCTCTCCGGTCAGATAAAGCGCGCGGGCGCGTTCCTGCGGACTGTCCTGCAAACGTGGCAGCATATCTAAGGTCTCCTGAACACTTGTTGGCTGGAGGTTAGCCGGCGTCTTTTTTGGAGTCAAAATATTTTTTTATTTTGGCGCCAATTATGATTGCGATATTGAAACACTTCATTTTTCTGCTTATCCTGCTTCGAAACACAGCAAAGGGCTCGCCACAAAAGATGCCAGAGAACAAAGACAAAGCCGGATCAAAACTCGGGCCGGACGAGATCTCGCAACGGATCATGGCGGACATCAACACTGGTGTCCTTCGACGAGGTGAATGGCTGAAGCAAATCGATCTGGAGCGGCGCTATGGCTGCACAAGGGTCAAAGTGCGCGATGCGCTAACTTATCTGCACTCCAAACGATTGGTGGAACACATTCAGAACCGCGGATACCGGGTTCCAGATCCCAATCCGGTGCGCGAGAAACAAATTGGTGAGGTTCGTGCCCTGCTCGAATCCCATGTCGCTGCGGATGTGCTCGAACAAGCAACTCCAGAAGACGTCATTCGCCTACGTGAACTGGCAGAAGCTTTCAGAGACGCTGCCTACAACGGCACCTCATTTTCGCAAATCGAGGCAAATTACGCTTTCCATTCTTTGCTTTATGGATTTTGCCGCAATGAAGTTATGCGCGAATTGATACTGGATCTGCGTCAACTAGGACCGGCCGCACCGGTCGGTCAATGGCAAACTGTGGCCCAGCTACAGCGCGCCACACAGGACCACTTTGATATCGTTGATGCTATCGAACAGCACGATCTGACGCTTCTTCGCAGGCGCATTGCCGCCCATATTTCCGGCGAAACTCAGCCGAGTGAGAACAGTCATGACGCTTGACCCAGATTTGAGCCGGATGCTCGAGCGCGGGCGCGCCGCCGGCGGGCCTCCGCTACAGGACATGCCCGTTGAAGACGCCCGTTCAGCCATGCGGGACATGTTCCTCGCAAATGGCTACCCCATTCGTCATTCGGTGGACGTTCGCCACCTCACTGTTCAGGAATGTGGAGGTAGCTTTAGCATCGATATCTACCGCCCTTCCGACATGGATGGTCTCTTGCCCGCGATCATCTACTTCCACGGCGGCGGTTTCGTTCTTGGTGACGCGGCTGCGTACGACACCCATTCGCGAGCACTTGCACATCTGCTCGGTGCCCAAGTCATCTTTGTGGGGTATCGCCTCGCTCCTGAGCACCGCTTTCCTGCTGCTCTTGAGGATGCGCGAGGTGCAATAGACTGGCTCTCAGACAGATTTCCTGACTTGCGCATCGATCCAAATCGAATGCTCTTGATGGGAGAAAGTGCTGGTGGGAACCTTGCGGTAAACGCAGCGCTATATGCCCGCGCCCAGGGAAAGATATCCTTTTGTGGTCTTACTCTTATTTACCCAGTGACAGACATGCGCCCGTTCACGGGCAGTGGTGCGATGTCGGGATCGCTTGAGACCTACGCCCGTGGCGTAAATCTCGACATGTCGGAAATGCAATGGTTCTGTGAAACCTATTTAAACACACCATCCGAGGGCAGCCTGCCTGAAAACGCTCTTCCCACCCACCCTGACCTCGCTGGGCTGCCTCCCACCCAAATTTATACTGCGGAATGCGACCCGTTGAGGGATATGGGAATGGATTTTGCGCTTCACCTAACAGAGCGCGGCGTTCGAGCGAAAGCGGAGTGCCTGCCAGGGATGCTTCATAGTTTTATGTGTCACGGCAACATCTCACCTCGTGCACTCCGGCAATTTTTCCGCATTGTCGAAGATATCGCCACGCAAATCGACTGACGAATTTAGGGTCAGAATTCATATCCAATAGATTACGGCGGCGGCCAGAGCGATGACTGATTGGAAGACCTTGGGGCAGCGATCATAGCGTGTCGCCACACGCCGCCAGTCCGAGAGCCTGCCGAACAATGGTATCGATGCGATTGCGTCGGGTGTATCGGCGCTTGTCGTACCCCACAGTCGCCTTGCGGTGCTTTCGGCTTGGGAGCTGAGGTAGGATGCATTGATTTCCGCCGCGGCGCGTGTTTCACGACTTCGAAAATGGAGCAGTGACATGAGCAATCTCTTCTGGCAGCCCGATTGCGACATTCACAGCCGGTGCAGAAAAGACCCTGCTACAGATGCGAATTCGATGGTTCGTTGGTCTCCATTCAAAGCAGTGCCTCCACAGAGGAGCTATCTGAGGGGGAATGTCCGGCCTGACGGGCTGATCAGCGAGGGCGTGATGGTATTCTCCGACCGCTCGTTTCCTTTCAATCGCTGCAATATCAGGGCGCCTGCCCAATACAGATGGTTCAGGGTGGCTGCAATCGATTGGAAATGCGCCCAGATCCTTGTGTCATGCCACTTCGGTGAGCCTGTCAGCAGCAGTTACCAATGAGAGGTTTTGCCACGTATTGTAGCGAGACATGAGGCGTGGTGCGGATACAAAAAACCCGGCCACTGGGACCGGGTTTTCTAAGTCAGATACAGTGATCCTTGTTCGATCAGTGCAGCTTGTCATTGACGTCTGTGATGGCCGCGTCGATCAGCTTGTTGGCTTCGGTCGCGGTCATCTGCTTGGCGATCACTTGATCGGCGGCAGCAACAGCGATTGCAATCGCCTGATCACGCACTTCTTTCACAGCCGAGGCTTCGGCAGAAGCGATCTGCTCTTCCGCAGCAACGAGACGACGAGCGATGGAGATTTCCAGGTCCGCCTTGGCCTCTTCGGCCGCCGCAGCGGCATCATCACGGGCCGCAGCCACGATACGATCGGCCTGGGCCTGAACTTCCTGCTGCTTGCGCTCATAAGAAGCCAGAATGGTCTGGGCTTCTTCACGCAGGGCGCGGGCGTCGTTCAGCTCTTTCTGGATACCGTCAGCACGGGCGTCCAGCTGGCCACCCAGCAGGGTAGGTACTTTGACAAAGAGCAGAATGCCAACAAACAGAAGGAAGCCAAGCAGCACAACAAAGTTGGTGTTGCTCATCGACAGGAAAGGACCAGAGGCTGCGAAAGCCGGGCTGGTGGCCCCAAGGGTGAGGGCAATTGCAAGAACTGTGCGCATGTCCTTATCCTTTCATCCGGTCGGCAACCGCAGTGGCGATTGCTTTTTCATCCGCTTTGCCACCCAGCGCTGTTACCAGAGCTTCGGCGGTATCTGCGGCCACAAGTTTCACGCTTTCCAGCGCGCCAGCCTTGATTTCACCGATGGCCTTTTCAGACTCGGCGGTCTTGGCAGCAATCTGTTCGTCCGCTTTGGCAATCGCTTCGTCCAGGCCAATCTGGATTTCGGCGCGTGTTTCTGCGGCGATACGCTGGGCTTCAGCGCGGGCATCTGCCAGCGCCTTGTTATATGCGTCTTCGGCCTCAACTGCTTTGGCTTTCAGATCTTCCGCCGCAGCAAGGTCGTTGGTGATGGTCCCCTGACGCTCTGCCAGAACCGCAGCAATGCGGGGCAGCGCGACACGCGACAAAATAAGATAGATCGCGACCAGCGCGATAGCCAGCCAGAAGATCTGGTTCCCGAAGGTCGAGAAATCCAGCTGCGGCATGCCCGGAGCAGAGCCGTGCGCGGCCTCGGCGGCGCCGTGAGCTGCGTCTTGCGTATTAGATGCCATGTCGTCCTCCTAGGGAACTTGCCGTTACATCGGGCGGCAGGCCATTGGGCCTACCGCCCGACCGTAAGGATAAAGTGTCCTAAGGTCTTAGACTGCGAACATCAGCAGCAGAGCAACCAGGAACGAGAAGATGCCCAGGGCTTCTGCAAAGGCGATGCCGATGAACAGAGTAGCTGTCTGGCCGGCGGCTGCCGATGGGTTGCGCAGAGCGCCTGCCAGGAAGTTGCCGGCTACGTGGCCAACACCGATTGCGGCTGCGCCGGAACCAATTGCTGCCAGGCCTGCGCCGATGAACTGACCGAGTTGTGCGATATCGCCTTCCATGGGTATTCTCCTTACGATGGAATGTGGTGATTTGGGATCTCGCTGACCCGGGATCGGATCAGCGGGGAACGTGTTGGATCTAGACCTTAGTGGCTCGGATGCAGGGCATCTTTCAGATACACGCAGGTCAGGATGGTAAAGACATAGGCCTGGATAAAGGCCACCAGAACTTCGAGAGCGTAGACCGCGGTGATGGCAAAGATCGGCAGGAAGCTGAACAAGCCCAGAGCGCCTGCAAAACCTGCAAAAACCTTCAGAACCGCGTGGCCCGCCATCACGTTGCCAGCCAGACGAATGCTGTGGCTCACGGGGCGTACGAAGTAGGAAATCAGCTCGATAATGGCCAGGATGGGGCGCAGCGCCAAAGGCGCGCTGGAAACCCAGAACAGGCCAAGGAAACCGGCGCCATTTTTGACAAAGCCAACGATGGTGACGGTCAGGAACACCAGGCCCGCCAGGATCGCAGTGACAGCGATATGCGAGGTGGTGGTAAAGGACATCGGGATCAGGCCCAGGAAGTTGGCCATCAGGATGAACATGAACAGGGTCATGATATAGGGGAAGAACTTGACGCCGTCTTTGCCGGCAACGTCTTCAACCATCTTGTAGATGAACCCGTAGGTCAGTTCTGCAACCGACTGGGCGCGGCCAGGCACGATAGCGCGGCGAGAAGAGCCCACAACCATCAAGAGGAAGACGCAGACAACAGCCAGGGCCAGCCAGAGAGTGACGTTGGTGATTGCAAAGGTGCCCACCGCACCGCCGGTCAGCGAGGCCACGTTGAACTGATCCATCGGGTGGATCGCCAGAGCCGCGTGCTCGGGTGCAAAAATCACGCCCGACACCAGTACCAGTGCCAATGCTACGTAAAAGAACAGCTTGCCCATCGTTCCGCTTCTCCTGTCGTCGAGATGTGATCGTGTGGATCAGTCCCGAGCCTCTTCATTTTCAGTGGCCTCTTCGGCCAGTTTCTTTTCCTGGATTTCCTGCGCGGTGCGAAGCATTACCTTCACGCCTGCGGCAAGTCCCAGCAGTATAAACAGCACCATAAAGATAGGCAGGGTCCCAAAAAGCCGGTCCAGCCCGTATCCGATGCCAAAGCCGATCCCAAGACCGACCACCAATTCTATCACCATCCGCCAGGCCTGATTGGCCATCGAATAATGTTCATCCACGCGCGGCTTGGGCTCTTGGGCCTTACGCGCCGCAGCCAGCTTTGCCTCCAGCTGCGCCATGCGCTGCTTTTGGTCATCATCTGTCACGGGCGCCATCCTCACGCGATTTCTATGGCAGGTGCTAAGGCCCTTGGGCGTCAGAGTCAATTGTTCAAGCACCGCAAGATAATTTTACACAACACACTGTAATTAAACAAATTTCACATCAACTTCCATTACAGTCAATCGACCGGGGCTTCGCCATGCGCAGGTTTTGCAGGGTTTTCCCTTATTCAACCAAATGGTTTATTTAGAAATCCCCCCCCCAGCGCCGGACCTGCCGACGGGTCAGCGCGTCTTTCCTTCGCAGGAATTGCAGTCTAGGGTCGCACCAGATGTCCAGCGAACTTGATACTGCCTTTGCCGCCCTCGCCGATCCGACCCGTCGGCGCATCCTCACCATGTTGTTAGAGGATGATATGGCCGTGACCGATGTCGCAGAACCGTTTGAAATATCACTGGCCGCAATTTCCAAGCACCTGAGCATTCTGACACGGGCCGGGCTGATCGCGCAGGAAAAGCGCGGACGGGTGAAATGGTGCAAGCTACAGCCAGACGCCCTGCGGGCAGCCTCGGTCTGGATGCAGGGGTTTGGACAGTTTGAACCGGTCAACCTGGAGGCCTTTGAACGGTTTCTGGAAGCCGAGCTGGACAGGCCCGCCGAAACCTGCCCACCCAGCACTTTCCCTCCTGCGGCACAGTAAGGCCAGGCCGAGAAGATCAGGCCGGGAAGATCAGGCTGCCATCATGCCCTGACGCGGCTGCCTGGCTTGGCGGCATCTTCCAGCAGCAGCACCAGGGCCATGACCGTCAGTGCGATCCCCACCAGCACCAGCCCGCGCGGTGCCGGATTGCCCAGCGCCACCTGCCAGATGATCACCCAGCTTGGCGTCAGGTAGGTATAGGCCATCACCTTGGTGGCCGGCAGGTGCAGGCTGGCAAATTGCAGCAAGACGAAGGTCACCGCACTGGCAAAGATCGCCACATAGAACAGGCCCACCCAGACCAGCAGCGGCAGATTTGCCCAATCGGTGGCCCAGATATCACCCCAGCCCACCACCAAGAGCAGCAGCGCGCCCGCAACCAGGGTACCAAAAGTAAAACCAATTGCTGACTCGCCCCGGTTCATCCGGCGCACCAACGGCGTATAGATGGCATGTGCCACGCAGCCGACAAAATAGATTGCCTCTCCGCGGCCAATATCAAAGGCCCGCAGCGCCGCCAAATCGGCGCGAAAGATCACCCAGAGCGCCCCAGCGGCCCCAATACACAGCGCCAGCGCCATGCGCGGTGACGTCACCTGTCGCAGCAGCAGATACCCAAAGACACCGCTGAGCACCGGTGTCAGGGTAAAAACGGCAGAGGCGCTGACAGGATCTGCTGTTTGCAGCCCGTAAAACATCAGCACAAAATAACAGGCAAAAAACGCCCCCAATACCAGATAGCGCCAGGGCGCCTGGTAATAGCTACCCCTGATTTGCCCGGTCAGGCCGGCCACTGCACCAATCACCACCGCTGCAATGACAAACCGCACCGCATTCAGCGCCATGGGGGCAATATCATTGGCGATAAGCCCGCCAAGAGAAAACGACCCCGCCACCAGGATCGAGAACAGCAGCATCGCGCCATGGGCGCGCTGCGCCGGAGTCATGCCTCCCACTCCTTCGCCCGCTCTTTCAAGAAACTCAAAAAGCTCTGGACCTTGTTGGTGCGATGCAGATCGACATGGGTCACCAGCCAGATACTGCCCGCCCATTCGGCCCGTGGCTCCATCATCTTTACCAGGTCAGGATGGCGCGAGGCCTCCCACATGGACATAAAGCCGATCCCGGCGCCCGCCATCACCGCCTCGTTCATCGCAACCCCATCGGAACAGCGAAAGGAAATGGTCTCTTCGGTGGTGTGCTCGCGCAGCCATTTGCTAAACGGTGCCCGACTATCGGCATTGTCAGCCCCCACAAACTGATGATTCTTGAGGTCCTCGATCCCGTCCAACATGCCGTGCTGGTCCACATAGCTTTGCGCTGCAAACAGGCCGACCCGCTGCTTCAGGAAAGGTTGCACCACATTGTCGGGCTGATCCGGCGCATTGCCGGCCCGCAGCGCAACGTGAGCCTCGCCATACTCCAGCCGGAACAGGCGCTCGCCCGTCAGGTAGCGAATTACCAGGCCGGGGTGCATCTGCTGAAACTCGCTCAGCACCGGCACCAATAGATGCGACATCGACGACAGCGACGTCACCACCAATTCGCCAGAAACCTCGTCCCCCTGCCCCTTGAGCCGCCCGACCAGCTGGCTGAACTGATCATCGGTGGCCTGCGCCACACGCAACAGATCCTGCCCGGATTCCGTCGGGGTATAGCCACGCGCATGCCGCTGGAACAGCTTGACCCCCAATCGCGCCTCGATCGCATCAATATGCCGGATCACCGTCGCATGGTGTACGCCGAGAACCTCTGCCGCGCCGCTGACCGTCCCCATGCGAGCCACTTGATAGGCCGTTCGCACCTCATCCCAATTTTCCATTCAAATGCCCTCGCTGCTCTACCTGTACCCTGCTGCGCCTGCACCCTACTGCCGCCCTGCCAAGCTGTTGCGCCAACAAAGTATGCGCAAATGCGCACATCTAAAGTGCTTGTATCGCGGTTGTGTTCATATTTGCTATAGCCCATTTACTCAGCAGACGAAACATAAAATGGGAAACTCGGCCATGACCTCCACTGTTCTGCATATCGATTCCTCTGCCCGCGCCGAAAACTCGGTCACCCGCTCGCTGAGCGCTGAAATCACCGCGCAGCTCTCGCCTGCTCAAGTGATCCGCCGCGATCTGGCAACACCACTGCCGCTGCTGGACGAGGCCTGGGTCAACGCGAACTTCACCCCTGCTGATCAGCGCACGCCAGAACAACAGGCGCTACTGGCACAGTCAGACAGCCTGATTGACGAATTGAAACAGGCCGACACCGTTGTCATTGGCACACCGATCTACAACTTCTCGGTACCCTCGACGCTCAAGGCCTGGATCGATCTGGTCGCCCGCGTCGGCGTCACATTTCGCTACAGCGAAACCGGCCCCGAGGGGCTGCTGACCGGCAAGCGCGCCATCATCGCGGTGGCCTCTGGCGGGACGCAGGCCGGGTCGGACATCGACTTTGCCACCACATATCTGCGCCATGTGCTGGGCTTCATTGGCATCACCGAGGTCGAGCTGGTCGCTGCTGACCAACTGGCCCAGGATGCCGACGGCTCGATGGCGCGAGCCAAGTCAGCCATTGCTGCGCTCGCCGCCTAAGACCGCAACACCTCCTCCAAGCGCGGGCCGCCATCCAAACACAGGATGGCGGCCCCTTGCCATTTGCTGGACAGCCTGCCCGCAGCGCCTGCCTAGATCCAATTCACTGTGCAGCCAAGCCGCTGCATGAAAGCCAGTAAATCAGTGCATGGCATCGCAACGGTGCGATCATTGACCAAAGGGTGCATATGGATCACTTCCGCCGCTTGCGCTGCGGTATCCATGTAAAAGCGCACATCATTTTCCACCCCGGTAATCATCGCCAAAGGGCTGACAGCGCCGGGCAGGATCCCCAGCATCTGCATCAGCCGATCCGCAGACCCAAAGCTGAGCCCCGGCGCACCGATCTCCTGGCCCAGTGCCTTGAGGTCCACCACCCGGTCCTGCTCTACCGAAATCAGGTAATTGCGCTTCTTGCGATCACGCAGATAGAGGTTTTTGATCTTGAGGCTGGCAACGCCGGGCTGGACCATTTCTGCCTCAACCTGTTTGGCTTCGGCCACAGTGCGCAGGGGAATGTGGCTGAACAGGCGATACTGCACCCCCCAGTCTGCCAACTGCGCCAAGAGCGCATCCGAGCTGATCGGCAGCGCTGCTTCGCTGGTGTCGTCTGAACCTGTCGCTGCGGTGTCTGTCGCTGCGGTCATAAAGGGGGCCTCCGTTTGCGGCGTCGCATCGGGCGCAGATCACGCGGAAATCACCACAGATGCAAGAGGGATTGGCACGCCTGCCCCCACATGCCCCGTCCCGCCGCCAATTGCAGAGGCAAAGCCCCGCCACCAGACCAGCCACCATTCAACCACCCGTCACCCGTTACGCCAGCGCAAGCCCCCTAGCCTCTTCATAGTGATCAAAGGCGGTCTCAAACCAGGCGGTGCCGCGGGTGGCACGGGCCAGGCTTTGGCTCAATGCTTCCTGTGCTGTCAGGGGGAGCAGGGCCTCAAATATATCCCAGCCAGCCGCGCCCTGCTCTGGCGCAAAGCCCAAAAGCTGCCCCTTGAGGTTATTCACCACCGGCACCAGCCCGCCGGTAAACACAGAGGGCGCGTGAATCGTGACCTTCATAATCGGTTGCAGCAGCACAAGTCCCGCCTGCGCCAGGGCAGCCCGCGTGGCCATTTTCCCCGCCGTACGAAAGGCAAAGTCGGAACTGTCCACCGCGTGATGCTTGCCATCCGTCAAACAGATCGCAAGATCCACCACCGGGCGCCCATTGACGCCCTCACGCAGGGCCTCCCGCGCGCCGGCCTCGACGGCGGGAATATAGGCCTTTGGCACGGTGCCGCCCTTGATGCGATCGCTGAAACTAATGCCACCACCGCGTGGCAAGGGGCTGATTTCGATGCGCACATCGGCAAATTGTCCCGCACCCCCGGATTGTTTGCGATGCCGATAGGGGAGTTCCACCCGACGCGATATCGTCTCGCACAGGGCTGGTGGCACCAGCTCGCTAAGCGCCTCGACGCCGAATTCGCTTTCCAGTGTGGCCAGAACCCGGCGCAGATGCAGTGGCCCCTGCAAATTCAGCACAACCCGCCCCGAGACCGCATCCTGTTCGACCTTTAGCGCCGGGTCGATCTCTTCCAGTCGGGCCAGGGCAGTGGACAGGCGGGCTTCATCCCGCTCCTGCACCGGGATCAGCAAGCGGCGATAGGTCGAAGGGCGCGGCTGCGCCCAGTCCGGCAGCGCAGTGCTGCCCTCGGCGGAATAGCAGTACCCAAGGTTGAGATGATCAGACTTTACCGCCTGGCCCAAATCGCCGGGTTGTAAATCGGCCCGTGCAGATCCGCGCCCTCGGCCTTTTGTCCCGCTTTTTTCTCTGTCCTTTCCGAAGCCGCTGCCAGCGCCGCCCCCTGCCGCGATCTCGGCCAAGCCGCCCAGGACATGCCCGCCCAGAGGTGCACCATGATGGTATGCGCGCCCACCGTTGTGCACAGCCGCTGGATCGCGCTTGTGATCATCAGGCGAATTGTCGGCCTGGCCGTTGTCCAGCATGCGCAGCACAACGGTTTTGCCCAGATGCCGCACTTGATCGGCCATACAGCCAACGGCCAGAACCTGCCCCATATCCGCCAGCCGAGACCGGGTAGCTGCCACCGGAGGAGCTTCGTGGCGCAGGGATTTCATCAAGCGCCAGACGCCATTGCCATGCTCTGCCGCGCCCAACAGGGCGGGAAAGAGATCGCCATGTTGTAAGACCCGGCGGGCGACATCATAGGCTTCTTCTGCCAGAACCTGCTGATCCTCGATCAACTCTGTCAGGATATGATCGTCGTAATCCGCCAGCGCCTCCAGCATCTCACCACGCGCCTCTTGTTCGCGCTGCTGCATGTGTTTGGGTAACTCGATCAAGGCCGAAGGCTGTCCTTCGATATACTTCCAGGCCCGTTCCGAAATCAAATCCACCGCGCCAACCACCTGCCCCGCCTCGCGAATCGGCACCTGGCGCAGGATGATGGCGTGATTGCAATAGGTCTGCAGCGCCGCAACGATTTCGGCCACCCGTGCCGAGGCCTCATCAATGCGGTTGATAAACAAAAAGACCGGAATCCCCGCCTCTTCCAACCGGCGCAGATAGGGGGCGGACAGCACCGCAGCCTCTGGGTCGGCAGGCACACAGAGCACCGCCGCATCGCTGGCCGCCAGCGCCGGGCCTGCCTGGTTCAGATTTTCCACCCCGCCAGAGATATCAATGGCTGCCCAGTCTTCTGCCATGAAGGTGAAGGAGACCATGGCCGCCACCTCTGTGGTTTCATGTACCTTGCACAGGGTTCCTTCCAGATCCGCCAATGCCCGCGTCAGCGTGGACTTACCCGATTGTGATGGACCTAGAATGGTGACAACGCGCATGACTTTGGACCTTTCCTCGGCTGGGGCTGCCCTGAACGGGCCCGCGCCCCCAGATGCCGGGGGCCTGTGACTGCCTGACTAGATGACGTCGAATGCGCCAACGCCACACCCGACTGCGCCCGCAGACGGCAAACGGTGGCAAAAGTCGCGTTCGACCTTGCGTTGCCTCGCCTGTAGCTATCCTGCACCCGTGACAGCCCATGTCATTGCGATCTCTGATACGTCTGAGATCGCTGCGCCGGTAAGATCCAGCACGCGAAACACGCGGGGTGAATCAGCGGGGCTATGCCCCGATGGTGGCTAAGCACCCCCTTACCTGTCAAGCGCCATAAAGGTGCCCTTGCGGGATTGTCGCGCGGGGGGGCACCTCTGGATTGCGAGGTTGCACCATTCCTGCCCCTGCTGGCCCTGTCATCTGCGCCCTGGCTGCCAAACCGCGCTGCTCCACCCTGTTGACTCCGCCCGTCAATCATCGTAACGCATGGCCAATATCCGGAAGCCAGTCGAGTCTTCCGGTCCCTGACATGTCAGGGATCGCCCTCCACCAGCGTGTTACGCCCGTGGGGGCAATTCTGTTTGGATTGCTCTCGCATTGACACGCCGCCTAGGGGCAATTGCGCATGGGCGGCCCGCTCATTACATAGGGGCTGTCTGGTTTTATCGTCGGCAAAGGAGGCCGTAAGCCATGTTTGAAAATCTATCCGAACGGCTTTCCGGGGTCTTTGACCGGCTGACCAAACAGGGTGCCCTGTCTGAAGAAGATGTCAAAACCGCCCTGCGCGAAGTGCGTGTTGCCCTGCTAGAGGCCGATGTTTCGCTGCCGGTGGCGCGTGATTTTGTCAAGAAAGTCCAGGAACAGGCCACGGGCCAATCGGTGACCAAATCGGTGACACCGGGCCAGCAGGTTGTGAAAATCGTCCATGACGCGTTGGTTGATGTACTGCGCGGCGATGCAGATCTTGGCACGCTCAAGGTGGACAGCCCGCCTGCGCCGATCCTGATGGTAGGCCTGCAGGGCTCTGGTAAGACCACCACCACCGGTAAACTGGCCAAACGGCTGAAGGAAAAAGACGGCAAGCGCGTGCTCATGGCCTCGCTCGATGTTTATCGCCCGGCGGCGATGGATCAGTTGGCGGTGCTGGGTGCGCAGATTGGCGTCGACACCCTGCCCATCGTGCCCGGCCAGCAGCCGGTAGATATCGCCAAGCGCGCCAAGCAGCAGGCGGCCTTGGGCGGCTATGACGTCTATATGCTGGATACCGCTGGCCGGTTGCATATCGACGAAACCCTGATGCAAGAGGTCGAAGACGTCCGCAATGTGGTTAGCCCCCGCGAAACCCTGCTGGTGGTCGATGGGCTGACCGGCCAGGTCGCGGTTGAGGTCGCGGAAGAGTTCGACGCCAAGATCGGCATCTCCGGCGTGGTGCTCACCCGGATGGATGGCGACGGGCGCGGCGGTGCCGCGCTGTCGATGCGCGCGGTGACCGGCAAGCCGATCCGCTTTGTCGGCCTTGGCGAAAAAATGGACGCCATCGAAACCTTCGAACCCGAACGGGTCGCAGGCCGCATCCTTGGCATGGGCGACATCGTGGCGCTGGTCGAAAAGGCCCAGGAAACCATCGAGGCCGAACAGGCCGAACGCATGATGAAGCGCATGATGAAGGGTCATTTCAACATGAATGACCTGAAGATGCAGCTGGAACAGATGCTGCAGATGGGCGGCATGGAAGGCATGATGTCGATGATGCCCGGCATGGGAAAAATGGCCAAACAGGTGCAGGACGCAGGCATGGACGACAAGGTGGTCAAACGCCAGATCGCCATGATCCAGTCGATGACCAAGAAAGAGCGCGCCAACCCCGCGCTGCTGCAGGCCAGCCGCAAGAAACGCATTGTCGCCGGCGCTGGCATGCAGGTTTCCGACCTCAACAAGCTTCTGAAAATGCACCGGCAGATGTCGGACATGATGAAGAAGATGGGCAAGATGGGCAAAGGCAAGATGCTGAAGCAGGCCATGAAAGGCATGCTCGGCAAAGGCGGCGGCATGGGCGACATGGCGGGCATGGACCCCAGCCAAATGGACCCCAAGGCGCTGGAAGCGGCGGCCAAAGCCATGGGCGGCGGCAAGGGAATGCCCGGTGGCCTGCCCGGGCTTGGTGGCCTCGGCGGCATGGGGCTGCCCGGCGGGCTCTCTGGCTTTGGCAAAAAGAAATAACATGATCCAGGTTCCCACCATAGAGACTCAGCGCCTTATGCTGCGCCTGCCTGCGTTGAGAGATTTCGAGCCGCTCTGCGCCTTCTATGCCTCACCGCGCGCCGACTTTGTCGGTGGGCAGATGCCGCCGGACAAGGTCTGGCGCCATCTGGCACTGGAAATCGGCCACTGGCAGATGCGGGGCTATGGCCGCTGGACGCTTGTTGAAAAAGAAACCGGCAAACCTGCAGGCATCATCGGCTTGTGGAACCCCGAAGGCTGGCCAGAGCCAGAAATCGGCTGGGACCTGTTTGAAGGTTTTGGCGGCAAGGGCTACGCCACCGAGGCAGCCACCGCCGCCCGCACCTTTGCGTATGACACTCTGGGCTGGACCACAGCTATCAGCCTGGTTGCACCCGAGAACCATGCCTCGCGAAAAGTCGCGCAGCGCCTGGGTGCCAGCCGGGACGGCGATTTCAGCCACGTCCGACTAGGCTCTCTGGAGGTCTGGCGCCACATGAGCCCGGATGATCTCGCCAGTGGCGGCATGGAGAGCTATGCATGAACGCGATCTCCCTGCCCATTCCGGTGATTGAAACCGAACGCCTGACCCTGCGTGCGCCGCAGCTGGACGATCTGCAAGCCATGATCGCCTTTTTTGCAACGACACGCAGCCACATGGTGGGCGGTCCCCGCGATGCCATGGGCAGCTACACATCGCTTGTGTCACGGCTGGGTCATTGGGTGCTCAACGGCTATGGTTTGTGGCATATCGTCGAAAAAACTTCGGGCACCTTTGTCGGATGGACCGGCATGATCTTTGCCCCTGGCTGGTCTGAACCGGAACTGGGCTGGACCCTGTTTGAACCAGCGGAAGGCAAGGGATACGGCTTTGAGGCGGCAGCGGCAGCCCGCAGCCATGCGGCGCAACACCAGGGTCTGAACGGTGTGATCAGCTATATCGCCCATGCCAATGGTCGTTCAATGGCACTGGCGGAACGGCTTGGCGCCCGCTTTGAGCGCGAGTCAGAGCTGCTGGGCAAGCCCTGTCAAATTTGGCGTCACCCCAGACTGGAGGCCGCGGCATGAGCCTAAGCATCCCAGTGATCGAGACCCAGCGTCTGGTGCTACGCGGCCCCGAGGCGTCGGATTACCCCGATTTTGAGGCCACCTTTGCCTCTTACCGCGCGCGCTTCATGGGCGGGCCGCTGAACGCTTATGAATCCTGGATGCTCTATGCGGCCGAAATAGGCCATTGGCAGATTCACGGTTTTGGCATGTGGATGATCCACGACAAGGTGACGGATGAAACCTACGGCATGGCCGGCGGCTGGATGCCCGCTGGCTGGCCCGAGCGCGAGATCGCCTGGATCATCTGGCCGGATGCAGCAGGGCGCGGCTATGCGCTAGAGGCCACGAATGCGGCCCGCAGCTATTTCTACAACACCCTGGGCTGGGACACTGCGGTCAGCTATCTTGACCCCAAGAACCTCGACTCGATCCGCCTGGCGGAACGGCTTGGCGCGGTAAAAGACCACGCGGCCCACACCATTGACGGCAATGACGCGGTCTATCGCCACCCCAGCCCGCAGGCGCTGCCGGGCAGCCAGATCGCGCATGGCATTGAAATGGAAATCAGCCACTACGCCGACCCCCTGTTCAAACCAAAAGGATGGGCCCTTGACTGATCACAACACCACAGCCAGTGCCGATCTCGACGATGTGGCGCGCGCAGCAGAAATTCTCGCCGGTCACCGCGAAAGCATCGACCGGCTTGATGCAATCCTCGTCTATACTCTGGGCGAGCGTTTTAAACACACACAGGCCGTTGGTCAGCTGAAAGCTGAACATGACCTGCCGCCTTCGGATCCGACCCGCGAAGGCACGCAGATCGCACGGCTGGAAGATTTGGCAAAACGGGCCAACCTGGACCCCGATTTCGCCAAGGCTTTCCTGAACTTCATCATTCAGGAAGTCATCAGACACCACAAGAAACACCAGGAATAACAGGGATATCCCTGTCAACGCCATCAAAGGAGACTTACCCCATGGCTATCAAACTTCGTCTGGCCCGTGGCGGCTCGAAAAAACGCCCCTTCTACCGCATCGTAGCTGCTGACAGCCGCATGCCACGTGACGGCCGTTTTGTTGAAAAGCTCGGCACCTACAACCCGCTGCTGCCCAAAGACAGCGAAGAGCGCGTGAAAATGGACATGGAGCGCGTTCAGTACTGGCTCGACCAGGGTGCTCAGGTCACCGACCGTATCGCCCGTATGCTGGAAGCGGCTGGCGTGCGCGAAAAGACCGAGCGCTCCAACCCTAAAAAGGGTACTCCTGGCAAGAAAGCCCAGGCACGCGCTGAAGAAAAAGCAGCCAAGGCAGCCGCACCCGCCGACGCGGAATAAAGCAATGGACTCGCGGGACCTGCCCCCAAGCGGGCACAGCCAAGAGCCCCCTGAGGGCGCTTTTGACTCCGGGTTCCGCGACCAGCTTGACCTGTTGATGCGGATGCGGCGCGATGTGCGCCGCTTCCGCAAAGATCCGGTTGACGAGGCAGTGCTGGCGCGCTGCCTCAAGGCCATCCAGCAGGCCCCCTCGGTGGGGCTGAGCGAACCCTGGCGCATTCTGCGCATCGACAGCGATGCCGCCCGCGATGCCGCCCTGCGAAATTTTGAACAGGCCAATGCCGCCGCCCTGGAAGGATATTCCGGCGATCAGGCAACCCGCTATGCCGGGTTGAAACTGTCCGGCATGCGCGAGGCCCCGGTACAGCTGGCTGTGTTCTGCGATGACGAAACCAACCAGGGCCACGGGCTTGGTGCTGCCACCATGCCTGAAATGCGGCGCTATTCGGTGGTCTGCGCCGTGACCCTGTTCTGGCTCTCTCTGCGGGCCGAAGGCCTGGGGCTGGGCTGGGTCTCGGTGCTGGATCCAGATCAACTGGCCCGCGATCTTGCCGTCCCTGCCGACTGGCAATTGATTGGTTATTTCTGCATTGGCTGGCCACAGGAACTGGCCGACAGCCCCGAGCTGGAGCGCCTGGGCTGGGAAAGCCGCTGCGCCGCCCTGCCGATCGAGACGCGCTAGCGCATGGGACGTCTGATCCGCCTTGTAATTTTTGTTGCGATCGCCTTTACCTCTGGCATTCTATTCGAGCGCAGCCATCAAAAGGACCTATGCGCAACGTCTGGCGGCCAATGGGTGCGCGCCGGATACTGCGCAGGAGAGTGACCCAATGAGCGACCCCAAAACACCCCCTGCAAACGATCTGATCTGTGTTGGTGCCATTGCCGGGTCCTACGGCATACGCGGCGAAGTGCGCCTCAAGAGTTTTTGCGCTATCCCCGACGAGATTGAACGCTATTCGCCGCTCAGCAATGAAGATGGCAGCCAGCACTTCAGCCTGTCGCTGATCCGGGCCGTCAAAGGCGGCTTTACCGGGCGTATCGGCGGAGTAGACACAAAGGAACAGGCTGATGCCCTGAAAGGGCTGCGCCTGTTCACCAGCCGCTATCAATTGCCGAGCCTGCCCAGCGACGAATATTACCATGCCGATCTGATAGGGGTGGCGGTTTATGATACCGGCGGTGTCCTGTTGGGCAGGGTGAAATCGGTGCAGAACCACGGCGCCAGCGATCTGCTGGAATTGCAGGGCGAAGGCCTGAAAGGCACCGTCTTTCTGCCCTTCACCCTGGCAGCCGTGCCCACAGTCGATCTAGAGCAGGGCCGCATCATCGCCGACCCGCCAGAAGGGCTGTTCTAGCGGTTTCAGCATTGATTTGCAGTCACGTGACAAGCGAACCCAGTTGATTTCGCACATTTTGGATGCGCGAAACCGGCGGCCACTTTTGCGCGACATGCTAGTCGGTCTCTTCGGCCAGAAGCGCGTCAAAGACGGCAACAAACGCATCAGCACGCCGAAGCGCTTTCACGTCCAGCGGTTGCGGCTTTTTGGTCAGCAGAGACCAGGAAGTAAAAAGGCGTAGCGCAAAGAAGAACCGGAACACCGGGTCATCCACCAGATTGGCGCCATAGCCATCCTGAAAGGCCGCCCAGTCCTCTTTGGCGACCAGCCCATAGCCGGGTTCGCGCCCATCCTTTGCCAAATGATCCGGACAGTTTGCCAGCCAGATCGAGGCCAGATCCCGCTGCGGGTAGGTCTCTTTATGGTTGGAGAAGTCAATGAAAGAGACCATGCTATCGGTCATCAGCATATTGCGCAGATGCAGGTCTCCATGTTCGACCGCACCGATAAAAGACTGTTGCCGCGCCCGCCGCGCCGCGCGATGCAAAAAGGCGCAGAGGCCAAGAAATCTATTTGGCTTGGGCACGGCCAATTGCCCGCCGCGTACCGCCTGGGCGCGGGTAGAAACCTGGGTCAGAAATGACTTGGGCCAGAATTGCCGCTCTCCGACCTCGGAAACCCGATGCAGCGCCGCCACTGCCTGGCCTATCTGTCGCAAGACAGCGCCGCGCGCGCCAAACCCATAGTCACTCGCCTCAAGCCTGCGGAATGCGGTATCGCCTGGGGCAAAGGCCATCAGGTAATAGGGGTTTTGCGGATCTTCCCACAGAATAGCCGGTGCCGACACCCCAGACAACGGGCGCAAACCCTCTACCGCTGACCGGTGCCGCGCCAGGACATTGGCAAACCTGGGCGACCGCTCTGCGTCGAAATCCGCGCGCAGCACAAACCGGTCCCCGTCCGGAAGCCTGACCTCTACAACACTGCGGTGGCCCTGTCGGCGACTGTTAACCTGCAATCTGCGAAAGGTGGCACCCGCCTCAGGCAGCCCGACACTGGTCGCTGCCCTGGGCCACAGGGCCTCGGCGCGCGCCTGCGCCTCCTGGCCCGCATCGACGCCAGATCCGTCAGCGGGATCAAGCGGGTTTTCCAAATTCATCAAAACACCTAAGCTTTGTATTGCGCGCAAATCTATCTGAACTAAACACGGTTGCATGAGTACACCAAACAAATCCCATGGCCGCAAGGCGATCCGCCCCTCCCTGAAGCCGCGTGAGCTGATGACGCCAACACCTGATCTGGTCGGCGTATGGAAGGCCAAGATCCTGACGCTGTTCCCCACGGCCTTTCCTGGCGTTCTGGGCGAGAGCCTCACCGGCAAGGCGCTGCAGGAAGGGCTGTGGCAGCTGGAAACGGTCGATCTGCGGGAATTTGGCCTGGGCAAACATCGTAACGTCGATGACACCCCGGCAGGCGGTGGCGCGGGCATGGTGCTGCGAGCTGATGTGTTGGGCAATGCCATCGACCACGCCATGCAGGACACCACCGCGCCAAAGGGCGGCAACTGGCCGCTGATCTACCTGACCCCGCGCGGCAAACCGATGGATCAGGCGATGATGCAAAGCCTGGCGCGCTGTGATGGCATGACGCTGCTCTGCGGTCGTTTTGAAGGGGTCGATGAACGGGTGCTGGAACACTACAACATCCAAGAGGTCTCGCTCGGGGATTTTGTCATGACTGGCGGAGAGCTGGCCGCCCAGGCGCTGATCGACGCCACCGTACGCCTGATCCCCGGTGTGCTGGGCAATCAGGCCTCGACCGAAGAAGAAAGCTTTTCCTCTGGCCTGTTGGAGCATCCGCAATATACCCGCCCCGCCGAATGGCAGGGCCGGAAGATCCCCGACGTGCTGATGTCCGGCCATCACGGCAAGGTTGCGGAATGGCGCCAGAAGATGTCCGAAGAGATCACCCGCACCCGCCGTCCCGATCTGTGGCAGGCGCATGAGGCCAAGACACCGCCAAAAACACCCAGAGGCAAAGACAGAGCCAAGTGACGCCTCGTCAACCGGGACAGTGGCGGCTCCTCTGGGCAAGATGGTCAGATCACGTGACTGATTGGCAGGCCTCTGGTGACACTGCGAGGCATTTACACACAGGAGATTTCTGATGCTTCGTATTTTGCTGCGCATTCTGGCCGGGTTGTTTGTGCTGATCCTGGTACTTGGGGCGGTGCTGACCATCAATACGATGCGCTACACCCCACCCGAGGCCACTGCCACAGCCAATAGCTTTGCCCTGGGGGCCGATACTGTTGCGGCCACTGAAATCCTGTCGCAGGCGGTGCAGTTTGAAACCGTGTCTGACGATCTGACCCGGCCCGATTTTGCCGCCTTCCTGCAGTTTCTGGAACAAAGCTACCCGGTCGTTCATGCCACCATGAGCCGCGAGGTGCTGGCCGCGCAGACGCCACTGTACAAATGGCAGGGCAGCGATAGCAGCCTGCAACCCGTGCTCTTGGCGGCGCATTACGATGTGGTGCCGATCCCGCCCGGATCGCTGCAGCACTGGGATCACGCGCCCTTTGCCGGCACTGTGGCGGATGGTTTTGTCTGGGGGCGGGGCACGCTCGACAACAAGGGCGCACTGGTTGCCATGCTCAGCGCTGCCGAACATATGATCCAACAGGGGTTCACGCCCAAACGCACCGTCTATTTCAGCTTTGGCGGCGATGAAGAAATCGGCGGTGATGGTGCCAAGGCAGTGGCTGAACATCTGACAGCCCAGGGCGTACAGCTGGCCTGGGCCCTGGATGAGGGTTCTTTTGTGCTGGACAAGATCATCCCCGGCCTGACTCAGCCGGTGGCCAGCATCAACCTGTCGGAAAAGGGCTATGTGACACTGGATTTGGTAGCGACATCTCCCGGTGGGCATTCCTCTATGCCACCGCGCGTCACGGCGGTGGGGCGTATTGCCCGCGCGGTAGATCGGCTGCAGGCAAACCCGGTTCCCGGTGGGCTGAACGGAATTTCAGAAGAATTCTTTGATGCGCTTGGGCGCTACTTTCCCATCGACAAACGCGTGATCTTTGCCAATCGCTGGCTGTTCAACCCGGTACTGGAAGGCATCCTGTCCGGCGCGCCGTCAACCGACGCAATGCTGCGCACCACCACCGCCCCCACCATGCTGTCAGGATCAAGCAAGGAAAACGTGCTGGCCGCCAAGGCGACTGCCACCGTCAACTTTCGCATTCATCCGCGCGACAGCGTCGACAGTATTGTCGAACATGTCCGCACCACCATCGATGACCCAGAGATCGAGATCCGGCTGGATCCCAGCTTTGCCAGTGCCGCCTCGCCGGTCTCTGCCTCGGATGGGCCGGGCTATCTGGACATCAAGGACGCCATTTTTGCCGCCTTTGGTCCGCTCGCCACCGTGCCCGGCCTGACCATTGCCGCAACCGATGCGCGCCACTACGCCCAGGCCGCCGATGCAGCCTATCGGATCAATCCCTTCAAGATCGACGGCAGCGATCTGAAGCGGTTTCACGGTATCAACGAACGGCTTTCGGTCGAGAACCTGGAAACTGGCATCAACTTCTTTGGTGCGCTGCTGCAAAAGCAGTAAAACAAAGGTCTCTGACCGCTCTGTGCCCTTGATCCAGGGGCGCATATCGCCTACAGACCGCCTACTTGGATTCGCTTTTCGTGTCTCCGAGTCGTTGGTGATTGGACTGCACGACCCTGCCTGGCCTTCTTCGGCCCCTGTAGCGCAGCCCGAACCAACAGCTTAAGCGAACGGACGACCTAACCTCTGGCGGGCTGCAATGCGGGACCCGGTGAAGACCAAGAGCTCTGAGGACGCGCAAAACTTCGTGGAAAAAACCACGAGCAAAATAGGAGAAGATCAGATGAACCTGATCGCACAGCTGGAGGCGGAACAAGTTGCCGCCCTGGGGAAAGACATCCCCGATTTCAAAGCCGGTGATACCATCCGCGTCGGTTACAAAGTGACCGAGGGCTCGCGCTCGCGTGTTCAGAACTACGAAGGCGTTTGCATCAGCCGTAAAAACGGTTCGGGCATCTCCGGGTCGTTCACCGTGCGCAAAATTTCCTTTGGTGAAGGCGTGGAACGTGTGTTCCCCCTGCATTCCACCAATATCGACAGCATCGCCGTCGTGCGTCGTGGCCGCGTGCGTCGCGCCAAACTGTACTACCTGCGCGCCCTGCGCGGTAAGTCCGCACGGATCGCTGAAGATTCACACTACAAAGCCAAAAAGGCCTGAGGAGCGGTATCATGAAAAAAGATATTCACCCCGATTACCACTTCATCGACGTCAAAATGACCGATGGCACCATTCTGAAGATGCGCTCCACCTGGGGCAAAGACGGCGACCAGATGTCGCTGGACATCGATCCCACAGTGCACCCTGCCTGGACCGGTGGTAACACCCGTCTGATGGATGCCGGCGGCCGCGTCTCCAAGTTCAAAAAGAAATACGAAGGCCTGGGCTTCTAAGCACCCAAAGCTTTTGGTTTTCAGAAATGCCGCTCCTCTCGGGGGCGGCATTTTTTTGTCACCAGCCCTGTTTCGCCACATCGCGGTTCAACGCCCCCGCCAGCCCGTCAAATGAGATCTATATCAGGCCCTAACTTGGGGCTTTGGCCGCATTTGAGCGCTTTTCATTGATTCGCCCCGACTCTATAGTCGCGCCAACAACAGGCCCGCGTAGCGCGGCGAACCAAAGGGACAAAAAGATGGCGCATATCATAGTCGTCGGTAACGAAAAGGGCGGCGCAGGCAAGTCCACCGTCTCTATCCATGTGGCAACAACCCTGGCCCGCATGGGGCATAAAGTGGCCGCCCTCGATCTCGACCTGCGGCAGCGTTCCCTGGGGCGCTATCTGGAGAACCGCAAGGAATTCATGACCAAGGCGGCGCTGGACCTGCCGCTGGTGGAACTGCACGAACTTCCCGAGATCGACGCCGACAGCCTGCAGCCGGGCGAAAACGTCTACGATCATCGCCTGTCGGCCGCCGTATCCAGCCTGGAACCGGACAATGATTTCATTCTGATCGACTGTCCGGGATCGCACACACGGTTGAGCCAGGTGGCCCACTCATTGGCCGATACCCTGATCACCCCGCTGAACGACAGCTTTGTTGATTTTGACCTTCTGGCCCATACCGACCAGAAGGGCGAAAAGATCACGGGCCCCTCGGTCTATTCAGAGATGGTCTGGAATGCCCGCCAGCTGCGCGCCCAGGCTGGCCTCAAGCCCATCGACTGGGTGGTGATCCGCAACCGGGTTGGCACCCAGCGCATGGTCAACAAGGAAAAGATGGAACGCGCCATCAACATGCTGTCAAAGCGCATCGGCTTTCGCGTGGCCCCCGGCTTTTCCGAGCGGGTGATCTTCCGCGAGTTGTTCCCGCGTGGCCTGACGCTGCTTGACCTCAAGGATATTGGCATCAAGCAGCTGAACATTTCCAACATCGCCGCCCGGCAAGAGCTGCGCGACATGATGAAAGCCGTGAACCTGCCCGGTGTGGAAATCGATATCTAGCCTCGGCAGGTACAAACGCAGTTCAGAGCCTAATCCCTGGCATGCGGCGCCAGGGATGGCATGGCGTCATGTGGTCGGTAGATGGTAAACAGCTCCATCGGTTCACTGACTCCGCGCAGCATATAGCGCCCAAGGGAAACCATGTCATGCGCACCGCCAGCGGCCGCACGCTGTACCACCTGCGAGAAAATCAGGTTCTGGCCCACCGATCGGTGCATGTCGGCAATCCGGGCGGTTTGATTGACGGCGGGGCCGATCACAGTGAAATCCAGCCGATTTTCTGCACCGATATTCCCATACAGAATACGCCCGGCATGCAGGGCCAGCGTCCAATCGGCAACCGGTAGCCCGCTTGCCGCGCGTTCTTCATTGCGCAGGCTGATCCGGCGAGACAGCTCTGCCGAGGCGTCCAGCGCCGCCTTCGCATCCTCCTCCAGGGAGCCAAGGTTGAACATACCCAGCACCCCATCACCAAGGAACTTCAGGATATTGCCGCCATGGGCATGTGTCGTTTCAACCGCGATACCAAAATAGTCGTTCAGCATTTCGATCAGCGCAGGCCCCGGCAGCTCTCCGGCGAGGCTGGTAAAGCCTTTCAGGTCGAACAGGCCAATCACCGCATCGATCTCATTTGACGATCCGCGCTGAAATTCCCCCGAAAGCACCCGCACCCCCGGATCGCGGCCCAGATAGGTTTGCAACAGGTCACTGGCCATCTGCCGGTTTGAAATCGATTTCAATGCCAGCCCCAACACCGGATAAAGCGCCTGGATCAGCGCCTTGTCCTGGTCTGAGAACCCGCCGACACGATCACAGGTCCAGGAGGCCAGAACCCCTTCCGGTGGGGCATTGGGATCAGCGACAGTGTTATCTTCGGTAAAGCGCAAGGCCAGGGCCAGATATTCGCTTGCCCCCTGATCCTTGAGCTCTTGCAGCAGGGGGTGCCGGGTCAGCAACGGGCCAGTCAGATCAGACTGAAACACATCAATGTTGCGCTCCAGCAGCTGATAAAAGGGGCTTCTGAGCCAGGCCTCGCGCGGGGTTTGGCGCCGTTCATAGTGTTCATGGCTGATGCCGCCGCTGCGGGTCCAGTTATAGCCAATGCCGCCAAACTTCGGGTGGTAGGCCCGCTGTGCCAGGTGGAACCGCCAAAGCGGCACGCCCTGTTCCACCAGTTTTTCGCAAAAGGTGTTCAGGAGCTCCTGGCGGCCACTGCTGCGCAATCCGAGCTCGATCAACCAGGGGATCAACTCTGCCGTTCTTGCATCCACACTGTCCATGCTGGCTCTACCTCTTTGTCATTCGCCCGCAGGCTTCAATCCCGATCTCGCTCTGGCGCGCTAGAAACTGGCTCTTCTATTGATGCCAGCTTGCGCAGCATGCGCCGCAGCAAAGCGACCTCTTGCGGGTCAAAGCGTGCCGCCAGCTGGGCGTCATAGCTCTGTGCCTCGGCGCGCAGATCACGATAGGCTGCTTCGCCCGCAGGCGTAAGCCGCAAATGTTCTGCTCGGCGATCCTTTTCATCCCGGCTGCGCGACACAAAGCGGCGTTCCGCCAATTTGGCCACCGCGCGGCTGATCTTGGTCTTGTGGATCTTGGCCCGCTGGCCAATTTCCTTGGCCGTCATCTGGCCAAACACCCCCAGATGAAACAGCACCCGCCATTCATTGCGCAGCATGCCATAGCGATTCTTGTAATGCGCCTGAAAAGCCAGCGAAGCATCCTCGGCAGCGCGGTTCAGCAAGAAGGGTAGAAAATCCTGCAGCGAAAAATCATCTTTTTCAGTCATGGTATACTCCTCACCCTTGTTAGTTACAAAAACAACTATTAATTCGGCAAGAAGAAAAGGAGCGTCGACATGAACAAAGCTGCGGATTCACACCCACTGACTCAGGCCCCCTCACTTGCTGGCCCGCATGAAGGTTACTTGCCCGGTTTTGGCAATGATTTTGAAAGTGAAGCCCTGCCCGGCGCATTGCCGCAGGGGATGAACAGCCCTCAGAAATGCAACTACGGCCTTTATGGCGAGCAGCTCTCGGGCACCGCGTTCACCGCCAACCCACCCGAGCGGACATGGTGCTATCGCATCCGCCCCTCGGTGAAACATTCGCATCGCTATACCAAGATCGACCTGCCCTATTGGAAATCCGCCCCCTGTATCGACCCGGATCTGGCCAGCCTTGGCCAGTATCGCTGGGATCCGGTGGCCCATGACGGGCAAAAACTGACCTGGCTGACCGGCATGAAAACCATGACCACCGCCGGGGATGTGAACACCCAGGTCGGCATGGCCACCCATGTCTATCTGGTGACAGAAAGCATGCAGGACGCCTATTTCTTTTCGGCCGATTCCGAAATGCTGGTGATCCCTCAGGAAGGCCGCCTGCGCTTTGCCACCGAGCTGGGTATTATTGATGTGGAACCGCAGGAAATCGCCATCATTCCGCGCGGCCTGGTCTATCGCGTCGAAGTGCTGGACGGCCCGGCTCGCGGCTTTGTCTGCGAAAATTACGGGCAAAAATTTGAACTGCCCGGCCGTGGCCCGATTGGTGCCAATTGTCTGGCAAACCCGCGTGACTTCAAGGCGCCCGTCGCGGCCTTCGAAGACCGCGAAACCCCATCAAGCCTGACAATGAAATGGTGCGGGCAGTTCCATGAGACACAGATCGCACAATCGCCGCTGGATGTGGTCGCCTGGCACGGCAACTATGCACCCTACAAATATGATCTGAAGACCTATTGCCCGGTGGGTGCAATCCTGTTCGATCACCCGGATCCGTCGATTTTCACCGTGCTGACCGCGCCTTCGGGCGTGCCAGGAACGGCCAATATCGACTTTGTGCTGTTCCGTGATCGCTGGATGGTGGCCGAAAACACCTTCCGTCCGCCTTGGTATCACAAGAACATCATGTCCGAACTGATGGGCAATATCTATGGCCAGTATGACGCCAAGCCAGAGGGCTTCATCCCCGGCGGCATGAGCCTGCACAATATGATGATCCCGCATGGGCCGGACAAAGACGCCTTTGAAGGGGCGTCCAATTCCAACCTCGGCCCGGAGAAGCTGGCAAATACCATGTCCTTTATGATTGAAACCCGTTTCCCGCAGCATCTGACCGAATTCGCCGCCAAGGAAGCCCCGATGCAGGATGACTACATCGAGTGCTGGAGCGACATCGAGAAGAAATTCGACGGCACGCCCGGTATGAAATAGGCTGCGGGTAGACCAAGAACAAACAGAAGGGGGCGCTGCCCCCCTCTGGGCCCTTTCGGGGCCCATTCACCCCCGGAGGTATTTCCGGAAAGATGAAATGAGATCTGCGGATCTTGCAACCGACTGGAGGCTCTATGCCGCTTCTGAAATCCTGGGTGAGCTCGGCCAATGATGCCGCACACCCCTTTCCCTTGAACAACCTGCCCTATGGTGTGTTTTCGACCAAAGAGAGTGATCCGCGTTGTGGCGTGGCGATTGGTGATATGATCCTGGATTGCCAGGCCGCCGAAGAAGCCGGTTTGCTGCAGCTGGCGGACTATCCGCTGTTTGAGATGCCCTTCTGGAACGAGATGATGGAAGAAGGGCCAGCGGTCTGGGCTGCCCTGCGGGAACGGCTGACAGCGCTGTTGGCCGAAGGCGCGGCCGAGCAGGCCAAGCTGGAGCCGCTGTTGACGGCCCAGGCAGAGGCCGAGCTGCACATGCCGTTGGCCGTGGCAGAATATACCGATTTTTATGCCGGTATGCAGCACGCCAAAAACATGGGGGCGATCCTGCGGGGCTCCCCGGATCTGCCCGCCAACTGGTTGCACATTCCCATTGGTTATAATGGGCGCGCCTCCTCTGTTGTGGTCTCCGGCACGCCGATTCACCGCCCCAATGGCCAGACCAAGGCGCCGGACGCCGAGATGCCATCCTTTGGGCCGACCAAACGTCTGGACATCGAGCTGGAGATGGGTGCCATTGTTGGCACCGGATCTGAATTTGGCCAGCCCATCACCGTCGATGAAGCCGATGCGATGATCTTTGGCTATGTGCTGCTGAACGACTGGTCGGCCCGCGATATTCAGGGCTGGGAATACCAGCCGCTTGGCCCGTTCCAGGGCAAGGCCTTTGGCACCTCGATTTCGCCCTGGATCGTCACCGCTGCGGCGCTGGAAAGCTTCCGTGCCCCGACCCCGGCCCGCGAGAAAGAGCTGCTGCCCTATCTGAATGGCAGTAAGGACGGCCTGTATGACATCGAGTTGGAAGTTCTGATGCAGCCCGAAGGCGCGGCGACGGCCTCTTCCATTGCCAAGACCAACTACAACCGGATGTATTACTCGGCGGCGGAGCAGCTGTGTCATCATGCTATTGGTGGCTGCGAGATGAACACAGGCGACCTGCTGGGCTCTGGCACCATTTCGGGCGCCGAGCGGTCCGAGTTCGGTTCGCTCATGGAGCTGAGCTGGGCCGGGCGCGAGCCTTTTACCCTAGAAACTGGCGAAAGCCGTGGCTTCATCGAGGATGGCGACACTCTGACGCTGCGCGGCAATGCCCGAGGTGATGGCTTTACCATCGGGTTTGGCGATTGCACGGGCCAGATCCTGCCGGCCAAGGTCTGGCCTCCGGTTGCCTGACGGCAGGCCGATTAGATATTTGTCAGCGGCGGGTTCACCGCCCCTGACCCGTGACAAAAGGATAGAGACATGGCCAAGGCATTTGCGTCCCAAGGGGACATGAGCGAAAAGAAAATCACCTTTAGCGAAGTGGGCAAGGACATCTATGCCTTCACCGCCGAGGGCGATCCCAACTCTGGCGTCATCATCGGCGATGAGAGCGTGATGATTATTGAGGCCCAGGCGACCCCCCGTCTGGCCAACAAGGTGATCGAATGCGTGCGCTCGGTGACCGACAAACCCATCAGCCATGTGGTGCTGACCCACTATCACGCTGTGCGGGTGCTGGGGGCCTCGGCTTTTGGTGCTGGTCAGGTGATCATGGGCGATGCCGCCCGCGCCATGGTGGTGGAACGGGGCCAGGAAGACTGGGACAGCGAATTCCAGCGTTTCCCGCGCCTGTTTGAAGGCCACGAGAGCATTCCCGGCCTGACCTATCCCACCACCACCTTCAGCGAAGATATGACCGTCTATCTTGGCAATCGCCGCATCGACCTGATGCATCTGGGCCGCGCCCATACAGCGGGGGACATTGTGGTGCATGTGCCGGATGAGAACGTGATGTTCACCGGTGACATCGTTGAATACCACTCTGCCTGCTATTGCGGTGACGGTCACTTCAGCGACTGGGGGGATACCCTGGACAATATCGCGGCCTTTGACGTGGACGCCATTGCCCCCGGTCGCGGTGACGCGCTGGTTGGCAAGGAAATGGTCAACGCGGCGATTGAAAACACCCGCGATTTTGTGGAAAGCACCTATCGCCCTGCAGCACGGGTTGCCGCCCGCAACGGCACCCTGAAAGAGGCCTGGGATGCGGTGCGCGCCGAATGTGACCCCAAGTTCAAAGACTATGCCATCTACGAACACTGCCTGCCCTTCAACGTGGCCCGCGCCTTTGACGAGGCCCGAGGTATTGACACACCACGTATCTGGACCGCCGAACGCGATCTGGAGATGTGGGCCGCACTGCAGGGGTGAACGCCTCGCTGATGTGACAGCCTGCAACGGCGCGATTTGATCCAGATCGTACCGCCGGGCTGAAACATATGAGACGATAGGATGTCCTCCCGGCAGGGCTAGCTTGCCGGGACACAGAGACGTTGTGCCGATCAGATGATCAGGATTGGCACCCCCTTTGGGAGGAGACCAGATGAGCAAGATCTTTGAAATCCCGATGTATCCCTATGCCCGCCATGCGGATCAGGACAGTGCCGCCCCGGTCCGCCACCGCGTGGTGGTGGTTGGCGCCGGCCCGATTGGCCTGGCTGCGGGGATCGAACTGGCGCAGGAAGGTGTCGAGGTCGTGATCCTCGATGAAAACGACAAGGTGAGCTTTGGCTCGCGTGCCATCTGTTTTGCCAAACGACCACTAGAGATCCTTGATCGTCTGGGCTGTGGCCAGCCGATGATCGACAAGGGGGTGCTGTGGAACAAGGGCAAGGTCTTCTTTGATGACCGGCAGGTCTATGATTTTGACCTGCTGCCGGAAGCAGGCCATCAGCGCCCCGCCTTTATCAACCTGCAGCAGTATTACCTTGAAGCCTATCTGGTTGATCGAGTCCGCGAGCTGCAAGATCAGGGCGCACCAATCGAGATCCGCGGTCGCAACAAGGTCTCGGCCATCGGCACCCACCCCGACCATGTCACGCTGGAAATCGATACCCCCGAAGGCGCCTATAACCTGGAGGCAGACTGGCTGATCGCCTGTGATGGTGCCGGATCGCCGACCCGGCGCATGCTGGGGCTGGATTTTGTTGGCCGCATCTTTGAAGACAACTTCCTGATTGCCGATGTGGTGATGGAGGCCGATTTCCCGACCGAGCGCTGGTTCTGGTTTGATCCCCCCTTCAACAGGGGCCAATCAGCGCTGTTGCACAAACAGCCCGACGGTGTTTGGCGCATTGATCTGCAGCTGGGCTGGGATATCGACAAAGAGCGCGAGAAACGCCCCGAAAACGTCATTCCCCGTCTCAAGGCCATGCTGGGCGACGAGGTGGAATTTGAGCTCGAGTGGGTCTCTATCTACACTTTCCAATGCCGCCGGATGGAAGATTTCCGCCACGGTCGGGTGCTGTTTGCCGGCGATGCGGCGCATCAGGTCTCTCCCTTTGGAGCACGCGGTGCCAATTCCGGCCTGCAAGATACCGACAACCTGTGCTGGAAACTGAAACTGGTGATCGACGGCAAGGCCCCTGAGAGCCTGCTAGACAGCTATAACCTGGAGCGGGTGCAGGGTGCCGAGGAAAACATCCTCAACTCCAGCCGCTCTACCGATTTCATCACCCCCAAGTCAGAGATGTCGCGGCTGTTGCGCGATGCGGTGCTCGACCTCAGCGAGCACTATGCCTTTGCCCGCCCATTGGTGAATTCCGGTCGCCTGTCACAGCCCTGCACCTATGATGGATCGCCGCTGAATTCGGCAGATGCCCTGACCGATGGACCAGAGCGCACCCGGCCAGGATCGGCCTGCCCCGATGCACCGCTGGGGGATGATTTCCTGCTGCCAAAGCTGGGTAATCAGTTTATCCTGCTGACCATCGACGCGGACGCGCCTGATGAAATTACCGAAGCAGGCCTCACCGTGAAACGTCTGGCTCTCTCGGTCAAGGATGACAAAACCGGGGCGCTGCAAGATCGCTATCTGGGCAAGGCCCCAAGCGGCGTCTACCTGATCCGGCCCGATCAGCATGTCGCGGCCCGCCGTCCCTCTTATGACGACAACCAATTCCGCGCCGCCCTGCGCCGCGCCGTTGGAAAGGAGTAACCCGAGATGTCTGATACAAAGCTGATCCTGGAGCCAAATATCAATTGCGCCGATGATTTCTACGCCGATCTGCTTGCCGCCCATGAGGGGCGGGATAAAGCCGATAGCGAGGCCTTCAACGCCCGGCTGATCCTGCTATTGGCCAATCACATTGGCGACACTGCGGTGCTGCAACAGGCGCTGGCCGCCGCCGCGCTGCCATCAGCCAAGGGAACCACGGATGTCTGAGGTGGTCCTCTATGACTACTGGCGCTCTTCGGCCAGTTATCGGCTGCGCATTGCGCTGAACCTTGCCGACATTCCCTATCGTGCCATCGCGGTGGACCTGGTCAAAGGCGAACACAAAAGCCCCGCCCATCTGGCGCGTAATCCACAGGGTCTGGTGCCGGTGCTGGATATCGACGGGCTGCGCCTGACCCAATCGCTGGCGATACTGGACTATCTGGATCAAACCCGCGATCTGGGCCTGCTGCCAAAGGATCCGGCGGCGCGGGCCCAGGCCCAGGCGCTGGCCCATAGCATTGCGGTTGATCTGCATCCGGTCTGCAATCTGCAGGTGGCCAAACAGGCCACTCTGCTATCCGATGGGGCCAAGGATATGCCCGGCCGCTGGATGCAGCATTTTATCCGCCCCGGATTGCAGGCCTTTGAACAGCTGTTGCAGGCCTATGACGCCGCGCCGTTCTGTACTGCAGACCGGCCTGGCCTTGCCGATATCTGCCTGATGCCGCAGCTCTATAATGCGCGTCGCTGGGAGGTCGATTTTTCCGATCTGCCACGGATCTGCACCGTAGAGGAAAGCTGCATCTCACACCCCGCCTTTGCGGCGGCCCACCCGGATGCGGTGAAGGAAGGTCACTAATCCTTCAGGGCGCATCGACGCCCCCGCGCCGCCTGTTCAGGATCTTTCTTGGCAGGCGGCCATCACTGACCACCAGGCCCAGACCGATCACCAGAAATCCCAGATAGGCCTCCTGCGGCAAGCGCTCGGCCAGCAGCACCGCCCCCAGGCTTACCGCAACGGGCGGGATCAGCAGGGTCACCAGCATCAGATTGGCCGAACCAGCCCGGCGCAATATCTCAAAATACAGCAGATAGGCCAGAGCCGTGGACAGCAACGCAATCCCCAGCAGCGCGCCCCAGGTTTCAGCGCCGAAATCAAACCGCGGCGGTCCATCAACATAGAGCGCCACCGGCAGCATCAAGACCGTGCTGCCCAATAGCATCCCCAGCGCATTCATCAGCGGTGGTTGCCCCGCCAGATGGCGCTTGCCCCAGACACTGGCCAGGGCATAGGACAGGGCGGCCCCCAGCACAGCAAGCTGGCCCAGGCTGCGCAAATCCAGATCGGCCAGGGCCGCAGGCCCCATGATCACCACAACCCCCAGCCCGCCCAGGGCCGCCCCGATGAGTTTTGCCGGTGTCAGTGGCTCATCCTTCAACAACAGCCCCGCTGCCACAGCGCCAAACATCGCCGTGGTCCCGTTCAAAATCGAGGCCAGCCCGCTTTCGATCTGGGTCTGCCCCCAGAAGATCAGCGAAAACGGCAGCGCGTTATTCAGCCCCCCCATGACAAGATAGGCCCGCCAGATCCGCCAATCTCTTGGCAGGGCAATCCGTTTGTAGCGCAGCACCAGACACAACAGTGGCAGGGCCAGGGTCACACGAAACAGGGTGATGGTCAGCGGCGGCAGTGCACGCAATGCGATCTCGGCAAAAAAGAACGATCCGCCCCAGACCAGCGCCAGCGCCGCCAGCAAGAACCCGGCAGTCAGATCAATTGCAGGAGAGGCAGGTTTGGTCACGGGGCGCGCTTTCTTCAACAAGGGGCAGAGAGACCCCAACCCTGCGGGGGAGCAGCGCGCAGCGCGACCCGTTTCCTGCGCATTTAGCCCCAGCGCCCAAGATTTCCCCCTGGATCACTGCGCCCCCTCAAGCGCACCTGTCAACGGGCCTGCAAAGCTCTGCAATATCTCCACCTCATAGGATTTCAGCGATGGACGGGCCGCGGCAAAGCGCTTGCCGATCAACGCCGCTTTGGGAAACAGGGCTAGGACCTCGGCCCGCTGCGCCGCCGCCATACCGGACAGCGTTTGCTCGCCGGGCTGAAAACTCTCGCTCCAGGCGCCATTGGCACAGATGATTTCATGGCTATCAAACAGCAGATGAATATAGGTCACCGAGCCAGGTTCGGCGCGTAGGATTGAGCGCCCATTCACCAGGCTCTGGGCGGCGGCCAGAACCTCTGCGGTGCCAAACAACATTTCTGCATGGGCGCCACTTAGCAACATGCGGTGCTGGGGCGACACAAGCAAATCCTGCTTGGGCTGGTTGTCCCCCAGGGCCCCCGCCATGATCCGCACCGGGCAAAACCAGGGTCGCGCAGCCAGATCCAGGGCATCAAGATGGCGCACCCCAACCCAGCGCACCCGCTGGACCCCGTGATCCAGCGTGCAAACCCGCGCCCCCTCTGTGATTTCTTCCACCGGGATCTGCCCAGCTGGGGTCAACACAAGGGTGCCGGGGGTGAAACAGGCCACCGTCTCTGGGATTACCTCTTCGATATTGGAAAACTTCAGGCTGCCTGTAACCTTGCCCGCGTCATCCAGAAAATCGACCCGGCCGGCCTCGCTATTCGCCGGGTCAAAGGTGACCGTGCTGCGCCCTGCACCGCGCAGGTCCAGCACATCGTGGTCATCGCCGCCCTCGCCGCCATCCACCAGATCGCCGCTGCCGCCAAAAATGATATCACGGTCATCACCGCCCTGCAGGGTATCTGCGCCGGTGCCACCGATCAGCCTGTCATTTCCGGTGCCGCCGACGATGCTGTCGTCATCCGCACCGCCATCCAGATGATCAGCCCCCGCGCCGCCATCCAGGCTGTCGCGGCCCGCATCGCCCAGCAGGGTGTCATCGCCGACGCCGCTGTTCATCCGGTCATCGCCAGTGCCGCCTTCGCCGTAAAACGATGACCCGGCCGAGCCCCCATCCAGGAAGTCATTGCCTTCATCCAGAAAGATCCGGTCGGAATCTTCATGCACGCCAATAAACACCAGGTCATTGCCTGCGCCGCCATGCATTTCGTCATTGCCCTGGCTGCCCGCCAGGGTGTCATTGCCCGCGCCGCCCCAGACAGTATCTGTGCCCTTGCTGCCGATCAGGGTATCGTTGCCGTCTTCGCCATAGATCAGGTCATCCTGGTCACGGCCAAAGACATGATCATCGCCAGCGCCCGCATAGATCAGGTCATTGCCATAGAGCCCTTCGAGCTTGTCATTACCCGCACCGCCATAAAGCGTATCGTCGCCCCAGCCGCCGCGCAGGGTATCATCGCCCTCACCGCCCTCGACGTAATCATTGCCATCGCCGGCCTCGATGGAATCGTCTCCATCCCCCGCAAGTACGGTGTCATTGCCATCGCCCGCCAGAATCGTGTCATCCTGAGAGCCATCCTGCGCATCGCTGTTGTCGACCCGGTCGCCTTCGGGATCGCCCAGATAGCTTGCATCGATCAGGTCATCACCGGCGGTGCCCTCAACCTGGTAATCCAGCGGTGGCGGGATAGAAAATGACAGATCCGAAATTCCCGCGCCGCCTGACTGCGGTGCATCAGCGCCATTTTCATAGGTCACCACCAGCGCCGAGATCGGCCCCTCCAGTGCCACGCCAATATCATCAGCACTGCTGCCCTCTGCCTCGATGGAAACGGTGCCATCCGGGTTTGTGGTGATGCTATGGTGGGTCACGCCGGTCAGGCCTGCGATTACTTCATCCGCCGGGACCAGTACACCAGAGGCATCCAAAATGCGCAGGGTGAACTTGTCGTCATGGCTGCTGCCAGAGGCATTCACATGCTGTAGATCAAAGGCAAGCTGGGTAATGGGATTGGAAAACCCATATTCCGCGGTGATCGGCCCGGTGACCCCGAAGGCGCCGAAATCCGAAACTGCGGTGCCGGACTGGCTGGCATCCCAGGCTGCAGCAGTAAAGCGCCCGGTGACCGTGGTACTCTGCCCCGCTTCGGACAGGGTGGTGCTGCCGTCTTCGGCGCTGCCACCTGCCCCGGTCAACCAGATTGCATTGTCTAAAACAGCCATGACGCCCTACCAAGCCCTTACCTGCACCTGCGGATCGCCTGCCAACACTGGCCTTGGGCCGGTGGGGATCTCCGCTTCAAGCCGTAGTTCTGTCATGAAAAAACGGTAGGGAGTCGGCCCAACTGGGGTAAATATATGGCGTTCAGGGCCAAAAGTGGTCTGCACCGCCCCGACCTGACAGGCAGTGCCCCTTGGGCAGCGAGCGCCAAACACAAAGCCCACCATCAGTTAGCAGCCTTGCAGTGGCGGCCAGAACCGGCAAAGCTGCGCCTCGCCTTTTCCCTACCAGGAGCCCAGCGCCATGCAGCACTTCCCATATCAGCTGACCGGACCAATCGGATCCGCCGCCACCTTTGGTCTGATTGTCCTGCAGGTGGATGAAACCATCGAGCAGGATTTTCGCCGCCTGTTTCCCAGTCGCGACATCGCGCTCTATGTCAATCGCATCCCGTCCGGCGCAGCGCTGACCCCGGAAACCATCGCCCAGATGGGACGCGACCTTCCCGCGGCGGCAGCGCTCTTGCCGCAGGGGGTAGCGTTTGATGTGGTCGCCTATGGCTGCACCTCTGGCACCACCCTGATTGGCCCCGACCGGGTGACTGATCTGGTGCAGGGCGCCCTGACCACCCGGCATGTGGCGCAGCCGCTTGGCGCAACGCTGGCCGCCTTTGCGGCGCTAGATCTGACCTCGATCGGGCTGGTTTCGCCCTATATAGACTCTGTTTCTGGTCCGATGCGCCAAACCTTTGAGACCGCAGGCCTTCAGGTGCCAAGCCTTCTGTCCTTTGGTGAAGAGGTCGAGGCCAATGTCGCCCGCATCGACCCTGCCTCGATCCATGCTGCCGCACTGCAGGTCGGCGCGGATCCATTGGTTCAGGCAGTGTTTCTCAGCTGTACCAATCTGCGCACATTGGACATCATTGACGATCTGGAGCAGCGCATCGGCAAACCCGTGATCAGCAGCAATCAGGCCCTGGCCTGGCATATGGCGCGGCTGTCAGGTGCACCCCTGGCCGCAGACGCACCAGGTGTTTTAACCAGCAAGCCTCTGGCCAGACCGCATCAGGGTGTCCTGCCCCCCATTTGATGCAGATGAATGCAAACCCCCCGCCCGACATCGCTGTCGGGCGGGGGGGGGATAATGCCACCCTGCACAGTGGCGCGCAGGAGGGGGCGTAGGGGCGCGGGCTCAGTCGCCATCGCCACTCAAAGTGCTGGGGGCAAAGGCGCCCCCAAAACCAGAGTCTTCCTCCGCAGGCTCAGCAGTGCCACTCTCGTCCTCACCCGACAGGGTACTGGGGGCAAAGACGCCACCAAAGCCAGAGTTGTTATCCGCAGGTTGAGACTGGGCTGGCGCTGTGCTGCCCTGCTCTGCCTCTTGCTGCTCGCGGCGCAGTTCGCGCTGGCGCTGCAACTCCTGGATACGCATCTCTGTCTCCAAGCGCTTTTGCTCCTGTACATCGGCGATACACTGCTGCGGGCTATAGACCGTTGCGGTCCCCACCACGACCACCGTCGCACAGGCCACGATCACCAGCGCCACCGCCGCCCAGTTGGAACTGAGAAAGCCGGGCAGTTTGAGGCGACCTGAGCTGAGCTCTTCGACGGTGGCCCCTTTGCGCGCCTCAAGCACCAGTTCCTTGCGACGGATATTGGCCTCGTTGAACAGCGCGGCAAAGACCGTCAGCAACACGATAATAAAGGCCAGCGCCGAAATCGCCGGGGTGATGCCATAGCGAACCTTTTGCGCCAGCTCGATGGTCAGAGTGGGATATTCGCCAAAGGTAAAGGTGGTGGTGTTGTAGTTCTCGAAACTCGCCAGGAAGGCCAGCACCGCAGCGCTTGCGATGGCGGGCTTCATGAAGGGCAGAAGAACCTTGCGAAAGGCCTGCGCATGGGTGGCACCCAGATCCAGCGCCGCCTCTGTCAGAGCAGCATCATAACGCTGCAGGCGCGCCACCAGCACCAGCATGCAGTAACTGGCAATAAAGGTGGATTGGCCAATCACCGTCAGGAACAGCCCATTGGACAGGAAACTATCCGCCCCCAGCCCCAGCATCCGGTTGATCCGGTCCCAGAACACCAGCGTCGAGATACCGATCACCACACCGGGCACCAGGATCGGCGCAATGATGATGGTGTAATAGGTCGCCCGCAGCTTGGGCCAGATCTGGGTCAGCATCAGGGCCCCAGCCAGCCCCATGGCCACCGACAGGATAACGGTGCCAAAGCCCACCATAACAGAGTTCTTGATACCGTTGAGGATCCGTTCGTCCTGAAACAGAGCCGAAAACCATTCAAAGGTCAGGCATTCCCAGGGGGTGGCACGGGGAAACTCGGGAGAGTTGAAGGCGGTGACCGACATGATCACCAAAGGCCCTAGCAGATAGGCAAAGAAGATCGCCAGATAGGCCCAGATGCTGAGGCGCATAAGAGAAAGGTTCTTCATTTGCCGATATCCCCCATGTTCACCTTGAACAGGCGCATCACTGCCAGCACCAGAAGGATACAGGTGACCAGCAGCACCACGGCATAGGCTGCGCCCTGTGGCCAGTCAGAGTTGTCGTTGAATTGCTGATAGATCAGCTGGGTAAACCAGAGAGAAGACGGCCCGCCCAGAATTTGCGGCGCCGCAAGTGCCCCGGCAGACAGCATGAACACCATGGTACAGCCCGAGCTAATCCCCGGTTTGGCATAGGGGATGACCACGCGGCGGTGGATCATCGGCCAGCTGGCCCCCATGTCGCGGGCAGCTTCGATCTGGTTGCGATCCAGGCTTTCGATCACGTTGTAGATCGGAAAGATCATCAACAGGATATAGGCATAGCCCAGCCCCGCATAAAGCGCGATATCGTTGCGGATGAAATCAAACGGGGTATCAAACACCCCAGCCGCGACCAGCAGATTGTTCAACACGCCGGTCTCGCCAAAGATAATACGCAGGGCAAAGGCGCGCAGGATCTCGTTGATCCAATAGGGAATGATCAGCATCAGCGCAAAGATGCGGATGTGATTGCCCTTGGTCTGAGCCAGGTAATAGGCGATTGGATAGCACAGGATCAGGTTGAAAATGGTGACAAAGATCGCCGCAATCAGGGTGCGGTAAAACACCTTCAGATCAACGGCATTATAGTCCTGACTGCCGCCTTCGGGGCCAAAGACCAGATATTTGTAGTTTTCCATCGTGTAGACGTCTTTTGGCCCGCCAATTTCTGGCGGCGGCAGGTTGGGCCGAAAAGAGAAGTCCAGCATCGACAGCTGCGGCAGGATGATCAGACCGATGGTCCAGAACAGCACCAACCCCAGCATCAAGGAGCCAATTCCCAGACCGTTGCGGTCAAAGAACTCTTTCAGGAAACGAGGCATCGCCAGTCTCCCTATTCGGTGGCCAGATCGCCGGCCGGCAAGGCCACAGCGTTCTGGACATCATATTGCAGGGTCATCGGCTGCCCCTTGTGGCTGTCAAAGGACTGGCCCAGATTGGGCAGCGAGACCTTCATTTCCTTACCGCCGTCGCCTTCCATGAAGATGTTGAAGGCATTGCCTTCAAATTCCTCGTTGGTGACGGTGGCGGTGACAAAATGGTCGCCCTCGCTGCCCACCGGCGCCAGGGCAAAGGCTTCGGGGCGGATGAACATCATCGCATCGTCCCCCGGTTTCATCTTGCCCCTATTGGCACTGGACACCCGCGCCAAAAGATCGCCGGATCGATTGGTGGCGATCAGGGCGGTATCGCCCTGCACCTGCTTCACGGTGCCACGAAAGACGTTGTTTTCCCCAACAAAAGAGGCGGCAAAAGCGGTCGAAGGGTCGTTGTAGATGGTCTTACCATCGCCAATCTGGTCAATGACACCGGCCCGCATGACCGCAATATTGTCGGACATGGTCAAGGCTTCGCCCTGGTCATGGGTGATGTAGATAAAGGTGATGCCCACCCGTTTCTGGATTTCACGCAGTTCTGTGCGCATGTGCTGGCGCAGCTTGAGATCCAGCGCCGAGAGCGGTTCATCCAGCAGCAAGACATCGGGTTCAGCACAAAGCGCACGGGCAATGGCAACCCGCTGGCGCTGGCCGCCTGACAGCTCCGAGGGCAGCTTGTCGCCCTGATCCGGCAGGGCAATCATATCCAGCAGTTCATCCGCGCGCTTGCGACGCTCCCGCGCAGAGGCCCCCTTGATCTCCATCGAGAAGGTGATGTTTTCCCAAACCTTCATCAGCGGAAACAAGGCAAGGTTCTGAAAGATCAGCGCGGTGGGACGTTTGTTGGGGCCGATCCCCTTCATGTCCTTGCCGCCAATCAACACTTGGCCTTCGCTGGGTTCCAGAAAGCCCGAAACCGCGCGCAAGATCGTTGTCTTGCCACAGCCCGAGGGGCCAAGGAAGGAAAAGAAATCCCCTCCGTTGATATGCACTTTTGCGTCGCGTACCGCGACAAAATCTCCAAAGCGGATCCAGAGGTTTTCAAGATCTACGCCGACCCCAGCACTCATGTGGTCTCTCCTCAGCTCACAACTCTACTGCCCGGTGGAGAATACCCCCGGTGCAAACAGGCTGCTCTATTCATTCAGATGTGTTCTGCGCACAGGGCGCCTGGACTGGCCCCCGGAACACCGGAGGCCAGTTTGTCAAAAACAAATCAGGCGCTTTTGAACTTGTTGACGAACTCGGTCCGCACTGCGGCGTACCAAGGCGCTTCGGCAGGCCATGGGTTCAGATTGGCCAGGCTGTCGCCGGGATAGGCTTCGGCAAAGTTCTTTTTGTAGACCTCACCGGAATAGGTATCGGCCCCCAGAACCGGCGAGTTGTAGCCATGGCTGTCAATCGCCTTGCCGGCGGCTTCCTGGCCAAAGGCATAGTCGATGAAGGCATAGACCTGCTCTTCGTTTTTCGCGCCAACCGGCATGGACATGCCATCCACCCAGGCCATCGCACCTTCAACAGGGGCTTGATAATGCACAGGCTCGCCCGCGGCTTTCAGCGCCAGAGGTGGACCATCCCAGGTTTGCCCAACCACAACGCCTTCGTTCAGAAGGCCGTTCTTCTGCGTATCGGCATCATTCCAGATCAGCTTGATCCGGTTTTTGCGCGCCATGCACCAGTCGGTGATCTTGCCCCAGACCTCGCGCATGGTGTCTTCGTCACCATAGGCGGCCCAGACAGACCCCGGCTCCATTTCACCAGAGGCTTCCATATAGAGCCCGGCCCCCAGCATCATAGAATGGGCCCGACCCATGGTCTTGCCGGCGTTTTCTTCGGACCAGACATCGCCATAAGACGGCGCATCGCCCGCTGGCAGCCATTTGTCGGTGCGATAAGCAATGCCTTCGGTGCCCCAGATATGCGGCAGCCAATGCACGCCGGCGCCGTCAAAGTTCCAGGCAGATGTACCGATTTTTGCCATCGCCGGGTTCACCGCGTCAATGTTGACCTTGCTCATGTCGAATGGTTTCAGCAGTTCCAGCGGGCCCCACTGCAGCGACCGGTTGTTGGTCGGCGAAACAATATCAAAGCCCTGACCCTTGGTGGCCTTCATCTTGTTGATGATTTCCTCGTTAGAGCCAATACCAGTATAATTTACCTTGATGCCGGTCTTTGCCTCAAAGCCTTCGATGAAGGCAGGCGGCAGATAATCCGACCACATCAGAATGTTCACTTCCCCCGAAGACGCCAGCGCGCTTTTGGAATAGAGCGGCGCTGCGAGAGCAGCCGCACCGGCGCTTTTCAGCAGGGTCCGGCGAGTGACGCTAGATTTGGTAGTCATGTTCATTTTTCTCCCTAGTGGGTTGTTGGTCTTGTTTCTTATTGTTTTTTTATATTGAAAGAGTGCGAGGCATTGCGCCCAACAAACAGTGACAGTTTCAAAAACTGATAAGGCCAAAATGCCGCAGCACTGCGAAATCATGGCTCCAGTCTTGTAACAACACCGCTCGATTCCCCTCAGCTGCGGCAGAATAAGGTGGTGTTGTAACAAGAGTTTGCGCGCCATAGCCCATTCCGTCAACATGACAGATGTCGAACGCAGCCCTACGCCAGGAAATGCCTATAAAACAGACAGATGGGCAAGCTGGGCAGGCAGATCACCGGCGCAGCTACAGCCTGTCGCCAGTTTGCCACCAGAGGTATCGCGCGGCTATTCTAAGG
The DNA here is from genome assembly GCF_048267565.1 of Pseudophaeobacter sp. Taxonomy (NCBI): domain Bacteria; kingdom Pseudomonadati; phylum Pseudomonadota; class Alphaproteobacteria; order Rhodobacterales; family Roseobacteraceae; genus Pseudophaeobacter; species Pseudophaeobacter sp. The sequence continues at coordinate 70,940 of NZ_JBLWXG010000010.1, read as the reverse complement.
GGGGATCAAACCGACAGGCCGATCAGTGCAACCCCCAGGACCATTACCATGGCGGCGCCCAGGCGGCGCATCCAGTTGCCCTCTTTCAGCACCAGAAACCCGATCAGCGCGGCAAAGATCACCGAGGTTTCGCGCAGCGCCGAGACCGCACCAAGCGGGGCGAAATTCTTGGCAAAGAGCACAAGCCCGTAGGCCGTCATCGACACAAAGCCCCCGGTGATGCCAATCACCCAGCTGCGCAGCGGGATCAGCCGCAGCACCCGGCGGCGGCGCAACCCGATCACGACAGTCACAAATATATGCGCCACGGCCCCCCAGGCCCAGTAGCTCAGCGTATTTCCCGACAGGCGCACCCCCAGCCCATCCACGGTAGAATAGAAAGAAATACAAAGCCCGGTGCCCAGCGCATAAAGCAGTGCCACGCCCCCAACCCCGGATTTGAGCGTCTTCCAACTGCTCAGCAGGATACCCAGCGCGATCAGCATGATGCCGCCCCAGGCCTGCAGCGGCAGGAACTCATCGGCAAAGAACATTGCCCAAAGCGCCACCAGCGCCGGAACGATACCGCGGGCGATCGGGTAGACAACGCTAAGGTCGCCATGGTTGTAAGCCTGTCCCAGCATATAGAAATAGCCAAAGTGGATCAGCGTCGACAGCGCCACATAGCCCAGGCTTTCCAGCTCTGGCAGCGGTAGGATCATCACCATGATGAGACCAGGTATCACATGACCCAGGGCGACCAGCCCCAAGGTCGTTGTGCGATCAGCAGCGGTTTTGACAATCGCATTCCAAACCGCATGCAACAGCGCCGCCGAAAGGATGATAAAGACAACAAAGGGCGTCATCGGCAAAGCACCTTTCGCGGTGGCTCAAACAGATCAAAGAAATGGTGGTGGAATAGGATAATCAGGCTCTAAATACCTGTATCAGAGCCTGATTTAGCGTCATGTCCCAACCTCTGAATCCTCCATCTCTTTGATCAGGCGCGTTTCAAGAAGCTGGCCGTTCTTGTACAAGACCGGGTAGGATACCGCTGCAACATGGCTGTTGAATTCACGCAGGGCGCGCAGGGTTTCCAAGTGGATATCCGAGGTGTCGAAACTATAGCGCTCGCCGCGTTGCAACCGTTTCAGGTGGCGCTTACGGCTGTCGCGTTCCATCCGCTTCAGTTCTGTCTTTTCCAGGTTCAGCAGGCGCGCGCTTTCCAGATCATCCGAGATCAGCACATTCGACGCCAGACGCAGATTGGCCATGATCGCCTCGTGCATACGCAGGATTTCCCCCCAGCCATCGGCCGAGAACCGCAGGTTCTTTTTGTGCAGCCGCCCGGCCAGCACTGCCAGACGCTGCGAGGCCACATCGCCGGCAGTTTCCAGGCGGATGGCATATTCCACCATCTCGCGCGCCTGCTTCATCTCTTCCTTGTCAAAGCTGTCAGCCGGAATATCCGCCACATAAGAGCGAATACCCGATAGGCAAGCGTTGACCTCTGCATCCATCGCCTGCAACGCCTTGATTTGATCGACCTCGCCGGTCTTGTACAGCTCAGCCAGAGGGCGGAACATGGTCTCGACCAGATCGCACATCCGCAGCAATTCGCGCTTCAGATTGGCCAGAACCTGGGCAGGTGGGCCATAGACACCCGGCTCTAGTGCGCTGACAGGGCGCCCATCCAGGCCGGGGTCCGGCGGTGGCGGTTCTGGCATCAGCCGCACCATCAAGGGTTCGATATGGCGACAGATCGGCAGCGCCAATATCAACAAAGAGCCATTGAACAACAGATGCACATAGACCAGCATCTGCCCGGTTTGCGGCCACTCAAGCAGCCCAGCCCCCAGCGCGGAATTCACCGCGATCAGGCAGGCCACCGCCCAGCTGCCGCGCAGCCCCAGATTGGCATAGGGAATGCGCCGTGCACTCTGGCTTAATCCGCGGCTTAGCCAGACCGGAATAAAGGCCGAGCCAAAATTGGCCCCCAGCACCAGCGACAGCCCCGCCGCAAAGGGAATGGCACCGATCTGCACCAGGGTCACGCACATCAGGATGGCCGCCACAGAGGAATGCATCACAAAGGCAAGCCCCGCGCCCACCAGAAAGGCGGTGATATAGTCCCGCGCCAGATAGCCTGCCACCGCAGGCAAAAAGGCACTGTCGCGGATCGGATCCATCGCCTCGCGCAGGAAGCGCAGCGAAATCAGGATAAAGGCAATCCCCATCAGAATACGCCCGGCCTGCCGGGTTTTCTTGCCTTCGGTTTTGACAAAAAGATAGCCGCCCACAGCCAAGAGCACCGGCACCAGCCAGTCCAGCTTGAACGACAAGATCTGAATGATCAGCGCCGAGCCAAGATCGCCCCCCAGCACAATCGCCAGTCCGGTGGGAAAGGCCAGATAGCCGCCAGAGGCAAAGCCGGTGGTCAATAGCGCCACCGCAGCCGAGCTTTGCAGCACCAGCGCCAGGCCAATGCCTACTCCGCCTGCCTGCACCTGATTACCGGTGCCGGTCAAAAGACGCTGAAAAGACGCGCCATAGCTGCGTTCAATGCCGGTACGCACCATGCGCACCGCAAAGAGCAAAAACATGGTGGCGCCCGCCAGGCTGATCAAAAAGGTCAAAATCGCCACGTCTAGTCTCCTTCGGGGGCTGGCTGTGCCAGCGCAAATTCGGTACCCCAGTCCACCAGCGCCCGCGCCAGTTTCTTACCCGGTTCACGGTCGCTCACCAGCAGATCCAGCTGCTGCGGCAGCGGGCCACGGTGGGGGGCCTGTTCAGAAAATTTGGCATGGGTTGTCACCACAAAGACCTGCTCGGCGGCGGCGGTGATGGTCATGGTTAGCTGCGCCTCGGCGGCGTTGTGGAACAGCAACCCGTGTTTGGCCGACAGCGCATCCGCCGAGAGCACCGCCACATCCAGCGCAAAGCGGGCAAGTTGCTGCTCTGCCACCGGGCCAAAGGTACCACGATCATCGCTGCGCATCTCGCCGCCCAGCAGGTGCAGCCGGTTGCCATTGTGATTGGCCAGGAGCTGCGCCACGCCAATGGAATTGGTCACCACTGTCAGGTTTCGCCGCAGCCGCAGGGCCTCGGCAACAAACGAGGTGGTGGAGCCCACGTCCAGAAACACCGTCATACCATCGTGAATGCGCGGCAAGACCACCTGGGCAATCTCTTGCTTTTCTTGCGGGTTTTCCCCCATGCGGCGGAAAAAGCTGGCGCTCCGCTGACCATTACTGCCCGGTCCCACCAGATGGGCTCCGCCATGCACCCGCTCGACGGATCCCACCTTGGCCAGGGCCTTGATGGTGCGGCGCACGGTCTCTTCCGAGACATCCAGCATGGTGGCCAGCTCGGCGCTGCGTCCCGATCCCCCAAGACGGCGCAATGCATCCAGCAGCGCGACCTCTCGGTGGGATGGCGTGGCAGAGGGTAGCATTGGATCAGACTCCACAGTCGGGCAAAACATCTGTCAAACTGGCAGCGAAAGGCCTCAATCACAAGTCGAAACCCACAAAAACCAAATAAAACGGTCAAAAACCAGCAATCTTGTGGCAAAACTGCTTTTCAAATCACCGCCAAGGCGCTTAGCTGGCGGCGCAATCCGCTGCCCCACCGCACCCAAAGGATCCCCGTATGAGCCATGCCGCGCCCCAGCCCAAGAATGTGCTGTTCATCCTGATCGACCAAATGCGCGCCGATTGCCTGATAGGGGCGCTGGCCGACCATGTGGCGCTGCCAAACCTGCGCGCATTGATGGGCGAGGCGGTGAGCTTTGCCCAGAACTACACGGTGGTGAACCCCTGCGGCCCGTCGCGCGCCTCTATTCTGACCGGGCAATATGCCATGAACCACCGGTCGGTGCGCAATGGCACGCCGCTGCGCCATGACATCCCCACCCTGCCCGGCGAGATGCGCAAGGCGGGCTATACCCCGATGCTGTTTGGCTATACCGACACCAGCCGCGACCCAGGCCGCCACCATCCCAACGACCCGGCCATCCGCACCTATGAACAGCACATGGAGGGCTTCCAAGAGATGCTCGAGATGCGGCTGGAGATGTCCTATCCTTGGCGGGCCGATTTGATAAACAAGGGCTATAAATTCAACAGCTACTGGGATCTGCACCGACCGGTGGCGCCGGATGGCGGGGTGCCAAGGCTGAACGACCCCGCCCCCTACCGCGCCGAAGACAGCGATACCGCCTTTTTGACCAATCGGTTTTTGGCCACCCTGCCCGGCTATGCCAGGGTTGACCCACAAGAAAACGGGCAGCCGGGCTGGTTTGCCCATCTCACCTATATCCGCCCGCATCCGCCCCTGGTGGCCCCGGCCCCCTACAACACCCTGTATGATCCCGCCCAGCTCCCCCTGCCCCAGCGGCACGGCAGCCAGGCCACAGAGGCAGCACTACACCCCTTTTTTGCCGCGACGCTTCAGGCGGCAACCCCGGCCTCTATGGTGCTGGGCCATCCGGATCTGCTGCCCAATGATGATACGATACAGACCCTGCGGGCGCTGTATCTGGGGCTGGCCAGCGAGGTCGACGCCCATATCGGCCGGGTGCTGCAATTTCTGAAAGACAGCGGCCAGGAAGACAATACCCTGGTGGTGCTTAGCGCGGATCATGGCGAGATGCTGGGTGACCGCCACAGCTGGGGCAAGATGACGGTCTATGACGCCGCCTATAAAACGCCGCTGATCATTCGAATGCCCGGCAATGGCCAGCGCGTCGGCACGGTGGTGCAAGAAATCACTGAATCCATTGACCTGACCCCCACAATTCTGGACTGGGTCGGGCAAGAAATCCCCAACTCCATGGATGGTGCCTCCCTATTGCCGCTGCTGCGTGGCGAGGTGCCCGCCGACTGGCGTTCCTATTCCTTTTCCGAACTGGACTTTGGCAGCGCCGAAGGCGCGAGCCTCTGGCAACAGACGCTTGGCACTGAAATATCAGAGTCTAACCTGAGCATTTTGCGCGATTCCCGTTTTACCTTGGTTGAATTTGCCGCCGATCTGCCACCGCTGCTGTTTGATCATCACGGTGCAGGCGAAATGGAAAATGTCGCCAGCCATCTCGAACACCAAGGCGATCTGGCACGGCTAGGCCGCCAGATGCTGCGGCACCGAATGCGAAACATGGACCACAGCCTGTCGCTGCATGCGATCACCCCCCAAGGGCCGCAGCAAAGCCAGCGCCAGCGCCCCGGCCGGACCAAGGTGCAGGGCTGACCGCCGCCATGCCGCTCGCGGCAACCCTTGACCCACCCCCCTGACGTCAGGCAAAACCGCCCCAGCTTTAGCGGTAACACAGCAAGAGATCCTCGGCTGGCAAACAGAAACAGGGGCGGACCTGAGATGAACACTCTCGACCAAGAGGCCAGAGCGCTGTTTGACGCCGCTGTTGCCCGTGCCGATCCCGGTGCTGCCCTGCGTCAGGTCCTGCAGGCCGCCCCGCTGCCTCCGCTGGAAACCGGCGGCCAAAGCTATATTCTGGCTCTGGGCAAGGCAGCAGTGCCGATGATGCAGGAAATGCTGGCGCATTGCCCTGAACCGCGCCAGGCGCTGGTGGTGACGAACCCAGAAAATCTGCAAGCCGTCCCCGGCGCCAGGGTGCTGGCCGGGGCACATCCGGTGCCCGACCACACCAGCGCAGAAGCCGGGGCCGCCGTGCTGGATTTCCTGTCCCGCACCACAGCCAAGGATCGTGTCTTTGTTCTGGTATCCGGCGGTGGCTCTGCTCTCATGGTGGCGCCTGCGCCGGGGCTGACCCTGGCCGACAAGGCCGCCGTCAGCACCGCGCTGCTGTCCTCGGGGCTGGAGATCAACGAGATGAACCTGGTGCGCCAGCAGCTATCGCAGCTCAAGGGCGGTGGCCTGTTGCGCCATGCCGCACCGGCACCGGTACAGGCCTATATCCTGTCGGATGTGATTGGCGACGATCTGCGCGCCATTGCGTCGGGGCCAACCGTCTCTGCCCTGGGAACACCAGCAGCGGCCCGCGCCTTGCTGCAACAGGCCGGGGTCTGGCAAGATCTGCCCGCCGCGGTGCGCTCCCACCTGGAACAGCCCCTCGCCCCAGCAAGCCAGCCGCTGCCAGAGGCGCAGAACCAGTTGATCGGATCAAACCGTCACAGCCTGGCTGCGATGATGGATCTGGCCACGGCGCGCGGCTGGCAAGCAGAGCTGGTCAGCGACCATCTTGTCGGAGACGTGGCCGAGGCTGCCGAAGAGATCCTGCAGGCCGCCAAGTCCGCCCCCACCGATGCCCCCGTGGCGCTGATCTTTGGCGGCGAAACCACCGTGCGCCTGCAGGGCACTGGGCGGGGCGGGCGCAATCAGGAACTGGCCCTGCGTCTGGCGCAGCGCGGCGCGACCGAGCTAAGCGGCGACTGGCTGTTCCTGTCGGGCGGCACTGATGGGCGCGACGGCCCCACCGATGCGGCAGGCGGAATTGTCACACCGCAGACCTGGGCAACCATTGCCAAGGCGGGCGAAGATGGTGCCGCGCTTTTGGCAAACAATGACAGCTACGCCGCGCTGAAAGCCGCAGAGGCGTTATTGATCACCGGCGCGACTGGCACCAATGTGGCAGATGTACAACTGTTCCTGCGCCGTCCCGGCTAATACCGAAGCCGAACTACAGCTCGATCTCGTCCAGTTGGTTCAACAGATCCAGCAGCGCCTCATAGCGGTCTTCGCCCATCTTTTGCCGGGTACGGTCCACAATGGCGATGCTGGCAGCGATATTGGCGTCGATGATCTTTTCGCCCGCTGCCGTGATGCGGATCACCTGACGACGGCGGTCCACCATGTCCTGCTCGCGACTGATCAGCCCCTTCTGTTCCAGCTTCTGCAGAATCCGCGTCAGGCTGGGCAGAAGCAGGCAGGCCTGCTCGGCGATTTCGGTGGGATCAACTTTGCCGCTTTCCTGCACCACACGCAGGACCCGCCATTGCTGTTCCGTCAGATCGACATCGCTCAGCAGGTGGCGGATGGGTCCCATGACCCGTTCGCGGGCACGAAGCAGCGCAATGGGCAAAGAACGAGAGGTAGAGGGCAGTTTGTTTTTCATGCTCATTTATCGCCTCAAACCTGACTGGAATGCAATTGCCAGTGCAGCCTTTCAAAGAATTGACATTGGGACCCGAATAAACTACACATGTTAACAATAAGGCGCAAGACAACTGTTGATCTGGCCCTTGCCGCCGCGCGCTGCCGCCCTGAACCAAGGAGCCCATAATGCCCGTTCCCGCCCCCGTTCTCTACCCGCCCTTCAATATTGTGCGCCTGTCTCATGTGGAATACCGGGTCACCGACCTGGCCGCGTCGCGCAAATTCTATGTCGAAATTCTGGGCCTGCAGGTCACCGGCGAAGACGACACACGCATCTACCTGCGCGCCATGGAAGAGCGTGGCCACCACTGTATCGTGCTGGTGCAGGCTGCAGAGGCAGAAGTCGGTGTGCTGGGCTTCAAGCTCTATGACGAGCCGGATCTGGACAAGGCAGCCGAATTCTTTGCCGCCAAGGGCCTGCCGGTGGACCGGGTCGAACGCCCCCATATGGGCCGCACCCTGCGCACCCGCGACCCCTGGGGCGTGCCACTGGAGTTCTACGTCAAGATGGATCGGCTGGCGCCAATTCATCAACAATACAGGCTCTACAATGGGGTGAAACCGCTGCGCATCGATCACTTCAACATGTTCTCGGCAGATGTGGATTCCAGTGTCGCCTTCTACAACGAGATCGGTTTCAGGGTCACCGAATACACAGAAGATGACGAAAGCGGCAAGGTCTGGGCGGCCTGGATGCACCGCAAAGGGGGCGTGCATGATGTGGCGTTTACAAATGGCACCGGACCGCGTCTGCACCACACCGCCTTTTGGGTGCCAACGCCGCTGAACATCATTGACCTGCTCGATCTGATGTCGACCACGGGGTATGTGGCCAACATCGAACGCGGCCCCGGACGGCATGGCATTTCCAATGCCTTCTTCCTGTATGTGCGTGACCCGGATGATCACCGGATCGAGATCTACTGTTCGGATTACCAGACCGTTGACCCCGATCTGGAAGCAATCAAATGGTCGCTGACAGACCCACAGCGCCAAACCCTCTGGGGGGCGGCAGCACCACGCAGCTGGTTTGAGGAAGGATCAAGCTTTGAGGGGGCCAGCACCAAGGAAAGCGCGCTTAAGGCGCAACCGATTATTGCACCGTAGTTCGAACATAAGACAGTGCATGACCTTGGGGAGGCATGAAGCGCCTTCCCGTGGGAAAGGTCAGGCGCTGTCTGTGCCAAGAGCACAGACATAGGGGAGAGTAAGTATGAAATGGGATGATTTCGCAGGCTGGGGCCGCCGCATCGCCGATTGGGCACAGGACTATCACCTGACCGTTGGCGACAAGCCGGTACGCGCCCGCACCGAACCCGGCGATGTGCTGGACTCTCTGCCCCTCTTTCCACCCGAGAGCGGCGAAGACATGGAGGCCATCTTTGCCGATTTTGAAGAGATCGTGATGCCGGGGATCACCCATTGGCAGCACCCGCGCTTCTTTGCCTATTTCACCTCCAATGCCGCCGCGCCCTCGGTGCTGGCAGAATTCCTGACTGCGGCCATCGCGCCGCAGTGCATGCTGTGGCAGACCTCTCCGGCGGCGACCGAATTGGAAACGCGGATGATGGACTGGCTGCGCCAATCGCTGGACCTGCCCGGCGAATTTCAGGGCGTCATTCAGGACAGCGCCTCTTCGGCGACACTGGCCGCCGTGTTGACTATGCGGGAAAAGGCGCTGAACTGGCAGGGCAACCAGCAGGGATTGTTCGCGCAGAAACCGCTGCGCATCTATTGCTCTTCCGAGGTGCATACCTCGGTGGATCGCGCCATCTGGGTAGCCGGTATTGGCCAGCAAAATCTGGTTCGGGTGCCGATCAAGGGCACATGGCGCGGCATGGACCCTGCCGCCCTGCGCGCGGCAATTGAGGCCGATATCGCCGCCGGGCTGCAACCGGCCGGGTTGATCCTATGCGTTGGCGGTACCGGAACCGGCGCCACTGACCCGATTGATGACTGCCTGCAAATCGCCGAAGACTATGGGCTCTACAGTCATATCGACGCTGCCTGGGCCGGATCAGCGATGATCTGTCCTGAATATCGCCACTACTGGCCAGGGGTGGAACGCGCCGACAGCATCGTCTTCAACCCGCATAAATGGCTGGGGGTACAGTTTGATTGTTCAGCGCATTTCCTGAAAAACCCCGATGATCTGGTGCAGACCCTGGCAATCAGCCCCGAATATCTGAAAACCCACGGCAAGGATGGCATCATCAACTATTCGGAATGGTCGGTGCCACTGGGGCGGCGCTTCCGGGCGCTGAAGATCTGGTTCCTGATCCGCAGCTATGGCCTGGAAGGCCTGCGTGACCGCCTGCGCAATCACATCAACTGGTCCACCAAACTGCACGATACCCTGGCATTAGAGCCTGATTTCGAAATCATCACCCCGCCGATGTGGTCGCTCTGGACCTTTCGTTACGCGCCCCAGGGGGCCACGGATCTGGATGCGCTGAACCTGGCGCTGGTCAATGCCATCAATGATGACGGGCGCATCTACCTGACCCAGACACGGGTCGATGGTGATCTGGTGATCCGCTTTCAGGCTGGCCAGTTTGAAACCACCGAAGCAGATGTGATGATGGCCCATACCGTAATCTGCGAGATCGCTGCCCGGCTCTAGCCGACAATCACCGTCTCTTCCCCACCGCGAACCTCTCTCTGTCGCCTTGCGACCTGGAAGGAGGCAAAGTAAGCCTTGGAGACGGGGGAGAGACACGACATACGTATTTCCCTGCAATTGACCAAAATGCGAGGCCGCCGTTAGCCTGAAGGCACAGGAGCGAGACTGCGCCAGCCCTACACATAGGCGCGCCCTCAGGGAGGAACGACATGACACGCACTTTGCTTGCAGGAATGGTCTCTGCACTGGCACTGGCTTCGGCCGCCGCTGCAGATATCAAGATTGCCCATATCTACGGCAAGACAGGCCCGTTTGAAGCCTACGCCAAACAAAGCCACGATGGCCTGATGCTGGGGCTGGAATATGCCACCGGCGGCACCATGGAAATCAACGGCGAAAAGATCGTCGTGATCGAAAAAGACACCCAGCTAAAACCAGAAAACGGCAAAGCCCTGCTGGAAGAAGCCTACGGCGACGATGAAGTCGATCTGGCCATTGGTCCGGTCAGTTCCGGCGTGGCGCTGGCCATGCTGCCGGTGGCCGAAGAATACGAAAAGATCCTGATTGTCGAACCCGCCGTGGCCGACAGTATCACCGGTGAAAACTGGAACCGCTATATCTTCCGCACCTCGCGCAATTCATCACAAGATGCTGTTTCCAGCGCCATTGCCCTGGCGGGTGACAACGTCAAGATTGCCACCCTGGCGCAGGACTATGCCTTTGGCCGCGACGGTATCGCCGCCTTCCGCGAAGCCCTGGCAGCGCAGGGGATCGAGCTGGTGCACGAAGAATACGCCCCCACCGATACCACAGACTTCACCGCAGCCGGCGAACGGATCTTCAACGCGATGAAGGATCTGGACGGCGACAAGAAGCTGTTCGTGATCTGGGCCGGCGGTGGCAACCCGCTGGGCAAGATCAATGCCATGGATCCGGGCCGCTTTGGCATCGAATTTGCCGGGGTGGGCAATATCCTCGCCGCACTCAAGGGCTTTAAAGACTATGAAGGCATGGAGGGCGGCACCTATTACTACTATGAGCTGCCCGACAACGAGGTGAACGACTGGCTGGTGAAAACCCACTTTGAACGTTTCGACGGCCCGCCTGATTTCTTCACCGCCGGGGGCATGACCGCGGGGCTGGCCGCAGTTGAGGCCATTCGCCAGGCTGGTTCCACCGATACAGAGGCGCTGATCAGCGCGATGGAAGGTATGGAGTGGGAAACCCCCAAGGGCATCATGCGCTTTCGTCCCGAAGACCATCAGGCGCTGCAGACCATGTACCACTTCAAGCTGACCGTGCAGGACGGTGTTGAATGGGCCGTCCCCGAACTGGTCCGCGAGCTGGCCATCGACGAGATGCCAATTCCGATCCGCAACCAATAGGGCGACATCGCTTTACCGACCATGGCCCAGAGCTTTGCGCTTTGGGCCATGGTTTCAGGCAAGCCGAACTGGCCCCTGCCAGTGCAGTGCCTGCCATACCCGCCCCTTTTCTCTGACGGACCGGCTGTCACCCAGGTGACGGGATGCGGCCAGAGCCACTTCGAGATCTCAATGACAGACCCTATCCTGAAAACCACAGACCTGACTGTCCGTTTTGGCGGACATGTCGCGGTAGACGCCGTAAGCTGCGCCTTTCACGCCGGAGAGCTGACCGCAATTGTCGGCCCCAACGGTGCCGGCAAAACCACCTATTTCAACCTGATTTCCGGCCAGATTCCGGCCTCGGCCGGGCGGGTGAACCTGCGAGGTCGCGACATTACCCGCGCCTCCGTGTCTGCCCGCACCAAGGCCGGCATTGGCCGCGCCTTTCAGCTGACCAATCTGTTCCCCGGCCTATCGGTGCTGGAAAACCTGCGGCTGGTGGTACAGGCCAAGCTGGGCCGGGGGTTCAACCTGTGGTCCATGGTGTCGCGCCATCAGGATCTGACGGATCAGGCCGAGGACATCCTGGCCCGTGTGCGCCTGCTGGATCAACGCGACCAGGTGGTCTCGGAATTGTCCCATGGCAACCAGCGCAAGCTGGAGGTCGCCCTGCTGATCGCCCAGGACCCGGATGTCTATATGTTTGACGAACCCACCGCTGGCATGAGCGTCGATGAAGCCCCGGTGGTGCTTGATCTCATCGCCGAGCTGAAAGAGCAAAAAGACCGCAGTATCCTGCTGGTCGAACATAAGATGGATGTGATCCGCAGCCTCGCGGACCGCATCATAGTGTTGCACAATGGCGCGCTGGCCGCCGATGGCGCCCCGGCCGAGGTCATGGCCTCGGATGTGGTTCAAGAGGCCTATATGGGTCGCGGTCTCGAAGGAATTCTCGCAGATGTCTGATGCCATCCTGACGCTGGATGGCGTCTACACCAATATCGCCCAGTATCACATTCTGCAGGGAGTCGATCTGGAGGTGCCGCGCGGCGCTGTCACCATGCTGCTGGGCCGCAATGGGGTGGGCAAGACCACCACGCTGCGCAGCATCATTGGCCACTGGCGCGCCCATCAGGGATGCATCCTGTTTGACGGGGAAGATATCACCAAACTGCCCACCCCGGCCATTGCCCGGCTTGGCCTTGGTTTTGTCCCCGAGGACATGGGCATCTTTGCCGATCTCACGGTTGAAGAAAACATGCAGCTGGCCGCCGTCAGCGGGCCGATCAATTCCGCCCGGCTGGACTGGATCTTCACCGCTTTCCCGCCGCTGAAAACCTTTTGGAAATCCGATGCCGGCACCCTGTCGGGCGGGCAGAAACAGATGCTGTCCATTGCCCGCGCCATGGTAGAGGAACGCAAGCTATACCTGATTGATGAACCCACCAAGGGCCTGGCACCGGCGATCATCTCTACCATGGCCAAGGCCTTGAAAGATCTCAAGCAGCAGGGATCATCGGTGCTCTTGGTCGAGCAAAACTTTGCCGTCGCCAAGGCCCTGGGGGACAGCGCCAATGTGATGGATGATGGCCGCATGATCTGGTCCGGCGAGATGGCCGAGCTTGGCCGCGACGCCGCCCTGCAGGAACGGCTCATGGGCCTCAGCATGGAGGCGCATTGATGACTGCCCCCCGCGCCCTGCCACGCCTTGCCCTTTGGCTCCACCAAGAAGCAGACACCCGTAGACCACCGGAGGCCCAGACATGAGCGCCGCACCTGAACATGCACCAACAATGGCCCAGGCCACCCTGGCCGACCGGGTCGGCCCCTATATGCCCGTGCTCTTGGTGCCGCTGCTCGCTCTGGCGGGCTTCTTGGCGATCATGAACCCCGCAAGCTGGCTGACCCTGACCGTTTCAGGCCTGGCGATGGGCATGATGATTTTCATCATGGCCTCGGGTCTGACATTGGTCTTTGGTCTGATGGATGTGATCAATTTTGGCCATGGGGCCTTTGTCTCGGTCGGCGCCTTTGTCGGCATCACCGTACTGATGGCGCTGGGGCAAATGACCGCTGCGCCCTCGCTCCTGCTCAACCTCGGCGCCGTGCTGCTGGCTGTCATCGGTGCCATCCTGGCCACTGGCGCCATGGGCTGGGCCTTTGAAAAGGTCATTGTCGCGCCTGTCTACGGCCATCATCTGAAACAGATCCTGGTCACCATGGGCGGGCTGATCGTGGTGGAACAGCTGATCATCGTGCTCTGGGGGCCGGAAGAGATCTACTTCAACCGCCCCGAAGCCCTGAAAGGCGCCGTGACCTTTGCCGGGGCCGCAATCGAGAAATACCGCCTGGTGGCCGTTGTGGTTGGCCTTGCAGTCTTTGCCGCCATGCGCTGGGTGCTGCGCCGCACCAAAATTGGCCTGATCGTGCGCGCCGGTGTTGAAAACGGTGAAATGGTCGAGGCGCTCGGCTATCGGCTCAAGCTGGTCTTTGTCGGCGTCTTCATCGCCGGCTCTGCCCTCGCGGGCCTCGGTGGCGTCATGTGGGCGCTCTACCAAGAGGTCATCACCGCTCATATGGGCAACCACGCCATGATCCTGATCTTCATCGTGGTGATCATTGGTGGGCTCGGCTCGGTTGAGGGCTGCTTCATTGGTGCCCTTCTGGTGGGGCTGCTGCAAAACTACATCGCCTTTATTGAACCCAAGGCGGCGCTGATTTCCAATATTGCCCTGATGGTCGCCATCCTGATGTGGCGCCCTATGGGTATGATTCCGGTGGTAAAAGCAAAATGATCCGCTCTCTTCTCTCTGGCGACATGCCGCGTTCCCTGCCGCTGGCCTTGATCCTTGGCTGCATTCTGATCTGCCTCGCCCTGGCACCTTTTCTGTTTCCTGGTGTGCGCACCGTCGATACTGCCGCGCGGATCTGCATCTTTATCGTGCTGGTGGCCAGCTATGACCTGCTTTTAGGCTATGGCGGCATCGTCAGTTTTGCCCATACCATGTTCTTTGGCATTGGCGCCTACGGCGTGGCGCTCACCTCGGCCCATATGGGGCGCGGCTTTGATGCCATTGCCATTGGCGCCCTGGCCGGCGCCGGGTTTGCCGCAGCTCTGGCCCTGCTGATTGGGCTGTTCTCGCTCCGGGTGCGGGCGATCTTTTTTGCCATGATCACCCTGGCCGTGGCCTCGGCCGTGGCAGTGCTGGTCAGCCAACTCTCCGGCCTCACCGGCGGCGAAGACGGGCTGACCTTCAAGACACCGCGCGAACTGGGCCCTGCCTTCAAATTTGGCAAGGAAACGTTTGATGGTGTGCTGTTTGGCGTCAAGCTGAACGGCAAGCTCTTGGCCTATTACTTTGTCTTTATCGGCGCGCTCGTGTTGTTTTTAACCCTGCTGCGGGTGGTGAACTCTCCCTTTGGACGTGTGCTGCAAGCGATCCGCGAAAACGATTTCCGCGCTGAATCCATTGGCTATCGGGTGGTCTACTACCGGGTGGCCGCCACCTGCCTCTCGGCCTCTGTCGCGGCCCTGGCCGGGTCGCTCTATGCGGTCTGGCTGCGCTACGTCGGCCCCGATACCGTCCTGTCGATGGAGCTGATGATCGACATCCTCTTGATGGTGGTGATTGGTGGAATGGGCACGCTCTATGGGGCGATGATCGGGGCCACGCTCTTTGTGCTGGCGCAGAACTACCTGCAAAACCTGATGGGCGCTGCCTCGGAACTGGTGGCGGACCTGCCCCTGCTGCCAGAATTGCTCAGCGCTGATCGCTGGCTGCTCTGGCTTGGGGTGCTGTTTATCCTGAGCGTCTATTTCTTCCCGGCCGGGGTCGTGGGGCGGCTGCGCGGAAAACGCTAAGGTCCGCTGCCGGGTCAAGGGCCGCAGATGCGGCCGCGCAGGGCGCGGTTTACCCTTGACGCGCCCCCGTTCGAAAACTTGAAACAGGCGCATCAGGGCAGACCTGCCCCTGATGGCCTTCTCAGCAGATCTTTTTCCGTGCCCGCAGCCATCGCCCGGCGCCGCGATATTTCGTGACCCACGACACCAAAGACAGCGCCGCAGTAGCGGCGCTGGGCCCAACGAAAATCCAGGGATCTTTGATCCATTGTATTTTGGGCGGGAGCCCCCCGCCGCAAGATCCACACATCACGACAGCAACGGGCCAGACAATATCGCCGTCTGGTTCAACTTGCCTGCACCGCCACCGCCCTCTGCGAAACAAAGGCGCAGACCAACAGCTGGCTCATGTGGTAGATCATCAGCGGCAGCACAATCGCCCCCACCTGGTCAGCGGCAAACAACGCGGCGGCAATCGGCAAGCCCGAGGCAAGGCTCTTGGTCGAGCCGCAGTAAAACAGGACCGCCTCATCCGGGTCATCCAACCCAAAGAGCCTGCCTGCGCCGACCATCAAACCCATGACAATCGCCAGGAAAACCAGTACCACCAGCACCAGCAGGGTCAGGCTCATCGCCGGGATCTGTAGCCACAGCCCCGAAGTCGTCCCGGCGCTGAACGCCGAATAGACAATCAGCAGGATCGAACCGCGATCGACGATCATGGTCAGCAGCCTGTGCTTTTGCACAAAACCGCCAACCCAGGGACGCAGCAGTTGGCCAACCACAAAGGGCAGCAGAATTTGGGTGCCGATCTTGATCACCGCGTCAAAACTGACCCCTCCGTCGCCCTGATGCAGCAGCAGTGCCACCAGCGCCGGGGTCAGCAGCACCCCGACAATATTGGACAACGAGGCAGCGCAGATCGCCGCTGGCACATTGCCACCCGCAATGGAGGTAAAGGCAATCGAGGACTGCACCGTCGAGGGCAGAACCGCCAGGAACAGCAACCCCAGGGTGATTGTCGGGCCCAGCAGCGGTGCAAAAATCGTTGCCAGCGCCAGTCCAACCAGCGGGAACATCACGTAGGTTGCGCCAAAGGTCAGCCCCTGCAGCCGCCAGTTCAGCAAGCCTGCGCGCACCGCTCCGGGGTCAAGCTTTGCCCCGTAGAGAAAGAACAGCAGCGCCACAGCCCAGAAGGTCACCTGCTTCAATCCCTGCGCCGCCACGCCCTGCGCGGGCAACAGCAGGCCCAGACAGACGGTGGTGATCAGCAGCAGCATATAGGTGTCGATGCCGATACGTTTGAGAAAGCTCATCTCGTTTCCTGCTCTTGTTCTCTTTGGCGTGTCGGCCAGATCCATATGTTGCCGGGCCGTGACACGGATGCCACGGCCCTACCGAATTTTGCGCAAGATGTCAGCAGCGGGGTCAGAACCCTGCGGCCTGGCCATCCTTGCGCGGATCCGAGCCGGCGGCAAAACCGCCCTGTGGTAGCCGGTGCACCAGCTGCGCACCGCCAAAGCCAAAGGCATTGTCGGGTGCCTCGATCTGCACCCGATGGCCAAGCGCCTTCAGCCCGTCCAGAAGTGCGGGCTCCATGCTTGGCTCGCAGGCCACATCCAGTCCTTCGATCATCCGCCAGCGCGGGGCGTCGGCAGCGGTCTGCACGTCCTGGCCCCACAGTTCGGTGCGCAGCAGCAACTGCATGTGGCCCTGTGCCTGGATCGGCCCGCCCATCATGCCAAAGGCCATCAGCGGCGCGCCATTCTTCATCACAAAACCTGGAATGATCGTGTGGAACGGCCGCTTGCCGCCTGCAACGCGGTTGGGGTGCCCCGTTTCTGTGGTAAAGCCAAAGCCGCGGTTTTGCATAGAGACGCCGGTGCCTGGCACCACCACTCCTGATCCGAACCCCGCATAGTTGGACTGAATGAAACTGACCATCATGCCCGACTCATCAGCCGTATTAAGCAGCACGGTGCCGCCGCGTTTTGGTGCGCCGGGGCCAAAATCCTGCGCCCTGTCTTCCGAGATCAGCGCGGCGCGAGATTTCAGGTACTCGGGGTCCAGCAAGGCCGTCTCATCCACGTCAGTCATGTGATCACGATCCGCGACAAAGGCATGCAGGTCGGCATAGGCCAGCTTGATCGCCTCGATCTGCAGATGCACAGCCGTCAGATCATCCGGGCCATGATCACGGATAGAGCTGTGCTGCAACATGCCCAGCGCCATGAGCGCAGCAATGCCCTGACCATTCGGCGGGATCTCGTGCAGTTCCACCTCGTCAAAGGCCTGGCTGACCGTACCGCACCAATCCGTCGCATGGTCGGCCAGGTCCTGCATCGTCATCGCACCGCCATTGGCCTGCGAAAAGGCGATGATCTCCTCGGCGATTTCACCTTGGTAGAAGGCCCGCCCCTTGGTGTCAGCGATGGCCCGCAGGGTGCGCGCCGCGCCGGGATTGCAGAACCGCTCGCCCGCTTTCGGGGGCTGGCCGCCCGGCATGAAGGTCGCCGCAAAGCCGGGCTGTTCACCCAGGGTTTCAGCCCCTTTGGCCCAAAGCGCTGCAATCACCGGCGAGACAATGAACCCTTCTTCGGCGTAGCGGATCGCGGGGGCCAGAACGGTGGCCAGCCCCAGCTTGCCAAAGCGCTCTGACAGCTCAACCCAGGCGCTGACCGCGCCGGGCACTGTCACCGCATCCCAGCCATGCTCGGGTATTCCCTCTGGAAAACGCTCGGGCGTCCAGGCTGCGGGCGCCCGACCCGAGGCATTGAGCCCGTGCAACTGCTTGCCATCCCACAGGATGCAAAAGGCATCCGAGCCAAGCCCGTTGCCCGTGGGTTCAACCACGGTCAGCGCGGCGGCAGTGGCAATCGCGGCATCCACCGCATTGCCGCCCTGTTGCAGGATGGCCAGCCCGGCCTGGGTGGCCAGCGGCTGCGAGGTCGCCACGACATTGTCGGCAAGCACCGGCGAGCGGCGCGACGGGTAGATGGAATTATGACGCAGATGCATCGTTGCTCCTCCCAGAGGGTTTACGGTGTTTGAGATGGCCGCGGATTGCCCAGGCAATCGAGATCACGGCAAGCATAAGAAAGATAAGGCTGATTGGTCGCGTCAGGAACAGCGTCGGATCCGCGTCGGTCATCAGCGCCCGGCGCAGATTGGTCTCGGCGATGGGGCCAAGGATCACCCCCAGCACCAGGGGGGCCAAGGAATAGCCAAGCGCGCGCAGCGTGTAGCCAGCAACCCCGACAAAGCCCAGCAGGTAGAGATCGCTCACCCGGTTGTTCAAGGCAAAGGAGCCGACAACACAGCAGACCATCACCACCGGCACGATCAGCCATTTTGGCACCTCGGCAACCCGCAGAAACAGACGCATCGACAATACCGAGACAATCAGCATCATCAGCGAGGCAACCGCCATGGCGATGAACATACCGTAGACGAGATCGGCGTGATCCATGATCAGCCGTGGGCCAACGGAAATGCCATGCACCATCAGCGCGGCCATCAGGATTGCATCCACTGCAGACCCTGGAATGCCCAGCCCGATCAGCGGGATCAGCCCGCCGCCAGCGGTGGCGGAATTGCCGGCCTCCGAGGCGACAACGCCATCGGGGTTACCCTTGCCAAAGCTTTCAGGGTCCTTCGAATTCCGCTTGGCCTGATCATAGGCAACCAGATTGGCGATCGAGCCCCCTGCCCCCGGCAGCGCGCCGATCAGCACGCCTACGACGGAAGAGCGGACAAGATTCACCGGGCGCATCAACACCTCTTTCATCACCTGCCAGGTCTGAAAGTCGATTGCACCGGTCACCAGCGCATTGCCGGACCGGACCGATTTTGGATCCTCCACCTCGGAGGTCAGTTGCGAGATCGCGAAGATGCCAATCAGCACCACCAGAAAGGGCAGGCCCGCCTGCAGCATCTCTATGCCAAAGTCAAACCGCGGGCGGCCCATGATAGGGTCGGTGCCGACAGTCGAAATGCCAAGCCCGATAAGCCCGGCCAGCATCCCCCGGATCACGCTGTCGCCCACCAGAGAGGCAACAATGGTCAGCGCAAAAACGATCAGCGAGAAATATTCCCAAGGGCCAAGCTTCACCGCGAACATCGCCAGTGGCGGTGCCGCGACGATCAGCACCAGCGTCGAGATCACCGTGCCAAAGAATGAGGCCCAAATCCCCAGCGACAGAGCCCGGCCCGGCTCTCCCCTGCGGGCCATCGGAAAGGCATCAAAGGTGGTAGCGACCGAAGATGGCGTGCCGGGAATGCCCAACAGCGCCGCCGAGATCAGCCCGCCAGTGTAGCCACCAACATAGACCGACAGCATCACCGCGATCCCCTGCAGCGGCTCCATGGTGAAAGTCAGGGGCAGCGTCAGCACAATGGCCATGGTGACGGTAAAGCCGGGAATAGCCGCAGCGATGATACCCGCGATAGAGCCCGCAAACATGTAGATCAGCGTGGCAAGCGTGAAGATCTGCACCAGGCCGGAAAGAAAGCTGTCCATATCAAAACACCCCGCGCGGCAGGAAGACGGTGAAAACCTCGGCGAACAGCCAGTTCAACCCGAAGGAAAAGACAGCCGCCACGATCACCGCAATCAGCAGCGTCGCGGCGCGACGTGGCATCAGGACCAGCTCTAGCCCGAGGATAAAGAGAAAACTCGCGAGTGAAAAACCCAGCACTGGGATCAGCACCAGATAGACAGCCAGCGCTCCCAGCGTAGCGAAAACAAGGTAGCGACGCCCGGCCCAGGCCTGCGTCTGCCGTGCAAAGCGCCCATAGGCACCTGCGGGAATTTTCCGCAGCGCCTCGACGATTGCGATGACGGCCACCAGCGCGATACCGGCAAAAACGATCTTGGGAAAGGCGCCAGCACCAAGCTGTTCAAACCGCGAGGTGGGAATCGCCGTGGCCGAAACAAACAGCCCAGCCGAGGCGAGGAGGATCAGCACATAGCTTAGGAGGCGGGCGATCTCGCCTGCCTCCCCTGCCTGCTGCTTGTCATAGTCGGCGTCGCTCATGGCGCGAGAACCTCGGCCAGCGACTTCACTGTCTCGTCCAGCTTTGTCAGATAGATGCGATAGTCCTCTTGGCCACGGAACATCACCGAAGAGCCCGCATTGTTGGTCTGCGCGATATAATTCTCATCCTGCGACAGCGCTTCGAGTGCGGCTTCCATCTTGTCGCGGGCCTGCTGCGGCGCACCCTTTGGCATCACGATGCCACGGGTCACCAACAGATTGAGATCAGAGCCAAGTTCGACAAAGGTTGGCACATCGGGCACCTCTTGCACGCGCTCGGGGGTGCCGACGGCAAGGAACTGCAGGTCGCCATTGTCGACAAACTGCTTGGACGAGGCGATATCGCCCATGGCCGCATCAAGGTTGCCACCGACGAGGGCACGGATGCGTTCTCCGGTGCCTTCATAGCCAACATATTGGAATTGCAGCCCATAGGCCTGCTCAATCATCGCCGCGTGCAAATGCGGCAGACCGCCCAAAGTCACGCCCATGGTGATCGCACCGGGGTTTGCCTTGGCATAGGCAAGGAATTCCGCAAAATCCGCATAGTCTTCGGTCGGGTGCACCACCAGATACTGCGGCGAGGCGGTCATCAGCGCGATAGGTTCAAAATCGTCCCAGGAAAGGTCGGTGATGCCAGCCTCTGTGGCAACAAGAAGGCCCTCATGCACCTGGCTGACGGTATAGCCATCTGCGGCACGGCGCGAGGCCTCGCGCAGGCCAACGGTGCCACCAACGCCGGGCATGTTGATGATCGGCATCTCAGCGCCTAGGTGGTCGGCGATATTGCCTGAAATCAAGCGCATCAGCGTGTCAGAACCACCACCCGGCGACCAGGGCACGATGAATTCGACCGGGCGCTCGGGGTAGTCCTGCGCGCTGGCCGGAGCAGCAACCAAAGTGGCGGCGGCAAGAAGGGCGGCAAGGCCCGTGCGGAGTTTCATGGGGAGGCTCCCTGTGTTTCGGCCAGCGGTTCATCCGCCGACGATGTATTGTCCGACAGGGTTAACACAAGTCAGACGCTCACAAAGCGCGTAATTCTTGCCATTATGTTCAGCATTACTTAACTTACAGGGATGGACACACGTCAACTTGAAACCCTTCTCGCCATCGAACAGCATGGCGGTTTTGCTGCGGCAGCGCAGGCGATCAACATCACCGCCTCGGCGGTCAGCCAGCAGGTTTCTGCGCTTGAGGTCGAGCTGGGTGCCGAATTGTTCGACCGATCACGCAGACCGCCGGTGCTAACCGCCAAGGGCGCAGAGCTGTTGCGCGCCGCCCGGCAAATTCTGCGCATCGTGACCGAAACCAAATCCTCGGTTACTGGAGGGCATGTCAGCGGCACGCTTGCATTTGGCACCCTGCGCACCGGGGCCAACTCGTTGGTGCCCAATGCGCTGGCCACCCTGCAGGGGCGATACCCCGAGCTCAATTTCCGCCTGCGTATTGGCATGTCCG
This sequence comes from Pseudophaeobacter sp., assembly GCF_048267565.1. NCBI lineage: Bacteria > Pseudomonadati > Pseudomonadota > Alphaproteobacteria > Rhodobacterales > Roseobacteraceae > Pseudophaeobacter > Pseudophaeobacter sp. The sequence goes on along the minus strand of NZ_JBLWXG010000010.1, from coordinate 49,505 downwards.
AAGAGTTGATGAGAGAAGTGGTCTCGGGGCAGCTTGATGCTGCGCTGGTCTCCGAACATGTGGCGGTGCCGCCGGGCCTGCGCTGGACCGAGGTGCTCAATGAACCGCTGGTGGTGATTACCCCACCAGGCGTCGGCGGCATGACGATCCACGAGCTGCTTCGCGACGTGCCCTACATCCGCTATCGCCCGCAGGTGCCGCTGGCACGCCAGATCGACACTGAAATCGCCCAGCTTGGCATCGTGCCGCGACAGGTGGTGTCGGTCAACACGATGACGGTGGTAGTGGGCTGCGTACGGGCCGGGATCGGCTTTGCCATCATCCCCTATGTCGTGTTGCAGGATTCGATCACTGCTGCGCTTGACTGGTTCCCCTTTGGCACGCCACCGACCCATCGTCGACTGGGCGTCGTCAGACGCCCCACCACCAGCCGGGACGAAGTGCTGTCAGAACTGATCGCCGCGCTGATCCAGCATGGGCAACCGCGCGACCATTGTGACTGACAAATCCGCCCGCAGTATCAAGGGCAGCAACCCGACTGGCCGCATCGCCCCCTAGCTGACAAAGCTGGCGCTAAACATGCAAAAACGGCGCCGTTCTGGCACCGTTTTGAACCTCATTGACTGCAGTCTAGACCCTGCACGGCCAATGGAAAATCGAGAGAGAGTAGGAGGGAATGTGGTTTAGTGCTGAAACGGCTGTGCAGCAGCCATCGGGCGTGTCGGGGCCTTGCGCACCGGGCGCACCCGCTTGAAGCGCTGCTCCAGATCTTTGTAGGGAAAGCCCAGAAACGCGCAGGTGCAGATCCCTACATGGCTCTGTGCATCAAAGAGATGCATATGTCCCTTGGTGCGTTTCATATAAAAACCCTTGGCCTGTAGCCCGCTGCGCAGTTCAGACCAGGTTGTGGCGTCTTGGAAGTGCGGCGTCAGCAGAATGCGCAGCTGGATTGCCATTTCGGTATCCATGCGATCCTGGTCACTGGCGCTGGACCACGCGGTCTGCTGCATGGCTGCATCACCGGTTGTATGGGTTTCGCGTTCAAAATCTTTCGAGTACATGGCTTACGTCCCCTTTTCATATCCCACCCTTAGGATATTAGGTTTTGTGGCCAGATTTGGGCACCCCTGCAAAAGAATGGGGGCCACCTCATGCGAAGCGGCCCCCTATCCGAAAGTACAAAAAGCTTTAGCCTTTTTTGAACACTTCACGGCCCAAAAGCTCGGCGATCTGTACCGCATTCAGCGCAGCACCCTTGCGCAGGTTGTCGCTGACACACCACAGATTCAAGCCGTTATCGATGGTGGAATCCTGACGTATGCGGCTGATAAACGTGGCAAAATCGCCAGCGCATTCAACCGGCGTCACATAGCCACCGTCTTCGCGCTTGTCGATCACCATGACGCCGGGTGCCTCGCGCAGGATGTCGCGGGCCTCGTCTTCATCAAGGAAATCTTCTGTTTCAATATTGATCGATTCCGAATGGCCGACAAAGACCGGGACTCGCACGCAGGTGGCTGTGACCTTGATGGATTTGTCGATAATCTTCTTGGTTTCGGCAACCATTTTCCACTCTTCCTTGGTGGAACCATCATCCAGGAAGACGTCAATGTGGGGAATCACATTGAAGGCGATCTGCTTGGGGTAAACCTTTGGCGGCACGTCCTTGGTCGGGTTGTAAATTGCCTTGGTCTGCTCCCAGAGCTCGTCGATCGCCTCTTTGCCAGAGCCGGATACCGACTGGTAGGTCGAGACCACGACGCGTTTGATCTTAGCCCGGTCATGCAGGGGCTTCAGCGCCACAACCATCTGCGCGGTTGAACAGTTTGGGTTGGCGATGATGTTCTTCTTGGCATAGCCATGGATCGCCTCGGGGTTTACCTCTGGCACGATCAGCGGCACATCCGCGTCATAGCGATACAGCGACGAGTTATCGATCACCACGCAGCCCGCCTTGGCGGCCTTGGGGGCGTAAATCTTTGTCGCGTCCGAGCCAACGGCAAACAGCGCCATGTCCCAGCCGGTGAAATCAAAGGTGTCGAGATCCTGCGTTTTCAACGTCTTCTCGCCGAACGTCACCTCGGTTCCCAGCGATTTACGGCTGGCCAGAACGGCAACCTCATCCGTAGGGAACTGGCGCTCAGCCAGGATGTTCAACATTTCGCGGCCCACATTGCCTGTGGCTCCAACGACGACGACGCGATAACCCATATCGTTTCTCCAGTATCACCCGGCCTTATGGCCGGCTGGGGTCTCTTATAGGCAAACGCCTTGCAAATAAAGGGCCGCTCACTCCATGCTGTCGCGGCTGAACAGATAAATTACGCATCCCAGCAACAGCGCGAGGGCAAAAAAGCCGAAAATCGCCAGATAGGGCGCTGCCGGGTCTGCCCCCATGGACAGATCGGCGTGTATCCGCCCCGAGACAAACTGCATGATTCCCACGCCGCCAATGCCAAAAAAGTTGAGAAGCGTAACCCCGCGCCCCACCAGATGCGGCGGCACGAAGGCGCGGCCATGGGCGATGATCACCGGGAAAGAACCGCCCAGAAACCCGACCAGCGCCAGCACCACAACGGGAATCCAGACCGCAGCCCCATCCACTGCAATCAGCGCCCCCAGTGCCAGAACCGCCAGCGCATTGCCGCCAAAAATCACCCATTTACGGCTGCCAAACATCCGATCCAACGGCCCATAGACAAAGGTGCCCGCCACCATGGCGATGCCCATGACCAGTGCCGCCAGCCCGATCTCTCCGGTATCCAGACCGTAGACATCGCTAAGGTAGGGGCCAATCCACAGCCCCCGCAGCGCCCCCGAGGGCGCGTAACAGACAAACATCAGCGGGAAGATCGCCCAGAGAACCGGCATTTTCAGCAGATCCAGCACCGAACCCTTGTGGTCGCCTTCAGGTGCGGCCGGATCCTGAACCGTCAGGAAAATACCTGCAGCTACCAGCCAGGAGGCCAGCGCCAGCCCCCAAAGCGTCGCCCGCCAGCCAAGGTGCTCTACCGCAAAGGCCGTCGGATAAGAAGCCACCAGGTTGCCGACCGATCCCATGCCCAGCATCAAGGCCGCCAAGGTGGCAAAGCGGGCCACTGGGTACTGGCGGGCAAAGATGTAATATGACGCCATCAACACGGGCGAGCAGCCAATCCCGATAAAGAACATCGCCATGCTGACATGAAAGGGGTTGCTTGCCAGCGCAAAGACCGCCGCACCGCCCGCGCCGCCCAGAAACAACAACCAAGAGGCCGTACGCCTGGGGCCAATCTTGTCCAGCGCCCAGCCCACCGGCAGCTGCATGGCGGCAAAGGACAGGAACCACATGCCCGAGGCATCCGCCAAATCAGCAGGCGTGGCGCCAATGTCCTGCCCCAGCACCGTGGTCAGAACACCAAGAAAGGCGCGAAAAAACTGGCTCAGCACATAGGCCAGGCACAACATGATCAATCCAGCCTGCATTTGCGGCGCTCCCTTTCTTGCGGTCAAAGCACTGCGCCCCATCACGGGATCTTGTAAGGGGGACAGAAAGAGGAGCTTGCATGTTTGGTGCACCGACACAATTGTTTATAGATCAAATGGTTCAGCCTATGTTGCTGACAAGCAGCCCGGCCTGACCTTCCGACAGGGGCCGCGATAAAGAGAGAGTGGCCCCATGACAAAACCCGACGGTTTTTATGACGCGCTCCCCCGGCAGCCACGCTTTGCCAATCTGGCCCAGCCCACCGCCTTTACGCCGCTGCCGGATGATTGGGTGATCTGTTGCAGCGATATCGTCGATTCCACCGGTCTTATTGCGGCCGGCCGGTACAAGACCGTCAATATGATTGCTGCCGCAGTGATTGCTGCCCTGCAAAATGCCGTTGAAGGGGCCGCGTTTCCCTTTGTCTTTGGCGGTGATGGCACCTCGTTTGCGGTCCCTGCCGCGCAGGCGGATACCTCCCGGCGCATCCTCGTGCGCCTGCGCAACTGGGTCCAGCAAGAGTTTGGCATCGCCTTGCGGGTGGCCGCCATTCCGCTGGCCAAGGTCCGTGCCCAGGGGCTGGATGTCACCGTCGCCCGCCACGCGGTGTCAGATCATGCGGATTACGCCATGTTTTCCGGCGGTGGCCTCGCCTGGGCCGAGGCCGAGATGAAACAGGGCCGCTTCATGCTGGCCGAAAGCGACGATCACACCCCGCCAGACCTGACAGGATTGTCCTGCCGCTGGAACACGATTCCAGCCCGCAACGGTTTGATACTGTCGCTGGTGATGCTACCCGGTCCACTGGCCAGCGCAGCGCGTTTTGCCGAGATAACCGCCGAGATCCTCGCCCTTACGGCCAAGCTGGCGCGTGGGGGGCATCCCGTCCCGGTGGAAGGCCCCGGCATGAACCTGCTGCCCCCCGATCTCATGCTTGAAACCAAGCTAACCCATGGCAGCCGGTCGCTCTGGAAAAGCCAGCTGGCGCTGTTGGGCTCGGCGCTGCTGGCAAGCCTGTTGTTTCGCCGCAACAAGCCCACCGGACAGTTCAACCCCACCCGCTACAAAGCAACGATGAGCGCCAATGCCGATTATCGCAAATTCGACGATGGGCTGAAGATGACCCTCGACTGCACCCCCGAGATCCGCGATCAGATCACCGCCATTCTGTACCGCGCGCAGGCCGCGCAAGAGGTGCGCTTTGGCCTGCATAGCCAACAGGAAGCCCGCCTGACCTGCATCGTGCCCTCGGCAAGCCGCGACGATCATGTGCATTTTGTCGATGGCAGCGCCGGTGGATATACCCGCGCTGCCAAAAATATGGGTAAAACTATAGGCAAATAAGCGCGATTCCTGCCCGCCCGGCAGGACCGGGGGGCAAGGCAGCAGAGATCAGACTTTTTTGAAGTGACCCGTCGCAGGGTCATAACATTCCAGCCCGCCTTCGCCGATGTCAGTCCATAGCCCATGCAGGCTAAGACCGCCGCCTTTGACCGCGTCGTCAACAAAAGGAAAGCTCATCAGGTTTTCCAGCGAGGCCACAACCGCCTGGCGTTCAAATTGCCGGGCCTGGTGGTCTTCATCTTCGATTTCCGCCACCAGCTCGAACTTGGGTTTGAGGATATCCATCCAGCGCCCGACAAAGCTCTCCTTGGCTTCCAACATCGGCGCATGGCCTTTGCACATGTCGATACAGCCCTGCACACCGCCACACTGCGAATGACCCAAGACAATAAGATGCGACACTTTCAACACAGTTACAGCATATTCCACCGTCGCACTGGTGCCGTGGTGATCGCCATCGGGCGCATAGGGCGGCACCAGATTGGCAATATTGCGGTGAATAAAGAACTCTCCCTGGTCGGCCCCGAAGATAGAGGTCACGTGAACCCGGCTATCACAACAGGAAATCACCATGGCGCGCGGCCGCTGGCCTTCCGTAGCCAGACGGCGATACCAGCCCTGGTTTTCCTTGTACGATGTGGCCTTCCAGCCATGATAACGCTTGACCAGATAACTGGGTAGAGGTTTGGCAAATTCCATAAGAAGCATCCCCTGGTATGAGTGTTAGCCGGGTTATTATCCTGCATTGTTAGCAAATTCGAGCGATTTGAACAGGCGGGCGGAAACCTTTTGACAACCACTCAGCGTCAAATTGGCTGCGTGCCGTGGGGGTACATTAAATTTAGGGTGAATGTGGTGGCTAATATACTCACTGTCATGCAGGCAGAAAACGTAAAGCTGGATCCAGACAAACTTGGTACGCTTTATGCACAATTGGGCGAAGCAGGAGCGGAAGACGTCGTCTGCCGCGCCATCGAGGAACTCGCAGTGCGCCTGACGCATTGCGAACGCCTGTGGCGGCAAGACGACATGGTTGATCTGCGCAAAAATGCACGGTCCCTGATTGCAATCGCAGATCAGATCGGCATGAGCGCAATGGCGTCGATTGCGCGCGATGTCACACTTGCGATTGATAGCAAAGATCCACCAGCGGTGGCGGCGATTCTGTTCCGCCTGCTGCGAGTCGGAGAACGCTCTTTGACCGCTGTCTGGGATCAGCAGGACCTCTCGGTCTAGATAGCTCTGCACAACTGTGCAGCAGCCAAGCCGCCACGGTGACCAGATCGGTTCCGGGCGGCTTTGACTTGTTGCGCTGCCTGGCCGCAGCTCTGGGGCGCCAGTTGGGAAATCTATTTCGACAAACAACTGCCAGGGCTTGCAGGCAGCTGGGGGACAGATACTCTGATGGCTCTTGACGCCCAACCGGAGTATCCCCATGGCCCCTCGCTTTGCCCCAGCCACTGCAACTGACGTTCCGCTTTATTTGATTGCGCAGGACCAGCTGCAAGACTGGCTGGCGGATCAGCCAGAGACGATGCAAACATGGGTCACGCAAAATGGCTTTACCGGCGCATATGGCCAGGCGCTCTTGGTGCCCGGCCTGCTGGCACGGGGACCAGAGGGCGCAGATCCCGCTGCGACTGTGGCGCTAGCGGGCTACGGCACAGAGATACTGCGCGCCCGCAAGCGATTCACCCTGGCCGCCGCTGCGGAAAAACTACCCGCTGGCAGCTATCAGCTGATCCATAGTAGCGGGAAAACTGCGCTTCTGTCGCCGGATCAGCTGGCCGCTGAATGCCTTGGCTGGTTGCTGGCCCAGTATCGTTTCACCCGCTACAAAAAAGCCGCCGCAATGGGGGCCAAGCTGGTCGCGCCCGAAGGTCTGGATGCCCGCGCCGTCGAAAACCTGGCAGCGGCAGAGTTCCTGACCCGCGACCTGATCAACACCCCTGCCGCCGACATGGGGCCTGCCCAACTGGAACAGGCCGTTGAGGCCCTGGCCGCCGAATTTGACGCCTCGGTCGGGGTGATCGTGGGCGATGACCTGCTAGAGGCCAATCTGCCGCTGATCCACAGCGTCGGGCGCGCCGCCGAACAGGCTCCACGCCTGATTGACCTGCGCTGGGGCAGCAGCGGCCCAAGCCTGACGCTGGTGGGCAAGGGGGTCTGCTTTGATACTGGCGGGCTGAACCTCAAACCCGGCGCCAGCATGGGGCTGATGAAAAAAGACATGGGCGGCGCGGCCAATGTGTTGGGGCTGGCTCGGATGATCATGTCTGCCGGGATAGAACTGCAACTGCGGGTCCTGATTCCCGCAGTCGAGAATTCCGTTGCGGGCAACGCCTTTCGCCCCGGAGATGTGCTGACCTCGCGCAGTGGGCTGACCGTTGAAATCAACAATACCGACGCCGAGGGCCGCCTGGTGCTGGCCGACGCATTGACTCTGGCCGAGGAAGGCGCCCCCGATCTGATCATATCCATGGCGACGCTGACCGGCGCGGCGCGGGTTGCCGTGGGGCCGGATCTGGCACCGTTTTACACCGATCAAGACGATGATGCCGGGGCCCTGGCCGCCGCTGCGGTGCCGCAGGCGGATCCGGTCTGGCGGATGCCCTTTCATACCCCCTACGAGAGCATGATCGAACCCGCCATTGCCGATCTCGACAATGCGCCCGCGGGTGGATTCGCCGGCTCAATCACCGCCGCCCTATTCCTGCGCCGCTTTGCCGCTGACAGCCGCTATATGCATTTTGACATCTACGGCTGGATGCCCAGCGCCGCCCCCGGTTGCCCCAAGGGCGGTATTGGCCAGGGCGGGCGGGCGCTGTTTGCCGCCCTGCCCGCCCTGCTGGAGCTGTAATCGCAATGACCGCCAACACCGCCCGTATTGCCCTGCCGGTTGTCGATCTCCTGCGGGCCCCCGCAGGCCCGCGAGAGCGCCAGTTATTGTACGGCGAGACTGTCACGGTTTTGCAGCAAGACACCAACTGGGCCCAGGTGCGCGCGGCCAAAGATGGCTACACTGGTTTTCTGCCATGCTCGGCCCTGGCCCCCGCGCAACAGGCCAGCCACTGGATCAGCACCCCGGCCAGCCACGTCTATTCCCAGGCCGATTTCAAATCCCGTGACACGGCGATACTGAGTTTTGCCAGCCAGCTTCGGGTTTCGGGGTTCACAGGACGGTTTGCCATCACCGATCAGGGCTTTGTGCCAAAGGTGCATCTGACGCCGCTTGGCCAGTATCTGGACGATCCGGTAGCGGTGGCCAAGAGCTTCCTTGGCACCCCCTATCTATGGGGCGGTAACAGCCGCTTCGGCATTGACTGTTCGGGGCTGGTGCAAATTGCCTGCCTGGCCTGTGCCATCCCCTGCCCTGGCGACAGCACCCCACAAGAGCATGCTCTCGGCCACATCTTGCCGGAGGGGAGCGCCTATCAGCGCGGCGATCTGTTGTTCTGGAAGGGGCATGTGGCCTGGGTTCATGACCCCGACACGCTGCTGCATGCCAATGTGCATGCCATGGCCGTGGCGATGGAACCGCTCCAGGTGGCGATCCAGCGCATTGCCGACCAGGGCGACGGCCCCGTCACCGCACATAAACGACTGACCCCCGCAGCGTAAACTCTGGTCCAAGACTTACTGCCGGGGGGGGGCAGAGCCTATTTGACGGCGCGGATCAGCTTGCGTTCCAGCACCCGCAGCACTGATTTCAAATCGCTGCCGCGTTTCAAGATCTGGCCGTCCATGCCCACCACAGCATATTGCCCCTGCCGATTGCGCAGCTTGGGCTGTTTCTCAATCCGGTACAGCGGATGTTCGGCGGTGCGGCGAAAGATCGAAAAAACGGCCAGGTCGCGCAGGCAGGAAATGCCGTAGTCGCGCCATTCTCCGGCAGCAACCATACGGCCATAGAGCGACAGGATCACCGACATCTCGCGCCGATCAAAGGCCACCTGTTGCGGTATCACAGCCCCCTGAGAGGGCGGAGTTTTCTCTATGCTCATACCCAAGATTCACCGCAACAGCTGCATAAATCAAGATCTTTCGCACCTGGCTTGATCCCTCCAGCACCAAACCGCGCGTTTTTTGCTGCGGTTTGCCCTTTGGGCTACAATATTTAACGCGGAAATAACCCGGCTGTCGGAAACTATGCCAGCAGGCCCGCGCCGACCACCTACTCTGGTCAGAACCCCGTCTTTGGCCGCGCACCCAATAGGGAGAGACCACAATGACTGCTCCTTCACCGCGCCCGTTAGGCGCAAGCAGGCTGGCGCTCCGGCCATTAGCAGGTCTCGTCTCTGGTCTGGCGCTTTGCCTGCTCATGCTTGGGGCCGATCTGAACGCAGGCAGCGCGATCATCACCGACAAGCATGTCCGCGATCGCCTGACCCTGATGCAGGGCCAGAAAGCCGCCCTGACCACCCTGGGCGATATGGTCGCCGGGCGCCGCATCTTTAACGCCACCCAAGCCAGAGCAGCCCGACGATCCCTGATCGGCAGTACCCGCAAGATCACCAAACGGTTCAAGAAACAGCGGATGGAGCCGAATTCGCACGCACGCCCCGAGATCTGGAGCCGCTGGCAGGATTTCACGCAGCGCGCCGAGACCGCCCAGATAGCGGCAAAAGAACTGAACGCCGGTTCATTGAACGGGCTGCGCCGCAGTATTCCGGCAATGATGCAGGCCTGCCATAGCTGCCACCAATCCTATCGTCGGACCCCAAATCAGGCGGTGACACACTAAAGCGTTTCGCGTTGAACCCAAATCACCCAACACGGCCTGAAATAAAAAATTTCAACCTGTTAGCTGATGAATGATGTCGCAAGCCACAGACGTCAATCAGGTGTTGCGCGCCCCATAGCGGGCCAGAAAGGTATCAACGGCCCCCTCGATCACCCGGCTGCGCTCTGCCTCGGAAAAGCTGCTGTCGATCTTGAACAGCAACCGTGGCACCAGATCGGCGCGGCACAGCTCGGCGAATTGATCCGCTGCCAGGTCAAAATCCTCAATCTCCAGCTCACCTTTGGCAGTGGCGCTGCACAGGTAATCGCGGATTTTCCCCCGTACGAGCATCGGACCACTTTCGTAGAACTGGCGCCCCAGATCGGGAAAGCGGTCGGCTTCGGCCACGCAGATGCGAAACATCCCGAGGCCAAAATCTGACAGGCTAACCGACAGGATATGCCGCGCAGCGAGGCACAGAATTTCGCGCGCAGGGCGGCTGCAGGTTGCCAGATCCATTGGCGCATCCGCCTGGCGGGCGCACTCACTGCGCGCCACCTCCATGAACAGCAATCGCTTGTCGGGAAAATAGTTGTACAGCGTCGCCTTGGACACCCCCGCCACGCGGGCGATATCGTCGACGCTGGCGCCTTCAAATCCATCGGCCAGAAACACCTCACGCGCGCCGCGCAGCACCTGATCAAATTTGCGTCCCGTTCGCAGGATACTGGCGTGTTCGTTCATGGCTGACCTCAAGGCGCTGGCAGGAATGCCCCCATTCTAGACGACAGCGGTGCGGGTCAACAACTCTTCTATAGCAAGACCCCACAAAGCAAGCTGACGCCATATGACGCGCTTTCCGCTTTGCCTTTGCAACCAGATCCGCTACCACTTCGAAAATGGTCGATATTTTCTTTAGAACACTCCCCTTCTTTGCAATAATTGGCCTGGGTTACTGGGCTGGACGCACGCGATTTTTTAGTGAAGAAGCCACCGCCTATCTGACCAAATTCGTCTTTTTCTTCCCCCTGTCGGCGATGATTTTCCGCTTTTCCGCCAATCTCTCCTTCGGCGAGATTTTTGACCTGGATCTGGTACTGGCCTATTTGGCGGGCACCATGGCGGTCTATTTGATTGTCACCCTTGTCGCGATGCTGCGGCGACTGGATATGCCAACCACCGCCGTCGAAGCGCAATGCGCCGCGATTGGCAATGTCGGCTTTCTGGGGTTGCCGATGATGTCGATGCTGTTCGGAGAGGCCTCGGTCGGGCCGATGATGGTGGTTCTCAGTATTGATCTTGTCGTGTTTTCCTCGCTGATCGTGATTTTGATCAACATCGGTCAACGCAAGGCGCAAAGCGCGAGCCAGATGGACGGTTCGGCCAGCGGTCTTGGGCTGGCAACGGTGAAACTGGTCCTGCTAGGGCTGCTGCGCAATCCGATGATCCTGGCGATCTGTGCCGGGCTGGCATGGTCTGCCGCTGAAATCCCGATTCCAGCGCCGATGAATGATTTTCTGTCGATCCTTGGCGGTGCGGCCACCCCCGGAGCACTGTTTGCGATAGGCGCTTCGCTGGCGTCGAAATCGGCGGAACGGATGCAGATTGCTGGCTGGATCAGCTTTGCCAAGCTGGTGCTGCACCCTCTTTGTGTTGCGATCTGCATGCTTTACCTCTTTCCGGTTGCCAGCTTTGCCGCCACGGTTGCCATTGCCGCGGCCTCCCTGCCGGTGGCAGGCAATGTCTATATGCTGGCCCAGCACTATGGGGTTGCGCCGCATCGGGCCTCGGCGGCGATCTTGATTTCAACCATTGCCTCTATTGTGACCGTTCCCATGGTCATTGCCTGGGTTTCGCTGCCCTAGCGCAGTTTTGCGGTCAGACTTCAAGGTTTTGTAACGCAAATGGCGCAAAAACAGGCGCAGCCGCCGCGGCTGCACTGGACCCGCGCGCCTGCGACAGGTAGCGATAAGTCAACCAAAACACAGGAGCCCGCCATGGAAACCCTTTCGCAAAACAAGGCCTTTGGGGGCCAGCAGGGCGTCTATCGCCACAATAGCAGCGTTACCAACTGCGATATGACATTTGGCCTGTTTCTGCCCGAAGAGGCCCGCGATGGACCGGTGCCGATCTTGTGGTATCTTTCCGGGCTGACCTGCACCCATGAAAACGCCATGACCAAAGCCGGGGCGCAGGCCTGGTGCGCCGAACAGGGCATCGCCATCGTCTTTCCCGACACCAGCCCGCGTGGCGAAGGCGTCGCCGATGACGAGGCCTATGATCTGGGCCAGGGCGCGGGCTTCTATGTCAATGCCACCCAGGCCCCCTGGGCCGCGCATTACCAGATGTGGGACTATATCGCCGAAGAGCTGCCCGCCGTTCTGGCGGAAAACTTCGCCATTGATCTGAACCGCCAGGCCATTACCGGCCATTCCATGGGCGGCCATGGCGCGCTGACCCTGGCGATGGGCCTGCCGGGGCGCTTCCGCTCGGTTTCCGCCTTTGCGCCGATCTGCAACCCAACCGGGGCCGATTGGGGACGCAAGCAGCTTGGCGCCTATCTGGGCAGCGATGAAACCACCTGGGCCAAACATGACGCCACGCTGATGATGCGCGACACCGGCTTTGACGGGCCGGTACTGGTGGATACCGGCACCAATGATCAATTCATCGACCTGCTGCGCCCCGAAGCCCTGGCAGCCGCGCTGGCCGAACAGCGGCAAGAGGCCACCCTGCGCCTGCAACCTGGCTATGACCACAGCTATTTCTTTGTTTCCAGCTTCATGGAAGACCATGTCACCTTCCACGCCGAAGCCCTGTATCGGGATTGACCTATGACAGATATGCCCAAGACTGAATTCGACTACGACCTGGTGATCATCGGCTCTGGACCTGCGGGGCGCACTGCAGCCATTCAGGCCGGCAAACTGAAACGCCGGGTGTTGGTGGTGGATCGCAAAGATCGGCTGGGCGGTGTCTCGGTGCATACCGGTACCATCCCCTCCAAAACTCTGCGCGAAACCGTACTGAATCTGTCGGGCTGGCGTGAGCGCAGCTTCTACGGGCGCTCCTACCGGGTGAAGGACGAAATCCAGGCCGACGACCTGAAGGCGCGGCTGCATATGACCCTCGACCACGAAGTCGATGTGCTGGAGCACCAGTTCAACCGCAACCACATCGAAACCCTTTACGGGATGGCCAAGTTTATCGCCCCGCATGAAATCGAAGTGGCAACAGAAGCAGGCGACAGCACCCGCGTTACCGCGCGTAAATTCCTGATTGCCACCGGCAGCCGCACCTATCGCCCCGACACCGTCCCCTTTAACGGCACCACGGTGGTGGATGGCGACGAATTCCTCGAAATGGGGCAGATCCCACGCTCGCTGGTGGTGGTGGGCGCCGGGGTGATCGGTGTTGAATATGCCACCATGTTTTCGGCGCTGGATGTGCGCGTCACCCTGATCGAACCGCGCGATACATTTCTCGATTTCATCGACAGCACCCTGATCCAGGACTTTACCCACCAGATCCGCGAAAACGGCGTGGATCTGCGGCTTGGCTCTGCCATCGAACACATCGAAGACGCGGGCGGCCACGTCGAGGTCACACTGGAAAACGGCCGCCATGTCCGCGGCGAAATGCTGCTGTTTGCTGCGGGGCGCATGGGCAACACCGACCGGCTGAACCTTGCCGCTGTCGGGCTTGAAACCGACCACCGCGGCCGACTTGAGGTGGACCGCAAAAGCTATCAGACAGCGGTGCCGCATATCTATGCCAGCGGTGATGTGATTGGCCACCCCTCGCTGGCCTCGACTTCGCTGCAGCAGGGCCGCGTTGCCGCCTGCCATGCGATGGAGGTGCCGACGGTGCCCGAAAGCCCCTGGTACCCCTATGGCATCTATTCGGTACCGGAAATGTCCACCTGCGGCATGTCCGAGGAAGAGCTGAATGAACGCGGCGTCCCCTATGAGGTGGGCATCGCGCGGTTCCGCGAAACCTCACGCGGGCATATCATGGGGCTGGAACATGGCATGCTGAAGATGCTGATCAGCCTGAAAACCCGCCGCCTGCTCGGGGTGCAGATCGTTGGCGAAGGCGCAACCGAGCTGATCCATATCGGCCAGGCGGTGATGAACCTGAAAGGCACGGTGGACTATTTTGTCCAGAACACCTTCAACTATCCCACCCTGGCCGAGGCCTATAAGATCGCCGGTCTGGATGCCTTTAACCGGATGCCCATCCCCAAAGAATTCAAGGTGCGGCGTCCCATAGAAACCCCCGCCAAAACGTCAGAAAAATCACCGGCCAAGACCACCGCCAAGACCAAGGAGAAATCCCATGGTGTCGAGGGCGGCACGCAGGCCAACACGTGAGCGCGCTTTATATCGACGCGGACGCCTGCCCGGTCAAAGAAGAAGCCGAGCGGGTCGCCAGCCGCCACAAGATCAAGATGTATGTGGTCTCCAATGGCGGCCTGCGCCCCTCGCGCAATCCGCTGGTGGAAAATATCATCGTCTCTGACGGGCCGGATGTGGCCGACATGTGGATCGCCGAACGCTGCGGCGCGGGCGATGTGGTGGTCACCGGGGATATTCCGCTGGCCGCCAAATGCATCGAGGCTGGCGCCCAGGTCCTGCGCCACAATGGCGAACGCTTTACCCCGGCCAATATCGGCCAACAACTGGCGATGCGCGACCTGATGGCAGACCTGCGCGCCGCCAACCCACTTGGCGCCGGCGGCTCTGGCAAGGGGTTCACCAAGGCGGATCGCTCGCGTTTTCTTGATGCGCTGGAACGCGAAATCCGCGCTGCCAAAGCCGCCGGATAACCTGCTGCCCCGCCTTCCCCTACCCTGGCAGATCGCGGGTCAAGGAGGGCCGCAAGGCCCCAGCGTCAGCGGCTTGTCCTTGAGGCGGGATCGGCCAGACATAGGCTCGATATGGCGCGTTTGAGGGCAGTTCTGCCCCTCAAACCGCTTCTCAGCAAATCCACCGTTTTGCCGCCCCGTTCCCTGTCGCCGCTTTTGCCCTCTTTTCCGCCACCGCCCCATTGCCCCGGCGCAGGTTTTGCGCGATGCATCAAGGCAGGGCACAACAGGAGGCAGAGATGAACGACAGCCTGAAGGTCAGCATCCTGGGGCTCTTGGCCGCGGCGGGCTCTGCGATTTGTTTTTCCATCATTGACGTGCTGGTCAAGTTTCTCTCGGGGGAATATCCGCTTTATCAAGTGGTTCTGCTGCGATCCGTGGTGGCAATGCCGATCCTACTCTTGATCATCGTGCCGCTAGAGGGCGGTTATCACGTCTTGCGCAGCCGCCAGCCCCGATTGCATCTGATGCGCTGCACTGCAGTAATTTTTGCCAATCTCTGTTTTTATACTGGCCTGGCCACCATGCCGATGGCCGACGCTGTGGCGATTGCATTTGCCACCCCGCTGATTGTCACCGTCTTGTCCGTTGTCCTGCTGGGCGAACGCCCCGGCCCCTGGCGCTGGGGCGCGGTTGCCGTAGGCTTTGTCGGCGTTCTGGTGATCATGCGGCCTGGTCCCGACAGTTTTCAGGCGGCAGCGCTGTTGCCACTCTTCGGCGCCTGCGGCTATGCCACACTGCACGTGCTGACCCGGCGCGCAGGCGGCGCGGATACTGCGGCGGCGCTGACCTTTTATCCTTCGCTGGCCTTTCTGCTGATCAGCGGTCTTGTTGGCTTTGCCACCGGCGATGGCCGTTTTGCAAGCGGCGACAATGCGGCAGTGGATTTTATCCTGCGGGCCTGGATCTGGCCTGCGCCGGGCGATTGGTGGGCCTTTGTCTGTCTCGGGCTGACCGCATCAATCGGCGGTTATCTAATCAGTTTTGCCTATCGCCAGTGCGAGGCCGGTCTGGTCGCGCCCTTTGAATACATCACCATGCCAATGGCGGTGATCTGGGGGATTTTGGTGTTTCAAGAATGGCCCGATCTGCCGGTCTGGATCGGAAGCGCCTTGATCATTGGAGCCGGTCTTGTTTCTGTATGGCGCGAGACCCGCAACAACCGCCCTGTCACCCGCCCGCGCCCACGCGCCGCCGGGTAGGAAAGCAACCGATATGACCATAGATGCCGTCGTTTTTGATATTGGCAAAGTGCTGATCGAATGGGACCCAGAGCGGTTCTATGATGCCCGCCTCGGGCCAGAGACCCGGCAACGCCTGTTTGCCGAAGTCCCCCTGCATGAGATGAATTTGGGGCTGGATCGCGGCGACCCCTTTCGCGAGTCAGTCTATGCCCTGGCAGCCCAACACCCTGAATGGCGAGAGGAAATCCGCCATTGGCACGACAGCTGGCTGGACTTTGCCCCGCGCGAAATCGCCCGGTCGGTGCGCCTGATGCGCGCCCTGCGTGCCAGCGGCGTTCCGGTTCTGGCCCTCAGCAACTTTGGCATTGGCACCTTTGATCTGGCGCGACAGGCCTACCCGTTTCTGAATGAATTCGATCAATCCTATATCTCGGGCCATCTGGGCTGCATCAAGCCGGACCATGAAATCTATCAACATCTGGAACAGGGGGCCGGAGTGCTGCCCGAGCGCCTGCTTTTTGCCGATGACCGGCCCGAAAACATCGAGGCCGCCGCAGCGCGCGGCTGGCAGACCCATCTTTTCACCTCTCCCGACGGCTGGGCCACGCGTCTGGTCTCGGCAGGATTACTCAGCCAAGAGGACGCCCAATGAGCATTCCCTTCATCACCTTTGACGCCGGCGAAGCCTTGCTGGACTGGGTCGAATTCACCCAGGCCCTGGCCCGTGGCCACGACCTGCCCAAGGCCGAGATCGGCGATACCTTTCTCTACCGCGGCCCTGACACATTGCTCAGCCGCTCGGCCTGGATTGATGGCATGGGGTTGGCGGTGAAAACCGCAAATATTTTCCCGCGCAACCCAGATACGGGCAAGCCGATGATCAATGGTTCGGTCTGTCTCTACTCTGACCTGGACGGCACGCTAGAGGCGCTGGTGGATTTCCATCTGGTGACCAAGTGGAAGACCGCAGGCGACAGCCTGCTGGGGGCATTGCGTCTGGCCAACCCCGACAGCCGCGAGGTGCTAATCGTTGGTGCCGGCACCGTGGCAGGATCCTTGATCGAAGCCTTTGGCGCCGCCTATCCGCAGGCGCAGATCCGGCTCTGCAACCGGACAGAAGCCAAGGCACAAGAGCTGGCCGCGCGCTACCCCGGCACCCAGGTAGAAAGCGATCTGGAACAGGCCGTGAAGGCAGCTGACATCATCGTGACCTCGACCATGTCTTCCTCTCCTGTGATCAAGGGCGACTGGCTGCGCCCCGGCCAGCACCTGAACATGATCGGTGCCTATCGCCCCGACATGCGCGAAGCGGATGACACTGCCCTGACACGGGCGCAGATCTATTGCGACAGCTTTGACACCACGCTGGATCACATCGGTGAATTCAAGATCCCACTCGCCGAAGGTATCATTCAGCGCAGCGACGTACTGGCGGATTTCTACGCCATTGACCAGTTTCCGGCCTTTGACCCCGCCGCGATCACCCTGTTCAAAAATGGTGGAGGCGCGCATCTGGACCTGATGACCAGCCACCATATCTTGCAGAAATGGAAAGCCCAGGGCTGAGCACAGGCGGCCAGATCAGGTCGCCGTAGCGCCTGCCTGCTCAACCGTTTGAGTTGCCGTTTCAATTGTCAGTGCTTCAGACCGCCAGCCCCTTGGGCGCGGTCTCTCGCACTGGCAGGTGCACCACTGCGCTAAAGGCGCCCACGGCAACGCCGATCCACCATACAAAGGTGTAATCGCCATAGACGTCATACATCCGCCCGCCCAGCCAGACGCCAAGGAAGCCGCCCAGCTGATGGCTGAAAAAGACGATCCCATACAGCGTTCCCATATAGCGCAGCCCATAGAGATGGGCGATCAACCCCGAGGTAAGCGGCACGGTCGCCAGCCAAAGCGACCCCATCACGATGGAAAAGACAATCACGCTAAGCGGGGTAATGGGCAGCAGGATGAAGGTGGCGGCGACAACCGTCCGTGCCGTATAGATCCCCGCCAACAGGTATTTCTTGCTGTAGCGGTTGCCCAGCCAGCCGGCAAACAGCGTCCCCCCGACATTGGCCGCCCCGATCAGGGCAATCGACACCGCCCCCAGCGCCGAGGTGGTGGTGATCCCGATACTATGCAGCGCGCCGCCCGGCAGGATCGGCCCGCACATCTCGGTTACAAAGGCCGGGAAATGCGCGGTGATAAAGGCCAGTTGATAGCCACAAGAGAAAAAACCCAGAAAGATCAGCGTAAAAGAGGGATCCTTGAATGCCTGTTTCAGGACCGTCCCCATGCTGGCCTCTAGCTGCGCCTTGCTGGCAACCTGTGGCGCGCGCATCAAGGGCAGCGTCAGGATCAGTGCCAGAACCGCGCCGGCAAAGACCAGAAACACCGATTGCCAGCTCATCAGAGACAGCAAAAACTCTGCCGTTGGGGCACCGACGATCTGCCCCGCCGATCCGGCTGCGGTGACAATCGCCAGTGACATCGACCGGTTTGCGTCCGAGCTCGCCCGGCCGACAACCGCCAGCACCACACCAAAGCCGGTGCCCGCAATGCCAAAGCCCACCAGCCATTCATAGGTCTGCATCTCAAAGGGGGTTGTGGCGCCGGCGCTCAGCACCAGACCGGCGGCATAGATGATAGCGCCCAGGATGATGGCCCGGCGATCCCCCATCTTTTCCGCCAACGCCCCAAACAGCGGCTGTCCAATGCCCCAGGCCAGGTTCTGAATGGCAATCGCCAGGGAAAATTCCGCCCTGAGCCAGCCAAATTCCTCGGCGATGGGGATCTGAAACACCCCAAATGACGCCCGCACCGCAAAGCTGGCCATTATGATAACGCAACCGACAATCAAAACCGGCGTAAACAGGGGCGCAGCGCTGCGGGACATGGATATTTCTCCTGATCAGAGGCGCGACAGTATGGGAATTGCCACCTGCGTCAAATCAAGAATTCTGTCCCTATAGTTAAGGAAAATTGATGTATAAGACTTGATGCCGGCGCCATCTGGTACACTCCATCCATTCGGGCGGCGCCACCAATGAAGAAACAGCCCAAATCTTTGGGTTGCAAGGCGCGTCAAGCCGAGAACAGCGCTGGGGTGTTTCATCTGTTGCGCCAACACAGCTTTGCGCTGCTCTGACTTTCCATCTGTGACGCCGCGCGCTATGGCTCTGGCATGACTGATCTCAGCACGCTTTACGCCCAAAAGATTGCCTCTGGCGATCTGCGCCCCGACCCCGCCCAGGAAGCCGTCCTGCCGCAGTTTGACCGCATATCGGCCGGGCTGCAGGCCGAACCGGTGAAACGCGGGTTGTTTCGTCGTGCCAGCCCAGCGCCGGCCCCCAAGGGGCTGTATCTTTGGGGCGGGGTTGGCCGGGGGAAATCCATGCTGATGGATCTCTTTGTCGACAGCCTGGGTGATATTCCGTCGCGGCGGGTACATTTCCATGCCTTCATGCAGGAAATTCACAGCAAGATGCACGCCGCCCGTCAGGATGGCGTGCAGGATACGCTGGCCCCGGTGGCGCAAGAGGTGGCTGCATCCGTGCGTCTGCTCGCCTTTGACGAGATGCAGATCTCTGACATCACCGATGCGATGATCGTTGGCCGCCTGTTCGAGGCGCTGTTTGCCGCTGATGTCTGTGTGGTGACCACCTCTAACCGATTGCCGGATGAGCTGTATAAAGACGGGCTGAACCGGCAGCTGTTTCTCCCCTTTATCGACCTCATCAAAGACAAGATGCAGGTCTGGGAAATGGTCAGCCCGGTGGATTACCGGCAGGATCGCCTGACCGGCAGCGCGGTCTATTTCACCCCTGCCGATGCCGCTGCCCGCACCAGCCTGCAAGCGATCTGGCAGGATCTGTCCGGCGGTGAAGCCGCGCCGCTGCACCTAGAGGTCAAAGGCCGCGATGTTGTGCTGCCGGCCTTTCGCAACGGGATTGCACGGGCAACGTTTTTTGATCTCTGCGGCGCCATGCTGGGGCCGGGCGATTATCTGGCCATCGCGGAAAAGGTCAAAGTACTGGTGCTGGAGAACATTCCCCGGCTCAGCCGCAGCAATTTCAACGAAGCCAAACGCTTTGTCACCCTGATTGATGCGCTTTACGAAGCCCGCGTACGGCTGATCTGTTCCGCTGCGGCAGAGCCGGAGTTTCTGTATATTGAAGGCGATGGCGCCTTCGAGTTCGAGCGCACGGCAAGCCGGTTGCGGGAGATGCAGGATCAGAACTGGGGCCAGGACGATCCCCAGGCAGATCAGTGAAACTGGTCTTTGGCGGCGTTCACATCCCGTAAAACGCCGCCACCATTTTGACCCGTCTTCTGTATTTTATGCTGTTTGAATGCGCTTATCTTCCGTTCGACTGACGCCATGAAGGCGTTTCTTTTGCAAAAAAGGCAGCGATACCTTCCTGGGTTTCCTCGGTCTCCCAGCAATCTGCAAGCGCATTGGCAGAATAGTCCGCCGCACTGGCAGGATCATCAATGCCCGCCAGCCTGCGGGACAGTTCCTTGGCCCGCGCGACAGCCCCTGGCGCGCAGGTCAAAATCGCCCTGATTTCGTCTTCGACTGCTGCATCCAGATGCTTGGCACTGCAGGAACGCGCAACCATGCCCGCCCGCATCAGAAAAGCGGTGTCGAACGGCTTGCCCGTGAAAAACACCTGCCGCGCAAAAGCTTCGCCCATGCGCCCGACAACAAACGGACCGATGGTCGCGGGGATCAGGCCCAACCGCGTTTCTGTCAAAGCAAACCGAGCAACGTCTTCAGCGACCACCACGTCACAGACCGCAACCAAGCCAATGCCACCGCCATAGGCAGCACCATGAACGCGACCAATCAGCGGCTTGGGCAGGACGTTCCAAAGACCCAGCATCGTGGCCAGGGCACCGGCCTCTTTCATCTTTCCTGCGCGATCTTTTTCCGCCTGAGCACGCATCCAGCCTAAATCACCGCCCGCGCAAAAACTGGCCCCCTCTGCGCGCAGGACCACCGCGCGTACAGTGGAATCTGCGGACAGGCTACGCGCGGCATCACTCAGTTCTGCAATCATCTGCGCATTCATTGCGTTGTGTTTGTCGGGGCGATTCAGCGTGACCTCGGCGATGCCGCGCGCGTCTGTCGTCACTCGAATTGTTTCAAAGCTCATGGTGCTACCTTTCCGTGGCCGCCCGTCGCAAGAGAGGCAACCAAGGCCTCTGCCTCCGCCAGCAGGGTGATGTCAATTCCGGTATGAAAACCGCGCTCTTCCAGAAAAGAGACAAGAGAGGTTGTCGACAGATTGCCCTTGGCTCCGGGTGCATAGGGGCATCCGCCCAAACCACCCACCGCGCTATCAAAGGTACGAAGCCCCATGTCGAGCGCGACGGAAACATTGTCGAGCGCGCGCCCGGCCGTGTCATGGAAATGACCGGCAAGCGCTTGGGCTGGTACATAATCGACAACGGCCTCTAGCATACGCAGCGTGGCATCGGGTCTGGCCCGTCCAATGGTGTCGCCCAGTGAAATTTCGTAACATCCCATTTCCCGCATCGCAAAAGCGGTGTCGCGCACGGCCACCGGATCAACCATGCCAGAGTAGGGACATTCCACCACACATGACACGTAGCCACGCAGCCGAATGCCTGCCTCTTGCGCTGCGACGGCCACGGGGGCGAAACGCTCTAAACTTTCTGCAATGGAACAATTGATGTTTTTCTGGCTGAAGGCTTCCGACGCGGAGCCAAATATCGCAACCTCATCCACACCCGCCGCTTTGGCTGCCTCGAAGCCTCTTTGGTTGGGGGTCAGAACGGCATAGTCGGTGCCGTCTGAGCGGGTAATTTGCGCCATGACCTCGGCGGCGTCGGCCAGCTGCGGCACCCATTTGGGCGACACAAAGCTGGTGGCTTCAATCTTTTCGAACCCCGCCCGCGACAGCAGGTCAATCAAAGCGATCTTGCTGGCGGTCGGAATGAAACCCGTTTCATTCTGCAAGCCATCACGGGGCCCCACTTCGTATACGCGGACATGTTCGGTCATTTTCGGCCCCTCATTCCGCGGCCAGTTCTTCGAAGTTGACCAGAACCGAGCCACCCTCAACCGGATCACCAACCGCACAAAGCACGGCTGCTACGGTGCCTGCACGTGGGGCCAACAGCGACGTTTCCATCTTCATCGCTTCCATCACCCCCAGCTTTGTGCCCTCTTCCACATGATCGCCGACGGCAACGCCCAACGCGACAATCGTCCCGGTCATGGGGGCGACGACAACATCGCTAAGATCTGCCGTCATTGCGAGACCAGACCGTGGGTCCGGCAATTCCAGATCGCGCACAACGCCGTCGCTCAGTACCGAGATCAGTAGCTCTGCGTTGCGTACGGCCGTTTGCACCTGCGCCGTGATCTTTGTGTTCACATCGCCGATACGGGCCGTCATCACCGCCCCATCAATTGTCAGCCGTGACAGTTTCAACGGGGCGCTATCCTCGCCCGCAAATGACAAAGAGCCATCGCCACCCAGGGTAATACGACGCTCGATCACTTCACCTTCATAGACAAAGCGCAGCGCGTGTTGTGCCTCTCCCCAAAGCCGGAAACCGAAATCACGCGCCTTGGGGTCCAGCTTCAGCGCCGCGATGGCCGCAAAGGCAATATGTGCTTCGCTCAACGGCGCGCTTGCTGTCAGCGCTGTCAGGTCGCGCTCGATCACACCAGTGTCGAAGCTGCCGTTAACGAACCCGTCATGCTGCGCCAGGGCCGACAGGAATTCGGCATTGGTGGCAGTGCCCGCAACATGCGTTTCGCCCAGGGCGCGCAGTAACCCGTCCAGCGCATCGGCGCGCGTGGCGGCGTGGGTGATGACTTTGGCAATCATCGGATCATAGAAAGGGCTGATGCTGTCGCCACTGCGCACGCCTGAATCGTTGCGGGCATGATCGCTGAACGCCAGATGTTCCAACTTGCCGGTGGCAGGCAGGAACCCCTTTGACGGATCTTCTGCATAGAGCCGCGCCTCAAAGGCGTGACCGTTGATCTGCAACGCGTCCTGGGCCAGTGGCAGTGGCGCACCAGCAGCGACATGCAACTGCCATTCAACCAAATCCACGCCAGTGATCGCCTCGGTGACGGGGTGTTCCACCTGTAGGCGGGTGTTCATTTCCATGAACCAAAAGCCATCTTCTCGCAGCGGACCGGACCCGTCGACGATGAATTCAATGGTACCTGCGCCGCTATAGCCGATCGCCTTTGCGGCCGTCACCGCCGCCTGCGTCATGGTTTCGCGTACCTCTGGCGTCATGCCGGGGGCCGGTGCTTCCTCGATGACTTTCTGATGGCGGCGCTGCAGCGAACAGTCGCGTTCGAATAAATGCACGGCATCGCCGTGGTTATCCCCGAACACCTGAACCTCGATATGGCGCGGCGAGGTGATGAACTTTTCGATCAGCACATGCGGGTCACCAAACGAGGCCTGCCCTTCGCGCTGTGCCGAGGCCAGGGCCTCGGCAAAATCGGCCGGGTTATCCACCTTGCGCATGCCTTTGCCACCGCCGCCGGCGCGCGCCTTGATCAAGACAGGATAGCCGATTTTTTCGGCCTCGGCGGCTAGGAAGCCTGCATCCTGATTTACCCCCTGGTATCCAGGCACCACTGGCACACCAGCCTTGGTCATCAAATCCTTGGCTGCGTCTTTCAGGCCCATCGCGCGGATCGCAGCGGCAGAGGGTCCGACAAAGATCAAGCCAGCGGCATCGACGGCATCAACGAAATCGGGGTTTTCTGACAGAAACCCGTAACCGGGGTGGATCGCCTGCGCCCCGGTCGCCAGGGCAGCCTCAATAATACGGCTGCCCAGCAGATAGCTTTCGGAAACGGGCGATGGCCCGATGTGAACGGCCTCGTCAGCCATGGCAACATGCATGGCGGTCGCATCTGCATCAGAATAGACCGCAACTGTTGCGACCCCCATTCGACGGGCGGTACGGATGATGCGACAGGCGATTTCGCCACGGTTCGCGATCAGTATTTTAGAGAAGGGCTTTTTCATCATCACATCCTGAACAGGCCAAATTTGGTATCTTCGACAGGCGCATTCAGTGCGGCCCGAAGCGAGAGCGAGACAACTTCGCGGGTGTTTCGTGGATCAATGATCCCATCATCCCACAGCCGTGCCGAAGCATAGAGCGGCTGCGACTGGCGCTCGAACATGTCGATTGTCGGTTGCTTGAATGCGGCTTCTTCTTCCGCCGACCATGTGCCGCCCTTGGCCTCGATTGCGGCGCGGCGTACGTCCGCCAGAACGCCCGAAGCCTGCGCGCCCCCCATCACGGAAATCCGTGCATTCGGCCAGCTCCAGACAAAGCGTGGCCCGAATGCCCGTCCGCACATGCCGTAGTTGCCAGCCCCGTAAGACCCGCCAATGATCACGGTGACCTTGGGAACCGAAGCCGTCGACACCGCCGTCACCAGTTTGGCACCGTCTTTTGCAATGCCGCCCGCTTCGTATTTCGAGCCGACCATGAAACCGGTGATGTTCTGCAAGAACAGCAGCGGGATTTTCCGCTGACAGCACAGTTCGATAAAATGTGCGCCCTTGGTCGAACTTTCTGAGAACAGAACACCATTGTTGGCGATGATGCCAACCGGCACCCCATCAATATGCGCGAAGCCAGTGACCAAAGTTGTGCCATAGCGCGGTTTGAATTCAGCGAAATCCGACCCGTCGACCAGACGGGCAATGATCTCGCGCACATCATAGGGCGTCTTGTCATTGGCGGGGACCACCCCCATCAC
Source organism: Pseudophaeobacter sp. (assembly GCF_048267565.1). Classification (NCBI taxonomy): domain Bacteria; kingdom Pseudomonadati; phylum Pseudomonadota; class Alphaproteobacteria; order Rhodobacterales; family Roseobacteraceae; genus Pseudophaeobacter; species Pseudophaeobacter sp. The sequence continues at coordinate 25,151 of NZ_JBLWXG010000010.1, read as the reverse complement.
ATCCTCGGGCGGGTACAGCGGTGCCTTGGGGGCCTTGAAATCGACTGTCGGGCGGGCAACCGGCCCCAGGTGGCTGATGATTTCGCGCGCCAGGGCCAGCGCATGGCGATCATCATCGGCAAGATAATCCGCCACACCAGACAGCCGCGTGTGGGTATCGCCACCGCCCAGGGTTTCGGCATCAATTATTTCTCCCGTGGCCACCTTGACCAACGGTGGACCGGCCAGAAAAATCGTACCCTGTTCACGCACGATAATGGTTTGATCGCTCATCGCGGGCACATAGGCGCCGCCAGCGGTACAGGAGCCCATCACCACAGAGATCTGCGCTATGCCCTTTGCGCTCATCCGGGACTGATTGAAAAAGATCCGGCCAAAGTGGTCACGATCTGGGAAGACCTCGTCCTGATTGTTCAGGTTCGCCCCGCCGGAATCGACAAGGTAGATACAGGGGAGATGATTTTCCTCGGCGATTTCCTGTGCGCGCAGGTGCTTCTTCACCGTCATCGGAAAGTATGTTCCGCCTTTGACCGTCGCGTCATTGCACAGGATCATGCAGTCGCGCCCTTCGACGCGACCGATCCCCGCGATTGCCCCCGCCGAGGGCACTTCGTCATTATAGAGACCCGAGGCCGCGAACAGGCCCACCTCAAGAAACGGTGACCCAGGATCCAGCAACCCGGCAATTCTATCACGCGGCAACAGCTTGCCCCGCCCAACATGGCGCGACCGCGAAGATTCTGAACCGCCGGTGACAATACGCGCCGCTTCAGTTGCAATCTTTGCGTATTGCTCCTCCATGGCTGCTGCATTTTCTAGAAACTCTGCAGAGGATGGCACCTGACTGCTTTGCAATATCGTCATTTCGCTTCTTTCTTCTCGTTTTCGCAGGTCGGATTGGCGCCCTGCGATGATAAAATCGGAACGTCAGGGTTGAGCGTCAGTTGCTCATGAGTTCGGGCAGGAACAACGTGATCGACGGGAAGGCCAACAGCAGGATCAGCACGACAATTTCCATCCCGAGGAAGGGCAAAACCCCCTTGAAGATCGTTTTCAGCGGTACTTTTGTCTGTGCCGAGGCCACATAGGCATTCAGCCCCAACGGCGGTGTCAAAAGGCCAATTTCGACCGTCTTGGTCACCACAATGCCGAACCAGACCGGATTGCAATCCAGCGCCATTGCCGTCGGAAAGGCCAGCGGCATGGCCAGGGACAAAATGGCAAGCTGGTCCATGAACATACCCATGATCAGCAGGGCCAGAATGATGATGCCAATGATGACTTCACGTGGCATGTCGGTGGTTGCCACAAATTCAAGCAGGCTGTGCGTGATGCGGGTAAAGGCAAGGTAGTTGGAGAAAATCGCCGAACAGGCGATGATTGTGACAATCATCACTGTCGCGCGGATTGCGCTGCTGACGGACCGGTTGAATTGCACAAAGCTCAATGTGCGTTGCGCCAGCACGATCACAAGCGATCCCATCACCCCGAGGGCTGCTGCCTCCGACGGCGATGCAATGCCGCCGTAAATTGCGCCAATGACAGCAAACATCAGCAACACCATCGGCAGAACGTGTCGGCTTTGCTTGACGGCTTTACCTAAGACAAAGGGTTCGCCTTTAGGGGCCTGATCTGTGGTATGCGCGATGATTTTGATCACCACGCCCAGGCCACATGCGGTCAGCAGGCCCGGAATGATCCCGGCGATGAACAGTTTGCCGATCGAGGTTTCGGTCAGCACGCCATAGACCACCAGCACGATCGAGGGCGGAACAACCACCGCCAAGGTGCCACCAACACTTACAACAGCAGCGGCAAGCCGGTCGGAATAGTTATGGCGACGCATCTCTGGAAAGGCCGAGGCAGACATCGCAGCCGTCGAGGCAGTGGAGCTGCCAACCAGCGCTGCAAGTAGCACAGAGGCGCCAACCGTCGCGATGGCCAAACCACCCTTGAAATGGCCGACCCAAGATTGGCAGGCAATGATCGCGCGGCGCGTGACGTCCCCTGCGGTCAGAAGTTCCGCCATCAGGATAAACAACGGGATCGCAACCAAGATGAACGAGGCAGACGAGTCAAAGAACGTCCGTTCCAACACCGCCAGTGCAGGGCGAACCCCAAGCTGAGCCGCGAGGCCAAGTGTGCCGGCAATGCCCATGGCAAAGGCGATCGGCACCCGTGCTGCCATAAGAACGGCCAGAAGAATAAGGATGACAATAAAGGTAAGCATCTAGGTAACCTGCGCTCCGTAAGTGGCAGGCGGTCGCCGAAACGACCGCCCGGTTATGTGTTTTGGAACGTGGATTTATTCGCTGGTCAGTGCGCGATAGGTCGCGAGCACAGCAGAGGCTTTGTCATCCTGAAGACGTTCGGCCCAATCAACGCTGACAGCCTGCAAAGCGTCTGAAATCGACGCCAGCTCTTCTTCGCTGAACGCATAGGTGTCGATGCCTTCTGCTTTCCACTCTTCGATCAAGCCCTCAACCGAAGCATCCTGCGCCTGCGCCACGCGGATCGCGCTTTCATTGCCAAGCTCAAGCATCGTGGCCCTTACTTCATCCGACAGGCCATCGAACAGTTCAGAGCGCACGACCATGATAAAGCTGTAGCCGCCAAAGGACCCATTGGTCGAAATATGGCTGACAACCTCGTTCAGCTTGTATCCCGGAACAGAAGCGAGCGGGAACAAGACGGAATCCAGGCGACCGCGTTCAACCGCAGTGTAGACCTCTGGGCCGGGAATAGAGATGCCAACCCCGCCAAGCGCGCGTGCCGTCATCGCCTGGGTCGATCCCGAGGTGCGCACGTCAAGACCGGCCCAATTGGCGGGCATCCCCAGCCGCGATTTGGCCAGCACCTGATAGGGTGGCAGAACAAAGCCAAAAATGGGGGTCACGCCAGCGGCCAGAATCTCATCGCGCAGGGGGCCGTCTGCAAGCATCTTTTGCAGGGTCGCGGTGCCCTGTTCCGCAGAGCTGTAGTAGCCCGGCAGACCCACCACCGAATTCAGCGGCAAGGCATCGGCGTGATAGGATGCGCCAAGCAAGGCGGCATCCAGAATACCATTGTTCACTGCATCCAGCTGCGCTTTGGATTTCGCCGCCTGTTGCGAGGGGAAATGTTCAAATGTAATTGCGCCGTCCGTGGCCTCGGTCACGGATTCCATCCATTTTGCCGTTCCCTCGATTGAAACGATATGGCTGGTCGACTGAAAGTCACCCAACCGTAGCGTTTCCGCCTGGGCTGTCAGACCAGCAAATGCAAATGCACCTGCGACGACTGCAAACAACTTGTTCGTATGTTTCATCTCATTCTCCTCCCATTGAATTTGTTGTGCGCTCAAGCAGGGGTTCCGGGTTGAACGCATCGTAGAGCAGCCGCAGAAGCAACACGCTGCATCCCAAAGGGATAACGGCGTAGGCCCAGCCAAGCGGCCAATCGATTGCCCCGTATTCGACATCACCATGCAGGATTGCTTTGAAAGCAAACTTGCCGGACATCCACGTGACTGCAGCAAAGAATGCCGCAGGCAAAAGCAGGCGCAATTTGGCGACTACCGTATCGAGAACGCCAGGTAGGTGGCGCGGCATGAAATCCAGCGCCAGATGCCCACCGTCGCGAAAGACCCGCGACAGGGACAGGGTGGCAAGAGCCGGCATCAGGTAGAGCTCGGTCAGTTCGAACTGGATTTGCACCGGCTTGTTGAAGAAAAGCCGGAGCAGAATATCCGCATTGATCAGCGCCGCGACGGCGACGAGGCCGAGGCACCCTCCGAGATGAAGGGTGTCCTCGATTTTTATCAGAAGTTTTTCCAGTGGTTTCAACGTTGCCTCCCCAGCAGTTGAATCGTGGTGGACCTCAGCGTTTTGGCAGTTCGACGATTGCCGTACCGACAGCCGACATTTCGCCATCTTGTTGTTCTGCACGCTGCTTGATTTCCAGCAGGTAACGCCCATCTTCCTCAAACTTGCGAACGACGCTACCGTGGATCAGGATGATGTCACCCTCTGGATTGTGGCGGCGCACTTCGCAGGTGGATTTTGCCAAGAAACCATCATCACCCATCCAGTTTGTGACCTGATGTGTTAGCCATGATGTGCGCTCGGGGCCGTAGTCATAGGCACCCGGTGCGCCGACTTCCAGGGCAAATTCTTCTTCCCAGTGCACCCGCTCGGGGCAATCGGGGATACCGAATTTGTTCTTTGGTCCGGCGCTGGGGTGTTTCTGCTGCAACTGCCAGGCCAGTTTGTTGGCACGGATATAGAGACCGCCCCACCCCTGCGCATAGGCAATAAAGCCGGTGGCTGTCATCGGGCCCTTGACCATTGTTGGCAGTTCGTCGCCTTCGTTGACGTCATCCCAATAGCGGGTCTCGGCACCGCGGATGGTTTCCTGTTCGTAATACTTGTAGTATTCCTGAAGCTCTGCATCGGTCCAAACCTTGCGACCGTTCTTTTTGGCCTCGGTGTACTTGGTGCCGTTTTCGCGCGCCTGGTCGCGATCGGTACGGAAACACCAGCTGTCGGCCTCGGCCAACATTTCACCGGTTTTCGCATCATAGAAATCCACGTGATAGATCTGCTGGATCGCCTTGCCAGCAAAACGGGTATCATGCTCGATCAAGTCTTTCAGATAGGCCTCGGTGCGGAACTCGGTGTTGCGCAGGATCGGCTTGTGCCATGTCCAGTTTGCACCCGACCACATGGCATGCACGCCCGGCAGGCCACCAACATAGCCAGAAATGATCCGGCTGGTCGAAAACAGAAAGCTGGGCAGCGCCAGAACATCACCGTATTTGGTGGTCTTGGCATATTCGGGATCACACCACAGCGGATTGTCGTCGCCAATGCCGTGGGCATAGTGGCGAATATTGTCGCGGGTGGCTTCATAGCACCAAGGCTCAACCGTTCTTTCGATCTTTACGCCAACGCGTTTGCGCAGATCTTCCAGACCTTCATCGGTGATTTTCGGAAACTTCCGTGTCATGTCGTTCATCTTCTTCTCCTTGGTATATGGGGGTGGCGGGTCGGATTATTCCGCTGCCGCCAGTTTTTCAGCTTCCTGATCTCTCAGGACTTTTCGGTTCACTTTCCCGGCCGGTGTCTTTGGCAGGTCGGTGACAAATTCGATTTGGCGGGGGTATTCGTGGCGGGCGAGCCTGGAGCGCACATGATCCTGAATGCTTTGGACCAGGTCAGGCGTCTCATCTCCCTTGAGGATGATATAGGCCTTGACCACCAGCCCGCGCAGCGCGTCGGGGGCGCCGATCACCGCGCATTCGGAAACTGTCGGATGGCTCAGCACTGCGTCTTCAACCTCGACCGCGCCGATTGTCCAACCTGCGGAAATGATCACGTCATCTGCCCGGCCGCCGTGGTAGAAATAGCCATCGGCATCGACCCGGCCCAGATCCTTGGTCTGGAACCACTGACCGCGTTTCTTGACCATCAGCTCGCCGGTTTCGTCGGGATCTGCAGCCGATCCGTCTGGCCGCTGCACCTCCACTTCGACGCCGGGCACAGCCTTGCCCATTGCGCCATCGCGCACTTCCAGATCATCGGCGCCGGGATAGTTGGCGATGATGACGCCAATTTCGGTGGTGCCGTACATCGAACGCACCTTGGTGCCAAAAACCTGCTCAACGTAGCTCGCGGTTTCCGAGTCGATCGGCTCGCCGGTGAAGGACAGCTTGTCAAAGGAATAGGTGAAGTTCTCGGCTTCGCCAGAATTGCGCATCATACGGTAATGCGTTGCCGCAGCCGTCAGGTTGGTGATGCGAAAATCATGCAGGGCCCGCAGCAGGCGAACGGCATCGAATTTTCCACTGAATGTGCCCGTCGATACGCCCATCGCCATCGGCGCAAGTGTACCGTGCCACAGACCATGGCCCCAAGCGGGCGAAGACGGGCAGAAGAAACGATCTCCGGGGCGAATGCCCGTAGCATAGAGCGCGGCAACCATCAGCGTTACAATCGACTGGTGACTGTGTTTGACAGCTGCGGGCAGCGCACGCGTGGTGCCCGAGGTATATTGCAGAACCGCCAGATCGCGGCCTGCCGTGGCGCAATCATAGGATGCAGGAAAATCGTTCAACCCGTCCAGGAAATCCTGATCGACCACGGTGACATTCTCGGCGCCCCCTGCAAGGGCATCGGGGGCCTTTTCGGAATTGGTGAAGAACACTGCAGGCTTGCAATCACCGACACGCAAACGAATTCCATCTGGCCCGAACAGCGAAAACATCGGCACCGCGACCGCGCCGCTTTTGATCACGCCAAACATCGCCGAATAGAAGGCCAGAGAGGGTTCGATCATCACGGCAACGCGGTCGCCTTTCTTGATGCCCTTGGCGTCCAGATAATGCGCGATCTGCGAAGATCGGCGTGACACCTCTTCAAAGGTCAGAACTTCATCAGCGCCGTCAGAATGCGCGATCCGAAGCGCCACGTTGTCCCCGTCGACGTGCCGATCAAGGCATTCATGCGCAATGTTGAACTGCGCTCTATCGCCGTCGAACAGCTCCCAAAGCTTCTCTTTCGAGTAATGCTTTTGAGCGTCCGCATAGGACGTGAATTCCGTCAAGCGGGTCATTCCCATCTCCTCCCCAAAATTTTCAGCAGGCCCCCAGAAGGTGTGCCCTGGCTCGTTGACAAGGGTAGGGATAACGATCATCTATTGTCAATATGGTTATCTTGTTGTACATATACAATGAAATGACATTGGAAAGAGGCCTGAAATGACAAGCGACGACAAGAAACCCACAACCAAACGGCAGGTGCCTGCAGTCACGCGCGCCCTTGCAATATTGAGGTTTTTGGCCCGCTCGAATGAGCCGGTGGGCGTAAATCCGATCGCGAGAGAGCTTGGGCTGATCCCCAGCACCTGTCTGCACATTTTGCGCGTTCTCGAAGATGAAGGCCTGGTTGAATTCGATTCGAATCTGAAGCGCTACACGATCGGAATTGGCATTTTGCCCCTCGCGCGTGCCGCCCTTCAGCGCAATACATTCTCGGTTTTGATTCAGCCAAAACTGTCAGAACTATCCGACAAATTCGGGGTGACCGGTATTGCCACCCAACTGTCTGAACCGGGGCAGATGGTGGTCATTGCCCTGTCGCAATCCAACATTCCATTCCGGCTTCAGGTGGATCTGGGCAGCCGCTTTCCAGCCCTGATCAGCGCCACGGGCCGCTTGTTCGCCGCCTTCAACGTGCAGGACGATGCAGAGCTGACAGAGCGCTTCCACAAGCTGACCTGGGATCATCCCCCCTCGCTTGAACAATGGCGCGAAGAAGTCGCAAAGGCGCGCGAGCTTGGCTACGCGGTGGATCAGGGAAGCTATATTTCCGGCGTGACGGTTGTTGCCGTTCCGGTCTTTGGCGCCAGCCGCAAGATGACCCGCTCGATCGTGGCCATCGGTATTTCCGAACGCCTGCAGGACAAGCAAATCCCCAAATTGGTCAAGGCAATGATGGCCATCCGGGAAGACATCGAAAAAATACAAATAGACACTGGGAGTTAGATCGTGACGACACATGACATCGCGTCGGAAGAGTGGCGAGAAATGAAGATTGACGGCTTCATGGCGCTGATCGGTCCGCTTTTGCGCGCCAAGAGTGCGGAGCACAAGCACAGGTATGCGCTGCAAACCAATGAAAGCCACAAGAACCATCTGGGGATTATTCACGGCGGTGTCCTTACCAGTCTTTTGGATCAGGTGATTGCGATTACCGCGTGGAACGCGGCAGATCGCCAGCCCACAGTGACCGTGCAAATGGAAACGCGCTTCCTGGGCGTCGCCCATGCTGGAGACTTCCTGACAATCCAGCCTTCAATTCGGCAAGCAACGCGGTCTTTGGTGTTCGTCGATGCCAACATCACCTGTGACGACAGGCTGATCGCAAGTGCCTCGGCAGTGATGAAAATTTCAAAGACTTCGGGAGAAAAATCATGAGCGATACGCAACAACAAACCGCTGCTGGCCCGCTGGCAGGCATCAAAGTTCTCGACTTTTCACGCATTCTGTCCGGCCCATATGCCAGCATGGTTCTGGCGGACCTTGGCGCCGAAGTTATCAAGGTCGAACCGATCACATCCGGCGACGAGACCCGCAACTTCCCCCCGTTTCAAAACGGCATGAGCCATTATTACATCGCACTCAATCGCAGCAAGAAAAGCATCTCACTTGATCTGAAATCACCCGAAGGCATGCAGATTGCCAAAGACCTGGCACAGCAAAGCGACATTGTGCTGGAAAATTTCCGCCCCGGTGTAATGGATCGGCTGGGCCTCGGATATGACACGCTGCGCGCCGAAAATGAAGGGTTGCTCTATTGTTCGATCACTGGCTTTGGCGCCAACAGCCCGCACGGCGACAAGCCCGCTTTTGACATCGTGGCGCAGGCGCTGTCGGGCGTCATGAGCGTCAATTGTGAACCGGGGCAGGCTCCGAACAAGCTGGGCATTCCCCTGGGCGATATGGCCGGCAGTATCTTTTCGTTGTTTGGTTTGCTCGCGGCCCTGCATGAACGCAACGCCACAGGGCGCGGCAAGCATATCGAGGTTGCAATGCTCGACAGCCTGATCGCGCTGCAGGGGTATCTCTCGCAGATTTACTATGTTTCCGGTCAAAGCCCGCAACCGGTTGGCACCCAGCATCCCAGCATCGTTCCCTACGGGTCGTTCCCAACCTCGGACGGGCACGTCATCGTGGCCTGCTTGACCGAACGGTTCTGGCATAACTTTGCCCGCTGCCTCGACCGCGCAGACCTGATAAAAGACCCTCGCTTTGCGCTGTATGACGCGCGGCTTGCCAATCGCGATGCGCTACAACCTATCATCCACGCGCGCATGACCCAAGACACCACCGCCTACTGGCTGCAAAGACTGGAAGAATTCGACGTGCCAAGCGCGCCGATCCTGTCCATCGGCGAGGCGCTTGAACAAGAGCATGTTGCCAAACAGGGGCTGGTCGAAGAGATCACACATCCGCAAATCGGCGACATGAAATTGGTTCGCGGTCCGATCCGGTTCGACGGCCTTGGTCCGGCCAAAGCCAAAGCGCCATCAATGCTGGGGGAAAACACTTTTGACGTTCTGTCCGACCAGTTGGGGCTTCAGGCGTCGGATATCCAGAAACTGGTTGCGAAAGGGGTGGTGAAAGGTCTGCCATAAGGCAGGCCATCAGGTGTACTCTGTCCGATCAGACCCGCTTGTGACCCGCCCGCTTTCCTCTGGGCCTGTTCTGCAATCCGGTGCCCGCATTCAGGGCTGCCCCGGCTTGCAGGCACGAATGGCATAGCGATGTTCAGAGCGGCGCAGCATGGATTTGCGCCAGCCAAACTGCGCCCCTTGTGCGCGGTGGATTGATGCAAGTCGCGTGTCGATGCTGACCTCGCCATATCCGGCAGCCTGCAGCATCGTGGCCACCGCATCGGCACGCGCCCCTGCGCTGAAATGTACCCGCGCAAGAATATCTTCGTGTCGGGTGGCAGCGGCCGAAACACTGGACCGACGCCGCCCGGCTGATCCCAGCTGCAAGAGCATCCGCGCCAGCCAGCCGCGTGACACGAAATCACCATCCACAACCAGCAGGATCCCGCCGGGGCGCAGCACGCTAAACCATTCTGCAAAGGCCGCCGCCGGATCCACCAAGGTCCAGACCAGGTGGCGGGTGACGATCACATCCATACTGGCTGATGGCAGCATCGTACGCTCTGCATCTGCCTGTAGAAAGGTCACCTCTGGCAGCTTGCTGCGTGCCCGCTCCAACATCGGTTCCGACCAGTCAAGACCAGTCACCACAAAGCCCAACCTTTGGCACAGGCGCGCGATCTCGCCAGTGCCAGAGGCAAGATCCAGCAGCGCACGCCCTTCCCCATCCCCCAGATGACGGCGAAACAAGGCCTCCCAGGCGGCCATTTCGCTGCCATCGGCGATGCGGTGGCCCGGTTCATCGTCAAAGGTAGCAGCTCGATCAGACCAATAGTCGCGAATTTCGTCGCGCAAATCTCGGTTGCTTGATGTCAACGTGCCGCTCCAGTGTCGTTTTCTCCAACTACTCTTAACATAGTAAAACTGTCAACTTTATAGTTGACTGAAAAACTCAGAAAGAATAGGCGAGCATCCAAGACCCCTCTTCAGGAGCACCACATGACCCTTCATTCCATTCTCGGCGCCAGCGCCCTAAGCCTCTTTGCTGCAAGCATTGCGCTTGCCGACCCGATCACCGTGACCGACATTGCAGGGCGCGATGTCACGGTCGACGCCCCGGTTGAGCGTGTCATCCTTGGTGAGGGACGCCAGATCTTCTTTGCCGCTGTGCTGGACCGCGAAAACCCGTTCGAACGGGTGGTTGGCTGGCGTGACGACTTCCGCCAGGCCTCTCCGGAAAGTTACGAGATCTACGCCGAGAAATTCCCGCAGCTGTCGGATATCGCGACCTTCGGCGGTTTCAAGGATGGCTCATTCGATATCGAACAGGCGGTTTCCCTGAACCCCGATGTCTTGATCATGAACCTTGAGGCCAAGGCGGCCACCGACGAGGCGGGGTACGAAGAGAAATTGGCCAAGGTCGGCATCCCCATCGTATATGTCGATTTTCGTGAGAAACCCTTTGAACATACGTCGCAGTCGATGCACATCATCGGGCAACTCTTTGGCGAAGAAAGCAAAGCCGAAGAATTCAACACCTTCTATCAAGAACAGCTCGCCCGCGTTACGGATGTCATCAACGCACAGGACGACCTGAAGCGCCCGCTGGTCTTTGTCGAGCGCGCCGGCGGCTATTCCGAGGATTGCTGCATGTCCTTCGGCAATGGCAACTTTGGCCGTTTCGTAGAGCTTGCGGGGGGCACCAATATGGGGTCCGAGTTCATTCCCGGCACCTTTGGCACGGTAAACGCAGAGCAAGTCATCGCCTCTGACCCGGACCAGATCGTGGTCACTGGCGGCAATTGGGACGCCTATGTGCCCGGTGGTGCATGGGTCGGCATGGGGCCGGGTTCTGATCTTGCCGAAGCGACGCGCAAGCTTGCCGCCCTGACAGAACGGCCTGCCTTTACCGGCGTGACCGCCGTGCAAAATAATCAGGTCCATGGCATATGGCACCAGTTCTACAATTCCCCCTACAGCTTCATCGCCGTGCAGAGACTGGCAGGCTGGCTGCACCCGGACCTTTTCCCCGATCTTGATCCCGAAGCGACGCTGAAAGAACTGCACAGGCGCTTTCTGCCGGTGGACTACAAGCCCGGCTACTGGGTCTCGTTGGGCGACGCTGCAACCAACTAAACCATCCGTATTCAAGCAAGGCGGCCTGTGACCGGGCCGCCCTTCACCATTGGAGACACAATGACCACCATGGAAATACAAACCCCGGAAGCCGCGAGCACGCACAGCTACCGAAGGTTGGTGGCGCGGCGCATCGCAATCCTTGTCGGATTGACACTCGCGCTGGTGCTGTCGGTGGCGGTAGACGTCTCGCTTGGACCTGCGCGCTATCCCGTGTGGGATGTGCTGCAGACAATTTTTGCGCCGGGGGGCGCCGAATTGCAGATGCGGGTTGTCGTCTGGGACATCCGGATGCCCATGGCGCTTTTGGCGGTGACTGTCGGGGCAAGCCTGTCTCTTGCCGGGGCGCAGATGCAGACGATCCTGGCGAATCCGCTGGCCAGCCCCTTTACGCTCGGCCTGTCGGCTGCGGCGAGTTTCGGAGCAGCCTTGGCAATGGTGCTGGGGGTCGCACTGGTTCCCGGCGCGGTCGCGCTGATGGTGCCAATCAACGCCTTTGCCATGGCGATGGCTGCGTCACTGCTGATCTTCGGGCTCTCGACGCTGCGGGGGGTGACGGTGGAAACCATCGTCCTGCTTGGCATCGCGCTGGTGTTTTCCTTCAACGCGGCGCTGGCGTTGCTGCAGTATTTTGCCTCTGAACAGGCCTTGTCAGCGGTGGTGTTCTGGACCATGGGCAGCCTGACCAAGGCAACCTGGGGCAAGGTCGCTGTTACCGCCGCGATTCTCGTGGTCTGTACGCCGCTGTTTGCCCGTCGCGCCTGGGCGCTAACAGCAATCCGGCTCGGCGAGGTCCGGGCCGCTGCGATGGGGGTTCCGGTCAAACGGTTGCGGCTTGAGGCGCTGGTCCTGGTCTCGGTGCTTGCGGCTGTACCCGTCAGCTTTGTCGGCACCATCGGATTTATCGGCATTGTCGGGCCGCATGTGGCACGGTTGCTGCTGGGAGAGGATCAACGCTTCTTTCTCCCCGGCGCGATGCTGTCAGGCTCCGTGATCCTCTCGGCCACCTCGGTACTGTCCAAAGCCATCCTGCCCGGTGCCGTCCTGCCCATCGGCATCATTACTGCCTTGGTGGGCGTTCCCTTCTTTGCGGCACTGATCCTGACGAAAGGACGCAAATCATGGTAACCCTGTCTCTGGAACACATCGGCGCAAACTATGGCCGACGCAAAATCCTGTCCGATGCAACGGCAGAGATACAGGGCGGCACACTCACCGCTTTGGTTGGGGCAAATGCGGCCGGGAAATCCACCCTGTTTCGCCGTATCGCCGGACATTTGCGGGGCACCGGTCACATCCGGCTGCAGGGGGCGGTAGCCCATGACTTGCGATACATGCCGCAGGACACGGGCATGACCGCCGCGCTGACGGTCTATGAATCGATTATTCTGGCACTGAAACAGGGCGGTGGCGGCTGGCGACTATCGGCCACAGAACTGGGCGCGGTGGACGAGACGCTGCGCCACTTCAACCTCTCTCACTTGGCAGATCAGCAGCTGTCGGAACTCTCTGGCGGGCAGCGGCAGGCGGTTTCCATCGCCCAGACGCTGGTGAGCCGCCCCAAAGTGGTGCTGATGGACGAGCCGACCTCGGCGCTTGACCTCAACCGCCAGTACGAGATTCTGGAGGCACTTCGGCTTTATGCGGAACAAACCGGTGCCGTGATGGTCCTGGCATTGCATGACCTCAATCAGGTGATGCGCTGCTGCACCGCAACCGTGGCGCTGGCGGAAGGCCGGATCCTTGCTTCTGGTGCAACGCTTGACGTGTTGACCCCAGACCTGATCCGTCGCCTCTATGGCATCAACAGCCGGGTAGAACGCTGCTCGCAGGGCTGCCCCATGATGATCGTGGACGGACCAACCGCACAGCTTGCACTGTGATGGATTTACCCTCTGGGGTATGCATCACTTCGCCGGTGTTTCTGAACGCGGTGGGGGGGCCATGGCTCAGCTGAAGCTCACCCTAGAAATTGACCGCGTCAGAAGACCGGACTGCGCAGCGATCTTTGCAACGCTATCCTGCCCCTATGCTGCCATGCTTCGCTCATCAGTTGAGGGGCCCTGGAACAGCTATCCAGAACAGACCGCGAAGAGACCCGCGCGCGATGTGATACCAAGCTTGGCGTAGGCCCTTTTGCGGTAGGTCACCACGCTGGAGGGCGCAACACCAAGGTCGGCGGCGATCACTTCGGCTTTTTGCCCCGAAAGGATACCAACGCAGACGGCCTGTTCGCGCTGGCTTAGAATGGCGAGGGCGGCGGGGATACCTGTGTCCTCCGCGCGTTCGAAATGCATCAGCGCCAACCGCCCGGCAAGGCGTGACAGCCCCGGATCGGGATTGCCTGTATCGGCGCAATAGAGGCTGACGAACAGCCGAAGCCGTTCGCCCACCGCCAGCACCGTGGACTTTGCTGTCAACCCCGGCGCATCAAAGAACCTCTCGCGGTAGTCTTGGTCCATCGCTTCGGTGATCTCTTCCAGGGTGCGCAGCTCGATGCAGTTCGGCCGCGCCTCTCGCAGATCAGGCAGCAGCGGATCGCGCAGAAAACACCCGTCGAGATATGCCGAGGCCAGTTGCTCGGCGAGGGCTGCATTGGCGTAATGGCACGACAGCAGACACCGCGCCCGCGCGTCTTCGATGGCAAAAATCATGATCTGGTCAACGCCCAGGGTCTCGACAAAATCGACATAGACCAGAGGAAAACTCTCTGATCCCAGGGCAGCAAGGCAGGCATCGATCTTAAGTGCATCCGGTAACATGCGCAGACAGTAGCATGTCCCCCCAGGCAGGGGACAGACGGCGTCGCGCCCGGCCTGCTATCTTCCGCCTTATTCGAGGGAGAACACCACATGAGACCGCAGGGCCGCGCAGAAACGCAATCGCTTTATTTCGACTATCCGCAATTCAAAGCCCCGGAAGACCGCAAACATCTTGAGGGGCGCGCGCGCGTGGCCATCGTTGGCGCGGGACCGGTGGGCATGACGGCGGCGTTGGCGCTGGCACGAGAGGGGATCGCATCAGTGCTCCTCGATGCGAAATCAACATTCAACGACGGCAGCCGCGCGATCTGTGTCTCACGGTCGAGCTTATACATTCTCCAACGACTCGGCGTTGTGGCGCCTTTTCTCGACAAGGCGCTTGGCTGGACGACGGGGCGCAGCTTCTACCGGGGGCAACAGATCCTCGAATTCGATATGCCAGATGGCCCGGACGAGAAATACCGCCCGATGTACAACATCCAGCAGCAGTACATCGAACAATTCCTCTGGGACGCCATCGCACGGGAACCGCTGATCGAAACGCGCTGGCAAAGCACCGTCGAGGGCATCGAAGATCAGGACGGTGGCCTATGCCTGACGGTGCGCGATCCACAGAGTGTCTACAAGATGACCGCCGACTGGGTTCTGGCCGCTGATGGCGCGCGCAGCGCAATCCGCAAGATGCGCAGGCTGCGGCTGAAGGGGGAAAATTATGAAGGCCGCTATGTCATCGCCGATGTGCAGATGGCGCATGATTACCCGACGATCCGCCGGGCGCTTTTCGATCCGGATTGCCGACGGGGCGGGACGGTGCTGGTTCACAAGCAGCCCGACGACATCTGGCGGATCGATTATCAGCTGCGCGACGACGAAGATGCAGACGCAGCCATCGCCGAGACCACCGTACGCGCTTCGGTGCAGGCGGTTCTCGACGATCTGGGCTATGACGGAACATGGGATCTTGAATGGTGGAGCATCTATTCCGCCAACACCCTGGCGCTGGACGACTACCGCGATGGCCGGGTGTTTTTCATCGGGGACAGCGCGCATATCGTGCCGATCTTCGGGGTGCGCGGGCTGAACAACGGTTTGGCAGATGCGCAGAACATCGCATGGAAACTCGCGCGGGTGCTGGATGGCCGCGCGCAAGACGCGTTGCTCGAAAGCTATTCACCAGAGCGCCGCGGTGCGACGCTGGATGTCTTTGCCAATGCCTCGAAATCGGCGCGTTTCATGACGCCGCCGACGCCCGGCTGGCAGCTTATGAGAGACGCTGCGCTAAGCCTCGCGCTGAGCCATCCCTTTGCCGGGCAGCTTGCCAACCCGCGGCAGATGACGCCTTACACCTATTCCGACAGCCCGATCACCGAAATGGATGATGTGGGGTTTAACGGTGGCCCATTACCCGGTGCGGTATTACCGGAAGTGCGCGTCCATAGCGGATATTTGACCGATCTGCTTGGCAGCGGCTTCACGCTCGTCACCTGCAGCACGGCCATTTCCGAGGCCGTGTCGCACGATGAATTGACGACTGTTGTGATCCCGACAGGATCGGCGGTCGATATGGCCCTGCAACTTGGTGCAGATGGCGCATACCTCATTCGCCCCGACATGCATGTCGCATCCCGCTGGACCAAGGCAACGGCAGCACAAGTCATGGCGGCCCTTGCCCGCAATCATGGAGATTTTACATGACAGAAATCGACATTGAGCGCGTCTATGACGCTCTGGCCACCACACTGGATTCCTTCACAGCCGACAAGCGGGATCTGTTCCTGGCCAAAATCGCCCTCTTGCTGGCGCATGAACTCGGCGACGCTGATCGTATATGTGACCTCATCGCCGAGGCAGCCCGCACCAGCCCCGACTGATGTTACAAAATCACGATGCGGCAGGTGGCAGTACTGGCAATTTGTTAGATGCCTTCATCTCTTTCAGCGAAAGGTTTGAGCGAATGCTGGTCACTCCCGGCAGGCGGCGCAGGGTGCTGTCGACGAAGCTGCTGTAATCGTCAAGATCTCGGGCAACGACGATCAACAGGAAATCGTCTGCGCCCGTGGTATTGTGACAGGACAGTATGTTCGGGGTCGTCTCGACGATCCGCTGAAACTCTGCCGTTGCGGCCTGATCGTGTTCCGAACAGCGAAGCTGCACGAAGGCCATGACACCCAGCCCCAGCTTGCGCCGGTTGAGGTTGGCCTGGTAGCCCTCTATGACGCCGCTCTCCTCCAGCCGTTTCAGGCGGCGCCAACAGGGTGTTTCGCTCATGCCCAGCCTTTCGGACAGCTTTGCATTGGTCATGCGGCCATCGTCTTGTAGCAGGGACAGGATGTGGGAATTTACAACATCAATGTCAGGCAAGGGCAGAAACCTTTCGAAATTGGCAGATTGGGAGGGGTTCCCGCCCCAGATTACCGGAAATCATGCAAGATTGGCAAAGTTGTTTCCAGGCTGAACGCTATGATCTGCGCACCTGAAAACCGCAACGGAAAGACACCACCATGAAAGCTGTCCTGTTTGAAAAGTTCCAAGAGGCCCCCAAGCTGGCCATGGTGGATGACCCGAGCCCCGAGGCGCATGGAGTCGTATTGAAGGTCGCAGCAACAGGTGTCTGCCGCAGCGACTGGCATGGCTGGATGGGACATGACAGCGACATCGAGCTGCCGCATATTCCAGGACATGAACTGGCGGGCGTGGTCGAGGCGGTGGGGAAGGATGTCACCAACTGGAAGGTGGGGGACAAGGTCACCGTACCATTTATCTGCGGTTGCGGCAGCTGCTCCGAATGCCACGCGGGGCACCAGCAGGTATGCTTGCACCAGGAACAGCCTGGCTTTACGCACTGGGGATCCTTTGCCGAATATGTCGGCATTCACCAGGCAGACCTGAACCTTGTGGCACTGCCCGAGAGCATGGATTTTGCCACCGCGGCCAGCCTCGGGTGCCGCTTCGCGACATCCTTCCGCGCGGTGATTGATCAAGGTAAGGTAAGCGCGGGCCAGTGGGTCGCCGTGCATGGCTGCGGCGGCGTTGGCCTGTCGGCCGTCATGATTGCGGCCGCTGCCGGGGCCAATGTCATCGGCGTGGATCTCGATCCGGCAAAGCTGCACCTCGCGAAAGACCTCGGTGCTGTGGCCGTCATCAACGGTGGCGAGGCCGATGTGGCCGAAGCAATCAAGGAGATCACGCGGGGCGGCGCGCATGTCTCGCTCGACGCGCTCGGCCATCCTGTTACCATGACAAACTCTATCCTTTGCCTGCGGCCGCGGGGAAAACACATTCAGGTCGGGCTGATGCTGGGCGAGCACGCCGCCCCCGCCGTGCCCATGCCCAAGATCGTGGCGCAGGAGATTGAGCTGCTCGGCTCGCACGGGATGCAGGCGCACCGCTACGGCGCGATGCTCGACATGGTGGCCAGCGGCAAACTCGATCCGGCGCGGCTGGTGGGCAATCAGATCGACCTTGCGGATGCGCCCGAGGCCCTGATGAACATGGACAAGTTCCAGTCCGTCGGCGCCACCGTCATCACCCGGTTCTGAAAATGCGGCGACAGATGCGCAAGATGCAGACAGCATGCCGGACGCGCGAAGCTGAAATTGTAAAGGGGGAGCTCATGTTTGAAAAAGTCGAGGAGCCCCCCGTCGATCCCATCATGATTGGGATGGATTACTTTGCTGCCGCTCTCAGACTGCCTAGAAGCAGCGTGAACCCGTGATTTCGGCGTTCATGTCGTCAAGGGCGGTCGGGTCAACCCGGCGCGCCTCGGCCCCGAGGATATCGGCTGGCGCATCCGTGCAGTGCGGGAAGTAATGATGCAGAGCCAGCCAACACTATCCCGAATACCGGTTGTGACGGCCGATACCAAGTGCCTCAAAAGCCAGCCGAAGCAACATAATACTGGGCTGGCGTCCTACACCGAATGTCCGGTTTTCCGGTGGCCGATCGGCGCGACGATGGGGCACTGCATGAGGGCGACCTGATCGCCATCTCACCGTCACAGGTGCATCGGGCGCGCAATCTGATATAATCCGGTAGAGTTTCTGGAGAAAGAAATGACCAGCAAGCCTAACGATCATTGGGAGCGCATCTACACGACAAAAGACCAGGCCAAGGTCAGCTGGTATCAGGACGCCCCTACCATCTCTCTTGAGATGATCGAAAGGACTCATGTCAGCCGCGATGCGGCACTGATCGATATCGGCGGCGGCACCTCGAACCTGGTGGATGCTCTGCTCGATCGCGGCTTTACCGACCTGACCGTCCTCGATCTCTCCAAGACCGCGCTGGAAATGTCTCGGCAGCGGCTCGGCGATGTTGCAGAGCAGGTTCAATGGGTCGCTGCCGACATCACCGAATGGCAACCGGAGCGGCATTATAGCCTTTGGCACGACAGGGCGACGTTTCACTTCCTGACCGCCCCCCAGGATCGTGCGTCCTATCTCACGGCCCTAAGAACTGCGATCGCGCCCGGAGGGTGGGCGATACTAGCGACATTTGACCTCAACGGCCCCGAAAAATGCAGCGGCCTGCCAGTGGTGCGCTACAGTCCAGAGACACTGGCAGAATGCCTGGGGCGAGAGTTCATCCCCGTGAAACAGTGTCATCACCTGCACACGACACCAGGCGGTGCGAGCCAATCCTTCCAGTTCAGCATGTTCAGACGCAGAGCAGAGGGGTCAGCCAAGTAGCGTGATCCAGCCCCGGCGCCGCTGTAGCACGGGACAGATTGCACCAAGCGAACAGCCACCCTGATGTGCCGGTTAAAGCAGCCAATTTGCGAGAGCAAAGCTAGTCGAGAAGTTGAACACCTCAGATCTTCGGACGTCCACCGCAACGCCTCGTTTCGGAATATTCAGCATGATCGTTCCCCCAGGTTTGACCGCGACGCCCAGAGAAAGCTTCCCCCTGGGCAAGTTCAGGATTGCCGATCACTTTCATCCCGGCGCAGTGCCGCCAGCGCTTCCGCGTGCAGCGCGGCACTGGCAGCTGCCACGACTTTCCCCTCGGAGCGCAACGTCAACGGCTGGCCATCCCAATCGGTGACCACACCGCCCGCGCCTTCGATCACCGGAACAAGTGCCATGTAGTCATAGGGCTGCAGGTTCATCTCGAACAATAGATCGACATGACCTGACGCCAGCAAGCCATAGCCATAGCAGTCGCCGCCAAAACGCCGCAGCGCGGTCCGCTTTGAAAGCGCTTCAAACTGCGCCAGACCCGCGACATCAAAGCTGTCCGGACTGGTTGTATATAGAATAGCATCGCGGAGCAGAGTCTTGCCGCTCGTCCGACAAGGGGTGCCGTTCAGCAGAGTAGGTTTGCCACGCTGACCAATCCAACGCTCGGCGGTGGGCGGAATGGAAATCAGCCCAAGATCGGGGTTCCCATCGATCAGACATGCGATCAGCGTGCCAAAGGTTGGCATGCCAGAGAGAAAGCTCTTGGTTCCGTCGATCGGATCAATGACCCACAGATTGGCCGCATCCAGCCGCGTGGCTTCCTGCTCTTCGCCAAGGATGCCATCTGCGGGGAACCTTTCAGAGATTTGACGCCGCATCTCTTTCTCAATGGCCCGGTCCGCCTGGGTGACCGGAGAATCGTCAGCCTTGGCCTCAACATCCAGTGGCTTTCGGAAAAAGGTCATGGCCATGGCGTCGGTCGCATCGGCCAGACTCGCTGCAAATTGAGCCTTCAAGTCCGTTTCAGGATGGGGGGGGATCATCTGCATAAAAATTCCTCGAATGCGGGTTCTGGCAGGCTGTGACTACCTGCGTTGCAAATTAATTGTAGACAAATGCCACAAAAACGCAAGACTACACAAATAACCCCAATCTCAAAGAACTGAACGGGGCAATCAGAACGGGTCTTCGCAAGGGCCCGCAGTCTTCCGGATACAGGTCCGGGCCAACAGTATGGACCAACAAGGAGATCAATATGAAAACCTGGATGCAGACCACCGCTCTTACAATGGCGGCGCTCGGCTTTGCCGCGCCCGCCATTGCCGATGACCTGACTGTATACACCGCCTTGGAAGAAGAAGAGATCGCCGCATATGTTGCAGCAGCGCAGGCGGCGATGCCCGACACCAAGATCAACGTCTTGCGCCTCTCCACCGGTAAGCTGGGTGCGCGGCTTCTGGCCGAGGCCGGGAACCCGCAGGCCGATGTGATCTGGGGTTGGGCGGTCAGCGCCATGATGGACCCGCAGATCCTTGATATGATGGAGCCCTACGAGGCGACTGGGGTCGAGGTGCTCCCTGACAGATTCCGTGGCGAAAACGGGAAGTGGTTCGCCCCGATCGGCTATATGGGCGCCTTCTGCGTGAACACAGCCCGACTGGAAGAAAAAGGCCTGCCGATGCCAACCAGCTGGGCAGATCTTGAGAATCCTGCCTTCAAGGGCGAGGTGGTGATGCCTGACCCGAATTCTTCCGGCACCGGGTATCTGCACGTCAACGCGGTCTTGCAGGGCATGGGTACAGAGGCCGGCTGGGCCAAACTCGCAGCCATCGACCCCAATATGGCGCAGTATACCTCTTCTGGGTCAAAGCCCTGCAAAGCGGCGCGTGTGGGGGAATATACCGTCGGCATCTCGCTGGCCTTTACCGCGATGCAATCGATCGAAGAAGGCTACCCATTGGCGATGGTCTTTCCCGAAGGTGGCGTTGGTTACGAGCTAGAGGCCTCCGGCCTGATGGCAAGTTCGGACAACAAGGAGGCCGCTCAGGCATTCCTTGATTGGACCATGTCAGACGAAGCCATCGGATTGTATCAAAGCTATAAGGCATTGATCACCATACCAGGTGTTGACGCATCCAAAGCAGCCGAGGCCGCTGGCCTGCCCGCTGATATTTCGACGATCCTTGCCGATGTAGATTTTGTTGAGGCGTCGACCCAGCAAAGCGCTGTGAAAGCACAATGGAAAGAGAAGTTCGGCCGCTGAGCCAAACACCGGGGCGGCCAAGAGCCGCCCCGGTACAATTTCGGGCCTGGTCGTGGACCACCCGAACGCCAAGGAAAGCACCCCGATGTATCTGACCGTCCGTGACGCCACAAAAACCTACGGCACCTTTACCGCGCTCGACCGCGTATCCATCGAGATCGAGAAGGGAGAATTTGTCTGCCTGCTTGGCCCTTCGGGATGCGGCAAGACCACCCTGCTGCGGCTTATCGCAGGGCTGACCGAGCTGGACGGAGGAGAAATCACGCTCGAAGAGATGGCCCTATCGGACCTGCCCGCCCGCAAACGCGGCTTTGGCATTGTTTTCCAGTCCTATTCACTGTTTCCCAACATGAGCGTAGCCGAAAACATCGGCTACGGACTCAAAATCCGCAATGTTCCCTCATCCGAAATCGCAGCGCGGGTGACAGAGCTTTTGGAGCTGGTGAAGCTCCCGCAGGTGGCCAATAAGCTCCCCGGCCAGCTGTCCGGCGGACAGCAACAGCGGATCGCCCTGGCGCGGGCAATTGCGGTCGATCCACGGGTCCTCTTGCTGGATGAACCCCTGTCGGCATTGGATGCAAAGGTTCGTGCGACATTGCGCGATGAGATCCGGCAGGTGCAGCGCTCGCTTGAAATCCCGACGCTCATGGTGACCCATGACCAGGAAGAAGCCCTGGCACTTGCCGACAAGATTATCTGCATGAACCATGGCATCGTCGTTCAGGCGGGCACGCCCGAGGATCTGTACCACCGTCCTGCCACACGGTTCGTGGCGGAGTTCATGGGAAGCAGCAATTTGCTGTCCGCCGAAGACGTGGCAAAATTCTACCCGGATCTGCTGGCAACACGCCCCGCAAGCACAGAGACATATCTGGCCTGCATCCGCCCCGAACAGATCGAGCTGATACCCGCCGAGGATGGCACCGCTACAGTGCGCAGCATGAGCTTTCTAGGCAATCTTCAGCGACTGGAAGTGGACAGTCCCACCGGACCTTTACTGGTCGAGACCCACGGCAGACCCTGCTGCTGCACAGGCGACAAAGTCCACCTGAGCATCGCATCACAGGACTGCACTTGGGTTCTTGATGACGCCGATCAGCCCAAGGCCATTCCAGCATGAGCAGCATTGACCAGACTTCCCGCCCTCGCTCGCGCCAGTCCCTTGACGCCGACCGGCTCTTGACGCTGGCCTGCGTTGGCTTGCCACTGATCGGGCTGATCCTGTTCTTTGCTTATCCAATGGTCATCGTGTTTTTGCGTTCCATCACCGTCGCAGACGGCTACGGAATCGGCAATTACACCGAGGTGCTTGGCTCTGCCGGTTTCTGGCGGGCGACGCGGCATTCACTGACGATGGGCGGCGCGACCACAGCGCTCAGTGTCTTTCTGGGCTTCATCCTTGCGCAGGGCCTCTATCGCTGTGCCTTCAGGGGCAAATGGCTGATCCGAGGTATCATCGTCCTGCCACTGCTGGCGCCTTCGCTGGTGCAGGCACTTGGGCTTATCTTTCTGCTGGGGCGCAATGGCGTCATCAGTCGGGCGCTTGGGATCGAGATCGAGATCTACGGCTTCTGGGGGTTGCTGATCGCCAACACGCTCTACGCGCTGCCACAGGCGGTTATGATCATCGGTGCGGCACTGGTCCTGTTGGACGCGCGCACCTACGAGGCAGCCGAGGTCATGGGCGCGTCCCCATGGCGACAGTTCCGCGACCTGACGCTTCCTGCCGCGCGGTTCGGTATCCTGAACGCAGCCTTTGTCTGCTTTACCATCACCATCACCGATTTTGGCAATGCCGCCGTGATCGGTGGCGATTATTCCGTGCTGGCAACCGAGATCTACAGTCAGGTTGTTGGGCAGAGAAACTTCAACATGGGCGCCGTCGTTGGCATCATGCTGCTGCTGCCAACGGTGATTTCCTACAGCATCGAACGGCAGGCCATGAAGCGGCAGCAGGCAGGGCAGACCACCGGACAGGTCGCCTACCAACCCAGCTTTTCACCGCTGCGCGACCTGAGCATCGCAACGGTTTCACTGCTGATCTGTGCGGGGATTGTCGCCGTCATCGGGATCGTGATCTATGCCAGTTTTGTAAAACTGTGGCCCTACAACATGTCGTTTTCGTTCAAACACTACAACATTACCCTGGCAGGCGGGTATTCGTCCCTCTGGATGACCATCGTCGTATCCTTGGGGGCATCGGTCGGCGGAACCATTGCTGTGTTCATGTTGGGGCTTGGCCTGCGCCGCCTGCCGCAAGCGCTCGCCCAGCCGATACAGATCCTCGCGGCGATGCCTGCCGCCGTTCCTGGAATGGTCCTCGGTCTGGCCTATATCCTGACCTTCAACTCCACTGCGACACCGCTTTACCTGCTTTATGGTACCGCCGCGCTGATCGCCATCATCAACTTCTACCATTACCACACACAGGGGTTCCTGACCGTGATAACAGGCTTTCGCCAATTGCCGCCTGCACTGGAGGAAGCATCAGGTAGTCTTGGCGCCGGACTTGGCCGCACCGCCCGGGATATCGTTGTGCCCTTTGTCGCGCCAATGCTGGTCTCCGTCTTTTTCTTCCTCTTCATGCGCTCCATGGTGACGCTTTCAGCCGTGGTCTTCCTGACCACCCCAAACCTGAGTGTCGCCGCCGTGACGATCATGCGCCTCGACGATGCCGGGCTGACCTCACAGGCGGCGGCCTTCTCCACTTGCGTGATGGCCGTGGTCTGTGTAGCGATCCTGTCCATGAGGATAACTCTGGCGCTTATCGGACGTCGCAGTCGGAACAAGGGAATGGCTTGATGTGGGCAAAGGAGCGTCACCAGCGGATTTTGTCGATGCTCACCGCGAACCGGCAGGTCAGCGCCAATGACCTTGCCGGAATGCTGGGCGTGTCGCGCGAAACCGTGCGGCGGGACCTGCTCGACCTTGAGGAGATTGGCAAAGTGACGCGGGTACACGGCGGTGCCGTCCTGCCCGAAGCCCGTTCAGAGGATCCTTTCCACCAACGCATGTCGACGCAGATCCGGGCTAAATCCGAAATGGCCAGGAAAGCGGTCGGCCTGATCCAGCCCGGCCAGACAATCATGGTGGATGCCGGATCAACCACCGCTGTCTTCGCCCGCGAATTGATCAAAGTCCCAGGCGTTTCTGTTATCACCAATTCACTGGACATTGCCACAACACTGCAGGCAGGTCGAATGGACGTACTGCTGCTGGGCGGCCGGATCGCTACCGATGTGCCTGCCACAGTGGGCGAACTCACCCTATCGGAGATCCGTCGCTTTGAGGTCGAACTCTGCTTCTCTGCGCCCGTTGCCCTGCACCCGGAAAAAGGGTCCTTTTTCTATGACTTGCAAGAGGCCGAAATCTCCATCGCGATGGCCGCGCAAGCCCTGCGGACCGTCGCATTGGCTGATCACACGAAACTGGGTACCACCAATCGTGTTCGTGCCTGGGACGTGGCAGAGATCGGAACACTGATCACCAACCGCGCCGCACCCGAAGCCCTGCTGGATCAGTTCCGAAACACCAACATTGAAGTCGTCTAGCCCTTTGGGTCTGGCTGTCAGCTTTGCCAGTCCTGTTTTGATTGACGCGAGTCCCATTTTCATTCGAAATGCCCTGCGCTCCTGAAATGTCCGGCATTCAAGGTTAGCCTGTTCTCAAACCAAGGCGACGGTCGGGCGCTTTTCGTCTGGACCTGTCCCATGCGGCTGACGGCACCGACAGCACCGACAGCACCGACAGTATGTCCTGTTAGTTTTCACATTTGGGGATTGTATTGGAAGGGAGCTTGTCGCTGTGTTTCGCGCGCGAACTGCTTCCAGAGTGCTTCCACGGGTTTGGAATATAGTGCGCCTTTGCTGCTGTTGTTTGCTGTGGCGCGTAGCACCGTTGTAGCACTGCGCATATAGCAGCAACGCAGAAAGCCTCCCAAGGGAGGCGTTAAGTGTCTTATTTTGTTATGATTTATTGGTTGCGGGAGCAGACAACCGTCGCAACCTACCCACCCTTTCGGCTGCGGTTTAGTTCACGTGCAAACGAGAAGTGTGAACTGACCTCATTAGCCCTTAGCAACAATGGCTGCAGCCAGCCGAGGGCGTGTGGAAACTCGCTTGATTTCTCGACGAAGAGGATTTTTCGGTTGATTTTGTG
>NZ_JBLWXG010000009.1:0-164124 GCF_048267565.1 Pseudophaeobacter sp. | reverse complement strand
GCGTGACCCGGATGAGTGACAAAGACCCAAAGGAAAGAAGGAAAACGAGCTTGACCCAAACACCCAATTAGAGAAGCAGGCATTCGCATCGGCCGAAAGCCGTGTCAGTTTCTCCTAACAACAGACGCTTCGCCGCCCGTTTCTGAGTTGCCATATTCTGAAAGTCAGCCAGCCCTCAAGACCCTGTGGAAATGGGGCGTTCAGAACGTCAGATTGAACCCGAACTGCACCCCAAAGCTTTCATAAACTGCGGTGCCGATACCGTCATAGAATGCGTCCACCGTCAAAACCGCTCTATTGGGTAGTGTGTAATTCGCCCCCGCCTTTAACTTGCCACGCCCCCCCTCGTACTCCGGCACAACCAGAGCCGCGTTCCCCGACCCTTTGGTAGATGAGCCGACAAAGGCGAGGCCGCCGGTCAGTTCCAATGTGCCGCTGCGTCTTGGCAGGCGGACCTGGTGGCGGACATCAAGGCCAAGTTCGGCCTGGGTCAATTCAAAACCCTGCTCTGGAATGAGGTTGCCAAGCCCATCGGTGTAGGCCTTCTGCGTATCGGTTGTGTAGGACAGCTGAACAGAAGGCATCCATGTTGTCCGACCCTGATCGATTTCTCCGGTCACCTTGAACTGTGCGAGCAGCCGTTGCGTCTCAAATCTGTCTGAATAGGTCCCAAACGGCGAGATATCGTTCTTCGTCTGCCCATAAAGAAGCATCCCCTCAAAGAACAACGGATGGGCCGGGCTGCGCGCCACGAAATATGGACCGATCAGCCAGCCATGGCCATCAATGCGGCTGGCGCCGTCCTCCTGGCTCAGAAAGTCGAATTCAATCATGCCGCCTATCAGCAGATTGGGAGACAATTTGACGTGGCTCCCGATGACGCCGAAGGTATAGCGGGTATTCCTAGTATCCTCATGTGTCCAGGAGCCGGTCAATCGTGCCCAGATGCCATTGTCTGCACCAGGCGCGCTGGCGAAGTCAAAATCACCTCTGCCACGTGTCACGGCCAGGTTCATGGCACCGGTGTTGCTGCCAGAGAGAAACCCGGTGAGGTTCGGCTGGCTGGCGATCAGCTGCGTCGCCCGCGATTGAATGAACTGCGCGATGACCTTTTGCGTTTTCTCAACAACGGCGTTGGAAATGGACAAGGTGTTCGACGCCGTGTTGGAATTGTCAGCCACATCTGTTGCGACGGCAGCGGGAATCGATATCTCGGTATCCCCTTTGCCAGTTGTCGTGACCGTGGCGAGATAGTCCGCACCGCTTCCTGAAAGATTCGTGACCGTGCCATTGGCAACGGAAATGTCGCTTGCGGCAAAACCGATCACGTTTTCGGAAAAGGTGATCGCAATCTCAATTGAGGCTGCTCCGACAAAAGTTGTGCTGGATGACGAGATACTGACCGATGGCGCGGTGGCGTCATATGTCGTGGTGACCTCGTTCGATGCCGCCGCGTTCACATTTCCCGCCGCATCGCGGAAGCTGCCCGCCGCCACCGACAGCGCCACCGATCCGTCCGCCAGTGGCGTCAGCACGGCGGTGTAGCTGGTGCCCGACCCGGACAGCGTGGCACTGGCATTGGTCAGGCTAAGGTCGGCAAGGGTGAAATCGGTGCTGGCCTCCGAGAGGGTGATCTCTGCCGATTGCACCCCGTTCAGCGGGCCAGTGAAGGCGCCGATGCTGATGGTGGGGGCGGTGGCGTCATATGCTGTGGTCACCTCGTTCGATGCCGTCGCGTTCACATTCCCCGCCGCATCGCTGAAGGTGCCCGCCGCCACCGACAGCGCCACCGATCCGTCCGCCAGTGGCGTCAGCACGGCGGTGTAGCTGGTGCCCGACCCGGACAGCGTGGCACTGGCATTTGTCAGGCTAAGGTCGGCAAGGGTGAAATCGGTGCTGGCCTCCGAGAGGGTGATCTCTGCCGATTGCGCCCCGTTCAGCGGGCCAGTGAAGGGGGCGATGCTGATGGTGGGGGCGGTGGCGTCATATGCTGTGGTCACCTCATTCGATGCCGTCGCGTTCACATTCCCCGCCGCATCGCTGAAGGTGCCCGCCGCCACCGATAGGGTCACTGACCCGTCCGCCAGTGGTGTCAGCACCGCCGTGTAGCTGGTGCCCGATCCAGACAGCGTGGCACTGGCATTGGTCAGGGTGAGGTCGGCAAGGGTGAAATCGGTGCTGGCCTCCGAGAGGGTGATCGCTGCCGATTGCGCCCCGTTCAGCGGGCCAGTGAAGGCGCCGATGCTGATGGTGGGGGCATCATAATCTGGAAACAAGTCAACCGTTGCAACCGGTGACACATAGCCCAGGCTGTTTTCTACGGTGACAGATACGGTCCCACCAGTCATGTCCGCTGCTGAGGTGACAGAAAATGTGCCGCCTGTCGCTGTGACTGTTTGCACGCTTGCGTCGGGAAATGTGATACGAACCGTCCCGTCTGCCTCAGCCGTACCACCAATTGTCATGGAGCGGTTTGTATTGATGACTGTTGTCGTCAGTACAGGGCTGTCCGGCACGGCGCCCGGCGTAATTGTGATGGTGAACTCTTCCTCGACAGCCTGATTTCCCGCCGAATCCGTCGCGTTGATCTTGATCAGGTTCGCCCCAATCGGGAAGTCATAGGGGGAGGTGATCACAACACTATTCAGCGAAAAGATGGGGGCTATGCCGCTGTCAACATTGTCATCAACAATTGTGGAGAAGCCAATCCGCCGGGTTCCGGATGGATCGGCTTCGAAAGAGATATCGCCAATGGGGCGTATTACTGGCGCGGTGCCATCGTAGGTCGTGGTGACTTCGTTTGACGCAGCGGCGTTCATGTTCCCGGCGGCATCGCTGAAGGTGCCCGCCGCCACCGACAGCGCCACCGATCCGTCCGCCAGTGGCGTCAGCACGGCGGTGTAGCTGGTGCCCGACCCGGACAGCGTGGCATTGGCATTGGTCAGGGTGAGGTCGGCAAGGGTGAAATCGGTGCTGGCCTCCGAGAGGGTGATCACCGCCGACTGCGCCCCGTTCAGCGGACCGGTGAAGGCGCCGATACTGACCGTAGGCGCGGTGATGTCAGCTGAAAATGCCACTTCATTAGAGGCGACCCAATTTCCCAGCCCTCCGCTGTCGGTAAAGCCCTCCTTTGGGACGGACACACTGACCTCCCCATCCATCAATGGGGTCAGAACAATGGAGAAACTGCTGCCGCTGCCGGACACTGTCGCGGTGGCGTTTGTCAATGTCAGGCTGCTGGATGTGAAATCAGAGCTGCTTTCAGACAGGGTGGCGACCACGGTATATTTGCCGCTGCCGTCTGGACCGCTGAGGCTGCCGAGTGACACCGTTGGTGCCGTATTGACAAGGGTCTGACCCACTGAAGCCGTGGTTCCCGTTACCCCGCTGATTTCGGCGCGGTAGGCATAGCGATCACCGTCGCTGGTCCGTGTTGCGTCAAAGGAAACCCCCATATAGCCATGGGCGGCATAGGTTCCTGCGGCGCCTTGCTGAACAAGGCCAGCGACATCCTTAAGACTGCAGTGTGCTTCCAGATTTGCAGCCGTTATCGCCGAAAAAGTGGTGCTTACACCTCCGTTGAAATAAGATGCCCCACCTGCCGCTTGGGTTTGTACAGCACCACCGCCAAGCGGTCTAACGCGTACAGACGCCAACCCCCCATTCACATCCTGGACGAAGGCGACCAGCCCGCATTGGGAATTCAGGTTCAAACTCCGGTCGATACGCGATGGCGCATCAAAGGCCGCTGCGGGCGGTGTAAGGGCAAGCAGGGTCGCGCAGATGACGGCAATGTATCCAAGACAGAGATTGCGTTTACCGGCACTCATGTTGGCTTTGTCGCTGCCAGCGCCGCCCGCCAAAAGTGTCCGCATCAAAAGTCCAGCCATCACAAGTTCATCCATAATTGTCGGATATCTGCCATGGTCACATTGATGTCAGTCCAGCGAACCCACACCAATCCAACCACGATCCATCCGGTGTCGCGTCAAATCGGCCTGCTGTCTGCGCTGAAGGGGGCGGCCCCCCGGATTATCCTGCCATCAGCATCTTGGGGGCACGGCCCGCACCCCGGGTTCTCAGACGCCAAATTTCTGCAAAGAGATCAAGGCCCTGGCAAGAGGCTGGGCCTCTTATGATAATTCTTTTTCAAAAATGATAATTCTTTGTGTCGCGAGGGGAGCTAGGGCGTCCGCGTGGCGCCTGCGCGCGTGTCCGAAGGGGTTTCCCCAAAGTGCTGCTTATAGGCGCGGGTGAAATTGCCAATATGAGCATAGCCACAGGCAAAGCCGATTTGTTTGACCGAAGTGGTGCCGTCGCGCAGTGCTGCCTGTGCTTTGGTCAGGCGCGCGGTGCGTGTGTATGCTGAAAGTGTGGTTCCAAACTCCATCTGAAACACCCGCCGCGCCATCTGATCGCCCATTGCGAACCGCTCCAGCATTTCACCTTCGGCAAAGCATTGGCCGGGATCGGCATCGATGGCAGCCTTGAGCTGCCGTACCCTGTGGGCCTGCCATGGCAAAACGCTGCGAGTATCGGCGTCGTCCAGAGCCAAGTGTGCATAGCCGGACAACACCTCGGACAGAAAGCTGATGGCCAGACCTTCTGCCCTGACGCTGCCCAGCCCTGTCGCCGCACGCAGCTGATACAGCCGCTGCGCGGTGCTGCGCGCCAGCATATCCGTAGGAACCGGCACAGCAAGGTCAACCGTCGCATCAGAAGCCATCAATCGCGCAAGCTGCGGACTAGATGTTTCATCCAGGCGGCCATTCAGGTCATGACGATACATTGCCACACAAACATGACGCAGGACCTGTCCTGGCTCCACGATCAGCCGAAAACCGGGCGTGTCACTGCGGATCACGGATGTTCCGTCTTGCGTCCAATGCTGCCGCTGCCCGTTTCCCATGACGATGCTGGCCTCGCCCGACAAAAAATACTGGGCAGAGACATGCTGGCCACTTTCATCGTGGGGAAAGCAAATCTCGGTCGGTTCATTGACCTCAATAGACGAGGTCACGAGCATTGCCCCGCCTGGGAAGGCGTTGAAGCTGAGGTATTGAGAGCCCTGCGCAGAAATAACACGCCCGCTTGCGGCTTGCCTTTGCAAATTACCGCCTTGTACCACCAATTCATTCACGCTTCACCGCCTCCAACAAGTCGCCGCGATGATTGACTTTGCTTCATATGGGGTCAAGACGTGTCTGGCCCAAGTCGCCGCACAGGTCTCAACCACGGCTGCGCGATGCCGCATCAGGTTGCTTCGCTTTTGGCGCAGAAGGTACGCATGCGGCAGGACACAAGGCGTTCACCTTTCGTTATTCAGGCGATGCAGTTCTGACCGGGCTTCATGCAGCGCTGAAAAGGCATTGCCGACACCTTGCCTGATATCACCGGCTTCGGCCGCTTTCCGCAGGAGGGTGATCACTTGCTTCGTAATTTCGGACACATACTCGGTTGCCGTGCATTGGAGGGCGGCTTCGATCTCATCGAGATATAGCGGAATGTTGTCTTGAATATCGCTTTCAGACAGGCGTGCAATGACGGACTGCGAGGGCAATTGTTCCGCCAGGCGGGCGAGCAACCGGATGTCACTTTCCAATTCCTGTTTTGTCGCTGAATCTGCGTTCTGGTTTCTACAAGCCACGGAAACCTTCCTGTTTTAAGGACAGTAAACTCTTTGCATCCTGCTACCCAGACAGTTCAAGACCGGATAATATTGCCAAAACGTGCCACCATTTCGCCATGTGGTGAGGAATTGCAGGACGCAACTATGCAAGGTTAGTATCTCAAAGTACATATTAATGGGGCACAGGCCCAGGCATTTACCCCAATAGTCACGTTTCCAGAGGATGCTAAAATTGAAGACCGCCCTACTAACCTGTCTTGCTATTCTTGGCTTTTTGCAAACCGCCTACGCGGGGGAAGAGAACCGTTGCGGATTCCCGTCATCGCAAGACGCTGATGAGCTTTGCGAGGGGATGACACATTTGCTCCCGCATTTCGCCGATGACTTCGATCTATCCCGGCTTGATGGCCGGTATGCATTGGCCTGCGGGATGATGGAAGGTATTGAGCTCTTCGGCGCGTCCGCCAAGAATGAAACACGGGTGCATGTGGATCGGCATGAGGCAACTGGCATCTTCCACCCCAAAGCCTTTTTTGGCCCGTTGAGCGGCCCTTTGAGCTTCATCTTGGCGATTTCCTACACGGATCCACAAACGAGCGAGGAGAGAACCTTTTCGGTGAATGGAGATCATCAAGGGTTTTACATACTGGCGGACCGGGACGGAATTCAAAGGCTGTCACAATGCGCTGAGGCCGCAGAATAGGCCGGGGCATTCTGGAAGGCGCCACGACAATGTATTTCCAAGTTCACAAGTGAACCACTAATTATATAGCATGCTCTGCTAACACCCTATCAGCGGGTACAGCTTGAACGGCGCGGACCATGTATACATCAAATAGGAATTCAAAGATGTTCAGGAATTTGATTTTGCTTCTTACTTTTCTCAACGCGCCTTTCGCCGCCTGGGCTGGTACGAGCAAGAGCGATATCTATTGGGCCGTCGTCAGATCTGACAGTGCCAACCTGGTACATCCAGGGATTGAAATCTTTGAATTCCAAGAACAGCGACAGTTTTCCAATGGACTCTCAGAGAGTGCTTGCGAAGGCAATGACGTTGCACATGGCAAACTGGAAGCGGCTGCCTCTTTGGGAAATGCAACTGCGAATACCTCTCTTGCGTGGCTTTACGGGAAACAGCACTGCCACTACTTTCAGAATAACCCTGAACTGGTCACAAGCCTGTACAAGCGCGCTGCAGAGCAGGGCTACCCCATCGCGATGACAAATTATGGGATCAAGTTGCTTCGAGGTGAAGGAACCGCAAAAAACCCCTATGTTGGCACCGTCTACCTGTTAAATGCTGCCATATCCGGTTGGGGTAATGCGGGCCTGTTCTTGGCCGAGCATATTCTTCTAGGTCTGAATGCGGAACATGATCGGGACGTGGCACAGGCTCTCTATGATCAATTCCGCACTAGCGCGGATAGCGATGAACTGATCAGAAGCGTTGAAAACCTATTGGCGCAACATTGAGCAGGCGGCGTCAGCAGAGGTGAAATCTGCGGAAAAAATGATGTCCGATTCACAAGCATTCATTGCCGAAGGGCTCGTGCCTATCGGCCGGTACAGGCAAGCGCTGGAAGATCTCGCCCGCCGTGCGGATGCCTGCGGCATATCAGGCCATGAAGAGGAGGGCGATATCGTGCTTCCTCCGCTCTATGACAGCGAAGCGCATGTTGAATTTCTTGACAGTATTGCCCGGCAACCGGAGCAGTATCATGCGTTCCTGTTGCTGCAAAAGGTGTGCCTGCTGGAGGACACCCTAGCCTATCTGCAGCGGTTTGGTGATCTAAATGCCGATACGACCATTCAGGGGTTGATCCGCATTTTGCGAGGTCCGGCGGTGGATATTGCCCCCATAAAGCCTGAAGCCTAAGGTTCAGGTCCCGTCAAGCTACCCGAGGCGGGCAACCAATCCGTTGTAGTTTCTGTCATTTGCAGTTGCTCAGTCTTCTGGCAAAAGTGACGGCATTGTCCGGCAATGCAGGTCTCCGGCCTTCAGAAAGCTGCGCTGCGGCGTTCAACTGCTTGATGCTGCACTGTGAAATGGCCCTATCCCGACTGGCGGAAACGTTCGGGTGAGACCTGTTCCGAATTGAAAGCACTTCCACGCATGGGGTGGGGCAGCGGTGTGTGGGTGAGGAGGGCTGCAGCCAGTTGGCCCACCGCAGGAGAGGTCTGTATGCCAAAGCCCCCAAGACCGGCGAGCCAGAACACACCTTCTGCGGTGTTGTCATATCCGATCAGGGGAACCCGGTCCGGTGCGAAGGTGCGCAACCCGGCCCAGCTGTGCGCCACATGCGAGATATCAAGCGTGGTGCATTCAGAGAGGTAGTGCGCAGCAAAGGCGATGTCCAACTCTTCCGGCCAGGCGTCATGTGCTGCGACGGGTGTCTCATCCGCGGGACTGACCATGAGCTGCCCGGCATCAGGTTTGAAATAGAAACTATCCTCCAGCTCAGTGACTTCGGGCAGGTGGGTCAAATCGTGGCCGGGTGTTTTCACGCTGATGGCGGTGCGGCGCAGGGGTTGCAATCCATAGTCCGGCAGCCCGAACAGAGCTGCGATTTCAGCGGCCCAGCCACCGGCCGCATTGACGACGGTCCGTGCCCGGATGTCGCCTGCGGTGGTGTCGAGAACCCAGTGGTCACCGTCTCGTCGGGCTGCAGTGACACGGGCCTCACGCAGGGTCTGCCCGCCCTGTTTGCGGGCCCCCTTCATGAACCCCTGCAACAGGGTCTCGACCTCCACATCCCAGCAATCAGGATCGTAGAAGGCGGCGCCCAACCAGTCCGGATCAAGAAAGGGGACCTTTTCCAGGGCTTGCTCTGTTGTGAGCGCCTGAATCGGGCTGGCGCCCTCAGGTGCTGTGGCGAGCTCTGCAGCGCAGATACTGCGCAGCTGTGCGGCCTTGTCGTGATCGGCAATCACCAGGTTGCCGCGCAGACGCAGCAGAGCGGTCTCGGCAAAGCCATCAGGCGGGGACATCATGAAGCCTGTGCTGGCGGTGGTTAGCTGTCCTGCAATCTTGGAGTGAAACCGTCGCGTGAATTCCGCAGCTGAACGCCCGGTGGAATGATAGCCAAAGGCCTGCTCCTGTTCCAGCAGGATAACGGAACGCCGACCCTCCAGAAAATAGGCGAGAGAAGCTCCGGCGATACCGCCGCCAATGATTGCGATGTCATGAATTTCAGGCATGAACCGTCTCCAGAGGAAAAACCGGGCGGCGCAGGCGGCTGTAGCTGCGCTTGCTGACATCCGGGGTACAAAGCCCGCCTGCGTCGGCGGTGATGATTGCCGAGGCGATGGGAGCAAAGGCGCCCTTGAAATGCTGCATCGACTTCACGGCGAGGACCGATTTGCTTGCCGGTTCGATACCGATCAGGCGAAAGATATTCTGGTCCAGCATCTGCATGCGGTCCGTGACGATCATGATGTCGATCCCTTCGACCCGAAAACACACGCTCAACCCGGTTGAGCCGGGCAACCCGGTGAACATCGGCCCTTCGAACGTGAAGGCACCGTCGCTGATGGCGCGCACTTCCCCGGTGAGTTCAAGCGGGCCGCCGCCGACCGAAGGGTCGCATTTCCCCCCGATGCTGAGCGTGACCCGGGCTCCGACACCGGCCTCGGCCAATATCGTTGCCGCCGCAGGATCCCACAGCGCGCCAGCTGCCGCATTGGAGATCCCTGCCTCCAGCAGGGCCGCGATCATCGCGGTGCAGTCACTGTAGGAACCGGCGCCAGGATTGTCAGCATAATCGGCCACGACAACCGGACCTTGCGGTGCCGGTTTTTGCTGCAAAAGGCCTTGGACCTGGGTTATGCATTCAGGCAGGGAAACTGGCAGCTTCCATTCGTCGCGAAAGGCCCAGATCTGGTCACAGATACGGGTGCCGATCCCGGCAGCGGTTGCGCTGTCGACCTTGGCGGTGTCATGGGTGACCAGAACGCTTGGCCCGGCGGCCCAGACGTCTGCATCCGTAAACCCGGCATTGATCGCCACATTCAGGACCCCCGGTGCCTTCATTTCTTCAGCAGCGTTTTCCAGCAGGCGGCACATTGGTCCATCTTCGGTGGTGCGCCCGTCATCGCAGCCTAGCAGCATGGCAGGGCGTGTCATGGTCAATCTGGGGGTTATGTCCCCGGTCATGGCCCTGTGCAGCAGGTCTGCCGCTTCATAGCCCGCTTCATGCATGTCCACATGCGGATAGGTGCGGAAGGAGACGGCAATCTGTGCCAGGTCGGCCATCTCATCAAAGATATTGGCGTGCAGGTCCAGGGTGACGGCCAGCGGCACCTCGGGTCCGACAACCGATCGGATCTCGCGCAGAAACTGGCTGTCGCCATCCTGATCGGTTTCCGTGACCATAGCGCCGTGCAGCGCCACGAATAGGCCGTCAAAGGGGCCATGCTCCTGCAGGCGACGCAAGCATTCTGTGGTGATTTCCCTGCGCGCGGCCTCGGTCACGATGCCACCGGGTTCAGCATGGGCTGCGGTGATGAAGACAGGGGTCCAGCCGCGATCCTCGGCGACGTCGATGCAACCGCCAACCTCGGACCCGGTGCCCTTGAACTTTGCAAGGATTTCGTCGCCCTTGAAATAATGGCTGGCATGAAAATCGTGCATACCCGTACGCATGACCGTGAAGGTGTTGCTTTCGTTTATGAATTCTATAACGGCGACACGGAAGCTCATGTCTATCGTCCTTTGTACCAAAAGGGGAAGTGCGCCGGGCGGTGGCCCGGCTAAGAATACAGTTGGACCGGTTCTTAGTGGCCGATCACCTGGTTGATGAATGCGCGCGCTCGGTCGGTTTCCGGGGCTGCGAAAAAGGTCTCGGGTGTGTTGACCTCCACGATCTGGCCGGCATCCATGAAAACGATGCGATCAGCTGCCTTGCGGGCAAATCCCATCTCGTGCGTGACGCAGACCATTGTCATCCCGTCGCGGGCAAGATCGGTCATGACGTCCAGAACCTCGCCAATCGATTCCGGATCCAGCGCCGAGGTTGGTTCGTCGAAGAGCATGATGTCAGGCATCATGCATAGGCTGCGCGCAATGGCGGCGCGCTGCTGCTGACCACCGGAAAGCTGCGACGGGAACTTCCCTGCATGATCAGCCATGCCCACCCGCGACAACAGCTCCATCGCCTGCCGTCTTGCTGTCGCCTTGTCGAGGCGAAGCGTGCAGGTCGGCGAAAGCGTGCAGTTGTCGAGCACTGAGAGGTGCGGGTACAGGTTGAAATGCTGGAAGACCATGCCCGCCCTGGCCCGGACCTGGCGCAGCACTGCGGCGTCGTCCGTAAGGGTGACGCCGTCAACCGTGAGACTGCCGGATTGGTGATCCTCAAGCCCGTTGATGCACCGGATCAGAGTGGATTTCCCGGACCCAGATGGGCCGCAAATGACGATCCGTTCGCCCTTTGCGACGGTCAGGGTCACATCCTTCAACGCATGGAAGGAGCCGTAATGTTTATCAAGGGCTTGAATGGATATGGCGAGGGGGGTGGCCATAGTACATGTCCTTTCTCTGGGGGGTCAGGCCGCCCAGGCGTTGCGGCTTTCGATCCGGCGCAAGAACCATTCCAGCACCAGCACCAGCACAAGGTAATGCAGGGCGGCAACGTAATAGGCACGCAGATCAAAGGTTTCGGAGAAGATGAAACGGGCTTGTCCCATCAGATCAAAGATAGTGATGATGGCCAGCAGAGAGGTGGCTTTGAGCAGCAGGATGAATTCATTGCCAAGCCCGGGAAGAGCGCGGGCGATGGCAATCGGAAACAGAACGCGGCGGAAGGCCGTCCAACGCGTCAGGTTCAGCGCCGCATTGGCTTCCCTGATGGAACTGGGAATACCGTTTAGACTGCCGCGAATGATTTCTGCCTGATAGGCGGCGGTGTTCAGGACGAGCGCCAGCAGGCCGCAGTAGTAGGCGTCCCGGAAGAACCACCAAAGGCCAAGCGACCGCAGGTCCCGGCTGAACTCGCCGGCGCCATAGTAGACCAGAAACAGCAGCACCAGCAGCGGCATGCCCCGGAAAAAATTCACATAGCCGTAGGCCAGAACCCCGCTGAGGCCCCGGTTGCGCGCACGCGCGACGCCGATGGGAAGGGCCAGCACAAATCCCAGCAGGATGGCAAGGAGGGTCAGGCTGGCAGTGACCTTGAGCCCCGAAAGCCACAAGTCTTTGTAATCGAGCCAAAGATCAAGCATGGGCGCGCCCTCCGGCAACAACGCCGCGCGTGGCACGTCTCTCAAGCCGTTTCTGGATCCAGGACGAAAGGATCACCAGGCTAATATAGATGGCGGCAATCACAAGATAGAAGAAGAACGGCTCTCGGGTGGTGTTGATGGCCAGGGCTGCCACATGGGTCAGGTCGCTAAGCGCGATCACGGATACCAGCGAGGTGTCCTTCAGTAGGATCACCCAGAGATTGCCAAGGCCAGGCAGGGCATGGCGCCAGAACTGAGGCAGGATGACCTTCCAGAAGCAATGGAACCCTGACAGCCCAAGCGCCTGAGCCGCCTCGACCTGACCTTTACCAATGGCCTGAAGGGCGCCACGCACCACTTCGCTGCCATAGGCGCTGATGACCAGGCTCAGTGCGATCAGACCGGCCAGAAAGGGGCTGATCGACAGCGTGCTGTCGAACCCGGCATATTCCGCTACCCAGCTGATCACGACCTGCGATTGATAGTAGATGATCAGCAGTGTCAGTATCTCGGGCAGGCTTTTGAAAACCGACACATGCATCTGCGCCAGATACCGCACCGGTCGCCTCCGCGAGTTGCGCGCCCGGTGAATCAGGAACGACAACATGATCGAGACCGGAAAGGTTGCCAGAGCCAGCCCGAGGGTCATGCCGAGACCAATAAGAAGTTCGTCCCCCCAACCGGTGGGACCGGGGGTCAGAAGGGAAAGTAATTCCATGGGGTCATCCAGATGGGGGAAATTTCAGGCCCCGTCGCCGGTTATTTTACTATGACGACTGAGGCCTTTCTGTTCAGCCTTTGAATAGGTCGCTGACAATCCGGGGTTGCGAGCGGATGTCGAATTCAAAGTATTTGGCGCGAATGTCGTCGTAGGTACCGTTGGCGATGATCGCGGCCAGAGCGTCGTCAATGCGTGTTTGCAGGTTTTCGTCCTCCAGCCGCATAGCAATGCCCGCGCCGATGGTGCCGTCCATCAGGAAATCTTCGCCCACGAAAGCGCAGCAATCGGTGCCCTTCGCCATCCAGTCCCCAATGGAGAATTTGCTTTCCAGAACCAGATCCAGTCGACCGCTTTCCATATCAAGGAAGGCTTCGCCCAGCTTCGGATAAAGCTTGATTTCACTCTCCGGGAAATACTCCTGCAGAACAGTCACAGCAACCGATCCCGACTGTGTGCCGATCACCATTCCCTCAAGGCTGGCAGGGGTGGCAGTGTCCAGTTCCAGTTCTTTCAGCGCAGCAAAGCGCATGGCGTTGAAATAATAAGGCGAGGAAAAACGGACCTTTTCCTGTCGCTTCTCGGTGATGGCCATGGAGGCCACCATGACATCAAATTTCTTCGCGTTGAGTGCGGGGATGATACCGCCCCATTCGTGAGCGCTCCATTCACACTCGACCTGCATTTGCGCGCACAGGGCATTGCCGATGTCCACGTCGAACCCTTTGAGAGAGCCGTCTTCAGTCACGAAATTGAACGGTGCGTAGGCACCTTCTGTGCCGATCCGCAGGGTCTCGGCCGCAGCGGGCAGCGCAAGGCTGGCAGTCACAATAACTGCGCAGGGCAGTCTGAAGAGGGCAAGGGATGTCATGTTTTCTTATCTCACCTGTTGGGCCCACAGCGGGGGGCTGATCTGGGCAATGTATTAGTTTTTTGGAACGTTCGGTGATATAGCGTCACCATGTTCGTACTGCCTACGAACTAGGAGCAAAGGAGGTTTGCAGACAATGCAAAAGAAGTATTCATGGTATGAAAAAAACTAATGTTATGGCGCTCGCCAGACCGCAGCGGCGCCAACTGCCCAATCTTAAGGCCCTTCGGGCATTCGAAGCGGTTGCATTTCACGGCAGCTTTACCCGCGCCGCTGACGAACTGGCCGTCAGTCAGGGGGCCGTGAGCCATCAGGTGAGACAATTGGAGGAGGGCCTCGGTGTCTCCGTGTTTCTACGCGGTGCAAAAGGAGTTTCCCTGACAGAAGAAGGCAAGGTGCTGCAGGAGGTCTGTGAACGCAGCTTTGACAAAATTGCAGAAAGCACCGCCCTAATTCGCCGCGACCGCAAGGACCGGGTGTTGCGGGTGCGTGTTGGTCCGTTCTTTGCCATGAAGGTGATTGCCCCAAGAGTGGCAGGATTTCTGGAGCAAAACCCCGGTGTTCAACTTCATCTCACCAATCTTGAGGTCGACGCGCCACCGCCCGGCGCAGGGGATATCCAGATCAAGTATTGCCTTGAGCCGCCTGCGGGGTGTCACGCGATAGAAGTATTCCGCGAACGTCAGGTCCCGGTATGTAGTCCTGAGTTGCTGCAAACCGTGCGTGATCCGGTGCAGTTGCTGGAAGACCCACAGGTGCCACGGTTGCATTACAGAGATCTGGCTGAGTGGCAGGCATGGCTGGATGGCACGGGCCTTGGCGCGGCCTCTGCCAATTCCAACCTGATTTTTGATGATCAGCACACCATTCTGGCGGCGGTCCGATCCGGACAAGGCGTTGGGCTGGCCGACCGGGCGCTGATTTCTGAGGACGTTGAGCGAGGGCGTGTCTGTATTGTGTCCGAAAACTCGGTCGAACCGGAAATCTCCTACAAATTCATCTGCGGGGCCGGGCGGAATACTGCGGGCTCTCTTATAGAGACCTTCCGAATTTGGCTGATGTCAGAACTCGAAGGCCTTGAAGGGACCTGAGGGGGCAGGTTGTCTCATTTTGAATGTCATGTGGTCTGATCGGGGGAGCCGTGTTGATCGTACCTGTATCTTGTAAAGCAAACGGTAGGCAGCCTGGGCCGACCTCGTTTGCCCCTCGGCGGCGGCACCCAAACCGTGCTCTGCCTTTGCGCAATACAGCCATGCGGAGCGCATCAGTAGTATGCTGCAAGCCCATTCCTTACCTGACCTGCGCCGGATGTCTTTACATCTTTGACAAACGGTCCTCATCGTCCACCACGTTGAGAGTGCAGCCAGCGCCACTCCACCGCCATAGGACGATGTTGAAGTCGGTTGCCGCCGCACCTTTTGCGAAACTCCGGATCAGCAGGCCTGCAAACCGACCATGGATCAGGCGTGCGGCAAAATCCTGGGTGGGCACATCTTGCCCGCCGATCATTCTGGTGCGCCACGCGGGATCAGCGAGCATGCGATCAGATATAGCGTGTTTTTCCAGCCCTCTTGGATCGCGGGTGTCAAAGATCGGGCCAAGGTCGGCGGCGTAGGAAACCAGGATCGTTGGTTGCAAACTGCCCACCTGATTGGCTTCGCGCAGTGCGCCTGCTGGATCAAGCGCGGTATAGAGCGCCGGTGTCCCCCTGGCATTGACCCGTCCGCCATACAGCTCTGCGCCGCGGCCCGATAAGGGATCGCGGGCGTAAATCGGGTTCAGAGCGCGGTAAAGCGGCCCAACAAAGCGGCCGTCCTTCAAAGGCATCAGGCAAAGACACCGGCGTCAACTGCATCGATATATTCTAGAACCTGCTGTGCTTTGCCTTCCTGCACGAGTTGCATGGCGGTTCGGCCATCAAAGCCGGGCAGGGGTTCTGACCGATACCAGGCATAGGCCATGAGTTCTGATCCAAACCGCGGTTCAACCTTATTGAGCACCTCGACCAGTTCGCGCAGGCGGCGTTGTGTCTTGTCCGAGCTGATGCGCGTGCGCCGTTGCAGGGCGTCCTTGCCCAAACCGACCGTCAGGGCGATTTCCTCTGCCGAGGTGCGCAGCGCTGCCGCGATCTTTCGCGGCTCAAACTGTCCGCCTTCAGCGAAATTTGCGATATGCATGAAGCGCCTCCTTTGCGGCTACTATGACGTTATATAGCGTCATAATGACCGAATATCAAGTCGGAAGGCCGGTTTCTCCGTTGCCTGTTTTGCCGAGGAAAATTAGCAAGAAGTCTCTATCTCAGCGATCATCTGCCGATATCTCGGCCGCCGCCAGCCTAACCACTAGGCCATCGACATGTTGAGCGGGGCCGATATCGCGGCCCTGTTCAGCCGTTCGCCAGTTTGCCTTTCCGATGGAAGAGGCTGCCGCCGCCTTTCCCTCAGGCGACTTTTCCTGCGAGGCGGTGTAGAACCTGCAACCCAACACCTCCGGACAAATTTGGCAGCAGGTGCCAAGAATGGCCATTTCGACAAAGTCAGTTAGCCCCCGGCATCAGTAATTGTGGGCAAGTCGACAACGTGGTAATCGTGCCGTGGCATGGATTTGAGGCGCGCCTCTGTTCTGCTGTGAACTTATCCGGTTTCCATCTGGAAACGAAATCGCACTCAGCCCGTTAAGGTAGTTATGGCTCAGAATTTGCTTATTGTAGGCGCCGGAGAATTTGCCGATATCGCCTATGAGTATTTCACTGTGGACAGTCCCTATACCGTCATCGGTTTTGCTGTCGACCGGGAGTTTCTGGACGAGACCCCCAAATTCGGCCTGCCGGTTGTCGCATTGGACGAGGCCGCACAACATTTTGATCCGGCCTCGACGCATGCCCATGTGGCGATCACATCGACCAAACTGAACCGGGTGCGGGCCGAGCTGATGGAAAAAACCCGCGCCGAGGGGTACAGCCTCGCCAATTTCATCAGCCCGCGCGCAATGGTCTGGCGTACTGCCAGCTTGGGCGAAAACGTCTTTATCTTTGAAAACAACGTGGTTCAGCATGGTGTGACCATCGAAGACGGATGCGTGCTCTGGTCCGGCAACCATATCGGCCACCAAACCCGGATTGGCGCGCATTGCTTTCTGTCCTCTCATGTTGTGATTTCGGGCTATTGTAACATCGGGGCGCGTAGCTTCATCGGGGTCAATGCTACCTTTGCCGACAACGTCACTATCGGCGAAGACTGCGTTGTCGGCATGGCTTCCGCGGTCAACAAGAGTTTTGGCGATCCGGGGTTGGTCCTGAATGGCAACCCTGCTGCGCCATCCCGAGTGTCATCCTATCGCTATTACAGGATAAAACCATAAAATGGGCTGGGAAAAAAAAGGGCTGATCTACTGCCCTGACGGCAGTCACGACTGGGCGCGCCATTCGTTTATGACACCCAGCCCCTGGCAGCGGGATGCAGATACAATCCGCCTGTTTGGCGGCATGCGTGACGACGCTGGTATCAGCCGGATCGGATGGGTAGATCTGGATGCGCGCGACCCGTCGCAGGTAAAGGCGGTCTCCGAGAAACCAGTTCTGGATCTGGGTTCGCCCGGTATGTTTGACGATAATGGACTGATCCTGGGTGATGTCCTGGAGGTCTCGGAGACGGAACTCAGGCTCTATTATGTCGGTTTCCAGCTTGTTGAGAAGGCCAAGTTCCTGGCCTTCAGCGGCGTTGCCATAAGCCGTGACAGGGGAAAGAGCTTTGAGAGGGTGCAGAAGACACCGATCATTGATCGCTGCCCCGAAGGCCCGTTCATCGGCGCACTGCATTCAATCGCCCGGCTGCCTGACGGGACATATCGCGCTTGGATTTCGCGCGGGCAGGGCTGGGAGGAGATCGAAGACAAGCTCTTTCCGCGGTATGATTGTTGGACGATGACCAGCCCGGACGGCATCCGTTTCGACAACAGCACCGCTCAGCCGATCATTTCACCGGCCTCGCAAGAATATCGTATCGGCCGCCCGCGGGCCAACCAACGTCCTGACGGCACATGGGAGCTGCGTGCGACCTCGGACACCCGGGCCAAGCAATATGCCAGCTTTCGATTTTCATCACTGGATGGGGTGACCTTCACCCGCACCGATGACGAAGAACTGCCACGCGGAGCTGCCGGAAGCTGGGATAGCGAAATGACCTGCTATCCGGCCCACATCAAGACCACCGACGGACGGAACCTGCTGTTTTACAACGGTAATGACATGGGGCGTACCGGTGTGGGCTATGCAGAATGGGTGGAGGGATGAATCCCGCCCCGATGATCCGCCCTTATTCCCCGGCGGATGCCGAGGTCTGGAACAGGTTTGTGCAAGGGGCGGCCAACGCAACCTTCCTGCATGACCGCGGTTTCATGGATTACCATGCGGACCGGTTCGTGGATCATTCCCTGATCATCGAAGATAACGACAAGATCATTGCCCTATTGCCAGCCAGTCAGGCCGGTGACACGCTGGTTTCGCACGGCGGGCTGACCTATGGCGGGCTACTGGTGCCCCCCCGGCTGCCGGCCGCTACCATAGTAGGTATTATAGAGGCCCTGCAGACGTATTTGGCGGGTCAGGGCCTTCGCAGCCTTATTTACAAGCCCAGCCCCCACATATTCCACACTCAGCCCTCTGAGGCTGATCTTTATGCGCTGATCAACGCGGGTGCCCGGCAGGTACGTGCTGATCTCGGCACAGCCATCCCACTTCAACGCCGCCAGCCCTTCAGTGGCGGTCGCAAGGACGGGATCCGGAAAGCACGCAAAGCAGGCCTGGTTGCGCGCGAGGCTTATGACTTTGCGCGTTTCTGGGGCATTCTGACCGAGGTTCTCGGATCACGTCATGATGCCGCCCCAACCCATAGCCTTGATGAAATGACCCTGCTGGCAGAACGTTTCCCTGACCAGATCCGCCTGTTTGGCACGTTTGACGGCGACTCCATGCTTGCCGGCATGCTCCTGTTCGATTGTGGGCGCACGGTCCATGCCCAATATATCGCTGCCGCCCCTGAGGGCAGGAATTCAGGTGCGCTGGATCTATTGGTGCATCACCTATTGGCAGAGGTATTTGCCAAGCGTGACTGGTTCAGCTTCGGTATCTCCACCACCAATGCGGGGCGCGAGCTAAACGTGGGTCTGTCGCGACAAAAAGAAATGTTCGGCGGACACAGTGTGATGTTCAGCCAATATCAATGGGATATCGCCTAACCGACCACCCTTTGGTGAGCTTCATTCCCGCAAGCGACACACAACAGGACACAGGCGCAGAGGCTGCACGAGCCGCGTCTGCACAGGGCTAGCGCTCAGCGCGCCGGGTCGTGCCCTCCCAGCACTGCGGGATCTGAAAATGGGGTTTCAAAATACAGCGCAGAGCGTGAGCTATCGGTGATACGGCCCAAACCGGCCCCATTGGGAAGCAAAGAGGCCGGCGTCGATGTCGCGCGCGAAACTGCCTGTCTGTGATCGTCCTGCACATCATCAACCATAACCGAGAGCGCACGGGATAGCACCAGGTCGGCACCGGCAAGGGTACCATTCTCCAGGGTCAGACGCTGGTTCTTGCGAAAGACCTTTCGGCCGTTGAGCAAG
This sequence comes from Pseudophaeobacter sp., assembly GCF_048267565.1. Lineage (NCBI taxonomy): Bacteria > Pseudomonadati > Pseudomonadota > Alphaproteobacteria > Rhodobacterales > Roseobacteraceae > Pseudophaeobacter > Pseudophaeobacter sp. Next base: position 145,074 of record NZ_JBLWXG010000009.1, on the reverse strand, counting down.
AAATGATCAATCGACGACCCCGCTGTCGCCATGGCATCGGTGACCAAGAAGATCCTGTCTGATTGCGGTTTTGCACGCAGCGCAATGCGGATGACGGCAGGATGTACGTGAATGGCGTCAGCAATCAAACCTGCGTAGATATCGCCCCGCTCCAGGGTGGCGCCAACCAGACCTGGTTCGCGGTTTCCCAGCTGGCTCATGGCGTTGAACAAATGCGTGACGCATTTTGCCCCGGCATCAAAGGCGGCATGGCAGGTGGCGCTATCGGCCTCTGTATGCCCAAGGGACACCACGATCCCCGCATCTGACATCGCCTTGATCTGCGCTGGCGTGGTGTTTTCCGGGGCGACCGTCACCATGACATTTGGGATCCGATCCGCAGCGCCCAGCATCAAGGCGAGGTCCTCTTTGCCCATCGGGCGGATCAGCTGTGCATCATGGGCACCCTTGCGGGCCACCGACAAGTGCGGCCCTTCCAGGTGAATACCGATGATACCCTCTAGCTTTTCCGCCAAGGCCTGTTCGACAGCATCGATTGCCGCCCGGGTGCGCTCTGGGGTGTCGGTGATCAGGGTTGGCAGCAAGGCCTGCGTCCCCGTAGAGGCATGCGCCTGGGCTATGGTGCGCAGGGCCGCGACCGATTGGTCATCATTAAACATGACGCCCCCACCGCCATTGACCTGCAAATCAACAAATCCAGGCGTGATCACCCCGCCATTCAGCCGCTCAACAGGGTGGTCCGGCGCCAAGCCATGAAGCGGCAGAATGCGCAGGCTGCCATCTTGCGCGCGCACTAGCGCGTGTTGGCTGTGCAGGTCTACCCCATCGTGGATCTGCGCCCCCACATAGGCTTTGGCAAGGCCATTCATACCGTTTCTGTCACTTTCTTGAGATGCCTTGGCGCATCAGGGTTGATGCCCCGCGCAGCGGCTGTTCTTTCAACCATCGCATAAAAACTGGCAATCAGGCAGATCGGATCGATCAGCGGATGACCCGTGCGGACCGTAGGCAACCTATTGGCCTGCATTGCCTTTTCACTGGTGACAAAAACCGTGGCACCCTTGGCCGCAATTTGATCCGCAACCCCGGCAAGCGCACTTTCGGCTTCGTCCTCGGCGGCCAAGGCAATCACTGGAAAGCCGCTGTCCACAATGGAAACAGGGCCGTGCAGAACCTCGGCTGAGGAATAGGATTCCGCATGGATCTGACAGGTTTCCTTGAATTTTAACGCCGCCTCATTGGAAATCGCATAGGCGGGCCCGCGGCCCAGACAAAAAATGGAGTTGCGCGCGCCAAGCGCAGCGCGGGCCTCTGGCCAGTCGATGTTGACTGCCTTTTCCAACTTGCTGGGCAGGTCCATGATTGCAGCCCGAAGCGCGTCGTCCTCGGCCCATTCCGCCTGCATCCAAATGCCCGCCACGGCCGAGTTTACAAATGTTTTGGTTGCCGCGACGCTGATTTCAGGCCCGGCATGCAGGTTCAAGCAGTGATCGGCCACCTGCGCCAACGGGCTGTCGGTGTGGTTTGTCATGGCAATGGATAGTGCGCCGCCCTGCTGCGCCATCCGCGCCATTTCCACTATATCTGGGCTTTTGCCCGATTGTGACACCGACAGGCAGACACTGCCTGCCAGGTTCAATTTACGATTATAGATCGAGGCAATCGAGGGCCCGAGCGAGGCAATCGGCGTGCCTGTCAGCAGTTCGGAGGTGTATTTCAGATAGGTTGCAACATGATCGGACGACCCACGCGCGACCGTAACCATGTAGCTGGGATTTCGGGCGCGAATGGCCTCGGCGGCGCTGCGGATATCGTCGCCGCCACGGTGCAGCAGCCGGTCAACTGCGCGGGGGATCTCCAGAATTTCCCGGCGCATCTGTGTCTGAGTGTTCATCTGTGCAACCCTATTCTTTTGCAAGGCGGAGTTCGGCCACGAAGTTGTAGGCATCCCCGCGATAGATGGAGTGGGTGAATTCGACGGTGCGGCCATCCGCCAGATAAGAGGTGCGTTCAATCCGCAGCCCAGCCTTTCCGGGTGCAACCTGCAGCAAGCCTGCGTCGTCCTCTTCCAGGTTGATGGCAGAAATCTTCTGCAGCGCCCGCACAGGTCTAAACCCAGCCGCGCCCAAGACCTCATATAAAGAGGTTTCAACCAGCAGCGGGTTTGGCAACATCCGGGTCGAAAGCGACGCCCGTTCAATCGCCATGGGCTTGCCGTCAGCGATCCTGAGCCGGGCAATACGCGCCACCGAGTCGTCCGGGGAGAGCGCCAGGGTCAGAACCTCGTCCGGCGAGGGCATATAGATGCCGCGTTCAAGCCAGGTGCTGGTAGAGGTCATGCCGCGTCGCGACATATCCTCGCTGAAGGAGGTCAGCCGCGACAGGGACTGTTCGATCTGTGGCGCATCCGAGGCCACAAACGAGCCCGAACCCTGCTTTTGTATAATGATACCATCTGCCGCCAGGGCCTGGATGGCCTTGCGAACGGTTACCCGTGACAGCTCTGTCAAGGCGGCGATTTCACGTTCAGGGGGCAGGGGGCTGCCAGCTTTCAAAACACCCTGATCAACGCCCTCTTTCAGGCGCTGGCGCAACTGGACATAGCGCGGCCCGGCATCCGGTTGCAGCCAATTGTCCGGCGTCAGGAACGTGGCAATGCTCATCTTGCGTCCTCCGATAGGGTCGCCTGGCTTGCTTTGGCCAGTTGAAAAGCACCATCCAGAGCGCTGCCCTTGGCACGGATCAGGCCAGACGCCACCGGCGCAGGCAAGAACGCCGCATAGTGGGGCCCCAGCCCGCCGGACAGGCACAGCCTGTCGCCGGGCTGATAACCAAGCACACCAAGGCAGCGCATCAAATAGTCGGCGCCCTTGTCAACGACGCGCCGCCCCCAAACATCCCCCGCCCGCGCAGAGGTCACAACATCAGGGGCGTAGGTGGCAAAATCACCCGGTTTGGCGGTCAGACTGAAGGTCACGATGGCATTTGGATCGTTGTCAAATCTTGCAAAGATCTTGCGGGTCAGATCAGTGTGAGCGGACAATCCATCATGGCACAGCAGGACCTGCGCCAAGGCGGCACGGCCCAACCAAGCGCCGGATGCCTGGTCCGACACCTGAAACCCCCAGCCGCCAACATATGAAAACACACCGGATTGGCTGGCGGCAGCAATTGTGCCGGTCCCAACAGAAAGCAGATACCCATCCTGAGCGCCCAGAGCACCGGTAACGGCCGTTGGCCGGTCATCTGTTACCTTGCAGTCTTTGAATGGCAGCGCCGCGGCAACCAGTGCGGCAGTTTCTGGCCCCAATACGCCGGCGATGCCGATATGCGCGGTCGCAGTCTCCAGTGCGGCAATCGGAATGCCTGCACCTTCAGCCGCCAGGCGCACCGTGGCAATAATATTTTTCACAGCCAGCGCAAAATCGGACGCAGCATTGGCGCGACCACCCTCGGCTCGTGCAAGCACCCCACCATCAGCAGTGCCAATGGCTGCGCGACATCCGGTTCCGCCCCCATCAACGCCAATCAGAATTTTGTGCTTCGAGTCACGCATGCAATACCTATATAATACCTCTTAACGAAAATATAGGCCAAATATGCTAAATTTGGTGAGATTGGCCTTGTATTTGGTCTTTATGGAAATAGGGAGTAGACAAAAGGTATCTAAAAGGTATTAGATTGGGCGAGAGGGGGATTCTCATGCTGCAACCAACGACCGAGCAACGGATACAGAGCGACGCGATTGATGCGCAATCCGTGCCCCTGGCCGCCGCAGCACTGCTGGAAACCCAGTCAGCGGCTATCACGGCGGTACAGGCCGTGATCGCAGAGATTGATCGCGGCGCACAGCTCATGGCTGCTGCAATCCGATCTGGCCGGTCCCTGACCTATGCGGCAGCCGGCAGTTCCGGGCTGATGGCCCTGGCTGATGCCTGTGAATTACCCGGCACCTTTGGCATCCCAGCGCACTGTGTTCACATCCATATGGCGGGTGGCGTCCCAACGACGGGGCAGATGCCGGGCGACACTGAAGATGACGCTGGCGCTGCGGACATCGCCCTGCGCGACGTGATGCCGGGGGATGTGGTCATCGTTCTCAGCGCCAGCGGCACAACCCCCTACGCCCTCGCGCTTGCCAAATCGGGTAAAGCGAACGGCGCCAGTGTCATCGCCATTGCCAACAACCCCGAAACGCCGCTGCTAGAGATGGCCGATGTCCCCATCTGCGTTGCAACACCGCCGGAGGTGATTGCCGGATCAACCCGGCTCGCGGCTGGAACCGGGCAGAAGGTGGCGCTGAACCTGATGTCCTCTTTGATGGGGATAAAGCTGGGCCATGTCTATCAGGGCATGATGGTCAATGTCGTGGCTGACAACGCCAAACTGATTGAGCGCGCCATCGGCATCGTGCGCCATATTGCAGATGTATCCGCACCTGTGGCCAAGGCCGCCCTAGCGCAGACGCAGGGCAATCCAAAGGCCGCCATTCTGGTCGCAAAGGGCTGCAGCCCCCTTGTCGCACGGACCCTGCTGCAGCGCCACGACGGCCATCTGGCCCCCTGCCTTAAGGCGCTGGAAAAGAACAAAAATACATAAGAAAGACAAACAATAATAGGGAGAAGATCATGAAAAAGACGACTGTAATCGCAACCATGCTGGCCTCGACGATCATCGCGGGTACGGCGGCTGCCGAGGATGTGACGCTGACCATCGAAAGCTGGCGCAATGACGATCTGGCTATCTGGCAGAATGACATCATCCCGGCCTTTGAGGCGGCGCACCCGGGAATCAAGCTCAAGTTCACGCCTTCGGCCCCGGCGGAATACAACGCGGTGTTGAATTCCAAACTGGACGCCGGCTCTGCCGGTGACATCATCACCTGTCGCCCCTTTGACGCCTCGCAAGCGCTGTATGAGGCAGGCCACCTTGCAGAGATCAGTGATCTGGATGGCATGGCAAATTTCTCGTCTGTGGCCAAATCAGGCTGGAGCACCGACGACGCGACCGTGCAATACTGCGTGCCGATGGCCAGCGTGATCCACGGCTTTATCTACAACAAAGAGGCCTTTGCCGAAGTGGGCGTAGAGGTCCCCAAGACCGAGGCTGAATTCTTTGCGGTTCTGGAAAAAATCAAGGAAGACGGCAACTATATCCCGATGGCGATGGGCACCAACGACCAGTGGGAAGCCGCCACCATGGGCTATAACAACATCGGCCCGAACTACTGGAAAGGCGAAGAAGGCCGCCTGGCCCTGATTGCCGGAGAGCAGAAACTGACGGATGAGGCCTGGATCGCGCCCTATCGCCAGCTTGCCAAATGGGCCCCCTATCTGGGAGATGGCTATGAGGCACAGACCTATCCTGACAGCCAGAACATTTTCACCCTGGGCCGCGCGGCGATCTATCCTGCCGGCTCTTGGGAGGTCTCCGGCTTCAACGGGCTGGCGGATTTTGAGATGGGGGCGTTTTATCCACCAGTTCAGAAGGCCGGCGACACCTGCTATATTTCGGATCACACCGATATTGGCATCGGCATGAACGCTGCCACCCCCAACCCCGAGGCAGCAAAGACCTTCCTGAACTGGGTTGCCTCTTCCGAGTTTTCGACCATCTTTGCCAACGCGCTGCCGGGCTTCTTCCCGCTGTCTTCGGCACCTGTCACGGTCGAAGACCCATTGGCCGAGGAGTTCATTTCCTGGCGCGGGGAATGCGAGAGCTCGATCCGTTCTACCTATCAGATCCTGTCGCGTGGGACGCCAAACCTGGAAAATGACACCTGGAACGCATCGGCGGCTGTGATCAAAGGCTCTGAAACCCCGGAAGAGGCAGGTAAACGCCTGCAAGAGGGTCTTGCCAGCTGGTATGCGCCGCAGCAGTAAACCACTGTCCTGATATCCGGATGCCGCCCCGTTTGAGGGCGGCATTCCCCCAGTTATTCTTTTCGCGGTAGGATGTCCTGATGGCTGAACAACAGACAAAACCCAAATTCAGGTGGCATATCCTTGTGTTTCTGGCCCCTGCGGTGCTGGTGTACACCGCCGTCATGATCTATCCGCTGTTCAACACCCTGCGCCTGTCACTGTTCACCGAGGTCGACCAGACGCGGATTTTTGTGGGCTTGCAGAACTTTCGCACCCTGTTCGGAGATGCGATCTGGTCCACCCAATTCTGGAACGCGCTAGGAAATAATTTCTGGTTCTTCCTGGTGCATATGCTGGTGCAAAATCCCATTGGCGTGGCCCTTGCCGCAATCCTGAGCCACCCGAAACTGCGATTTGCCGGTTTTTACCGTTCCGCCATCTTCATTCCCACCATTCTCAGCTTTGTTATCGTTGGTTTCGCCTGGAAGCTCATCCTGTCGCCCATCTGGGGCATTGCGCCGGGACTGCTGGATGCCGTTGGCCTGAAATCGCTTTATGCGCCCTGGCTTGGTAAAGAGGCTTATGCGCTGACCACCCTGTCGCTGGTGTCGGTCTGGCAGTTCGTTGGCATCCCGATGATGCTGATCTATGCGGCACTTCTATCGATTCCTGATGAAATTCTAGAGGCGGCAGAAGTGGACGGCATCACCGGACTTGCAGCCTTCTGGAAGATCAAGCTGCCACTGATCCTGCCCTCGATCGGGATTATTTCAATCCTGACCTTTGTTGCCAATTTCAATGCGTTTGATCTGATCTACGCGGCGCAGGGCGCACTGGCCGGACCGGATTTCTCAACTGATATTCTAGGCACATTCATGTATCGCACCTTCTTTGGCTTTCAGCTGCAACTAGGGGATCCGCATATGGGGTCAACCATTGCATCCGCAATGTTTGCCATCATCCTGATTGGCGTGTGTCTGTACCTGTTTGGTATTCAGTCGCGCATGCGCCGCTATCAGTTCTGAAGGAGAGCGCGATGAACGTTGCCCGTCAAAACCGCCTGAATACCTTTGCCGCGCATGGGGCCTTGATCCTTTATACCGTGATCGCGCTATTCCCGGTCTTTGTGATCGTTATCAACAGCTTCAAAACACGCAAGGCGATCTTTCGTGAACCACTGGCACTGCCCCATGCAGATAGTTTTTCGCTGATCGGCTATGAAACCGTGCTCAAGCAGGGGGATTTCGTTCTCTACTTTCAGAATTCGATGATCGTGACGGTGGGTTCCTTGTTCTTTATTCTGCTGTTTGGTGCCATGGCGGCCTTTGCCCTGGCGGAATACCGCTTCAAGGGCAACACGCTGATGGGGCTGTATCTGGCCCTCGGCATCATGATCCCCATTCGCATTGGCACCGTCGCCATTCTGGAAATGATGGTACAGACGGGGCTGGTCAACACCCTGTGGGCGCTTATCCTGGTCTATACCGCACAGGGGCTGCCCTTGGCGGTGTTCATCCTATCGGAATTCATGCGCCAGGTGAGTGACGATTTGAAGAACGCCGGCCGCATCGACGGATTGTCCGAATACCGGATCTTCTTTCGCCTGGTTCTGCCGCTGGTGCGCCCGGCCATGGCAACGGTTGCCGTATTCAACATGATCCCGATCTGGAACGATCTATGGTTCCCGCTGATCCTGGCCCCATCCGAAGAGGTCAAAACCCTGACGCTCGGCAGTCAGGTCTTTATTGGCCAGTTTGTCACCGACTGGAACGCGGTTCTGTCTGCCCTGTCACTGGCCATTCTGCCGGTCATGGCGCTTTACGTTGTTTTCTCGCGGCAGCTAATCCGGGGCATCACATCAGGAGCAGTGAAATGAGGGTTGTTGTTGCGGGGCTTGGCAATATGGGGCGGAGCCATGCGCTGGCCTATCACGCCCACCCCGAGGCCGAGATCGTCGGGCTGGTGAACCGTTCGGATGTGGATTTGCCACCCGAACTGGCAGATTACCCCCGCTTCGAAAGCTTTGAGGAAGGATTGGCGCAAAAGCCCGATCTGGTCTGCGTCGCCACCTATTCCGACAGCCACGCCGATTATGCCATCGCCGCGATGGAGGCAGGCGCGCATGTGTTTATCGAAAAACCGCTGGCGACTACTGTGGCAGATGCAGAGCGGGTGGTTGCAACAGCCCGGCGGCTGAACCGCAAGCTTGTCGTCGGCTATATCCTGCGCCACCATCCCAGCTGGCAGCGTCTCGTCGCCGAGGCACGCGATCTGGGCGGGCCTTATGTGTTTCGCATGAACCTGAACCAGCAATCAGATGGCCCCACCTGGGATACGCATAAATCCCTGATGCAGACCACCAGCCCGCTGGTCGATTGTGGCGTGCACTATGTGGATGTGATGTGCCAGATCACCGATGCCGCGCCTGTGCGGGTCAGCGGTATGGGCCTGCGCCTGTCGGATGAAATTGCCACGGATATGTATAACTATGGGCAATTGCAGGTCTGGTTCAAAGATGGCTCAGTCGGCTGGTACGAGGCGGGCTGGGGGCCAATGATGTCGGAAACTGCGTTTTTTGTAAAAGACGTGATCTCCCCCAGAGGCGCGGTTTCCATCACCGAGGACAACAAAGGCGCCTCTGATGATGTGGATGGCCACACCCGAGTTGGCGGCATTCTGGTGCATCGCCCCTCTGGCGATACCCTGATTGAAATGCCGGATGAGCCGGGCCATCAGCAGCTGTGCAACGCCGAGCAGGCCTTCATGATCAAGGCGATCACCCAGGACATCGACCTGACACGCCACCAGAGCGACGCCGTGCAATCGCTGAAAATTTGCCTGGCCGCCGACCAAAGCATCCGCACCGGACGCCCCGTAGACCTAGGAGAGACCCAATGACCGCGCTGACCCTTACCAATCTTTGCAAGTCGTTTGGCTCGGTAGAAGTTTTGAAAAACATCAACCTGACCGTCGAAGATGGCGAATTCGTGGTCTTCGTCGGCCCTTCGGGCTGTGGTAAATCCACCCTGTTGCGGGTGATTGCGGGGCTTGAGGACGCCAGTTCAGGCACTGTCGATATTGGTGGCACAGTGGTCAATACCGTCCCCCCCGCCAAGCGCGGCATTGCCATGGTCTTCCAGTCCTACGCACTCTATCCGCATCTGAGCGTACGCGACAACATGGCGCTGGGGCTGAAACAGGAAAAGCAGCCCAAATCCGTGATCGATGAAAGGGTTGGCAAAGCGATCGAAATGCTGGATCTGGGCGCTTATGTGGACCGCCAGCCTGCGGACCTGTCCGGCGGCCAGCGCCAAAGGGTGGCCATCGGCCGGGCCATTGTGCGCGAACCAAAGCTGTTCCTGTTTGATGAACCTCTGTCGAACCTTGATGCCGCATTGCGGATGAATACGCGCATCGAGATCGCAGAACTGCACCGGACCCTCAGCGCCTCGATGATCTATGTGACCCATGATCAAACCGAGGCCATGACCCTTGCCGACAAAATCGTGGTTTTGCGGGATGGGCGGGTCGAACAGGTCGGATCGCCGATGGAGCTGTATAACAACCCCGCCAATCAGTTTGTTGCCGGCTTCCTCGGCTCGCCAGCGATGAATTTCCTGAAAAAAGCGCCGTTGAATATCCCGAAAGATGGGGCCCTGGGCCTACGCCCCGAACATCTGCGCCCGACCAAAGGCGGGCGGATCAAGGGGGCCGTGACCCATGTTGAACGTCTGGGCGGCGACACCAACCTGCTGGTCGCCACCGAAGGGCAAGAGGCTCTTACCGTGCGCATTTTTGGCCAGGACGATACGCGCGTCGGGGCCGAGATCGAGCTTGATTTTGACGATTCTGCCGCCTTCCTGTTCGACGCTCAGCAACAGCGGGTCCGTTGCGCGACCTAAATGGCGCATCCGGGCAGATCAGGGCAGGGGTTTCGTATCCGCCAGTTGCTTGGCCAGAGTGCTGGCAAAAACCGACTTTCGGTACGAAATGCCAAGGCGGCGGCTGGTTTTTTCCGGGTGAATAAATGGGCGCAGAATGATGTCCTCTCGCCCCTCACCATGTGAGCGCGGCACCAGGGCGATGCCAAGGCCCGCCGCCACCAGATCCAGCAGTTGCGCATCATTCATCGCCTGCGCCGCAGGCCCCGGGCTGGCCCCGTTCTTCGCCGCTGCTGGATCAAGGCGATCGGCATCTGGACAATAGGGCCGATGGATCAGCGCCTGATCGACAATATCCTCCAGACGTAGACCCGCCGCACGGGCCAGCGGGTGAAATCGCCCAAGCGCGACGCAAAAGGGCTCTTCCGTCAGCAGAATAAAACCATGGCCGGCTGGGACGCAGGCCTCGGACAAAAAGGCCAAGTCACTGCCAAGCAGATCATCGGTGAAGGCAAAAGTCAGATCGGGGGATTTCCAGCGCAGCGCATTCAATCCGGGCGCAAAGCTCTGCAGCAGCACATCGGGGGCACAGTGAATGCGCACCCGTTGCTGGGGCTGGGTCTGCAGCCGCTGATCCAGGCTCGACAGATGGGCCACGCTTTCCACCGTGTCATGATACAGCCGGATTGCCAGCGGCGTTGGCTGCAAACCTGATTTGGCACGCAAGAACAACGCCCCCCCCAGACGTTGTTCCAGCTTCTGAATCGCCGCCGAAACCGTCGGCTGGCTCACCTCATTGGCGCGGGCCGCCTGACTAAAGGTTCCGGTTTCAAAGGCACCAGAAAAGTAGCGTAGTGTGGTAAGTTCTATCATAGTCAATGACTATACCTTGTATAGTCTTCATAGCAATTAACTTTATACACTGCGACTGGCATATCGGCGGGGCCAACCCTTGAAAAGGACTTCAGAGATGACTGCGACAGCAACAAATGAAACAGCCGCAAACCCCGGTGCCGCCGTAATTGATCAGGTGATTGCAAAATTCTGCGTCGGCGATATGACGCTTTTTGACGACATGGCCGATGACATTGATTTTCGCATCGACCATTACCGCGATGCCGATACCGACGTCAGCTGGCAACAGGCTGAAACCAAACCATCCCTGATGGGGCTATTTGCGCGGCTGGCGGAAGAGATTTTTCCCCAGGGAACACAGGCGCTGGAGGTCCAGACCTCGGCCCTTGGCGCCGGCTGGCATCTGACCCGGTTTCAGCAGCAATTCTTCTATGGTCAGCGTCAGCGCGAGGTCAGATCCTTGACCTATATTATCTCGCATGAGGCCGAGGGGCTGTTGGACTATTTCCGCGAAACCGTGACCACGATTGAGAATATCTGATTGGTGGCCAATAGATCAGCGGCCAGTGCCGACCGGGTAGGCTGACCCTATGCGCAGCCGCTATTCCAACCATCCTTATAGGCGAGATAGCGCTGCGCATAGGCTTCGGCGCGATCCGGTTTGGGCCGATAGCAGGCCTGAACCTGTGGTGGCGTCAGTACTGAACTGGCCGGTTGCTCGGGCGTGCTGGCCAGGATCGCCAGCCGCGCCGCGCCAAGTGCCGCGCCCTGGGCACCGCTGGCGGGCAGCTGAAGGGTCAACCCGGTAATATCGGCGATCATTTGCAGCCAGGTTTCTGACTGGCTGCCGCCACCTGCGACCCAGACCGTTTCGGGCAGGGATCCGCAGTGATCCAGCGCCGCGCAGCAATCGCCAAAGGCATAGCCGACGCCCTCCATCACGGCCTGCACCAGATCCGCCAGCCGCTGGTCGCGACGCAACCCAAGGAACGCACCGCTGGCATCGGGCGCATTATGCGGCGTTCTTTCACCAGACAGATAGGGCAGAAAAGTCACCGCAGAGGGCGCCCGGTCCGGCTCCACCAGCGCGGTCAGTGCCGCAGGTGTTTTGCCGACGATATCGCCCAGCCAGGACAGCGCATCGGTGGCCGAAAGGATGACCCCCATCTGATGCCAGGTCTGCGGCACCGCATGACAGAAACTATGCACTGCGCCATCGGTATTGGCCGCAAAATGATCAGTGACCGAAAACAGCACGCCGGACGTGCCCAAAGACAAGAACCCATCGCCTGGCTGCACAAGCCCCAGCCCGCAGGCCGTCGCCGCATTATCGCCGCCGCCACCCGCCACGGTGACAGATCCAACGCCCCATTCAGTGGCCAGCGAGGGGCGTAGCCTGCCTGCCGACGCGCTGCCTTCGACCAGCCGAGGCATATGATCCCGGCTCAGCCCGGTGGCCGCGAGCAGCACATCCGACCAGTCGCGCCGGGCCACATCCAACCAAAGCGTCCCCGCCGCATCGGACATGTCCGAGACGTGCTCTCCCGTCAGCCAAAGCGTGACAAAATCCTTTGGCAGCAAAATCTTCCGTGTTTTTTCAAATATGTCAGGCTCATTTTTTGCCACCCAGCGTAGTTTCGGCGCGGTAAAACCGGCCATAACGAGATTGCCGCCAATACCGCGAAAATCGGCGCGCGCGTCCAGTTCGCCACATTCGATGCTGGCGCGGCCATCGTTCCACAAGATGGCGGGGCGCAGGGGCTGATCATCCTTATCCAGCAGGGTCGCGCCATGCATCTGACCAGACACGGCAATGCCACGTAGCGCTGCAAAGGCGGTTGGGGCGCTGGCGCGCAGCTGATCAATCGCCGCTTCGCAGGCGGCAATCCAGGCCATCGGATCCTGCTCACTCCATAGCGGGGCAGGGCGGTCGACCTCCAGCGCGCTATGGCCTTCGGCCAGGACGATCTGATCTTCGTCGATCAACAGCGCTTTGACACCCGAAGTGCCCAAATCCAGTCCAAGATACATTGCGATGGCCCATCCAGTAGAAATTGGCTGGCCATCCACCCGCAGCAGATGGCCAGGGAAGCACCCTTAGAACGGGCTGTCAGGATAGTAGAAATCCATTGCGTTTTCCTGCGTCACCAGGACCGAGCCAATGACAAAAGACCCCGACACAGGTGCATTGGACGTCAATCCAACAGCCGTGAGTTCGATTGCGGTGGCAATCATCGAGGGTGGATAGGTCACGTTGGCAGGCATCATCTTGTCGCCATCTGCGGTGCGCTTGATCATTTCCTTCATGCCAGCGCCGCCCAGAACGAATTGGACATCATCACGCCCGGCGGCCTCGATCGCGGCAAGAACACCAATAGCCATGTCATCATCCGAGGCCCAAACCGCGTCGATTTTTGGATACTTCGACAGGAAGTCTTCCATCACGGTAAAGCTGTCGTCGCGGTTCCAGTTGCCGTGTTCGGCCGCCAGGATGTTGATGCCAGAACCATCAATCGCCGCCTTGAACCCATCGACGCGTTCATTGTCGATGGTGGTTGGGATGCCGCGGAACACCACGATATCGCCGCCATCCGGCATCTTGGAGGCCATGTATTCGCCCGACACCTTGCCAAAGCCGGAATTGTCGCCTGCAACATAAAGGTCTTCAATGCCGGGCACCGAAAGACCACGGTCCACAACGGTGACCCAGGCGCCGCTGTCTGCAACGGCCTGTACCGGCGGGGTCAGTGGATCGGATTCAAAAGGCAGCACCACCAGCGCATCGATGTTGCGGGTGGCAACCATGTCTTCGATATCATTGACCTGCTTACCGGGGTCCGATGCGGTGGCCAGGACAAAATCAAGTTCGGGATAGACCTCTTCCAGGCGTTCGACAGTCTGCTGCGCGTGAAAATTCATGCCACCGGCCCAGCCATGCGTTGCCGCAGGAATGGACACACCGATCACCTTGACCTCTGTTTCATCTGCGCCGGCGGCGGTTCCGACGACCGTAGCCAATGCCAGTGCAGCGAATGATTTGGTATATTTCATCTTTGCTCCTCCCATGAAGCGTGCTTGAAGCGGCTCTAGTTTGCCGTCTTGCCTTCGCGCTGCAGGATCACAGCGAGAATGATGATGACGCCCTGGATCGCACCATTGAGATAGGGCGACACAAAATCCGTCAGGTTCAGAATATTGCCAATCAGGCTCAGGATCAGCACGCCGATCACGGTGCCCCAGACCCGGCCGAAACCACCTTTCAGGACCGTGCCGCCGATAATGACGGCGGCGATGGCTTCCAATTCCCACAACACCCCGGTGGAAGAGGAGGCAGAGCCAAGCCGCGGCACATACATGATGGTGGCGACGCCAACCAGGACGCCAAGGCCTGCATAGGCGATCAGCCGGGTGCGCTTGACGTTGACATTGGAATAATGGGCGACGTTTTCATTGGATCCGGTGGCGGCGCAGTGGCGGCCAAAGGCTGCACGCGACATCAGGATTTCCCCCAGAAGCACAACCAGCGCAAAGACAATGATCGGCCAGCTGATACCAAGGATGCCATCAAAATAAACCGGTCGGTAAAAACTGCGCAGAGCAAAATCCAGCGAGAGCGTGCCGCCATCGGCCAGCCAGGTCACCAGCGACCGGTAAACCCCCATGGCGCCCAGCGTGACGATAAAGGCATCAATGCCAAGGCTTGTGATCAGATAGCCATTGAGCAATCCGGCAAGCAGGCCGGCAACAAGCGCGGTTGCCATGCCCAGCAGGATGATTGGCACCCCGACGCCCAGGCTTGGCAGGGCCGCATTCATCACAAGGATCATCAGCCCGGCAATAAAAGCTGCCATCGACCCCACCGACAGATCCAGCCCCCCGGCGGTGATGACAAAGGTCATGCCCACCGCAATGATGCCAATAAAGGCTGATCGGGCCAGCACATTGGTGATATTGGCGGCGCTCAGGAAATTGGCATTCAGCATTGCCCCGATGATAACCAGAACAATCAGCGCAAGGATCGGCCCCAGAACCGACATCGACGGCCAGGCGCGGCTTTGCGGCGGAGGGAGCGTTGCATCAGTCATGGTATTCAAACCCTTATGCCACTTCGAAAGTGGGTGTTGTCTCAGCGCGCAGCCCCATGGACAGGCGCACAATTGCGTCTTCAGATATTTCACCCGGCTGCAGAATGCCGCTGACCGCGCCCTGACGCATCACCATGATGCGGTCTGCCAGGCCAATCAGTTCGGGCATTTCAGAGGTGATGACGATGATCGAATGTCCCGCATCCGCCAGTCCCCGCAGGAAGGCATAGATCTGCTGCTTGGTGCCGATATCAATGCCGCGGGTTGGTTCATCCACAATCAGCAGGCGCGGCTCTGACAGCATCACCTTGGCCAGCAGCAGCTTTTGCTGATTGCCGCCGGACATATTGCCAACGCGCACATCGCGCCTGCCGGCCCGGATATCGAATTCTTCGATTGCGCGGGTCAGGGCGGCCTCTTCGGCGGTGCGGTTAATCAGAAAACCACCAAATTTATGCAGGGTCTGAAGGGTCAGATTTTCGCGCATACCACGTTCCAGCAGCAGCCCGCGCAGTTTGCGGTCTTCGGTCAGGTAGCACAGCCCCGCCCGTTGCGCCGCTCCGGGCGTCTTGAACACAACAGGCTGCCCAAACAGATGCAGGCTCTCTGCCCGGGCTGGGCGCAGTCCTGCCAGGCCCTCCATCAGTTCGGTCCGACCAGATCCAATCAGCCCGCCGAGGCCAAGAATTTCCCCCTGCTGCAGGCTGAAGGATACATTCTTGGCAAAGCCCGGCACCTCCAGACCATCGACCCTCAACACCACCGGCGCATCCGGTGCCACACCCGGTTTTTCAGGATAGAGGTCGGACACATCACGCCCCACCATGGCAGTGGCCATCGCGTCTTCGCTGCTGTCACTAGCCGGGCCGAATTGCACCACTGCGCCATCGCGCATCACGGTGATTTCATCAGCAATATACGCAACTTCGTCCAGTTTATGCGAGGTGAACAGGATCGCGGTCCCAGCACTGCGCAGGGCGTCGACCTGCTTGAACAACACCTCGGTTTCGCGCGTAGTCAGCACCGCAGTGGGTTCATCCATGATCAACACGCGGGCATCGCGCGACAGCGCCTTGGCGATTTCCACCATCTGCTTGTCAGAGTTCGACAGAGAAGAAACCAGTGCATCGGGCGAGATATCACACTCCACCCGATCCAGATAGGCACGCGTCTTGCGGCGCATTTCAGCCTTGTCCAACAGCAGGCCGCGCGTCAGTTCACGACCCAGAAAGATATTCTGCTCGACGGTCAGTTGCTCTGCCAGATTGAATTCCTGATGGATCATCACGATGCCCGCCAGTTCGCCGTCATGCAGGCTGGTAAACTGGGCGGGCTGCCCGTCCAGCAGAACCTCACCAGAACTGGCAGGCTGATAGCCCGCCAGAATTTTCATCGTGGTGGATTTGCCTGCCCCGTTTTCGCCGATCAGCGCATGCACGGTGCCCGGCCGCAGGGCCAGATCCACGCCATGCAGCACCTCAATCGGGCCAAAGCTCTTGCTGACGCCTTTCAGCGCGATGACGGGGCCCGCAGTCATAGGGTGACCCAAGCCGCATCTCGGGCCGACGAGGTGACGCAGGCCTGAATGAATTTCATCCCCGCCATACCGTCAGCCATACCGGGCAGTTGGCCCATGGCATCCGCGCGCGCAGCACCACCCTGATAGGCGCGAATGGCATCAGCCGCTTCGCTGTAAATGGTAGCAAAGCCTTCCAGATAGCCTTCGGGGTGGCCACCGGGGATGCGGCTGACGGCCTGCGCGGCTGCATTGGCGCCGGCGCCATTGCGGGTCAGCAGCTGCTTGGCGCCGCCATGGCGGGTGTACCAAAGGTAATTGGGATCCTCTTGCGCCCATTCCAACCCGCCCTTGTCGCCATAGATGCGCAGCTTCAGCGCGTTCTCGTTGCCCGGCGCCACCTGGCTGGACCACAGCATTCCCCGTGCGCCACCCTGAAAGCGCAGCATCATATGGGCATTGTCATCCAATGCGCGCCCCGCGCCCCAGCATTGCAGATCGGCGGCCAGGCTTTCGACCTTCAAGCCGCTGACAAAACAGGCCAGATTGTGGGCGTGGGTGCCGATATCGCCGACCGATCCGCCAGCGCCTGAACGGGCCGGATCGGTACGCCATTCGGCCTGTTTCAAACCTTCGTTTTCCACCGCAGAGGTCAGCCAGTCCTGCGGATATTCGGCCTGCACGATACGGATATCGCCCAGATCGCCCGCTGCCACCATGGCGCGGGCCTGCCGGATCATCGGATAGCCGGTATAGTTATGGGTCAACACAAACAGCGATTGCGCCTGCGCCACCGCCGCTTCCAGATCGGCGGCTTCTTCCATGGTGGCGGTCAGCGGCTTGTCGCAGATCACATGGATGCCCTTGGCCAGAAAGGCCTTGGCTGCTGCTGCATGAACGTGGTTGGGCGTGACAATGGCCACGGCCTCGACCCCGTCTTCACGGGCGGCTTCGGCCTCGGCCATCTCGGCAAAGCTGCCGTAAGAGCGTGGAATTCCAAGCGCTTCGGCGCTGGCGGCGGATTTTTCCGGTGTCGAGGACAGCGCGCCCGCAACCAGATCAAAGCGGTCGTCAATCCGTGAAGCAATCCGGTGCACACCACCAATAAAAGCGTCATTGCCGCCGCCGACCATTCCAAGACGAATAGGTGCCATCAGTCGATCCCCAACATTTTGCGGTTTGCGGCCTCATCGGTGCCGCCATCGGCAAAGTCATCAAAGGCCTTGTCAGTCACGCGGATTATGTGGTCCGACACGAACTGCGCCCCTTCGCGGGCGCCGTCTTCGGGGTGTTTCAGGCAGCATTCCCATTCGACCACGGCCCAGCCGTCGAAATCATTGGCGGCCATCTTGGAAAACACCGCGCCAAAATCGACCTGCCCATCCCCAAGCGAGCGGAACCGCCCGGCACGATCGGTCCAGCTTTGATAGCCGGAATAGACCCCCTGCCGTCCGGTTGGGTTGAATTCGGCATCCTTGACGTGGAACATTTTGATCCGGTCTTTGTAGATGTCGATATTGTCCAGATAATCCAGGCATTGCAGCACATAGTGACTGGGATCATAGAGCATATTGGCGCGGGCGTGGTTACCGGTGCGTTCCAGGAACATCTCATATGAAATGCCATCATGCAGGTCTTCGCCCGGGTGGATTTCATAACAGACATCAACGCCGCAGTCTTCGGCATGGTTCAGGATTGGCAGCCAGCGTTTTGCCAGTTCGTCAAAGGCGGTTTCAACCAGGCCCGCCGGGCGCTGCGGCCAGGGGTAGATATAGGGCCAGGCCAGCGCGCCGGAAAAGGTGGCATGCGCCCCAATCCCCATGTGCTGCGAGGCCGACAGCGCCTTTTTCACCTGATCCACCGCCCATTCCTGGCGCGCCGCAGGATTGCCCCGCACTTCGGGTGCGGCAAAGCCATCGAACGCGGTGTCATAGGCGGGGTGAACCGCAACCAGCTGGCCTTGCAGATGGGTTGACAGTTCGGTGACTTCCACGCCGTTTTCGCGGGCCTTGCCCTTGAATTCATCGCAATAGTCCTTGCTACTGGCGGCCTTGTCCAGATCAATCAGGCGGCCATCCCAGCTGGGCACCTGCACCCCCTTGTAGCCACAGTCAGCGGCCCATTTGGTAATGCTATCCCAGGAATTGAATGGCGCGTCATCGCCCGCGAATTGCGCCAAGAACAGCGCCGGACCCTTGATAGTTTTCATGGCTCTTCCCTCCCTTTTGTTCGCCTACACAAAGCGATTGACGACGTTTTCCAGGATCTCTTGACGCCCGGATTGCGGCTGCGGGTTGATGCCATCGTCCAGTACCCGTTGCGCAATACTGCCCAGATCGCTTTCCAGCATCGCCTGCGCATCAGCACTGTCCCAACCGGCGTAGCGCTCGGCGCGCATCGCTTCCAGGGTTCCGTCCTCCAGCATGGCCGCCGCCGCCTTGAAGCCCCGCGCACAGACATCCATCGCCCCGGCGTGCGCGGCAATCAGATCGACAGGATCCAGCGATTGGCGGCGCAGTTTTGCATCGAAATTGGTGCCGCCAGTGGTGAACCCCCCGGCTTTCAGCACCTCGTAATAGGCCAGCGCCACCTCGGGCACATTGTTGGGGAACTGGTCGGTATCCCAGCCAGACTGGTAGTCATTGCGGTTCATGTCGATAGAGCCAAAAATGCCAAGGCTCGCCGCCAGCGCCAGTTCGTGTTCAAACGAATGGCCCGCCAGGATTGCATGACCCTGCTCGATATTCATCTGCACCTCGCCTTCAAGGCCAAATTCCTTGAGGAAGCCATAGACAGTGGCGACGTCAAAATCATACTGGTGCTTTGACGGTTCCTGCGGTTTCGGTTCCACCAGAATGGCACCCTTGAAACCGATCTTATGTTTGTATTCCACCGCCATCTGCAAAAACCGCCCGGCCTGCTGGCGTTCGCGTTTCAGATCGGTGTTGAGCAACGTTTCATAGCCTTCGCGCCCGCCCCACAGCACATAGTTCTGACCGCCTAGATTGTGGGTGGCATCCATGCAGGCCTTTACCGTCGCCGCCGACCAGGCAAAGATTTCCGGGTCGGGGTTGGTGGCCGCGCCCGCCATAAACCGGCGGTGGCTGAACATATTCGCTGTGCCCCACAGAAGCTGGGTCTTGCTGCCCGCCATCTTGGTACCAAAATAGTCAATGATCTCCTCAAAATTGCGCAGGCTCTCGGCAAAGCTGTCGCCTTCGGGGCGGATGTCTGCGTCATGCCAGCAGAAATAGGGCACATTCAGCAGATCAAACATGTCAAAGGCGACATCCGCCTTGAGCCGGGCCAGATCCATGGTGTCGCCAAACCAGGGCCGATCAAAGGTCTGGCCGCCAAAGGGGTCACCACCGGGCCAGGCAAAAGAATGCCAATAGGCCACCGCAAAACGCAGGTGATCTTCCATCCGTTTGCCCAGGATCACCTCATCCGGGTTGTAGTGGCGAAAATCCAGACCAGTGCTATTGGGATCATAGGCCAGTGGGGCAATATCTTTAAAGAAATCCGTCATTTGGTTTTGTCTTTCATCGTCTCGGGGAAGGGGGCGCCGGGCAGATTATCCCGCAGGTAGATGGTTGGGACCAATTCCGGCATGCGCGGCACGCCCTGTTCGTCAATCAAGGCGCGCAGCACGCTGAAGGCGCGGTTGATTTCCACATCGGGGCGCTGGTCAATCACGATATCAATATGGCCCGCTTCCACCGCCTTGCGCGTATGCGGGACCAGTTCATGCACCACGCAAAAGGGCTTGCGCGGGGCCAAGGTAAGGGCGGCAATCAGCCCACTGTTGCCCGCGCCCACGTTATAAACTGCCGTCAGATCCGGGTGCTGCGCCAAGGCTGCACTGGCCTGGCTTTGCACGACGGCCGCAGCATCCTTGGTCATCAACGGGTTCAGCAGCGCAATCTTGGGGAAATCGGCGGTGATCACCTCTTGAAACCCTGCCAACCGTTCGGCATGGTCATGCGCCGCAAGGGCGCCAGCAAAGGTCTGCACCAGGCCCTTGCCGCCGCCATGCGCCATGCCAATCAGCCGCGCCGCCGTCCGGCCCGCAACCCGGTTATCAATGCCAATATAGGCCGAGCGATAGTCAATCGGCAGATCCGACACCAACCCGACAATGGCCACCCCCTTTTGCCGCAGCGCTGCCAGCGGCTGTTCCAGCGCCGTACTTTTCAGGCCGACAATCGCCACACCATCAAAGTCTTGCTCCAACAGCGCCGTGAGCCCCGCCTGCATGTCTTCCACCCCGAAGGCCGCGACCTCGATGATCTCTACACGGATCTGTTCAGTCTGTAGCCGCTCGGCGGTGATCTTCAGGTGGTCGCGGATCCGGTTGAAGAAGGCATTCGGGCCCAATGGGATCAAAAATGCGAGCCGATAAACACGACCGCGCGACAGATTGGCGGCGGCGACATTGCGCACATATCCCAGGGCCGCCATTGCGTCGCGCACCTTGCGGATCGACTTTTCCGCCACGTTACCGCGCTTGTTGACTACACGATCAGCTGTCGCATAGCTCACGCCGGCGGCCTGCGCCACGTCGCTTAAGGTTGGGCTTGCCATGTTTCCTCCCACCCGGCGTGTCACAACGCCGTGCTCTCCTGCCTCTAGCAAAGACTTGAAAATGACAGACGTCAATCAAAAAATGATAGGCGTCAATCATTATTCTGGCAGCGGCGCTTTTCCAAATGACGACACCTGCCATTTACCCAGAGGAAAGGCCCGGCCAGAAGCCGCAGAAACCGCCCCTGGAACCGATGGCATTGCGGGCCGACCCCCAAAGAAAGGATGCGCTGCCAGGCAAGGCGACGTGGCAGAAAAGACCCGAATACAGCGCTTTAGCAGTGCTGGAAACAGGCTGAAAATCACCTAAGGTCGGGAAGTTTTTCCAGTCATTCGTCCCGAAATTCCGGAACATATTGCTGTATTGTCAACGACAATTTCCCACCCGCCAGGATTAATCGCAATATAGCTCATCGGGCTGACTGCGCAAATTCATTGCGCAAAGTTTATTTGTCATGTTAAGCAATAAGGGCGCCCAATAGCCGACTCATCCTTCCCCTACCGCCTCGAGGAAACACCGCCCATGCCTCACTTTCAGATCGAATATTCGCCCAATCTCGAACAGATCGTGGACATTGCCGGCCTCTGCGCCCAGATCCGCGCAACAGCGGTGAAGATTGATACCTTCCCCATGCCAGGCGTGCGGGTCAGAGCGGTGCGGGTCGATCACTATGCCATTGCCGATGGTGATCCAAAACATGGATTCATTGATATTTCCATTCGCCTGCGCGCCGGCCGCAGCCCGACAGAAAAGCAAGCGGCCACCCAACGTATCTTCACCACCGCCCGCAGCTATCTTGCAGCGGCAATGGCAGATCACTCCATCGCGCTTTCGCTGGAAATGCGTGACATCGACCCTGAATACTCCCCCAAAACCGGCTCTATTCGGGCCCATCTGGCCCCATCCCCACAGGAGGATAACGCATGACTGTGTTGACCCAAAACATCGAGAAACTGAACGGGTTTCTGGTCCGGTTCAAAGAAACTGGCATCCAGAACCGCATCGCGGGCCAGGATTGCGCAGGCACTGCCGGAGTGTTCCAGAGCCGCTCTCCGGTGGACAAAAGCGTGATCTGCAACGTCGCGCGTGGTGATGCCACGGATATAGACGCCGCCGCCAATGCCGCCGCCAATGCCTTTGCTGCTTGGCGGGATATGCCGGCGGTGGAACGCAAACAGATCCTGCTACGCATTGCCGACGGGATCGAAGCCCGCGCCGAAGAAATCGCCCTGTGCGAATGCTGGGACACCGGCCAGACCCTGCGCTTCATGTCCAAGGCGGCGCTGCGCGGGGCCGAGAATTTTCGCTATTTTGCCGATCAAGTGGTGCAGGCACGCGATGGCCATCACCTGCAGTCTCCCACATTGATGAATATCACCACGCGCAAGCCCATTGGCCCGGTTGGGGTCATCACCCCGTGGAACACCCCCTTTATGCTATCGACCTGGAAAATTGCCCCTGCCTTGGCAGCGGGCTGCACCGTGGTTCACAAACCCGCGGAAGACAGCCCCCTCTCCGCCCGCCTGCTTGTCGAAATCGCCGAAGAGGCTGGCCTGCCGCCCGGCGTTCTCAACACGGTCAATGGCTATGGCCACGATGCCGGGAAACGCCTGACCGAACACCCGGCGATCAAGGCCATCGCCTTCGTCGGTGAGAGCCGCACCGGGGCCGCCATCAGCAAACAGGGGGCCGATACGCTCAAGCGGTTGCACCTGGAACTCGGCGGCAAGAATCCCGTCATCGTCTTTGACGATGCCGATCTCGACCGGGCGCTGGATGCCGTGATCTTCATGATCTACTCGATCAACGGCGAACGCTGTACTTCTTCCTCCCGCCTGCTGGTGCAGGACACAATCCGCGCCGACTTTGAGGCCAAGCTGATTGATCGCGTCAACAACATAAAGGTAGGCCACCCGCTAAACCCCACCAGCGAAATTGGGCCCCTGATCAGCGAAGAACACTACAACAAGGTCACCTCATACTTCGACATCGCAACACAGGATGGCGCCACCATCGCCGCAGGCGGCACCAAACTGGGCGATGTCGGCTATTTCATCCGTCCCACGCTCTTCACCAATGCCAACAATCAAATGCGCATCGCCCAGGAAGAAATCTTTGGCCCGGTCCTCACCTCAATCCCCTTCAGCACTGAAGAAGAGGCGCTGAACCTCGCCAATGACACCCAGTACGGCCTCACCGGCTATCTCTGGACCAATGATCTGACCCGCGCCCTGCGCTTCACCGATCAGCTTGAGGCCGGCATGATCTGGGTAAATTCGGAAAACGTCCGTCACCTGCCCACCCCCTTTGGCGGGGTCAAGGCCAGCGGCATCGGCCGCGACGGCGGCGACTGGAGCTTTGACTTCTACATGGAGCAAAAACACATCGGCTTCGCCACCGGCCAACACAAGATCACCCGCCTCGGCGCATGACCCCAAATTCATTTGGCCAAAAATATCCCGGGGTGAAATTTCAAATGCCAATTTGAAATTGAGGGGCTGGCCCCTCCACCCCACGACACAAGGAGAGACCCCATGGGAGAGATCGTACTCGCCGCCAAGATGACCCATGTCCCAACCATGCTGATGTCTGAGCAGGACGGGCCGGTCAAAGGGACACGTCAGGCCGCCATTGACGGTCACGCCGAAATCGCCCGCCGCGCCAAGGCGCTTGGCGCCACCACCGTGGTGATCTGCGACACCCATTGGGTGATCAACGCAGGCTTTCACATCAATGCCAACAAACGCTTTGCAGGCCTGTTCACCTCGAACGAATTCCCGCAGTTCATTCAGGATCTGCCCTATGGCTACGATGGCAACCCGGCCCTGGGCGAGGCCATCGCCAAAGCCGCCACCGACAGGGGTGCCTATACGCTCTGCCATCAACTCGACAGTCTGGAGCTGGAATATGGCACCCTGGTGCCGATGCGCTTCATGAGCCGCGAACATGACATGAAGGTGGTCTCGGTGGCCGCCTGGGCCACAGTGCATGACCACGACGAGAGCCGCATTGTCGGCGAAGCGATCCGCGAAGCTGTTGAGGCCTCGGATGAAAAGGTTCTGCTGGTGGCCTCTGGCAGTCTCAGCCACAAGATCTGGGCCAACAAGGACTATGCCGCCAACAATGGCACCTTTACCATCTCCTCCGAATTCAACCGTCAGATGGATCTGCATGTGCTGGAGATGTGGAAACAGGGCGACCATGCCACGTTCTTGAAAATGCTGCGCGAATATGCCCAATTCTGCTGTGGTGAAGGTTCGATGCATGACACGGCGATGCTCTATGGGGCGCTTGGCTGGGACACATACACCGGCAAATGCGAAGTGGTGACGGAGTATTTTCCATCCTCCGGCACTGGCCAGACCAATGTGATCTTCCCGGTCTGACCGGGCATCTCATCAAACAATGATACGCAGGGCAGCGCCACGGCGCCTGTTTGTGGAGGAGAAACCAGATGCGTTTTGCAACCTATAGCGCCGAGGGAGAGACATTCTTTGGCGCCGTCACCGAGGCGGGCATGATCGCGTTGAATGACGCCTGCCCACAATGGGCAACGCTTTATGATGTGATTGCCAATCAGGGCCTGGCGGAACTGGAAAAATCCGCCGCCGGCAGACCCGTGACCCACAGGGACTATGTTTTTGAGATGGTACTGCCCAATGCGCCGCGCATCCTCTGCGTTGGGGTCAACTTCCCGGATCGCAACGCCGAATACAAAGATGGCAGCGCGCAGCCGAAATACATGTCGCTTTTCCCCCGCTTTGCCAGTGGATTCACCGGCCATGGGCGCAATCTGGTCCGCCCACCGGAAAACCACACCCTGGACTATGAGGGCGAAGTTGCCATCGTCATCGGCAAGGGTGGTCGCCGGATTAGCCAGGACGACGCCTATGACCATATCGCCGCCCTGACGCTCTGCAATGAGGGCACCATTCGCGACTGGGTGCGCCATGCCAAGTTCAACGTCACCCAAGGCAAGAACTGGGACAACTCCGGCGCGCTCGGCCCCTGGCTGGTGCCATTCACCGAGGCCAGACAGCTGGATGAGGCCCGCATCATCACCCGCGTCAATGGCGAGGTCCGCCAGGACGATGTGCTGTCGCGGATGATGTTCCCGATCCGCCGCGAGATCGAATATATCTCCACCTTCATGACGCTACAGCCTGGCGATATCATCATCACCGGCACCCCGACCGGGGCTGGCGCCCGCTTTGATCCGCCGCGCTATCTGAAACCCGGCGATGTGGTCGAGGTTGAAGTCGAAGGCATCGGCACCCTGCGCAATGGCGTTGAGGACGAGGTGGTATCATGACCCCACAGGACCACGCTGCGGCGGCAGCAGATCTGCTACAGGCCGAGGCCAGTGGCCAACAGATCGGCTTGCTGACCAAACGCCACCCGGACATGGGCATGGATGACGCCTATGCGGTGCAAAACGCCATATATCGCGCCAAACTGGCAGCAGGCCGCCGGGTGATCGGCTGGAAGATCGGGCTGACCTCCAAGGCGATGCAATATGCGCTCAACATCGACATTCCCGACAGCGGCATCCTGTTTGACGATATGCTGTTTGAAACCGGCGCCACGGTGCCAGCGGGGCGGTTTATCCAGCCCCGCATTGAGGCCGAAATCGCCTTTGTGATGAAATCAGCCATTGGCGGCGCCAAGGTCAGCCGCGAAGAGGTCATTGCCGCCACCGACTATGTGACGCCCTCGATCGAAATCCTCGACACTCGGATCCTGCGCGCGGACCCGGAAACCGGGCAAACCCGATCAGTGTATGACACGATCAGCGACAATGCCGCCAATGCGGGCATCGTTCTGGGCAAGGAACGTCACCCGGTCAACGCCCATGATCTGCGCTGGGTCGGGGCCATCACCTCGCGCAATGGCGCAGTCGAAGAGACCGGGTTGGGTGCCGGCGTGCTGAACGATCCGGTTGAAAGCGTGGTCTGGCTGGCCAGGCGCATGGCTCAGTATGGCCAGAGCATCGAGCCAGGGCAGGTGGTGCTATCGGGGAGCTTCATCCGTCCGGTAGAATGCCCCACAGGTGCCGATATTCACGCTGACTTTGGCCCATTTGGTGCGGTTGACATTTGCTTCGCCTGACACTCCCCTAGCGATAACGCTGACATTTCTTTTGCCACAAGGACATTGCCCATGCCTGCGCCACACAACGCCTTCAAGGCAGCCCTGAAAGCCGGAAGCCCGCAGTTGGGCTGCTGGCTGGGGCTTGCCGATCCCTATTGCGCCGAGATCAGCGCCGGCGCCGGCTATGACTGGCTATTGATCGACGCCGAGCATGCGCCCAATGACCTGCGCTCAATCACGGCGCAGTTGCAGGTGTTGGCCGCATCTGACAGCCACGCAATTGTCCGCCCTCCGATCGGGGAAACCTGGATGATCAAGCAGTTGCTGGATGCCGGCGCCCAATCCCTGCTGATCCCGATGGTTGAAAGCGGTGCCCAGGCGCGCGAGCTGGTGCGCGCCGTCACCTACCCACCCGAAGGGGTGCGCGGTGTTGGCTCTGCCCTGGCGCGGGCCTCGCAGTTTTCTGCGATCCCCGACTATCTGCAAACCGCTGACGATGAGATCTGCCTATTGGTGCAGGTGGAAAACCGCGCCGGTCTGGCAGCGCTGGATGACATTCTGGCCGTCGACGGGGTGGACGGTGTCTTTATTGGCCCCTCCGATCTGGCCGCTGATTTGGGGTTCATTGGCAATGCCGGCGCCCCAGAGGTCGAAACCGCTGTTCTGGAAGCCCTGAAAAAGATCGTTGCCGCAGGCAAGGCGGCCGGGATCTTGACCCTGGATTCGGCGATGCAAAAGGCCAGTCTTGCGGCGGGGGCTACCTTTGTCGCGACCCACATCGATGTGTTGCTCTTTGCCAATGCGATCCGGCGCGACGCTAAATCAGCCCTGGCGCTGCTGCCAGACCAGACCGCCAGAGGTGCGGCCAAGACCGAGGCCGCCAGCCGCTATCTGCAGCAGCTGTGCAAACACTGGGCCCATAAGGGCGAGGTCGAGTTTAATGAAACCAAAGGCAGCATTGTCTTTGCAAGTGGCCAAAAGGCGCTGCTGACGGCGACGGCAGATCACCTGCAGGTCAACGCCAGCACCGGGCCGCGTGGGGACCTTGAGCAATGGAAACAGGTAATTGCAGATCACCTGACCCGCTTTGCCTTTCGTGAAGAATTTGACCTGCAGTGGCTGGAATGATCGGGCAGGGAGATCGGATCCTGCCAGGGGCTGGCCCCGCTGTATCAGGCGGGCTATAGGGGGCGGGGACAGGCGGCATAGGCACCCTGTATCAAAGCGCCGGAACAAAGCAGGAGCAGACCTTGCAGGACCAGATTTGCATCATCGGCCTGGGCTATGTCGGCCTGCCCCTCGCGGTGGCCTTTGGCCGCCATCGCCCCACCCTGGGGTTTGATACTGACGCGCAGCGTATCGCAGATTTGCAGGCCGGCAGGGACCAGACGCGCGAAACCACCACTGCAGAGCTGGCCGAAGCCAGCCATCTGCGCGTAAGCAACGATCCCAGCGCAATTTCAGACGCGCGGATTTATATCGTGACGGTTCCCACCCCGGTGGATGCCAACCACCGCCCCGACCTGACCCCCCTGCTGGCCGCGTCAAAAACCGTGGGCGCCGTGCTGAAACCTGGCGATCTGGTAATCTATGAAAGCACCGTCTACCCCGGTGCCACCGAGGAAGACTGCGTACCGGTGTTGGAGGCCGAATCCGGCCTGCGCTTTAACCAGGATTTTCATGTTGGCTATTCGCCAGAGCGGATCAATCCCGGCGACAAGACCCGCCGCCTGGCTGATATTACCAAGGTGACATCCGGTTCGACCCCGGCCATCGCGGCGCAGGTGGATGCGTTGTATAACGAGGTGGTGACCGCCGGCACCCATCTGGCCCCCAGCATCCGTGTGGCCGAGGCCGCGAAGGTGATCGAAAACAGCCAGCGTGACATCAACATCGCCCTGGTCAACGAGCTGGCGATGATCTTCAACCGCATGGGCATCGACACCGAAGCAGTGCTGCAAGCGGCAGGAAGCAAATGGAATTTCCTACCCTTCCGGCCCGGCCTAGTGGGCGGCCATTGTATTGGCGTTGACCCCTATTACCTGACCCACAAGGCAGAAAGCCTGGGTTATCATCCCGATATCCTGCTCGCCGGGCGGCGGCTCAATGATGGCATGGGCACCTATGTGGCGCAGCAGATGATCAAGGCCTTGGTGCAGCGCGGCAAACCAATGCGCCGGGTGCTGGTAATGGGGCTTACCTTCAAGGAAGACTGCCCCGATCTGCGCAATACCCGTGTGATCGATGTGGTGCGCGGACTAGAAGACTACGGTCTGCAGGTGGATGTGCATGACCCCCATGCCAATCCGGCACAGGCACAGGCGACCCTTGGCCTGACCCTGCAAGACCAGCCTGAGGCGGGCGCCTATGACGGCATCATCCTTGCGGTGGCACATAGCGTATTTCGCGCGATGTCAGCAGCACAAATCCGCGCCTTTGGCGGCCCGGACACGGTGCTTTACGATCTGAAATACATCCTACCCCCCGAAGAGTCAGACCTGCGACTATAACCGCCGCCGCAGGGCCTCGATACTGTCGTTCCCTGGCCCAGCGTCAAAAGAAAATGCCCTAAGCCTTGGTCTTGGGCGCGTTGCGTGCCGCCTTTTCTTCCTTGGTCATCTTGTTGTTCCAGACATTGTTGCTCAGTCCCAGCTCGTCTGGCATCGGCTTGGTCTTGCCAACACTGACCTTGCCGCCTTTGTTCAGGAATTCCTGAATAAGCGCATCATCGGTGGTTTCTTTGGGAACATGTTTCATGCGGTCAATTCTTTCCTTTCGCCCAAGGCAGGGCAACAAAGCGACGTAGATCCGACTATGACAGACAGGGGCTGCCATGCTGTTTGTCTATCGCTTTGCGACGATCTTGACCAGCCATGTCACGGTATCGCCCTGCCCAATGATTTGGCCAGGGCGGCAGGCGTTAGCTGTCGCGGCGCACGCGCGCGGCGGATTTGTCGGCAAAGGCCGCCAGACGCGCGCGGGCGTCGGGCTGGGTGTTGACCACACCGGCCACCACGGATTCCGCATAGGCTGCATCCATGGCAGACATATTCTGCATGTGGCTCACGGCGGAACAGATGGCAAAGTTGGACAGAGGCAGGTTTTCGGCGGTGCGACGCGCCAGTTCCAGCGCTTTGTCAAAGCTGGACCCTTCGACAATATACTGCGCCAGCCCCAGGTCGCAGGCTTCTTGCCCATGATAGACCCGGCCCGTCAGCATCATGTCGATCATCCGAGATTTGCCAACCAGATCGGTGACCCGAATGGTAGCGCCGCCGCCAGTGAACAGCCCGCGCTGGCCCTCGGGCAGGGCAAAATAGGTGGTGTCGTCCATCACCCGGATATGGGCGGCGCTGGCCAATTCCAGCCCACCGCCGACAACCGCGCCCTGCAGGGCGGCAATCACCGGAACCCCACCATATTCCATCTTGTTGAATGCCTCATGCCAACGCAGGCAGACATGCATGAAATCGGCCGGGCTGCGGTCGGCATCGTGATGTTCGATCAGGTCCAGCCCGGCGCAAAAGTGATCGCCGGATCCTGCCAGAACCACCGCCTTGACCCCCGCGC
Source organism: Pseudophaeobacter sp. (assembly GCF_048267565.1). Classification (NCBI taxonomy): domain Bacteria; kingdom Pseudomonadati; phylum Pseudomonadota; class Alphaproteobacteria; order Rhodobacterales; family Roseobacteraceae; genus Pseudophaeobacter; species Pseudophaeobacter sp. Next base: position 115,627 of record NZ_JBLWXG010000009.1, on the reverse strand, counting down.
GCGGTGCTGTGGAGAAGAAATCCACCAGCTCTTCAATGGTGTCGATATCCAGTGCATTACGTTTGCTGGGTCGGTTGAGTGTCACCACCCAGACGCCATCGTCATGGGCCTGAAGGTCAAGGTTTTTAAAGCGGGAAAGGTCGATTTCGAGTGTCATGTCACGGTCCTTGCAACAATGGGGCAAAATGGAGGAGGGCACCCCCGTCATGGGGGCACAGAGTCTAGATGGAATAGAGACGACGCCAGCAGGCAGGGTTACAAGAGTGCCGCAGCCAGGCTCTCGGCGCCCTCAAGACAGCGGGCACGCTGCACCTCGGTTTCACAGAGCAGATGAGCGCCGTAGAACCGGGCGGTGGCGATTTTCGCCTCCATAAAGGCCGGATCCTCGCCTCGGCTCAGCGCGGCTTCGGCAGCCAAGAGGGCGCGCGCCATCTGCCAGCCTGAGACCAAATTGCCTGCCAGCATCAAATAGGGAACACCAGCGCCAAAGGCTGCAGCCATCTGATCTTTGCCAAGGCCTGTCAGATGGGTCACCACAGCGTCAAAGGCACCGCGCGCGGCACTTAGCCGGGATCCCATCGCCTGCGCCTGCGGGCTACCCTGCTGCAGTGTCGCTTCGGTTTCACCAATCAAAGCCGAGATATGCCGCGCAGTGGCACCGCCATCACGCAGGGTCTTGCGGCCGACCAAATCGTTGGCCTGAATGGCGGTGGTACCTTCATAGATGGGCAGAATCCGGGCATCGCGGTAATGCTGAGCCGCGCCGGTTTCCTCGATAAAGCCCATGCCGCCATGCACCTGCACTCCAAGGGATGCAACCTCAACGCCATTTTCGGTACTGAAGCCTTTGACCAGCGGCGTCAGAAATTCGGACAGGGCCTTGGCTTCGGCGCGGGCCTCTGGGGTGGTGGCGTGGCGGGCCAGATCCTGACACCCGGCCGCATAGGTCGCCATGGCGCGCGCACCTTCTGTCAGGGCACGCATCCGCATCAGCAGACGCCGTACATCGGGGTGGTGAATGATGGTCACGGCCTCACGGGTAGACCCATCCACCGGGGCGCTTTGCACCCGCTCGCGCGCATAGGCTAGCGCCTGCTGATAGGCGCGCTCGCCGACGGCGATGCCCTGCAGACCAACCGCGTATCTCGCCGAATTCATCATTTCAAACATATAGGTAAGGCCAGCGTTTTCTTCGCCGATCAAAAAGCCAGTGGCACCGTCAAATTCCAGCACTGCGGTGGGGCTCGCCTTGATCCCCAGCTTATGTTCGACGCTTTGGCAGGTGACGCTGTTGCGCGAGCCCAGGCTGCCATCAGCATTGACCAAAAACTTGGGCACCAGAAACAGGCTGATGCCCTTGACACCGACAGGGGCATCCGGGGTACGGGCAAGCACCAGATGGACGATATTTTCGGCCATCTCATGTTCGCCGTAGGTGATAAAGATCTTGGTGCCGCTGATGCGGTAGGTCCCATCGTCCTGGACCTCGGCGCGGCTGCGCACCAGTGCCAGATCACTGCCGGCCTGAGGTTCGGTCAGGTTCATGGTGCCAGTCCATTTGCCACTGACCAGATTTTCCAGATAGGTCGCCTTGGTGGCACTATCACCCGCCGTCAGCAGGGCTTCGATGGCACCATCCGTCAGCAGCGGACACAGCGCAAAGCTGAGATTGGCGGCATTCAGCACCTCGGTAGCCGCCGCACCAACCGCGCGCGGCAGATCCTGGCCGCCAAAATCACCGGGATGCGGCAGACTTTGCCAGCCCATTTCAACAAATTTCTGATAGGCCTCGGCAAAGCCATCAGGCAACTGCACCCGACCGTCACGCAGATGCGATCCCGCCTGATCCCCCGGCGCATTCAGCGGTGCGATTTCTTCGGCGCAAAAGCGGCCAAATTCTTCCAGAACTGCAGCTGCATCTTCCAACTCGACGCTGGCGTAGGGGGCGAGCCCCGAGACCTCTGCCCAGCGGGAGAGATGCGCGATATTGAACAACATATCTTTGACTGGTGCATCAAAACTCATGGGTGGGCACTCCTCTAAAAGTCTGGTTCGCCTTGCTCTTACTGCCAAATAAGGATCGAAAATAGTCAAGACAATCTCTGCAACCGACGTAAACCTTGCATAAAGTGACAAAGCGGGGCAAACCCGAACGCATGCCTGTTGATCCAAACCCGGCAATCCTGCCCACCGTATCACGCGCCTTTCTAGAAGATTGGTTGCAGGTGCTGCGCCAGCAATGCCCGCCACAACAACTGCAGCGGTTCCTGCAACAAAGCGGGCTAGCCGGCGTGGATTTGGCCAGACCCGCTGACCGCGTCACCCACGACCAGATCGTGCGCCTGTATCAGCTGGTAGCAGTGGAAACCGGCGATGAAATGATGGGATTGTGGAGCCGCGCCATTCGCAGTGGCACCCTGAAACATCTGTGTTCCTCTATGCGCGGGGCCTCCTCTCTCTCGGCGGCGCTGTTTCGCTTTTGCTCTTTCTGGAACCTGTTGCTGGATGACTATCAATTGCAGCTGCAGACCAAAGACACCGGGCTGTGCATCAACCTGTTGCCACGCGATCAGGCGGCGCCACTGCCGCCGCAGCGCTTTGGCCACATGCTGTTACTCAAGCTTGCGCATGGGGTGGCCTCTTGGCTGGCAGGCCGCGAGTTACCGCTGGCGCAGGTAGGTTTTGCCTTTGCCCGCCCGACCTTTGCCCAAGACTACCCCGTCCTGTTTCCCGCGCCGATCGTCTTTGCCCAAGATCAATCACAGATTGTGTTTGGCGAACAACTGGGGGATCTGCCCGTCACCCGCAGCGAGGCCGATATGCAGGCGTTCTTGCTCCGGGCCCCACGTGACTGGATCTTTACCAGCTACCGCACCCATGCCTTTGCGCTGCGACTGCGCGAGTTGCTGCTGCAATCGCCGCAGTTGGAACTGCAGCTCAAGCAGGCCGCCCTGGCGCTGCATCTGACACCGCGCACCCTGATCCGGCGGCTACAGGATGAGGGCAGCTCTTTTCAAGCCATCAAGGACGGGCTGCGCCGTGACATTGCGCTGCGCGATCTGACTCGCGGATTGAAGAGCATAGAAGAAATCGCCCAAGATATCGGCTTTGCCTCGGCCGCCAATTTCCACCGGGCATTTCGGCGCTGGACCAATACCACCCCAGGCGAATATCGCCGCCTTGGGCTGGCAACCGTATCGACACCGAATACACCCCAATAATTTAACATAAGACAGATTATCACAGAACCTGGGGCGAACGAAAACATTCCAGCGAACAAGCCCCGACCGACCTCAGGGCGGTTTGGGCCTACCTAAAGCACGCAGAGTCTAATGGCCGGAACAGTTCACCTTTTTATCTTCTATCAACTGGTGTCGATGCTTCTCTTTCGCCATTGTGGCGGTGGGTTCGCTTTGCATCTGTTCCAACCGCCAAATGCCGTCGACATAGCGTTTCACGAGTTCGACATAGAAACTAAGCTCTCGCGATTTCTTGGCCAGCTCCTTGCCAAACTCAGCCATTCTTTCGCTATCACCAGACAGGCCCACCTCTGCCGCGGCGGACAGATCCAAAAGCGGCATGGCAATATCAGACAACACCCGGGTAGAGGTTTTGACATTCTGATTGCAGATATAGTCATCAAACCCAATATTGGCCTTGAAGGCATGATTGATACCGCCAAGGAAGATTTGGAATCTGACAATAATATTCAGAGAGCCGTCCTTGCCAAAGTTGGACATCACATGAGCACCGGCCAAAATCAGCCCCGGTGATTCAATCACAAGTGTCGGAAAAGAAACCACTTCGGCCTCTTTCAGGGTCAATTTTGTCAGGCAGGCCTCTAGTCCGGCGGCAACATCCCGAACGAAAACGTCGTGAAACCCCGATTCTGATGTAAAGGAGGTAAGATTGCGAAAATGCTGCTGCACGACCTCGCATGACCGAACCTCGGGGGGTCGATCATCTGCCACCAGAACGTTTACAATAAACTTCCTGGTGTCAATTTCTTGAGCTGCGGTGAACGCACCAAGCGAGTTAAGCATATCCGCCCCCGAGCTACATCAACAAAAACCTCCGAGCAATAGGCCATAACTCGGCGTTATTTACAAGTTTCTAGCGAGTTCTCACCCGGCCTCTCTGCGCGAAATTCCGCCCGAATATTACCGCCAAAACAGGCCAGGCCGAGGGCCAGCTTGCTGCAACAGGCCGTCTGGATTCTACCCAATAGGCCTAATTGATCGACCAAATCATTAAACATACCAATATCTTGCGCCAACAACCCAGAACAGACTAGATCACCGACGTTCCCTTTGCCCATCCCACAGCTCGTCTCTTCATGCCGGGTGCGAATGTCCGGCTGCAATAATGGAGACAATTTTCTGAGCTTTCGCATGATATTGATACCTTCCGAACCAGCGCCCCGGCACCTAACGACGAACTCAGACAGGCCCCCTGTCACCGGCTCAGCACTTGACACGGGGCGAGCCGGGGCGGCCGCCTCAAGGCCCTGCCAGCGTGACGAGCGCGGTTGTTTGCGCGCGCCCCACATCATTTCAACGTTGCGCATGGGGGCGTGACGTGCTTGACTTCACACATAAACATCAGGACTGCGGCACCATGACAGGTCTGCCAAACAGGCCAAGACAGGCCTAGGTCGAAACGCGCCTGCTAATACTGGCGCGAATATTTTTGAACGTTTTTCAACGCCAAAGGCGGCGGCGCCTTTGTTCGAAATATAACAAGGTATTGCACATGACATATGTAGGTCACTCAATACGCCTGGCGACCCTTTTAGCAGCCTTCACTATGGCCACCAGCCTGCCCGGCAGCGGCCCTGTCCTGGCACAGGAGACAGCCGCCACTCCCAAAGTTTCAATTGCTGCCGCGTACAGCGACGAATTGATCGACCAGGTCGCCTTTATTGGCCGCGGTGAAGCCATCAACAAGGTGGATATCGTCGCCCGCGTCAGCGGATTTGTAGAAGAGATCCTGGTTGAGGATGGCGAAGAGGTTACAGCCGGTGATGTGCTGTTCAAGATCGAAGCCGATACCTATGAGGCAACGCTCGCCGCCAGACAGGCCGACAAGGCGCAGGCGCAGGCAAATCTGTCCCTCGCCGAAATCGAATTAAGCCGCAAGGCAGAGCTGTTTCGCCGTGGATCCGGCACCGAGGAAGACCGCGATATCGCCCGCGCCAACCGTGATGTCGCCCAGGCCCAGGTCAACCTGGCCGAAGCCGCCATCCAGCTGGCCAAGTTGGATCTGAGCTACACAACCGTGCGCGCCCCCTTTGACGGGCGGGTCGGGCGCACCTCGGTCAGCCCCGGTGAACTGGTTGGCCCCAGCAGCTCACCGTTGATCAACCTGCTGCGCACCGCCCCCATCTATGTCGAGTTCTCGCTGACCGAAAAGCAGTTGATGACCGTGATAGAATCCTTTGACACAACAGTCGGCGAGGTTGCAAACAATCCCAAGGCACCGGATGTCTTTGTCACCCTGCCAAACGGCACCGAACTGGAAGAGATCGGTCGGGTAGTCTTTGCCGACAACCAGATCGACCCCAGCACTGGCACCATCACCCTGCGGGCGGAATTTGCCAATAACCGTGGCCTGATCGTCGATGGCTCTTTCCTGAATCTGCGCATTGAGGCCACCGAAGCCCATGAGGTGCTGATGATCCCTCTGGCCGCAGTGCAGCGCGATCAGCGCGGCGATTTTGTTCTGGTGGTCGGCACTCAACAGACCGTGGAACAGCGCTATGTCACGCTGGGGCGCCAGGTCGAAACCACCGTGGTCATCGAAGAGGGGTTGCGCGAAGGCGAAACCGTGATTGTTGAAGGTCTGCAACGGGTGCGCCCCGGCGTAACGGTTGATGCCGTTCTGTCCGGCACCGCAGGGGAGTAGCAAGCGTGTTTTCTTCAATTTTCATTGCGCGCCCCAAGACATCTTTTGTGATTTCTTTGGTTTTGACGATCATGGGGATCATTGGGTATTTCACCCTTCCAGTTGAACAGTTCCCAGAAATCACCCCGCCTGTTGTCAGCGTCAGCGCCAATTACACCGGTGCCAGTTCCGAAACGGTGGAAAACACCGTGGCGGCCCCAATCGAGGCCCAGGTAAATGGCGTCGACGACATGATTTACATGTCGTCGGACAGCAACGACAACGGCGGCTATTCCCTTTCAGTCACATTCGAGGTGGGCACAGACCCTGATATCGCCTCGGTCAATGTGCAAAACCGCGTGGCCCAGGCAACCTCTTCGCTGCCTAGCGAGGTGACCACGTCGGGCGTGGTCACCCAGAAATCATCCACCAACATGTTGATGATCGCGGCGCTCTCCTCGCCCAATGGTACCTACGACGAAGTCTTCCTATCCAACTACGCTGCCATCAACCTGAAAGACGCCTTGGCGCGGGTTCCCGGAGTTGGCAAGGCAGACATCCTGACGAATTTTGAATACTCTATGCGGATGTGGATGGATCCCAACCGTATGGCAGGCCTGGGACTGACGCCAAATGATCTGATCCAGGCGATCCGGGAACAAAACCTCGAAGTTTCTGCCGGGCAGATCGGCACCCCACCGATCCCAAGTGGCCAGCAATTTCAATATACCATCAAATCCAAAGGTCGGCTCAACAGTGTAAAAGAGTTTGAAAACATCGTGCTGCGCGCCGGCACTGCCGGCAGTATCGTTCGCATGAAAGATGTGGCGCGGGTCGAACTGGGCGCAAATTATTACAATGCCTCGGGGCGCTACTCCGGCAAACCTGCCACGGTACTGGCCGTTTATCAGGCGCCAGGGGCCAATGCTCTGGCGGTCGCCGACGGGGTTCGCAGCGAAATAGAACGCCTGGCGGTCAGCTTTCCAGATGACGTGCGTTATGACATACCATTTGATTCAACCCGATTTGTAGATCAGTCATTGAAGGATGTTGTCTCCACCTTGATGCAGACCTTTGCACTGGTGATCGCGGTGGTGTTTATCTTTCTTGGAAGCTGGCGCGCTACACTTATTCCCGCCATCGCTATTCCGGTCTCCTTGATCGGGACATTTGCCTTCCTGCTGGCTTTTGACATGTCTCTGAACACCATATCGCTTTTTGCCCTGGTGCTGGCGATTGGTATCGTGGTGGATGATGCCATTGTGGTGGTAGAAAACGTCGAACGTATCATTGCCGAAGAAGGGCTGAGCCCGGCAGATGCCACCCGCAAGGCCATGGGCCAGATCACTGGACCAGTGATTGCCACCACCTTGGTACTCTTGGCGGTTTTTGTCCCCGTTACCTTTATGCCGGGTATCACCGGGCGGCTGTATTCGCAATTTGCGGTGACCATTTCGACTGCCGTGGTAATTTCATCAATCAATGCGCTGACGCTGTCTCCGGCTTTATGCTCACTGATCCTCAAGGCGCGCTCTGGACCGCCCACTGGCCTGCTGGCCAAATTTGAACAGGGCATCAGCGGGGTGCGCGGCCAATATGTCGGCATCGTGCGCCGTATGGTACGGTTGCCGCTGATTGCCGTGGCCATTCTGGCCGCCGTGATCTTTGGTTCAAGCGGGTTGATGAAGGCCCTGCCCGCAGGTTTTATCCCGCCCGAGGATAACGGATATCTCTTTGTCGATGTGCAATTGCCGGATGCTGCCTCGCTTGAACGGACAGAGGTGGTAACTGATCGGATCAACGCAAAAATCCTTGAAATCCCTGGGGTATCCTCCAGCGTTTTGGTCAATGGCTTTAGCCTGATGAACGGCTCCGGATCCAACGGCGCGATGATTATTCCCAATCTTGACCCCTGGGATGAACGCACCAGCCCCGAGCTTAGCGCCGAAGGCATTTTGAAAAACATTCTTGCAGTGGCCAATCAGGAAATCGGCGCCAGCGTCATTGCCTTCAACCCACCGCCCATTTCAGGCCTCGGCATGAGCGCAGGGGTGGAAATGAAGGTGCAGCAAACCGGCGGCGGATCAGCGCAGGACTTATCTGCGGCCGTTGGTTCCCTGGTCTACGCTGCCAACCAAAGCCCCGAAATCGCCCAGTCCTATTCAACCTTCCGTGCCAATGTGCCCAAGGTCTTTGTTGATCTGGACCGCGAAAAAGCCAAGACGCTCAACGTGGCTGTTTCCGATGTATTCCAGACGCTGCAAGCCTATATGGGATCGTTTTATGTGAACGATTTCAATCTCTTTGGCCGGGTGTACCGGGTTATGCTGCAAGCCGATGGTGAATATCGCGACACGGTCGAGGACCTCAACACGCTATATGTGCGCTCGCAGAGCGGCGATATGGTGCCCCTTGGGGCGCTGATCACCGTGCGCAAGGAACTGGGGCCGGTGGCACTAAACCGCTACAATATGTTCCGCTCGGCAACGGTGACGGCGGTGCCTGCACCGGGGCTGTCCACCGGAGATGCCATTCGGGTGCTCGAAGCCGAGGCGGCAACCGCCCTGCCCCCAGGCTATGCCTTTGAATGGACAGGAACAGCGCAGCAACAGCAGGCCTCTGGCGGGCTCGTGGTGGTCATTCTGATTATGGCGGTGATGTTTGGCTATCTTTTCCTGGTGGCACAATATGAAAGCTGGACCATGCCGATTGGCATCCTGCTCTCGGTGACGGTGGCGCTGTTTGGTGCCTTGGCCGCAGTGTCGGTGACTGGCGGCGACGTCAATCTATACACCCAGATCGGAATGATCATGCTGATCGGCCTCGCCTCAAAGAACGCTATTCTGATTGTCGAGTTCGCGATGGAGCGGCGCGCCAGTGGCCTTACAATCCGCGAAGCCGCGCTAGAGGCCGCCAGCCAGCGCTTCCGGGCGGTGATGATGACGGCGCTGTCCTTTCTGCTGGGCGTGGTGCCCCTGCTGGCCGCCAGCGGCGCGGGCGCGGCCAGCCAGAAGGCCATCGGTATCGCCGTCTTTGGCGGTATGCTGGCGGCAACGGTTCTGGGCGTGATCATCGTGCCCGTTCTTTATGTGCTACTGCAAAGCCTGCGGGAATGGATCAAGGGAACCGGGCCAACTGCGGGCAATGCCCCAGCACAGCCAGAGGCCTGATGTGACGGCAAAGCGCAGGGCGTCACGGTGCCCTGCACTTTGCCATGCCGATTGCCTCCGCCCTATGCAGAAACCGAAGCTTCATCACGGAGCTGCGCCACCGCCAGCGTGCTGCAAACAACCATGGCCGCAGCCGCCCCGAGACAGGCCACCAACCCACCCATCTGATACATCGCCCCCGACAGGACCGTGCCAATCAGCCGTCCAGCCGCATTTGCGGTGTAGTAGAACCCCACATCCATGCTGACCCGCTCGGCTTTGCTGAAGGCAAGGATCAGATAGGAATGCAACGCCGAGTTCACCGCAAACACCGCCCCAAACGCCAACAGGCCCAGGATAAGCACCCCTGTCAGCCAGGGTGCCGTTCCGCCTGACAGGGCAACAGCCCCGGTCAGAACCGCCGGGATCAACGCCAAAGCGGCGGCCCAGTTGCGCGCCGATGCCGCCAGTTCTGCCTGGCTGCGTTGTGCCGCCCGCAACAGCCGTGGAGAACTTGCCTGAACACCGCCATAGAGGATGGTCCAAAGTGCCATGAAACTGCCAATCAAGAAAAACGCTGAGCGATTTCCGGCTTCGCTGCCATCGGAAAACACCGCGTAAAAATAGACTGGGATGCCCACCACAAACCATATGTCTCTGGCGCCAAACAGGAACACCCGCGCAGCCGACAGCCAATTGATGCTACGGGATTTTGAAAACACCTCAGAGAATTTTGCCCCCCTGCGCCCAACAGGCAATCCCTTTGGCATCGCCACCAGAACCGCGCCCAGAATAACCGCCAGGATCAGCGCCATCGCCAGTACCGAGGCGGTGAAACCCGCCGTCGCCAGCAGGCCCGCGCCCAGCAAAAAGCCCAGGCCCTTGATCGCGTTCTTGGATCCGGTCAACGCCGCAACCCAGCGAAACAAGCCGTCGCCCTGTGTCGGCGCCAGCAATTTGACCGCCGATTTTGATGACATCTTCGCCAGATCCTTGGCCACCCCCGACAGCCCCTGCACCAACATCACAAAGCTGACCGAGGCACCAATCTGCCAGCTGGGATCCAGCTGCGTCAGCAACAACAGTGCCACCACCTGCAGGGCAAGCCCGCCATAGAGCGTCGCCGCCAGGCCAAAGCGTGCCGCAATCCAGCCCGCCGATAGATTGGTCACCACGCCTGCAATTTCATACAGAACAAACAGATAGGCCAGCTGCACCGGCGAAAAGCCCAGCGTGTGGAAATGCAGAAGCACCAGCATGCGCAACGCGCCATCGGTCAGCATGAAGGCCCAATAAGAAGCAGTTACCGCAACATAGGCCGCCATCCCGCCACGCTCTGTCACAGCTGATCCCCAACCATGCGGGCCACATCCACCAGCCGGTAGGCATAGCCCATTTCATTGTCATACCAGGCGTAGATCTTCACCTGGGTGCCATTCACCACCATGGTCGAAGGCGCATCGACAATGCTTGAACGCTGGTCATTGGTGTAATCAGCCGACACCAGCGGCCGCTCTTCATAGCCCAGGATACCCTGCAATGGCCCGTCAGCGGCAGCTTGGAACAGGGCATTGACCTCTTCTGCCGTGGTTTCACGCTCCACCTCAAACACGCAATCGGTGATCGAAGCATTCAACAGCGGCACCCGCACTGCGTGGCCGTTCAATTTGCCCTTCAGCTCGGGATAGATCAGCGTGATCGCCGTGGCGCTGCCGGTGGTGGTCGGGATCAGATTGGTCAGGGCAGAACGCGCCCGACGCAGGTCTTTGGCAGGACGGTCGACAATGGTCTGTGTATTGGTCACATCATGGATCGTGGTGATAGAACCATGCTTGATGCCAAGCGCGTCATGGATCACCTTGACCACCGGAGCCAGGCAGTTGGTGGTGCAGCTAGCGGCGGTGACGATCCGGTGGCGCAGGGGGTCATAGATGTCTTCATTGACACCCATGACGATATTCGCCGCATCACCGTCCTTGACCGGCGCCGAGACCACAACCTTTTTTACGCCCGCCTCGAAATAGGGGGCCAGCTTGGCCTCCGATTTGAACACCCCGGTGCAATCGATCACCACATCAACGCCATCAAGCGGCAGGTCCTGCAGCCGTGCAGTGCAAAGCGTCGGCAACCGGGTCCCGTTGACGGTAATCGATTCTGCATCATGACAGAATTCTGCGTCCCAGCGGCCATGGACGGAATCGAACTCCAGCAGATGAGCGTGCATTTCCGGGTTGCCAACCGCATCGTTGATCCAGGCAATGTCAGCCCCGCTTTCCAGCAGGGGTTTCAGTGCCAGTTTGCCCATGCGGCCTAGGCCATTCAGTGCGTAGGTGGTCATGGTTTATCCTCATCATGGTCTTGGGCGATGCCATCAACGGCGTGTTGCAGAGAAATCAGATCAAGCTGTTGCAAAGGCAGGGCCGCAAAGGCCCGCAATCTGCGATGCAGCACCCCATAGGCCTGTTGAAAAGCAAGGCTCTTCTGGGCTTCAGTCCCAGTGGCCTTGACCGGGTCCGGCATCCCCCAATGGGCACTGATCGGCTGCCCCTCCCAGGCGGGGCATTCTTCATTGGCCGCCTGATCACAGACGGTGAAAACAAAATCGAACTTTGGCGCGCCACTGTCGATGATCTCTTGTATCAGTTTGGGGTGCAGATCTTCGCGCCACAGACCTTTGCTTTTCAGCATTTCCGCGGCGACCGGGTTCACCGCTGTATGCGGTGTGGTCCCGGCAGAAAAGGTTCGGAACCGGCCGGGGGCGAGGTTGGTCAAAATGGCTTCGGCGAAAATTGAGCGCGCCGAATTACCAGTGCAAAGGAACAATACGTTATATGGTCGGGGCTGGGATGTATCTACAGCCACGAAAGACGTCGGGGCGGAATTCAGGTCAGTTTCCATATCAGTTTCCATATCAGTTTTCATGTCAGGATCTGCGGTCGGGCCGCAAAGATCCGGGCGACCGCGACAGCAATCAAGATAGAGCGCATCAAGCGTCTGTCGCGTGGCGGTCATATTGATCTGATAGCGCTGCCATGTGCCTTCACGCGTTTTGGTGACCAAGTCGGCCAGGGTCAGCGCCGAAAGATATGAAGACAGGGTGCTGGGCTTGATCCCAAGCGCGGCAGCAATTTCGCCCGCGGCGACGCGATCTGGATAGCGACGCATCAACAGGCGAAATACCGCAAGGCGCTGCGGGTGTCCCAGGATCGACAGGCGGAGGGGTATTGATTCTTCCATATTTCACGTTTTATCGAAATAGAAATCCTGATGCAACCTCGAAACTGCTAAAACCGCCCCGGCCTCCCCCGCAGTTTCCTGCGAAAAACAATCGGCCAGAAACTACCACCGGGGGGAAAGTTGCAGTACACAGGCCCCGGCAGGCCGCAGCAGGAGGAAGGCGATGAATGTGCAGAAAATGGCGGGGCATTTGATCCGTCGCCTGAATCAATCTTCGACCCATATTTTTGTTAACCACATGCAGGAGGCTGGGTTTGATCTCACCCCGGTGCAGTTTGCCGCCCTAGATACCATCGCCTCAAATCCTGGTATCGATCAGGCTGGGGTCGCAGCAAAAATCGCCTATGACCGCGCCACCATTGGCGGTGTGATTGATCGGCTTGAACACAAAGGCTATGTCGCGCGCAGCGTCAGCACCCGGGATCGCCGGGCGCGCGATGTGCGGCTGACGGATCGGGGGCAGGCGCTCTATGATCAGGTTCTGCCCCTGGTCAACGCCCAAAAAGACGACATGCTCGGCGCGCTCAGCATCGACGAACGCGCCACCTTCTTGCAGCTTGCCAGCAAAGCCTTGGGGCAGGACCGGAACCAAGACCCAAGCTAGGTCAGCCCCAAAGCGCCCTAGTGATTGTTGCGCGGCAGATGTTTGCGGGCGATGGCGCGGAAATCAGCGGCGCCGCGCAGGATCATCCCTTCATCAAACTGGGTCACGTAGTCCCGAAAGATCTGCTGCCAGGGTGTCTGCGACGGCGGCACAGGATAGCCACCAGAATCGGCAAGCGCTTGGTATCTTTCCGTTATCTCATCTTCGGAAAGATCCACCATGACCCGGCGCTTCCCCAGATCAACGCGGATCTTATCCCCTGACCGCAAGATGGCTAGCCCGCCACCCGCGGCCGCCTCTGGGGCGGCATTCAGGATAGAGGGCGAGCCAGACGTCCCCGATTGACGGCCATCGCCAATGCAGGGCAGCTCTTTGATCCCCTGTTTCAGCAAATAGGCGGGGGGCCGCATATTGACCACCTCGGCGCCACCGGGATAGCCAAGCGGCCCGGTGCCGCGCATCACCAGAATAGAATTCTGATCGGCCTGCAACGCCGGGTCATCGATACGGGCGTGAAAATCCTCTGGTCCGTCAAAGACCAGCGCGCTGCCTTCAAAGGCATCGGGGTCATCGGGATTGGATAGATAGGCGCGGCGAAACCCTTCGGATACCACCGAAGTTTTCATGATGGCGCTGTCGAACAGATTGCCCGACAGGTTCAAAAAGCCAGAGGCAGGTTTCAGCTGCGTTTCGATTGAGCGGATCACGTCTGGTTCACCGCTGCGGTAATCTTCATAGTTTTCCGCAAAACTGCGCCCCAGACAGCCCTTGATATCCGGTGCCGGGATCAAACCAGCCTGTAGCATTTCCCCCGCCACCGCAGGCACCCCGCCGGCACGGTGGAAATCTTCTGCCAAATAGTCGCCAGCGGGCTGCAGATTGGTCAGCAGGGGCACATCATGGCCGAAGGCCTCCCAATCGGCGTTGTTCAATTCCAGCCCCAGATGGCGGGCAATGGCGTTCAGATGGATTGGTGCATTGGTTGACCCACCCAAGGCAGAACACATTGCAATGGCATTTTCAAAGGCGCCGCGCGTCATGATATCGGATGGCTTCAGGTCTTCATGCACCATTTCGACTATCCGCTGGCCAGTGCGGTAGGACATCTGCCCCCGTTCCCGCAGCGGTGCCGGAATTGCCGCCGATCCGGGCAGCTGCATCCCCAGAACCTCGGCCAGGGAATTCATCGTGCTTGCGGTGCCCATAGTGTTGCAATAACCCACCGATGGCACCGAGGACGCCGCCATTTCAAGAAACTGTGCCTCGTCGATTTCACCTGCGGCCAGCATCTGACGCGCCTTCCAGATGATGGTGCCCGACCCGGTACGTTTGCCGTTCAGCCAACCGTTCAGCATTGGCCCCACAGAAAGCGCAATCGCCGGGATATCCACCGTGGCAGCCGCCATCAACAATGCAGGCGTGGTCTTGTCGCAGCCAATGTTCAACACCACCGCATCAATAGGATAGCCATGCAGTGCCTCAACCAGCCCCAGATATGTGAGGTTGCGATCCAGGTTGGCTGTGGGGCGTTTGCCGGTTTCCTGAATGGGATGCACCGGGATCTCCAGCGGCGTTCCCCCGGCGGCAATAATCCCGTCGCGCACCCGCTTGGTCAGCTCCAGATGGTGGCGGTTACAGGGGCTCAGATCACTACCGGTCTGGGCGATGCCAATGATCGGCCTATCCTCCCGCAGCTCCTCCCAGGTCAGCCCGTAGTTGATATACCGCTCCAGATAGAGCGCAGTCATTTCCGGATCATCCGGATTGTCAAACCACTGGCGCGATCGCAGATTTTTTGGATTGAATTTGGTCATCGGGGTCTTTCACTTGAATAGTCATAACAAAACTGAAGATGCCACCTGGCCGGTCAGTCCAGCCAGTTGGGCAGCCAAAGCGCCACATCAGGCACCATGAAGACAATCGCCAGCGCAATGATTTGAATGGCGATAAAGGGCAAAAGCGCGCGGAAGATTTCCGCCAGGCTCATATCCCTTGGCGCGACCGATTTCAGATAAAAGGCCGCTGGACCAAAGGGGGGCGACAGGTAGCTGACCTGCATGTTCATCGCAAAAAGAATGCCGAACCAGACCGGATCCATGCCCAGTTTGATGATGATCGGTACAAAGATTGGCATGGTCAGCAGCGCGATGCCAATCCAATCCATGAACAGGCCAAGCACAAGTAGGATCGCCATCATGATCAGGACGACCACCGCAGGCGACGCATCGCTGGCCAGAATTGCGCCCTCAATAAAGCGGTTCCCACCCATCAGGTTGTAAACGCCAACCAGGGCGGCGGCGCCAACACCAATCCAGATGATCATACCACAGGTTTCCAGCGTCTGCTGCAGACTGTCGCGGATCAGCGCCCAGCTGACTTCCCGCCGGATTGCCGCCGACAGAAACACACCCATGACGCCCATCGCCGCTGCCTCGGTCACCGATGCAACCCCGCCATAGATCGACCCCAGCACCAACACCGCCACCCCAAAGGGCAGCACCACACCTTTCAGCTTGGCCAGTTTTTCCGCCATGGGAATGTCTTGCTCTTCAGCCGACAGCGCAGGTGCCATATCCGGCGAAATCGTGCAGCGCACATAGATATAGAGAATATAAAAGCTTGCCAGCATCAAGCCAGGCAGCACCGTGGCCAGAAACAGATCGCCAATGGAAACGCCGGATGTCAGCCCATATACGATTAATACGATCGACGGTGGAATCATCGTCCCCAGTGATCCGCCCGCGCAGACGGTGCCAATGGCCAGCGCCCGATTGTAGCCCAGCCGTAGCATCTGCGGCAGCGCAATCAGACCCAACAGCACAATTTCGCCGCCAATAATACCAGAAATCGCCGCCAGAAACACCGCAGCGACCAGCGTCTGGATCGCGACGCCACCGCGCAATCGCCCCGCCACAATGCGCATCGCGTCATAAAGATCGCGCGCCATGCCAGAGCGGTCCAGCAATGAGGCCATCAGCACAAACATCGGGATCGCCACCAGGACATATTCATTCACAAAGGAATAGATCCGGCTGGACACCAGCGGCACTCCCATGGGGCCAAACCAGGCCAGGGTAAACAGGATTGCAATCAACCCGGTCACAAAGGCCAGCGGAATGCCAGTCAGGATCATTACCATAATGCTGCCCACCAGCATCCAGGAACTGATCTCTATGCCCAGACTGCGCCCCTGTGTGAACAGCACTGCGCAGACCGCCAGAAGAATGGCAAAGACCAGCGCAATCCCAATCATCGCGGATTTGCTGGGCGGTTCCTGGCAGGATTGGCGATGCCCAGTGCCTTTAACTGCCACCCAAATATGCCCAAGCGATTGCAGGGTCAGCACCACCGCTGCCAGAAAAAGCGCCATTTTGACCAGCGCCGGGGTCACCGGGTTCCAGGCGGAACCAGAACGTTCTAGCCGCAGATCCCCCTGCGGGGTCCACCAGGATTTTTCCACCATACTATAAGCGGCATAGGCAATGGCGACGGCAAAACACAGGGTCAGCAGGGCATTGACCAGATCCAGCAGACGCCGGGTGCCGCCTTTGGTGTCAAAATAGATCAGCCCGATACGGATATGTTTGTCCGATGCCAGACACTGCACGCCGCCAAACAGGTAACACACCGCCACCAGCGCGATCACCGTTTCATGCGCCCAGATGGTGGGGGCGCTAAAGAAATAGCGCATCACAATTTCGTAAATCGACACCAGCGTTGAAATCGCAAACAGAAAGGCAACGCCACCGCCCAGCGACAGGATCCCGCGATCCAGCCTGGTCTGCGCACCACCGCTATCGGCTTCATGTGCCTGTTTCAGCGCTTCAATCTGCGCTTCGGCCTCAGCCGCAAAATCCACTGTTGTGTCCTGTGCCATGCGCAATTCTTTCCCGCCCCGGATAAAGGAGGGGCCGCAAAGCCCCTCCTCTTCTGTCTGAGATCTATGCTATTTGGCCAAAAGACCGGCCGAGATCAGATAGGCAGAGACGCTTTCATAGGCCTTGCCGGCCATTTCTGAACGATCAGCCCATTGCGCCCACTGCGTCTGGGCGATGCCGCGGAATTTGGCGCGCTCTTCGTCGGGCCAGTTGATCACCGTGACCTCTGGATCGGCCATGGCTTCGGCGACGGCCACCGCATTGGCCATATCCAACCGCGCCACCATATCCTGGGCGAAGTCACGCACGGAAACTGCGAGAATTTCCTTCAAATCGGCAGGCAGGCTGTCGTAGATTCCCTTGTTCATCGACACATCCACCACCGGCATCGAATGAAACCCCGGATAGATAGGATAGTTGGCAAATTCATGCATGCCCTGCGCATGGTTGGTGGAAAACACGGTATAGTCGGCCGCGTCAATCACGCCTTTTTCCAATGAGGTATAGACCTCGGATCCAGGCAGGTTCACCGGGGCAGCCCCGGCGGCGGCAAAGACCTCTTGCACCATGCCTTCGGGCGCGCGCATTTTCAGCCCCTTCAGATCGTCCACAGTATTGAGCGGCCGGGTCGACAAGAACGCCTCTACCCCAGTGGCCGAGGCACCGAGAAACTGCAAACCGTAGGGATTTACCAGTTCGTTATAGAGCTCCATCCCGCCTCCATAGTTCATGTAGTTGAACATCTGCTGCGGATCTGACCAGGCACCAACCAGATTTCCCAGCATGGCAAAAGCCGGATCCTTGCCGGAAAAATAGGACGGATCGGTCATATGCCCCTGCAGGATCCCGGCCCCTACCGCATCCAGGGTTTCGCCATGCGCCACCACAGAACCAACTGGAACAATAGTGATTTCCAGCCGTCCGTTTGACATGGTCTTGACCCGCTCGGCCCATTCTTCCTCGATCGCAAAGAAATTGTCCCCCGCCTGGGCAGAGGTCTGGAATGTCCACTGATGCTCTTGCGCAGCTAGAGGCGCGGCCAGGGCCGCCAGCGCGGTAAGGCTCAGCGCTGCGGACCGTGGAAATTTTACAAAATTCTTGATCATCGTTGTTCTCCCTTACAGGCCGGTTTCGCCCGACCGCTCCTATGTGCGAAGGCTAGGCCCCGCATCCCAACCGCCCCCTATGGCTGCACCCCTGCGGGCTTTGCGGCGGCAACATATTCCACCAAAATGGTGCACCGGTTTCTCCAGCCTCCCAACTGGTATCGAAACCGGTATCGGTACCATGCGCGAATTTCCATCCACAGGTCAACGCGTTTCAACGCTTTGCTATTGGCCGCCGCGTCCACTAAGTTGGCAAAAATCGGGGGCCGCGCGACATTACCTTTGGTCAACAACAGGTTGAAACAATGCACAAGAGAAAGACCTTGCAGGACGTTGCCTTGGCTGCCGGGGTCAGCAAGATGACTGCCTCGCGCGCCCTGCGAGGGGACAAGGACGTGTCACAGCGCAGTATCATGCGGGTG
This sequence comes from Pseudophaeobacter sp., assembly GCF_048267565.1. Lineage (NCBI taxonomy): Bacteria > Pseudomonadati > Pseudomonadota > Alphaproteobacteria > Rhodobacterales > Roseobacteraceae > Pseudophaeobacter > Pseudophaeobacter sp. The sequence continues at coordinate 97,348 of NZ_JBLWXG010000009.1, read as the reverse complement.
CAAAAGGCCGCGCGCGAAATCGGCTATGTCGGGAATCACCTTGCCTCCTCTCTTGCCGGGAAAGCCACCGACCTGATCGGCGTGGTGCTGCCCAACCTTGAAAACATCGTCTTTTCGCATGTGCTGAACGGCATCACAGAGACGCTCTATGGGACCGGATTGCAGCCCGTTTGCGGCATCACCGAATACGACCCGGAACGCGAATACGAGGTGGTGCGCAACATGCTGTCCTGGCGGCCCACCGGGCTGATTGTCACTGGCCTGGAATTTCCCGCCGACACCGCAAAACTGCTAGTCGAGGCCGACATTCCAGTGGTGCAGATCATGGATACCGACGGCGACCCCATTGGCGGATGCGTCGGGTTTTCGCATCATCAGGTTGGCTTTGACATGGCGCAGGCCCTGGTGCAAAGCGGCAGAAAACGCATCGGGTATATCGGCTGTGGGCTTGGTCAGGACAACCGCGCCCAAAAGCGTTTTGATGGCTTCCTCTCGGGGTTGCAGCAGGCCGATGTCAGGCTGGTGGCGCAGCGCCAGGATCCTGGGTTTTCCTCAATTGAAACTGGTCGCCGCCTGACCCAGGCATTGTGGCAGGATCACCCGGATCTTGATTGCATTTATTACTCAAACGATGATCTGGCCGCTGGTGGCTATCATTATTTCAATGACTTACAGGTTGCCATCCCGGATCAGGTCGGATTGGTCGGCTGCAACGGGCTTGATTTTATTTCTGGCGTGCCGGGCAGGATCGGCACCACACGCACCCCGCGCCACGAAATCGGCGAAGCCGCCGTGCGGATGATTTTACAGGCGGTGGCCAGCGGCGCGCCATTGGCCCCAATCAAGCAGGAACTGCGCCCTGAAATCGACCTTGGGCTGATTGCCACTCAGCCACCCGCAACGCCAGATCCATAAGACCATGCCTGCTGCATAGGCCCCGCCCCTGCCCTGTTGGGAACCCGCGGCTACGCTCGCGCTCAACCAAAAACGGCCCCCCGAAAACCGGGGGACCGTTTTGAATTTCCGCAATCAAATCAGGGGCGAACCGGCGGGATTAACCGCCAAAATCGTCCAGCATGATGTCTTCGCGGTCAACGCCAAGATCAAGGAGCATGTTGATCACCGATTGGTTCATGATGGGCGGACCACACATGTAGTATTCGCAGTCTTCCGGTGCCGGGTGGTTCTTCAGATATTCCTCGAACAGGATGTTATGGATAAAGCCTGTATAGCCAGTCCACTCGTCCTCGGGCATCGCATCCGACAGCGCCACGTGCCATTCGAAGTTGGGGTTTTCAGCGGCCAGGCCGTCGAAATCCTCGACAAAGAACATCTCGCGCTTGGAACGTGCACCATACCAGAAGCTAATCTTGCGATCCGTATTCAACCGCTTCAGCTGGTCAAAGATATGGCTGCGCATTGGTGCCATACCGGCCCCGCCGCCCACAAAGATCATTTCCTTCTTGGTATCGCGCGCGAAGAATTCGCCAAAGGGACCCGAGATGGTTACCTTGTCGCCGGGCTTCAGGTTGAAGATGTAGCTCGACATCTGACCGGCAGGGATACCTTCTGAACCGGGTGGCGGCGACGCAACCCGCACATTGAGCATGATCATGCCCTTTTCTTCCGGATAGTTGGCCATGGAATAGGCGCGTTCGACCGGCTCTGACACCACGGATTCATACTGCCAGACATTGAAGCGGTCCCAATCGCCGCGATACTCTTCTTCGATGTCAAAATCGGTGTATTTCAACGCATGGGCCGGGGCCTCGATCTGGATATAACCACCCGCGCGGAAATCAACGTTTTCGCCTTCGGGCAGGTCCAGGACCAGCGCCTTGATGAAAGTGGCGACGTTTTCGTTGGAACGCACGGTGCATTCCCACTTCTTGACGCCAAACACCTCTTCGGGCACTTCAACTTCCATGTCCTGCTTGACCGCGACCTGACAGGACAGACGGTCGCCGCAGCCGGCTTCGCGTTTGGTGATATGGCCCTCTTCGGTGGGCAGGATAGAACCGCCGCCGGAATGCACGCGTACCCGGCACTGGGCACAGGTACCGCCACCGCCACAGGCCGAAGGCACAAACAGCTTTTCCGCCGCCAGCGTCTGCAGCAGTTTACCACCCGCAGGCACGGAAATGGTTTTTTCGCCGTTTATGGTGATGTTCACATTACCAGTCGACACCAGCTTGGAACGGGCTGCAATGATAATGCTGACAAGCGCCAGAACGATCAGGGTGAAAAGGACAATGCCAAGTCCAAAGGTCGCCATATTTCCAGCCCCTCTTACAGTTTCACGCCGCTGAAGGACATGAAGGCCATAGCCATCAGTCCAGCGGTGATGAAGGTAATGCCAAGCCCCTGCAATCCATCAGGAATGTCAGAATATTTCAGCTTTTCGCGCACGCCTGCCATGGCGGTGATGGCCAGGGCCCAGCCAAAGCCGGAAGACAGGCCATAGGTCGCTGCCTCGGCAAAACCATAGTCGCGTTCCACCATGAACAAGGACCCACCAAGGATGGCGCAGTTCACGGTGATCAACGGCAGAAAGATCCCCAACGCATTGTAAAGCGGCGGGAAATATTTATCCAAAACCATTTCCAGGATCTGCACCAGCGCCGCGATAACGCCGATATAGGAAATCAGACCCAGGAAGGTCAGATCCACATCGGGAAAGCCAGCCCAAGCCAGCGCGCCGGGCGCCAGCAGGTAGGTCAGGATCAGGTTGTTGGCCGGCACGGTGATCGCCTGCACGATCATCACCGAGATACCCAGGCCGATAGCGGTGGGAATTTTCTTCGAAACGGCAATGAAGGTACACATGCCAAGGAAGAAGGAGAGGGCCAGGTTTTCAACAAAGATCGCCTTGACCGCAAGAGAGAGGAGCGCTTCCATCAGTGGGCCTCGACTACTTGGATTTTATGTTCACGCGCTTCCACCTGTTCAGGTTTCCAGGAGCGGAAGGCCCAGATCAAAAGACCAATGATGAAAAAGGCCGAAGGTGGCAGCAGCAGCATCCCGTTCGGCACATACCAGCCGCCGTTGTTCACGGTCTCCAGGATGGTCACGCCGAACAGCGAGCCCGCGCCAAACAGTTCGCGAACAAAACCAACCAGCATCAAGATCAAGCCATAGCCCAACCCATTGCCAATCCCGTCAATGAACGAAGCCACCGGGGGGTTCTTCATGGCAAAGGCTTCGGCCCGGCCCATCACGATGCAGTTGGTAATGATCAAGCCGACAAAAACCGACAGGGTTTTTGAAATCTCAAAGGCGTAGGCCTTGAGCACCTGATCCACCAGGATCACCAAGGATGCAATAATCACCATCTGCACAATAATGCGGATAGAGCTGGGGATCTGGTTGCGCAGCACCGAAATGAACATCGATGAAAACGCCGTCACCAGCGTCACCGCAATTGTCATTACCAGCGCCACTTTCAGCGAAGAGGTCACCGCCAGAGCAGAACAGATGCCAAGCACCTGCAGGGTAATCGGGTTGTTGTCGACCAATGGGTCGAGCAGCATTTCCCTACGTGTCTGGGCCATCAGATATCTCCTGCTTTGAGATTGGCAAGGAAGGGGGCATAACCGGTTTCGCCCATCCAGAAGCGTACCAGATTATCAACACCAGCCGAGGTCAGCGTGGCACCCGACAGGGCATCCACATGGAACTCTTTGCCAGCGGCGGGCGCTGTCTTGGCGACGGTGATTTGCAGCTCACCGCTGTCATCCGTCAGGCGCTTACCCTGCCACTGCGCTTTCCAGCGCGGGTTGTCGACCTCGGCGCCCAGGCCGGGGGTTTCAGCATGGCTGTAGAATTGCAGACCAAAGATGTCATTGCCGTTTTCTTCCACAGCGATAAAGCCATAAAGCGTCGACCACAGGCCATAGCCATGCAGCGGCAGGATCACCTTGTCGACCGCGCCAGCCGCATCTTTCAGCAGATAGACGGTCATGTATTTTGACTGCCGCCCAATCGAGGCCGGATCTTTGTCCAGCTTGATCGAGGTAGCCGGATCATCCGCCGCAGCGCGGTCGTCGAATTCGGCCACATCAAACTGATCCGTAAATCGCCCGGTTTCCAGCTCCAGCACCCGCGGTTCAAACGAGGCGCCAAAGGCTTCGGTGATATCCATGCCTGGCTCATACAGCCCCGCGACCTGCAAAATATTGATCTGCTTGTCTTTCAGCTTGTTGGCTTCCTGCGTCGGTCGCAAGGCAACCGCAGCCGCCGACACGATCATCGAGGCACAGAGGCAGAGTGCCACAGCCACAAACAGGGTTTTACCCGTCGAATCCGGCGAAGCCTCCAGAAAACGGCGGATGGCACCTTTGTTGGTTTGCTCAGACATAACGCTTCGCTCTCCGTTTGATATTGGCCTGCACGACAAAATGGTCGATCAGCGGCGCAAAGACGTTGCCGAACAGAATGGCGAGCATCATGCCTTCGGGGAAGGCCGGGTTGATCACCCGGATCATCACCACCATGAAGCCAATCAGCGCACCATAGATGTAGCGACCCGCATTGGTATGGCTGGCCGACACAGGTTCCGTCACCATGAAGACCAGGCCAAAGGCAAAACCACCGGTGACCAGATGCCAATACCAGGGCATGGCAAACATCGGGTTGCTGTCAGACCCAATGGCGTTCAGCAGCAGCGAAAAGCTCACCATGCCCGCCATGCAGCCCAGAACAAGGCGCCAGTTGGCAATCTTGGTGATCAACAGGAAGGCCAGACCAATCATGCAGGCCAGGGTCGAAGTTTCGCCAAAAGACCCCTGAATGGTGCCGATAAAGGCATCCATCCATTCCATCCCATTGGCCGCCAGCTGGTCAAACCCGGACGAGGCCGAGATCGACAGCGCGGTGGCACCGGAAAATCCGTCTACAGGCGTCCAGATGCTATCGCCGGACATATAGGCCGGATAGGCAAAATACAGGAAGGCCCGCCCAGTCAACGCCGGGTTGAGGAAGTTCTTGCCGGTGCCGCCAAAGACTTCTTTGCCGATCACAACGCCAAAGGAAATGCCGAGCGCAACCTGCCACAACGGAATGCTGGCCGGCACGATCAGTGCATAAAGCATCGAAGTCACCAGGAAGCCTTCGTTGACCTCATGCCCGCGCACGGTGGCAAAGATCACTTCCCAGATACCGCCCACTACCAGCGTGGTGATATAGATCGGCAGGAAATACAGCAGCCCATGCGCCATATTGACCAGCGGATTGCTGGGATCAAAGCCGATGCCAAGGAATTCCAGCACAGCAACACGCCAGCCCGTGGCCTCATAGGCGCCTAGCGCGGTATTGACCTGCAAGCCGGTGTTATAAAGACCAAAGAGGATACAAGGGATCGTTGCGATGACCACATAGGTCATGATCCGCTTCATATCGATATAGGACCGCGCATGGGGTGCTGCGGTGGTGACCGTCTTTGGTGTGTAGAGAAAGCTCTCGACCATCTCGTAGATGGGGAAGAGCTTTTCCCATTTGCCGCCCTTGGTAAAGTTCGGCTCAATGCGGTCAAAAAAGTTACGGAGACCCAAGAGACTATCCCTCCTTTTCGATCTTCGTCAGACTGTCGCGCAGCGCCAGTCCGTATTCGTATTTTGCCGGGCAGGCAAAGCCGACCAGCCCGAGATCTTCTTCGTCCAACTCCAGCGCACCCAGCGCCTGGGCCTGGTCGGTATCCATCACCAAAAGCGCGCGCAACAGCTGCGTTGGCAGATAGTCCTGCGGCATCAGCCGTTCAAAGGTGCCGGTGGGCACCATGGCACGCCGTCCTCCGTTCAGGTTTGATGTCAGCGCATAGAGCTTCTTGGAAAACAGCGATCCCAGCACCGGCTGCACCGCGTATTTGCTGGCCATCGGGCGAATCCAGCCCAGCGGGATCTGTTTCTTGTCTTCTTCGATCACGGTGATCTGCCGCGCATAACGCCCCAGATAGCCATCCAGCCCGGCACCAGCGCGCCCCGACAGGATCGAGCCAGAAATCATCCGCACGTTTTCAGTGCTGTCCAGCTCACCGGCCAGCAGCTCTTCCATAGAGGCACCAGCGATGGTGCGCAGCAGGCGCGGATTGCGCAGCAGCGGACCTGACAGCGCCACGACGCGTTCGGCATTGATCTGGCCAGTGCTCAGCAACCGGCCAATGGCGATCACATCCTGATAGCCGATACTCCAGACCGTCTTGGTCGCGGTGGGCGGCTCGATGAAATGCATATGGGTGCCAGCCAGACCTGCCGGATGCGGGCCGTCAAAGGTGGCGACGTCGACCTCATCCACGCTGGGAATCGCAGTTCCGGGCGTTTGGCAAAGATAGGTTTTGCCCTCGCTCAATCGGCTGATCGCGCGCAGGCCATTGGCAAAATCTTCGGGCGCATCCTGAATGATTACCGCCGCCTCTGGCGCCAGAGGTTCCGATTCCATTGCGGTGACATAGATCGCGGCCGGCCGGGCTTCGAGGCTGGGCACCTTGGAATAGGGCCGACTGCGGAACGAGGTCCACAGACCCGCAGCACAGAGCCGCTCTGCCAGACCTTCGGGGGTGGTGATATCGCCCACCGCCGAGAAATCAACCGGATCAGCCGCCGCAGCGTCCACTTCGATTTCAACGCTGATCAGCACCCGGCGTGCACCCCGGTTGATCGCTTTCACACGGCCCGCCACTGGCGAGACCACCTGCACCTCAGGGGTGTCTTTATGGGCAAAGATCGGGGTGCCAGCGGCGACCACATCGCCTTCTTGCACCGCGAGACGGGGTTTCAGACCCAGGTAATCGCTGCCCAGCAGGGCAACGGTCCTGACTGCCGGACCCATATGAACTTCCTGCGAAGGCGCGCCTTCAACCGGAAGTTCGAGTCCTTTTTGTAGCTTGTAATGCCGCAACTCTATCTCTTCTTCTCTGCTATCGGTCAGAACCAACACATCGTGGCCGTTGTTCGGATTCGGCCTGCAAATAGTCTGATCTGGACCAAGTTCCCACTGGAAAAATGCAAAAGTGTCAGATCAAGCCCACCGAGGCTTGATTGACAGGGCCGCGAATAGCGTACAATAGGAGGGCGTTTCAAGGGTAGGTGAACAAATGGCTCGGCTCTTTCTTGTTGCTCTGATGGTTCTGCTTGCCGCCTGCAAGTCGGATCCGGTCACTCTGACCTTCAGCGGTGAAACAATGGGCACAACCTATAATATCGTCGCGGTAGACAAGACCGCTGCGCTTTCACCAGATGTAGTGCAGGATGCGATCACTCAGGCGCTGGATCAGGTCAATGCGCAGATGTCCAATTGGGACCCCAGTTCAGAAATTTCGCGCTTCAACGCCGCCGCCGTGACCGACCCGGTCAAGATCTCGCCGGAACTGGCCAAGGTGATGCGTGCCGCCACCGAGATCCACCGCAAAAGCGAGAAACTGTTTGACGTCACCCTTGGCCCGCTGATCGAAATCTGGGGCTTTGGGGCGCGCAACGCCGACAGCCCGGTGCCGTCGGACGCAAAGATCCAGGCGGCGCTGGCGGTGATTGGTCAGGACAAGATCCTGTCGCTGTCAACGGCCCCCAACAGCCTACGCAAGAGCCTGCCTGATACTTCAGTCTACTTGGCCGCCATCGCCAAGGGCTATGGGGTAGATCAAGTCGCGGCCGCACTACAGGCGGCAGGACTGCACGACTATATGGTCGAAATCGGCGGCGATCTGGTCACCGCAGGCCAGAATCCGAATGGTGCCAGCTGGCGCATCGGCATTGAACGCCCTGATGCCGCGGCCCAGACGATTGAAGAAATTGTCGATGTCTCTGGGCTTGGCATGGCGACATCCGGCGATTACCGCAATTATTTTGAACAGGATGGCATACGCTATTCCCATATCATCGACGCGGTCACTGGCCGCCCAATCACCCATGGAACAGCCTCTGTCACCGTGCTGGCCGATTCTGCCATGATGGCCGATGGCTGGGCCACCGCACTGCTGGCCTTGGGTCAGGACCGTGGGCTGCCCATCGCCGAGGCAGAGGGACTCGCGGTTTTGTTCATTGCACGTCAGCCCGATTCTGGTGAAACAGGGTTTGAAACCACCGTCAGCACCCAGTTCGCGAAACTGCAGGCAGAGCAATAGAAGGCACAGATCCCATGACCACTTTCCTGTTTACCTTTGGGCTTTTGACACTTGTCATGCTGGGCATGTCGCTGGGGGTCTTGTTGATGGGCAAGACCATCAAGGGCAGCTGCGGCGGGCTGAACGCCATTTCCGGCGCCGATAAATGCGTTGTCTGCGCCAAGGATATCGATCCCGACAGCCCACTGCGTGACAAATTACAGTGTAAGCGTGCCCGGAAGATGGTGGAACAAATGGAAGCAGAGATGCAGGCCAAGCCCTGATCTGCCCAGCTGATTGCCAGACCCATGCATAACAGGCGGCCCCTTGGGTCGCCTTTTTGCTGTGTCTGCCCCGACGTTCAGCCGGCTGTCACGACGCCTGCATCGGCACAAAGGCCAGTAGCAACAGCGCCCCAGCTGCCAGCAGACCAAACAGCCAAAGCTGCCAGCGCGGCCCCTCTGCCTTCCAAACGCGGCGATAGCGATTGCCCGCAAGCACCGCCAGAAATATCAGAACCGTGGCAACAAGAGGCGTCAGAGTGATCTGCGAGGCAAGCAAGGTATTTCCCCATTGGTATTTTGTCGTCTAAGCTGAATGGCACGGCACAGCACCATGAGACAACCCAAGCACCGCAACCAAAAGGGAGCATTTCAACATGCCAAGCTCATATCAGGCGCCCCACGTGGGCGACCACCCCAAACAGGCCAGTCACAGCCAGTCTGTCGATAGCAATATCGCGCAAGAGACGGCCACAGTTGAAAAACTGATCGCGCGCAAGGGCAGCACAGTCTACACGATCTCTCCCAAAGACACGATCAGCACCGCTGTCAAAGTTCTGCGAGATCGCAGAATTGGTGCGCTCTTGGTCACCAATACCGAAGGCGGGCTCGACGGCATCCTGTCAGAGCGCGACATCGTGCGCAAACTTGCGGAAACGCCCGGCCAGACCCTGCCGCAAACGGTCGCCGACAATATGACACGATCAGTGGAAACCTGCGCCCCGGCTGATCCTCTTGTGACGGTACTGCGGCGCATGACCGAAGGGCGCTTTCGCCATATGCCGGTGATCTCGCAGGGCAAAATTTGCGGTATGCTGACGGTTGGCGATGTGGTGAACTACCGCCTGCAAGAGCTGGAGTACGAAGCGCTGCAACTGAAACAGATGATTGTTGGCTAAGCGCTCTTCTTTCGCTCCCACTCTGTGCCAGTGGGCGGGGGCATGGCGCGCGGGATCAGTCCTCCGAGAGGATCGGAAAGCGGCGCCCGGTGATATGCAACAATTCCTGCACCGCAGTCACCAGCGCCGGCCCGACGCTCTCGGTTATCAATTCATCCGTCAGATCGACGGTGCGCGCACCGCTCAGAAAGGAGACCGGTTCGCCAAATTCTGACGGACGGTAGGGCGCGGCTATGGCGTTGATCGAGGTATTGAAACGCTGCTCTCCGCGCACAAAGGCATAGCCATCGCTAAGCAGGCCGGACTGCGCCTCGGCCCAGGCCTCTTGGTATTGGCTTTGATCCTGCGGCGTCATGGATTGGGTCAGTTTGGTCAGCTCGCTCCGCCCCAGGGCCCCCAGAAAGGCCGCCCCGGTAGACGAGGCCAGGATCGGCATCCGGTAGCCCACATTCAGCCAGATGGTGGTTGAATTGCGCGGCCGCCAAGTCTTGACGATCAGCATCTTGCCATCGTCCTGAATTGCCACCCCGGTCAGCGTTTTGGTAGCATCCGCCAGCCTTTGCATGATCGGCCCAGCAGTTTCCACAAAGCCAAAAGAAGCCCCCGCGATATTGCCAAGCGCCAGTGCGGCAGGCCCCAGCCGATATTTGTCATGGTGATGTCCATGGGTCAGATAACCAAGCGCGCAGAGCGTGAAGGTCAGCCGTGAAACAGTGGAACGCGGCAGGCCCGTGCGCTCTGATATTTCAAGATTTCCAAGTCCATCGTCATTAGGCCCAAAGGCCCGCAACACATTGAGACCACGCGCCAGGGTATTGGCAAATCGCTTATCGTCTTTCAGTTCTGACATTGCCTCAAGTCCTAGCCATGGTTAGAAATTCCAACTTATCGAAATTAAAGCCAATGAAAAAGCCTGTTCATCTTGCTGTCATCGACAACACAAGCGAAATCGACGGAAAGCCCACAATGAGTGCGAGAACCAGCACATCAACGCAAAGAAACCGCCAGATGCCGGCAAAAACGGTGCCAATCGGTGCCGCTCGGCCCACCACATTCGACAGGACAAAGACATTCAGCCCCACTGGTGGGGTGATCAGGCCGATTTCCAGCAGCTTGACCACCACAACGCCAAACCAGATCAGGTTCATGCCGTAGGATTCGACCAGAGGCACCACCAAAGGCAGGGTCAGAACCATGATGCCAATGGGATCAAGGAACATGCCCAGCATCAGATAGACAGCACAGATACACAGCAGCAGAACCATGGGCGACAGCTGTGCATCGGCCACCGCCTGCACCAGTGCTGGCGCCATGCCGGTCAGGGCGATGGCGGCAACAAAGATCTTGGCCCCGGCAGCCACCACAAAGATCGCAGCGGTCTGCACACAGGTTTCACGCACCGCTTCCCACAGGCCCTGCAAGGTCAGGCGTCTTTGGCCAAAGCCGATGAGGGTGGTGATCACGACACTCACCGCGGCCGCCGCCGTAGCGGTGAAAAACCCGCCATAGATCCCCACCACGATGATCACAAAGATCAGTGCCGCAGGCCATGCCTCGCGGGCGGCCGCCATTTTCTCGCCAAAGCTGGCCGCTGCACCACGTTCGGGCACAAGTCTGGGATTAACCTGGATCCAGGCCCAGATCACCAACACAAAGCCCGCCAGCGTCAACAGCCCCGGTAGCACCCCCGCCAGAAACAGTTTGCTGACGGATGTTTCTGTGAAGATGGCGTAGATGATGAACAGGATGCTTGGTGGGATCAGCGACCCCAATGTGCCACCCGCTGCCACGCTTGCCGTCGCCAGACGCGGATCATAACCAAGGCGCAGCATCTCCGGCGTGCAGATCTTGCCCATGGTCGAGGCACAGGCCAGGCTAGATCCGGTGATGGCGGAAAACCCGCCACAGCCCATGACCGAAGCCACCGCCAGCCCACCACGCTGGCGCACCAACCAAACCTTGGCCGAATTGTAGACCGCCGTGGTGATACCTGCCCGATAGGCGATATTGCCAAGCGCCACAAACAGCGGAATCATCGACAAATCAAAGCTATGCACCAGATCGAAAGAGTTCGAAAACACCAGAGACGCAGTCGCCCGGATGGCGCGCTCGGGCATGAAGGTTCCGGTTCTGAAGGCGAAAATGCTAAAGGCCGCCATAGTCGCCACGCCGATCAGCGCAAAGGCAATCGGCACCCGCATCGCCAGGAGCACCAGCATCAGGCCAAAGGCCACCAATCCAATCGTTGCCGGATCCATTACATCTATTCCCGATATTAAAGAGGTCTACGAAAGGGGCGTGTCGCTTAGTTGCCCGCAGCGTCCAAGGCTAACCTGCCGCCACGCCAGAGGGTGACAATATCGCTGCAGCCCATCATCAGCAGCCGCAGCCAACACAGCGCAATGCCAATCACAAAGGCCAGTCTCCCTGGCCATTGTGGCAGGTTGAGATCCCCATAAAAGGCGCTGCCAGTATTGATCTGATGCATCAGCTCCTTCCCGCCCGCATAGATAAGCGGCGTCAGGGCAAAGACCCCGAAGAAGGTGCCAAAGACCACAAAATAATCCACCAGACGCGGTGGCAGCATATTGGTCAAGAATTCAACTGCGATATGCGCCCGCTGGGTGGTGGCAGCCGCCAGCGGCATAATGATGGCCAGCACCATCAATTCACGCACGATGATCACCGCATCCGGCACCGAGGCGTGAAACAGGTTCAGGGCAATCACATCGGCAAAGATCATCAAAGCCAGTAGAATAATCGCTGCCGTTGCCACGTCGATACAGATTTTTTCGATCCGGTCCAGCATACCTGCCACCTTTGCCATATGTTGAAAGTTGAAACATCGGGGCAGGACTGCTCCTGCCCCGGCGCATCAGGTTCGGGCGCGGCTCAGTTGCGCTCCCAAGGGTAGCCCTTGGCCTCGAACTCGGCGGTGAAATCAGCCACAGCCTGGGTATAGACCTCGATCATGTGATCCGGGTTCAGCCCAACGCTGGCGGCGTTGTCTTTCCAGTCCTGCAAAAAGGGTTCAGTGGCTGCGTTCAGGGCTGCGCGCTCTTCGACAGAGACCTCGATTACCTTGACGGGGCGGTCATATTCATCCGCCCGCATTGCCGCCAGCGCCTTGGAATTGGCGCCAATGACGATCTGGGCGAATTTATCGGCCAGCTCGGTGCCTGCCTGGGTCATCACCGCCTTTTGCTCATCGCTCAGCGCATCATAGCTATACTTGTTCATGAACATGCCGTAGCCGCCGATCTGGCCCCAGTTCAGCACCGTGTAGCTGTCGATGACCTCATGCCATTTCAGCGCCGGAACGATGTAGGAATAGCCCTGGGTACAATCGATCAACCCGGTATCAAGCCCTTGATAAGCATCATAAACGCTGAGGTTGACCATGGTGGCGCCCAGCTCGCCAAAGACCTTGCCGTAGACGCCGGCGCCGCGCACCTTCTTGCCTGCAATATCTGCAATCGATGTGATCTCACCGCCCTTGCAGGCGACATTCACATCCGAAGCGGTAAAGGTGCCGATATAGACCAAATTTTGGCGGGCCAGGTTTTCCGTGATCTCTGGCACCGTGCGCATCAGGTGGTCAGTGGCGCGCAGGCCAACCCAGGGGTTCGGGCCGCCCAGGGGCAGATCTGCCAGCGAATAAGCCGCCATTTCCTTTTGGAAATAGGCCGAAATGATCGACCCCGCATCCGCAACGCCATCACCGATCGATTGCACCGAGGCAGAGGCCTTGAACAGGGCACCGCCCCATTGCACATCCAGTTTCAGATCGCCGTCGGACAGTTCACCGATCCGGCCATCGAACCATTTCAACGCTGCAGGCACAGTGCCGCGGGCCGGGCCGCTATGGCCATAGAAAATGGTGGTCTGGGCTGCTGCAACGCCGCCCATGGACAGGGCAACAGCGGCGGCCCCCATTGTGGTTTTCACAAAACGCATAGTCAAAATCTCCTCCCCGAGACGACATTTGATTCTAGCTAACATACAGAACACACTTCTGCATAGTAGAATTTGCGTTCACACAGTGACTTCCCGCAAGAGCTGGTCCGTGAAAGACGAAATCAACTTTGCTTTGAGAATCTTACCGGTTGGCGCCACCGGCAACTTCTGCGCCAAAATGATCCGAGTCGGGCGTTTATAGGGGGCAAGGCGATCATGAACAAAGGCCGCCAAATCCTCCTCGCACAGGCGGCAGTTCGGCGCCACTTTAACAAAGGCGAGCACCTCTTCGTTGCCCGTCGCCGGCCTCCCCACAACCCCCGCCATGATGACCTCGGGGTGATCGGTCAGCGCCGCTTCGACCTCGGCCGGGTAGACATTGCGGCCAGAGCGGAAGATCAGTTCTTTTGAACGGCCAACGATATGCAGCCGCTGCTGCGCATCAAATACCCCCAGATCACCGGTTCGAACAAAGCCGTCTTTGGTCAGAACCCTGGCGCTTTGCTCTGGGTCGCGGAAATAGCCCTTCATGACCTGCGGCCCGGCCACCAGAATTTCACCAATACCTTCAGCAGGGTTGGCGCCTATGGCATCAAAATCCAGCTGCAGCCGACTGCCCTGCATCGGGTAACCGACGCTTACATCCGGGTCGCCCAGCTGGTTCTGGGTGCTACAGACCCCGGCGGCACCTTCGGTCAGCCCATAGCCGTTTTGCAGGGGAAGGCCATAAAAGGCCTCGGCCTCACGCTTCCAGACATGATCCAGCGGCGCCCCGCCAGAGGAAACAAAGCGCAGGCATCCGCCTTCATAACTGGTTTTGTTTTGCCCGCGGGCATAGTGAAACAGTAGCGCATGCATCTGCGGCACCGCTGGCAGCATCGTCACATCACGTTGCAGCGCAGCAAAAAGCCGTTCGACCGAAAACCGTGCTTCAAGTCGCACCTTTCCCATGGACCCACAAATCGACAAAAATGTGACCAACCCAAAGATATGTGAAAGCGGCAGCGCCAGAAAGGTCACGTCCTCGGACAGCATGCCTCGCACCTTGACCGTCGCCTCCGCCGCAGAAATTAGATTTTGATGTGTCAGCATCGCCGCTTTGGGCGCCCCCGTGGACCCCGAGGTATACAGCAGCAGCGCCACCTGTTCATTTGGGTCGTCAGAACAGGGTTCCGGCCGATTGCCACGCCGCTGAAACAGGCCCACCGCACCATAGCGCCCCCGCTCTGACCGCGCGGAATAGGCCTTGCCATGGGTTACGGCCGCCTCAGACGCGGCGTGGCAAAACACCACCACGCTGGGGTCGCTATGGGTGATCAGCCGATCCAGTTCGGCATGGGTGAGTCGCGCATTCAACGGCACCGCAATGGCGTCCAGCTGACTGATGGCAAAAAGGAAGGCGCAGGCCTCCAGACTGTTTTCAAAGACAAGGACCACCCGATCCCCCGGCCCAACCCCGCGGTCCTGCAACACTGCCCTGGCCTCTGCACTAGCCGCAGCCAAATCGGCCCAGCTATAGGCCTGGTCTGCAAAATCGATCATTGCAAGCGCATCTGGCTGTGCCGTCGCAGCGCCATTCATGGCGTGATGGATGCGGGTCTGCATGGGCGTCCCTCTCTCATATGGATGACCTAATAGCCTGGCCTCTAGCCCCGACCAGGACGGGAAGAGGCTGATACCAAGTATAGCGCCCCAGGTTGAAAATTTCAATATGTGGAATTTACAGCGTCATAGTGAAATACACCTCAGCCGCGCTACCGCCCAAATGCCAGGCCGCTGAAAATATAATCACAACCAGACAGCCCTCTGCCCGGCCCAATAGATCAAGGGTCACGCCACCTTGTCGCCCGGGCACCTGACCGCCCCAGACACTAAAGTGCTTGCCCACATCAAAGGCGAATTGACATTTTTTATGTGCAGACTTAAAAATTTCATGCGTATGCTTAATAAAAATCTTCAGGGATAGAGACAGACATGAAACGCAGAGACTTTATCAAGATTGGTGCCGCAGGCGCCGCAGCCAGCACCCTTGCGGCCCCTGCTACTGCGCAGGGCGTGCGCCAATGGAACATGGTCACCGCCTGGCCCAAAAACCTGCCTGGACCCGGCGTGGCCGCGCAGATGCTGGCGGATCGGATCACCACACTATCCAGTGGCCGTATTGAGGTAAAGCTGCACGCCGCTGGCGAGCTAGTACCCGGACGCGGTGTCTTTGACGCGGTTTCCGAAGGCACGGCCGAGCTGTACCATGCGGTTCCCGCCTATTGGGGTTCCAAATCCAAAGGTATGTTGCTGTTTGGCTCGCAGCCTTTTGGCCTGCGCGCAGATGAACAGTTTGGCTGGCTCTACCATGGTGGCGGTCAGGCGCTGTATGATGAAATCTATGGCCGCTTCAACCTGAAACCCTTCCTCTGTGGCAACTCTGGCCCGCAGTGGCAGGGCTGGTTCCGCAATGAAATCAACTCTCTTGATGATCTGAAAGGGCTGAAGTTCCGCACCACCGGCCTCGCTTCGGAGATGTGTTCCAAGATCGGCATGGCCGTGCAGTCCATGGGGCCGCGCGACATGTTCCAGGCGCTGCAGACTGGTGCGCTGGATGCCGGCGAATTCATCGGCCCCTGGAGCGACAGCGCCATGGGTTTCTATCAGGTAGCGAAAAACTACTACTGGCCCGGTGTCGGCGAACCATCCTCGGCCGAGGAATGCGGCGTCAACTCAACCGCCTACGCGGAACTGCCCGAAGACCTGCAGCAGGCTGTCAGCTTTGCCTGCGAAAGCCTCTACAATCCGGTCTGGACCGAATACACCACCAAACACGCCCAGGCGCTGAAGCAGATGGTCGACAACGAAGGCGTCAAGGTCAAGAAACTGCCCGATGATGTGCTGGCGGCCATGGCTTCTGCCGCCGACGAAGTGATGGCGGAGCTGGCCGAGGATGACGACGAGCTGGTGCGCCGCATCACCCAGAGCTTCCTTGCCTATCGCGATTCTGTTGGGTCTTATATGAGCTATGCAGACAACGGCCAGATGAACGCCCGTGCCAAGGCGCTAGGCTACTAAGAGTCTGAAAACATAAAGCTAGCTATCCGGTGCGGGTCTCTCGCGCCGGATTTTTTCAATACGGCCTTTCGGGGCCATAACGAACCGGAGCCAGGCAAAAGATGGGACAGAGATGCAGCGATTAATCTCAATGTTGGACGGCATCAGCCGTACCACCGGCACGCTTGTGCGCTGGCTGGCGCTGGCGATGCTTATGGCGCAGTTCCTGATTGTGATTGCGCGTTTTGTCTTTGGCTATTCCTCGATCGCAGCGCAGGAATCGGTGCTCTATATGCATGCCACCCTGTTCATGCTGGGGGCGGGCTATACCCTGCTGCAGGATGGCCATGTCCGGGTGGATATCTTTTACGACAAACTCAGCCAACGCGGCAAAGACCGCATTGATCTGTTTGGCCATCTATTCCTGCTGACGCCAGCGATGCTGATGCTGCTCTACTGGTCCTGGCCTGCGGTCTCCAACTCGTGGAAAATTCTGGAAGGGCCGATTTCCGTTGGCGGCATCAAGGCCGTGTTTCTGCTGAAAAGCCTGATCCCTGCCTTTTGCATTCTGGTGCTCTTGCAATCCCTGTCCTGCGTGCTGCGCATCCTTTTAAAGACTGAGACCCGTGATGGCTGAATATCTTGATCTGCTAATGTTTGGCGCCCTGATGGTGGCCATTCTGTCAGGCTTTCCGGTGGCCTTTTCCATTGCCGGTACAGCGATCATTTTTGCCATTGTTGGCTGGTCTATGGGGGCAATGAACCTTGGGCTGCTGGGCGCGATGTCACAGCGGATCTTTGGCCTGCTGACCAACAATGTGCTGATCGCCATTCCGCTATTCGTGCTGATGGGGGCTATTCTAGAGAAAAGCCGCATCGCCGAGGATATGCTGGATACAATGGGGCGCTCTTTTGGGCAGCTGCGCGGCGGGCTTGGCATTTCGGTGATTCTGGTAGGCATGCTGTTGGCGGCCTCAACCGGGATCGTCGGTGCCACTGTGGTGGCCATGGGCATGATCGCCCTGCCCACCATGCTGCGGGCGGGCTATGATCCGCGCGTGGCCTCTGGGCTGGTCTGTTCGGCCGGCACGCTAGGGCAGATCATCCCGCCTTCGACCCTGCTGATCATCCTGTCGGATGTAGTGTCAAATGCCTATCAGCAGGCGCAGTACGAGCAGGGCAAATTCACCATCGAAACCATTTCCGTCGGGCAGATCTTTGCTGCGGCGCTATTGCCAGGGCTGACACTGGTCGGGCTTTATATCCTTTATGTGCTGGCGCGCGGCTGGATCCGGCCCCAGGACATGCCCCCTGCCCCCGCCGACATGCCACGCCCGCCCCTGAGCGAAGTGGCCCAGGCGATTCTGCCTGCCATCCTGCTAATTCTTGCGGTGCTGGGCGCTATTCTCAGCGGCATTGCCTCCCCAACCGAGGCGGCTGCCGTTGGCGGTATCGGTGCCGCCTTGATCGCAGCTGTCAAAAATGGCGCGAATCGTCGCCTGATCCTGATTGGCACCGTTAGCCTTGTCCTGCTTGCCATTGGCGCCGGGATCTTTCCGGTGCGACTGCAACGCAGCGATCTGGGGCTGGGCAGCTATCTGCTTGGCGGTGCCTATATGGTGCTGGCTCTGGCCGGACTGGTGGCCATTGCCCTCGCCCTGCGCAGCATGGTTGTGCAAAAGGTACTGCAACCGGCGCTGAATTCCACCCTCACCATGACCTCGATGATTTTTGCCACCATGTTGGCGGCCGGGATCTTTTCGCTCGTGTTCATCGGGCTTGGCGGCGAAGATCGGGTGCATGAATTGCTGTCATCAATGCCCGGCGGCGCCATCGGAGCCCTGGTCTTTTCGATGCTGTTCATCTTTGTGCTGGGCTTCTTCCTCGATTTCGTCGAAATCTCGGTGATTGTGCTGCCGCTGGTGATGCCCACGCTGATGATCATGGGGCATGATCCGGTCTGGCTATCAGTGCTGATTGCAATCAACCTGCAGACCTCTTTCCTGACGCCGCCCTTTGGCTTTTCGCTGTTCTACCTGCGCGGTGCAGCACCGAAGGAAATCACCACCGGCCATATCTATGGCGGCGTGATGCCCTTTATCCTGATCCAGATTATCGCCGTGGCGCTGATCTGGTTCTTGCCGGCGATCGCCACCTATCTGCCCAATGTGATGTTCTAAGGCGTGGAATGAAAATAGGGTCAGGATCCAATGGTCCTGACCCGCCACTCTGGCATCACCGGCACGAGATCAATTGCCAATAGTCAGGACGCCCGGTTCTCCCCGACCTTTATCGCGAATAAACTCCACCTGGTTGCCATCAACACTGATCTTCTGGCAATCGGTTCCTCTTTCTTCCTGTTTTCCAATTCGAACGTTGCGGCACCAGTACTTGCCTTGCCAGTTCCACGCACCAACCATCTTTTGACTGCCAACAGTGCCGGAAATCTTGCCATCGGAATGGATGACCATTTTGCCCCATTCAGCGGTCAGGCTTTTGTCTACGATACGATCAACGAATTCATTCTGTGATCTTATCTGCTTAAAGGGTCCAGCCTGTGCCATCAGCGGCGCCAGTGAGATAAGGCAGCCAACAAAAGCCGCAAGATAATTACGCTTCATGTTTATACCTCCTGATTTATATAGCTTGCGCAACAGGCGAGATAATACACCAAACGCCGCCAGAATTTGCATCGCTCGGTCAACAGCACGAGATTTTTACGATAGTTTTACGGCGCCAACTGACCAAGGCCAGCCCCCACTCGGGACTGACCTTGCAAGCCACAAAAGACCGGCCAAAGTCGTAAAAGGCCTGCGCCTTATTTCAGAGCGAGCAGCATTTCAAGTGAAGGAACCCCGGTCGTAGGCTGGCCAATGCTGGCCTGATAGGCGCTGATTGCCGCCTGGCTTTTGGGGCCAAGCACCCCATCAGCGCCGTCGGTGTCAAAGCCCTTGGCAGTCAGGCGCTTTTGCAGCTCCACTCGGTCATCCTTGGTCAAACCATTGGCATCAGGCGGGAATTTACCGCGCAAAGGGGCGCCACCGGCGATCCGGTCTGCCAGATGCCCTACCCCGATGGCATAGGCATCCGAATTGTTATAGCGCTTGATGGCGCGAAAATTGCCAGTCACTGCAAAGCTCGGTCCGCCGGGCTGTGGTTGCAGCGCCCCCGCTGCCGCCGCGCCAGTGACCTCCCGCCCCCAGCTTTGCCCGCGGCTCCAGCCGTTGCGCGCCAGATAGGCAGCGGTAGAGGCCAGCGCATCCGTGGGGTCTTCAGACCAGATATCACGCCGCCCATCCCCGGTGAAATCAACCGCAAAAGCCTGATAAGATGTTGGAATAAACTGGGTATGGCCCATGGCCCCGGCCCAGCTGCCAGTCATTTTCGACGCCGAAATATCGCCGTTCTGCAGAATCTTCAGCGCCGCGATCAACTGCTTTTCAAAAAACGCACCGCGCCGCCCATCATAGGCCAGCGTCGAGGTGGCTGAAATCACCGGTACATCGCCGCGCCTTTCGCCATAAAAGCTTTCAAGCCCCCAGATGGCGGTGATGATCGAAGCATCTACGCCGTATTTCGCCTCGAGCGATTTAAGCGTGGCTTGATGCCGCTGATAGGCGGCGCGACCCTTCGAGACCCGTTCATCGGACACCGCAATCGACAGATAATCTTCCAGCGTGCGTTTGAATTCGGTCTGGTTGCGGTCGCGCTTGATAACGCCGGGCAGATAGCCAGCACCGCGAAACCCGGCCCGCAGGGTGGCATCGGAGATGCCCTGATCACGGGCACGTTTTTGAAAACTGGCGACCCAGGCGTCATAGCCCGAATTGGCCGTCGGGCGCAGATCTGGCGGCAGTCCCGCCTTGGCGGCAGGCACACTGCCCTGATTGGCCTGGGTGACATTGCTACAGGCCACCAAGCCAAAGGCGGCCAGGCCAAATCCAAAGCTGCGTCGGCTTATATCCTTGGTAAAACTCATATCTCTGCTCGCTATTTTTTCTTCACCCTACCGCATCTTGATCCACTTGCAATCTATCGCAAGCCAGGCGCCAACCTCTGGGCGTCTCCTCGCCGAGGGTGCAATCTGACAACGTGCAAATCGACCCCAGCTGCGCTAGCCTGCCAGCCAAGATAATGACGCCACGGAGCCCGCGCCGATGTTCACCCGCCCTGTTCTCTTTGCACTGTGCCTGTGTCTGCTGCCCCTGATGGCAACAGCGCAAAACCGCGCCAAAGTGGAGCGCCAGTTTCAAACCTGGTTGCAGCAAGACATCTGGCCCGAGGCCAAGACCGCAGGTGTCTCTCGCCGGACATTCAAACGCGCCTTTGCCGAAGTGGCCCTAAACTGGGATCTCCCCGATCTGGTGCCCCCCGGTGCCAGTCCAGAGGTGCCAAAACAGCAGCGCCAGGCCGAATTTGGCACCCCTGCCAAATATTTCAGCCCCGGTGCGGTGCAAAGCGCCAGCAATACGGGGCGGCAAATGGCACGGATCCATGCCACCACCCTTGCAAAGGTTGAGGCCAATACCGGGGTGCCGGGCCGAATAGTCCTGGCGATCTGGGGCCGCGAGAGCGCCTATGGCCGGGCCAAGATCCCGCATAATGTGTTTCGTGTACTGGGTACCAAGGCCTTCATGAGCACCCGCGCATCCTATTTCCGAGCTGAGCTGATCGCCGCGCTACAAATTGCACAGGGAAAACACGCAGATCCCAGCACCATGAAAAGCAGCTGGGCCGGCGCCCTGGGCCAGCCGCAGTTCATGCCGCGCAACTATCTGCAATATGCAGCGGATGGTAACGGTGACGGACGCGCCGATATCTGGAACTCAGAGGCGGATACGCTGATGTCGATCGGGTATTTCCTCGCGCAGCACGGCTGGCAAAGCGGCCGTGACTGGGGGTTCGAGGTCACCCTCCCCACTACAGTGTCCTGCGCGCTGGAAGGCCCGGATCAGGGCCGCACCATTGCCGATTGGGAAAAGCTGGGCATCAAACGTGTCTCTGGACGCGCCTTTCCCGCGAAGGAACGCGCCGAGCAGGGTTTCTTGATGCTGCCCGCCGGACGGCATGGGCCAGCCTTTCTGGTCACCCGCAACTTTTATGTGCTGAAGGACTACAACAAAAGCGATCTTTACGCGCTTTTTGTCGGCCATGTGGGGGATCGCATCCAATACGGAGTGGGTGATTTCGCCGCCAGCTGGGGTCGGCTGGACAGGCTTTACCGCTCTGACGTGGCCGCGATGCAGCGGGGGCTAGAAGCGCTCGGCCATGATGTCGGCGGTGCCGACGGGCTGGTCGGCTTCAAAACCCGCCGCTCTCTCGGGCGCTGGCAGGAAGCATCTGGAACCGCCCCCAGCTGCTTCCCGGATCGGTCGATGAAAACACTGGCGTCGAACTGATCCGCACCGCAACACTTGCCACTGACGGGTGGTCAGCCCCCCTGCAGCGCCTGCGACAGATCCGCGATCAAGTCATCGACATCCTCAATCCCGATTGAGATCCGCAACAGGTTTTCAGGAATGCCCGTATGCGGCTCAATTGTGTGGCGATGTTCAACCAGGCTTTCGACGCCGCCCAGGGATGTGGCGCGGTGAAACAGGTTCAGCCGCCCCGCCACCGCCAAGGCGGCTGCGCGCCCGCCCTTGACCAGGAAGGACATCAAGAACCCATATCCACCCTGCATCTGCCGCGCTGCCAGGTCATGACCTTCGTGGCTGGGTAGACCGGGGTAGAGCACCTCTTCGACCTCGGGGTGGGCGGCAAGGAATTCCGCCACGGTCATGGCATTGGCACACATCTTTTCCACCCGCAGTGGCAGGGTGCGCATGCTGCGCACCAAAAGCCAGGCCTCAAACGGGCCCATGACGGCGCCTGCCTCGTTACGATCCATGCAGATCGCCTCCCACACGGGGGTACGTGCACGAGTGCTCAGCACGCCGCCCAACACATCAGAGTGGCCGTTGATCACCTTGGTGGCGGAATGCATCACCAGATCAGCTCCCAACGCCAGGGGCCGGGTCAGCAACGGCGTCGCCGCCGTACTGTCGACAACCAAGAATGCGCCACAGCTTTCGGCGCAGGCCTTTGCGGCGGTGATATCAACCGTTTTCAGCCAGGGGTTTGACGGGGTTTCAACAAACACAAGCTGCGCCTCAAGCCCGGCGCACAACTCCTGCAGCGCGCCTGTATCGCTGGCGTCAACCTCGTGCAGGGTAATATCGCGGCGGCTGCAAAAGTCGCGGATCCATTTGGTGGTGCCCCAGTAGATCCCCGACTGTACGATCACCGCACCGCCATTTGGCACGGTGCGAAACACGGCGGCAATCGCCGCCATTCCCGAAGGAAACAACTGCGTATCCTCGGCCCCCTCCAGACGGGACAGGATCTCTTCGCCCAACCGCACCGCATCATTATGCGAACGCAGATAGACATTATCCTCGTTCACCAGTTGATAATCCCGGTCGCGCACAAAGGTGGTTGAGGGCTGAATGGGGGGCACCACGCCACCGCTAGCCAGATCTATGGCCCCCGCCGCCTGGGCAGCAATTGTGGCTGGTTTCATATCATTGCGCTGCATCGTCCGGGCCCTCCGCTGTCTGTTTCGGCATATCTTTGAAGTGTGCCCCAGCCAAGTTCAATTGCTTTCCGGCCAAAACCTGCCCAGACGCAGGGTGAAAACAACCACTGCCCCGCAAACAGGCTTGAGCTTTGACACCACCCATGGTCCAGATTGCATTCCCGAAAAGGCACAGAGGATAGATGCCGCCATGCCCACCCTGATCCGCCAGGCAGGCCCCCAAGATGCGGTGCAGATTGCCGACATTGCCAATCGCCTGATCCGCGACACCTTGTTTACCTTCACCACCCAGGAACGCCACCCAGATGAGATTGCCAACCGCCTGCGCAGCGACCCGCCGCCCTTTCTGGTGGCCCAGATCGATGACCGCGTCATGGGCTTTGCCACCTATGGCCCCTTTCGCAATGGTCCCGGGTATCGCCACACACAAGAACATTCGATCCAACTAATGCCTGCAGCCCAGGGCCGGGGCCTGGGGCGGTCCTTGATGCAACATCTGGAAGAACGCGCAAGGGCGCAGGATGTGCATGTGCTGGTGGCCGGGATCAGCAGCGCCAACCCCAAGGCCGTCGCCTTTCACAGCGCCCTTGGCTTTCGCCACGCCGGGCTGATGCCGCAGGTCGGGCGTAAATGGGATCGGTGGCTGGATCTGATCCTGATGCAAAAACAGCTATAGCCTCAGGTCAGCTGCGCCACCGCATGACCAAGACGCGTCAGCGCTTGGCGCAATTCCGCCTCGCTGGTGGCATAGGAAATCCGAAAATAGGGCGACAAGCCAAAGGCGCGCCCCGGCACCATGGCCACATCGTGGTGATCCAGCACATAGGCGCAAAAATCCGCGTCACTTTGCAACAGATCTCCCGCCGGGGTGCGCCGCCCCAGAACGCCTGCGCAACTGGCAAAGGCATAAAAGGCACCCTCCGGTCGCGGGCAGCTAAGTCCAGGTATCGCGTTCAGCCCATCAACCACCAGATCCCGCCGCGCCTGAAAGCTGGCAAGACGCTCTTGCAGGATATCTTGCGGGCCGTTCAGCGCCGCCACGGCCGCCGCCTGCGATACCGAAGATGCACAGGATGTCGCCTGCCCCTGAATCACCGCCATCGCCGAAATCAAAGCGGCGGGCCCCCCGGCATAGCCAATGCGCCAGCCCGTCATCGCATAGGCTTTTGACACACCATTGATGGTCAGGCAGCGCTCTTTCAGCCGAGGCTCCACCGCTGCGGGGGTGGCAAAATCGAACCCGTCATAGACCAGATGTTCGTACATATCATCGGCCATGATCCAGACATCCGGGTACTGCAGCAACAGCTCCAGCAGCGGTGCATACTCTGCCGCACTATAGGCCGCACCCGACGGATTAGAGGGAGAGTTGAACAAAACCCAGCGCGTGCGCGGGCTAAGCGCCTGCTGCAACTGCGCCGTCGTCATGCGAAACCCAGTCTCTGCGCCGCAGGGCACCAGCACCGGCCTGCCGCCAGCCAGCGCGATAATATCGACATAAGAGCTCCAGTAAGGTGCCGGCACGATCACCTCATCCCCCGGTTCCAGGCTGGCCATGAAGGCATTGTACAGCACCTGTTTCGCCCCGGTAGAAACTATGATTTCATCCGCAGCATACTCTAGCCCCTGATCACGCAGGAACTTGGCCTGGATCGCCTGCTTCAAGGCCGGGGTGCCGCCAAGGGCGGTGTATTTGGTATCTCCGGCTTGGATTGCATCCATGGCCGCCGTCTTGATCCAATCGGGCGTATCAAAATCCGGCTCGCCTGCGCCCAGTACAATCACCGGTCGCCCCTGCTGTTTCAGCGCCGCTGCGCGAGCGCCGATCTGCAATATCTCTGAAACTTCGATGGCATCAATACGGCTGGCCCGGCGAAAATCTGACATGATGGCGTCCTACCATGAGAAAGCCCCGGCACAATGCCGGGGGCAGCAGTGCCAATTCTAGGTCAGGATCGACCCGGAAACCAATCGCCAAACCGGACCCAGTGCATTCCAAAACCGACTGGGTAAGGCACTGCTTATCTTGGCCGGTTTTTCGCCACCGCAGGATCCGCGTTACGACCCGACTGGGTGCTGGCGCAACTGCCGGGTAATCCAGGCCTCGAATTGCTGCACCGGCTCTGCTGCCCCGCCATGCGGGCGCACCAGATAATACTGCTTGTTAGAGCGTAAGCCAGGGCCTGGAAGCTGTTTCAGTGTCCCTGCCTCCAGCTCTTGGGCGATCATGTCAAAGGGGACAATCGCCGCCCCCAGCCCAGCCACGGCCGCACCAATGACCATCGAATACTGATCAAAATAACGCCCATCCTGACGGGGCTGCCCGTCCACTTCGGCCTCGCGGAACCAATCGCCCCAGGCACCACTGCGGCTGTCCAGATGCACCAGCGGCACCAGCGGCAGACTGGCGCGATCATCCAATGCGTGATCGGCATAGAGCTGCGGCGCGGCAACCGGCACCATCTGCTCACCAAATAGGGCCACCATGCGGGCACCGGGCCAGTTGTCGCGCCCATAGTGGATCGCCAAATCAAAGGAGTCACGCGCAAAATCAAAGGGTTGCAACCGTGTCGACAGGTTCAGCTCTATCTCGGGGTGGCGGGCAAAAAAGTCTGGCAACCGGGGGATCAGCCAGCGATTCGCAAAGGTCGGCAAGACAGCAATCCGCAGCGCGCTGCGCCCTCCCCCCGCCGCCACCGCCTTTTGCACGGTATTGCGCAGCGCACCAAGGTTCTGCGCCAGATCCGCAGCCAGACCGGCCCCCGCCGGGGTCAAGACCACCCCGCGCCCGACCCTTTGAAACAGGGCAAAGCCAAGATCGACCTCCAGCTCTTTGACCTTCTTGCTGATGGCGCTTTGCGTCAGGCCGATTTCTTCACCAGCGGCGGTGAAACTTTGATGGCGGGCGGCACTGTCAAAGCAGCGCAAATGGGTAAGACTGGGCAAGCGCATGTCAGGCCTCCTGCGGTGGGATCTGGCCCTGCAGCCAGCTGCGGAACTGAATCAACGGGTCATCATCCACCCGGTCGCGGGGCCAGACCAGAAAATACTCTCCCAATGTCACCGCCGGGCCGTCAATGGCGAGACAAAGCCTGCCTTCGGCGATTTCGCTTTCGGCCAGGAACGTCGGCAGCAAGGCAATGCCCAGCCCATGTACTGCCGCCTGGGTCATGGCCGAGGATTGGTCAAACAACATCCCCTGCAAGCGCGGTGCCGCGACATCATGATGGGCAAACCATTGTTCCCAACTGTCGGGGTGGGTTGCCAGATGCAACAAAGGGTATTCCAGCAGATCCGCCACCGCCGCAAGCGGTGCTGTCAGCAGGTCCGGGGCGCAGACCGGCAGCACATGTTTGGGCATCAAGGGCATGTACCCCACCCCCGGCCAATCACGGCTGCCATAGTGGATCGCCGCCTGCGCGGTGCTGGTGTCAAAACTGAACGGCAGGTTATGGGTCTGCAGGTTCACGGTAATGCCCGGATGCTGACCGACAAAATCCTTCAGCCGCGGCGCCAGCCAATGCAGCCCGAATGAGGCCAGGATCGACAGATTCAGGCTTCCCCCCGTTGGATTCGCCCGCAGCTTGACCGAAGCCTGGGCCAGTCGGGACAAGATATCGCGGGCTTCGCGCGCATAATTCACCCCACCCGGCGTCAGCTGCATCCGCATTTGATCCCGGTCGATCAGATCAACCTCCATCTGCTGTTCCAACTGCTTGAGCTGACGACTGATCGCGCTCTGGGTCAGGTTCAGGTCCTCTGCCGCCGCTGAGGCACTGCCCAGCCGGTCAACCGCCTCCAGTGCCAGCAGAGAGGATATCGACGGCAAGAAGCGGCGCGGCGCAATCATATGATTTGACCTCATACCTTTAGGATTTAGTTTCATGTGCAATTTGGCGATCTCCGTGTGATTTATCGGAAAACGCCCAAAGGCTCCAGCCCGAAACCCCGCGCAATGCTCATGGGTGCAACATTTCCTTGAAAGGACAGCCCAATGCCACATTCCCAGATCCTCGCCGCTGCTGGCTTCAGCACCGACAGCCTGACCGGCGGCAGCCTCAGCGTCACCACCCCGGTGGATGGCAGCGAGATTGCCCGGCTCACACCGCACAGCCTGGCCGAGGCCGAGGCGCAGATTGCACATGCGAAAGCGGCGTTCAAATCCTGGCGGATGGTCCCCGCCCCACGGCGCGGCGAGCTGGTGCGCCTGCTGGGTGAGGCCCTGCGCCGGGAAAAGGAAAATCTGGGCCGACTGGTGACACTGGAATGCGGCAAGATCTACCAGGAAGGTCTGGGCGAAGTGCAGGAGATGATCGACATCTGCGATTTTGCGGTGGGCCTGTCGCGTCAGCTCTATGGTCTGACCATCGCCTCGGAACGCCCCGGCCACGCGATGCGCGAGAGCTGGCACCCGATGGGCACCTGTGGCGTGATCACCGCCTTCAACTTCCCGGTTGCCCCCTGGGCCTGGAATGCAGCACTGGCGCTGGTTTGCGGTGACCCCGTGATTTGGAAACCCTCGGAAAAGACCCCGCTCACTGCGCTGGCGGTACAAAAGATCTGCGACCAAGTGACGGCAGAATTTGGCGACGATGCGCCCGAAGGCCTTATCCAGACCCTGATTGGCGAACGTGACCTTGGCGAGGCCCTGACCGCATCGCCGGATGTGGCGATCATTTCCGCCACAGGTTCGGTCCCCATGGGCAAATCCGTCGCCAACGACATGTCGCAACGTCTGGGCCGTACAATTCTGGAACTGGGCGGGAACAATGCGATGATCGTGGCCCCCTCTGCCGATCTGGAAATGGCCCTGCGCGCCATCGTGTTTTCAGCGGTGGGAACAGCAGGCCAGCGCTGCACCAGCCTGCGCCGCCTGATCGTGCATGCCGATGTCTATGACGCGCTGATCCCGCGCCTGATCAAGGCCTACGCCGGCCTGCCGATTGGCGACCCGCTGGCGGAAGGTTCTTTGGTTGGGCCGCTGATTGACAGCGCGGCGCTCGCGGCGATGAACGATGCCCTGGCCCAAGCCAAGATCGAAGGCGGCAAGGTACATGGCGGCGGACAGGCCCTGAGCGACAGCCATCCAGGTGCCGCCTATGCCCACCCGGCCATCGTCGAGATGCCAGCGCAGAGCGCCATCATGCATACGGAAACCTTTGCGCCAATTCTCTATGTGGTGAAATACGACAATCTCGATCAGGCCATCACGCTGCAAAATGCCGTGCCTCAAGGGCTTAGCTCCTGTATCTTTTCGACCGATCTGCGCGAATGCGAATTTTTCCTCTCGGCAGCGGGATCGGATTGCGGTATCGCCAATGTCAACATCGGCCCATCTGGCGCTGAAATCGGTGGCGCCTTTGGCGGCGAAAAAGAAACTGGCGGTGGCCGGGAAAGCGGCTCTGACGCCTGGAAAGGCTATATGCGCCGCCAGACCAATACCGTGAATTACTCGCGGGAATTACCGCTTGCACAGGGCATTAAATTTGACATCTGAGTCCCCCTCGAGTCTCTGGCAAAATACCTGCCGGGAAAACCCTTCCTCCTCGGTCCTGACCGGGGAGGTAAGCGCAGACCTGGCGATTATTGGCGGCGGCTATACCGGGTGTTCAGCGGCGCTCAAGGCGCGCGAAATGGGGGCCACGGTCTGCCTGATCGAGGCCGAAACATTTGGCCATGGCGGATCTGGGCGCAATGTCGGATTGGCCAATGCCGGGCTCTGGCTGCCCCCGGAAGATATCAACGCGCGTATCGGCCCTAAAACCGGGGCGCAGCTATCACAGGCCCTGGCCATGGCCCCCGATCTCGTCTACGGCCTGATCGAGCACCACGATATCGCCTGTGAACCTGTCCGCAACGGCACCCTGCACTGCGCCCACGCCCCCAGCGGGATGGCGGACCTCCAGCGCCGGGCAGAACAACTGCAGGCCATCGGTGCGCCAGTTCAACTACTGGACAAGGCCGAGGCCCAGGCGCGCGTCGGCTCGCAGCAGGTGCATGGCGCCCTGTTTGATCCCCGCGCGGGCACCATCCAGCCGCTGGCCTATGCACGTGGTCTGGCCCGTGCGGCCCAGGACGCCGGGGCGCAGCTATACGACCACAGCCCCGCCACCGCGCTGAGCCGGGGCAAGGCCGAGTGGCTGGTCACCACCCCCAAGGGGCGCATTCAGGCCAAACACCTGCTGATGGCGACAAATGGCTATGCCCTGCCCATCGCCGGCTACCAGGCACCGAGCATCGTACACGTGAATTATTTCCAGGGTGCCACCGCGCCACTGCCGCCTGCAATACGCAGCCAGATCCTGCCCGGACAAGAAGGCTGCTGGGATTCTGCCCTGGTGATGTCATCCTGGCGGATGGACCAACAGGGGCGGCTGGTGATTGGCGCCATGGGGGCGCTGGACCATTTTGGCAGCAAAATCCACCACAGCTGGCTCATCCGAAAACTGGCCGCACTGTTTCCGGCGCTGGCAGGCACCCCGCTGGAAAGCCTGTGGTTCGGGCGCATTGCCATGACCTCGGAACACCTGCCCAAAATCCAGAAGCTGACGGATGGCTATGTCTGCTTTGGCTATTCCGGGCGCGGCATCGGGCCGGGGACATTGTTTGGCCAACAGGTAGCCAAGGCCCTGCTTAGCGGCGATGAAACCGCCCTGCCCCTGCCCGTCTGCACCAACCACAGCCTCCCCTTTGCCGGGCTGCGCGGCGCATACTACGAAACCGGTGCCACCCTGACCCATCTTATCAAAGACCGGATCGGCTAGAGCCCAAAAGAAGGGTCAGAGCTATCTCTGACCCTTCTTTTGGTGATACATCGTGAAACGGGAAGGTTACTGGCAGGCCGCCATGGCATCCCCAAGCTTCTGCAAAAGCGCCGGGTAGAATTCAGCACCCAATGGGAGCCCTGTACCCAAGGGATCAATCACCACGGTTTTAGCAGCACTGCCTTCCATCACCGTGGCCACCAGATCCGGATTGAACTGCGGCTCGGAAAAGACACAGGTGACGCCATGGTCTTTTACCAACTGCTGAATTTCGGCAATCCGCGCCGGACTGGGATCCGAGGCATCGCTCAGCGCAATCGCCCCAACCGCCTGGATATCAAAGCCCTGCTCAAAATACTGATAGGCATCGTGAAAGACGACAAACCCACCGCCGGTTAGATTGGCTGAAATCTGATCTGCCACCGCCTGAATCTCTGCCTGTCCGGCAGCGGCATTGGCTGCATAAACCGCCGCATTGTCCGGGTCCAAGGCAGAAAGTTCACCTGCGATCACCCCAAGCCAGGCCTGCGCATTTTCAGGCGACAGCCAGGCATGCGGGTCGGCGCCGGAATGATCATGCCCCGCGTGGTCGGCGTGGTCGGCGTCTGAATGATCCTTGGAATGGTCCTCTGCGTGTTCATGCTCATGGTCATGGTCATGTTCCCCATGATCTTCTGCATGATCATGGTCGCCATGGTCAGCGTGGGTGTCGTGATCATGGTCATGCCCGTGATCATCACTCGGCGCGCCTGCGTGATCGTGGGAATGCGGTTCAAAACCAACGCCTTCGCGGAAAGGAAGCACCATCGTGGCCTCGTGCTCCAGCAATTCGACAACCCGCGCCTGGCCGGCCAGCTCCGTGATGGCGCCCTGCAACCAGGGTGTCAGGGGCTCGCCCATCCAGAACACCAGGTCTGCCTGCGCCAGCGCCATCGCCTCGGAGGGGCGCATGGAATGATTGTGCGGCGAGGCACCCGCAGGCACCACCAGATCAGGCGTAGAGATGTCCTGCATCACACGCGCAACCAAGCCATGAACCGGCGCAATATCCGTTGCGACCCGAGGTGCCTCTGCCCAGCTGGTGCTGGCAAACCCAAGAAGGGAAACGGCTGTGGTCAGGCTGAGTTTTATCATCGGTTCTCTCATGTAATCTTATAACATCTCACGGCTTGATAAACGTCATATCATAACATATCAAGAGCCAAGTTCGCCAACCTTGGCCCAGATCAGCGCACCGGAGAGCACGACCATGGAAACCATCGGGTTTGAAACCCATGATCACAGCAGCTGCATTGCCAGCTGCATCGCGACCGTTGATGCCCAGTGCAAGGCGCAGGGGCTGCAGTTCACCCCGGTGCGCAAACGCGTGCTGGAAATTCTGCTGCAGGAACACCGCGCCCTGGGTGCCTATGAAATCCTCGACCGGCTGCGCGAAGAAGGGCTGGGATCACAGCCGCCCGTGGCCTATCGCGCGCTCGATTTTCTGGTCAAGAATGGCTTCGCCCATAAGATCGAGCGTTTGAACGCCTTTATTGCCTGCACCCATCCCGGCGAAATCCACGCCCCGGTCTTTATGATCTGCCGCCTGTGCACCGCCGTCGCCGAAGCCCAAACCATTCCCACCAAGGGCCAGCTGGGCCAGGCTGCAAAAGAGGCCGGTTTTCAGATCGAGCGCACCGTGGTCGAGGCCGAAGGCCTGTGCCCCAAGTGCCAGGAGGCCACCGCGGAATGCCGCTGATTTCGCTGCAGAACCTATCGGTGCGCTTTGGTGGCAATACCGTCCTATCCAATGTGAGCTTTGCCATTTCTGCCGGCGAAATCGTGACCATCGTCGGGCCAAATGGCTCGGGGAAATCGACACTACTGCGCAGTATTATCGGTGCGCAGCACCCAGATCAGGGCCAGATCAAGCGCAGCCCCGGCCTGCGCATTGGCTATGTACCGCAAAAACTGCATATCGACCCGACCCTGCCGATGACGGTGCGCCGCTTTCTCAGCCTGCCACAGCGGATCAGTGACCAGCAGGCCGCCACAGCCCTGGAACAGGCCGGCGCCGGGCAATTGGCCAGCCGCCAGATGGTCGACCTATCGGGCGGCCAATTCCAGCGGGTTCTGCTGGCGCGGGCGCTGCTCTGCGCGCCACAGCTTTTGATCCTTGATGAGGCCACCCAAGGGCTGGATCAGCCGGGGTCAGCTGGGTTTTACCAACAGATCGAAACCCTGCGCGAAACCCTGGGCTGCGCTATTCTGATGGTCAGCCACGAATTGCATGTGGTCATGGCCACCTCGGACCGGGTGATTTGTCTCAACGGGCATATCTGCTGCGAGGGCGAACCCGAACAAGTGGCCTCGGCCCCGGAATACCGCGCCCTTTTTGGCACGGGCACCCAAGGGGCGCTGGCACTCTACCGACATGAACATAACCACCGGCACGACCACAGTTGCGGCCATGACCATGGCCAGGACACCGTAGACCAGACCCGCCCCGCCGCCGCGAGTGAGACCCGCCAATGATCAGCCTCTTTGACAGTTTTCTGCTGCGTGCCGCCCTGGCCGGAACCGGAGTCGCCGTCGCGGCGGCGCCCTTGGGCTGTTTTGTCGTCTGGCGGCGCATGGCCTATTTTGGCGATGCCACGGCCCATGCCTCTATCCTGGGTGTCGCCTTGGCGCTGGGATTTCAGGCGCCGGTCTTTGCCGGGGTGCTGATCGTATCGTTGCTCATGGCGACTGCCGTTTCCAGCCTCAGCGGGCGGGGTTTTGCCATGGATACCCTTTTGGGCGTTCTGGCCCATTCCTCGCTGGCCTTTGGTCTGGTTGCAGTCTCGTTCCTGCAGGGCATTCGCATTGATCTAATGGCCTATCTGTTTGGCGATATTCTTGCGGTCAGCCGCATCGATCTCATGGTGATCTGGGGCGGGGCGGCCCTGGTGCTCTTGCTGCTTTGGGCCCGCTGGTCGGCGCTGTTGACCGCGACACTTAGCTCTGATTTGGCCTATGCCGCAGGTCTAAACCCCAAGCGCGAACAACTGGTGCTGACCATCGCGCTGGCTTTGGTCGTTGCCGTCGCCATCAAGGTGGTTGGAGTTTTGCTGATTTCAGCCCTGCTGCTGATCCCTGCTGCTGCTGCCCGCCCCTTTGCCGCCACCCCTGAACGTATGGCCTTTGCAGCAGCGATCATTGGCATGCTCTCGGCCTTGGCGGGGCTGCAACTGTCATTTCTGCTTGATACCCCAACCGGACCGACAATTGTCTGCGTGGCGGCGGGCTTCTTTGCGCTGACCAGCCTGGGCGACATGATCCGGCAGCAATTACTGATGAAAGGGCCACGCCCGCGGCATTAGGCCTAGCCCGCATCGGCACGCGAGATCTGCGCCGTGGGCGTGGCGACCCAATTGTTGATCGCCGCAAGCAGTGCCTTTTTGCGCAGGGGCTTGCTCAGGAAATCATCCATCCCGGCGGTCAGGCATTTTTCCCGGTGGGAGTCCAGCGCATTTGCCGTCAAGGCGATGATACGGCAAGGCCGGATCTGCTGCGCGACCTCCATCTCGCGGATCTTCATCGTCGCTTCGATGCCATCCATCACAGGCATCATCATATCCATCAACACGATGTCGGGGTGGTGCTCTTCATACAATGCAACGGATTCGACGCCATTCACAGCTAGGATGATATCAAAATCCGCCCCTTTAAGCATCTTGGTTACCACCAGGCGATTGGTCCGATTGTCTTCGGCCACCAGCACCTTGATGCGGCGCTGCGGGCCGGGCACGGCGAATTGTGGCGTGGCAGGTATCACCTGGGGCGCCTCTAAGTGGAGCACCCGGCGCAGCACCTGTTTCAGCTGTGCCACGCGCACCGGCTTCAGTACGAATTGACAGCTTTGCCCACCGTCACGCGCACTCTGTGCCACTGCTTGATCGATGGACAACAGCATGACAATTGGCACGTCCCGGTAATCGGCAATGGCGCGAATGCGCTGTACCAGCTTATGCCCTTCCTGCTCTGGCATCTGGTCATCCAGAATGATGAAATCCAATTGTTGCTGGGCAAGTTGCAGATCCGACAAGACCTCCAGTGCCTCTGGCGCAGTGTCAGCCACAAAAGCCTGACCGCCCCAGCTGCGCAGCCGTTCGGCCAGAGCCGTGCCACTGACGGCAAGCCCATCAACGACCATCCCGGTCATGCCATGTAAAGACAGAGACTTCTCGGCAGGTTCCGTGACACCATTGCCAAGGGGCAGCGACAGTTGCACCGTAAAGACGGAGCCAACACCAAGCTCGGACTGGACTGAAATCCGCCCGTGCATAAGCGCCAGCAAACGGGACGAGATAGCCAGCCCCAGTCCAGTGCCTTCAAAATTGCGCGTGGCACCGCCATCCACCTGTTCAAAGGCATTGAACACCGCATCAACCCGATCTTTGGGAATGCCAATTCCGGTATCCGTCACGGAAATGGACAATTCGCGTTCTCCTGGGCGGCCAAGTTTTGTTCCAGTCACATCAATATAGACATGGCCCGAAGTGGTGAATTTCACCGCATTGCCAATGACATTGGTCATCACTTGGCGCAGCCGCCCGACGTCACCTTCATAGAATTCCGGCAGATCGGGATCATAACGCAAAACAATTTCGACGCCATTGAGGTTGGCCTTGGGGGCCAACAGGGTGACGATATCTTCAACGCTCGTCAGCAGGTTAAAGGGGCGGCGCTCCAGCTCGATCTTGCCCGCCTCAATCTTGGAAAAGTTGAGAATATCATTGATGATAGTCAAAAGTGCCGAACCGGATTTTGCAATGGTGTCTGCGTAGACCAACTGATCATCATCAAGATCGGTTTCCAGCATCAATTCGGCCATGCCGATCACACCATTCATCGGTGTACGGATTTCATGGCTCATATTGGCAAGGAAATCAGATTTCGCCTGACTGGCAATCGCCGCCGTTTCACAGGCCTGTTCAAGCGCTATCTCGCGCTCGTCCCTTTCCGCAAAGGTATCTTCCAGCACCTCGACCGAATGATTGAGCGCCCAAAATTCCCGTGAAGCATACCAGGGCAGGACCTTGGCGGGTATATCGGCCTGGCGCAGTGTCCCGGAAATTGCGCCAGACATGCGCTGGTGAATGATCTTGAGCGGCTGCAACGCCAGCAGGGTCACCAAGAGCAAGACCAGCAGCGTCAGTACACCAATGGCCAGGATCGTCCATTTGATCGTATAGTGGACCTTCTGTTCGACCAGCGCCAAACCATCTTGCACCGACCACTGCACCATCATGGTGCCAAACTGAACGCCTTCCATCTCGACGGGTTGTTCATAGGTGACAAAACCCTCCTGCCCCCCCTGTTGATCGTGCCCGGCAGAGGCAATCAACCTGTCCGCACTGTTCAGGATCTGGATCGACAGGATACTCCGGGTGCGTGCCAAGGTCTCGTGCAATCCGGTCTCAAGGACCGGAATATCCTCAACAATGATGGATTCCAGCATCAGCCCGCTCAATAGAGAAACGGTCAGCCCCGCTTGCTTGAGCTGCTGTTCGCGCAGGCGCTCCCCCTCATATTGCCGCACCACGCTGCCGACCGCCAAGGCCACCAGAACAGCAGCCAAAGACAGCGAAAGGACAATTTGAAACAGGATGCCTGTGCGTTTCATCTCTTTCCGCTTCACGGTCTAAAATCGACGGCTTCGGTCGATGGCACTGCGGATCAAATCGTAATCCGCATCTTCGCCGACCAAGAAACCATTCTTGGAAATGCGTCGCACGATTTCTTCGTTCTGCGACGCGAACATAACATCACGCATGGCCTGCAATATCGAAGGGGCCAGATCTGCCGAGGCCAGCCAGGGTTTGGTGACATTGTCAAACGATGCCAGAACCCGGATTTCGACCCCATTGGCCACCAGGGTTTTGAAGGTACTTTCTTTCAGTGCCCCAGCGGAATATTTTCCCGCCCCCACTGCAACGCCAACCAGATCGTGTCGACCGAGATAGTCAAAATTTTTCAGATCAGCACTACTGATACCTGCCTCTAACAGTTCGGCCTGGGCCAGATAGCGGCCGATGGTCGACAGCTCATCCCCAAAGGCAAAGCTCTGACCTGAGAGATCTTCCAGCGAGCGTATCGGGCTGTCGCGATGAACAACGATCACCCCCTTGAACCGCTTTTGGCCCCCTTTCGATTCCATCGCCACAATTTGGATCAGCGGGTTTATCGACTTGGCAATGACATAGGACGCCGGACCAAAACGGGCAAAATCCACTTCGCCCGCGGTCAGTTGGCGAATACCCTCCTCATATTCTTTGGCTATTACCATCTTGATGGTAACGGTTTTGCCCAGGCGCTCTGTCAGGCGGTCCGCCAGAAACGACAAAAACGGATGATACTGGCGGACCGTTTCGGTGGGCTTGTCGGCAGCATAGGTTCCGAAGGTCAGAGTAATATCTTCACGCGCCATGGTCGGCGCAGCCGCCAGAGGGCCAGCAGCAAGCAAAAGCACAAGCGCCCAAACGCGCAGATGCATATCAAGACAGGCGCCCCACACGCGCAAGGTGATCGGACGTTTGAACTCGTCTGCGTGCCGCATCACCGATGCCTCCTGGCCAATTTCGCAATACCAGACCCCATTTGGTCACCCTGCACTCTACCCTGCGATGCAAACTGCAAGGTTAACATTTACGCCCTTGATATAGAAAATTGGAGAAAAAATCAGCCCCTGGACGACAAACAGGCAATACTGCACGATCTTAAGATAATTTTTACCAAACTGTTACAATTCTGAAGATTCTCTTAATAGGCGACAGGACTTGCAGTGAAACTCCCCAGCTATATCCCGACCTCATCGGCCAAACCCGGCTTATTTTTCGGGCTTGGCCTCTGTGCTGCCCTGGTCCTCCTCCCCTATGAAGTGCAGGCAATTCCCTCGCCAGAACTGGTGATTGGATCAGTTTCATCCCTGTCGCAGGTCTTTGCCGTTGCGCTCGCGATGATGTCCGGGCTTGGGGCTGTGGTTGCCACCAAGCTGGGTTTCAAAGCAAAAGGCAAAGGTCAGGCGGCCCGCTATCCGGTGCGGCTGATCCTGGCCTTGGTGGCGCTGGTGACCCTGTTTGGAGCCGCAAACTACTGGCAATATACTGCGCGGAAAAACGCCGATCTGGCGCGTTTGCAGGCCACCTTGGTACGCCCGGCGCAGTTTGACGGCACCAAAATCAAGGATGACACCCTTAAAGAGACCAGCTTTTCCAAGCAAACAGACAATCCGCTGGCCATCTCCACCCAAGAGGCCGCGGCGCTGCTGATGGCGGGCGACACTGTCTTTTTTGACATCCGCGAAAGCGGCGAGAACGCCATGGGGACCCTGCCCGGCGCCGCGCATATTCGCTTCCCGGATTTTCTCCAGTCGCGCCCGCTGCAGCCCGGACAAAAAGCGGTCGTCTTTTGCCACAATGGCAACCGCAGCTCTGAAACCTGCGCCCAATTAGCCAAGCTTGGCATCGATTGCAGTTTCATCGCCGGCGGCATCGAAAAATGGATCGTCGAGGGCCGCCCCTTCAGCGATGCCTCGGTTGAAACCCTGGCCGATCTGCGCGCCATTCCGGACTATCCAAACAAGGACACCCTGCTCAGCACTGCAGATTTCACCACACTGATAGAAACCGACGATCTGCAGATCGTCGACACCCGCTACCCCGGCGATTTCGCCAGCGGCCATCTGCCCGGTGCCATCAACATCCCAATCCGTGCCCTGCCCACGAATGAGCTGCGCCAAAAGATCGCGCAACTGCAAGACAAGCCAACCCTGGCTGCCTGCTATGATCGGCGCAGCTGTTTTATGGGGCAGGTACTTGGCCTCGAGCTGAGCCAGCAAGGAATAGATTATCGCGGGCGTTATACCCTGCCCTGGGAGTATTTCATCGCCCCCACCCCCAAGCCACATGTGCAGGCCTGGCTGGCCGATCAGCAATCGACCTATTGGCAAAAAACGATTTCACTGCTGGCGCAGGCCTTGATCTGGAGCCATAAACGCAGCCATTTGTTGGTGGGGCTGTTTGCCCTGTCATTGTTGACCCGCATCCTGATCCTGCCCGTTGCCCTGAAATCAGAACGTGACCAGATCACCACGCAGGACAGCGCCCAAGAGCTGGCACGCCTGAAGACTGACCTGGCCGATGATCCGGTGCGCCGGGCCCGGGCCATTCAGGCCTTTTATGCAACAAAGGGACTGACGCCGCTGCGCAATCTCAGCGCGCTTCTGTTCTTACCCGTGATGATGCTGGGGGTTTCGGCAGCCGGGAAGGCCAGCGGCCTCGTGCCGATCAGCCTGCTCTGGATCCCTGATCTGGGACAGCCGGATCCGCTGCTTCTGTTGCCGCTCATGTTTTGCGCTCTGGCCGCGATTTATCTGGTCTGGGCCGTTGCCAAGACCGCGCGTCAGATCAAGCTTTGGCTGCTGATCGGCGTGCCGGTACTCTTTGCCATGGTCTTTGGTCTCAGCGCTGCCGCCAATGCCTATCTGTGCTTCAGCCTCAGCCTGTTGTTGCTGCAACGCGCCTATGTGACCGGGCTGCACCAGCAGCTGCTTCATGGCATTGCACGCAAAGCGCATCAGGCGCGCCTTGCCAGGCTGCCTGCCGGGGTGGTCCCCTTAGGCTACAGCGAAGAGCTGGCCACCGCTGGCAACAAGGCACTGCGCCTGTCACTCTTGCAAAATGCCGGTTTGCCGGTGCCGGCGGGCGTTGTCCTGCGTCACGAGGCCATTGCCGCCTATCAGCGGATGAACCGCAGTCAGAAGGACGCATTTGTCGAAAAGATCTGGCATCTGGTGGGGGCAAAGCCCTGCGCCGTGCGCAGCAGCGCCAGCAACGAAGATGGCGCCGATCAGAGCTTTGCCGGTGTTTATGAATCCGAGCTGGATGTCACCGCCCAGACATTGCGCCGCGCACTAGACCGGGTGATTGTCAGCTTTTCCTCGGATCGTGCCGCCAGCTATGACCAGGCAGCAAACGGCGAGAATGCGGCCAATATTCTGGTTCAGCAGATGGTTCAGGCCGACTATGCCGGGGTGCTGTTCACCCAGGATCCGACCGCCCCTGGCATGACCATGGTGGAATGGGTACGCGGCTGCGGTGACGATCTGGTATCGGGCCGTGTAACGCCCGTCTCACTGCGCTTTGGCCGTTACACGGGTCTTGCGGCAGTTCCAGATCAAGACGACACGCTAGACATGGCACCACTGCTGGCGCTGGGGCAAGAAATCGAGCGTATATTTGGCTGCCCACAAGATGTGGAATGGGCCTATGTCGATGGGAAATTCCACATCGTACAAAGCCGCGATATCACCACTCTGGCGCTGGGGCCAAAGGCCGAACAGATCCGCCTGACCGAATGGCGCGCCCTGCTGGACCGCTTTGGCAGTGCCAACCCGGAGCAAGTGATCCTGGAACAGGACGAAATGTCCGAAGTCCTGCCGCGCCCGACGCCGCTGTCCTTTTCGCTGATGACCCGTCTCTGGGCCCCCGGTGGCAGCGTCGATCTGGCCTGCCGCGCCCTGGGCATACCCTATGGCCTGCCCGAAGGCGGCGATGGCCATCTGGTCAACCTCTTTGGCAAAACCTATGTCGATGCGACGCTGAAGCAGAAAATGACGCTCAGGCTCAGTGCCGGCAATGCAAAGCAGCTGCGGCGTCAGGCAGAACCGCAGATCGCCCACTTTCGCACAGAGGTGATGTCCGATCTTGCCGATAGGCTGCAGCTCTGGAAAGCGGTGGATTACAGCGCCCTGACACCGCAAAAACTGGTACAAAGCCTGCAGATTCTGCAGGATCTCTTTGTTGGTGAAGCCTATGTCGAGGCCGAGAAAATCAACATTCTGGCCGGCTTCACCATGGGCGAGGCCAGCACCGCCACAGCGGGTGATCCGGCGCTGCGCGCCCATCTGATGCAGGCAGACCTACCGCATGCACCCTCGGCCTTGCTGGCGTCTTGCACCGGGGCCGCAGCCCGGGATCAGGCCATGGCCCTGATGGGGCACCGCGCCATGTTCGACTATGAGCTGAGTTCGCCGCGCTATAGCGAGGCCCCTGCCCTGCTCTGGCCGCTGCTCGAAAACCAGCTGCCGTCCGGCCCCAGATCTGCCAACCTGCCCGCCGCGTTGCCCAGTCACCTCAAAGAGAGCATCTCGCTAGCCCTGCGCCTGCAGGATCTCAAGGAGCAGGCCAAGCACGAATCCCTACGCATTCTGGCAGAACTGCGCCGCGCGCTCCTGGCGCTGGGACAGATATCAGGGCTGGGCGATCTGATCTTCTACCTGACACTGGATGAAATCCAGCAGGGGAACTGGATCACACCAGAGGCCCTGCATCTGCAGGCACAGAACAGAAAGTTCCATGAAAATATGCGCAAACCCGCAGCACCGACACAGATTCAGCTGACCCTGCGGGCGTGTGAGCTGCTGTCGCTCGGCGCGCAGCTCGAGCAGGAGATCGGCACCCTGGGTGGCACCTGCGTTGCCGGCAACGGCCACGTGACGGGGCGCGCCTTTTGGCTGGCGGATGAATCCAGCACCGACCCCGCCAGTTTTGACGGGTTTCAGGACGGCGATATTCTCGTCTGTCGCATGATCAACCCAGCCTGGCTGCCCTATGTGCAACGCTCTGGCGCGGTGCTGAGCGAGGTTGGCGGCTGGCTGAGCCACATGGCCATTGTCGCCCGCGAAAAACACATCCTGATGCTGGTCGCCTGCAAGGGGCTGGGCCAGATTGAAACCGGGGCCCGCATCACTGTGGATGAGGACGGCAGCATCACGCAGCATGACGATCAAAGCCGACAAGCCGCTAACGGCTAAAGGCAAGTACCCGCAGTTGCGACACCTCACTGGGTCGCAACTGCGGACAGTCAAGAGTGCACCCCGTCTTTCAGAATGAATGTTTTTAATTCTACTCAGGTGAAACACATGATATTATTTGGGCATGGATCCACATCTTGACCCCAAACAAACTGCCCGGTTGATCGCAACGCTGAAAGCGCAGATCGCCGACATGCCCGCCAAGCTATCGCAGGCGGCAAAATACATCATCGACAACCCTGGTCCCTTTGCGCTGGATCCGGTCCGCGACACCGCCCGCAAGGCGCAGGTCAGCGCCAATAGCTTTGTGCGCCTCGCAGAGCGCCTGGACTATGACAGTTTCGAGGCCCTGCGCCGTCCCTTTCGCGACGCTCTGATCACCACCGGCGAAACCACGCTTGGTACTGAATGGCTGACCCGCATGGCCAAAGGCGGTCCAACCGCAGCCCTGCAGGCCCGCGCGGCGCAGAGTGAACTAAATGTGGTCAGCCGCTCGCTGCGACAGATGACGCCAGAACGCTGCGAGGCCATTGTTGCCACCCTGCTGGGGGCCAAGCGCTGCCACGTCACGGCCAGCCGCGCCAGCTATGCCCTGGCCTATTATTTCCACTATATCGCGCGGATGGCGATGCCTTCGATTGATCTGGTCCCCCGCCATGTCGGCACCACGCTGGATGATCTGATGGGGCTGGGACCCGAGGATTGCCTTATTGCACTGACCTTTGCGCCCTATTCGGCCAGCACCATTCAAGCCCTGCGTCTGGCGCAGAAACAGGGGGCGCACATTCTTTTGATTTCTGACAGCGAGGTCATCGCGCCGGGTATCGCGCCTGATCACGTGCTCAGCGTTGCGGCAAATTCACTGCACCCCTTTGGCGCCTATGCGGGTGCCATGGCGGTGCTGGATTGTCTACTGACCCACCTGATCGAAGCCGGCGGCGCCGAGGCGCGCCACCGGATAGAGGCCTATGAAGCACTCAGGCAGGACAGCGGCGCCTATTGGAGCGCGCCGAAACTGCCACAAATCCGCAGCAAATCAGAACCGCAATGACAGGCAGGACATGCCGCCATCCAGCTTAGCGCAGTCTGTGTTGTCAATCTCGACCACCTCAAACCCGGCCTTGTCCAGCATTTCCGCCGTGCGGGGGAAACCAGCCGGGCAGAGCACCAGATTGTTGAAGCGGATAGCATTGGCCGCTGCTTCTTCGCCTTCAGCCACATCCAGGATGCGATAGCCCTCAAAGCAGCCAGAAGCCGACAGCCGTTTGGTGGACAGAATGGTCTCTCCGTCCATCAAGGAACAATCGGTCTTGAAATGCAGCACACCGGGCGGGGTAAAGACCTCGCGCAGGCTGTGCCCCCATTCGCCAACGATTTCGGCCAGTTCGGCAACGCCAGCAGCATCAGTGCGATCCGAC
Source organism: Pseudophaeobacter sp. (assembly GCF_048267565.1). Taxonomy (NCBI): domain Bacteria; kingdom Pseudomonadati; phylum Pseudomonadota; class Alphaproteobacteria; order Rhodobacterales; family Roseobacteraceae; genus Pseudophaeobacter; species Pseudophaeobacter sp. Next base: position 55,484 of record NZ_JBLWXG010000009.1, on the reverse strand, counting down.
CGCCCCACCAGAACTTCACGCCCGGTCACCAGAATATCACCGCCTTCGATATGGCCCGGCCCCTTGATTTCACGGACATCCGCGTAGCAGTCACGCAAAGTTGGTGCCATTTCAGCCACTTCGCCCATGCGGGACGGCGCGCCCGGACGCATCAGGACCGCCCCCTGCGGCAGGCACAGGGCTGTGTCTTCAACAAAGACCGCGTCAGGAAAGGCCTCTAGCGGGCCCAGCTCAATCACCTCAGCACCTGTGCTTTTCAGTGCTGCAACATAGGTTTTATGGGCGGCCAACATGCCCTCTAGGCTGGGGGTGCCGATATCAGCCGCGCGCAGACCTTCGGTGATACTGGCAGCAGGACGGCGGGTAATCGCACGGGAAAATTCAAAACTTGGGTTGGTCAAAGACTTAATCCTCAGCTGGCGCAAAGACAGGCGCAGTAATTTCGACAAAGCTGGGCCCCTGGCCCAACGAGTTGGCAACCGCCGCGGCAATCGCGGCCGGGTCGGTGCCGACAGCAACATGCCCAATCCCAAAGGACTGGGCCGTGGCGGCAAAATCGGGCGGGGTTGGGTCGCAGCCCAAGACCTCAACACCCACCGCCTCCATCGAGGTGGCGATTTCGCGGTAGCCTTGGTTGTTCCAGATCACAAAGATGATGGGCAATTTTTCATCCACCGCCGTCATCACCTCGGGCAAGGAGAACTGTGCGCCGCCATCGCCCAGAATGCAGATTACAGGGGTGTCCGGTGCCGCAATCGCGGCGCCAATCGCTGCCGGAATCCCATAGCCAAGCGCACCGTAGCCGGTGGCCGCATTGAACCAGCCACCTGCGCGGTCGTGATCGTAGTAGAGATTGCCCGCATAGATCGGCTGGGTGGAATCTCCCACCATCAAACTGCCTGGGACCGCATCCCGCATTGCCGAAAGAACGTCAACCTGGGCAAGATATTCGCTACCGATTTCCTGTTCTGCGGCGCTGCGTGTTGCCGCCGCCCGCGCTGCCCCATCGCGGCCTGAACAGGCCTGGGGCAGGCTCTGCAATAGGGCAGCGGCAAAGGCCCCCGCCTCGGCCTCGATCGCCAGCGCGCTGGCATGGCGCTTCAGTTGCTCGGCGCAGCGATCCACCCGGATCAGCTGCCGCATCTCGGGCCAGGTGCCGGTGGCGTACATATCATAGTCTGTGGGGCCAAATTCGGTTCCCAGGGCCAAGACCACATCGGCACTTTCGAGTAACGCGCGCACGGATTGCAGGCTGGGGCTGGCTGGAACACCAAGGGGATGCGCAAACATCAACCCCCGCCCATTTGCGGTTTGTACCACGGGCGCATCCAGGCGCTCGGCCAGGGCAGCCAGTGGCGTGCCAGCGCGTTTGGCCCCGCCCCCTACCAGAATAACCGGCTGCTTAGCCGCCTGTAGCAGGTGCACCGCCTCTTGCAGCTGATCCGGTTCGATATTCTGGGGCGGCACCACCGCGGGCGGCAGCAGAGCATCCGCCGCAACACCCGCCACATCCAGCGGGATTTGCACATGGGTGGGACCAGGGCGACCCTTTGAAAACGGCGCAAAGGCCGCGTCCAATGCCGGAGACAGCTCTGCTGCGGTGGCGACATGCTGCGAGGTCAGAGCCACCGTCTGCGCCAGAGCCTGCTGATCTGGCAGTTCATGGAGATGACCCATTCCTTTGCCAAGGCTCGACTGGGCGTTGACGCCAGAAACCACCAGCATCGGCACCGAATCCGCCCGCGCCTGTGCCATCGGTGTCAAGGTATTGGTCAGCCCCGGCCCGGTGATCACAAAGGCCACCCCAGGTTTGCCACTTACCCGCGCATAGCCATCCGCCATAAAGCCCGCGCCCTGTTCGTGGCGGGGTGTCACATGGCGCAGCCCCGAAGCGGCCAAGCCGCGATAGAGTTCGACCGTATGCACGCCGGGGATGCCAAAGACGCAAGAGACCTCGCGCGCTTTCAAACCATCTACCAGCGCTTCACCAATGGTTTTTGCGGCGTCAGTCATGCGACCCCCTGTGTTGCTGATGCTGCCTGGTCCTGTGTCTTGGCCTGCGCATGAGAAATGATCCGGTTCAGGGCCAGATCAAATTTCGTATCATCAATGGTCAGCGCCACCCGTACCCAAGAGGTCAGGCTGTCGCTAAAGGCAGAGCCGGGCATGACCGCGACCCCCTGATCCAGCAAATCCCAAGCATAGGCATCACCACTCAACCCGGTGGCCGCGACATTGATCATGGCGAACATGCCCGCCTCGGGGCGGTGCACCTGCAACGCGGTTTCCGCCTGCACCCTGTCAGCCAGGATCTGGGCGCGGCGATTGAACCGTGTCCGCATTCCCTCTGCCACAGCGGAGTCCCTTTGCAGGGCCAACTCTGTCATGTCAGCGATAAAGGGCTGATTGCCAAAGAGCATGGTCTCGGAATAGGGCAGCAACGCATCGCAAAAGGCTTTGGCCCCCACGCACCACCCACTGCGGAAGCCGGGTGCGGCGTGGGATTTGGAAATCGACGAGACCGCGATCACCCGGTCGGCATAGTCCGGCAGCGACAGCGGTGAGGTGAACTCTGCCCCGTCAAACACCAGCTGTTCATAGACCTCATCGGAAATGATCCAGAAATCATGCTCTTTTGCCAGTTCACACAGGGCGATCAGCTCTGCCCGGTCCAGAATGGCACCGGTAGGGTTGTGCGGGCTGGTCAGCAACAGCGCCCGAGTACGCGCGGTAATGCGCGCCGCCACATCGGCGGCCTGCATACGAAACCCGTGTTCCGGCGTCAGCGGTACCGGCACCAGCGCGGCACCGCTGGCGGCCACGACACCTTCATAAGTGGCATACATAGGGTCGCCGACCAGAACCTCATCGCCCTGCTGGGCAACCCCGATCATGGCCGCAAAAAGGGCTGTCTGGGTGCCGGGGAAGCACAGAAAGTTGTCTGGCTCAAATTGCCGCCCGCGGGTGGAAGTGTAGCGGGCAGCCAGAGCCCGCCGCAGGTTGATTTCGCCACGTCCGTCCGAATACCCGGTACGCCCTGCCTGCATAGAGGCAATCGCCTGCTGCATCAGCTCCTCGGGGACCGGCACGTCGGGTTCGCCAATGGTCATCTCGACAATATCGGCCCCCGCCGCAACGCGGTCGCGCGCGGCAAGATGAAGATCCCATTTTGCGCCGCCCAAAGAGGCAAGGCGCGCGGTTACATCCGTGGTTTTCATGGCTTTTCCACCTATTTCGACACAAGGCTCTGAAAAGGAATGAGGCCGTCACCTGCAGGGTGGCTGCCTCAATGTCCGAAGAATCTCGTGAAACACAGTAATTATACAATTGCATAATTACTGGTTCGATCGATACAGGCAAGTGCAAAACTGCACCGGCTCACCGATGCCAGTCAAAGACCTGCCCGCCTAGTGACCAGGTTCCCCTACCAAACGACCGTCGTGCAGCAGGCTAGCTAAGGATAACAATGTCGGAAATTTGTTCGTCCACATCCCGGCAGGCTGCCAGCAGCCGGGGTTTCAGATGCGACAGAACATAGGTGGCATGAAACCGGCTGGGTGCGGCAAGTGTCAACCGCCCCCCTGCCCGATCGCTGCGCGTCAGGGCATCAATCCAGGCTGTATAGATGGCAGGATCTTCCTGATGCAAAACCGCCTTTACCAAGCTCCACTCATCGCCCTTGCTCAGATCCGGTGCGGGGGCAATTTCGCTAGTGCGCAATGGCACGACATTTGACGGTGGCGCATCTGTGCCACGCATGCGGTGTTCAAAATCGGGACCAACGCTGGCCCAGCTGTCACGGGTGTCTTCATAGATACGATCCAGATCCAAGCCATATTCACTGACCCGCCCGCGCACGCCCTGCTTTTTGACAACCAGCCAGCCCATCGCCCGCAGCTTTGCCATCTCGCGTTTGACTGTCCGTTCATCGACGCTCCAGAGGCGGGCGATTTCGCGTTGCCCGACAGCAAGTTCATTCCTGGTCCAATTGTAGCGCGCGGTGACCAGGGTCATGATACGCAACACCAGACGCTGCAGCGCTTTGGGTTGCGCCAAGGCAAAGGCACCCAGTGCAGTGAGTATGTCATACTTCAGAGCCGAAGCATTTCGCCCGGCGGGTTTTTGAGCCTGCATTGCGGCACCCGTCTTTCTAACCACTCCTGGCAGGGATTATCCCTTGCCGATCAAGTTTGACCAAACCCTGTAGACAAGAGCTTCGCCAGCCTGTCGGGTTTAGGATATATCTGCCTCACATCGCGGGTTGTTCCCGGATTACGTTGGGTCCTGACCTAAGTAACTCAACGCTATTTGTTCAATATACACGATTTGCGTCCTTAGCCACGATTCTGTCAAGGCCCCTGTCGATTTCCATTCGGACCCAATCCCTTTTTTGATAAAAAAATTGGTATCAATGGTATTGGGGGACGTTCAGGCTGTCCCCTATTCGGGTTAAAATGTCCCCCAATAGGTCGTGGTGCCTTTTGTTGTGTCCCCCAATATCTCCCCCGCCTTCCGAGACAGAGACCAGATAAAGACAGACCGATTCGCAAGAGACCGGCGAATCAATGGCGGCCTAGGTTTTGCCCGTGACGCCCTGTTTTCATGGGGTTTCAGCGCTTGGCCTTGGCGCTGAAAATTCCCTGTGTCCCTGCGGGGACAGGACGCTTATCAATAGAATAATAGGTTTTGCGTTTTTTACAAATCCGGCGTAAATGAGAGTTGATGAAAAATTAGCGTCCCGCTGAAAAGGACGCATGGCAGAGTACGAGCAAGGAGCCGTCATGTTAACCCACGAAGACCTGGCCCGATTGCAGGCGCAATCCCTAAAGATGCAGAGCTGGATCCGACAGCAGACCTTTTCACCCGAGATGGAAAAGACTCTGCGGCGGTTTTCCAGTTGGGAGGTGGCCGAGCTGATCTTCAAGGTCAATCAATCCACCCTGCGTGGCAGGCTGGCGGCGGACCCTTCCCTGCCCCAGGGCCATGTAGAAGCAGACGGCCGCCAGCGCTGGTATTCGTTGGAAGAGATCAACGAGCTGCGCCGCCGGATCAAGATCAACCGCAAATCCTTGATGCCGCCACGCCCCGAAGGCAAGCGTGCGCTCAGGGTGGCGATTTCCAACTTCAAGGGGGGCGCAGGCAAATCCACGGTTGCGCTGCATTTTGCCCATGCGGCGGCGTTGGATGGGTATCGGGTGCTATGTGTTGATTTTGACCCGCAGGCGACGCTGTCGCATTCCATGGGGCTGAGCGATGTGACCGAAGACTATACGGTCTGGGGGATCATGGCGCGCGACCTGGTGCGCGAGACCGAGAGAATGAATGCCTCTGCCCGTGGGGCCGAGACAGGCGCGGCCTTGCCAGAACGGCATCTTCCCGATGCGATTACTGGCATGGGGCTGCAGGATCTGCGGATCAATGATTTCATCAAGCCGACCAGCTGGCCCACCATTGATCTGGTGCCCAGCTGCGCCAATGCTGCTTTTGTGGAATTCGCCAGCGCCCAGTATCGTCATCTCAATCCCGAGTGGTCCTTTTTCGCCGCTGTCTCTCGCTATTTGGATCAGGTCTCTTCGGATGATTACGACATGATCATTTTTGATTGCCCGCCTGCGATTGGCTATCAGTCGATGAATGCGGTCTTTGCTGCCGACATGCTCTATATCCCCTCTGGTCCCGGTTATTGGGAATACGACTCGACCACCTCCTTTATCGGTCAGCTGTCCGAGGCGCTGGAGGATCTGTCGGCCTTTAACGGGGTTGTCCCCGCGGGGACATTCACCCTGCCAAAGGCCTTTCTGGATGTACGCTTCTTGCTGACCCGATATGAAAGCGGCAATGATCTACACCGCGCCATGCGAGATGCCTTCATGAAGGTTTTTGAGGGGCGCATGGCGGATCACCCGATTGAGATGACCCGCGCTGTCGAACAATCAGGGCGGTTCCTCAGTTCGATCTATGAAATTGACTATCGCGATATGACCCGTGAAACATGGCGCCGGGCGCGGGCATCCTTTGATCAGGCCTACGAAGAATTCAAAGGCTACGCCGCAGAAGCCTGGGACCAGATGGAGGATAAAACATGAGCAAGCGTCGCGTATTTGACATCAATTTCCCGTCTGAACCCACCAGTGATCCCACGCCGGCCCCCTCCCCTACCCCATCGGGGAAGGACGATGGAGCAGGCCTTGCAGAGGCCCGTCGTGGCCCTATGGCAATGGCGATCTCCGAAAATGCCGAGGCGCTGAAGGCCCGCGCTGTCGCCGAACAGAATATCCGCGCCGAAAATGACCGGTTGGCGCATGAATTTGTCCGCCTTAAAAAGCTGGGCCTGGTGGTGGACCGGATCCCGCTGGATCAGATTGCGACCAGCAAACTGGTGCGTGACCGGGCTGTGTCGCGCGACCCGGAATTGGAAGAGCTGAAAGCCTCTATTCGCAGCATTGGTCTGTCCAACCCGATCCGGGTGGAAGAGGTCGGCGATGGCAGCTACCAGCTGATCCAGGGGTTCCGGCGGCTGTCGGCCTATCGCGCGCTGCTAGAGGAAACCGGCGCCGCAGAATACGCCAGCATCCCGGCAGGTTTGATTGCCAAGGGAGAAGATTTGCAGGGGCTCTATCGCCGCATGGTGGATGAAAACCTGGTGCGCCGCGATATCTCTTTTGCGGAAATGGCTCAGCTTGCGCTGTCTTATGCGCAGGATCCGGAAACAGACTGCGATGGGGTCGAGGGTGCGGTGACGCATCTCTATGGATCGGCGGGTCGGCAAAAGCGGAGTTACATTCGCCACTTCGCCGATCTGCTTGAAATGATCGGTGCGCATCTGCGTTTTGCCGAGGCAATTCCGCGTGCGCTGGGGTTGGATCTAAAAAAGAAACTGGCGGAAAACGATGATTTGGCGGCCGATTTAATCCAGCAGTTGCAGGCTGGCGGAGTCCGATCTGAAGAAGCCGAACTGGCGATGTTGCGCACTTTCTTGTCATCAAGTCCCGGTTCTGGTCCTGTGGCCAAGCAGGGCGGCGCGTCGGGGCGCACGTCAGAAACCGGCGTCGCCAAGACCACGCTGCGCTGCAGTGTCCCTGCGGGGACAGTGCGCTGTCAGGCCCGCGACGGGCGGATTGAATTGGCGATGGAGCGCGACTTTTCGGTGATTGATCGCTATCGGCTGGAAGGCGCAATTGCCGCATTTTTTGCCGCGCTAGAGGACGGGGAGCCCTCGCAAGAATAGCCTTGCCAGATCTTCCCGATGTGAGATGACGGCGGCAGATGGTATGCTGGGATCAGTAATGCGATACTAAAAAAGGGCTGTCCCCACAGGGACAGCCCTTTTGCATTGTCATTCATACCGGGTTAGCCGGGGGTGGGATCAGTTCAAAACCTTGAACGCGATGCGCCGATTTTTTGCCCGGTTCTGTGCGTTGGAGTTGGCAACCAGCGGGCTTGCTTCGCCATAACCCACGGGCTTCAGCCGTTCGGTTGCAATACCCTTGGCCGCCAAATAACTGACAACCGAGGCCGCGCGCCGCTGGCTCAGCCTTTTGTTGGCGGCTTCGCTGCCCTTGTCGTCAGTATGGCCACCGACCTCGATCACCATATCAGGGCAGCGGCTTACGATATCAAACAGGCTGTCAAGAAACTGGGTCGAGCGCTGATCCAGCCGCGAGGTGCCGGGGGCAAAGTTGACACTTCGGCTGCGTGACAGGATGTCAAAACGCCCGATGCAGGCCTCGCGGCTGAAATCGCCGGTCGTTTCCAGCGCGGCGGTGGCACCACTGGCAGCGGCAGTTGGCAGCACTTGAGTGCCTGCAGCGCTGCGATCGAACGTAAGGTTCAGATTGACAATTCCCAGCGGCGTAATGGTCACATTTGCGGCTTCTTGCAGTTTTTCACGCCCTTCCATCAGATTGAAATCCGCCAGTTGCAGGATGACGGGATTCAGGGTGGAAATATTGACCCGGTCATTATCCAGCAGGGTGACTGCAACTTTGGCAGCCAGATCCATTTCAACTCCATGCAGGGACAGGGTGACCGGTACCTCGATCACCTTGCGGCGTCGCTGGGGCAGGTCCATCAGCTGGGTCGGATCCAACACCGCTGTCACCTTTGCCTCGGGATGAGTGAAAGTTTCAAAGAACAAAAACCGCATTCGCACATTGCGCAGATCAATCTTGGTATCAACTGAATCCAGCGCCACAACCAGCTGCGCAATACCGCCTTCGGTAATCTGGCCGCTGATGGAGGCAAATTGGCTGGTCTCTGCGATCGTGTCTTTCTTGACGGATAAAAAGGTAATGGCAGAGGCCTCAGGGTCAAGTTGCCAGCCGTGTTCAAACGGATCCAGCGCCAGCGCAGGCTGTGCGGCCAAGAACAAAAGGGCGAGAAGGGGGCGAAGAATTAAGCGTACCATGATAAAACTCATACAAGACTAAAGGGGGCAGGGCTGACGATTGGGGTGGCAAAGACGCACGCGCGGCGCAAATCGCGGTTCCACAGCGCGCTACCTCTTTGATTAACGGCGATAGTGACGCATAATGCAAGGATTGCGGTAATTCGGCGCGGAAAAACCTCGCCAATGTGTAATGTCCCCGCGGGGACGGGTTCGGAGTATTGGTGCAGTGAATTTCTTGTGGTCGCAGGGCCTGTTTAAACACCTGTTTTCCCTTTTTGCGGTTTTTGCTTTTTCCGCTGGCGTGACCTGGGCGCAAGAGACCGAAAGGGAGCCGCGGCTGGCGCTGGTGGTTGGAAATGCCTTGTATGGGCAGGTTGCGCCGCTGGATAATCCGGTGAATGATGCTAACCTGATTGCCAATACATTGAAAGATCTAGGTTTTACGGTGACGCTGGCAACCGACCTACGCCAAGTGGAGATGAAGCGGGCTATTGCCCAGTTCGGTCGTGATCTACGCGCCGCCGGCAGCGAGGCAACGGGGCTGTTTTACTATGCCGGTCACGGGGTGCAGAGCTTTGGCAACAATTATTTATTGCCAGTGGATGTGGCATTGGCGGATGCTGCTGATCTGGATTTGATGGCGGTCGAGGCCCAGTCAGTGCTGCGGCAGATGGGCTCTGCGCGCAATCGCACCAATTTGGTGATCCTGGATGCCTGCCGCAACAATCCCTTTGAAAATGTGGCCGATCTTGATGAAAGCGGGCTGGCGGAAATGAAGGCCCCAACCGGGACATTTCTGGCCTATGCCACTGCGCCTGGCAGTGTGGCGCTGGATGGGCAGCGCGGCAATAGCCCTTTTACCCAGGCTTTGGCACATGAAATTGTTGTTCCAGGCCAACCGGTTGAGCAGGCTTTCAAGGCGGTGCGCCGTACAGTGTTAGCACATAGCGGGGGCCAGCAAACGCCTTGGGATACCTCTTCGCTGGTCAGTGACTTCGTCTTTGTCGATTCTCCGGCTGCCCCGGTGCTTAGCCCGGCTGAAACAGAGGAATTGCAGCTTTGGCAGTCGGTGCGCGCGACGCGAGATCCGGTGCAGTTGATGCTGTTTTTGCGGGGCTACCCCGAGGGGGCTTTTACAAACGAGGCCCGCGCCTTGCTCAGCGCGGTGATGGAAGAAGAGCTGGGCGGCGGATCATCCGCGCCTGTGCCGCCATCTGTGGAACCCGACACAGGCGAAACCGCTATGTTTACCGCTGCACAGCAAGATGGCTCTGTCACCGGGTATGAGGCCTATTTGCAAAGCTATCCTGATGGTACCTATGCGGAAATCGCCCGCACTGAAATCGCTGCTCTCCAGGCCGGGCAGGCGCAGGACCCTGCCGGTGCAGAGCCGTCAGAAGAGGTGACAGCTGAAGTTGCTGAAACACCCGAGAGCACGCCGAAGCAAGCCGAAGCCGGGCCGGTGACATTCGTCAGCCCGCTGGTTTCGGATCTGGCGCAGATCAGTGGCCTCAGTCTGGCAGAGATCGTTGAGCAATCGCCAATGTTCCCCCCGATTGAGGGGCTGCCGGAAAGCTATTGGAAAACAGAGACCTGCAGCTCTTGCCATGAATGGACGCGCGACCGCCTTTGCACCCAGGCAAATACCTATCTGAGCCTCAATATGCAGCGATCCTTGAACAAGCAGCATCCCTTTGGCGGGGTGATGAAGCGCAGCCTGAAGTCCTGGGCGGCGGGGGGCTGCCAATAGGGGGCGTGGGCTGAACGCGGCGCTTTAGCGCGGGGTGGTTTCAATCAGGAAATAGACCCATTCCCCTTTGAAATCAATGGTTTGATTGCGTACCTCGGCAATTCTTTCGCGTAGGAAATCCAGATAGGGCGCGGCAGGTTCGTTTATGGGGCGTGGGGTTTGATATAGCGGTGCAGAGGCTGCAAAGGCGACGGCGATTTCCTGCCCGTAGGGGGGGGCAATTGTGATTTGCAGGCCTGGCTCTTCCGGGGTTCTCGCCCCCACCCGCTGGGCGCTTTTTGCCGGTGCAAGCTGCAGCGGGGCTGCGCCGTTGGGGCTGAGGTGGATTACATTGCCCGCGGCATCAAAATAGTCCACGTAGATATAGGCTGGGTAATCCGGTGCTGTCAGTTCAAAGAACAACTGTTCGCCGCCTGAATAGGACAACACCCGTGCCTGTGAATCTGTTCCCAGCAGCAATGGGTTGGTAATCTGGTCGGTGCTTTGCGGCAGGCCAACAGTGGAAATACCGCTGAGCGCGCCACATTGCGGGCGCGGCAGCAATCGCATGTTGTCCTTGAGCGCGATATCACGCCCCATCTGCGCCTGTAGCGCGGCAAGAACCGGTGCACGCAGGCCGGCTTCGGGCAGGTGACCGCGCAGCTCCAGGGTTGCGGTTTCGGGGTCAAAAGCAACCTGCAAACGGGCGCAGGGCACCGCGCTAAGCAGGGCTTCCAGGCCATCGCGTAGATTCGCGGATTGTGCCGCAAGATCCCCCGGTCTGGTGAAGCTATGAAAGGCGGCCAGAGAAACAGGATCGACCACGCCCATATCCTGCCCCTGAAAGGCCAGCGCAGCGGTGACCTGGGTGGCCTGTGGTGTGCTTTGCGTGAGCGCGAGCGCGGCTGGCGTGGCCTCGGGCAGGGGCTGTGCCGCCTGAGTGGGCGGCGTGACCGGGGCAGGGGGGCTATTGGCCTGTGTCGACGGAAGGGCAGCCGCGACGCTGGCAAGGTTGGTTCTGCGCGCAGGTTCCGCGCTGGCGACCTGGGCGGCGAGGGTATTTGGGCGCAGCTGAGCGATGGCGGCTGGCTGGGCCTGTGCTGGTTGTGGGCGGGCTTTTTGCGCGGGCAGCGGTTTGGCAGTGCTTGGGCGGCTTGGCGGCAGATCTGCGACCAGTGTTGTCGCCTGTGTTGCGGCTGAAATGGGCGCCTGTTGTTTTGTGCGGGTTGCCGTATTGGTCGGCATCGCCCTTGTCTGGGGTAAGGCCCCGGCGCTAAGGTTGTCGCCTGTGGTGGCCAATTGTTTACCGAGGTCTGCAGCGGGGGCGCGTGGTTGTGCCTGGCTCCGCGTGATCTGTTGAGAGGCAAGCGTGAGGGCGCTTTCGGGGCCGGGTTTCTGCGGCACAGGCACCGGATTGAGAAACGGTAAAAGAACTGCAAAAACAGCAAGGTGAGCAATAACTGACGTCCCGAACGCCAGCGTCCATATGCCAATCCTTGGCGTCATTTTCCTACCCCTGCGCTGGCCTCTGGTGTGACCACAAGCACCACATCTACGAACCCCAGAGCTTCGGCCAGGGAGACATGCGGCAGAACATGGCGCAGATCTGCGTCGCGGTGGGCATTGATACGCAGACGGAGTGCCGGGTCTTTGGTCAGCGCTTCGGCCAGCGCAGCGGAAATTTCTGATTTGGGCAGGGCATCGCCATCCAGCGCCAGCCCGCCGTTTTGCGAGATTGCCAGAGTGATGCCGCCCGTCGGCATATCCCGCCCGGTTTGCGCCTGTGGTGGTGTGACCTCAAAGGGGGCGGTTGCGTCCATACGCCCGATCAGCATGAAAAAGACCAGCAGGAAAAATACTACGTCAATCAGGGCGATGATGGTTTCAGTGGGGGCGGTTCGGCGGTTCTGTTTCAGTTTCACGGCCGGGCCTCCAATTGCAGAACCCGCATGTTTTTCACCCCGGCGCTGGCTGCCCGATCCATCAGAGAAATCAGCGCCTGGGTTGGTGCCGCGCCGGAGGGCAGAATCATCAGCTGCGTCTGTGGGTCCAGGGCAAGGCTGCGGCGCAAAAGTTGATCCAGGGTTTCGCTGGACAGCGGCTGGGCGCGCAGGTGCGGCGTACCAGTGGCATCCAGTCGGATCATCAGCCTCTGTTGCGCCGAACTGTCCGAATTGACCGCGTCATCTGTGGGACGCAGGGCCGGGATCATATCCAAGTTGAGATAGCTAGAGGTCACCATGAAAAATACCAATAGAATCAACATGACATCGATCATCGGCACCAGAGAGATCAGGGATTGGGGGCGCGGGCGTCTTGCTAGCTGCATGGCGGCCTCTGTCGGGGGATGCAGCGCGCGTTACTGGCCATGATCTGCCAACATCAGCTGACCAACTGCGCTTTCGATCATTTGCGATGCCCGGTCGATACGCGCGGCAAAAAGACCGGCGGCAATTGCTGCCGGGATGGCCACCACCAGCCCGGCAGCGGTGGTCAACAGCGCCTGCCAGATGCCACCTGCCAGAACCGAAGCATCGGCAGCCCCCTGGGCCAGCTCTAGCTCTTGGAACGACTGGATCATGCCCAGCACTGTTCCCAACAGCCCAAGCAGGGGAGCGACCATGGCGATCAGCTCTAGCAAGCGGATGAGCCCATTCATCCGCTGGACCTCTTCGTTGCCGCGGCGTTCCAGTTCTGCAATCAGGACGGGCCCCTTCAGACCGTTTTGCAGGGCTTCCATCGCATAGCGGAGCACCCGGTCTGCCGGCGCCTTGTCTGCGACGATATCGCCCTGGGCACCCGGCCTGTCGCCGCTTTGCCAGCGGGCGATGGCGGCGGTGCGTTGTGCGGTTCCAGAGGTCACCGGCCAGAGCTGCGCGAGCTTCACCGCAATCACGGTCAGCGAGAGCAGAGAGGTTGCGGCCAGCAGGACAATCACCGGCCCGCCATTTGTGAGAATCTGTAGCAGAAAACCCATGGCTATTTCACCAGTTTGGCGGTGCTGCGAGAGGCTAGATCCAGCAGCGGGAAGCAATCCATTTCCGCCTCGTTCTGCGGCTGGCAAGAGGTGATGTCATGTAGCAAAAGCTCGGAAATATTGCTGCAGGCGATTTCGGGAATTTCAAAGAGTTTCAACGTGGTGCGCTGCACCGGCAGGGGGGCCGCATCCACTGAGAGCAGCCGGTCGATGATGCCGGCCCCATTCAGAATGGCCAGGGACATTTCAAAGCCTGCAAAGCTCTTGCCGGTCTGGTTGCGAAACAGAAAAAAGGCGCGGCAGCCGCCACCCTCGATCTCTTCCATTTTGTTCAGCTCGACCAGCAGCGACCCTTCGGCAGAACTGGCGGTTTCGCTAAGCGCCTGCACCGGCAGTAGCGCCAGCAGCGCCAGCGCAGCACCGCGGTTAATCAGGGGGAAAGAAGGGCAGGGTAGGGGCATCGCGGTCTCCAGTGGGTTTGAAACAGGGTTTGCAAGGGGCGGCGGAATTTGACGGCGACGCCGAATTATACCAGCGAGGTCAGGGCTTTTTCGATCTTGTCCATGGCATCGCGGGCACCGTCCAGGTCGCGTTGCTTCAATAGTTTGGCGGCTTTGTGGATGGCGCGGGTAAGCCGGTCGCGGGCGGGGCCTGGGGCGCGCGCAACATCCGCCTGCAGGCTCTGGACCCGTTTAACCTGCGCCCCGAGCGAGCGTGTATCTGTGGCGCGTTGACCGCGTTTGAGCGTGGTTTCTTCGTCCTCGCGGTCTTTGCCAAGGGCGGCGATGGCGCGTTCACTGACAAGGATCAGCACCTCTGCCTCTTGCAGCCGCCCGGCATTGATCAGGGTCACCGATTTTGCCAGCGCGCGGTTAAGCTTCAGTTCCAAGGGGCCGGGGGCCAGGGCGATTCGTGGCTGCAGCCGTTTCATCTGCTGTTTCAGCGGCAGCACCGCCTTTGGATCAATTTCGGGGGCGTCAATATCGCTACTATCGGCCGAACGAGGCGTGGTCTCGCTGGCGACTTCTGGTTTTAGGCTGTCCAGAATATTGCCGCCATCGTCAAGGAACAGGACGTTCACCTTGGGGCGGTTGTTCTTGAGGAACCGTTTGAGCTGCAACAGGATTCTTGCCGAAGTCTGCTCGCAGATCATTTCCATCTGATCGCCCTTGACAACATAGGTCCCCCAGAGCATGGGAGTCTTGCCACCGGCCTTTTTCAGGGGCGCGCGCAGGGCTTCGGGTTTGTTGCCGGGCTGGATCATCAGAAGGGCATCTTTGGTGTCATCCAGACAGAAGCCAAAACTGGTCCGTCGCTTGGTGCCCTCGCGCACCATCGCCCTTATTTCGTCACCGGTAACACGGTCAGCACACATCACCACCACTCACAAAAAGGTGTAAAAACAATTGACTTTAAGATGGCGATAAGGCTCACTCAACGTCAAGTTATTGTTTTGTAAGTGGCGCGCCTGGAGGCTGCCGCATCTCTGTATGTCCATATGGTATGTGGTTTTTTCTGATCGCGCTTGACCTGGTTTTTGGGGGGTCAACTGTATGGATCTGGCTGTTTTGTTACAGTCCAAAGGGGAAGACGCCCCCAGCGGGGATAATCTTGAATATGATCCGGCCTTCACAGAGATGGCGCTTGCCGCGCAGCCTGGTGAAGAGACTGTGGTCGGTGATGAGCGTGTCGATGCAACCGACCCGGATTATGCAACCGTAGAGGAAAACGCGCTGGATGTTTTGGCGCGCAGCCATGATTTGCGGGCGGCGGTATTCTTGGCAGATGCGGTGCTGCAACGCGATGGGCTGGTTGGCTTTGCCGAGTGCATCAGTTTTATCCGTGGTTGCCTGGAACAATTCTGGCCGAGCTGTCACCCAGAGTTGGACGAAGATGACGGCGACCCGATCATGCGGATCAATGCGGTGCAGGATCTGTGCGGGCAGCCTGATGGGATGGGGGGGCCATCGCCCGTATTTCGCTCGTTGCGGCGCTGCGCGTTAAGCGACAGTCGCGGCTTTGGTCGTTTTACCCTGCGCGATATTGAAATTGCCGAAGGGTTGCTGGCCGCACCCAACAGCATGGATACAGTTCCGGATCGGGCCACCATCGGGGCGGCCTTTCAGGACAGCGACAGTGCCGGAATTGCAGAACGCCTTGTTGCTGTCGAACAGGCCGAGCAAGACATCCGGGCGATTTCGGCGGTGTTTGACGTGCAGACGCCTGGGCAGGGCCCCGAATTGGACCCGCTGATTAAACTGCTGCGCCAGATCAGCAAACGGCTGCGCGACTATGGTGACCTTAAAGATGCCCCGGCGACAGAGGCGAGCGATGAGGCGGCTGATGACGCAGAGGGTGCGGAGGCGGCTGTTGCACCGGGGCGCAGTGCTGCGGTGCCTGGTGCAATCAATTCTCCTACTGATGTGGCGAATACGCTGGATCGCATTATTGCCTATTACCAGCGGGAAGAACCCTCTAGCCCGCTGCCCTTGTTGCTGGAACGTGCCAAGCGCCTGGTGGGGGCTGATTTCCTTACCATTGTGAATGATATGGCGCCGCGTGGTCTGGAAAATGTGCAGCTGATCGGCGGCCTGGAGGATGACGACTGACAAAATCGAGGGGGATGCAAGTACCCAAGCCGCGCAAAAGAGGTGTTTTTGCCAAGGGTCCTTGTCAAGTTTGATGACGAGTTAAGGAGAGCTAGATGGCTGGAAGTTCACAAAAGTTTATTGCCCGCAATCGGGCGCCACGGGTGCAGATCGAATATGATGTGGAACTGTATGGCGCTGAAAAGAAGGTCCAGCTGCCCTTTGTGATGGGGGTTTTGGCGGATCTCACCGGCAAGTCCGAGGTCGAGCAACCCGCCGTTGCGGATCGCAAGTTTCTGGAAATAGACGTTGATAACTTTGACAGCCGGATGAAATCCATGGCACCGCGCGCCGCCTTTACGGTGCCCAATACCCTGACGGGTGAAGGCAATATGGCGGTCGATATCACCTTTGAAAGCATGGATGATTTCAAGCCCGCAGCTATCGCGGCGAAGGTGGCGCCGCTGAAAGAGCTGCTGGAGGCGCGCAGTCAGCTGAGCAATCTGATGACCTATATGGATGGCAAAACCGGGGCAGAAGATCTGATCACCAAGATCATCCAGGACCCCAGCCTGCTGAAGACCCTTGCAGCGCAGCCCAAACCCGGCGGTGACGCCGATGGCGACACGGAATAGGAGGTAGACATGGCAGAAGAACAACTCCAGACCGAGGCCGCCCCGGAAGAAAGCGCCTTTGGCTCCAGTGAATTTGCAAGCCTGTTGCACAAGGAATTTCGCCCTAAGTCCGACCAGGCCAAAACGGCAGTGGAAAGCGCGGTCAAAACCTTGGCAGAACAGGCCCTGGCCAATGCCGGGCTGATTTCGGATGATGCGCTACGGTCGATCGAAAGCATCGTGGCCGAGATCGACAAAAAGCTGACAGAGCAGGTCAACCTGATCCTGCATAACGAAGAATTTCAGCAGCTTGAAAGCGCCTGGCGCGGGTTGCATTATCTGGTCAACAATACCGAAACTGACGAGATGCTGAAAATCCGGGTGATCCCGATCACCAAAAAGGAACTGGGCAAGACTTTGAAGAAATTCAAAGGCACGGCCTGGGATCAGTCACCGATCTTCAAGAAACTCTATACCGAGGAGTTCAGCCAGTTGGGGGGCGAGCCCTATGGCTCTTTGGTGGCGGATTTCCATTTTGACCATTCACCACCAGATATTGAGCTGCTGGGCGAGATGTCCAAAATCGCCGCCGGGGCCCATGCGCCGCTGATTACCGGTGCCAAGCCCTCTCTGTTTCAGATGGATAGCTGGTCGGAACTGTCCAATCCGCGCGATCTGACCAAGATCTTTCAGACCCCGGAATATGCCGCCTGGCGGTCGTTGCGTGAAAGCGAAGATTCCAAATATGTCGGGTTGGCAATGCCGCGGTTTCTGGGCCGGATGCCCTATGGCTCCAAAACAGATCCAGTGGATGAATTCGCTTTTGAGGAAGACACAACAGGCGCCGACAGCGAGAAATATTCCTGGGTGAACGCGGCCTATGGCATGGCGACCAATATCACCCGCTCGTTCAAATCCTATGGCTGGTGCTCGCGCATTCGCGGGGTTGAAAGCGGTGGGACGTTGGAAGAGCTGCCCTCGCATACCTTCCCGACTACCGATGGCGGGGTGGATCAGAAATGCCCCACCGAGATTGCCATCGATGACCGGCGCGAGGCCGAGCTGGCCAAGAACGGCATGATGCCGCTCTTGCATCGCAAAAATACCGATGTAGCAACATTCATGGGCGCGCAATCCTTGCACAAGCCCACCGAATACGACGACCCGGATGCAACCGCCAACGCCAACCTTGGCGCGCGTTTGCCCTATCTTTTTGCCACCTGCCGCTTTGCGCATTATCTGAAATGCATGGTGCGCGACAAGGTTGGGTCGTTCAAAAGCCGTCAGGACATGGAATCCTGGTTGCAGAACTGGATCAACAATTACGTTGATTTCAACGCGGATATCTCTTCCGAGAACGAAAAGGCGCGCAAACCTCTGGCCGCTGCCGAAGTGGTGGTCGAAGAGGTCGAGGGCAACCCGGGTTATTACAGCTCAAAATTCTTTCTGCGCCCGCACTACCAGCTGGAAGGCCTGTCGGTCTCGCTTCGGCTGGTGTCAAAATTGCCCTCGGAAAAGGGAGGCTAACAACCACTCTGGCCTCAAATTTATGTCAATGAGTTATGGTTTGAAAGGATAGCAAAATGGCTGCTAGCATGTTCGTGGAAATCTCGGATATCGAGGGTGATGCGACCGAAGATAAACACAAGAATTGGATCGTCATTCAGTCGGCAAACTGGAATGTTGAACGCGCGGTTGAAATGACCGATCTCGGTTCGACCCAGCGGATGCACTCCAATTCCAATTTTGGCAAGATCGAGCTGACGTCGCAGATGGGCAAGGCGTCGAACGAGCTGGCCAAATCGGTTGCCAACGGCACCGTACGTCCGGAAATCATCATGCATTGGTGCCGGTCTGGCGATGCTCAGGCCGAAGGTCTGCTGGAATATTCCGTGTGGAAGCTGAAAGACGTGGTGATCGACAGCTATTCGATCTCGGCCAGTGATGACGGCATTCCAGAGGAGACCTGGTCGCTGGCCTATGCCGCGATTGAGCATACCTATAAATCCACCAATCAAAAGACAGGTAAGTTGGAAAGCCCAATTGTTTTCCAATGGAACGTCCAAACCGGCAAGTTCGAGTATTGATTTGCCTCTCCCTCGGGCGTGGCTGCACGTCCGGGGGTTTTATGTGTATTTGACATGGCGGAGTAGTGCCCATGACCCCTGAAGCGCATTTGCGGGCTGGTGATCCGGAACAGGCCCTGGCCACTTTGCAGGCCCAGGTGCGCGTGGACCCTTCCAATGCCAAACTGCGAATTTTTCTGTTTCAGCTCCTGTGCATAATGGGAGACTGGAAGCGGGCGGTGGCGCAGCTGCGGCTGAGCGCCGAACTGGATGCCGGGGCAACGATCATGGCGCAGGCCTACCGAGAGGCCATCTTATGTGAAGTTTACCGTGAAAAGGTGTTCAAGGGTGAAAAAGACCCCTTGATCCTGGGCGAGCCAGCCCCCTGGCTGGCGCAATTGATCGAGGCGCAGAAACAACTGGCGCAGGGCCATGCGGACCAGGCGCAGGCCCTGCGCGAGGCTGCCTATGCGGCGGCCCCGACAACGGCGGGAACAGTGAATGGCACTGCCTTTGATTGGATTTCTGATGCCGATATGCGCCTTGGCCCGGTGCTAGAGGTGATCCTGAATGGGCGTTATTTCTGGCTGCCCTTTGCCCAGATCCAGAGCCTTGAAATCGATGAACCCAGCGATCTGCGCGATACCGTCTGGATGGCAGGCACGCTGACCCTGGCAAATGAAGGTGCCCTGGCGGTGCTGATACCGACCCGCTATCCCGGCAGTGAAACGGCGGATGCAGCGGCCCAACTGGCGCGGGCTACCCATTGGCAAGAGGCGGGAGGCGGGGCCTATATTGGTCTGGGTCAGCGGCTTTTGACCATCGGTGACGAGGATTTCGCCCTGATGGACATTCGCCAGCTGAAGATCGGCGGCGCGGGCGCTGAGGATGCACTGAACAACAGCGATGCACCGGGCGGCAGCGATGGCTGACAAGATGCTTGCCGAACGCCTGCAACCTTCGCTGTTGGATCGGTTGACTGACAACGCGCCGAGGGAGCGCAGGGAAAGCCGCGATGCGCGGGTGATTGATCTGAACCGGCTGCGCGAAATCATTCAACGCGACCTGTCCTGGCTGCTCAACACACAGAACGCTGGGCGCCAGATTGATGGCGACCGCTACCCGGCGGTGGCGGGCTCTGTGTTGAACTATGGGCTGAGCGAAGTCACCGGCGAGTTCTCGACCACTGAAAAGGCTGAAAGGATCCGCCGCGCGATTGAACAGGCCATCAGCAGTTTTGAACCCCGCATTATCGAAGGCACGGTGGATGTGCAGTTGATTGGCGATGCGGAGGCGGCAGGCATGACCATTGGGTTGGATATCCGCGCCGACATGTGGGCGCAGCCGCTGCCGCTGGAATTGTACCTGCGCAGCAAGGTCGATGTGACCACCGGCGAAGTCAAAATGGAACGGGGGCTCTAACCATGGA
This sequence comes from Pseudophaeobacter sp., assembly GCF_048267565.1. NCBI lineage: Bacteria > Pseudomonadati > Pseudomonadota > Alphaproteobacteria > Rhodobacterales > Roseobacteraceae > Pseudophaeobacter > Pseudophaeobacter sp. The sequence continues at coordinate 35,692 of NZ_JBLWXG010000009.1, read as the reverse complement.
TACCCGCCTGCTGGGCCACTATGAGAACGAGCTGAACTATCTGCGAGACATGGGCGCAGAATTCGCGGCTGCCTATCCCAAGATTGCCTCGCGTCTGGGGATGGAGGGGGTCGAGGTTCTGGACCCCTATGTTGAACGGCTGCTGGAAGGCGTGGCCTTCTTGTCGGCGCGCGTCCAGCTGGAGCTGGAGCTGCAATATCCCAATTTCACCTCGAACCTCCTGGAAATCATCTATCCGCATTACCTTGCGCCAACCCCATCGATGATGATTGCGCGGCTGGATCCGGATCCCAGCAATTCTGCGGTCAAAAGCGGCTATCTGATGCCGCGTGGCTCGGTGCTGCGCTCGCGCTTGCAAGACGGCGCGCAGACGGCTTGCGAATTTCGCACCGCCGCCGATCTGACGCTCTGGCCGGTAGAGATTACCGAGGCGCAGTATATCGACGGGCGCGGTGATCTGGTAGCCGCTGGGGTGGCCGCCGGCTATGAGGCCCGCGCCGGGATCCGGCTGCGCCTGAAACGCAGCGACGGAGAGCCGCTGCGCGACCTCGATATGGATCGCTTGCAGATCTATCTGGGCAATGCTGCCGGCAATAGCTGGCCACTGCTGGAACTCTTGTGCACCCAGGTGCAGGGCATCGTGGCGCGCTCGACCGACCGGCGGGCCGACTGGCAGCTGCCCCTGCCTGACGGGGCCGTGGTGCAAAAGGGCTTTTCCCGCGATGAGGCGCTGTTGCCGGTGCCTGCGCGGGTGTTTGATGGCTACCGTCTGTTGCAGGAATTCTTTGCCATGCCGGAGAGGTTTCGCTTTGTTGAATTGCAGGGGCTGCGCCCGGCGCTGCAACAAAGCACAGGAGCAGAGGTGGACCTATACATTCCGCTGCGTGAAGGGCTGCGCGAAGCAGCGCCTGTGGTCCTACCGGAGGTATTTCAGATCAATTGTATCCCGGCGGTAAACCTGTTTGAAAAGCGTTGCGACCGGGTGCGGCTGACCACACGCGACACCGAAAATCAGGTTATTCCCAATCGTACTGCGGGGCTTGATTTTGAAATATACGCGCTGAAAAAAGTGATCGGAATCAGCGGAGAAGGTGCCGATGATATCGAGTTCCGCCCGTTTTATTCATCGGATGATTTCACTGCTGCTGGCGAAACCCACCCGGCCTATTACACCCTGAAACGGCGCATGCGGGAACGATCCGAAAAGGAACGGCTGCGCGGGGTGCGTTCGTCCTATCTCGGCTCTGAGGTCTACCTGACGCTGGTCGATCGGTCGCAGGCGCCCTATGGACCGGATCTGGAACAGCTGGCAGTACAGGCGCTTTGCACCAATCGCGATCTGCCGCTGCTTTTGGCGACAGGCAATGAAGGCCTGTTTCACCTGCCCGAAGGTGGCCCGGTCAAGCAGATCACGCTGCCGATTTCACCAACGCGGCCGCATCCGTCGCTGGGGCAGGGAGATACCGCCTGGCGGCTGATTTCACATCTTAGCCTGAATTATGTGTCGATTGCCGACAGCGGGCGTGGCCAGGCCGCCGAAGCCCTGCGCGAGCTGGTTGGTCTATACGCGCCGCTGGGAAACCGGGTTACGGAAAAGCAGCTAGAGGGAATTGTCTCAGTTTCAAGCCGTCCCATCGTGCGCCGGATGAGCGATGAAATCCTGTCAACGGCGGTGCGTGGGATGGAAATATCCATAGGTTTTGACGAGAGCTTTTTTGAAGGCAGCAATATCTATGCGCTGGGGGCGGTGCTGGAACGGTTCTTCCATGGCTACGCCAGCATCAACACATTCACCGAAACCGTACTGACAACCGAAAAACGAGGGGAAATCGCCAGATGGCGACCACAAAAGGGCCTGGGCCGAATGATTTGAGCCACTTTGACCGGCTGGTCAAAGCCCCTGAGGAACACCATGTTTTTCAGGCCCTGAGGGTATTGGAAGCGCATTACCGGGACTCGCCCCGCCTGGGCGAGAGCCGCCGCCCGCGCCAAGATCCGTTGCGCCTGGGCCAAGAGGCAGAGCTGGCCTTTCCGCCCTCAACCATTGCCAGTTTCACCCCGGCCACCAAGGATGGCCCAGCCCGGTTGACCAATCGATTTTTTGGGTTGTTTGGCCCGCAGGGGCCATTGCCACTGCATCTGACTGAATATGCCCGCGATCGCTACCGTAACCACCGGGATCCAACGCTGGTGGGCTTTGCCGATATGCTGACACATCGGATGATGTCGCTGCTTTATCGGGCCTGGGCCGAGGGTGCCCCGGCGGTCAGTTTTGACCGCGACGAAGATCCGCTGGCGGACCGGGTGGCGGCGCTGGCGGGGTATCACGGCACCGGGCTGCGCAACCGGGATGAAATGCCGGACCTGTCCAAGTTGCATTTTACGGGGATCATGGCGCAGGGCACCAAGACGCCTGCCGGGCTGGTGGCCCTGCTGTCTGATTTCTTTCAGGTGCCGGTGCATCTGGAAGAATTTGTCGGCAGCTGGCTAGAGCTGGAACCGGATGACCGCTGGCAGATGGGGCGCGGGCAGGGGGGCTTGGGGCAGAACACCAGCCTTGGCGAGAAGGTCTGGAGCCGATCTGCCAAGTTTCGCCTGCGTATCGGCCCGCTTAGCCTGCAGGATTATGAACGCCTGTTGCCGGGCGGTGCAGCGCTGGCGCGTTTGCGGGCGATTGTACGCAATTATCTGGGGGATTTCCTGGATTGGGATGTGAATTTGGTGCTGGCCGGGGATGCAGTGCCGCGCGCCAGTTTGGGCGGCACAACCCGGCTTGGCCATACCAGCTGGATTCGCAGTCGTCCGGACCCAGAGGCGGACCAGGCGGATGTGAGTGATTTGTATTTGTACCCCGGCCTAAACACCGGAACGTAAGAGTGCCTATAGGGAGCGAAGTGACATGACCGAGATCAGCCGTGTGGCGCTATTTGGGAAGCTCAATAAATTGGGCTATCAGGCGGTAGAAGGGGCAACCGTGTTCTGTAAGATGCGTGGCAACCCCTATGTGGAACTGGTGCATTGGATGCATCAACTCTTGGCCCAGCCGGACAGTGATCTGCATCGAATTATCGCCCATTACGATCTCGATACTGGAAAAATCTCTAGTGAAATGACCCGCGCGCTGGACATGTTGCCGCGCGGGGCCTCGGCGATTTCGGATCTGAGCGATCATTTGATGGATGCGATGGAACGGGGTTGGGTCTGGGGCTCGTTGCTGTTTTCCGCCAGCCAGGTGCGCAGCGGCTATCTGCTTTTGGGCATGCTGAAGACACCAGCGCTGCGCAATATCCTTACCTCGATTTCGCCAGAACTGGCGCGGATTGGCGCGGATGATTTGGCCGATAACTTTGCTGCAGCCACCGATGGCTCGCCCGAGGCCGGGATGTCGGCGCAGGATGGCAGCATGGTCACCGGAGGTGGTGCCGAACCTGGCGAGACCTCTGCCGCTATGGCCCCTGGTGCCATGGGCAAGGGAGAGGCGCTGGCGCAGTTTTGCACTGATTTGACGGAACAGGCCCGCGCGGGCGAGATTGATCCTATCGTGGGGCGTGACGAAGAGATCCGCCAGATTGTTGATATCCTGATGCGGCGACGCCAGAACAACCCGATCCTGACCGGAGAGGCCGGGGTTGGCAAAACAGCGGTGGTCGAAGGCTTTGCCCTGCGCATTGCCCGTGGGGATGTGCCACCTGCCCTGCGCAACGTGCGGCTCTTGGTGCTGGATATCGGGTTGTTGCAGGCTGGTGCCTCGATGAAAGGGGAATTTGAAAATCGGTTGCGTCAGGTGATTGATGAGGTTCAGGCCAGTGCCGAGCCTATCGTGATGTTTATCGATGAAACCCACACGCTGGTGGGGGCTGGCGGCGCGGCGGGCACCGGCGATGCGGCCAATCTGCTGAAACCGGCCCTGGCCCGCGGCACCCTGCGCACCATCGGCGCAACCACCTGGGCGGAATACAAGAAATATATCGAGAAAGACCCGGCTCTGACCCGCCGCTTTCAGGTGGTCAAGATTGACGAACCCTCGGTGCCAAAGGCGATCCTGATGATGCGGGGCATTGCTTCGATGCTGGAAGCGCATCACCGGGTGCAGATTTTGGACGAAGGGATTGAGGCTGCTGTCAGTCTGTCGGCCCGCTATATTCCGGCGCGGCAACTGCCGGACAAATCGGTAAGCCTGCTGGATACCGCCTGCGCCCGCGTTGCCGTCAGCCAACACGCGGTCCCGGCAGAGGTTGACGACAGTCAGCGCCGGATTGAGGCCCTGACCACCGAGCTGGAGATCATCAGCCGTGATGAAACTGCTGGTTACGAGGTGGCAGAACGCCGCGCGGCTGTCGCGGACGCAAAGACCCGCGAGGAAGAGCGGCTCGCCGCTCTGACCACCCGTTGGGACAATGAAAAAGCGGTGGTCCAGGAGATCCTCGACCTGCGCGCCAAGCTCCGAGAGGGGGCCGCGCCCGTAGATGATGTCGCGGATGCTGGGGAAGAGGCGGCCGAGGGCGCATCGAACAGCCCGCTATCCGAGGGAGAGCGCGCCGCCCTGATGCAACAGCTCAAGGAAAAGAATGCCGAACTGCAAGTGCTGCAGGGTGAGTCCGCCCTGATCTTGCCGATTGTCGACCAGCAAGCGATTGCCAGCGTGGTAGGCGACTGGACTGGCATCCCGGTTGGACGCATGGTCAAGGATGAAATCGACACCATTCTGCACCTCGAAGAACATCTGGCAAAGCGGGTGATCGGTCAGGATCACGCGATGCAGATGATCGCCAAGCGGATCCAGACCAGCCGCGCCGGGCTGGACAATCCCAACAAACCCATCGGGGTTTTTCTGCTCGCCGGGACCTCGGGCGTTGGCAAGACCGAAACGGCCCTGGCCCTGGCCGAGGTGCTTTATGGGGGGGAACAGAATGTCATCACGATCAATATGTCGGAATACCAAGAGGCCCATACCGTTAGCAGCCTGAAGGGCGCACCGCCCGGATATGTCGGCTATGGCGAAGGTGGCGTGCTGACCGAGGCGGTGCGGCGCAAGCCCTATTCCGTGGTGCTGCTGGATGAGGTCGAAAAGGCCCACCCGGATGTGCATGAGATCTTTTTTCAGGTCTTTGACAAGGGCGTGATGGAGGATGGGGAAGGGCGGGTGATTGATTTCAAGAATACCCTGATCCTGCTTACCTCTAACGCGGGGTCCGACATGATTATGGATATGTGTTCTGATCCAGACCTGATGCCCGCCCCGGAAGGTATCGCCAAGGCGCTGCGCGATCCGCTGCTGAAGATCTTTCCGGCGGCGCTTTTGGGGCGTCTGGTGACCATTCCCTATTATCCGCTTAGCCCAGATATGATTGGCAAGATCACCAAGCTGCAACTGGGGCGTATCAAGAAACGGGTGGAAGAGGCCCACGGCGTGCCGTTTTCCTACACCGATGCGGTTGTCGACAAGATCGTCGCCCAGTGCCAGGAGCTGGAAAGCGGTGGTCGGATGATCGACACGATTGTGACCAATTCGATGCTGCCGGATATTTCCAACGAATTCCTGCGCCGCCTGATGGCGGGGGAGCAGGTCGCGGCGGTGGCCATAGATGTGAAAGAGGGGGCCTTTTCCTACAATTTTGACTGAGCCCCAGGCACAGCCCCGCAGCGGTGGTGAAACCTGCAAGCCGCATCGTCCTATTGTGATCCGCCAACCAAATGGAGTCCTTCGTGCATCAGAGCGCCGACACTCAACTCACCCTACAGGATCGGGCCCGCATCTTTGTGGAACGTCCGGTGGTGACCAATTCCATTCTTGGAATCATCATCTTCAATGCGGTGACCCTTGGGCTTGGTACCTCTCATGTGGTGAACAGTCATATTGGTGGGTTGCTGGGCGTGATCGACAGCCTGGTCCTCACCATCTTTGTGGCCGAGCTGGCGCTGAAACTGTTTGCCTACCGGCTCAAATTCTTTTCCTCGGCTTGGAATATCTTTGATCTCTTGGTGGTCAGCGTTGGCCTGTTGCCCGACAAGCAGGGGCTGTCGGCGCTGCGCGGGCTGCGGGTCATCCGGGCGCTGCGACTATTGTCGGTGATCCCGCAGATGCGAAAGGTGGTGCAGGCGCTGCTTGATGCCTTGCCCGGCATGGGTGCGGTGATCGTGATGATCTCGATTGTCTTTTATGTCTTTGGTGTGATGGCAACGCTGATGTATGGCGCGGCCTTTGATGTCTGGTTTGGAACCCTTGGGCGATCGCTGTATTCGCTGTTCCAGATCATGACGTTGGAGAGCTGGTCTATGGGCATCGTGCGTCCGGTGATGGAGGTCTACCCCATGGCCTGGTCCTTCTTTGTGCCGTTTATCGTGATTACCGCTTTCTCGGTGCTGAACCTCTTTATCGGTCTCTTGGTCAATACAATGCAGACCGCAGTGGAGGCCGAAGCCGAGGCCGAATTTGAACAGCTACGAGAACTGGTGCGCCAGGAAACCGATGTGGTTGATGCACATGTGATTGAGCTGCACGCCGAGCTGAAGGCCCTGCGCCGTGAAATCAGTGAGCTGAAAGGAGGCGACAATGGCGGATAATTCGCAGAAATTCATTGCCCGCAACCGGGCGCCACGGGTGCAAATCGAATATGACGTCGAATTATATGGCGCTGAAAAGAAGGTGCAGCTGCCCTTTGTGATGGGCGTGATGAGCGACCTTCTGGGCAAAAGTACGAGACCGCAGCCTAGCGTCGAGGACCGCAAGTTTCTTGAGATTGATATTGATAGTTTTGACAACCGGATGAAGGCCCTGGCACCACGGGCGGCCTTTCGGGTGCCCAATACGCTGACCGGCGAGGGCAACCTGGATATAGATCTTACCTTTGAAAGTATGGGCGATTTTACCCCCGGTGCAATTGCTTCCAAGGTGGACGCCCTGCGCCCACTGCTAGAGGCACGGCAACAGCTGCAGACCTTGATGGCCTATATGGATGGCAAAGCCGGTGCCGAGGGTCTGATTGAGCATATCCTGCAGGACCCGGCCCTGCTCTCGGCTCTGGCGGCTGGTGACAGCGCGGGCGCGGCTGATCAGGACACTGCCTTGGACAGCCTGCGCCGGATTGCGCAGCCCAAGGCGGCAGAGGACCAAAGCGCAGAGGTGCTTGCCGCGTTGCGCAACAGCGCACCGGCAGAGGCGCCAGCTGCTGATGACAGGTCTGATGTGCTGCGGGATCTGGCCAGATCGACAGTCAGTGAACCGGAGCAAGCCCCCCCGGCACCTGCAGCGATACTGGATGATCTGGCGGCCTCTGCCCCGCCCGAACCACAGGCGGCGGAGGGCGTGGTCGATGATGTCTTGCAAGAGCTCGGCGCGCTTGGTGCAAAGGATTCCGCAGGGGCGGATGCAATCGAAGACAGTCTGGCGCAGGCGCTGGACAGTCTGGATGCGCCTGTGGAGCAAGACGAAGAGCCAACCGGCGATATCCTGAAAGAGCTTGCAGCGCAGGATCGCCCGGAAGAAGGCCGGGCCGATAACCCGAAAGAGGAGGATCTTTCGCAGCTCTTGGGGGATCTGGCCGCGCATGCTCCGGCAGAGGCTGCAGAAGCGGCGCCTGAGCTGGGCGATATTCTTGAGAGTTTGAGTGACACGGAAGCAGAGCAGGAAACCGGGCCAGAGGTCGCAGACATTCTGTCCGATGTTGCTAGCCATACGCCCGAAGCGGATCCTTCTGCCCCCGAAGACGCGGCGCTTGCCGATATTCTGGGGGATCTCGATCTGCAGGACGATGCGGCAGAGGACAACCCGGACCTGGGAGAGCTGCTTGCCGATCTTGCGCAGAGCCCGGTTGAAACGGATACCTCGGATGCGGTTGATCTGGACGACATATTGGCCGGGTTAGAGCCTGCTGCAGAGGAAAGCGTCGTGGGCGAGGATCCAGACGCTGTGCTCTCTGGCCTTGCCGCCGAAGCTGAGGCGACCCCGCCGGTTCCTGCCCCAAGCGAGGATGACCTATCGGAGTTGCTTGCCGATCTGGATGCGCCGTCCGATCCTGCGCCAGCGGACAGCGCGGAGTCTGATCTGGATGATCTGCTTGGGGATATGGAGACAGAGCCTGAGAAGGCTGTCCCAGAACAGGATGTGAAACCGATCATAGGCGAGCCGGAATTTGCCTATGGCACGATCACTGCGCAGCGTCCGTCATCGCAGCAGTTGCAGCGCAAACGCTTTCGTATTGCCCTGTTCGGGGATTTTTCAGGCCGTGCCGCGCGCGGCCAGATAGAAATTGGTGCCACCCTGGCGGCCCGCCCACCTATTGTTCTGGATCCGGATACCCTGGAAGAGGTGATCGAGGGGTTTGCTTGTGATCTGGTCCTGCCGCTTGGGGCGGAGGATGCGGAGCAAGAGGCAATCTCGGTCACGCTCTCGGAGTTTGACGATCTGCACCCTGATGAATTGTTTGAAAACGTGGCCCTGTTTTCAGAGCTGGTCAGCCTGCGCAAGCAATTGCAATCGGGGGTTACCGTTGATCACGCAAGCCGGAGTCTGGCGGATTGGGCCAAACGCTTTGGGACACCCGTTCGGGTGCCAAAACGTGCGTCTGGCGGGCAGGCGGTGCCGGCCGATCGACGGCTGAGCGCCTTTCAGCAGCTAATTGGCGATCAGGATAACAGTCTGCGCGAGGTTTCGGCGCTTGATACGCTTTTGGCGCGGATCGTCGGGCCGCATATTCATGCCCTGCCCAATCCGGATGTCGCGGCAATGCAACAGGCCGTGGATGCGGCCCTGTCGGATGCCATGCGTCTGGTGCTGCACCACCCCGAATTTCAATCGGTTGAGGCCCAGTGGCGTTCGCTGGATCTGATCGCCCGTTCGGTCGAGGTGGATGATACGCTGGAAGTCGTGCTTTACGATGTTTCCGCCGAGGAGCTGGCCGCGGATCTGGCGGCGCAGGATGATCTGTCGCAAAGCGGCCTGACCCGATTGCTCACGGAAGCGCCGCTGGATCCTGAAACCGGGCGCGGCGGCTATTCGGCGTTGATTGGGCTGTATGGGTTTGAAGAAACCCCGCCACATGCCGAACTGCTGGGCCGCATTGCCCGGGTGGCGGCGCATGTGGATGCGCCTTTCTTCACCAGTCTGTCACCGGGGTTCCTGCAGACTTCCAGGCAGGACCGTGCGCCGCTGGTGGCCAGTGCTTGGGACACGTTGCAACAGATGCCAGAGGCCGGACATCTGGGCCTGGCCAGCCCGCGGTTTCTGCTGCGCCGTCCCTATGGTGCCAAAAGCGATCCGCTGGACAGCTTTGCCTTTGAGGAGTTTACACAGAGCGAAGGGCTGCGCGGTATGCTCTGGGGCAATCCGGTTGTCCTGGTGACAATCCTTCTGGCGCGCTCTTTCAAGGAAAATGGCGCGGGGATGCAGCTGGGTTCGATCATGTCGCTGGGGGATATGCCCTATCATACGGTGACGGACCGCTTTGGCGATCAGGTGGCGCTGCCCTGTACCGAACGCAACATTGATCTGGATAAGATTGCCTTGGCCAACGACCGGGGCGTCATGGCGGTCAGCGCGGTCAAGGGCCGCGATGAACTGCGCCTGACCTCTTTTTTCTCGGTTGCCGGGGCAGAGATCCTTGGCCCCTGGAGCGGGGTTCCCGCACCGGCACCGTCGCCTGCCGACCCGCGTGAAAAAACCGGTCCGGCGGCGCGGCAAGCGCAGCCGGATAGCGCGTCAGAATCGGGGCAGGAACCAGCCTCGACACCAACAGATTGGGTTGTGGATCCGGGGGGAGATGATCTGGATCTCGAGGGAACGGACACATCGGCTGGCGGCGACAGTGATTTGGATGATCTGGATGCGCTCTTGGCCGGCTTTGACGCCGAAGGCGGAGTTGATGGGGGCAGTGATACGGCGGACAGCGGTGAAATGGACGCCGAATTGGCGGCGCTATTGGCGGATTTATGATGCGTAATTTCAGAATGACAGTGGCGTATTTTCGCCCAGATTTAGGCCCGGCCCCCGGTGTGGGCTGCCCAGTCCCGAATGGGAAAAGGAGGAGCCATGGTTGAAAGCAAAGCACATGACAGTGACATGGTCTGGATGTCCGGCAGCTATTCCGTTCGGGATCTGATGCTGAAACGTGCCATCGTGCGCGAAGGATTGAGCAAGCTGACCGAAACAACGGTAGAGTTCCAATCCAAGAACAAGGCGGTCAAGCTGGAAGACATCGTGGGCCAGACGATGAGCCTGCATGTCCAGACAGATGCAGGCACCGATCAAAGGTTCTCGGGTCTCTGTGTTTCGGTTGAAAACATGGGCTTCCGCGATGGATACGGGCTCTATGTTGCTGAGGTGCGCCCCTGGTTCTGGTTGCTGACCCGCACCACCGACAGCCGGGTGTTCCAAGAGCTTTCGGCGGTGGATATCATCCTGCAGATCTTTAGCGAAAATGGCTTTAGCGATTACCGCAACCGGCTGAGCGAAAGCTATGCGTCGCGCGAATACTGCCTGCAATACCGCGAAAGCGATTATGATTTCATCTGCCGCCTGATGGAGGAAGAAGGGATTTATTTCTACTTCGACAGCACCAGCGATAAAAACACGGCAGAAAGCCTGGTGCTATGTGATGGGATGAGTGGTCATTCGCCGATTAATGGCAAGGCAAAGGTGAAATTCTATGCGCGCGATGACCGGGATCGGCGCCGCGAGGACCATATCTCGGAGTGGACCCAGGAAGAGGTTCTGACAGGCGGCAAGGTGACGCTGACGGATTTTGATTTTCTATCGCCAGCGGCAGACTTGCAGGTCAAGAATGCTATTCCCAAAGGCAGCCACAGTCATAAGGATTTTGAGCGCTACGACTATCAGGGTCGCTATCGCAAGGACACTGCACTTGGCGATAAACGGGCGCGGGTGCAGATGGAGGCGGAAGCCGTTCGTCACAAGCGCTGGCGGGGTGCCGCCAGTCTGCGCACCCTGGGAACCGGCTATACCTTTCAGTTGGCAAATCACCCGGACAAGCCGGCAAATGGTGAATATCTGGTGGTGGATACGACCCATTATTTGCAGGTGGCGGGTGACTACAACGAACGGGAAAAACGCACCACCTCCGCAGCTGAAGAGGGCGAGATGCGGCGCGATATCAAGCCGCGCAACATGGACTTTCCCGAAGAGGTCAAGGGTGACGCCTATGCCTGCACCTTTGGAGCCATCGAAAAACACGAACAGTTTCGCGCACCGCTGACCACCCCCTGGCCCAAGGTGCCAGGCCTGCAGACAGCAACGGTCGTGGGGCCCAGCGGCGAGGAGATCCTGACGGATAAACATGGCCGCATCAAGATCGAGTTCCACTGGGATCGCGAGGGCGAGCGGGATGAAAAATCATCCTGCTTTGTGCGGGTTGTGACGCCTTGGTCGGGCAAAAACTGGGGCATGGTTGCGGTGCCGCGTATCGGCCAAGAGGTGGTTGTGCAGTTTGAGGACGGCAACCCGGATCGCCCGATCTGCACCGGTATGCTTTACAATGCCGATACCATGCCGCCCTACAGCTATCCCGATGATCAGACACAGCTGGGGATAAAGACCAACTCCTCCAAGGGGGGGGGCGGTTACAATGAGCTGATGTTTGACGACAAGAAGGACGAAGAGCTGATGCGGGTGCAGGCAGAAAAAGATCATCAGATGTTGATCAAGGACCGCTCGGCTGTCACCATCGGGCTGGATGCGCCAGATCCCGAAGTCAGCGGAACCGATGAAAAAAGCTACGCGCTGACCGTCAAGCAGAACATGGATGAGGTTGTCAAAACGGGCAACCGAACCGAGGTGGTTGAAACCGGCGACAAGGCGGAAACCATCCAGACCGGCAATATGACGCTGGATGTGGACACTGGCAATCTGACCGAAACCATCGCCAAGGGGAACCATGAAGAAACGGTCAGCCTTGGCAACCTGACGGTGGATGTCACGGCGGGCAAGGTCAAGATGACAGCCGGTCAGGAAATTCTACTGCAGGTTGGCGGCTCTTCGGTGAAAATTGATAATTCTGGGGTGACCATCAAGGGGCCGATGATCAAGGTCGAAGGCAGTGCCATGGTTGAAGCCAAGGCACCAATGACAACCGTCAAGGGGGAGGCCATGCTGACCCTTAAGGGCGGCCTGACGATGATCAACTAGGTGGGAAATATGTCCGAGAACTTTGAAAATCTGGTCAAGCTTCCGCCTGATCCCGTGGCCAAGCTGCTGTCGCATGCCAATGTTTTGCTCAAGACGCAGCTACAGGCACCGCCAACAGCCTTGGCGGGGGAGGTGTTGCGGGAACTCTATGAAAAAGAGGCGCTGGTGGATCTGCTGCGCTTGCTTGGGGTGTTGTTGCCGCCACGAGAACGGGTTTGGTGGGCCTGCCTGGCAGCGCGGGATTACATTGGGGCGCGTTCAGACAAGGATCCCGCTTCGCTGACCTGTTCAGAGGCCTGGGTGCGCGATCCTAGCGAAGAAAACCGTGATGCCGCGCGGATGACGCTGGATCACGCCTATGTCGATGATGACACGGTGAACTGCGCTCTGGCTGTGCTTTATGCGCCTGGCACCCTGGGGCCGGGGGATCTGAACCAGTACCCCGCCCCAGCTGGCGCATCAGAAGCAGCTGCCTTTGCCATGAATATGGTAGCATTGAGCCAATTGTCTGATAAGTTTGAAGAACACGGCCGTGTTTTGGTCGAGCGTGCGCTGGATATTGCGCGCGGCGGTAATGGACGTGGCAGTGCCAAGGCGGCTGCCGCGTCGGGTAACGAGAAGGAAGTCTAAGATGGGAATGCCCCAGGCCCGCGTCGCTGATCTGCATGCCTGCATGTTGCCTTCGGTACCGCCACCGCCAGTCCTGCCGGTGCCAACCCCCATTCTGCCGCCCTGCGCAGTGACGGTTCTGGTGGGGAAACTGCCAGCCGCGCGTTTGGGGGATATGTGCACGGCCGCACCGCCGCATCCCATCATCAAAGGGTCTACCAGCGTTTTGATCTGCAACATGCCTGCTGCGCGTATTACTGATAATGCGGCCTGTGGCGGTCTGATCGTCAAGGGCGAATTCACCGTTCTGGTCGGAGGGTAGCTGGATCAATGGCGGTGACACTCAAGTTCCAGAATTCAGGGGCAATGCCGGGGGATGCGGCACCTGTTTCGATGTTGGGGCCCAGCCTGACCATCGGGCGGGGGGCCAGCAATGATCTGGTGCTGCCGGACCCGGATCAGCTTCTGTCACGCAATCACTGCGCCATTGAGGACCACAACGGCAATGTTGTGGTGGTGGATCTTAGCGCCAATGGCACTTTTCTGAACTATTCGAAAATTCCGCTGGGCCGCACGCCAACGCCGCTCAATACCGGCGATGTCTTGTGTATCGGCAATTACGAACTGCTGGTGGAGATTCACAGCGCCTCGGCGATGGATAGCATTCCCGATCCGCTTGCTGATGCGCCCGTCTCGCATGGGGTCGCGAGCAATGCACCCGATCCTCTGGCCTTGCTGGATGAGGCCGGGCCTGCAGGGGATTTTCTGGATGATCTGCTGGGCGAGTCCGGCCCGACCGGGCCATCGCAGTTGAACCCGGTTGACCCGATTGATGATCTTCTTCCGCCGCTGGGAGAAGAGGAAGACCCATTCTTTCAAACCCCAAAGGATGGGCGAGAAGGCACCGGCGCAAGCCTGCCGAGCCATTCGCCCTCGGCGGCGGATAGTTTTGCTGCGCCAAGCGTCCAATCTTCGACAATTCCAGATGATTGGGATGAAGATTTCCTGTCTGGTATTGGTCCCGCTGATACGCCGGAAACCGCGCCAGCCCCACCAACGCCACCCGCGCCCCCGGCAGCGGCGTCGCCTGCCGCCCCAGTGCCCGAGGCTACGCCGGATGATGTCGGCCTAACGCCCGCATCGCCGCCATCGGCAATCAGCGAACCGGTAGCGGCCTCGGAGCAACCTGCGACCTCTGATGTGGTGCCTGCCTTCCTGCTTGGTCTTGGCGTGGCAGAGGATGCCCTGGGGAACGAAGACCCGGCCAAGGCACTAGGGCGCATGGGGCGGGTGCTACAAACCCTGGTGACCGGCCTGCGCGAAATTTTGATGACCCGGACTTCGATTAAATCAGAGTTCCGCATCGAACAGACGATGATTTCGGCCGGGGGTAACAATCCGCTGAAGTTTTCGATCACGCCGGATCAGGCGATCGAGGCGATGCTGAAACCCGCGACCAAAGGCTATCTTAGCCCGGAAACTGCCGCCGAAGAGGCGTTGAAGGACATCAAGGCGCATGAGGTCGCCATGGTGACCGGCATGGAGGCGGCGTTGAAAGGCGTTTTAACCCGGCTCGATCCGAAGGCATTGGAGGCCCAGATCGAAGACAAAGGCGGTCTTGGCGGGCTGCTGCGCGGCAAGAAGGCGCGCTATTGGGATGTCTATGAGCGGCTGTTTTCCGAAATCTCGGATCAGGCCGAAAATGATTTTCACGACTTGTTCAGCCGCGAATTTGCGCGGGCCTACAAGGCACAATTGGACAAATTGAAAGACTGATCCGTGCAGCGTTGCGCGGGCAAAAAAGGGGAGAACCAGGTGTCCTGGGACAGCAAGGTGCTTTGGACTGAGGGGTTGTTTTTACAGCCGCATCATTTCCAGCAATCAGATCGCTATACCGAAGGCCTGGTAACGGGCCTGGCCCGTCGTCTTGGCCCCTATGCCTGGGGGGTGAGCGGGCTGGAAATTGACCATGAGGCGTTGAAGATCGGACAGTTTGCGCTAAAATCCTGTGAGGGGTTGACCCAGGATGGTTGCATCTTTCGGGTGCCGATGGCCGATCCGCATCCCCCCGCGCTGGAGGTGCCAAGTACAATCAAGGATTGTGTGGTCTATCTGACCGTGCCGCAACGCCGCCAGGGGGCGGTCGAGGTCGACCTAAGCGGTGGCGAACGCTCTGCCAGCCGGTTGCGCCCCGCCAATCAGGAGGTCACCGATGTCACCAGCACCGAGCGCAAGCCGGTTGCGCTGAACGTGGGTAAGATGCGGTTGCAGTTTGCCCTAGCGGTGGATGATCTGGCTGACCTTCTTGCGATCCCGGTGGCCCGGATCATCGAGGTGAGATCTGATAAGGAAATCGTGCTGGATCAGGCCTTTATTCCCTCTTGTCTGGATGCGCGGGCGGCTTCTGTATTGCAGGATTTCTTACGCGAACTCGAAGGGCTCTTGGCACATCGAATGGAGGCGCTATCGGGGCGGTTGGCCGAGGCAGGATCTGCCCGAGGGGTCGCGGATGTATCTGATTTCATGTTACTTTCGATAGTGAACCGCATGTTGCCGATGGTGCGGCATCTGCGCCAGATCGAAAATCTGCATCCCGAACGGCTTTATATGCTCTGTGCCGGTCTCGCCGGAGAGCTGTCTGGTTTTATGGCGGCGGATAAACACGCGCCAGAGCTGCCGCCTTACACGCATGATGATCTGATGGGGTGTTTTGCCCCGTTGATCCGGGTGCTGCGGCAATATCTCAGCTCGGTTCTGGAACAGACGGCCATCGCCATCAAACTGGAAGAGCGCAAATATGGTATTTCGGTAGGGGTGATTGCCGATCGCAAGCTTTTGGGCAATGCCGGTTTTGTGCTGGCGGTGAGCGCCGACCTTCCCGCAGAAGATGTGCGGAGGCATTTTGCTGGTCAGGCCAAGATCGGCCCGGTGGAAGAAATTCGCCAGTTGGTCAATTCGGCGCTGCCGGGGATCACGCTGAGGCCGCTGCCGGTGGCACCGCGTCAAATCCCCTATCATTCCGGGGTGGTCTATTTCGAGATGGATGGCGAAAGCCCGTATTGGCGCAAGATGACCACCTCGGGCGGGGTCGCGGTGCACGTGTCGGGGCAATATCCGGGGTTGAAGATGGAGCTTTGGGCCATTCGCAACGGCTAAAGGCCCGGCGTGTTTGATCTGCCTGTAGTGGCAGTTGGTTTTGGTGAATTGGTGATTGGGGTATAGATCATGGGCGATTTTGACGATCCCTTTGCGGAACCGGGGGATACCGACAAGACGGTGATCCGCCCCAATCCCGGTGGTCGCCGTTCTGCATCGCCGCAGCCGATCACGCCGCAGCCTGATGCGGCCCCGGCTGAAGGTGCCGCCTCTGACGCGGCCATTGGTGTGCCTCAGGCTGCGACCCCGTCGGGCCAGAAGGCTTCTCTGACGGGTCAATCAGGTGCCGGAACACCTGCTCAGATGGCACTGACAGGGATGAATCCCTTGGCGGCCTGTGCCTCGGCGCTGTTTGCCCTGATCAGCCGTATCCGCAACCGCGCCCAGCATATGGACCCGGACGGGTTGCGCAAAAAAGTGGTTGCCGAGGTGCGCGCTTTTGAAAATCGGGCGCTGCAGGCTGGGATCGCGGCGCAGACCGTAAAGGTCGCCCGCTATGCGCTTTGTGCGACCCTGGATGATGTGGTGCTGAATACCCCCTGGGGCGGGCAATCCAGCTGGGGGCTACAATCCATGGTGGGCACCTTTCATCGCGAAACCGTTGGCGGCGATCGGTTCTACGATCTGTTGGCCCGGCTGGAAAAAGAACCCGGTGCCAATATCGACATGCTGGAATTTCTGTACATGTGCATGTCGCTTGGCTTTGAGGGGCGGCTGCGGATTGAACAGGGCGGCGCAGAAAAACATCTGCAAATTCGGGCTGCTCTGGCGCGGATCCTGCGCAATCAGCGTGGGCCGATTGAACGCGATTTGTCGCCCCATTGGGAAGGTGTGAGCAAGCCTTTCAAAGTGCTGTCTGCCTGGCGTCTTGTCTGGATCGCGTTGGGGGTGACTGCGGCTCTGCTGCTGGCGCAGTTTCTGGGTCTAAGCTGGACCCTGTCCAACAAGACTGAAAATGTGGTCGGGAAGTTGACCATTGTTGATGCCGGGCCGCCTGCACAATTGGCACGCCGTGCGCCTCCACCCCCGCCGCCTCCGCCGATCCAGACACTGGAGGAACAGGTGGCAAAAGTCGCCGATTTTCTGGGGCCTGAAATCGATGAGGGCATCGTTTCAGTGTTTCAAAAGGGCAATACCCTGATCATTCGGCTTGCGGGGTCGGGGATGTTCGGGTCCGGCTCGGATCAGTTGAGCACGGGCTTTCAGACCCCGGTAACGCGGGTGGCCGAGGCACTGAACGACGAAAAGGGCCGGGTCATCGTTGCGGGCCATTCGGATAATATCCCTATCCGGTCTTCGCGGTTTCCGTCCAATATGGCGCTGTCGCTGGCGCGGGCCAAATCGGTGATGAATGGCATGTCACGGGTGCTGAACGATCCTGGCAGACTGTCGGCCGAGGGGCGGGCCGAGAAAGAGCCGATTGCCGATAATGGCACCCGCGAAGGGCGCGCCAAAAATCGCCGTATTGAAATCTTGCTGGTGCAGGAGGTCGACCAATGATCCGCCGCTATCTTCTGCCGTTGTTGCGCTCGCTTTATTCAGCGCTTGTCTTGTTGGCCATCGTTTTGTCGGCCTGCGTCTGGTTTTTTGCCCCCTATCTTGGCAGTGCCGATTGGCGCCCCTTTGATAGTATTCAGGCGCGGATGATTGCTATTGCTGTCATCTGGGTGGTGGTGCTGGCGATCATCACCTTGGTGTTCTGGCTGCGGCGGCGACGGGATCGCAAGATGGCAGATGATATGGTCGAAGCGGTTGAAACCGTGGATGACGATGATGTCATGCTGGAAGAGCTGGGCGAACTGCGTAACAAGTTCAAACAGGCAATGACAGCGCTGCGTAAATCCAAGAATGGCCGCAGGCATCTGAATGTGCTGCCCTGGTATGTGATGATTGGTCCGCCAGGGGCGGGGAAGACCACGGCGATTGTAAACTCTGGTCTGCAGTTCCCGCTGGCGGATAAGCTGGGGAAGGCCGCCATTGGCGGGGTTGGCGGCACGCGAAACTGTGATTGGTGGTTTACCAATGAGGCGGTGCTGATCGACACCGCCGGGCGCTACACTACTCAGGAAAGCGATGCCGAAGCCGATAACGCGGCCTGGCTGGGCTTTTTGGGCCTGTTGAAAAAATACCGCAAACGCCAGCCGATAAACGGGGCACTGGTGGCGATTTCTCTGTCAGATCTGTCCCTGCAGGATGAGGTCACGCAGCAAGCACATGCCCAGGCGGTGCGCCGCCGTCTGTCAGAGCTGCGCGAGAGGCTTGGCGTGCGCTTTCCGGTCTATGTGCTATTCACCAAAGCGGATCTGATCGCGGGGTTCCAGGAATATTTTGACAGTCTTGGCAAGGAAGAGCGCGAACAGGTCTGGGGCTTTACCCTGCCGTTGGGCAAAACCAAAAAAGACCCGGCTGCGATTGAACATTTTGACGCGGAATTTGCCGCGCTTCTGGGGCAGATGAACGCGCAGCTGCTAGAAAAAATGCAGACCGAGACGGACCACCAGCGCCGTGCCCTGGTGGCGGGGTTTCCTGGCCAAGTGGCTGCTATGCGCAGCGTTGCCAAGGCTTTCCTAAACGAGGTGTTTCAGGATAATCGCTACGAACAGCGTCAGATGCTGCGTGGCGTTTATTTCACCTCGGGCACCCAGGAAGGCACCCCGATTGACCGCCTGATGCTGGGCATGGCGCAGACCTTTGGCATTGGCCGTCAGGCGATTGGCACTGGTCAGGGGGCAGGGCGCTCATACTTTTTGACCCGCTTGTTCGAAGGCGTGCTGTTCCCCGAGGCGGGCCTGGTTTCTGCCGATGACAAGGTTGAACGGCGCTATCGCTGGACCCGACGGCTGGCCATTGCCGCGACGGTCCTGGTGGCGGCTGCCATGGGTGGGCTATGGGTGAATTCCTATCTGAAAAATGCCGACTTCATTCGCCAGGCCGAACAGCAGGTGAGTGCCTATCAAGAGGCGGCCGGCACGCTGCCTTCTAGCCCA
This sequence comes from Pseudophaeobacter sp., assembly GCF_048267565.1. Taxonomy (NCBI): domain Bacteria; kingdom Pseudomonadati; phylum Pseudomonadota; class Alphaproteobacteria; order Rhodobacterales; family Roseobacteraceae; genus Pseudophaeobacter; species Pseudophaeobacter sp. The sequence continues at coordinate 16,801 of NZ_JBLWXG010000009.1, read as the reverse complement.
GTGGGTGATACCGACCTGGTGCCCGTGGCTGCGGCGCTGAACCTTCTGCGGGACATGCCGGGCAATCCCGTGCTTTCTGATCCAGAGCCGGACCGCGCCATGACCTACGGCCTATATCAAGGCGAGGTCATTGGCACCCAGACTGCCCAGACCTATCGTGCGGCGCTCAACCAACGCCTTCTGCCGCGGCTGCTGGTGCGTCTGGAAGAACAGATTGCAGGTAATGTGAATAACCCAGATGTGCTGTATGAGGCGCTGAAAATCTATTTGATGCTGGGGCTTCAGGGGCCGATGAACCCGGATCTGGTTAAAGAATGGATGCGGCTTGACTGGGAACTGGTGGCCTATCCGGGGGCCGCACGTGCGGCGCTGCGCAGTGATTTGATGGATCATCTGTCTGCCCTGCTGTCGCAGCCAATGGAAGAGATTGCGTTGAACGGCCCGCTGGTCGAACAGGTGCAAAGCATCCTGTCTGAAATGCCACTGGCGCAGCGGGTCTACAATGGGATCATCAATTCCAATCAGGCCACCAGTCTGCCGAAATGGCGTCTGACAGAGATAGGCGGCCCTTCGGTCAAACGGGCGTTGGTGCGCAGTTCAGGCAAACCTCTGAACGAGGGGGTCGAGGGCATCTTTACCTATGACGGCTTTAACAACACCTTCTTGCCAGAGGCTGTAAGTGTTTCGGAACGGGTGCAGAATGAGGCCTGGGTGCTGGGGCAACGGGCAGGTGAAGGCCAAAGCGAAGCCGCGCTTCTTGCGCTAAGCCGGGATGTGTTGGACCTGTATTATAACGACTATATCAGCCGCTATGATCAGATCCTGGGTGATGTGGATATCGTCGCGCTGGAATCCCTGAGCCATGCGGTCGAGGTGACCAATGTGCTGTCCGGCCCCACCTCGCCGATTATGAATATCCTGACGGAAATCAGCCGCGAAACCCGGCTGGCGGAAGATCGCTCTACGCTGGATTCGGATGCCTTGAATGAAGGTGTGTCGCAGGTGGTCGGGATCGAAACCCGCTCTGGGCTTTCCATTCAGGGTCAAATCCTGTTGGAGGCCCTGGTCAGTTCGGCGGCGAATGCGCCGGGCGAGACGGCAAAGCCGCCGGGGGCCTATGTGCAGGAGCGGTTCCAATGGCTGCATGATCTGGTGGCCCGTCCAGAAGGGCAGCCTTCGCGGCTTGATGATCTGATGGGGTCATTGCAACTGGTCTATCAAGAGCTGAACAAAATGTCGTTCAGCGGTGTCACCTCGGGGGAAAGTGGGCAGGCGCTGCTTCAGTTCCAGCAGGTGGCCTCGCGGATTGATGGCCCGATACAACGCTGGGCGACGCAGGTTTCGACCGGTTCCTCGGGGATTACCTCGGAAGGGACGCGGGCCTCTATCAATGCGCGCTGGCAATCTGCGGTGTTGCCGTTCTGCGAAAAGGCGTTGGACAACCGATATCCGTTTAATCGGCGCGCGCGGGCGGATGTGGCCATGGTGGACTTTGCCAAGCTGTTTGCGCCGGGTGGGTTGATTGATGGGTTTTTTGACGAAAACCTGCTGAAATACGTTGATACCCGCAGTCGGCCCTGGACCTGGAAGCGGGTGAATGATGTCGATCTGGGCATCAGCCAAGCGGTGTTGCAGCAGATGCAATATGCCGCTGAAATCCGCGATGCCTTTTTCAATAGCAGTGCCAATCCGGCAGTGCAGTTTCAGATCACGCCCAAGGCTTTGGACCCCAAGGCAAAAGAGGTCCTATTGGAGATTGATGGCTCCAAGGTTGCCTATAATCACCGTATGGGCCAGCCCACCCCGGTTGCGGTCAACTGGCCTGGATCGGTGGGTCTGGCCCGCATTACCCTGTTGCCGCAACGGCGGGGCAATGAAAATACTCTATCCCGCGATGGACCGTGGGCCTGGTTCCGCCTGTTGGACGCAGCCGAGGTGCGGCGCACCAATGTCAGTGATCGGCGGCGGGTGAATTTCCGTGTCGGTGGCCGCCTTGCCCTGTTTGAGCTACAGTCGGGATCGGTTGTGAATCCCTTTGCCCTGCCTGCAATGGCCAAATTCAGCTGCCCGAAGTCGATGTAATGGGCCATGTTTTTGGAGCCTTTGGCAAGATGCCCGCAGTTGGAGATTTCTTTCGTACCAACGTGCCGCCTGGCTTTGTGCGGATCTGGGACGCCTGGTTGCAACAGCTGCTGCTTACGGCGCAGGCGCAGTATGGCGACCAGTTTGATCCGCACTATATGTCGGCCCCCTTGTGGCGTTTTACCCTGGCAGCGGGGGCGGCAGGGCCACGCAAGATCATGGGCGTTCTGATGCCTTCGGTGGATCGGGTGGGTCGCCGTTTTCCCTTGACCCTGATGGTGCCGCTTGGCGGGTCTGCTGCCCCGGCGCAGGATCATTTTCAGGCCTCTGCCTTGTTTGAGCAGATGGAAAATATTGCGCTTTCCACGCTTGAACAGGATATATCCAAATCCCGGTTGGAGACCGATCTGGCGGCGTTGTCCCTGGCTGATATGCCGCGTCCCGCGCCGATACAGCAGGTGGAGGGGAGCCTTGTTTTTCGCGGTGCCGATGACAGTTGTGGCAGCGATCCGCGGCTTGATGCCCAGCTGGCCGGCGTTTTAATGGCGGAAAAATCCCCTGCGGGCTGCCTGTGGAGCACCCATCTGGCAAGCGGGCCGCGCCTGATGGTCACAGAGCATCTTCCGCAGGGGAAAGCGGCGCTTGGTCTGTTTGATCTTGGTGCCCCCATCTGGCAGGAGGCTTCGCCATTATGACAGAGAACTTGACCTATCGCTATGTGGCGCAGACCCATGTCGGGTTGAAGCGCCGGGTAAATGAGGATGCAATCCTAGCGCTACCAGAGCATGACATCTGGCTGGTATCAGATGGTATGGGTGGCCATCAGGCGGGCGATTTTGCCAGCGCGCTGATCGTGGATGCCGTGGCCACCCTGGCGCAGGGGCTTGATCCCGCGGCCAAAATGCATGGGCTGCGTGACAGGATACAGGGCGCCCATCGCGCAATCCAGACCGAGGCAGAGTTACGCGGCGGGGCCACCATCGGTGCAACGGTTGTCGCATTGATCCTGGCCAATGGGCATTTTGTTGGCATCTGGGCTGGTGACAGCCGTCTCTACCGCCTGCGCGATGGCGAGATTGCCCTGCTGACCCAGGATCATTCTGCAGTGGCTGAATATGTAAAGGCCGGCAAGATGAGCTGGGATGAAGCAGAGCAACACCCGCAGTCCAACGCAATCACCCGCGCGGTTGGCGTCGGCGATGAGCTGGATTTGGATAAGGTGCGCGGAACCATTGCGTCGGGGGATCGCTTTTTGCTTTGCTCGGATGGGCTGACCAAATATGCTAGCTTTGCAATATTGCAAGATGTGCTGTCCACCGCGCCGCTTGAAACTGTTGGCGACCGGCTGTTGCAAATCGCCCTGAACGGCGGCGGTGCCGATAATATCTCGCATATCGTTGTAGATGTGATCTAAAGTCTCCCACGTTTCATGTGAACGGCGGGCGGCTTTAGGCGGATAGGAAATACCACCGAACGGAACCTAGGGCAGGGCGGTTTCCAGTATTCTTGAATCCAGTGACAGGATCAGCCCTTCGTCCTTAATACTGTTCTCTTTCAGGGATTCGGCGAAGCCTACCGCGCTTTCAGACGTGGGTCGCAGGCCGGCAAAGAGCGGTTCTGTGGAGTGCAGCATCAATATCCGGCTTTTGCCCAGGGTGCTGTCATCGACCCGAAAGGCCAGGCCGCCGTTCTCTGCGGAATCTGCCAGACTATAGGCCACCCGCACCGGCACTGGCCCGGCAGCACCTGCGCGCAGATCGGCAATTGCATTGCCCTGGCGAGAAATATTGGGCAGCAAATGAAAGACATTCCCGGATACATCCAAAATAGACACAGTCAGATAACCGCTGGTCATTGTGGCTGGAATTACCACATCAATCACTGGGTTTTCCCCGACAAAGAAGCGGCCCGAGGGATTGGGGCTGCCGTCGCCACCGACCTGAAAGGCAACTTCTAGATCGCCTGTCGGGGCCTTGGGCAGGGCTGTCTCCACCACGCAAAGGGCTGGATTCAATACCTCGGTGTCCAGGGCAATTTCGCGCGTGCCGACCATTTTGCGCAGGCTGTCAAACAGCTGCACACGGGTCGCTGGTTTGGCAAGGGTGCCAGTGATTTTGACTGTGTCATCAGGGGCAAAACCGCCTCCGGAGGTCCCCCCCGTAACCCGAAGCGGGCCGCAGTCTTCAAAGCCGCCGACCAGTCCGCGCACCTGTGCGATTGGGAGAACCGGCAGCCGATAGGTGATTTCTGCCCGTCCGGTCATGCCACCGGGCAGTCCTTCCTTGAACAGGGCATTCAGCCGCGCTGCCAGCTCTGGATCGGTGGTAACACCGCTGAGTTTTGCCTGATTGTTGCTAACCGCAAGACGCCAGTTCTGTACGTCCATCATCGGCGCGACCATGGCCAGGATGTCGTCGCCCCAAGTGTCGGAAATGTCCCCCTGCGCGAGGGTCAGATCAGCCTGTTCGACCAAGGCCGCCAGGGCATCACTGCTATCCTGCGAGGGCATGTTGCCAATGGCGCGCGTTTGCCCGGATTCTGGTTTTTCGACAATCAGCGTGAAGGGATCTGCCCGCGGATAAGTTGGCCCCAAGACGCTGTCCAAAGCACCGCTGAAATAGGCGCCAAGGGTTGCAACGACCAGCACAAGGCCCACCAGCCCAGCCAGGATCGGCGTCTTGCTACGGCTGGTTTTGGCCGGGGTTGGCTTGCTGTCGCGCTTTTCCGCCGGATTTGGGGCAACCGACGGCACAATGATCGTGGCCTCCTCTTGCAAAGGAGCTGGCTCGGGCGCTTGCGGGTCGTTCAGATTGTCCAGAAAGGATAATACCTCGGCTGCGCTGCCCAGGCGGGTGTCTGGATTGGGGTCGCACATCCGCTGAATAAGCCGTTGAAATGGTTCGGGCAGCCCCTCTGTATTCAGTGGTTTTTGTTTGTTTTCAACCACCTCCATCGGATTGGCACCCAGCGACGGGGCGGCGCCGCGGAAATTGGCCAAGAGCAATGCGCCAAGCGCGTAGACATCGGCCCGCGCATCGGTCTGCCCCGCCATCTGTTCTGGCGCCGCGTAGGAATATTTCCCTGCAAATTCATTGCCAACAATGGTTTCTGCGCCGGGCTTGGTGTCTTTGGCGATGCCAAAATCAATGATAACCGCCTGCGCCGGATCGCCGTCGCGCAGGATGATATTGTCTGGGCTAAGATCGCGATGCACGATATTTCGGGCATGGGCCGCCTTCAGGCCTTCGGCGACACGGCGACAAATCACCAAGAGATCTGCGGCCTCCATTGGCCCCTGTTTCAGCTTTTTGTCCAGACCGGGTCCATCGACATAGTCCATCAACAGATAGATATGGCCGTCGGGTGTGCGGTGATTTTCGGAATAGCGCACCACCGCGTCGTGCCGGATTTCGCGGATGTTTTCTTCGCGGGCCATCAAGACGGTAAAGTCTTCGTTGCCGGAAAGCTCATGCTTGAGCACCTTGATGGCGACAAGGTTGCCGGAGATTTCCGAGCGCGCCTTATAGACGTCCGAGGTGCCGCCCCGGCCCAACAGCATCTCAATGCGATATGTATTGTTCAGCAAATCGCCGGGCTGGAACATGTCACTTGGCCGAGAGCTTATCATGCGCCTTGGCCCTTATCGGCTGGCACTGATTGCAGCGGGACATTGCACAGGGGCACAACAGATCCGCCTGATTGTGCAGGCCCCGGTGCGGCCATGGGGAAAAGCACCGGGTTAGCCCAGAGCCTGGAATTCTACCCGGCGGTTTTCATCCGCGCGCGGATCATTGGCATTATAGGGGGCTGTTTCGCCCATGCCGATGGCGCGCAGCATGTTTTCGGCAACGCCGCAGGTGCTGACCAGATAGCGGCGGACTTCTTTGGCGCGCAGTAGCGACAGCCGTTCGTTATAGGGCGCCGAGCCAGAACTGTCGGTATGGCCGATGATCTGAAAAACCGTGCCCTCCATCGCCTTCATCGAGGCGCACATATTGGCCAGCTTGGGCTGCTGATCGGCGCGCAGGGCAGCGCTGTCAAAATCAAAAGAGATCTGCACATTGATTTGCGACTGCCGTTCAACTGGCGTGTATTCGTCGCTTGCGGCGGCCACGGTCGCGGTTTCCTGGGTGTCAGCTGCCGCGGCCGTGTCGGCCCCACTGGGTACGATCACCAGACCTCGGGTTTTTTGCTGTTCAAAGGCTTTGGTGATCTCTTCGACAGAGAGTTCCTGATTGCTGTCTTGTGCCTGCGCCAGGGAGACCTGAAAAAGCAGGGCTGAACAGAGACAGGCAATACCAAACTTAATGCGGACCATAACGTGCCCCCTATACTGAAAAACAACTCACGAAAAAGTCTATACCACAGGATCGGTTCTGCCAATGGGGCGGCGGGGATAAGATCGTCGCGGGGGCGACAAAAGGCTTTACTCGCCGTGGCTACCGTTCTTGAATGAGGTTGGTATTGAGTAGAGGATGTTATGCGGGTTTTACCGGCGATTATTATCTGTCTGGGGCTGCTGTTGGCACCTGCGGTCTGGATGGGCCTGAAATGGCTGCTTTCGGAGGAAGATTTCCAGGGGGCGGCTGTTGACTCCACCGCGCGAATTGAAATCGAAATGCTGCGGCAACAGATCGAGGATTTGCAACTACGGCTGAGTGATCTGCAGACCGAGGTGACACGTTTGCCGCTTGATGGCAGCGGCCAGATGGCGCCAGAGGCTTCCTCTGCCGAGGCCGAGCGAGAAATCTGGGATCAGACCGAAGGGGCCGATCTGGACTATGCCCAGGTTGTGCTGATTGCCGATCGGGTCAATGTCAATCGTGGGCTACAGGTGACTGGCGGGCGCTACCTGACAGAGCGGTTGGGCCGTCCGCGCGAAAGCCTGAGTGACACCTGCCAACCCATGACCAACCCTGATCTGAAGGCAAAGCTGGTGACAGAGCAGGTTGGCCCCATCCGGGTCAGCATGTTGCGCCCCGCCATCGAGAGCCTGAAGGTGGTGTTTGAAAACATTCGCAAGGCCGATCCAGACCTCTATAATCGGATCAATACTGCAGGGGCGCTCTGTGTGCGGCGTATCCGTGGTACCACAAATTCGCTTTCGACCCATAGTTATGGCCTGGCGGTGGATCTGAATATTGATGGCCAACTGGACAATTTCACCGATGGCAAAACCCAGTTGGGCTTGACCATCATGGCGGATTTTTTCTTTGATGAGGGCTGGGTCTGGGGGGCCGGATTTCGCCGCGAAGACAGCATGCATTTCGAAATCAGCCGCCGCCAGTTGGAGAGCTGGATGAGCGAAGGCCTGCTGTAGCAGGACCTGTGCGGTTCCAACCCGCAACAGGCCCGCAACAGGAATGGCGCACTCTGCGCGGGAGACTAGGAGCGGAGCAGGACTTTGTTTGATCCCAGCGCCTGGGCCAACTGCTGATATTGGCTGGCGCGTGCCGCCGACTGGGTGGAGGAGCGCAGCAATCGTGTCTCGGCTTCTTCGAGGATGACGAGGGCCTGCTGGTAGCTGCTGGCGCGCTTCTCTGGGGCGATGGAAACCAAGGGCCTTGAGGAATATTGCCCATCAGCGCTGCGCAGCCGTGCCCGGGGTTGGGCCGGGTCGGAATTGTCGCGGGCCAACTGGCGTAACTCTTTTGCGGTGTCGCTCAGGATTTGCTTCATTTCTTCATGACCGCCCATCTGGGCGGCATCAGCCACGACGGCTTCCAGCCGCTCTGCGAGGCAATCGACCACGAACCCCGCGCTGCCATTGCAAAGCGCCGGTGCCTGCCCCAACCGGCTGGCAATCTGCGGCACAGAGCTGACCCGCGTGGTCGGAGATCTGCCAGAGGGGCTGCCGGCGCTTTCCTCTTCGCTGTCGTAATCTGCATATCCCCCATAATCACTGGTGTCAGAACTGGAGTCATCGGTTTCCTGCGCCGCCAGTGGTGAAAATAGGCCAAGCCCAAGAATAAGAGCTGTGACAAGGGTCGTTCTGAGACAACGTAACATGAAGAAAACCTTTCACTTATTACTGCAAATATTGCTGCATTGCCCACTTTTTGGGTGACTTAGTCTTCCAACCCATAGGCCCGGCGGATGCCGCGTTGGGTGCCGGGGCCAAAATCACCATCAATTGAGCCTTGATAGAATTCATGCGCTCTCAGCTCGCTCTGCAAGGCCCGGCGGGTAGCCAATGTGAACATGTTGGGGCGTTTGCTCAGCAGGTCGAGCACATCGCTGCTGCCCGTGCGCAGGGCCGCATAGAGGAACCGGGCCGCATCCTTCGGACCCTTGTCTGGAACCAGGCCATCGTCAATCAGGGCCGCAAAATTGAACTGTGCCTGCGGATGGCGCAGTTCTGCGGCACGTTGAAAGAAGCCATAGGCTTTTTGTGGATTGGCAGGCAGACCAAGGCCGCCCTGATGGTGCAGGAAGCCCAGATCATTAATTGCATCAGCGAAATTCTGGCGGGCTGCCGCCTGATATAGCTGCAGCGCCTTTTGTGGATCAGCCGCCACACCGGTGCCGCGTTCATATAGCTTTGCCAGTTCGAACTGGGCCTCAGGCGCGCCGGCAGCCGCCGCCCGTTCCAGAAAGGCCACGGCGGCGGCCGGGTCAAATTGCCCCGCATTGGGGTTGAGCCGCATATAGGCCAGGCCCAGCATGGAGCGGGTGTCGCCCAGTTCGGCTAGGGCCAGAAGCTGTTCTTCCTGATCTGGTTTGATTGCTGACCAAGACTCAGAGGTGCCTGCCGGCAGGGCCTCACCATTGCTTGCTGAGGCCAAATAGAAGGGCACCCCTGTCAACGACCCGTAGGTATGGGGTTCTTGCAGATTTCCTGTTTTTTCCAGAACAAGGTCACGTACCTGGCGAAACATCAGGCTGATCTCCAGCCCGGGCTGTACCATTTTCTGCATCAGTGCCTGGGCGTAGGGGCTGTTGTTTCCGGTGCCGTCCAGCGCCACCTGGCCATCCCGCGCAGCAAAGGCCACCAGGGTGCCGCGCTCAGGATCCACCGCAGCCATGCCACCGCCGCCACTGCTGCGGGTGTCTTCTACGGTGTCGGTGGCTTCGGCAAGCTGATCCAGTGCAAGGGCATCCCCAAGCGGGTTGTCGCGGCAGCTGTCCAAGATGACGATACGCATCTTGCGCGCCCGGTCCACCGCCGCCAGCAGTTGTTTCAACGAGGCGGACTGACGCTGCACATCACGATTGTTGGTGACCTCGGCATCCACCGGAATGAGGAAGTTTTCCCCCTGTACCTCGATGCCATGCCCAGCATAATAGACCAGCGCCAGATCGGCCACTTCGGAGCGAAAGGCAAAATCTTCAAGCAGGCGGGTCATGTCCTGCGCCGTGGCATCCAGCGCCAGGGTCACGTCAAAGCCGATACCTTCCAGACTTTGGGCCATTCCGCTGGCGTCATTGTGCGTGTTTTTCAACGGCGGCAGATACTGATAGTCGGCCATGCCAATCACCAGTGCGATCCTATCGCGCCCGGCCTCGCCCATTTGGGGAAGCATAAGGCAGACTGCTGCCGCCAGGATTTTTAAAAAACCAGCCATACCAATACCAATACAGAGACAAAACGCGCCTTACTGGTAATCTAACGCGTTGTCGCTGCAAAGAAAGGGAAAAAAGCCGCTCAAGCAATAGGCTTAAGCGGCTTTGATCGGTTTTTCTGGATCTTTCCCCTTATGAGGGAATAAAGTTCCCAATTTCGCTCAGGCGGTCCCGCAGTTTCTGCAGCGTAACCGTTTCGGTTGCCGCCTGCAGATCTGCTGCGCCTGTGTCTAATACTTGGGTTTCGACCTGTTCATAGAACGTGGCCATTCCTGCCAGCGTTTGCAGCACCAAATCAAAGTCCTGCAACGACTGCGTTTCCTGGCGGGTCGGTTTGGTGCCACGATCAAAGATATCGTGGACCACGTCCTCTAGGTTTTGCACCTTGGAATAGAGCTGCCGCATTTCACGTGCTGAAATGGCGCTTAGTCCCGAGATTGTATCGCTTTGCACGGTGTCGCTTTGCATATTCATGATTACAGTCGCCCGACGACCTGTTCGATCGCCTGTTTCATGGTCGCAACGGTAAAAGGTTTGCGGATGATATTGTTCAGCCCAAGCTTTTTGCCCACTTCGATGATTTCTGGCGTTGGTTTGCCTGTCACCAGAATAAAGCCAAGACGCTGGGTTACCTGATTGGTGCGCACCGCCTGCAACAGGCCCAGGCCATCCATGCCTGGCATGTTGTAGTCAGACAGAACCAGATGCACAGGCGTCGTCGTCAACTTTTGAAAGGCGGACTGGCCGTTGTTTTCGACCATGTAGTTCTTGATGCCAAGCTCGTCCAGACACTGGGTAATGATGCCGCGGCTTGTGGACATATCATCCACGACCATAACGCGTAGAGAGTCTTTTAAGCTCATGATGTTTTCCTCGTGTTGCTCTTGTCTGCTCGTTTACTGAGCATCGCCTCCGTGGGGAGTGTTGATGTAGGTCGTGATCCCAGAAGTTTTCATGTTTGCCTCGGCCGGCCCGGACATGCGTTCCGAGTGGCCGATAAACAGATACCCTCCTGGGTTCAAACAGCGTTGAAAGGCTTGCCAGACCTTCTGCTGGGTCGGTGTATCAAAGTAGATGGCCACGTTGCGGCAGAAAATTGCGTCGAATTTTCCCTTAAACGGGAAGGGTTCGATCAAATTCAGCACCCCAAAGGTGATCATCGACCTTAGATTTTCGGGCATACGCCCATCTGGTTCCATCTTGGGAACCAGGCTGCGGTATTCAGCCGGGATCTGGCCCAGTTCGTCCTGCGGGTATATTGCGGCCTGCGCGTGTTTGATTACCTGCGGGTCAATATCCGTTCCCAGGATTTTGAAATCATACTTGCCGATCTCCGGGCACATGCTGTGCACGATCATTGCCATGGTAAAGGGTTCCTGCCCCTTGGAGCACCCCGCAGACCAGATCCGGATCCGTCCCCCATTTCGCGCCCGTTCGATCAACTTTGGCAGGACATCTTTGCGCAGAGTTTCAAAGTGATGCGGCTCCCGGAAAAAATGAGTGACATTGGTGGTCAGCAGCGACAGCAACTTGCTGCGCTCTGCGTCACTGTTCTTGCCATTCAAACGGGCCAGGTAGTCTTTGAAGTTGACGACATTCTGCTGTCTCAGCTGACGGGCGAGCCGCGCAGAAACCAGGGGTTTCTTACTGCTCGACATCGACAGCCCAAAGTGTTTGTAGGCAAAATCAGCAATTGCCTCAAAATCCTGATCCGTCAGGTTGAACCCGTCGGTCGCGGAGTCGATGGAACCCGCAGCAAGCATTAGAGCACCTGCTCTGGAACAGAGATAACCGCGTCCAGGTTGATGATCCGCACCATGGTTTCATCATGCGAAATGATACCCTGGATATATTCCATCGTGTTGCGGCTATCGACCGGGGGTGTTTCCTGGATCTCTTCAGGATCGATCGAGATGATCTCAGAGACGGATTCGGCCAGCAGGCCAACGGGTTTGCCATCCGAAGAGACGACGATAACAACATTGCGCTCGCTGGCTTCGGTGGTTTCCAGACCAAAGCGGGCCGAGAGATCATAGATCGGGATCACTGCTCCGCGCAGGTTCATCACGCCCAACACGTCCGAAGGCGCATGGGGCAGGATGGTGACCGGCGACCAGCGACGGATCTCGCGGATCTGGGTGATCTTCAGACAGAAGGCCTGCCCCGCGACTGTGAAGCTGACAAACTCGCTAAACTGAGCGTGCTTCACTTCCTGGTCATTACTTTTTACTTCAGCTTGCATTGCTCATTCTCCGCTCGGTGTCAAAGGCACCTGCCGTGGTAGGCGAGGCTGCCAGTATGCTTTCTGGATCAAGGATCATCGCGATCTTGCCGTCCCCCAGGATGGTTGCGGCGGCGACGCCGGCAATTTCGCCGCAGACACCATCAAGGCTTTTGATGACGACCTGGCGTTGGTCGTGGATGTCATCCACTGCCAGGGCGCTGCGTTGTCCGGTTTCGGTTTCTACCAGCAGATAGACGCCGGGGGGGCGGTCATTGTCTTCCTTGCGAAGACCAAGCGCGCCGGCGACATCACAGATCGGAACAAAACTGCCGCGGATCGACAGCAAGGTGCCATCGGCGCCCAGGTTGTTGATCATATCGTCGTTGCCGCGCATTGTTTCGACAATCGAGGTGATCGGAACCACCATGGTCTGATCCGCCACTGAAACCACCATGCCATCCATAACCGCAAGGGTCAGAGGTAGGATGATGGTAAAGGTTGATCCCTTACCCGGCGTGGAGGTGATGTTGATCCGCCCACCAAGCCCGGTGACCGCATTCTTGACCACATCCATGCCAACCCCACGACCCGAGAGGTTGGAGACCTCTTTCGCTGTCGAGAACCCTGGCAGGAACAACAGGTTGTCGATCTCGCTATCCGTCAGTTCGGCGTTTTCTGGAATCAGGCCCTTGTCGATGGCAATCTGCTTCACACGGGGGCGGTTGACCCCTGCACCGTCATCTTTGACTTCGATACAGACAGAGCCGGACCGATGTGAGGCGGTCAGCCGGATTTCACCAATCCTGTTTTTATTGGCGCTTTCCCGGTTTTCGGGCGTTTCGATGCCATGGTCGACTGCGTTACGCAGGATATGCGTCAAAGGGTCTGCCAGGCGTTCGATTACTGTCTTGTCGACTTCGGTGTTTTCGCCTTCGGTCACCAGTTTGCAGGTCTTGCTTGTCGCACTTGATGCTTCTCGTACGATCCGGGCCATGCGTTGGAACAACGGTTTCACTGGCTGTGCCCGGATGGACATGACGCCTTCCTGAATGTCGCGGGCCAGATTCTTAAAGCCCTCGAGTTCTGTTTCAACGTCCCGTACATCGGCCACATCGAGATTGGCAATTTGCTGCGCCAGCATTGAGTGGTTGATAATCAGCTCCCCAACAGCGTTGATGAGCCGGTCCACCCGTTCGAGATCTACACGCAGTGTCGGATTCGGCCCACGCTGCTCTGATTTTGTGCTCTCGGCTTTGGGGGCTGAAGATTTGGCGCCAGAGGCTTCCAGCTGTGCTTCAGGCGTCGGCACGGGGGCCGGCTGTTCAAAAGGGGGTGTTGCTGTCTCTTCAACCATGGCTGTGGGCTCCGCTGCCGGGGTAAGGTCTACAGGGGCCGTCCCGAAGGCGGCGTCCAAAGCAGCCAGAGCTGCGGCATCCGCATCCGCATCACCCGCGCCTACGATTGACAGCTCGCAGAGGCCTTCAACAAATTCAAAGACGGCTTCTACGGTGGATCGTGGTTCGCTGGTGGTCAGGGTCAGATTCCAGCTCAGATAGCTTTCTTCTGGATCCAGACTGTCAAAACCAGGCAGTTCAGAATCGTCAAGAACGATGTCCAGCGGGCCCATCTCTTGCAGAGCCTGGAACAGGAAAAAGGGTTCGTTTCCTGTGCTGTACATGTCCTTCAAAGGGCGGAAGTGAATCTGATAGGTCTCTGCCGTGGGGACCTGTGGGATATCGATCGCGCCAATATCTATCGGTCCGCCTAGCCCCATGGGCTCAAACGTGAGATCCTCTTCCTCTTCAGGAATATACTTGTCCAGCGCTTCGATCAGCATGTCGTGATGCGCCTGATCGGTTTCGCCGCCATCGCGGGCAACCGCCACCAGGTTGTACAGGTGGTCACAAGACCGCAGCAACAGCTGGATCAGCGGTTCGTCAAGCTCCATCCGGTTTGAACGGACTTCATCAAAAACGGTCTCAAATCTGTGGGCAAAAGCCACCAACTCGTCCAAGCCAAATGCGCCCGCGCCACCCTTGATTGAGTGAACTGCGCGGAATACGGCATTGACTACCTCTGGGTCATGATTGCCTCCTTCGATGGCACTCAGACCCTCATCCGTTGCTTCAAGGAGTTCTTCGCACTCCTCAAAGAAGGTGTCCTGAATGGAGCCGGCCATCTTACGCCGCAGCCCCGGTAACGCGCTTCAGCGCGAAGATCAGAGAGGCATCATCAAATGGCTTGGTGATCCAGCCGGTTGCCCCTGCATTGCGGGCACGGGCCTTCATTTCAGGCGCGCTTTCCGTGGTCAGAACCAGGATTGGAACCTTGGAGTTGATACCGGTGCCGCGCAGCTCTTCAATGACGCCAAATCCGTCCAGGTTGGGCATGTTGATGTCGGTGATGACCACATCAGGAGCGACATCTTCGTACATATCGACGCCTTCGCGCCCGTCAACGGCGCTGACGTATTCGAAACCAGCCTCTTCCAGAGTTGCTGCAAGAAGGTTTCGAATGGTACGGGAATCGTCGATTGCCAATACTTTGGTTTTCATGCTGTTACCTCGTCTTCAAATCGGTTGGGCTCTAGACCCAAGAGCGTCAGGGAGTTGCGGCAGGATTCGGTAATATGGGTTACCGCGAACCCCAATTCTTCAGAGCGCCACTGCTGCTCGGCACTGAGAAGCAGTTGTAGGCAGCGCGATGGCATTGCCGCTACGTTGCTGCAGTCAATCTCGACAGCAGCGGCACGCGCCTCGCCCAGAAAAGTCGCAAGCGGACTCAACTCGGCAAATGCATTTGGCAAATCCAAAAGGTGTTTCTGCGTTTCTGTGGTCATCTTCCGCGATTCTCACCCCCGTTGTCGGTGACATGTGTGTATTCGATGGCTCCATAGTTAGGCCGTCTGGCTTAACAATTGATTGCTGTAAGATGTCAGAAAAGCGGTTTTGTGCGCCCCGCAACCGGTGACAATTCTTGATTTTCCTAAAGTTTTCCCAGTCTTCGGGCCGATTCTTGAAGGCGGTGAGGGTGTTTTAAAATGAAATGCCCGCGCGCTTCCGTAAAACGTCCGCAATGCCGCTCCGTATATACGCGGGCTGTTTTGCCCTGCTGCCTAGCAGCGCAAAATGGCGGATCCAGGGCCCTGAAACCTACCAAGATCAGGCGGATTCAGGGCAAATTGCTAAACTTCAAAATACTGTGTCAGCGGCGTAAGCGGCAAATTAACATCTCTTCTGCAGTCTGGGCCTAGTTCCGATGCGCATTGCCGCAGTAAAGCCTCAGGAGAAAAAAATGCAGGGTTTGAGATCTCTCAAGATTGCCTTCAAGTTGCCACTGTTCGTGGTTGGCTTTGGTGCGCTGCTTACAGCTATTATCGTTACGATCAGTACCGTCAATTTTCAAAAAAGCGCCTTTAACCAGGCAGAAAATCAGTTCGAATCCTTGATTGCTGGACGTAAAACGGCGCTGGGATCGCTGTTTCGTGGCATCAGTGCGGATCTGATGACACTGGCGGCAAATCCGTCAACTGCAACGGCGCTGCAACGGCTCTCAGCCGCCTGGAGCAATCTGGGCACCGAGGCCTCTGATGTGGCGCGCGCGGCCTATATTACTGATAACCCATTCCCGGCAGGCGAGCGACATAATCTGGATCGTGGGAAACAGACGATTCCCTACAATATCCATCATTCCAAGTTTCATCCGGCCTTTCGCACTCTGCTGACGGCCAAGGGGTATTATGACGCCTTCCTGATCAGTATGCCTGGGGATGTGGTCTATAGCGTCTTCAAAGAAGACGACTATGGCACCAACCTTATGACCGGACCCTACAAGGATTCGGATCTGGGCAATCTGTTCCGGGCTGCGTTGGACGCTGCAGAAGGTGAAGTCATCTATTCTGACATCCGCCCCTATGGCCCCAGCGACGACATGCCTTCGGCGTTTGTGGCCACCAAGATCGTGTCGAACTCTGGCCAAACCGTTGGTGTTGTCATCTTACAGATGCCGGTTGGTCTCATCGATGGCATTATGAATGATGCAAAAGGGATCGGTGAAACGGCCGAAGTTTTCCTGGTTGGGGATGACTTCAGGGCGCGCTCTACCTCTCGGTTTGAAGGCGGCCATGCAATTCTGGATCCGCTGCCCACCAGGTCCTTCCTGACAGAGGCCCTGGCAGAGCGCGGCACCTTTACCACGGATGCAACTGGCCTGCGTGGTCAGCAGGTCGCCGCCTATGCTGAACATATCCAAATGTTGGGCACCAATTGGGCGATTGGTATTGAACAAGACAGAGACGAGCTGCTGGCTCCTGTGGTGCATGATCGCAATATCCTGTTGCTCGCATCCCTTGCCGGCGCTGCTGTCATGTCGATCCTGGGCTGGCTCTTTGCTGGCACCATCACTCGACCGCTGGACCGGATCTGCCGCAGCATGGAGGCGGTCTCTTCAGGTAACCTGAATACCGATGTGCCAGAGGCAGGTCGCGGTGATGAAATCGGGGCGATCGGAAAAACCTTGGTCAGCATGCAGGAAGATCTGCAACAGGCCAGAATCGCGGAAGAACAGCGCGCCGAATTGCAGCAGCAACAACAGATTGTTGTCGAAAACCTGAGTGCCGGCCTCGTGCGGCTGTCCGAAGGTGATTTTTCGCAACCGATTGAACAGGCCTTCTCGGGGGAGCACGAGAAGTTGCGCCAGAACTACAATCAGACGATAGACACGCTTAGCGGCACTGTTTCTCAGGTGATCGAGGCCTCTGGTTCCATTCGCAACGGAGCCGCCGAAATCAGCCGTGCATCGGATGATCTGTCGCATCGTACCGAAAGCCAGGCGGCGACGCTGGAAGAAACCGCCGCCGCGATGGACGAGCTGACCGCAAGCGTCAAATCGGCCGCCGAAGGGGCGCGCAGCGTCGAGGCGACGATGGAGGCA
>NZ_JBLWXG010000008.1:0-180459 GCF_048267565.1 Pseudophaeobacter sp. | reverse complement strand
TTCACGATTGCCGTTGATGGTGGTCTGACGCCAGTGGCCGGAACTGTTGCCCTTGCCGCGCGAGGCAGGGATCCCGTCGGCATTGAGATCGGTGGCGATCTGGATCGGCGATTTCCCTGCGGCGTATTCCGTGAACATCCGTTCCACCACCAGCGCTTCATCGGCGTTGATGTCCTGCTCGCCCTTGATAACATCTCCGGCCGTCGTGCGGCGCGCACAATACCCATAGGGTCGTGCGGCGCGCACAATACCCATAGGACAGGCCGCCTGCGCTTTTGCCTGCCTCGATTTTGCCGATCAGGCCGCGCCGGGTTCTGTAGGAGAGTTCACCAGCGCGCCTGACGCGGGGTGTCTACTCTTTCTGTAACCGCATGCGTTCGCTTGTTTGCTTCTTTCAGACTGTTCCACCTGAGACATCTGAAAATGCAATCTTTTGGGAGCGTCTTTCGAATGACTGACGACAATGCGCTTGGGGACCAAGACATGGATCCTGACTGCCGGGAACATGGAGAAAAATCCATATGTTTCGTTCTCTGCCACATGTCTATCAGGAGCCGACGAAGAGTTAGATCGGTAAAATATCATGAAAGCCACGTTCGTTTTCACCGCCATCGCGCAGACGATATCAGCATCCTCCTTTACGGAAGATGCCGCACAAGCCAACACAGGGCATCAGGCGGTGCTGATGTAAGGAATTGATTTTGCAACGCATTCGGGGGCTGTGAGGTGCGGTTATCTATCTCGTGCGTGCCGCTCAGACCACACCTGAATGCGTTGCAAAGCCTGTAACGAGTATGCCGTTTAACAGGGGGCGGAATTTCCCCGGACAGAATGGTGTTCGTCATTTGAAAAAAGTTCTTTTAGTATCTGAGACCCACCATATGAAAATCGACCTGAACCAATCTGATCGTCTGATCCTGAAGGGAACAACCTGTGTAATTGCGACTGTGTTGTGCATCGTCCTTCTGGTCATCATGGGGATCAGCCTCAGCGCTGCCGTTACCGGTTTTACCGCCGGCTGGGGCGTCGCTCTGGGGGTTGTTTTCATTGGTGGGGGTATTTTGTGGCTGGTCTATCACAAGACAGAAGTTGTGTTTGATCGCGCCGGGAATCTGCTGACACTGCGTAAAACCATGCTGCACGGAACCCGCGAAGAGACAATTGCACTTGAGAATGTCAAACAGGCTGATGTTGATCTCAAACGCAATGATCGCAGCAACAACAGGCTGCATGCCAGTTATACCTACAGGCTCTGTGTGGTCACAGGTTCTGAGCAAAATAGGCATCGCGTTCCGATCTCGCATGGATACACCACAAGCAAACGCCATCTTTTGACCGCTCAGAATATCAATGACTGGCTGGGGGTCCCCGATGCGCCGATTGCGGTGGGGCCAAGCATGGCCGATGTGGCGGAAGTCATCAAAACTCTGGGTTTTGGCAAAGCCTCCTAACCCGTTCCCCTCATGTTTCCACAAAGGTTTGAAAAGTGTCTCAATTCACTGAAACGACACAGGTCGGGTTTTTCGCACGGCTGAAAAACGGCATCAAAGGTATCGGGCTCGGGATCAGCCTTGT
Organism: Pseudophaeobacter sp.; assembly: GCF_048267565.1. NCBI lineage: Bacteria > Pseudomonadati > Pseudomonadota > Alphaproteobacteria > Rhodobacterales > Roseobacteraceae > Pseudophaeobacter > Pseudophaeobacter sp. The sequence continues at coordinate 178,884 of NZ_JBLWXG010000008.1, read as the reverse complement.
CGGTATCGCCGTGTATTTTCTGTTTTGGAACGAAGGCAACGCCGTGCGGACCGCCCGCGCTCTGGCGGAAGGTGCCGGGCAGGTTGTGTCTGTCGACAGCGCAGCGCTGGATTCGTCACATGAGGGCCAGCTGGTCCACATAAACGGCCCGCTTACGCTTGCGGCGCCGCTGGCCGATGTGGCGTTGGGTGTGGTCGCTTCTGCACAGACCGTGCGTCTTGAACGCAAGGTGGAGCAATTTGCATGGATTGAGGACAAGCAAACCACGACGGACACAAAACTGGGCGGCTCGCAGGAAAAGACCACGCAATATACCTATCATCTGGATTGGACAGATGCGCCTGCAAGTGGGGCAGAGTTTCGGATCCCCGACGGGCATGTCAACCCGCCGATGCCAGTCTCATCGAAGGTTATCCGCCAGCCTGAGGGCGCGATCGGCGCCTTCACCGTCAATGATGAGATTTCCGATCTTGGCGGTGCAACGCCGGTGCTGTTAAACGCCAAGCATGCGCAAGCGGTCGCGCGCGCCCTATCATTGGAGCAGCCAGCCAAGCTGGTCGCTGGGCGGATCGTTCTTGGTGCAGATGTCACGGCTCCGCAGCTTGGCGATATCCGGGTGAGCTATCAAGCCTCAACAATTGACGAGGCCAGCGTAGTTGGCGTGCAGCGTGGCGACACTTTGGTTCCCTACACGGCACAAAATGGGCGCAAGATTTACCTGGTCGAAGAGGGGCTGAGGACTGCAGAGGAAATGTTCCAGACGGCAGTTGCCAGCAACACCTTCAAGACATGGATGTTGCGCATTGGCCTAATGGTGCTGTTGTTTCTCGGCTTCAAGGCGCTTTTCGGCGTGGTGGATGTCATCGCCAGCGTTCTGCCCTTTCTGGGGTGGATCACCGCCTCTGTCACCTCGTTGATCAGTTTTGCCCTCACGCTGGTTGTTGGCGGCACAACGATGGCGATTGCTTGGGTCTATTTCCGTCCGGTTCTGGCGCTGGTGATCATTTCTGTTGCTTTGGCCGGTGCCGCCGCCAGCGCCTACTGGCTGCGCAAGTCGGCACCGGCGGCGACCCAAACCACTTGAGTCTTCAACATTTCCATTGGGATAGGACATGAAATGAAAAAGCTTTATCTTTCGATTGCGATGATGTTCAGCGCAGGTGCGCCACAGGCCGGGCAGTTCTGCGAACTTGACGGTACTGAAATGTTCACATGCACGCTGAAAGGCGGCACGCGCGGTGTCGAGGTCTGCAATGCGGTTTGGGCGAATGGCACAAAGGCCGCCTATGGATTCTTCAAATCCAATGGAACGGTGGAAAAAGAGATCCTGCAAGATATGGCGACCATCACCGCGACGCCCTGGAATGGCATGGGGAACTTCATGAGCGACTCCGTGACCTTTGACGGTGGCGGTGGCTATGCCTACGAGGTCTGGTGGGGCAGCGAACGCGCGGCAGGTGCAACAGAGATGGGCGGTATCAACGTGCTTAAAAATGGCGCGCTGATTGCCGATATTCCCTGTGACGCTGGCAGCGTAAACAGCGACCTGTCCTCTCTCATCGAACTGATCGAAGCCGCACAATAAGGGCTTTTCTCATGTACTGCTCCCCCCTATCCATAGCTGCCGTCTTTACGGTAGCCTGTTGGACCAGCGCAGCCACAGCGCAATCGGTTTGTGGCGGCGAGGTTCTGTTCCAATGCGCGACAGACAATGCGGATTTTCGCGAACAGATAACCGTTTGCGCACAGGACCGGAGCTATGTGCTGACACGTCATGCGCTGTCGTCAGGCGATATGTACTATGACACACCCTTGACCGCGGAGGCCAATACCACATGGTTTCGCTGGTCCGAGGGCGATCAGGTGCAGGTGGAAATCGGGTTTTGGAGCACGGACTTGGCAGAGCCCGTGACCCTGCATGTAGGCCTGCCATGGGATGACATGAATGAAACTGTTGCCGATACGGGCGACCACAACATGTGGCTGCAATCGCCCCACTGGCGCGCGCGCGTAGATCAAACCCTGTGCGCTTCTGGCACGGTTTACGCCGACCCCGAGGCGCTCTGGTCCGCGCAACACGCGCGCGGCCCAATTGGAGCGTTCTTTTCCCAAAATGAAATCATACCCCGCATTGACACGGTGGGGATGGCGCGGGTGTCTGACACAGAAGTCACCCCAGAAGGCCTGCCGGTCTATTCTTCTGCGCGCCCTGCGGCCGCGACTCCGATCTGGTGGATGCTGCAGCCGGGCGAGACCGTCGATATTATTGATCGCGCAGATGATTTCGTCGCTGTTGCCATTCCAACAAACGGGCTGACGGACTGCTTCCTGCGTCCAGAAGACCTTGGCAAGCCCTACACCGGCCCCTGCGCCACAGGATGGGTCGATAGCGCCCACCTTCAGAGAACCCAATAAGGCAGCGCGCCTGTGCCGATTTGCCAATATCCCCTTTGGCGCAAGCCATGGAAACGCCCCACACCTGTCCAAGGAGGCGACAGATGAGAACACTTATTCTAACTGCGGCACTGGTCTGCACGGCTGGCACTGCAAGCGCCCTGTGCGAGGACGCGTGGTACTTGCGGAACATGGCCTTCGACAGAGCAGGCTATTGCTTTGGCTCAACTCTGGGTAAATCAGTTTTTGATGTAGCCTGTTCGACAAAATCCCCCACTCTCGATGATTGGGACCAGCGTATGGTGAGTACACACAAACAACTGGAAGCCAGTTATAACTGCAAGATCAATACCAAAGGTCGTAACTTGGCCTCATCGTTGATCGGAAAGCTGGACGATGTCGACCTGTTGCCCACCCTTTCACAGTTTGAATCCTCCTGTGTTGGATACACCGGCGCCCCGGTCACCATGACCAGCGGCATTGGCATGCGCGACAGCTATCCGATCGGCACCATCAAAGGCGGCGATAGGGTGAATTTCCGTTTTGAGAGTTGGGAGGGTTTCGAGTTTGTCGAGACCGAGACAGCCGCAGGCTGGATCCCCGAGGGTTCGATCCCCCCCGATACATGTACGGCTTTTGCAGGATAAACAGTATCATGCGTACTTTTCTTTTGTGTGTCTTGGCCTTGGCTCCAGCCCTTGGTCATGCAGACTGCCTGCCGGGTGAAACCCCCGCGCTGTCCTGCGCCCTGTCGGGCGGGGGGCATCTGTCGCTGTGCTGGAGCCCGCAGCAGGCCCGACTGGCCTATGACAAAAAGCCCGGCCTGCCTGCCGAAGTCAGTGTTCCCTTGGGGGATGTGACGGGTCTGACGGCAACAGACTGGGCGTCATCCACGCTGCGCGGCCCTGGTTCCAGCTACGAGGTGTACCTCTCTGGTCAGGCGGGGGGCATGAACCAGATCCAAGACAGCGGTGGATCTTCTTCATTTGCCTGCACATTCGGCACCGTGAACGGATCGCTTGCCGCGCTGAACGATGCGGCAATTTACGCCCCAACCTCAAAGGAGAATTAAACGTGCGATTGTTGCTGACAACATTCGGGATCAGTCTGCTGTTCTCTGCAGGGATGTCCCAGGCTTTTTGCGATGACATCCTGGCGACAAAGGTGCTGTGTCTCACTGAGGAGGCGGATGAAATCAAGGTCTGCGCGAGTGAGCACCCCGAAACAGGAGCTTCTGTATTGGAACTCCATGTGACGCCGCAGATCTCGGATGGCCCGATCTACAAACTGGCAGCGGATATTCCCTTCGATATGACAACCGGCACCGGCGGGTTTCCCTGGGACATGCATGAATTTACCTTTGTGCATGAAGGCGGCAGGGCTGTGCTAAGTGTGAAAACGCCTATGGCTACGGATGACACCTCTGATGCGGAAATTTGGCTGGATCTGTTTGGGCGTGGGACCGCCCCTGATCGCAGTATTCAATGTATGCAGCCCGCGCTAAGTGCGGAAATCGCGGACATGCTAGCGTTGCGTAGGGTGTCAATGAATGCGATGCGGACTGGCCCCAGCGCCGATAGCGCAGCCTTTTATCAGCCCAACACACCCATCACCGGTGCTACGCCCTATGGCAGTTATGACTGTCGCGAGGTTGCTGGCGTTCTCAGCAACGAAGGCACCGAAAACGGGCAGATCGCGCTGTATGCGGCACCAACGGATGAGGCCGCGATCCTTGGCTATGCGTTCCCGACCGACCTCGGGTCCGCTTTTGAGTGTGCTTATGAGGACGGCTTTTCTGGCATCATCTGGATAGATCCCGATAAAGGCGACGGTGCCGGTGGCTATATGGCCCAACTGGACTACGAGGCGCGTTTGGCAGCCTGCGCCCTGACGCCAGATGATTGGCCGGCAAACATGGCCTACTGGGGCAAATGTTCCAGCGCATGGGTGAAACAAGGCAACGTTGCAGGTTTTGGGGGCTAACGCGGATGAAACGCTTTCTATTGGCGGCTACTTTGGCCGTTTCTGCGGCTCCGGCATTTGCCGACTGCGGGGCCAACGGAACTCGGATCTTTTATTGTGACACGGAGAACGCCTCCCGCGTGCAGGTCTGCCTCCAGGATGAGACCGTTCAGTTCCTCGCAGGGCCAGACCTGTCCAACCCGGTTTATGATCTGTCCATGCCCGTTCAGTTCATGCCCTATCTGTCGACCGGAATTTCGCAATCCGAGGACGACTTCAGCTACATCCGGTTTTACGAAGGAAAGCGGGTTTTCACCGTGGGTGTGGATCGTGATCTGGAGTTCGCCTCAGTGGCAATGGGGCTGGCGTATGACTTCCTGCCTGTAAACGAGGAGGCTTGCAATCCGGAGTCTATTGTCGATCACTTCCAAATGCTTGACCAATTCGCCCATACCACAGGCCGGGTCGCCCCGGTTGTGTCCGTTCCTGCCGTGTCACCGGACTGTGGGCCAGTCCATGCGCTGCGGCCTGCGGAGTGGATGGAGGACAAGGACGTCAGCCCAATCCACCTGAGGCCTGAAGCGGTCACAACCGAGGTCATACCGGTTGATCAGAACGTGCGTGTCTGTGGAGCGCCGGTCGATGGGTGGCAGGGGGTACGGTTTGAGTCTTATGGGTTTGAATGCGACCTGAACGCACCGGATGCAATCGGCGCTGTGTGTAGCTCTGGTTTCGTGCGCCTGTCGCAACTGCCGGAGATCTCTGAACAGGCGCCGCCCCCCTCCCGTCCACAAGCGCTTGCTTGTCAGGCCGGGGGCTTTCGGTTTGTAATGGTGCGCGCCGACGACGGGGCAGTCACAATCGAAAACGATCAGCTGCGCCTGACCCTGCCGCCGGGATCGGGGCCAGGTACCACCACCGATACCGGGTCAGAACAGGTCATGCGCTTGAACGACAAGTTGACCCTTTCGCTCTCTCACGAAACTCTCGATCTGAATGTGTCCCACAGCGAGCAAGGCCAGCAATCCGGCATCTGCGTACCGGTTGATCTGAGCGAAATTTCAAAATGATTTGAGCCTTTCCCCTGCCATGGGGAACCCATGGCAGGCCTTGCCTTTTCCATCCAGTTTTCAGGAATACCTTGATGATATTCAATCGAGCTCTTGCGGCAGCCGTCGCAGTGACCTTGTCATATGGCGCGGCCTCTGCCGCAGATCTGGCAGCCATCGGCAATGCAAATTTCACCCAGTCTGTCGGGCAAATCCGCGCAACTTTTGAGGCGCAGGGGTATCGCTGTGAACGCCTGGGCATCATGGATCCTGACGAGGGTAGAATTGATGAAACGGGCTGCGCGCTTTGGAAGGACGAATTTTCCTTTCCCGACGCGGATACGCTTTCAATGTGGACCATGCGTTATCAGAAAGACCACGAGATGCTGATCGTCGTCTTTGGCGAGCAGCAAGGCGAGGATCGCGTGTTGATGATTGGCCAGGCCACGTTTTTCGAAGATGCGACCATCGAGATGTCCTCCTCGGATTTTCTGCAGGATACGCTTTCTGTATTTTCCGAGGTCACTCCAACATTTGGCACCTTCGATGCCTCTGAAGACACGTTAGATTTGTGCATTCTGATGACGAAAGAGGCCTCCGTGCTGACCCCCGCAGAACTGCCGGTTTCTGCATTGGAAGAGAGCCAGAGTTTTCTTGGCTCCCAGATCAGCCCGGCAGCCATCCTCTGCGAACGCTGGATGAACCAAAAACGCGATGCAGTTGCAGAATTCGCCCAATCCGACGCCGGGCCGGCCTATGCGCGCAAGGTCCTATATTACGCTCAGGATGGAAAGGCGCAGCAATACATGGATTTGCTGTGGGACGTTCAGGCGGTCGTAGACTGGCACCAGAAGCCCCTTCTGGCCGAAGGAAAATCGCCTTCATAGTGTCACATGCGGCAGCGTGTTGGGCATGAAAAGGGGCCGCTTGCCTCGGGTCTTTCATGCCCGTTTTTTTGAGGGCTGTTATGTGTGTCTATCCGGTTTTCCGTGTCGGCCGGCGCCCGGGTCATTTCTGCGGCGTGTCCAAATGAAGCGGTTACACCCAAAGGATGAACCGCTGATATGGCGAAAAAATTCCCCTTAACATCATAGAAGTAATTGCTATTTCAATCTGCGAATTTAGGCGGCAACGCCGCAAGCAACCTGAAGATTGATCTATGCATGCCCCCTTTGACTTGATTAACGATATTACCGAAGCGCCGACACTTGATGCAAAGTACCAGCTTTTTGCAGGATTCATGGAAGCGGAATACGGCTATGTCGGCGTAAACTACGGTCTTTTCCTGGACACGCGGTCGCTGCACGCCATTCACAACAACCATGTCTCCAAACGGTCGGGCCTACCCGACGAATGGCGTGAAATCTATCAGCGAAACAACTACGCCTTGGATGACTTTGGTATGCGGATGGGGGCTCTCACACGTCAGCCCATCCTGCAATCCAGTTTTTACCGCCTGTTGGAAGAGGGTGAACTTCCTGGAAATTTTGCCCGTGTCGTTTGTGGGGTCCGCAACTTTGTGTCCTCCGGTGTGGTGCTTCCACTGTACGCCAATGGGGTCAGAGGGATCGTAGGGCTTTTCGATCCCTCCGGGGACATCGTCAAACACGACGCCAGATTTAACCGGGACCGGTCCGTCATCCAGGCGCTGGCCAATCACCTGCACCTGTGCAGCGACTGGTCCGCCGAAGTGGTCATCCAAATGGGTCTGAGCGAGATGAACCTGCAGGTGTTGCGCCTGAAAGCGCAGGGGCTGCGCGTCAAGGAGATCCTGTATGAGATCCAGCGGGAAAACCCCAAAACCGTTGACAATCACATGCTGCGGGTTCGCAAGGCTCTGGGCACGCGCAACGACATGGAAACTGTTCAGCGCGCGGCAAAGCTTGGGCTGCTAAAAGAGGATGGTCTACATGCGCAGGAGGTAAACCCCCAGCTGTATGACGCGCTAAGGCTTCCGTAAAATCAGACTGGAACGCTGTCGATGGAAGGGATTTCGGATCACCTGAACTGATATGGGTTTGACCGAGTGTGCCGCGCCTTTATTGCACAGCCATCATATCGTGAAAGACGCGTCAGAAACTTGGCGAACAACGGGTGTTTCGGTCTCGCGTCAGCCCATGAACAGGTTTCGTTGCTAAACAAACCAATGTCAGCTTTCGTAGCGCCGCGTTTGCAGCTACGGGCCTGAGGATGAGTGCCCGGTATGGGTCGGCTGTTACGTTTTGCCGAGCTGCTTGATATCGCGGCGGATTGCACGATAGACCTTGCGACCCCACTCTGAATAGATTTTGGGACCAGGATGAAAGCCGTCAGGGCTCATTTGTGAGACGTTAGGTTCAAAATCCATTTCAATAAACCGACATCCAGTACGATTGGTGACAAGTTTGCGAAGCGCGCGATCAAATCGTGCTGCCTGTGCACCCAATACCCACCGGAGCGGTTGTGGGAGCAGCGGGAAATGGTGGATTGGCGGAATACCCGATATGCAAATGACATCGGCCTGAAATTTCAGTTCTACCAGCTGAAGCAATATTGCAAAACGCTGCAACCATTCCGATAGAGGCACGCGTGCAGTGATATCGTTTACGCCAAGCGAAACGGACACGATATCAAATTTCTGTGGTGTGCGCTCCTGCAGACGGGCGATCGTATCGGCAGTGGTGGCGCCGGTCTTCGCATCTACAGACCAGTAGACTGTATTCGTCTGCGAAAGCCTTTTGCGCATATGCCCCAAGAGCGCTTCTTCTTGATGGTAAGCGGTGTATCTAACCCGGAAATTGCCTGATCAGCGGAATTCTTTCGAGCAGGCACACAAGTGGCCATGGTCTACATCAATATCGGGCAGAGATGATTCTCCTCACTGCATTCCCTTGAAGAGGACGTGGCGCCCGAATGGGCTTGAGATGTCTTATTGTCCGGCGCAGCGGGGTGTCTCTAGAGCACCTGCTCGACACGAAAGGCTGCCTGGGCTGGACGAGGCCAATCTGGTCCTGCATCCGTACCGGAAAATCGCTCTTTGCTGCTGGAGAAGGAAGAGGACGTGTGCGCATTCCCGATGACTTGCAAGCAAAGCGGGAAGAGAGGGCAGTATTATCCTAGGGAGAGGCCCGCGCCCTTCGACTAAAGCCTGCCGTTGAACACGTTCTAGTTTCTGTCGAAACCTAAAGAGTCGGGCGAAGCGCAACACGGACTAAGGCCTTGAGGACTTACAAGTTTCCCTTAAAGACCGTTCCGACACGCCTGTAGGCTGGAACCCCGAATGGGGCTCCAGCTGATTGAGATCATGTCACCGCTCCAGGTTAGGAGAGGTGGTCGTCAGTTATCGATCCGACCCACTGGACAGTGCCAGGGCATCAGTTGGCTGTAGTCGACCATGCCGCGGCTCCGCTCGATTTCCTGCACCAACCAGTTCAGGTAGCTACGGGGGTTAACCTTGTTCAGGCGCGCGCTTTCGATAAGCGAATAGTAGATCGCCCAGACGTCCGCCGCATCGTGGGACCCGGCGAAGAGGGAGTTTTTCTTCGTCAGTGCCACACCTCGGATGCAGCGCTCGACCCCGTTGTTGTCGATCTCCAACCGGCCATCGAACACGAACCGCTGCAGCCCGTCAAAGCCATTGAGGGTGTAGGAAATGGCCGTCTTCAGCTTTCCTGAGGCGTCGGCCTCATGTTTGGTCAGGATGGCTTTGAGTTCGGTCATGATGGGGAGAGTTTTCTGGAGGCGCAACTTCTCGCGCTCCGCAGGAGGTAGGCCCTTGGCCGCTTTTTCCACGGCATACATCTTGCGGTACATCTGCACAACCTTGGCTGCCAGCTTGCTCTCGGTGGCCAGGTGAGCCTCGAAAAACTTGCGCCGCGCATGAGCATTACAACGAGACGGCATAAGACCTTCATTTTGGCCATTGTCTTTGAAGAGGCGGTTGTAACCCGCGTAGCCGTCAGTCTGGAGGAAGCGGAGCGACGCCCAGGAAAGCAATTCCTCTGCGACCGCGCCGGCGCGGGAATGGGCATAGCGGTAAACCACAGCGGGTTGGGCCTCGGAATTCCAGTTGGCTTCATCCCGATTGATCACCCAAAAGTACCCGGTGTCACACTTTCCCTTCCCTGGTGCCTGAACTTTCACTGGGGTTTCATCCATTTGCGCGGTGTGACCGGAGAGAACATGCGCATGAAGCTCATCTTGGATAGGTCGCAGGTGTTTTGCCAAGTGAGCGACCGCCTTGTCGATCGTTTGGCGGGCGAGATTGATATTGGCGTTCCGGAGCCGCCGCTCTAGGCGGTAGGGCGGGGTATGCTCAAAGAACTTCTGACAGGCAGCTTCCGCTGCGAACTCCGGCTCCATGCCACGTCCCTTCATGATGTAGTTTCCTGACTTCGCAGCCACGGGTTTGTTCTCCTTGCAGATCTCACGGTTGCAGGCGCAGGTGTGATATGCGTCCTGCACCAAAACCAAATGCTCCGGCACGATGCGGAACTTTCCAACACGCACCTCACGCTTGATCGACTTGAGATTGTCCCCGCACGATCCGCAGCTCATATCGTCGGGGAAATGGTCCACCGTGATCACCCTGATATCCTTAGGGACTTTTCTTGCGCGCTTCCCTTTGGGTTTTTCCTTCGGTTCCTCGTCAAACTCGTCTTCCAACGCGAGGCCAAGGTCCTCTTCGAGGAGATCACCGCGGTCCTTTTCCGAGCTCTGCCCGAATTGCTCCTGACGCAGAACCGCGAGTTGCTCGGTCACGCGGCGCAGATCGCTCTTGAGCGCTGAGATCCGCCGTTTAGCAGACGAGACTTCGAACTCAGTCTCGGAAAATAGGGAGAGAATGTTGTTGATCCGTGTGCCGATCTCGACCGTGGCTTCCTCAGGATTGTTGGAAATCTGGCCGATAGCGCTGAGAATGCCGTCGCAAAGCAGGCCGATGGGGCTCAGCCCACCGGCATCCGCCTCCTGCTGGTCCGGCAGCCAACCGGGCTCTTGGATAGTCATAGTGAATTTTCCTCATGGGGTATCGACCTCCGCCCGCCTACCGGGCGCAGGGGTCATACATCGGTGCGCGCGCTAAGGCTGGCCCGGTTGAGGCGTCACTCCGTTACAACAGGCAAAGATGGTCCGTTCCACCCGGCCGTTTACGGTCAGGGCCGGTTCGTTCAGCTTTTCATTTCCGGGAATGCGCCTATGGGGTGAGGAAGCTCGTTGCCCATGCAGAATCCTTGCGACAGGTCGCAGGATGTGCTAAGTGACCAGTGATTACGCTGGTGGGTTTCGATCTGCCTCGAACGAACACGCCGGAATGCGCCAACATTCCGGTGTTTTCGTTTTTGGGGACTTCAAGTACTCATTCTTCTGCTTTCTGTATGTTGAGGAACATCGAGGTGTTTCACCCCATTCCGTGAAGATTGAATTATCAGCGCAAAATCAACTATTTGCGAGAAAATCAAACCGGTGCTTTGCTTAGTTCGGTCGAAGCCGCTGATGTCGTTCAACAGGATGTGCCACTCTGTATCTCCTCCACAATTTGCAGGCTCTTCTGTCCGCTCCTTTGCGCGCCACCAAATTTGCGAGAATGACCTCGCAAGCGTGGTCGCGTACGAAAATTTTCAAGGATCAAGGATCAAGGATCAAGGATCAAGGATCAAGGAGCTGGGATGATGGGTCGTCACGACCCGTCGCAAGATCCGCGGCAGTTACTGCAACATGTGCAAACTGTGAGAGGTCCTGCGTGGCCGAACAGCCTTCATGCAGATCCATGGCGGATCAGCGTATGAGCCCGAGGGGTATGGGCGGGATATGAGAGATTGTGTTCAGCATCATGGGCTAAGAATACCAAGTGGTTGATAGGAGGCGCAATCTTGGAAGATTGCTTCCTTTGCATGGGCAGCGAAATGCGAGGCATTTCTACACCACTTGAAGTTTATCTTTCCTCACATTCGAGTTAAGGGGTTGCAGAATCCCCTTCCTATAAAGCCCATAGGGCTATTAGGTTAGGAAGGGGCCGACGATGAATTGCCCACCTCCGGTCCGGTGAGATCGCCGACCTAGGATTTGTTTTGCCAAAAAAATTCTTCGCGCAATCGAAAATGATTGACATGACCATCTTGGTCACTGCGTGCGGACGACTCTAAGTCGGCGCTTGGCGTCAAGCACGATTTCTATGTGGTGCGCTGCACGAGCCATCTCAGCCTCCTCAGTCCTTGTCGTAGAAGAGCCCAGGGGCTTGCGACATCCCCCACTCAGCCGGGCAGAGCGAAGAAATGCTCCAGCGCCAGAACATGGCCAAACCAGCGCTCGTACTTGTCTTTCTGCATGGTAACAAAGTAGCGTCAGGCATTGATCTTTTGATTGGGCAATTCGGTGGGGCGAAATGGATAAGCGAATTTTTAGCGAGCGCGATATCTGCACAAAATTCATTACGCCCGCGCTGGTCGCCGCAGGGTGGAACATCACCACGCAGATCCGGGAAGAAGTCAGCTTCACCAAGGGACGGATCATCGTGCGCGGCAAGATGGTCAGTCGCGGCGAGGGTAAGCGCGCTGACTACATCCTCTCTGCCAAACCTAACATCCCAATCGCGATCATCGAAGCGAAGGACAACAAGCAGCCTGTTGGCGGCGGCATGCAGCAGGCCTTGGGCTATGCCGAAACGCTGGATATCCCCTTCGTGTTTTCCTCGAACGGTGATGGCTTCGTTTTCCATGACCGGACGGGCACATCATCCGAAGTCGAACGTACCTTGGGCATGGACGAGTTTCCGAGCCCCGAGGAACTTTGGCATCGCTACAGGGTCTGGAAGGGCCTGACCGATGCGGAAGAAAAGATCGCCCTGCAGGACTACCACGACGACGGATCGGGCAAGGAGCCGCGTTACTACCAGGTCAACGCGATCAACAAGACGATGGAGGCGGTTGCCAAAGGGCAGGATCGCGTATTGCTTGTCATGGCGACCGGGACAGGCAAGACCTATACGGCGTTTCAGATCATCTGGCGCTTTCGCAACGCGTTTCCGGGAAAACGGGTGCTTTTCTTGGCCGACCGGAACGTGCTGATCGACCAGACCATGGTCAACGATTTCCGGCCCTTCAGCGGTAGGATGGCGAAGCTGTCCACACAGTCGAAGACCATCGAGCGCCCGGACGGAACCAAGGAAAGCGTGACCCTCGCGATGGACAAGAAGCGGCGGATCGACTCGTCCTACGAGATTTACCTTGGACTGTATCAGGCGATCACCGGGCCGAACGAGAGCCAGAAAATCTACCGCGAATTCTCCAAGGACTTCTTCGACCTGATCATCATCGACGAATGCCATCGGGGCAGCGCGTCGGCGGATTCGGCTTGGCGCGAAATCCTCGATCATTTCTCGTCCGCAGTGCAGATCGGCCTGACCGCGACCCCGAAGGAAACGGAGTATGCCTCGAACATCGATTACTTCGGGGCTCCGGTCTACAGCTACACCTTGAAGCAAGGCATCCGAGACGGCTTCCTCGCGCCCTACAAGGTCATCAAGGTCCATATCGACCGCGACGTGCAGGGGTATCGCCCCGAGAAGGGACAGTTGGATCGTGACGGCGAAGAGATCGAGGATCGTATCTATAACGCCAAGGATTTCGACCGCACCGTGGTGTTGGACGACCGGACCAAGCTCGTTGCTAAGAAAGTGACCGAGTTCCTCCGCGAAAGCGGAGACCCCATGGCGAAGACCATCGTCTTCTGCGTCGATCAGGAGCACGCCGCGCGAATGCGGCACGCCTTGATCAACGAGAACGCCGACCTAGTCGCGAAAAACGCCCGCTATGTCATGCGTATCACTGGGAACGACAAGGAAGGGATTGACCAGCTCGGAAACTTCATCGACCCCGAGGCGTCCTATCCGGTGATCGTTACGACCTCCAAGCTGCTGTCCACCGGTGTCGATGCCCAGACCTGTCGCTTGATCGTCCTCGATCGCGAAGTCGGGTCGATGACCGAGTTCAAGCAGATCGTTGGGCGCGGCACGCGCGTACATGAGGACACTCGGAAGCTCTTCTTTACGCTGATGGATTTCCGTGGTGCGTCGAGCCATTTCGCTGATCCTGACTTCGACGGCGAACCGGTCCAGATCTATCAGCCCGGGTCGGACGATCCCGTGACCCCACCGGACGAGACGCCAACCAACAACAATGACACGTCGACCGCAGATGATATTGGCGACAACGAGACCGTCCTGATCGATCCGCGCAACGAAAACCTCACGGGCGGCACCAGCACCGGGCCGCGCCCCAAGGTCTACATCGACGGCGTCGGCGCTGACATCGTGGCCGAGCGCGTCGAATACCTCGATGAGAACGGCAAGCTCGTAACCGAGTCCCTGCGTGACTATACACGCAAGGCCATGCGCCAGCGCTTCACCAGCCTCGGCGATTTCCTGCGCCGCTGGAAGCAGACAGAGCGCAAGAACGCCCTGATCGAGGAACTCGCCGAAGAAGGACTGCCCCTCGACGTGATCGCCGACGAACTGGGGCTCGATCTCGACCCCTTCGACCTGATCTGCCATATCGCCTTTGACGCCAAGCCGCTGACCCGCAAGGAGCGGGCCGAGAACGTCAAGAAACGCGATGTCTTCACCAAATACGGCACCCAGGCCCGCGCGGTCCTCGAAGCCCTGCTTGAGAAATACTCCGACGACGGCGTCATCAGCATTGACGACCCCAAGATCCTGAAAATCAATCCCTTCTCCGGCATGGGCACCGAGGTTGAACTAATCCGGGCTTTCGGTAAAAAGCCAGACTACATCCGCGCCGTGCATGAAATGCAGGCCGCGCTCTACGAAGAAAGTGCCTGATCCATGTCCGTCCGCAACCTCGTCAAATCCATCCAGGACATCATGCGCAAGGACACCGGCGTCGACGGTGACGCGCAGCGCATGTCGCAGCTGGTCTGGATGTTCTTCCTCAAGATCATGGATGATCAGGACGAGGCGCTGGAAATCACCCAAGACGACTACACCTCGCCCATCCCTGAGGATCTGCAATGGCGGTCTTGGGCGGCCAACCCCGAGGGCATCACCGGCGACACGCTTCTGGACTTTCTGAACGACGAGCTGTTCCCCCGCCTCAAACAACTCTCCCCGCAAAAAGGCCCTCGGGCCAAGGTCGTCCGCGATGTTTTTGAGGACGCCTACAACTACATGAAATCCGGCCAGCTTCTGCGGCAAGTGATCAACAAAATCAACGAGGTCGATTTCAACAATCTCACCGAACGCCAGCACTTTGGCGACATCTACGAACAGCTGCTGAACGACCTTCAAAACGCGGGCAACGCCGGCGAATATTACACGCCCCGCGCGGTCACCGCCTTCATGGTCCAGCAGATCGACCCCACCCCGGGCGAGGTGCTTTTTGACCCCGCCTGCGGCACTGGCGGTTTCCTGACCTGCGCCATGCGCCACATGCGCGACAAGCACATCAAGCGCCCCGAGGACGAGACGCTGATGCAGGCTTCCCTGCGCGCCGTCGAAAAGAAACCGCTTCCCCACATGCTCTGCGTCACCAACATGCTGCTGCATGGGGTCGAGGAGCCGTCCTGGGTCCGCCATGACAACACGCTCGCCCGCCCGCTGGTCAGCTGGGGACAGGCGGACAAGGTCGACATCGTCCTGTCCAACCCACCCTTCGGCGGCAAGGAAGAGGACGGGATCGAGAACAACTTCCCCACCTTCCGCACCCGCGAAACCGCAGACCTCTTTCTCGCCCTCATCATCCGCCTGCTCAAGGACACGGGCCGCGCCGCGGTGGTCCTGCCCGATGGCTCGCTCTTTGGCGAGGGCATCAAGACCCGGCTCAAGGAACACCTGCTTGAGGAATGCAACCTGCACACCATCGTGCGGCTGCCGAACTCGGTCTTCAAACCCTATGCCTCCATCGGCACCAACCTGCTGTTCTTCGAAAAAGGCACGCCCACGCAGGACATCTGGTATTGGGAACACCGCGTGCCCGAGACGCAGAAGGCCTATTCCATGACCAAGCCGATCCGGCTGGAGCATCTGGACGACTGCGCCGCATGGTGGGGCGGGCCGACCCGCGAAGGGCGGCAGGAAAGTGACCGCGCCTGGAAGGTGTCCATCGACGAGATCCGCACCCGCGGCTTCAACCTTGACATCAAGAACCCGCATGTCGTCGAAGAGGACTGGGGCGACCCCGAGACCTTGTTGAACGACCTGACCAAAGCCGAGGCCTCGGTCGACAGCCTGCGGGCCGAGCTGAAGACTATCCTGACCGAGGCGCTGGCGCGATGAACGCGGAACGGTTGCTGGAAGTTTACGAGCAGATCAGCGAAGCGCCAGATGCCATCGCACGGCTGCGGCGGTTCGTGCTGGATTGGGCGGTGCGTGGGAAGCTGGTGGAGCAGGATGCCGCGGATGAGCCTGCGTCCGAGCTATTGAAAGAAATTTCGGCTGAGAGGGCCGCCCTTGCAAAAGCAGGGAAGATCCGAAAGCCGAAGCCGTTCACCCCCATCGAACACGCTCCATTCCAAATCCCCGAGGCTTGGGCATGGGGCAGAATTGGCGAATTGGGAACAACGCAAACTGGATCAACGCCACCCAAAAGTCGGCAGGACTTCTATGGAACCGACGTTCCATTCATACGGCCAGGCGATCTTTATCCAGGTCATGTCGATTACTCGGAGCAAGGTTTGTCGCATGCTGGGGCTGAAGCTTCGGGTCGGTTGGTGTCGGCTGGATCTCTATTGATGGTCTGCATTGGGACAGTCGGAAAGTGCCAAGTTGTAGACCGAGTGGTCTCCTTCAATCAGCAGATCAACACATTGTCTCCCTATTCAACCGTTGTGCCCGGCTATCTACTTTTGGCCTTCCGATCAGACTACTTTCAGGACGCAGCGTGGGCCGCATCAGCTCGAACGACCATTGCGATATTGAACAAGGGAAATTGGGAAAAACTGTCGATCCCGCTTCCCCCTCTCGCCGAGCAGCACCGGATCGTCGCCAAGGTCGATGAGCTCATGGCGCTCTGTGATCGGCTGGAGGAGGCCCGCAAGACGCGGGAGGAGCTGCGCGACAAGCTCACCGCCGCCGGCCTCGCCCGCCTGACCGCTCCGGATACCACGGCACAAGCGGAGCCAGCAAAAGTGGGAACCGGTTTTGCGTCCGGCTCCGCGACCAGCGAAGACGACTTCCCCACCCACGCCGCCTTCGCCCTCGAGGCGCTCCCCGCCCTCACCACGCGCCCTGACCAGATCAAGACCCTCCGCCAAACCATCCTCAACCTCGCCGTCCGCGGCAAACTTGTGGAGCAGGATGCAGCGGATGAACCGGCGTCCACCGCTCTAAGCCGACTCAAGGATGCGGCATCCCAGGCATTCCGTGACGAAGGATTGCGCGCCCGCAAACCTGTTTCGCCCGCCTCCCGTCAGAACCTGAAGTTTGACTTCCCAGAGCATTGGGAACTGCCGATCTTTGATGATGTATTCGTTATGGTCAGCGGCGTTACGAAGGGCGGCAAGGTCTCGCCTCAGGATGCACAAGTGCGCCCGTATCTCCGTGTGGCCAACGTGCAGCGCGGGCATCTGGACCTTGGCGTTATCAAAACGATTGAGGTAAAAGCCGCCGACGCCGATCGCTACAGGCTTAGGGACGGTGACATCCTAATGACCGAGGGCGGTGATTGGGACAAACTCGGACGTGCCGCGATCTGGCGGTGCCAAATCGACGATTGCATTCATCAGAACCACGTATTCCGAGTTCGCCCGCCTTCGGATGAGATCCTGCCAGAATGGGTGATCACGTATGTAAACAGTGAATTGGGGCGGTCGTTCTTTGAGGATGCCTCGAAGCAGACAACGAACCTGGCTTCCATCAACATGACGCAACTACGGGGATGCCCGCTTCCTCTCCCACCCATCGCCGAACAACACCGCATCGTGGCCAAGGTCGACGCCCTCATGGCCCTCTGCGACCGGCTGGAGGCCGCCCTGACCACCACCGACACCACCCGCACCCGTCTCCTCGAAGCCCTCCTCCACGAGGCGCTGGCCCCCGCCACCGACACCCTGGAAGCCGCCGAATGAGCGAAGACGTCGACTGGGCGCGCGTCGCCGCCTTGCTCGACGATCTTTACACCGCTGCCGATGGCCTCGAACGGATCTTCCCCGGTCGAAAATTCACCCTCGACGGCCATCTCGTCGGAAGCATCGGCGAGGTCGTCGCTGCCTACATGTTCGACCTCGACCTGAACCCGGCCTCCACCCAAGGTCACGACGCACGCGCCCGCGATGGCCGCCAGGTCGAGATCAAGCTGACCCGGGGCCGTGGCGTCGCCATCCGCCACGAACCCGAACACCTGACCGTCCTGCAGCGCCCCGTCGGCACCCCGGTTGGCGGAGCAAGAGCGCCTACCGGTCCTGCGCGCACCGCCCGTCTTATACCAGCGGGTGCCCGCTCATCCTCTGCACTCGTTCGAAAGGTCGGCTCTGGGCCGGTCGTTTCGGTCGAGCAGGCCGTCGGTGAGCCATGCTTTGCTGCGATCAGTGCAAACGTCAGCGAAGCGCAGATAGCGGAGTTTGCAAAGCCCGTCTTTCGGCCTGGGAACACAGCCTGCGACCGCTGCGATGCCGCGTAAAAGCGGTCATTGATGAGAGGTGCGAACGAATTTTGGGGCACCCAGATTACGCAGTGGAAGTAATTGGTCGACATGCCGATGGAAAGATTGATTTGAAACTTATGCAGCAACTGGTAAATCAAAATGGAGGTCGTCCACTACCTCGTATCAAGAGAAGCACCCTATTTCCGGAAGGTTGGAGCAATAATGATATTGTGTCATCAGTTTTACGGGTATCGAATACACCACCAATTGCAAGGCGAGCAGATGGCATGACGCTGCATGGATCTAGTGTGAATGGTGTACAAATTGATGCGATTGTTTCTTACGGGCAAGTTACATCAGATTTCCCGTCTGGTGCATTACCCACACCAATTGGCCCAACAACTGGCTTTGTGGTGATCCCATGAAGACAGGGAACTATGACAAATATGTAGAATTGCTAAATCAATCAACATTCAATGAGTGGTGGTATGAGGAAACATCAATCACGCTAACTAATTTGTCTCTCAAGTTTGAAAGAGAGGAATGGGATCTGTTGCTAAAGGAAATTCTAGACTTCCCACATGAAAAGCAAGAGATGTGCCTATATACGGTAGATGAAGCAAGTCCTGTATACGCCATAAAATTGGCTGCTTTGATGATACGATCTCATAGCCAGGATGTAGTAACCCAAGCATTAAGTACGATAAATGAGTGTTTAGATCACGCAGTAATGCAAGAAGATGATATTGATTTTTTACGTCGGATGGAAAAAAATCTGCCCAATACAATTATTGCAAATGCGATATACTCTAAGGTTCGAGAAAAAATCGATGCTTCGCGGTGACAGTGTAAGTTGTGCCAAACCTTAGGCTCAGGACACACAACCAGAATATGACGGTTTCTGCGAGTGCGATTGCAGACAGGATTACCTTTGGACACCTGTCGCACCGGTTTGCTACGCGCTGCCAGTCTTTCAACCGACCAAACATGATCTCAGTCCGGTTACGCCTTTTATAGCGGCGCTTGTCATATTTTATTGCTTTGTCTCGTGATTTTCGGCCTGGGATGCAGGCGTGATACCCATACCCACAAGGGCTTCACGGAACCAATCCGCATCATAGCCACGATCCCCAAGCAACCAATCGGCTGCTGGCAAGCTACTCACAAGTGCTCTGGCTCCGGTATAATCGCTCACCTGACCAGCGGTCATGAAGAACCGGATTGGTCGCCCCGTCGTGTCAGTCACAGGGTGCTTCAATGACTGCTTTTGGGAGACTGGCCCGCAGATTTCGCACCTGCAGTATTGATGGCGTGGCAATCATCTATCGATGACCGCTTCGGGCTGCTGGCGTCATCCGGCGGCGCGGGGCAAGGCGCAAAATCGTTGCTTCCTTGACGCGACGCTGCCGCACGGCAGCTTGGACCCACTGTGACCAATGCTGCGCGGTGTAGGAACGTCCGCTCTTGAGAGGTGGTTAAGCCTATGGCCGTTTTGCCTAGGGTTTGTGGCACAAGACGGCTCAACGTTTCATGTGGTTATCACACGACTGACAAGAACGGCCGTTTCGGGCAGGGAGCTATTGGCCAACTCGAGCGATCTGGTCTTGGTTGCTAGTAAACAATGACCGTATCGCCGCCGAAAAGAATTTCGTTCTGTTGCCGCTGCCGTTCAGCTCTTATCTGTTCAACTTGAAAGCAGGCTTGCGTGTCGCCATTTTGGCAGGCCTGTTGCAGTGCGATGAACTCTGGTGTCTGTGGGTCTTGGACGTCACAACCCGCCACTAGCATCAAAACCGAAACCATCAAAATGCGTTTCATAGTGTGTAAGTACCTCATTTTTAGAGAAGCCATCTGAGACCCGATCACGACTGTCTTTGCAGTTTATGACGTTAAAAGTTGTATCGCGTCAACTTTGCAACTGAAAACGATGAATTGTAAGTGACATCTTTGATTGAAGCCTGAGCTAGTCTGCGAATGGCCACAAACGATGTTTTCTGCCCGGCCAAATTCCTCGAGAGCCGACTTTGGCGCAGCCGAAACGAAACGGCACTTCTCCCGCATTGCAGCCCTCTGGCCAAGAAAAATGCTGCATAATGTGTCGAACGGCTGCTTCGGAGAAGCTGCGCCGCAGCGCTTGGACATCTGACCAACAGCAGGTGTGGGCCGTTCTCGTCGATGAGGCCGACCTGGACAAAGGGCGGGGATCTAGCTTTGGTCGAACCAGCGGCGGATGTCGGCACAGCGCAGATTGCGACCTTTGCAAAGTCGAGCTCACCCGGCCTTCCGGGTGAACCTGAACGCCCCAGAGCTGCCGTTCGCCAAAAGCCGCCAAGTCGCAGCGGAGAATCCCCTAAGCGGACTATTGCGGCCGCCCGCAGCGTTCTGGGTATCCGAAGAGCGTCCACACAAAGCTACGCCGCGTGCTGGCACCTAATCGTGGGCCGAGTAGCGCCAAGTTGATAGTCCACGGAAACTAATCCTCCGCCTCTCTCGTCGGCTTTCGCTTCTCCCGCCACCGATAAAATTGCCTTTCGGCATCCGGACCTGCGCTGAATCCCCATACGGCACCGCCAATCGCGAACACGGTCATTCCTGCTACAGCACCAAATGGCCCTCCCACAATTCCAGTGCCAGCTCCGATCATTGCACCTGCTGATCCTCCTGCAAGAACACCAGCGACTCTAGCTTTCATGATATTTCTCCCCAGATTTTATGGGCGTATAGCCCCTTTGGTCAAAGTCGAAATCTACTGTCCAAAGCGCTCCGCCAAGGCACGAGCTTCAATGGCACCCTCGCCTAATATCTCTTCTTTCTCAATCGCGCCTTGCGCCTCGTCAAAGCCGTCGACCTCAAGCCCTCGAAGATTGAAGAACTCGTAAGTGTACTCTGCTTTCTCGCTGCCTGCATGCCTAGTAAATTTTTGCACAATCGTACCATCAGCTTGCGTCATGCTGTGGCTGATATGCTCTACGTAGTTGTCGAAATTGGGATGGATCAGGCGATAATTGTCACTTTTCTGGAACGCTTCTTCGTCAGCTCCGTCGATCACGAAGTCGACGCGTTCCTTTTTATATTCCATGTTGCACCGCTTACAAGAGATGCCCAGATTCCAAATTGTAAAAGTGAGAGGCCGGTAAGCAGGGACGCTTTTAGGTAAGACGTGCTCGCGGTCGATCATGAAGTGACCAGCTCCACCCAAGAACCGCCGACAGTAGCAGCATTGGTTATTGTGTCTGTTTAGATGAAACCCCTCAATTTTTTTCTTTATTGCCTGTACATCTGTGTAGTGCGGATGATTTGTTTTCACATCCCACGGTTTCGCAGTCGCGAGCACCAATGTGATCACGGTAATTTCGTCAGCAGTTAATTCAAATTCGACTAACGCAGGGGTGTAAGCATCATCCATCATCGACTGGCCCCTCTGCCAGTTTGGCTTCAATCTTGCTCACCAAATCGCGAACCGCCCTGAAGAAGCTCTTCTGGCGTTCGTCGAAGCTTTCCCTTTCCATTCTCTCGACAAGCGACAGAACTTGGTATTTTGAAATTTCACCTTTTTCAAATAATGATATTTCATCGACAATACGCTCACTGACAAAATGGTTGGCAGGTGTAATCACATCGAAAGCCTGCCAAAGTACAGCTTCAATGCTGTTGGGAAGGATACGCGTTGCATCCAAGTTGAGAGGCTTTGGGTATCCGTGTCGCACTTCAATTATGGAAACAAGACCAGGATAGCTGGCCAACCCGCCGGTAACAACGAGCGGCGCGTGCGTTGCTATAACCACGGCAGCATTACGAAAATTCATAGCAACCAAAATTTTCTCGATATAGTCCCGCTGCCAACTGGGATGGAGGCTGTTTTCAGGTTCGTCGATTATGATCAGCGGCTGGTCCCCAACATTAGTGATCAAGAACAACATAGTTGATATTAGCGCAAGTTGGCCAGAACTGGCGTGCTCCATCTCAATTTCAACGCCACCTTCTTTGCGTTTGAGAAGCACATGAATTCTACGGATCACACCCAAGCGGCGTAGAACTGTTTCCAACTCGAGGACATAGGCAAACTCACGGGTGCGGCTGAATTCATAGGCAGAGCCTCCTGCATCCATCCATATTTTTTCTCCGCGCTCATATCGGTGTAGAAAGGAGACTGCCATCTCAACGACATGGCCTTCGTCAGGCTGGTTGAGGCTTTGTGTAGAGCGATTACGATGAATATAGTCGAGGATCGCTGCGTGCCATTCGTCAGGCATTATCTTGGACTTTTTGGCGAATTCGATCTCGAAGCCAAACCTAGCCTCGTAACCGCAATGGTCTAAAATTGCGCTAATCTGATAATAGGTAGAGCCAGTTTCCCTCAGCGAATCTGCAACTGCACGCTTTACAATCTGCGGCGGCGATTGATTGCTCCTGCCTGCTGATACCCGTTTCACGTTGCGCAAGCCTGCGAACCGGTCATGGGGTGTGTTGCAAACAATTGTAACGTCACGAACTTTGCGACTGTGCTTAGCAAGGTCAAGAAGCAAAGAGCTTTTTCCAGAACCGTTAGGTCCGACTAGAATGGAAACCGACTCTTTTGAAGTAACA
Source organism: Pseudophaeobacter sp. (assembly GCF_048267565.1). NCBI lineage: Bacteria > Pseudomonadati > Pseudomonadota > Alphaproteobacteria > Rhodobacterales > Roseobacteraceae > Pseudophaeobacter > Pseudophaeobacter sp. The sequence continues at coordinate 156,320 of NZ_JBLWXG010000008.1, read as the reverse complement.
AGGTCTCTGATGCCGCGCTTATGAATGACTACCATGTAGAAGAGTAACCTTTCACCTGATCAGAAAGCATTTTTTTGGCCGCCCTCATGTAGCGCATGCCGGTGTCGATTCTGTGTTCATTTTCAGTCTCGCAAGAGTTTCGCTTGCGATCATAAGTTGAAGTGGTTTCAATTGAAACACTCAAGCGGCGCAAGCCGAGGAAAGGGCGCTTGAGTTGCCTATTTCTGCCCTTTCTGTGTCGCCATGTGTGGGGCTCATGCGCGTTTATGCGAACAATCACAAACTGCCACTTGCTCTGCTTTGACTTGTGTCGATTGATCAAACACTTAATATTCTTGATACTGAAGGTCCGCTTTGGCAGTCTGTACGATTTCCAGCCGCGCCGCCGTCAATGGCTCCTCTCCGTCCGACCTGCTTGAGCAACCTTCATGCCAGGATGACAGATAGCAGGTCTGCTTAGGGCTGTTAGCAGGCTTTGATCGAAAGTTTTTCACCTCCACAAAATGAGCAGCGCTGCTTGGCTCTAGAGAAACCAGAAAACTCGGCTAGTTCCCTGGTTTTGTGGTTCGCATGTTGGCGCACTGAGAGCTCAAGCTTTTGAGCGATGCAATCATCACAAATACAACTTGGTGAGACGGCTTCCACGAGATCTCTTACGGTGTCGAGCACGGTCATAGGCTTCCCCTTCTTAGAGGCTAGACTGTACCTATCCAAACGGCCTCCGCAAGGTCCGCATTGGGCTGGGGGTAGCCATCTGCGGTCCTGGCACGAAGAGCCAAGTCTGCCAAAAATGGCATCTCTTTGGCTCAACTACAAAAGGTATGCTTGCCACGCTTCGTCGATCTTCGAAGAAGACGTAGGATTAACCTGGGAGCCGGACGAAAGGTTGCTCCCCGGCAATTTCGCGTTCTCCTGACTTCAAAAAAGCCGATGCAGCCAGCCCACTCAGTGAAGCGTCCCCGCCGCCTCCAGTACCTGTCCCCTTTCCAGCATCCTGGTCACGTGTCGCAAGTTCAGCTGGTCGGTGCGGCTGGCGGTTTCCAGCGCCTCGGCCAAGGCGTCAACAGAGGGCTGGCTCAGTCCGCGTTTGTAGCCCTCCCGACGGGCAAACTCGCTCAATTGGGCAGATGAGACCTGCGAGAGGCGAAGAACATCAAGGCGGCTGAGAAACGGCGCTGACAAAGTGGCCAAGGAGTTGGAGGTCAGGATCCAACTGATCCAGGACATGTCGAAGTTGATCTGAAAGTATGGGCACTTCCAGGTGGCCGCCGAAGATCGTTCCAAAAGAGGCAGTAACCCGTCCTGCAATCCGTAGGTCTGCCCGTTCGTGGAAGTCGGTTTGCCCGCCTTCTCTATTTCGTCGATGACGATGATTGGGTTCGCGCAGAGGCTTTGGAGGATGGTTTGAATGGGACGTCCCGGGAAGGTGGTACCCCAACCTTTTTGCGATCCATTGATCACGAAGGATGCCTGCTCCGCCGTTCCCTCGATCGTGCCACGCGGCACGCCCAGATGCCGACCAAGCTGGCGGGACCACATGCTTTTGCCGATCCCCGGCGGCCCGTCGAGGAGAACAGGTGGCAGGCGGAACCCGGGCTCACCGACCTGAACGGACCGACGCATCGCCTTCCAGAGGAAGTCGGTCGCGGGCGCCATCCAGGGCATATCCGCGTGTATCGCGGCGGCGATCTCATCGGCGCGGTGTTCGCTTTTGATCTCGACAAGATCCACCCCATTGCGGAGCACCGCCAACTTGCGCTTGTCATCACTGGAAAGATGGCTGGTGCCGGACAAAGCGTTTCGGCGCTGCACAAGGTACTGCGCCCTGCGAAGGATCTTATTTCGGTCATTGCTAGAAATCTGCACCTCGCTCAAATCACCTTCCCAACGGAGGGCGTCCGCGAAGTCTCCCGGTGCCTGTGGCGTCACCCCGTCACGCACAGCTCTGAGCTTTCGAAGATGTGCCTCGAAGCGGCGCTTGATACCCATCTCGTCAAGGTCTCCATCGGGGAAGCTGGCATCGATAAACTTGATTTTGGTCATTTTTGATTTTCCAGATGTAGCACGCGGAGTACTTCGAAGATCGAACTCTCGCGCGTCTGGATCTCACGGAGCCGACGACTGGTCGCACTCCGGTCATCCCGTCGTTGGAATGTCTGTTGAATTACAGAAACACGGGTTTATGGCTGGGGGAGGCCGCCACCTTGGTCCAATCGATGCCGTCGAAAAGGGCGTCGAACTGAACTTTGGTCAATGTAACGGGGCCGGTTTGCGGCTTTGGCCAGGTGAACCGCTTGCCCTGCAGCCGTTTCATGATCAGGACTAGACCGGAGCCATCCCAGACAAGGATCTTTAGACGATCAGCGCGCCGAGACCGAAACACGTAAATTGCGCCGGAATAGGGATCGAGCTGGAAATTGTTCGCGACACAAGCGGCGAGCCCATCCAATCCTTTTCTAAAATCTACAGGCTGCGAGGCTAGGTAAATTTTGAAATTGCTGGCTGGAGAAATCATTGCGCTGCCCTCACAGCCCGCAAAATCTCCACAAGGTGACCGGCGGGATAGCCTTGGGGTATCTCGATCGTTGCGGAGCCGACGCTGATCTTGCAGGAGGCGCCATTCTCCCGCGAGGCAGCGACAGGCATCGATGGCTGGTTTGTCGGTAAGGTCCTAGGAGTGACGACTTCGACAAAGGCGGGACCGTCCGACAGACGTTCCGCGTTCTTGACCCAGAGCGCCACCAGGGATTTGTTGGCGCCGATCTCCTCGGCCGTCTCCCGGATCCCGGCCCCCGCCAGGATTTTCTGCACGGCCATCGAGCGCAGTTCATCAGGCCATTTACGCCGCCCGGACGAGGACACGGGGACCCTGATCCCCCAAACTTTCGCCTCTTCCGGAGCCATTCCATCCAGCATTGCCACCTCCTTGCATTAGGTGGCGCCAGTATCGCAAACCCCTTATTTTATTGAAACATGGGGTGTTTACACCGCTTACTCTTGATGCGAGGTGCCGACCCCGACAGCAGAACTGTCGCCGATGATCAATAGACGGAGGTCAGGGCCCTGCCCGCTGACACCATCGCGGCGACCGGAAGGATCAGCCAGGTGCAACGCTGAACGGCGCACAAATGCGCCTTGAGCGACCAGAACTGGAAACAACAGAATTCGTACTGCATGGTCTAACATGTCAGGCTCCAAAACGAGACGCGTTACGGCGAGAGTGACACGGAGAGAGATCATACCGAGCTTCCGTATCGTCCAGAAACTCGTCCGCAAAGCTCGAGAAAATATTTGTTGGTTCTATTGTATATGCTATCGCGTCATGCGGAATTGACGGTAATCAATCGCATGCGCTCGTACCCAGAATTGGCAGTCGTCTGTGCAGGTTGCAGCACCGATAAGTTCAGGCTCCTGACCAGCCATTCGCTGCGGTCTGATCGAATGCGCGCAAAGGGCCGACCAGGCTCGTACATAGTGTTTTTTGGCCAAGAGGACTGGCGTGCTATACTGTTACAAGTGGGCCAATCGGCTATTTTTCTGGGAGGATATCGTCAGACAAAGGCAGTTGCGTTCTGCCTCTGGGCTGACTAGCCTGGCAAGATAATCGCTCGTCGGGTTTGGGTCAGGCTACATTCGGAGGGCTGAGAAAACTTGACAATGCCCATCGGCTCTTTGTCTCTGCGCATCAACATAATGAAAACCCGGTATAATAGAAGTTGCGACGCGACCAGCACTGCTGCAAAGACTAGTGGCGCGGGTTGCCACCCGGTCAGTTATTGCATCCAGCCAGCAATCGGCGGCATGAAGGTCGTCCCGAAATAAAGCCAAGTCTGAAAAATTCCCATTCCGATGGCTCGGCTTTCGGGCCGCAGTGCCACGGCTGGCAAAACTAGGATGACCGCTACCGGCAATCCCATCAACAGCCCAGACCCCAACAGCGCTGCAACCGCCAGACCCGGATGGTCCAGCAAGGGCAGACAACTCGCCCACCCACGACAACAACCGGCCGACCATGAGCCCCGTGACGTCCGGGGAAAGAGCGGCGACGGTAGCGCCCAGTGTCATCGCGAGCAGGCTTAGAACGATCACACGTTTGTCGCTGAACCGCTCTCCCAGCATGCCTGACGGGAAAGCCAAGAAAATTCCCGGCGCGTAGTAAAGCCCAATCAGCATGCCGATTTCGCCAAGGGACAGACCGACTTCCATTTCTAGGCTCGGCCCGATAGCAGCAATTGATTGCACCTGAAATCCAAGGCTCAATCGTGCGACGGTCAGAATCAGAAGCGCCCGCCATCTTTTCGGCATTCAAATAACCACTCGGTGAGAGGGATTTAACGGCGTATGTTGAAGCCAATGCGGTTTCAAGGGGCAGGCTATGTGCGCTTTCAAGACGCCTTCGACCGGCGCCAATCCGCAGCGGTTCACGGGAATTGAATACGAAAGGCAGAAATCGCGCAAAGGAAGACTTTTGTTTTGCGTGGTGTGACTTAGGCCTTCGCTGCAAAAGCGCACCTTGCGAGTTGTTCGAAATCCGATGCCGCTGAGTGAAGTGCGGCCTAGCAAGTCAATCGCGGAAAACAAGTCACGAAATTTGGCAGTCTCTGCCGCCAAATTTTGGCGCAATCGGTTTGCTATCAGGACAGGCTAAACCGCGTAAAGTTCGTCAAGTGTGCCGTGCAGCGCGTGGCGATTGCCCGAACCGAGCTTTGAAGGCACGACTGAAATGTGCCATGTCGTTAAAACCCCAAGAAAACGCAATGCTCGTCAAGGTGCGGCTCGATTGCCCGGGGTCAATCAGATCGCGCCGCGCATTCTCCAGCCGCTGCCCCCAAATCCAACGACTGACCGTTTCGCCCTCTGTGTCAAAGGCACGGTGGACCGTGCTGACATCGACCCCTTGCGCAGCCGCTATCATACCGACACAAAGCTCCGGGTCGCACAGGTTTTGCAGGACATAGGCCTTGATCGCGGCGCGGCGCGCCCCTGACGCGGTTTCCTCCGGTCGGGCCTCGGCGCCGGGCAGCGACAGCAACCCGGCGGTCAGCAGCCCGCGCAGCGCCTCTTCCATCGGGCGTGCGGTCGCGCCGTCCGAAACACTCTGTGCATTGGCCACGGTTTCAACGGCGTGTAGCACGGCGCGGCCGATGCTGGACCCACCCGGAATGCGCCGGGCGGTCAACCGATCCGGCGACGTCAGTTGCGGGCGCAGGACATGGCCTGGTAGAGCAACGACATACTGAGAGAAATCCTCGTCGAAAGTCAGGTCGTAGGGCCTCTTGGTGTCATACAGCACGAAATCCCCAGGCGCGAGCGTCGCCACACGCCCGTCCTGCACAACGGTGCAACGCCCGCGTTTCTGGATGCTGAACAGCAGCTTGTCCTCTTCGTGGCGGGCGATGCTGCCCAGCGTGCGGCGGACCTTTTGCGCGGCGGCGCGCACCTGCGTCACACCGATTTCACCGACTATGCCCGACTCGATCTGGCCATAGAACGGTGCCTCTTGGTTGCGGTGTTCGCAGTCGAGCGAGGTGTATGTTCGGCAGACCGCCTCGATCCAATAAGACAGGCTTTCCCTTGGTGCGACCGAGGATGTGGTCCAAAGCGTTTCCATGACAAAAGTCTATCCGAGCCGCGTTTCCTGTCCAGCAATTTGCAGTGGGCTGCAACTCTCAGTCAAGTTTTGCGCGGCGGGTAGACAAGCTGGGGCGACGGCTCTCCGATTAAGATGGTCGCGGAACATAAAGATATGTCCGACAAGGAGACCCAAATGACCAAGCAAAACCCCAAGTTTCGCGCCGCCGCGGTTCAAGCCGCGCCGGTCTTTCTCGACCTCGAAGCGACGGTGGACAAAGCCATCGGCCTGATTGAACAGGCCGCGCAGAACGGCGCCGAGCTGATCGCCTTTCCCGAAACCTTCATCCCCGGCTACCCGTGGTATATCTGGCTCGACAGCGTCGCGTGGCAGATGCAGTTCGCGCAGCGCTACTTCGACAACTCTCTAGAATACGGCTCACCACAGGCCGAACGCCTTGCCCGCGCTGCGCGCGACAACAAGATCATGGTGGCCCTTGGGCACTCCGAACGCGACGGCGGCAGCCTGTATATGGGCCAGTGGATCATAGGTCCCGATGGCCGCACCGTCTCCAAACGCCGCAAGCTGAAACCCACCCATGTGGAACGCACGGTGTTCGGCGAGGGCGACGGGCGTGACCTGTCGGTGCATGACAGCGAACTGGGCAAAGTCGGCGCGCTGTGCTGCTGGGAGCATCTCCAGCCGTTGACGAAATACGCCATGTTCGCTCAGAATGAGCAGGTCCATATTGCCGCGTGGCCGAGTTTTTCGATTTTCCCGGGCGGGGCGTACCAGCTTGGACCCGAGGTCAACACCGGAGCCAGCCGCGCCTATGCGGTCGAGGGTGGCTGCTTTGTCATCGCGCCGACCGCCATCGTCTCTCCCGAGATGTCCGAGATCATGTGCGACACCGACACAAAGAAGGCACTTTTGGCCGTTGGGGGCGGCTATGCGCAGATCTATGCGCCGGACGGTCAGATGATCAGCAATACCCTGGCGCCCGAGGAAGAAGGGCTTGTCTACGCCGATATCGACCTTGGCATGATCTCTTTGGCCAAAGGCCCAGCGGACCCGGCAGGGCATTATTCGCGCCCCGATGTCACGCGCCTTGTGCTTGATCGCAGGCCGCGCGACGCGATGTCGGTCCTGAGTTCGGACAGTCCGGCGCGTGACGCCACTAACGAGTTGCCCGAGGAAGAACCTGACCTGAAGGCAGTCTGACAAATGCGTGCATAACCGGCGCATGGGATTTCTCATGCGCCGGTTATGCATGAAATCGGCGGCGATAGTCGCCCGGCGTCAGTCCAACGATTCGGTGAAACACCTTTCGGAAAGAGCCGGTGTCGGAATAGCCGACCTCCCACGCGATGCGCTCGATAGGCTGGCGGCCGAATTGCAGCAGTTCCTGCGCCTTGGCGATCCGAAGGCGTTGGGCGTATTCGGTGGTCGTCAGGCCGGTGGCCTTCTGGAAACGCCGCAGGAAGGTGCGCTCTCCGAGACTGGCCAGATCGGCCAGCTTTGCCAGGCGCGCGTCGCGCCCTTCGTTCGCCTGAAGGAAATGCTGCGCCTTCAGGACCTCGGCATCGCCATGGGTCATGCGGGGCACGAAGCCGCTGTAATAGCTTTGCTCGCGCCCCGGCGGGTCCACCAACATCATCCGTGCGGTCTGCGCCATGACCACCGGGCCGAGGAAGCGGTCCACTAGTTTGAGGCCCAGATCGGTCCAGGACATCAGCCCGCCCGCCGAGATGATATCGCCCCCGTCAATGATCAGGCGGTCTGGGTCCAGCGGCACATCCGGAAAGCGGTCGCGAAAGGCATCGGCATAGGCCCAGTGGGTCGTCACGGCCCGCCCATGCAGCAGCCCGGTTTCCGCCAGCAAAAAGGCCCCGCCACAGACCGAAGCCAGCACTGTACCCTCGGCATGGCACGCGCGCAGCCAGTCGGCCAACGGCGCGGCGGTTTCGGGTGCGATTGGTGCTTCGAGTGATGGGGGCAGGATCAGCACGTGACAGGGTTCGTCACCCGGCCTGTCGGGCGGCGCGTCCAGCGTTCGGACCAAAAGCCGGTCCTTCTGGCTGACCATTCGGCCAGCCACGTGGAACAAGTCCGCCAGCCCCATCGCCGCCGACGTCTGCACCCCCGGATACAGAAGGATGCCGATTCTGAGCTGCTCCATTTGTCGATATCACCCCGCTTTATGTCGATTGCGCCAATAGCGAAAACCGTGACCTTTGGCCAGATTGGCGTCAAGAGACGCGCGAACGGCCCGAAACGGTCACGCGCGCTCATTCGGCACAAAAGGAGACAGCCCATGAAAATCCACCAGATCCGCAATGCCACCCTGATCGTGACCTATGCCAAAAAACGCTTCCTCGTCGATCCCTACCTGGCCGACAAGGACGCCTATCCCGGCTTCGAAGGCACGTTGAATAGCGAGATCCGCAACCCGCGCGTGGCGCTCAGCACGCCGATGGAGAAGATCCTCGACTTCGACGCGCTTATCCTGACACACCTGCACCCCGACCATTTCGACGAAGCCGCGATCAAGCTGCTGCCACGTGACAAGCCGGCCTTCGTACAGGACTATTCGGACGCAGAACTGATCAAGGCCCTTGGCTTCACCGATGTGCGCCCGCTGGGCATCGAGACCACCTTTGAGGGTGTCACCCTGTCGCGCACCCGTGGTCAGCACGGCTCGGAACAGGCCTATGTCTACGCCGCCGAACTGCTGGGCAACGTGATGGGCGTGGTGTTCCGTGCCGAGGGCGAAAACACGCTGTATCTTGCCGGTGACACCGTCTGGAACCAGATGGTCGCGACCAACCTCGAAATGTTCAAGCCGGATGTGATCGTGCTGGCCGCCGGTGACGCGCAGGTGCCGGGCCTTGGCTCGATCATCATGGGCACGGACGACGTCAAGACGGTGCATGATGCGGCGCCGACCGCGCAGATCGTCGCCAGCCACATGGAAACCGTGAACCATTGCGCACTGAGCCGGGCCGACCTGCAGGCCTTTGCCGAGGTCAATGGCATGACCGACCACCTGTGGATCCCCGCGGACAATGACGTTCTGGAGTTCTGAGCATGACCGAAGCGAACAAAGCGACCGTCCGTGCCTTCTACGAGGCCATCAACGAGCAGCGTTTCGACGATCTGGCGCAGTATTGTCATCCCGACTTCGTGTTCTACCACCAGGTGGACACGCCGCACCCCGGCGTCGCAGGCTTCCGGGCGTCCGAAGAAAAGAACTTCGCGGCCTTCGATGACTGGCAGATGCCGATTGTCGAGCTGATCGCCGAAGGGGATCAGGTTGCCTCCTACATGATTTTTGAGGGGATCCACGCACGCGACTGGGCGGGAATTCCCGCGTCGGGGCGAAAGCTGAGGTTTTCGCTCTTCATGAAGTTGACCCTCAGGGATGGCATGATTGTGGAAAAGCGCTCCCATTTCGACCGAGCCGATATCCGGCAACAACTCGCCGGATGACAGCGGCATCCGACACGAAGCGGTCTCGATTCCGCCGCCCGAGCCCCGTATCCGCGCAGTGACGGCTCCGTTTGGTCCTACCGGGATCTAGACGCCCAAGGACGCGGTGATCGCCGCCAAGGCCACTTGCGCGGCGATCACCGAGGCGCTGGTCCCTGATGCGGCCACCATCGCATGTCTCAGCGATCCAGGCCTTCTCCGTATCCGGCAAGGGGGGATCTTCCCCGTTGTTGGCATCGCAGCGGTCGCAATGAGCAGGGCTGTAGAACTTGGTCCCCGATACTCGATCCTGACAGTCGCCCCGACGACAGTCCCCGGCATACGGGCACTTGCCGAAGCCTGCGGAATGGCGAAACATCTAACAGGCGTACACGCCTTGCCGACCGGGGTCTCCAGAGCCAACACACCGGTGACCAAACCCCTCGTGACATGACCGAGTTGGCCCGGAAGGTCCTTGTCTCGAACCAGCCCGACGTGATTGTCCTGGGCGGCGCGATTACGGCAGGTATATCACACCATCTTGCGCCGGAGCTTTCGATTCCCGTGCTGGATGGCCTGTCCTGCATCATTCGACTGGCTGGAAGCCTGGCGACGCACGAGCAGCGGCTTCGGATATGACCCAAGGGTCAAGACGTACCCCCCCTGAAAAGCTCACAGTTTGAAGGCGCACCAGGCCGGGATGGGATGGAAGCCAAGGGACTGTGCCGCTCAGCATGAAGGTACCAAACCCCTGCCTCGAAAAGAGAGCACTTATGGGAACCTCAGGGCAGGTTTTCCTTGAAATAGATATCGAACTTCAGAGGATCGGGCGGCACTTCAGGTGCAGCCAAGGTTCTGATCGCTCGGTCTATCAATGCATCCGGGTCCTGATCGAAAACCGCATCCATCGTCCCGTCTAAGAGCGCTCGCCGTGTGTCGGTAGTCAGCCCATGGCCCACGAAAACCACGTCGTCTCGCCCAAGTTCACGCAGCGCCCGAGTGATCCCGCTGGACGACCCACCGACATTGTAGATCCCAACTAGTTCCGGCTCCTGCTCAATCAAAGACTGCGTATGACGGTAGTTTTCGCCCGCATCGTCATGACCTTCACGCAGACCGACCAGCCTGAGCCCCGGAAACATCTCTTCGATCACACTCAGAAAGCCTGCCTCGCGATCACTGTGCGCACGGTAATTTCGACTACCCGCCACCAGCGCAACGGCACCGTTGCCGCGTCCGGAAAGCCGCCCGACGAGCAATCCCCCAGTGCGGCCAACGGCATAGTTATCCAGCCCAACATGAGCGACACCGGTTCGTTCACCTAGGTTTGATACGATGGTGACAAGATTTACACCCTGGCCTGCGATTTCGGCCGCCGCCGCCCGGACCTCAGGATGTTCGATGGCGAAAAACGCGATGCCATCGGCCCATCCTGCGCTCTTGCGCAGTGCAGTTGCAAGCGCACCGGCATCGAAACTGTCGATGAAGTAGCAGCGCAAGAACGGATCGGTCGTACCGGAGCGCCCGATACGGTCGCGCACCCGGTCGCCCAGAAGCCGCAGATAGGGATTGGTCCCAGCGGGCAGCAGAACAGTCACGTTCATCGGCCTCGCCGCTCCGATGTGCGCGACCTCGTCCTCACCAAGATAGCCGACCGCGCGCGCCGCATCCAACACCCGGCGACGAGTGCGCTCCGCCACGCCCTTCCGCCGGTTTATAACCCGGTCCACCGTTGCCATGGAGACACCTGCGCGTGCAGCAATGTCTACAAGAAGCGGCTTTTCCCCAGTGTCAGGCATACCAACCCCTCAAAATCCATCATTTCAATTTTCTGGACCAATCATGCCCCAGATCACTAAACTCGTCAAAGCCGTCGTATTTTGGGAGGAGGCGCGTCAGTTTCCGAATGACACCCCTCAAAATACATCACATACTCTGGGAGGAGAGAGATGACACATTCATTCAATCTGAACCGCCGGTCCATGCTCGCCTTGGGCGGTGCGGCCCTTGCCGCCCCCCTGGTCGCTTGCCCCGCACTAGCCGCCACAACCCTGCGCTACGGTCACAACAATGAAGTCGCCTCGGTCGCTGGCGCTCAGGCCGACTGGTTCGCAGATGCTTTAGGCCAGACTTCGGGCGGCGATATTGAAGTGCAGGTATTCCCGAACTCGCAGCTGGGTAAACTGCAGGAACTGGCAGAGGCGGTGTCGCTTGGCACCATCGCATTTTCCCACAATACCGCAGGCGCGCTCGGCTCGCTTTACCAGCCCTTTGCCGCGCTCGACACGCCGTATCTTTATCGTGACATCGACCACCTGATGGCAGTGACGGACGTGGAAAGCCCAGTGATGCAGGAGCTGAACAAGGGACTGATCGAAGCTGCAAATGTACGTGTGATCTACGCCCACTATTTCGGACGCCGGAACCTGACGTGCAACAAAGCGATCATGAGCCCTGCAGACCTTCAAGGCACAAAGATCCGCGCTGTGCCCTTCCCAATCTACACCACCGCCGTCGAAGGCATGGGCGCCGTGGCCGTGCCTGTCGACTGGTCCGAAGTTCCCACCGCGCTGGCCACCGGGGTCGTGCAGGGGCAGGAAAATCCTGTCAACGTGGTCCTGAACGTGAAACTCTATGAGGTGCAGAGCCATCTCATGCTGACTGGCCACATGTCCAACGCCGAAGTCGTCGTGATGAACGAAGATGTCTGGCAGGGTTTGTCTGCCGCCGAACAGGACGCCGTCCGGGAAGCAGCAAGCCAGACCCGCGAGAAGGCGACCAAGGCCATTCTCGACAACGAAGCCGGCGAAACCCAACAGCTGCGCGATCTCGGCATGACCGTAATCGGCGAAGAGGACGGTCTCGACATCGCGGGCTTCCGCGACGGCGTGTCCAAGCTGGTCGACGCGCGTTTTGGAGCGGAATACGGTGACCTTTACGCCAAGATCGCAGCGGTCGGCTGATGACACGGAAGATGCCCACTCTTCGCATCGCGCTCGGGCGGGTTGCGGGGATCGGGGTGGGGCTTGGCCTCACCCTGCTTGCCCTCATGGCCAGTCTCGTGGTCCTGCAGGTCGCGGCGCGCAATTTCTTCGATCTCGGACTTCCATGGGCCGACGAACTGGCGCGATTTTGCGGAATTGGACTGGTATTTCTGTCCGTTCCTGCACTCGCTGGCCGCCAGGCGTTGGTGTCGGTGACACTGCTGCCCGACCTGCTGAGCAAGCGTCCGGCCCGCTGGCTGGCGCTCCTGTCCGACATCGCCACCCTCGCTTTCGGTGTGCTGCTCCTGTGGAGCTTTGCCGAATTCTTGCCTCGCGCCGGTAAGTTTCTGACCCCTGCAATGCGTGTGCCGAACTGGTTCTATTATTCGCTTGCTCTGACCGGATCGCTCTTCATGACACTTGTCGCCCTGGAACGCACAGTCGCCACCCTGCGCGGCAGGTGCCCGTCGGCACCCTATGGCGAACCCTCTGCCGAAGAGGCGCTGGAGACCACATGACCGCCCTGCTACTGACCCTCTTCGTTGTCTTGCTCGTTGCAGGCGCGCCAATCGCGGTTTGCCTAGGCCTCTCTTCGGCGATTGTGATCGTCACACAAGGTCTACCGGTTTCGGTGCTGGCACAACGCAGTCTGAACGCACTCGACAGTTCGCCATTGCTGGCCGTACCACTCTTTATCTTCGCCGCTTCGCTTCTGAACGCGACCGGCGTAACCACTCATCTTTTTGACCTCGTGCGCATGGTTCTGGGCCGTATCCGCGGCGCTGTGGCCCAGGTATCGATCCTCGTATCACTGATTTTCTCAGGCGTCTCCGGTGCCGCGCTTGCCGATATCGGCGCATTGGGCAAGATCCAGATCGACCAGATGACGCGCCAGGGCTACAAACCCGAATTCGCCTCTGGCCTTACCGTTGCCGCCGCCACCATCGGTCCGATTTTTCCGCCTTCAATCCCGATCATCATCTACGCCAGCGTCGCCAATGTCTCGGCCGTGCAGTTGCTGCTCGCCGGAATCGTACCGGCGCTGCTGCTGACCGTGTTCCTGATGATCCAGGTCGCCATTGTTGCCCGTACCAAATCCCTGCCGCGCGACGACATCGCCGCGCGCCCTGCAGATATAGCAAAAAAAGCCGTCATCTCGTTCCCGGCGCTTCTCGCCCCCATACTGCTTATTACGGGCCTGATGTCGGGCTATTTCGGTCCAACCGAGGTGGCAGGCGTCACTGTCGCCTATGCCACTCTGATCGGAATCTTCATCTATCGCAGCCTGACACTGCGCGGTTTCATAACCGCCCTACGGGAAACCACCACAGCCACCGCGAACATCCTCTTCGTCGTGGCAACTGCAGCCCTCTTCGCCTGGGTTCTCACGCTTGATCAGGTCCCGATGAAGGTCTCTGGCCTTCTCCTTGGCCTGTCCGATAACCCACTCGTGCTGCTGCTTTTGGTGAACGTGCTCCTGCTGGTCGTCGGTATGATCCTCGAATCGATTGCAGCGATCCTCATCATCGCCCCCATCGTGGCTCCGGCCCTGACCATGGTCGGCGTCGACCCATTACAGCTCGGGATCGTGTTCGTCCTGAACCTGATGATCGGGCTGCTGACCCCGCCGGTGGGAATGTCGCTCTATATGATCACCATCATTACGAAAATGCCGATCACCCGCGTCATCGCCGGCGTGATCCCCTTCTTCCTCCCACTACTCCTGAGCCTCCTGGTTGTCACTGCCATTCCGGCACTGTCCACATGGCTCCCTAACACACTGATGAAATGAGGCGCGCATGAGCAATCTACTCGGCCCGATCCGCCAACTTGGTATCGTCGTGGACGATATCGAACAGGGAATGAAGCACTGGTCTGACGTCATGGGCGTTGGCCCGTGGTTCTATAACCCGCAGGTTCCGATCGTGGATTATACATATGATGGGCAAAGCTACGAACCGCACAACTCGGTCGCGCTGGCCAACTCCGGCGACATGCAGGTTGAGCTGATCCAGACACGCAACGACGTACCTTCGATGTATCGCGACTACATGCAAAAGGGGCTGCGCGGACTGCAACACGTCGCTTTTTGGACCAAGGATTTTGATGCCGACCTGGCCATGATGAAGGAGCGAGGCTTCACCGTGAAGATGTCAGGCTGCGTCGGCGAAAACGGGCGCTTCGTTTATTTCGCCGAGGAACATCACCCCGGCACCTGTATCGAACTATCTGAGGTGATGGGCCCCAAAGGGCGTCTGTTTGACTTGATCCGAGCAGCGTCTGTCGATTGGGATGGTACCGATCCAATCCGCCCGTTCCCGGACTTCTCGGCTATCTGACATGAATTGCATCGTCGCAGAGTATCTTTTGGAAACCCCGTTCCCCCTGGCCGATGTCGCCGCAATGATGGCTGGCGAACAATCTTCCGGCACCTTCGTGCGCGTGGCGGGCGAAACCGACGAATTGCGTGCGCGATCAGCCGCCGAGGTTCTTAGCATCGAAGAATTGGGCGAGCTGCCCGCCCCGACGCTTGCCTCCGCCTATATCGACCGCAAGGGCGCGCCAGGTCCGGCGAAGCGGGCCCGCGTACGTATCGCCTTCCCTACAAGAAATATTGGGCGCAACTTGCCCACGCTAGCGGCGACCGTCTCGGGAAATCTTTATGACATCGGCGAGATCACCGGGTTGAAACTCCTGGATATTTCAGTTCCGGCGGAGTATCGCGCGCGCTTCCCCATACCCGTGCAAGGGATCTCGGGTACCCGGGCGAGTCTCGGTGTGACCGGGCGGCCCGTTTTTGGCACCATCATCAAACCCAACGTCGGCATGCACCCGGATGCCATTGCGGCGCTGGTCGGCGACCTCTGCGCTGCAGGCGTGGATTTCATCAAAGATGACGAGGTCTGTGCCAACCCTGACATCGCACCGCTGTCCAAACGCGTCCCCCTGGTCATGGAGGCAATCAAACGGGCAGAGGACGCCTCGGGCCGCCGTGTAATGATGGCCTTCAACATTACCGACGAAGTGGACGCAATGCGCCGTCACGCGGACCTCGTGGCCGCACATGGCGGCACCTGCGTCATGGCTTCGCTCAACTGGTGCGGTCTTTCGGGAATCGAGAGTCTGCGCAACCATACTGACCTCGCCATTCACGCTCACCGGAATGGCTTTGGTGCCATGAGCCGTCACCCAGCGCTCGGAATCGCGTTTCCGGCATATCAGGCTCTGTTCCGGCTCGCCGGTGTCGATCATATGCACGTGCATGGGATCGGTGGCAAATTCGTGGATAGCAGGGACGAGGTGACCGAGGCCGCACGCGCCTGTCTCGCCCCGCTGACCCCAGGTGCCGACGACCGGGTCATGCCCGCGTTTTCCTCTGGCCAATGGGCCGGCACGCTGCCTTCTGCAATGGAAGCCTCGCAGAACGAGGATTTCATGTTCATGTGTGGCGGAGGCATCCTCGCCCATCCCGGCGGCCCGTCCGCCGGCATCGCCTCGCTTCGTGAAGCCTATGCGGCGCTTGCAGCCGGCGAGGACCTCGCGACTGCGGCAAAGGACCATGCAGCTCTTGCCAGCGCTCTAGATTTCTTTGGGGCAAGCTGATGGGCGCGCGCATCGTTTTCATCGGTGACGATTTCACCGGGGCCTCGGACAGTCTCGCATCCTACGCACGACGTGGGCTGCGGACACGGCTTGTCACGGGTCATACCACACCGCAGGGAAACCTCGATGTATTGGGCGTTGCGACGGACCTCAGATCGCTCTCTCCGGTACGCGCGCTGGACACCTTGCGCACGCTCTGGCCGATGATCGAAGCTGAAAAGCCCGAGGTTATCCATCTCAAGGTCTGTTCGACCTTTGACAGCGCGCCTGGGGTTGGCTCCATCGGGGCCATCGCGCGTGAGATCCAGCATCTTTTCGAGCCTGAAACGTTTGCCGTCATCGGCGGACAGCCGAGCTTGGCGCGATACTGCGCTTTTGGCAATCTCTTCGCCCACGGCCCGGGTGGCGCGGTGCATCGCATTGATCGCCATCCCGTCATGGCCCGCCATCCCGTAACACCAATGAACGAAGCCGACCTGGGGCTCCACCTCGCGGCACAGGGACTGGATCTGCCGGTGCGGATCCTTGTATCCGACCTTGATGAGTCTGCAACAGTGGCTGAACGCTTGGGCGATGGTCCTGCGCTGGTCGACAACACTTGCGCACTTGATCAGCTTCACATTCGGGCTGCACTGGACCGAATACCAGGTCGTAAGCTGCTCGTTGGCGCCAGTTCAGTAGCGGAGATCCTCGGCGATCAGATCACTGAACTGTCTCCCGTCACGCTGCCCCCGCGCGACGGGAGCACCCTAATCTTCGCCGGGTCTCGCTCTTCGGTGACAGCGGCACAGGTTGCAGCGGCCACCGAGTTCGAGTGCGTGGCTCTGTCCCCAGATCTTCTGTCCGAAGATGGCGCAGCGCAAAGGATTGCCAGGAGCTACCCCAAGAACAAGGATTTGCTCCTCCACCTTGTTCCGGACGCCGATTATTGCTGTGAACCGGCAGTGCTTGCTGACGCCTGCGCAGCTTTTGTGCAGGATTTCGTGGCAGCCCGTCCTGTGCGTGCGCTCGGGCTTGCTGGGGGCGACACTTCGAGCCGTATCGTGACTCGGCTCGGGTTCGACGCACTCGATTTCCACCGGGATCTTGGTCAGGGCGCTTGCGTTTGCATTGGACGCCACGGGGATCCCTCACAAGATGGCTTGCCCGTGATGCTTAAAGGCGGACAAATGGGGGCAGTTGGCTTGTTCAATGATTTTACGGCCCAAAGCAAGGCAGACCTAAAGGATGTGTCTGCGAAGGCCGACAAGGGTTGATCCCTGCTGCCGCACCTGCAGTTAGGCATCGCTGCACCTTGCGCGAATGTCGCGAAGAGCTGTCAGCGGACATATGCCGCCCCCAGGGAACTCGACGACAATACTGGGTGCTCAGAGCAATAAGAGCTGCGCCCAAAGCCCATGCGTGGAAACCCCAGGCAGTGTTCCGCCTGGGGGGGCGGTCTACCCGTACATCTGCAGAGCGCAGTTGGTGAAATCAAACGAACTCGAAGTATTCCCAGATCTGCCCATGCAACACAGTTTGGTCGAAACTGATGGTGATGGCATCACCGGTTGTGCCAAAGCCGATTTCGAAATTGCCGCTACTGGAATCCCGGGTGACATGAATACCTTGGGTGGCCATTGCTGCTTCTACTTCCTCGGCGCTTGCCGTCGCGGTATCAACATCGACACCAAATCCCTGCAGGCGTAGGATATCGCCGCCGAAACGCTGCATGGTGATCCGATAGGCGTGCGGCACAATGACCGTCACTTCTTCGATCTCGATATTCGCGGTGCTCTCGACCCAAGTGACGTTCTCGCCAAGTTGAGACATGATCAGCTGCGCACGCATCTTGCCGACTTCATGGACGCATACAACTTCGCACGCAGTTTAAAGACCCTGAACGGCCTCACACGCTGCGAATACATCTGCAAAATCTGGACTTCAGAGCCAGATCGTTTCATCCTAAATCCGATCCACCAGATGCCGGGACTGAACACCTATGAAGCAACAAGGGCGCTTTGGCGCGGAACCGGACTTGCGGCGGTGCGGCACGCAAATCTTGACCTTGCAGGCTTCGGCGCGACTACCCGGATGACCGGTTCCAGCCCCAAAGCGGACGCGGCAGCTACCACCGCTCGCTCTCGACAGCTCCAGCAGGGAGGGCGGTTGGACTAAGCCGCTCTGCGGCAGGGGCGCTTCTGGCTGATGGCGTGCAAGCCCGTAGCGGGGGGTATGCGACCTTTCTGACCTGCCTGATGATTGGGGCCTTCTCATGACCCTAGAAATAGACAGTACGATCAGGTAGATATCTAGAAGCTCTATTCATCAGTTGGCGCATCCTATGTCAAAGCCGAGACCACCGCGAAAGCCACGTTCTGATGCGTCAGAAACCACGCGTTACAATTTGCTGTTAGCTGCGCGGGAAGCCTTTGCCGAGGCGGGGCTGGAAGGGGCGCGGGTGGATGATATCGGGCGGCGCGCCGGATCCAACAAGCAGCTTGTGTATCATTATTTCGGCAACAAGGATGGGCTTTATACTGCCGTTCTTGAACAGGTTTATTCCGAGATTCGCGAACGGGAGGCCGCACTTGACCTAAGTGCCTTTCCTCCCGAAGAAGCGATGCGGCGGCTGATTGATTTTTCGTTCGAACATCTGCGCGACAATCGTGATTTCGTGCGGTTGCTGGCTGACGAAAACACCCATGGCGGGCGGCATTTGATCGGGCTGGACACGGTGCGGGACGCCAACTCAACGATCATCGAACTGATTGGTGAAACCCTTGAACGCGGCGTGCGCGATGGCGTCTTTCGGCGGGGTCTTGATCCGCTGCATGTGTATCTGTCAATTGCCGGGATGTCGTTTTTCAACTTTGCGAACGTTCACACACTGAGCCGGATTTTCGACCGGGTTCACGACACGCCGGCTGCCCACGCCGAACGGTGCGCCCATATTGTGGATTTTACCCTGAACGCGATCAGGGTGCGTACCGATCCCGGCCTTACCGGCTGAGGGGTCGTTTTGCCGGTAAGGCCACGGGTTCAATCGGCCACGCTTTCCAGATCAAGAAGTTTGTAAATCCGTTGGGTATAGACGCCAAAGGAATCCTGCGTTTTCATCGCAAGTTTGCGCGGGTAAGGCAGGTCTATGGGAAAATTATCGGCCATGCGCGCAGGGCCAGCCGTCAACACCGCGCAGCGAGAGCCCAATAACACCGCTTCCTGAATGGAATGGGTTACAAACAGGATCGTCTTGTTCGATGCTTCCCAAATGCGGAGGATTTCGAGGTTCATCTTTTCTCTGGTCAGCGCATCCAATGCGCCAAATGGTTCGTCCATCAGCACCATTTTTGGGTCGTGAACCAAGGACCGTGCAATTGCGGCGCGTTGTTGCATGCCGCCCGACAATTCGTAGGGGTAGCGGTCTTCGAATCCGCCAAGGCCGACCATCTGCAGCAGATCGCGGGCGCGTTCGCGGCTTTCTTTTACGGGCAGGCCTATGATTTCGGCCGGAAGCATCACGTTGTCGATGATCCGCCGCCATTTCAGCAAAAGCGCTTGTTGAAAGACCATGCCGATGTCACGACTGGGGTCGAAGGGAGCACCGGGAGTTCCGATTTGAACGGTCCCGACATCAGGCTTTATCAGGTCGGCAAGGATTTTCAGCACGGTCGATTTACCACAGCCGGAGGGGCCAACCAGCGATACAAACTCGCCCTCGTTCACATCGAGCGTGACATCGGACACTGCCAGAACGTCGCGATCGCGTGTGTGGTAGACTTTGCGGACGTTTTCCATCCGGATGATCGGAGTGCCGGTCATGTCAGCCACCTTTCGAGGTTTTCCGCGACAAAGGCATCGTCGGTTAAATGCGGGTGATCCCGGGCGACTCGGGCGATTTCATCAGCCTGGCCAGAGCTTAGCACCTCATTGGGGCTGAGGCATCGGGTGTGGGTCAACAGACCTTGTTTGCGCAACACTTCGTGGCATCCGGCGATGGCGCCGCGAAACCCGTTGGCCACGTCAAAGAGCGCGGCGTTGCAATCGGTGACTTCGCTGTCGAGCGCGAGCAAATCTGCGGGTATCATGCCGGTTTGGGTGGCGTCGCGGCAACGGGCGTAAAGGTCGACAGCCGCTTTGGTCCATACCGACCAATGGCCAAGAAGCCCGCCGCGTATGTGCAAGGTCAGCGGCGCGCCATCGCGGGCAAGGGTAAATGGGGTGAGCAGGTCGCCAACGATGTGATCGTCGTTGCCCGTATAGAGCGTTACGCGGTCTTCGGCGCGCGCCGCTGCGACACCGCGTATCACGTCCAAGGTTGCGTAGCGATCAAAGGGTGCCATCTTGATGCCGATTACATTTTCGATTTCGGCAAACCGGCGCCAGAATTCATAAGGTAACTTCATGCCGCCCACCGCGGGTTGCAGGTAGAACCCAAACAGCGGAATTTCCTCTGCGACGGCCTGACAATGGGCGATGATGTCATCAATGCTTGCGCCTTTGAAGGCGGCAAGGCTGATGAGCCCAGTATGATAACCAAGCCCGCGCGCGATTTGTGCTTCGCGCTTGGCCTGGTCTGTGCGCCCGACAATGCCGGCAACGCGCACAAGGGGTTTGTCAGTCCATTCATCTGCGGCTTTGGCACAGGCGTCCAGCACCGCCTCATAAAGTCCGTGTTCGCGGATTTCAAACTGGGTTGTATGTACGCCAACAGCAAGCCCGCCTGCGCCTGCGTCGAGATAGTAGCGGGTCAATGCCCGCTGTCGAAGGTGATCAAGTTTGTTGCCCTCATCCAGCGCCAGAGGGTGGGCGGGAATAACCGTGCCCTTGCGCAGCAAATCTAGTACGGGAGGGGGGATGTCTGTCCAATGTGTCATGTGGAACTGCCTTGTCGGGAATGGGGTTTAAGCATCAATTCTTGTGATGCCGTTTTGATCGGTTAGTAGCGCCCATCGCGGGCCTCGAATTTGGTGGGTTTTCCAAGGCTTGGCATGTCACGCGCTGTCCAGTCCGCCACCCAATCCAGCAGCCGTGCCAGCGGGACAGTCGGATAGCCGAAAAGATCAAATGCAGCGGCGGAATTGTTCAGCCACGCGGTGGGCGATGGGGTGCCTGCAATAATGGCCTCGCGCCCCATGCGCCGGGCCAATTCATTTGCCAACCAAGCCACAGGCAGGGTTTCCGGCCCGCTGACGTTCAGCGGAGTTGTCGGCGTGGTGGCATGTGCCAGTGCGCGCAAAGCATAGCGGTTTGCATCGCCTTGCCAGATCAGGTTGACGTGGCCAGTGCCGACATTGACAGGTTGGCCCGCGCGAATGGCATCAGCGATATCGCACAGCACACCGTAGCGCAGGTCGATTGCGTAATTGAGACGAATGATCCGCCCGGGGGAGCCGTGCACCTTTGAGAAATGTTCAAACATCCGCTCGCGTGCCACGCAGGATTGCGCATATTCGCCCGGTGGGTTGGGGGCCAGACTTTCGTCGGCACCGATGTCTTGGATCGGGACAAAGGGATAAACGCACCCTGTGGAAAAGGCAGAAATGCAAGCGTCAGGGAATGTTTCGGCGACCATGCCGGGCAGATAGCTGTTCATCGCCCATGTCAGGCCCTGGTTGCCGGAGGAACCGAATTTGTGACCCGCCATGAACACAATATTCCTAACGCGCGGCAGGCGGGTCAATGCGTCCCGGTCCAGCAGATCAGATTTGATCGTTTCGACCCCCCAGGCATCCAATTTCTGGCGTGTCTGCGCGTCAGAAAATCGGGCGACACCAATCACGCGCCGGTCGGGCAGGGCGCGTGCGGCCATACGTGCCAGGCTGGGGCCAATTTTTCCGCCGACACCCAGCACCATGACGTCACCGTCGAGCGTTTCCAGATCGCGGATTGTCGCAGCGTCCGGCCGGGAGAGGAGTTCCTCCAATGTTTCCAGGTCAGGTATCGTTGCGGGGAGGTGTTCAGTGATGGTTTCCATAAGGAATTTCCTTCTTGGTCAGGCGGCGTGATCGGGGCGGCGTGGCACCCAACAGTGGAGGATTTCAGATATTTGGAGTGATTTCGGGGTGGATCGTCGCGCGGTTATGTCGGAGCACCGTCAAGGCGCGCGTCCTTGACCACGAAAATCCGTTCCAACAGCATGACAAAGCCAAAGAGCGCGACGCCAAGTAGGCTTAGCAGGATCACGGCCATGAACATTGCTGCGGTATCCAGCGTCGATTGGACCTGTATCATCAGATAGCCAAGCCCCTGACTGGAGGCCACGAATTCACCCACGATGGCACCGGCAACAGCAAGGATTGCGCCGACTTTCATGGATGAAAAGATATAGGGCAGCGCGCTTGGAAACTGAATTTTGCGAAAGATCTGCCAGCGCGTGCCGTTAAGGGCGCGCACCAGATCCAGAAGATCGGGTTCAACTTCGCGCAGGCCGCGGGCGGTGGTGATCAAGATGGGGAAAATCGAAATCAGGAAGGCAAAAAAGATATTGGTGGTGATGCCATAGCCAAACCAGACAATGAGCAGGGGCCCCAAAGCAACCTTGGGTATCATGGAAATTGTGATGAACAAAGGGAACAGCGCCGCCCGTAACAGCCGAAACCATGAAAAGAGCATGGCCATCAACACACCCGTCGCGATGGCCAGTCCGTAACCGACAAAAATTTCCGTCGCGGTGACCAGCGTGTTGCTGCCCCATTGATAGACAGGGTTGGTCAAGGTGGACAGGGTTGCGCCGGGCGAAGGCAGGATGAATGCCGGCACAGCGCCTGATGCCGTCACTGCCCACCAAAGCGCAAAGACCGCAATATGTGCCGCTGCCCCCAGCGCCCAATTTGACCACCCTTCCGGCAGAAACGGCTGACGACGTTTTGGCGTCAATTTACTAGCGTCGGTCATCGGCTGATCCTTTTATCAAACGTTTGGTTGACAATGTAGAGAATAATTTTGCCTGTCAATATTGTATTATATCGAATATCCGCTCTGTTAAGTGGGGTCGCAAAGGGATCTGTGGGAATCATATCAACCATTTGGTTGAAGTTTGTTGACAGGTTCATATTTGCGCGTCTAGCGTCGGTAGAGACAGCGCGGGCTAAGTTCTGAAGCGGCCCGCGCAGTCGATGAAATCGCAACCGGGAGATTGCAAAATGAAGCGCATGTATTTGAAATTGGTAGGGGCCTGTGCATTTGTGCTCGCGCCGATGACCGCTGAGGCCAAGCCTGTAAGCCTGATCCTCAATTGGCAGGCAGGTGCGGACCACGGGCCGATTTATTATGCGCTTGCGCAGGGCTGGTATGAAGAGGCCGGGATTGAGTTGGAAGTCGAGCCAGGAAAAGGATCGGGCATGTCTGCGCAGAATGTTGGGGTCGGTGCCAACGATCTGGGCATTGCAGAGCTTGGCACCGCCTTTCTGGCGAAATCCAAAGGCGCGGAAATCACCGCGATTATGGCCCTTTATGCGAATTCGCCGTTTGCTTTTTACTGGAAAAATTCCAGCGGTATCGCAGGCCCCGAGGATTTTGCGGGGCGGACCTTGGGCAACCCATCAGGTGATGCGGCACGGGTGATGTGGCCCGCATTCGCCAAGGCGGCAGGGGTTCCCGAAGACGGGCCAGAGTTTGTGAATATCGCGCCTGCGGCTAAAATCCCGACCTTGGCGGCGGATCGCGTGGACATCATAAGCGATTTTTACAATGCGCATGACCTAAAGCTGAAAGAGTTCGGCGACGATCTGGGTTTCTTGCGCTGGAGTGAGATCGGCCTGAACCCATACGGCAACTCTTTTATCGCCAACAACGAATTTCTTGCGGAAAACGAAGACCTTGTGCGCGCCTTTACCGAGATTACGCAAAAGGCCTATCGCGCCTGCGTCGAAGACCCATCGCCGTGCATGGATGCCTTGCTGGAAAATGCCAGCGGCTTGCAGCGTATAGATTTGGAAAATACCTGGGGCCGCGTTACGGAATTGATGACCACAGAGGCCACGGTGAACGAGGCGCTTGGCTGGTTCGATCCTGAGCGGATCTCCGAGACTTATGAGCTTGTTGATACTTATTTTGGCGTCGACACCCCGTTTGATATCGAAACCGCCTACACCAACGATTTTCTGTCCAAAGAGATCAAGATGACCGCAGCAAAGTAGGGCGCAGGCGCAGCCCTAGTGCTGCGTTATTGCGGCTTTGTTTTTGTATTGGCAGAACTTTCAGGCGGTACCGTTGCTGACTGAGCTACCCCCGAAATTCGGGCACTGACGTAAGCTGCAATTTGCTGTCTGTTGATCTTCCACACGAAGGAGATCGACGATGTCGAAACGGAAACAATATCACCCAGAGTTTAAGGCCAAGATCGGGGAATGAACCATGTCGCGCCACTGGTCCGAGCGACAATGGCGAATGCCGTCGCCAATAATTTCTTGGCCAGAAAGCTCAAATCCTGGACCGGCAAGTGAGGCGCAAGATGATCGAGCCGAACCTGCCGGGCTTGTCTGTCGGCAAGCAATGCGCGTTGCTGTCGATCGCGCGGTCGTCGTTTTACTATGAACCGAAAGGCGAAAGTGAGAAGAGGGTTGCCGTGGGCTGGTCAGCATCGATGGCTATCACGGCAAGATTGGATGCCGTATTTGGGAACCCCAGGGGGCCGGTCACCTGTCCGGCCGAGACACTGCGCGACCACGGAATCGCCGAGGCCCTTGTCGGGATCGATGGCGAGATGCGCGCGATGGGCCTCCGACCCGATGGGAAGGCCTGGACCATCGCGGTCGAGGCGCCGGACCCGGAGCGCCATTGATCGCGTCGCTGGGCTCCGTAACTGTTGTCGCCCGCACCTGTGCCGAAACCGATGCCTGGGCGACGGCCCTCATGGTGCTTGGGCCGGACAAAGGCGCGACGCTCGCAAGACAAACCGGGCTCGACGCCCTGTTCCTCCTGCGCGATGATGATGCCAGCCTAAGGGGCGTGGGAGTCGGAGGACTTTTCTCCGAAGAGCCAGCGGCAATCGCCTCCGCAGGAGAAAGATGAGCAGCATGGAAACCACCCGCACCGATCACCTCAAGACCGCCATTCTGCTGCTGGCCGCGGCCGGGTTGACGTTGGGACTTGCCTTCTACTTCGCGGGCCGGACCGACATCGCCGACCTGGTCTGGATCGTCGGCGTCGTTCCCGCACTCGCCGCGCTCGTGGTCGAAATTCTGCGCAGCCTGCGTTCCGGCGAGGTGGGCCTCGATATCGTCGCCGCGCTGTCGATGTCGGCGGCGCTTCTCTTCGGCGAAACGCTTGCGGCGGCCGTCGTCGCGGTGATGTATTCCGGGGGCACATTCCTCGAGGCCTTCGCCGAGGGCCGCGCCCGGCGCGAGATGCATGACCTCCTTTCCCGCGTGCCGCGGAGCGCGACCCGGCACCGCAACGGTGGGCTGGAGGAGGTGCCGCTCGGCGAGATCGCCCCGGGCGACCGCCTGCTGATCCGGCAGGGCGACGTGGTGCCGGTGGACGGCACGGTGGTCTCCGACACGGCATTCCTCGACACCTCGGCACTGACCGGGGAGTCCCTGCCGGTGCGGCTGGCGCGCCGGGCCGAGGCCATGAGCGGTGCGACAAACGCGGGCGAGGCCTTCGACCTGATGGCGACCCGAGAAGCGAAGGACAGCACCTATGCCGGGATCGTCCGGCTGGTGGAAGAGGCGCAGGCGTCGAAGGCGCCGATGTCGCGGCTGGCCGACCGCTGGTCGCTGGGCTTTCTCGCGGTCACGCTCGGCATCGCCTTCGCAGCGTGGTGGCTCACCGGGGATCCGATCCGGGCCGTTGCCGTGCTGGTCGTCGCCACGCCCTGTCCGTTGATCCTGGCCGTGCCTGTGGCGCTGGTCGCCGGTCTTTCGCGCGCGGCGCATTTCGGTGTGCTGATCAAGGGCGCCGGGCCGCTTGAGACGATGGCGCGCATCCGCACGCTGATCCTCGACAAGACGGGGACCTTGACGGATGGCCGTCCTCAGATCGTCTCGATCGACAGCCACGATGGCATGAGCGAAGACAACATCCTGCGCCTCGCGGCTTCGCTCGACCAGGCGTCGAAGCACCCTGTAGCGCAGGCCATCGTAGCCGCCGCGAAGGCACGGGGCTTCACGCTGCCGGTTCCGTCAGACGTGGCCGAGATACCGGGCGAAGGCGTCGTGGGCCATGTCAAGGGCCGGAAGGTCATCGTCGGTGGAGATGCCTTCGTCGCGTCCCGCGTCGGACGGCGGCCGGACGATCATTCGGCAATCGCAGCCGGTTCGGTCCTCGTCGCCGTCGCCGTGGACGGGCACATGGCAGGGTACCTCGTGATGTCCGATCCGCTGCGCGAAGGCGCGGGCCAGATGCTCGACGGTCTGCGCCGCGAGGGGATTGCGCGCATCTTGCTGGCCACCGGCGATCGCGCCGATGTGGCCGAGCGCGTGACCGAGGGGCTGGGCCTCGACGGTCTGCGCGCGGGTCTCACGCCCGATCAGAAGGTTCTGCTGGTGCTGAGCGAGCGCAAGAACGGGCCCGTCATGATGGTGGGCGACGGCGTGAACGACGCGCCAGCACTCGCGGCGGCAGATGTGGGCGTTGCGATGGGCGCACGTGGGGCAGCGGCCTCGGCCGAGGCGGCGGACGTCGTGCTCCTCGTGGACCGCATTGACCGGCTGGGCCCGGGCATCGAGATCGCGCGAGGTGCGCACCGCATCGCCGTGGAAAGCGTCGTGGCCGGGATCGGCCTGTCGGTCATGGGCATGATCGCGGCCGCTTTGGGCTATCTCACCCCGGTTCAGGGCGCATTCCTGCAGGAGGCAATCGACGTGGCGGTGATCCTCAATGCCCTGCGCGCGCTGCGCATCGCACCCCATGAACCCACCATTCCGAAACCAAAGGCTGTCTCCGCCGGGCAGGCCGAGATCGCGCAAGGAGCCAAGCCATGAGCCGCCTCTCACATTCCGAGATTCATATGGCGCATCGCATCGGCTGGCTGCGGGCGGGCGTGCTGGGCGCCAATGACGGACTCGTGTCGACTGCGAGCCTGGTTGTCTGCGTCGCCGCGGCAGGATCTGGAAAACCCGAGGTATTGATCACGGGCCTCGCCGGGCTCGTCTCCGGGGCGATGTCCATGGCGGCAGGCGAATACGTCTCGGTCAGCTCGTAGACCGACGCCGAACAAGCCGACCTTGCGCGCGAGACCCGTGAACTCGCAGAAACGCCCGAGGCCGAGATCGAGGAGTTGACGCAGATCTATGTCGACGGGGGACACGACCGCGACCTTGCGGAAGAGGTGGCCGTCCAGTTTACCAAACGCGACGCGCTCGGATCGCATGGGCGCGACGAACTCGGCGTCTCCGAGGGCAGCTTTGTCCCGCCCTGCTGCCCTCAAACCCAATAAATTCGCCGTAACTCTCATCAATGGCAGCTTCTCACGCGGCATCGCAGCGGTCACATGCTGTGTTCCCAGGTCGTGAGGCGGACTTTGCAAATTCCGCTATTGCACAGATTGCTGCCATTTATGCGTACGGCAACATTCACCACTTTGCGCTCAAACGTTCGTTTGCCGCAATCGCAGTATTTGCCGAAACGGGCAGGCCGCGCCATAGGCGCGGCCTGCCACTCGCGACGAGCTTGCGCGGCGCAAACCCTCTGATACAGCCCGTTCATCACGACCTGTGGGTTGGTCAAGCGTCTCTAGCCGTGATGGGCGGCCACGGTCTTGAGCTGGGAAAACCCGTAGAGCGCCTCAAAGCCCTTTTCGCGGCCATGGCCGGATTTGCCAACGCCGCCAAAGGGCAGCTCAACCCCGCCGCCAGCGCCATAGTTGTTGAGGAACACCTGACCCGCATGCAGCTTCTTGGCCAAGCGCATCTGGCGGGCGCCATCGCGGCTCCAGACGCTGGCAACCAGGCCGAACTCGGTGGAATTGGCAATGTTGAGCGCCTCTTCCTCGGTATCAAAGGGGATGAGTACCTGCACCGGGCCAAAGATTTCTTGCTGGGCCAGTGCGTGATCGGCTGGCACATCGGCAAACAGGGTGGGACGTACATAGGCACCGGTGTCCGGTGCGCCGTCAACGATGCGTCCCTGGGCTGCCAGTTGCAGATCTGCGCCCTTGGCAAGGAAGCCCTCGACGATCTCTTTCTGGCGGTTTGAAATCAGTGGCCCAAGGCGCAGATCATCGCCGGCCGGGCCAACAGTCAACTCGTCATAGGCTGCAGCCATGCGGGCCTTGACCGTTTCATAGACGCCGCGCTGCACCAGAATGCGCGAAGAGGCAGAGCAGGTCTGCCCGGCGTTCTGAATGCCGGCATTGACCAAAAACGGCAGCGCCGCGTCCAGATCGGCGTCGGCAAACACCAGCTGGGGGGATTTGCCGCCCAGCTCCAGCGTCACAGGTACCACATTCTTGCCCGCAGATTGCTGCACCAGCGCGCCGGTGGCTACCGACCCGGTGAAAGAGATGTGATGTACGCTTGGATGCGCGGTCAGCGCCGCGCCTGCCTCGGCACCGATACCGGGCACCACGTTCAGCGCCCCGGCGGGCAGCCCGGCTTCCTGGGCGATATGGGCAAAGGCCAGCGCGGTCAGGCAGGCCTCTTCTGCTGGTTTCAGCACACAGGCATTGCCCATGGTCAGCGCCGCCCCGACCGAGCGCCCGATGATCTGCATCGGATAGTTCCAGGGAACGATATGGCCGGTGACACCGTGCGGTTCACGCAGGGTATAGACGGTATAGCCGTCCAGATAGGGAATGGTCTCGCCATGTACCTTGTCCGCCGCACCGCCGTAAAATTCGCAGTAGCGCGCCAGGGCGACGGCATCGGCGCGGGCCTGGGTCAGGGGTTTGCCCACATCCATGGCCTCAAGCGCGGCCAACTCATCCACCCGTTCCAGCACCAGCTGGCCAATCCGGGTCAGGATGCGGCCACGTTCCAGTGCGCTCATCCTGCCCCAGTCACCTTCCAGCGCTGCTTTGGCGGCCTGGACGGCGGCATCGATATCGGCGCTGGTGCCACGGGCGATCTGGCACAGGGCGCTGCCATCGGAGGGGTTGACCAGCGGCAGGGTTTCACCGTTGGTGGCGGGTTGCCAGTTGGCGCCAATAAGGCACAGGCTGGGGTCGAACCAGAGAGGGCTTGCGTCAGGGGTCTGTGGGTTAGGCATGTTCGGGTCCTGCAATGTCAAATGTGTAGCTTTTGGTTTGATGTTCGGTAAAGGGCGCGCCAGTCTTCAGATCGCTGAGACCGGGCACCAGGCTGAGACAGGTGCCCCAGAAGGCGGCGGCCTGCGGTGAGCGCTCGGATATGCCCATGCGCCAGCGGCCAGGGAATTCCTGCAAGATCAGGCTGGCGGCCGCCCGGCCCAGCCCCTGCCGCCGCAGCTGCGGCGAGATCCGGAATTCCGATAGCTCTCGGCGGTCGTCGGGCAGGTTCAGCACCAGCGCAAACCCGATGCGGGCCGCGCCCTGGTGGATCCAGAATGCGGTCACGTCGCGCCGATTGAGCATCTGCTCGGCGCGTTTCACCGGATCAATCTTTGCCTCTGGGCTGACCTCGTGGAAGTAGGGTGCCAACACCGAGGCAAAGACCGCCTGTTGGCGGGGTAGTATCAGCGACAGCGTTACCATCAGGCAGCGCCCTGGTTCAGATCCGGCAGTTGCGGTGCTGCTGCAATCAGCGCGCGGGTATAGGGATGCTGGGGGGCGGCAAAGATCTCTTCCGTTGGGGCCGCCTCGACGATTTCGCCCTTTTGCATCACCAGACAGCGGTCGGTGATGGTCCGTACCACGCTGAGGTCGTGACTGATGAACAGGTAGCTCAGCCCGTAGGCCTCGCAGAGTTCGGCCAGCAGATCGAGGATCTGCGCGCGCACCGAAACATCCAGCGCTGAGACCGCTTCGTCAAACAGGATCAGTTCAGGCCGGGTGATCAGGGCGCGGGCAATGGCGATACGCTGGCGCTGGCCGCCGGAAAACTGGTGAATGTATTTCTGCGCGTCGTCGGACTTCAAGCCCACGGCGCGCAGGGTTTCAGTGATCAGATCGCTGCGGGCCATGCCCTTGGGCGGGTCGGTCAGGGTGTGAAAGGGTTCGGTGATCAGCCGGTCCACCCGGTGACGTGGGTTGAAGCTGCCAAACGGGTCCTGGAACACCACCTGCATACGGCGGCGGATTTCCGGGTTCTGTTCAGTGGTGATGGGCAACCCATCCAAGCGAATATCCCCGCCCTGCAGCGGCTCCAACCCCAGAATAGCCCGTGTCAGGGTCGATTTTCCGCAACCGGATTCCCCTACCAGCCCCAGGCGCTCGCCCCGGTACAGGGTGAAGGACACCTCCTTGACGGCGCGAAAATGCTTGGGCTTTGCAAACAGCCCGTCGCGCGGCAGTGGGTAGTCACGGATGGCGCCAGACACCTCTAGCAGTGGCTTGGGGGCGGGGGCTTGCGGCAGTGTCACCTGGTGGTTGGAGGCGGCAAAGAGCATCTTTGTGTAGGGGTGCTGCATATTGTGCAACAGCTCTTGGGTAGAGCCTGTTTCGACCAGTTCGCCGTGGCGCATCACCACGATGCGATCGGCGAGGTCCGCCACCACCGCCAGATCATGGGTGATGATCATCAGCCCCATATCGAATTCGCGCACCAGATCGCGCAGCAGATCAAGGATCTGCGCCTGGGTTGTCACATCCAGCGCCGTGGTGGGTTCATCGGCGATCAACAGCTTGGGACGCAGGGCGATGGCCATGGCGATGACCACCCGCTGACGTTGCCCACCGGACAGTTCATGCGGGAACCGGCCCAGTGGAAAGCGGTCTTCCGGCAGGCCGACCCGGTCCAACAGGGCGCGGGCGCGGTCGCGGGCCTGATCAGGGGACATCGCCTTGTGGATCAGGATGGTTTCCATCACCTGATCGCCAATGGTTTTCACCGGGTTCAGCGCGGTCATCGGTTCCTGGAACACCATGCCAATGTTCTTGCCGCGCATGCCGCACATCTGCGCCTCACTGAGGTCCAGCAGGTTCTGGTCTTCCAGATAAAGCGCGCCGCTGGCCTCGGCGGTGTCGGGCAGCAGGCCCATGACGGAAAAGGCTGTCATCGATTTGCCGGATCCGCTCTCACCGGTAACGGCGACGATTTCACCAGGGGCGACGGAAAAAGAGACATCCTTGAGGATCTCAAAAGTACCGATGCGCAGGGATAGGTTGGAAATGTTCAGCAATGTCATCAGCGTGCCAGTCTCAGTTTGGGGTCAAGCCAGTCACGCAGACCGTCGCCCATCAGGTTCAGCCCCAGCACCGTTACCACAATGGCAGAGCCGGGAATAAGGGCGAGATGCGGCGCAAAGCTCACCATGGTTTGGGCATCGGCCAGCATCCGGCCCCAGCTGGGGGTGGGTGGCTGCGCACCTAGTCCGACATAGGACAGGCCTGCCTCGGCCAGGATGCCAAGGGAAAACTGAATGGTGCCCTGTACGATCAGCAGATTGGCCACATTTGGCAGGATATGTTCGGCCGATATGCGCGCCGCGCCCTTGCCGGAAACCTGAGCTGCCAGAATGAATTCGCGTTCCCACAGGGACAGCGCCGCACCGCGGGTGATGCGGGCAAAGACCGGTATGTTGAAGATGCCGATGGCGATGATGGCATTTATGGCACCAGCGCCAAAGATGGCTGTGATCAGGATGGCGATCACCAGGGACGGAAAGGCAAAGACCAGATCATTGGCCCGCATGATGCCTTCGTCCAGCAAGCTGCCTTTCTTGGCGGCTGCTGCCAGGCCCAGCGGCACCCCCAGCCCCATGCCGATGCCGACGGCCACCAGGGCCACGGCGATAGAGGTCCGCGCACCTACCATGATCATGGAAAAGATATCGCGGCCAAAGTGATCGGTGCCCAGCCAGTGGGTGCCATTGGGCGTTTGCAGCTTGGCGGGAATATTCATCGCCGTGTGGTCAAAGGGGGTCCAGACAAAGGAAATCAGCGCCGCCAGAACGACCACGCAGGACAGTCCCAGCCCGAAGATAAGATTGCGGTTCATCGGCAGGCTCCTTTACGTGCGGCTGCGCAGGCGGGGGTCAACCAGCGCATAGGCAAGATCGACCAGAAAATTGACGCTGATCACGGCAAAGACCAAAAGCATCACAACGGATTCAACCACGATCAGGTCGCGGGCGGAAATGGCCTGGAACACCAACCGGCCCAGACCGGGCAGGAAAAACACCTGTTCGATGATGATGGCCCCGGCCAGCAGAAATGAAAACTGCAGGCCGATGATGGTCAGCACCGGAATCATCGCATTGCGCAGCCCATGCCGCCACAGCGCCTGACGTCGTGTCAGCCCCTTGGCGCGGGCGGTGCGCATGAAATCTTCGCCAAGAATATCGAGCAAAGCCGAGCGCATGACCCGTGCCAGAATGGCAGCCTGGGGCAGGGCCAGGGCAATGGCAGGCAGGGTCAGCGACTTCATCGCCGGGCCAAAGCCTTCGTCCCAACCGGCAAAGCCGCCGGCCCCAAACCAGCGCAGGTTGATGGCAAAGATCAGCACCAGGATCATCGCAAACCAGAAATTTGGCACCGCGACGCCCAGCTGGGTGGCCCCCATCACTGCCATGTCGCCAGGCTTGCCGCGGCGTGCGGCGGCGTAGATCCCGGCGGGAAAGGCGATCAGCGTCGACAGGGTCAGCGCATAGATTGCCAGCGGCAGGGACACCCACATGCGATCAGTGATCATTTCTGCCACCGGGGTGCGATAGGTATAGGACATGCCAAAATCGCCGGTCAGCATACCGCCAACCCAACCGAGGTAGCGCTGAAGCTTGCTTTGATCCAGCCCCAGTTCGGTGCGCAGGGCGGCAACGGTATCTGGCTCGGCATTGATGCCCAGCATGAAGGAAGCCGGATCTCCCGGCGCGATCTCGATGACAAAAAAGATGACAAGCGAGGCAACGGCGAGGCTTATCGTCAGTGACAGCCCCCGTTTCAGTGCATAGCGTAGCATGGGTATTAGTCGCTCTTTGTGGGGCGTAGATAGTCGGTGTCGCTGACGTGCTCTAGCCATTCAGCGGCAGAGCCATCAAGGCCTTCCTGGATGGCCAGATGAACCATGGCAGTGTCCGGTGCGGCACCATGCCAGTGTTCGACGCCGGGTGGAATCCAGATGGTATCGCCCGGGCGCATCTGGCGGGGGGCTTCATCGCGCAGGGCAATCAGGCCCAGGCCGCTGATCACCTGTAGGGTCTGTCCCAGGGGATGGCTGTGCCAGGCGGTGCGTGCGCTTGGCGCAAAACTCACCCGCAGGGCAGAAACACGGGCAGGGGCAGGGGCGTCGATGATAGGATCAAGCCAGACATCGCCGGTGAACCACTGCGGCGGGGCTTTGCGGCTGGGGCGGCTGCCGGCCGGGTAGAGATCAATCATCATGTCTGTCCTGCAAGATTAAGGCTGCCGGGCGAGAGATGTCGCGCCCGGCAGAAGGCATTGTCCAGTTGCAGCACAGAGCCTTGTCAGGCTCTCTGCGCATAGGGGGTCTAGTCAGCCCAGCTGACGGCGGTCAGGTCAATGGCTTGGGTCGGCGCATTGGCCCAAAGTCCCTGTAGATCGGCCTTGGCTACGCTGAGAGAGGCCATCTGGAACAGGTATCCGTTCACATAGTCATTTGCGATGGTTTCCTGCGCCTGCTTGAGCATTGCCATGCGCTGATCTGGATCCGTGGTTGCGTTCAGGCTGGTCATCAGCTCTTGGAATTCAGGATTGTCATACTGAAAGTAGTAGTCCGGGCGCGCATAGATGCCGATGTCCATTGGCTCGGTATGGCTGACGATGGTGAGGCCAAAATCCTTGCCGCGGAACACGGTTTCCAGCCACTGGGCCCATTCCACATTGATGATTTCAGCCTCGATGCCAACCTGTGCCAGCTGGGCGGCGACGATTTCGCCACCACGACGGGCATAGGAGGGCGGCGGCAGGTGCAGGGTGGTCTTGAAGCCATCCGCCAGGCCAGCCTCGGCCAGCAGCGCCTTGGCCTGTTCCGGGTCATAGGCGGATTGGCCGGTCAGATCGACATAGGCGGGATGATGCGGAGCAAAATGGCTGCCGATTGGGGTGCCATAGCCAAACATGGCACCGTCGATGATGGCCTGGCGATCAATCGCATGCGCCAGCGCTTGGCGCACCCGCAGATCATCAAAAGGCGCCTGCTTGTTGTTGGTCGACAGGATGGTTTCCCCCTCGGTCGAACCAACCAGCACCTGGAAACGCGGATCGGCGTCAAACTGCGGCAGGTTTTCCGGCGCCGGGAAGCTTGCGAAGGCGTCCACATCCTCGGCCATCACTGCAGCAAAGGCGGCGGTAGGGTCCGAGATGAACTTGAAGGTGGCGTTGTCGAGCACAGCAGGGGTGCCCCAGTAGTCGGCGTTCTTTTCCAAGGTGATGCTGTCGCCCTGCACCCAGCCCGAGAATTTGAAGGCACCAGTGCCAACAGGGGTGGTCTTGATGTCATCGATGCTCTCGGGGGCAACGATGACGGCATCGCCCCAGGCCAGGTTGAACAGCATGTTGCCATTGGGTTCGCTCAGGGTGATCTTGACTGTTTCGGGGTCAACCACATCGACGCTGGCGATATCGGCAAACAGGGCCTTTTGCGCATTGGTGCTGTCTTCGGCGCGGGCGCGATCCAGCGAGAATTTCACATCTTCGGCGTCCATGCTGCTGCCATCATGGAATGTGACACCACTGTTCAGATGAAAGGTATAGCTCAGCCCGTCTTCCGAGATTTCCCAGCTATTGGCGAGGCCTGGCACAACCGATCCATCGCCCATAAACCGGGTCAGCCCTTCAAAAACATTGGAATAAAGTACCTGGTCAATCGCCCCGGCGGCAGCGCTGGTCGGGTCAAGGTGAGGCGGCTCCAGCTGCAGTCCGATGATCACGGACTCCTTGGCCGATGCTGCGCCTGCTATCAGTGCCAGTGTAGAGCTAGCGGCAAAAACGATTGATCTGAATGTCATTTCCAGTTCCCTTGTTGCGATGGGTCCCCTGTTGCCGGGGGCTTTGCGCTAAGGTTTCCTCTTTTCCGTGGGGTAATCAAGGGGTGAGAGACAATTCGTCGCCTAGAAGCGCAGGGCTTTAGTTGATAGCCGTGCGCAACCCGTACAAACCCAGGGAAATTCATGAGCGCGAACTCAAAAAAACCCGCCGTTACCGCAGGAGATATCCTTGCGAAAAAGGGCAAAACGCCAATTGTCAGCCTGACAGCTTATACCACGCCGATGGCGCAGATGATGGATCAACATTGTGATTTTATTTTGGTCGGTGACAGCGTCGGCATGGTGCTGCATGGCCTTCCATCGACGCTGGGGGTCACGATGGAGATGATGATTCTTCACGGCGCGGCGGTTGCGCGCGGCCTGTCGCATGCGATGCTGGTGATTGACATGCCGTTTGGGTCCTATGAAGAAAGCCCGGCGCAGGCCTTTCGTAATGCCGCCCGGCTGATGCGCGAAACCGGGGCGGCTGCGGTCAAGCTGGAGGGCGGTGTCGAGATGGCCGCGACCATCCGCTTTCTGGTAGAGCGGGGCATTCCGGTCATGGCGCATCTGGGGCTTACGCCACAATCAATCAACACCCTTGGCGGGTATAAGGTGCAGGGGCGCGATGCCGCCGGCGCTGCGGTGATCGCGGGTGCCCATGCGGTGGCCGAGGCCGGTGCCTTTGCCGTGGTGCTGGAAAAAGTGCCGCAAACACTGGCGGATGAGATTACCGCCGCCGTGGCGATCCCGACCATTGGCATTGGCGCCTCGGTCGGCTGTGATGGCCAGATCCTGGTGGTGGATGACATGCTAGGGCTGTTCACCGCCTTCAAACCAAAATTTGTCAAACGCTATGGCAACCTGGGCGCTGATGCCGAGGCCGCGATTGCGGCCTATGCCGCCGATGTCCGCGCGCGCAGCTTTCCGGCCGCCGAACATGTTTTTGCCGATCAAACAGCCGCCAAAGGGTGAATACGTTCATGACCGTTCCGATTATTCGCCGCCTCGCCGCGCTGCGCGCCAAACAGAGTGACTGGACCCGTGCCGGCGAGAAGGTCGGTGTTGTGCCCACTATGGGGGCCCTGCATGCAGGGCATCTGTCGCTGGTCGAGGCCGCCAAAGCCGCCTGTGACCGGGTTGTCGTGACGATTTTTGTCAATCCAAAACAGTTCAACAATCCCGAAGATCTGGCCAATTATCCGCGCACCGAACATGAGGATGCCATCAAACTGGCCCCCTATGGTGTCGATGCTATCTATGTGCCGGACCCGGACCAGATCTACCCCGATGGCTTTGCCTCCAATGTTGCGGTGGCCGGGGTGGCGGATCAGATGGAGGGCGCCTGTCGCCCCGGTCATTTTGACGGGGTTGCGACGGTGGTGGCCAAGCTGTTCTTGCAAACCGGGGCGCATCAGGCGTTTTTTGGCGAAAAAGACTATCAGCAGCTTCTGGTGGTGCGGCGCATGGCGCGGGATCTGGATATCCCGATAGAGGTGGTGGGCTGCCCAACGGTGCGCGAGGCCTCTGGCCTGGCAATGTCCTCGCGCAATTTGCGACTGTCTGCGGCTGGTGTGAAACAGGCGGGGATGATGCATCCCATTCTGACCGGTCTGGCCGCAGAGCTGGCCGCAGGCGGGTCTTTCGCGCCGCTGGGCAAGCAGGCCGAGGCTGATATCCTTGCTGCCGGGTTCGACGAAGTGGAGTACCTCTCGCTCTGCTCGGCTGTGGATCTGCGCGCCCTGGAGACCACGGGTGGCCCGGATCACCCTGCGCGCCTGTTTGTGGCGGCCTGGCTGGAAGGTGTGCGGCTGATCGATAATGTTGCGGTCTAGCCGATTTCGTGAACTAACTATTTAGTAAGCACTGGCAGCGGTAACATCTTGCCGTTAAAGTCTCGCCCTGAGGAGATCCATCAAGGGGCGGGACATGAGTTACATTCTGGCAATCGACCAGGGCACCACGTCAACACGGGCTGTATTGTTTGATGCGGAAATGCAGGCCGTGGGTACGGCGCAGCAGGAATTTCCGCAGTATTTTCCCAAGGCAGGTTGGGTAGAGCACGATCTGGAAGAGATCTGGCAAAGCACGGTTGCCACCTGCAGCCAGGTGCTGGCCGAT
Organism: Pseudophaeobacter sp.; assembly: GCF_048267565.1. NCBI lineage: Bacteria > Pseudomonadati > Pseudomonadota > Alphaproteobacteria > Rhodobacterales > Roseobacteraceae > Pseudophaeobacter > Pseudophaeobacter sp. The sequence continues at coordinate 119,588 of NZ_JBLWXG010000008.1, read as the reverse complement.
TGCGGTATCAGCGCCTCTGATCTGGCGGGTATCGGCATTACCAATCAGCGCGAAACCACAGCGGTTTGGCACAGGGACAGCGGCAAACCGGTACATAGGGCGATCGTCTGGCAGGACCGGCGTACCGCCGAATTCTGCGATAGCCTGCGCGCGGCGGGCCATGAAGATCTGATCCGCCAGCAGACGGGGCTGCTGCTGGATCCCTATTTTTCAGGAAGCAAGGTTCGCTGGATCCTGGATCAGCAGCCCGATGCACGGGACCAGGCAGAACGCGGTGCTCTGCTCTTTGGTACCATCGACAGCTTTCTGATCTGGCGGTTGACCGGCGGCAAAGCGCATGTGACCGATGCCACCAACGCTTCGCGCACCATGCTGTATGACATTCATACAGGCAGCTGGAGCAGCGAGATCTGTGCCTTGATGCAGGTGCCAATGGCGATGCTGCCCGAGGTCAAGGATTGTGCCGCTGATTTTGGGGTTGTCCAGGCCGATATTCTGGGGGCAGAGGTGCCTATTCTGGGCGTCGCGGGCGATCAGCAGGCGGCCACCATCGGCCAGGCCTGTTTTCAGCCGGGGATGATGAAATCCACCTATGGTACGGGATGTTTTGCCCTGCTGAACACCGGCGCAACGCCGGTTTTGTCCAATAACCGGATGCTGACCACCGTGGCCTATCAGCTGGATGGGCAGCCAACCTATGCGCTGGAAGGGTCGATCTTTATTGCCGGTGCCGCAGTACAGTGGCTGCGCGATGGGTTGGGCATTATCGATGATGCCGCACAGACGGGGGCGCTGGCCGCGCAGGCTGATCCGGAACAGGATGTTCTTTTGGTGCCCGCTTTTACCGGGCTGGGCGCGCCCTATTGGCAACCCGAGTGCCGGGGGGCCATCTTTGGGCTGACCCGTGGCTCTGGCCCGGCAGAGCTCGCCCGTGCGGCGTTGCAAAGTGTCGCCTATCAGACCCGCGACCTGTGGGAGGCAATGCGGGCCGACTGGCCGGAAGAGGCCCAGGTGAGCCTGCGGGTTGATGGCGGCATGAGCGCAAGCGACTGGACCATGCAGAGTCTCTCGGATTTGTTGGGCGCAGCAGTGGATCGGCCCAGGATGCAGGAGACCACGGCGCTGGGGGCAGGGTGGCTCGCGGGTATGCAAGCCGGGCTTTACCCTGACAAGGCAGGGTTTGCGGCCACCTGGGCGCTGGACCGCGAATTCACCCCGCAATTGGACCCGGCGCGTCGCGACGCCGCCTATGCCCGCTGGCAGCGCGCGGTGCAGGCCGTGATTGGCATCTAGAGGTCTGCGTCGGCCCTGGCAGGTCGGCGCAACCTTGGTAAAGTCGACTGTGGTGCGGTTGACTGGTTGACTGCGTGCACCCGGATATCGAGAGGCAAGGGGGGGGCTCCCGCGCCCGCAGGTCATCGGCTGGCGCCGAAAGACCTTGGCGGCCTTGGGCCTGGCGCCGCGCTGACGCGCGGCGCGGTTGCGTCTGGATCAAAGGGGGGTGGGGAGGCCCACGCCGGGCTCCGGCCCGGCGCCCGGCCCAACGGAAAGAGGGCCCCTTGGGCCTGATGACGGGCGGGAGCCCTCCCTTGCTGGGGGCTCACCGTTGCCTGTGCCCCCGTGCTGCTCCCGTGCTGCCCCTTTGGCCCCCCGTGTTTCTAACCCGCCATCCGTGCGCCGGGTGCGATGGTGGCAGGGCGGGCGTTCAGGTCCTCGATCGAAAAGCCGGAGATGGATTTATAGCGCGCCGCATGGGCGGCCAGGTCGGCGCGGGGGATCACCTCGTCAATGGTGGTGAAATCACCGCCGCAGAGGTCTTCGACCTGTTGCAACACCGCATCCGGCCCCTTGCCTGCCCGGTTCGTCTGGCCGATGCCTGTTGCAAGCGGGCGTACCTCTGCCTCATAGGCGGCGAGGGCGGCCGGGGTGACGCCCTGCGCCAGCAGTTTCGCCCCGATCACCCGGGCGTCCAGGATCGCCTGGCTGGCACCATTGGATCCCACCGGATAGGTCGGGTGGGCGGCATCCCCCATGAGAGAGACCGCGCCAAAGCTCCACTGTGGCAGCGGGTCGCGATCCACCATGGGGTATTCATACACCACGTCCGCGCCGCGGATCAGCCCTGGCACATCAATCCAGTCGAACTGCCAATCTGCAAAATCCGAAATGAAATCATTGATATCGGCGGCGCGGTTCCAGTCTTCCTTTTTCCAGGGGCTGGCGGGGTCAAAGCTCTTTTCGGCAATCCAGTTCAGCGTCACCTGGCCCGCGGCATCGGGGCGCGAGATCGGATAGGCTACCAGGCGCAGGCTGTCGTGGCCGATCATGACCATGGCGGCCTCCCCTTTCCAGGGTTGCCCTTGCGTCGTGGCGCGCCACAGGATGCGCCCGTTCCAGATGGGCGCGCCTTCTTCTGGATACATCTGAGCGCGCAGCGCCGAATGAATGCCATCCGCAGCCACCAGCAGGCTACCGTGTTTACGGCTGCCATCGGCGAGCAGAAGTTCCGCGCCGTTGTCACTGTGTTCAAAGCCACAGGCCCGCGCCCCAGTGGTAATGCAGCCTTCCCCGGCCCGCGCGATCAGCGCCCGGTAGAGCATCATCTGCAATTCACCGCGATGCACCGAATATTGTGGCCAGGCATAGCCCGCCTGCATTCCGCGCGGCTCTTCCCAGATGGTTTTGCCCAGCTTGGAATAGAACCCCAGCTGCTGGGTGCGAATGCCGATGCTGTCCAGCTCTGCCTCAAGCCCGAGATCAAAGAGTTCTCGCACAGCATTGGGCTGCAGGTTGATGCCAACCCCAAGCGGGCGCAGTTGCGCCGTCGATTCGTAGATGTGAAAGGGCACACCAATCTGATGCAGCGTCAGGCCGAGGCTTAGCCCGGCAATGCCACCACCTGCGATGAGAATGGACATAGTAAGTATACCTCCTATTATTTGACGGCACAGAACCACATGGCCTGCCCACATGGCAAGGAAAAAGCGCTGAAGGCCGCGCCAGAGACATTTCGTTGGCAGGTAGATCCGGGATTTGGCGGGATCAATCTTTGGAGGCGATGATCAGATCAGGGCCAAAGATGATGTCTGCATAGTGACGCAGATAGATCTTGAGCCAGGGGGTAAAGCGCTCTGGGTGGCGCTGCACCTCTGCGAGGAGATCGTGATAATCCATCCAGCAGGTTTCCATCACCTCCGCCGGGTTGGCCTTGGGCACGAGCGGGCGATGGGCATGGGCCAGAAAGACATCTACGACTTCGTGCTCGATCAGACCATGGCCCACATCGGCGCGATACTCCAGCTGATGGCGGAATTCAGGATAAAGCCCGCTGATGCCCAGCTCCTCCTGCATGCGCCGCACCGCACAGGCCGAGGAGGCTTCTTCCCACATCGGATGGGTGCAGCAGGTATTCGCCCAGAGCCCCGGCGTGTGATATTTGCCCAGGGCCCGGCGCTGCATCAGGATCTTGACGCCCTTGACCACAAAGACCGACACGGCCTTGTGTTTCAGCCCCTGTTCATGCGCCAGGAGCTTTTCTACCGGTGTCAGTTCGCCGTTAACCCAGGCCGGGATCATATGGGGCATTCAAGGTCCAGGATGAGTGCCGTCAAGGCCAAGCCCACATTGGCTAGCGCGGCGCGCGGCGCAAAGCAACTGTACGAAAGGCCGCGCCCCTGGGGACACGGCCTTTGATGCCCAAGTTTCGAGCAGATTTACCGGCTGACGCAGGGTCAGCCAGTAAGCGCCTTATTCCGAGGCCGCTTCCTCGGCTGTGGCCTCTGGCGCGGGGCCATACTGCGCCAGAAAGGCATAGAGATCCTCGGCGCCCTTCTTCAGCTTGAAGGTCATTTTCGATTTTGCCTTGCTGTCGTCCAGATGGCTGCGCAGAAATCCGCGGGGGTCAGCGGTAAAGGCGGTGAAGTTTTCCAGATCCCAGACCAGACCACCGGCGCCGGCAGCGGCCAGGTCATCGCCGTATTTGAAGCCTTCATAGGTGCCGGCGGTACGACCGGCGATGCCCCAGAGGTTTGGACCGGTGCGGCCACCCTTGACGATGTTTTCGCCGCTATCCGACACAATAGTATGGCAAGATTTGCAGCGGTTGAAAACTTTCTCACCCTTGGCCGGATCGCCTTCGGCAAAGGCGGGGGCTGTGAAGGCCGGTGCGGCCAGCAGGCCAAGAAGGGTGGCTGTCAGGATGTGTTTCATTTGCTTGCTCCAATTGTTGAGTTGGCGAGAGGATACGGCGACGAATTGGTCAGATGGTCAACGGGTGACTTTGCCGCATGAAGAGGATCAGCCTGCAAGTCGCGTCATGGGTTGGGGCTCCAGCAGGGCAGAAGATCGTTTTCCTGGGGGGTGGCGCAATAGACTGCGCGGGCGATGGCGCGGCTCAGGCAGAGCGAGGCCGCATGGCCGATCTGGCCCAGCTCTGTGTCGATATCATCCAGCACGCGCCCGCCGGTGCTGGCAGCAAAGACCAGATCGCCGTCGCCGGGCGCATGGGCGGGAACAGTGGCGCGGCCAATCCCATCGTGGGCGGCGGTGGCCATCCGCTGACACTGCGCCTTGCTCAGGGCGGCATCGGTCGCAACGATGGCAATGGTGGTATTGCCGCGCTCGCTGGGCAGGCTGTCTGTCGCGGCCAGGGCGTGCATGGCCCGCATCTTGCGACTGTCGAGGCTGCGACCCAGCCCACTGGCGCTATCCGGGCCGAGGCCGCCAAATTCACCGTCCACCTCAAAGGGGGCAGCCCAGAAATGCCGATCCCCCGGGGTGGTGACGCTGCCCATCGGATTGGCGGCAACAAGGGCGCCAACGGTGACGCCATTGTCCAGCACAAAAGAGGCAGAACCCAGCCCGCCCTTTACCATGGCGGTCAGCGCCCCCATGCCAGCCCCATGGCTGCCAAGGGCGAAATCGGTTGCGGCCGCCTGAAAGGCGGCGCGGCCCAGGGCGCGATAGGGGTTATCCTGCCAGTCCTTGTCGCCACCATTCAGCAGATCAAACAGGATGGCGCCGGGCACCAGCGGGATGATGGCGGGACCCAGGGCAAAGCCCCTGCCAGCGGCCCGCAGCCCATCCACCACGCCGGAACAGGCATCCAGCCCATAGGCCGACCCGCCAGAAAGCACCAGCGCGTCAATCTTGGCGACCGATTTATCCGGTGCCAAGAGATCTGTTTCGCGGCTGCCAGGCGCGCCACCCATAACATGGACCGACGCGGTCAGCGGTTCTGGGCTCAGCAGTACGGTGGTGCCTGATTTTACCACCGGATCATCGGCATTGCCGACCAGCAGGCCGGGGACATCCGTGATAAGGTTCTTGGGACCTGGGATCATTTTGGCGGGTTCCTGTTCCAAAGCCAAGAACTGGGCAGAGAGGCCCAGCTCTATAGATGTCATCTGCCCGGTCTTTGATCTGTCTCAAACACACCTAAGGGTGCGGTCAAGACGACCGGGCAGGTGGGGGGGAGGCGGGTGGCCCCTAGATGCAGCGGCCGCCGTCGACTTCCATGGCGACGCCTGTGACCATGCTGGCCTCATCCGAGCAGAGATAGCAGGCGGCATTGCCCATGTCCTCGGGGGTGGAAAACCGCCCGATTGGAATCGACGAGATGAACTTGGCGCGCACCTCCGGTGTGTCTTCGCCCATGAAGGATTTCAGCAGCGGCGTTTCCCCGGCGACCGGGTTGATCGCATTGACCCGGATGCCCTGCGGGGCCAGTTCGACGGCCATGGTTTTGGTCGCGGTGATCATCCAGCCCTTGGAGGCGTTATACCAGTTGAGATTGGCACGCGGCGAGACCCCTGCTGTTGAAGCCACGTTGAGAATCACTCCGCTCGCGCGGGATTTCATGTGGGGCACCAGGGCGCGGGCTGTCAGGTAGACCGATTTCATGTTCACATTGAACACCCGGTCAAAGTCGTCTTCGCTGACCTCATCCAAGGGGGTCGGCAGATGGGTGACGCCGGCATTATTGACCAGGATATCGACCTGGCCAAAGTGGGCGATCGCGGCCTCGGCCATGGCGTTGACCGAAGCGGCATTCGCCACATCAACCTGCTGGGCCATGGCTGCGTCGCCGCGCTCTGCTGCCATGGTCTGGGCGGCTTCGGCATTGATGTCTGCGATCATCACCCGCGCGCCCTCGGCTAGAAATTTATCAACGATACCAAGACCAAAACCAGATGCGCCGCCTGTTACAATTGCGCATTTTCCAGCAAGCCGCATGATGTGCTCTCCTCAAAAATAATTTGGGCACAACATGGCGAAGGCGGCGGGTGGGTGCAATCGCTAGGATCACTCTGGAGTGATTTTTCCACGAGTTGATTTGATCGCACCGCGCTGTTTTTTGCTGTCCAGCCGCCGCTTGACGGATCCGCGGGTGGGTTTGGTCGCTATACGACGTTTTGGCGCCACCAGGGCCTGGCGGATCAGCGCCACCAGTCGGTCGCGCACCAGTTCTCGGTTGCGTTGCTGCGAACGGGTTTCGTCGCATTGCAACAGGATCGCGCCTTCCTTGGTCCAGCGGCGTCCGGCCAGCCGTTTGAGGCGGGATTTCACCGCCGGGGTCAGTGCCGGACAGCGGGCCGCTTCGAAACGCAGTTCAACCGCGGTGGCCACCTTGTTCACATTCTGCCCGCCCGGCCCCGAGGCGCGCATGAAGCTCTCGCTGAGTTCCCAGTCCTGCACTGTGATGTTATCTGTGATTTCGAGCATGGGGCAGGATCTAGCGCGACTGGGCCAAATGGAAAAGGCTGCAGCCGGGCAGGGCGCAGCCTTTTGTCGGAACTGTTGTATTGCGGCGTGGTGCTGCCTTAGCGGGCTGGCGTGGCTGTCAGCCGGGTCACCAGAAAGCGGAAGGGGATCAGCGCCAGCAGCGCCAGGCCCAGCTTGACCAGCCAGTCAGCCAGCGCCAGCGATACCCAAAGCGGCACCAGGGGGCCAAGGCCCAGCAGCGGCAGCATATCTTGCGCCCAGGAGGTGTCATTGCCAGGTTCAATCCAGGCCAGCGCACCGGAAAAGGCTATGGTGAAGAACAGCGCCGTATCCACCACAGAGCCAATCAGGGTCGAGGCCAGCGGCGCCCGCCACCATTTTCCGTCGCGCAGGGCGGCAAAGATCGAGACATCCAGCAGCTGCGCGGTGAGGAAGGCCAGGCCAGACCCAAGTGCGATGCGCAGGGTGACCAGGGGGCCAAATTCACCAATGATCTGGGTGCCGATGAGCGAGCAGGCCACCCCGGTGACAAAGCCGACCAGCACCACGCGGCGCGCAGCAGCGCTGCCATAGACGCGGTTCATCACATCGGTGATCAAAAAGGCAATGGGATAGGTGAAGGCCCCCCAGGTCAGCCATTGGCCAAACAGGAATTGCACCAGGATATTCGAGGCCACGACAGTGGCCGCCATGGCAAGAATACCAGGAAGATGAGAGCGGTTCATTTTTCAGTTCCGTTTTTTATACAAGGTCGCGGCGACTTGTTCCGCAGGATCTGCGAAAGACGCGCCCGTTTATCGCTGTGCAGGCCATTTGGCAAGCCTTTTGCCCCTGTGTGGCAGGTGGTGGCGTGACGGCAGCGATGACAACAGCCAGAACACAGGCGGGGCTCCCGCCCGGCTCCACACAGTCAAAGACTGTGCCTCTCCCGTTGGGCCGGGCACCGCGCGGTGCCCGGTGCGGCCGCGCCCGGTGGCGGGCGGGCAAAAGGAAGAGGCGGCGATACCGGAGGGGACAGGCCCTATTCGGGCAGGAAAAACTCTACCAGTTCGGTGCGCTGCAGGCTGCGGAAATTGTCATCCGACACCATGGTGGCCCGCAGCCGGTCTGCGGCGTCGCGCCAGACCGATAGTCCTTCGAGATTGTCGTAGGCGCCAAGCGCGCTTTGGAACAATGTGACCTCGTTCTGCGGCCCCTGTGCGGTGATGTCCCAACGACGCAGCCGACTGCGAAAGCCGATCAGCATAAAGCTGCGCTCAAGCAGGTAAAACCGGCCATCCGGGCCAAAATCCGCCCCTACAGGGAGAAAGCCGTCCCGGCGTGGCAGCGCAAAAGGCTGGCTCCAACGGTGGCCATTCCAGCGCCAGACAGGTATATCGCCAGCAGCATTCGGGGCATTTTCCGGCAGGGTGTACAGCCGCCCCTGCGCATCAACCGCCAGGGCCTCCAGCGCCTTGTTCAGGGGCATCGCGTCAAAGGCATCGGGGCGCGGCAACACCTGCGCGCGGGCGCTGTCGGCCCGCTGATAAGCCACCCGTGGCACCCCCTCGAAAGAGATGTAGACTGTGCCATCGGCGGAAATCGCCAGGCCTTCGCTGTCCATGACGCGGCCAAACAGGGTACGCCCGGTGGAGGTGCGCAACTGCTGGGAACTGCGCAGCTGGACCTTGGAAATCGTGCCCCTGTCGCGCTGGATATCGGCGCGGACCAACCGGGCACGATCGCTGAGCACCGTCATCGCGCTGCCATCTGCCGAAACATTGATCCCTGAAAATCCGCCAAACCAGCTTTGGCTTTCCTGCCAAATGTAGCGCCCGGCGAATTGGGCGGTCTCGTGGCGCGGGCGGGGACGGTTTGCGGCATAGGCCGCAACCGCCGCCAGACCGCTGGCCAGCAGCAGACAGATGAGCAGGCTGCGGCGCGATCTAGCGGCCATACGGGGTTTGCCGAGGTTCACAGCGTGTTGGTCCGTTTTGTATGGGCCGTGTCTGCTGCGGCGCAGTTTGCACACACCCAGTCTGCGCAGGCCCGTTCTGCATGGCTTCGCCTGCCGACTCTCGGGAATTCAGCTTTTAGTCTGATTGCAGAACGGCTGCGCATTGTCTGGGTAAATCCGATAGGGTGTAGTCGCGCCGAGGCTTAGGCGCTGGGGCGTTGGGGTCAACCGGTTTTGGTGGGGGAGGGTTCAAAATGTCATTGACCCAGCGCTGCGCGGCCTCGCAGCCGTCGCCACGTGGCGGGCGATCCTGATCGACGCAGCCGCGTGCGCCCCTTGGGCAGGCCAGCCGGACATGGAAATGATAGTGATGTCCCCACCAGGGGCGAATTTTGCGCAGCCAGCGCCGATCCCCCTTGGCATCCTTGCACATCTGCACCTTGGCACCGGGGAAGACGAAAATCCGCGCCACCCGCTTGTCCTGGGCGGCGGCCTTGATGATCTCGTGGTGGGCGCGGGTCCAGTCGGAATTCACATAGGCCCCGTTGTTGCGACGCATGGAAATGGAAGAGAGCTTTTCGCGCTGCGAGCGGCTATAATTCAGCCGGTCCGCCGGGCGCATCCAGATATCAATATCCAGCCCAACCTGATGGCTGCGATGCCCTGAGGTCATCGGACCGCCGCGGGGCTGGCTGATATCGCCGATATACAGGCCGTTCCAGCCCGGCTGACGGGCGGCAATACGGCTCAGCTTTTCTATGAAATCAATGGTTTCAGGATGGCCCCAGTTGCGATTTCTGCTCAGCCGCATGGCCTGCCAGGTGGGGCCGGTTTCCGGCAGTTGCACGGCACCAGCAACGCAGCCCTTGGCATAGGACCCATGCGGCGCCGCTGCCTGGCGAGAGCCGGTATCCTTGGCCCCAAACAGCTGCTTGGCCGGGGTGGCGGCGCTGGCCGGTACTGCCAGCGCAAACACAACACAAATACTCGCTATCAGTTTTTTCAAAACTGGTCTCCTCTTGCCTCGACCCGGTGCAATAGGATCAATCCAAGGATGAACAGAAAGACCACCGGGGTAATACCCAATCGTGCGCTACCTGTCAGGGTTGTGGCAACCCCAATCAGGAGCGGTGCCAAAAAGGCGGTCGCCCGACCGGATAGACCGTATAGTCCAAAGCTCTCTGTTGCCTTGGCAGGATTGGTATGGCGCACCATCAGGCTGCGGCTGGCGGCCTGCAAGATTCCGCCGAAACCGCCGATCAACATGCCGCAGCCAAAGAAAATCGCATCGGGCAGGCTAGAGCCAGGGGCAAGAGGCACGCCAAACAGTGTCTCACGCGACATGTTGACCACGATGATGCAGACTAGGGTCAGCACCAGAATCGACCCCACGATGACCGGCTTGGGGCCAAGCCGCTTGTCAGCAAAGCCGCCGACCCAGCTGAAGAGGGCCGCCGCAACAGCCGAGATGACGCCGAAAACTCCGATCAGCGTGATTTCCCAGCCCAGCACCAAGGCGGCATAGACACCACCAAAACTATACAGTCCGTTCAGCGCGTCCCGGTACAGCATCGAAGACCCCAGATACCGCATCAGGCTGGGCCGCTGGCGCAGCGCCTTGACCGAGGTGACCACCAGCCCGATGGCCTGGCGCAGGGTGCCGCGCTCGCCCGTGCGGGCATCATCCTTGACCCAGAGAAAATAGGGCACCATGAAGACGATGAACCACAACGCAGTGAAGGGCCCCACTGCGCGGGTGCCCTCGCGGCTTTCGGCGTTCAGTCCCAGAATGGGATCCAGCCCGATCAGGGTCTTGCCTGTTCCCTGTTCCACAAACAGCAGCAGCATGATGAACAGCGCAAGCACGCCGCCCAGATAGCCAAAGGCAAAACCGGACCCAGAGATCGCCCCGACGTCGTCTTTATCGCCAAGGCTGGGCAGTTGCGAATTGGCAAAGATCAGGGCGAATTCCGCGCCGATAAAGCCAAGGCCAAAGCAGATCAGCATTGTCCAAAGATTGGCACCGCCCGGATCCATGAACCAGATCGCCCCGGCACCGACAACATACATCAGCGAAAACCCCAAGAGCCAGGGTCGCTTGTGCCCGGAAATATCGGCCATTGCGCCAATGAAAGGCGCGCCAAAACCGATGAGCAATCCGGTAATGGTCAGCCCGCGCGACCACATGGTCTGGGCCTGGGCGCTGGCGGCTTCGGGGTCCAGGCCTTCCCCCATGTAGTAATTTGCGGCGACAGCGGCAAAGAAAGGGCCAAAGACAAAGGTCACCAGCAGCGTGTGATAGGGCTGGCTGGCCCAGTCAAAGAACCACCAGCCCCAAATGCGCTTGCGCGCCGAAATATTGCTCATCCTGTCCCCACCTGTTTTTCTGTGGCGATAAGACAGGGGTGGGGGCCGCTAGGCAAGCCCATCTTGCATCGGCGGTCGGGGGCGTTGCGCGTCCGCCGCGCGCCAGGCATCACTCCAGTCGGGCGTCGCTGTTTCTTGGCATGTGCCCCTGGTGCCACCGTTTAACCAATGGTCAACCGCAACCTCGTGGAAGCCTTGCACATGGGGGCCGGGCTGCTTACCTAGGGACTTGATATTTGAAAGAGGTAAATGATGCTCTCGCTGTTCCAAATTTTGCTGCTGGTCCTGGACATTGTCTGGTTCTTTATCATTGCCCATGTGATCATGAGCTGGCTGATCAATTTCCAGGTGCTGAACCTGCAACAGCAGCTGGTTGGGCAGATCTGGTACATGCTGCAACGCATTCTTGAACCGCTTTATGCCCCGGTGCGCCGCATTCTGCCCAATATGAGCGGCATTGATCTGGCGCCGCTGGTGGTGCTGATCGCGGTCTATGCGCTGCGCATCATCATTCAGAATAATATGATGGCCTTCTACTAGGCGCGATCAAACCGCCGCCGAATGCAATTTCAGCGGGCGAAGCCGATTAAATGTGTAGGGGTGAAGCGTAAAGCTTTGCCCCTTTCGCTTGCCGCCCGAATCGACCTGTGGGATTGTAGCGCCTAAATCAGAGCAGCCGCCCCCAACGAGGTCCCACTTCATGACAGCCGCGCCAGCGACCCCCGAGACAGAGGCCTCTGTCACTCCGCTATTGCGCGATATCTTTGGCTTTGATGCCTTTCGCCCCGGTCAGGAAGAGATCGTCGATGCGGTGACGCGCGGCGAGAACGTGCTGGCGATCATGCCCACCGGTGGCGGTAAATCGCTGTGCTTCCAGCTGCCCGCGCTGCAACGGGCGGGCATAACCGTGGTGATCTCGCCGCTGATTGCCCTGATGCGTGACCAAGTGCGCGCCCTGCAGGCGGTTGGCGTCAATGCAGGGGCGCTGACCTCTGGCAATACCGAGGAAGAGACCGAAGCCGTCTGGCAGGCCATCGAGGCGGGCGAGCTGAAGCTGTTGTATATGGCGCCCGAACGTCTGGCCTCGGGGTCGACCCTCAGCATGTTGCATCGCATCAATGTCAGCCTCATCGCGGTGGATGAGGCCCATTGCGTCAGCCAATGGGGCCATGATTTTCGCCCCGATTATCTGCGCATCGGGGAACTGCGTCAGGCGCTGGACGTGCCCCTGGCTGCCTTTACCGCCACCGCCGATTCAGAAACCCGCGAAGAGATCGTGCGCAAGCTGTTTGACGGCCATGTCCCGCGCAGCTTTCTGCGTGGCTTTGACCGGCCCAATATTCATCTGGCCTTTGCCGCCAAGGATGGTCCACGGCGTCAGATCATGGAGTTTGCAGGGGCCCGCAAAGGGCAGTCTGGCATTGTCTACTGCGGCACCCGCGCCAAGACCGAAGACCTGGCCCGCGCCCTGCGCGATGCCGGTCACGCCGCCTGCCACTATCATGGCGGTATGGAGGCCGGGGAGCGCCGCGATGTGGAAACACGGTTTGCCCGCGAAGATGGTCTGATCGTGGTGGCCACCGTGGCCTTTGGCATGGGCATTGATAAGCCGGACATCCGCTGGGTCGCCCATGCGGATCTGCCCAAAAGCATTGAATCCTATTATCAGGAAATTGGCCGGGCTGGTCGTGATGGGGCGCCTGCTGAAACGCTGACGCTGTTTGGATCGGATGACATCCGCCTGCGGCGCAGCCAGATCGACGAAGGTCTCGCACCGGCTGAGCGTCGCGCCGCAGATCATGGGCGGCTCAATGCACTGCTGGGGCTGGCCGAGGCCCTGACCTGCCGCCGCCAAAGCTTGCTGAAGTATTTTGAAGAAGCGTCAGAGCCATGTGGCAACTGCGATCTCTGCGATAGCCCGGTAGATGTGTTCGACGGCACGACGGCGGTGCGCAAGGCGCTGTCGGCTATTTTGCGCACCAATGAAACCTATGGCGCGGGCCATCTTATCGACATTCTGTTTGGCAATGAAACTGACCGGGTGCGCGAAAAAGGCCATGATGATCTATCGGTCTTTGGCTGCGGCAAAGAATACAGCAAACGCCAGTGGCAGGCGGTGTTCCGTCAAATGATGGGCCATGACCTGGTGCGCCCCGACCCCGAACGCCACGGCGCCCTGCGCATGACCGAGGCCGCCCTGCCGGTGCTGAAAGGCGACGCGCAGATCTCGCTGCGCCGCGATACCATCAAATCGGCGGAACGCCGCCCTGCAGTCAAGATGCTGGTCTCGGAAGAGGATGCGCCGCTTCTGTCGGCGTTGAAGGCTAAGCGTCGCGCCCTGGCCGAGGCGCAGAAAGTGCCCGCCTATGTGGTGTTCAACGACAAGACCCTGATCGAAATGGCCGAAGCCCGCCCGGAAACCCTGGATCAGATGGCCCGGATTGGTGGGGTGGGGGCCAAGAAGCTTGAGCGCTACGGGGCGGAGTTTCTGCAAGTCATCACCGGCGCGGTGGAGCAGCTGCACCCCGCAAGGCGCAAGCTGGCCATGCGGGCGGGGGCAGGCAGTACATATGACGCGCTGATGGCGGTGCAGGCGCAATTGACCCGTGGCACCTGTGGCACCCTCAAACCGCTGAGCTGCCCGGCGCAGTTGCTGGCCAAGGTGGCGCAGATGCGCGCGACGGATGAACGCGGCATCGCAATCCTGCTTGGCGACCGCCGGGCAGAGAGATTCTTGCCCGCCTTTCTGGACGTTCTGCGCCAGACTGACTAAGTCTGATCACGGAAACAAAGCGGCAACAAAAGGAGCGCGCGATGCTGGTAGTGGTATCCCCGGCCAAAAAGCTGGATTGGACAGAGCGGGAACAGGAGATGACCTTTCCTGCTTTTCAGAATGATGCCATCGCTCTGAATGCCGTGGCGCGTGGTCTGTCTGCGCCAGAGCTGATGAAGCTGATGCATATCAGCGAGGATCTGGCCAAGCTGAACTATGACCGGTTCCGCGACTTTGCCGCAGATCCGCAGGCCAAAGACCTGCGCCCTGCCGCGCTGGCCTTTGCCGGCGATACCTATCAGGGGCTGGAAGCGGCTTCGCTGGAGCCCGAAGAAATGGCCTGGGCACAGGATCACTTCCGTATTCTGTCCGGGCTTTATGGCCTGCTGCGGCCGCTGGACGGTTTGCAGCCCTACCGGCTGGAGATGGGATCGCGGCTGAAAACCCCGCGCGGCAAGAACCTGTATGAATACTGGGGCAGCCAGATCGCCGAGGCGCTGAACGCCCAGGCCGAGCAGATCGGCGCGCAGGTTCTGGTCAACTGCGCCAGCCAGGAATATTTTGGTGCCGTCGATCTGAAGGCGCTGAAATTGCAGGTGGTGACGCCGGTCTTCATGGAGCTGAAAAACGGCACGCCAAAGATTGTCAGCTTCTACGCCAAACGTGCCCGCGGGGCGATGGCGCGCTACGTGATTCAGCACCGGCTCTGCGAGGCCGAGGCCCTGCAGGGATTTGATGCCGGTGGCTATTGCTATCAGCCAGAGCTGTCCGAGCCGCAAAAACCGGTTTTCCTACGCAAGCCAGAGGCCTGATCCTAGGCGGCGGTGGTTACTTTGACGGGTTGGAAATCGGTCGTGGCGTGTTGCAGAATACGGTCCAGAATGACCGCCTTGCGCAGGGGTTTGGTCAGATAGTGATCCAGCCCAGCGGCAAGGATGCCTTCGGAATCTCCGTTCATGGCATGCGCCGTCAAGGCCACGATGGGCACGTGACGACCGGTCAGCATCTCTAGCTGACGGATGCGCTTGGTGGCCTCTTTGCCGTCCATCTGCGGCATGGAAATATCCATGAAGATCAGATCAGGTTCAAAGCTTTGATACTGTTCAAGCGCCTCTAGGCCATTGTTGGCAAACTGTAGTTCGATGTTGAGATCTTTGACCATCTTGCGAAAGACCAACTGGTTGGTCTTGTTGTCTTCGGCGGCCAGAATGCGCATCTGCCGCGCCTGCATCTCTTGCGGGGGCAGGGGAAGCTGTTTGGCTGCTGCATTATCTGCGGCATAGGCCTGTTCCAGGGTCAGTGGTTCTGGTTCGGCCTCTGCGGTCCCGTCTTCCAGTGTGATCAACTCTGGTACGGCGTTGCCGTTGGCGTCTGGGGCCTGGGGCCTGGTGATGGCATCGGCAGCGGTTTGTCTATCCAGCAGGGAATTGCCCAGGGTCGCAAGCTTGGCAAACAGCGCGTCGCGCGGCGTCGGCCTTGGCAGCAGATCCAGAGAGAGCTCCTCTATGTCGCTAGTGGGGTATTCGTGCAGATTGGAGCAGAGCATCACAATGGGCACATCCTGCCACCCCTGCTCGCGCAGCTGCCGGGGAAGCGCCAGCCCCCCATCGCCGGAGAGGGTGTGATCGCCAATGACGATGTCGATGCCATCGTGCATCTTTGCCCCTGCCTCTGAAACGTTCCTTGCTGCGGTGACTTCAATCCCCAGCAACATCAATTGTCGCTGCAGAATTTCAGTATTGAGCGCCGAATCGTCCACCAGCAGAATATGTTGCAGACTTTTGGGCAGATTGGGGGCGGGGCTATGGGTTAGCCCGACGGTGGGCAGCGGAATGCGGAAACCAAAGCAGGATCCTTTGCCCTCGTCGCTTTCGACCCAGATTTCGCCCTCCATCAATTCGATCAACCGCCGCGAGATGGCCAGCCCCAGACCGGTGCCTTCGAACTTGCGATTGCTCTCATCCTCGACCTGGTTGAACTCACCAAAGACGTGATCGATCTTGTCCTCCGGGATGCCGATGCCGGTGTCTTCAATCATGCAATGCACCGAGCAGACGCCTTCTTCCGGGTCGGAAACCCCGGTGACGCGCAGGGTGACATGGCCTGATTTGGTGAATTTCACCGCATTGCCTGCCAGATTGGTCAATACCTGACGGATCCGCCCCGGATCGCCAATGAACTGGGTGGGCAGAAACAGGTCGTAATCCACCAGCATCGACAGACCCTTGTCGCGCGCGGTGGGCTGCAACAGCATGACGATTTCGTGGATGCAGCGCTCCAGATCAAAGGCTTCCGTGTGCAGGACAAGCTTGTCGGCCTCGATTTTGGAATAGTCCAGCACGTCGTTGATGATCACCAAGAGCGCCTCACCCGAGTTCTGGATGGTCTTGGCGTAGAGCTGTTGTTCTTCGTTCAGGGCGGTGTCGTTCAGCAGTTCTGCCATGCCGACAACGCCGTTCATCGGGGTGCGGATTTCATGTGACATATTGGCGAGGAAGGCTGATTTGGCGCGGTTGGCCGCCTCGGCCCGTTCGCGGGCGTTGCGCAGCTCTTCCTCGTAATGCACCGAAGAGGTGATATCGAGTGCCAGGCTCACCACGTCGCCGCCATGGCCGCGTTGGTCAATAAGGCGCAGATAGCGGTCGTCCCACAGCTGGATGATAATGGGGTCGGGCGAGATCGACAGCCAGCGGTCGCCCATCATGGCGCGCCAGGCGTCTGGCTTCAGCTTGCCGGTATTGACCAGGCCTTCATCGGTCAGAATTTGCAGGATCCGCATGTACGAAACCCCTGGAGAGACCTCTTCCAGCCCATCAAAGATGTTGAGATAGGCAGTATTGGCACCAATCAGCTGGCTGTCTGCGTTGAAAAAGGCAAAGCCATCCTGAAAAGCCTGGATCGAATGCCAGAGCCTGCGTTCTGCAGTTTCGATCTTTTCATTGGCCATGCTGAGGTCGGATTTGACCTTGGCATTTTCATCCCGCACCGTTGCCACTTCGGCTTGGCTGACGCCGATCTGCTTGGTCAGCGCCAGTGCATGACGGCCCAGTTTGCGATTCGCAGCCGAGAGTTCAGCCTGCTTGAGCTCAAGCAGTCGTTCCGCGGCCAGTCTGGCGCGGCGCTCTTCTGTGATCTTGTCAGCAAGGCTCATCCCTGCGAGCTCCATCAAAATAACAACAGTTAGAATCCCCATAGGGGGCAACGGTTCAGCAATAATCAAATGTCTGGTAACTAGTCTTACGCGTGAACATCTTGCTATGACGTTAAGCCCGTGTCAGCCTTGTAGCGATTTGGGAGAGCGTCATGTCAGTTCAATTTTTTACACGAACCACGTTTTTTATTGTTTGGGCGCATCGGGTTGCTGCCAAAGTCGCCGCTGCTTTGGCAGGGCAGGTCAAAGGGTCCAGCTGCGCGCTGGTCGTGCTGGCGTTTGCGGCGACGGTCGCTGGCCTGCCCCAGCGTGCCACGGCAGACCCAGCTATTCCGCCGCTGCGCTATCAGGCCTTTATGGATACGGATTATTACGGATCGGACCTTCAGGCGCTGTTTGATACTGACCTTGCCGCCTGCGAACGGGCCTGCTCTGCCCAGGACAGCTGCGCTGGATTTTCCTATAATACGCGGGCCAATGCCTGTTTCCCAAAGCAGAATATGCAGACGGCCACGCCCTTTGTCGGGGCGGTTTCTGCGCTGAAGCGTGCCCAATCCCCACAGATGCTGGCCCAGGGCGAGAGCCGCGCCAAGGATCTGGCCTTCCTGCGCGAATCGGATTTGCAGCTGGCCTATCGCCAGGCGAAAGAGATCGGCCTGCGTCATGCCGCCGAAGGCGCCACCCTTGAGGACATGGTGATTGCCGGGCAGATCCAGGCCCGCAATGGCAATGACAAGGGCGCGTTGCGCTGGCTGGCGCAGGCGGTGGCGCTCAGTGATGAGGCTGGGCTATGGGCAGAATATTCCGCCGTATTGCTGCGCTACAGCGGGGACAAAAGCCGGGGCCAACAGGAACTGCGCAATCAGGCGCTGGCCTCCGGGTTGAACGCTTTTTTGCGCGCGCCTTCAAATGCGGTGCAGGCCAATGGGCTGGTTGCCGCCGCGCTGGCGCTGGAAAAACTGGGCCGGGGGCGGGACATGCTGCCGGTGCTGCGCCTGGCACAGGCCCGCTCTCCGCGCCAGGATATCGCCGGGCTGCTTGATCGCTCAATCGCAAAATACGGCTTTCACGTCACCGACAGCCGGGTGCATAGCGACAGTGCCAATCCGCGGCTCTGTGTTGAATTCTCGGAACCCCTGCTGCTTAGTGGGGTTTCCTATGAGGATTATGTCAAACTGCCAAGGCCCGGTGTCGTGGCCACTGCCCAGGGGCAGGAGCTTTGCCTCGAAGGTCTGGAGCATGGGACGCGCTACAGCCTGACCCTGCGCCGGGGGCTGCCTGCGGCGAATGGCGAGGCGCTGCTCAAAGATGTAGACCTGACCCATTATATTGGTGACCGCAGCCCGGCGGTGCGTTTCCCCGGGCGCGCCTATGTGCTGGCCAAGACAGATCAGGCGGCGCTGCCGATTGAAACGGTCAATCTGGATGAGGTCGATCTGCGCCTGCGCCGGATGAGTGACCGCAACCTGCTGCGCAGCATTCAGGATGGCTATTTTGGCCGCCCGCTGTCGCAGTGGCAGGAAGAACATTTTGCCAGCGATATCGCCGAAGAGATCTGGCGCGGCACCGCAGTTCTGCAGAATGAACTGAACCAGGATATGACCACCCGGCTGCCCCTGGCCGAAGCAATAAGCGGGCAACCAGTTGGCATCTACGCGCTTTCGGCCAGTATCAAGGGTGCCGACCCCTATGACAACCCCGGCGCCACCCAGTGGTTTGTTCTGACGGATCTGGGGCTTAGCTCTCTGTCTGGCAGCGATGGGCTGCATGTGCAGGTGCAGGGGCTGTCGGATGCCAAGCCGCGGGCCGGGGTTGAGGTCACGTTGATTTCCAACGCCAATGCAGTGCTGGGTAAAACCACCAGTGACGCAACAGGCTATGCGCATTTTGCGCCTGGTCTGGCGCGCGGGCGTGGTGGGGCTGCCCCGGCCATGGTTCTGGCCCGTGTACCTGGCTCTGATGACACAGAGGCGGGCGAGGATTTTGCCTTTCTGTCACTGAAAGATGCGGCCTTTGATCTGTCCGATCGCGGCGTCGAGGGCCGCCCGGCCCCTGGCCCGGTGGATGTCTTTCTGGCCACGGATCGCGGCGCGTATCGCGCCGGAGAGGTGATCCATGTCACTGCGCTGACCCGTGACAGCACCGCCCATGCGATCGAAGGCCTGCCGCTCAGCGCTATTTTGACCCGTCCAGATGGGGTGGAATACAGCCGCCATCTGTCGAGCGGCGGCAAGATGGGCGGTCATGTCTTTGCCCTGCCCGTGGGTCCAAGCGCGCCGCGGGGCACCTGGCGGCTGGATATCAAAAGCGACCTAAAGGCCCCGGCCCTGGCCACGCGCCAGATCCTGGTCGAAGATTTCATGCCGGAACGCATCGATTTTGAACAAAGCGTCGCCAATGCCGATCTTCTGCGCCAGGGCGAGGCCGCGCAGATCGACATCAAGGCGCGGTATCTGTTTGGCGCCCCCGGCGCTGACCTGGCCATCGACGGCGATCTGCGTCTGCGTCCGGTTGACCGTCTGGAAGGCTGGCCCGGCTATCGCTTTGGCCGTCATGACGCGCCGCGCGACAGCCAACGCAACTATTTTGGCGATGAAAGCACCGATGCGGCAGGCGCGGCCCGGATCACCGTGGCCCTGCCCGAGATCGAGGCCGCAGGCCGCCCGCTTGAGGCCTCGCTGACCACCCGGCTGACTGATGGATCGGGCCGCCCGGTGGAACGCAGTCTGGATCTGCCGGTCAGCCCCGAGGGGCCGATCCTCGGCATCAGGCCGCTGTTTGAGGATGTGGTCGCCGAGGGCACCGAAGCCGGCTTTGAACTGGTGGCGCTGTCGCCCAGCCGCCAGCCGATGCCGATGCGGGTGAAATGGAGCCTGAACCGGATCGAGACCCGCTATCACTGGTATCAGCTCTATGGCAATTGGAACTGGGAACCCAGCACCCGCCGCAAGAGCATCGCCACAGGCGAAGCCACGCTGGGCGAGACCCCCTTTGTGCTGTCGACCCCAACCGATTGGGGCCAGTATGAATTGGTGGTGGAGCGGCTGGATGGGGACTATGTCGCCGCTTCGCTGGATTTCTATGCCGGCTGGTACGCCCCGGCCGATGCTTCGGCAACGCCGGACCGACTGGAGGTGTCGCTGGATCGCGATAGCTATAGCCCCGGCGATACTGCCCGGCTGCGGCTGCTGCCGCAAAGCAGCGGCACGGCGCTGATATCGGTACTGTCGAACCGGGTCATCGAACGCCAGGCCGTAGAGGTCGAGGCCGGTGAAGTGGTGATCCCGCTGAACGTGACGCAGGACTGGGGGAGTGGTGCCTATGTGACCGCGACGATGCTGCAACCGCTGAGCGGGCGGGCCAGCCGGACCCCGACACGAGCGCTGGGGCTGGTGCATGCCAAGGTGACCCAACCGGGACAAGAGCTGCGGGTCAGCGTCGAGGCTCCGGAACTGGCGCGCCCCCGCAGCACGGAAACGGCGCGCATTGCCGTGACCGGGGCCGCACCCGGGGCGCAGGTCTGGCTGACGGTGGCGGCGGTGGATCTGGGTATTCTGAACCTCACCGGATTCAAATCGCCAGACCCAAGCGGGTACTATCACGGCCAGCGCCGCCTCGGGATGGAGCTGCGCGACCTTTACGGACGGTTGATTGATCCGGGCAACGGGGCCTTTGGGCAGTTGCGATCCGGTGGTGATGCGAACCGTGGCCTGCAGATGCAGTCGCCGCCGCCCACCCAGGATCTGGTGGCCTTCTTTTCCGGCGCAGTTCAGGTGGATGAAAGTGGATCGGTGGATTTTCCGATGGATCTGCCGGCCTTTAACGGTACCGTGCGGCTGATGGCTGTGGCCTGGTCCAAAACGGCGGTTGGCCAGGCCGAAGCCGATATGCTGGTGCGCGACCCGGTGGTTGTGACCGCGACCCTGCCGCGCTTTCTTGCGCCGGGAGATCAAAGCCGGGTGCGGATCGAAATGGTGCATGCCGACGGCCCGGCGGGTGAAATGCAGCTAAGCGTACAGAGCCTTGGCAGCGGCCTGTCCCTTGGAACGCTGCCCGCTTCGGTAGTGTTGGAAGAAAAGGGCAAGGCGGTGCTGGAATTGCCGGTCACCGCCACGGCTGTTGGTGATCCGGAACTGGTGTTGTCGCTGGTGACGCCTGCGGGCAAACAGCTGAGCCAAGTTCTGCGCCTGCCGGTGCGGGCCAATGATCCGGTTGTGGCGACCACCCGCCGTTTCAGCCTGCAAAAGGGCGGGACGTTCCAGCTGACGCCGGATGTCTTTGCCGGGCTGAACCCGGGCACCACCAGCGCCGTGCTCTCGGCGGGGCCGCTGGCCCGGTTTGACGTGCCCGGTCTGCTGCAAAGTCTGGATCAATACCCCTACGGCTGCACCGAGCAGGTGACCTCCAAGGCGCTGCCGCTGCTCTATCTGTCTTCGGTGGCGCAGTCGCTGGGCCTGGGGCAAGGGCCGCAGGTGGATGCGCGCATTCAGGCGGCAATTCAGCGGGTGCTGACCCGCCAGGCCGGCAATGGCGCCTTTGGCCTCTGGCGGGCCGAAAGTGGTGATTTCTGGCTTGATGCATATGCGTCTGACTTCCTGTCGCGGGCGCGGGCACAGGGGCATACCGTGCCCGAAAAGGCCTTTGTGCGGGCCATGGACAACCTGCGCAACCGGATCAACTATGCCTCTGATTTTGACGGAGGCGGCGAAGATGTGGCCTATGCGCTGCTGGTTCTGGCCCGTGAAGGGGCCGCTGCGATGGGCGATCTGCGCTATTATGCCGACGTAAAGGCAAATGATTTTGCCACGCCTCTCGCGGCGGCGCAGTTGGGGGCGGCGCTGGCGGCTTACGGCGATCAGCGCCGGGCGGACCGGATGTTTGCCCGTGCGGGCGCGTTGCTGGAACAGGCCGGGGCGGAACGCCCGGTTTGGCGCGCCGATTATGGCACCCAGCGCCGCGATGCGGCTGGCGTGCTGGCATTGGTGGTCGAGGCCAGGTCCGACGCCCTGCCGCTGGAACGGCTGACCCAGCTGGTGACGGCAACAACCGACCGCAGATCAACGCAGGAATCTGCCTGGACCCTGCTGGCGGCGCATGCGCTGATCAAATCGCCAGAGGAGTCAGGCATTCTGGTCAATGGCCAACCAAGCAAAGGCCCCTTTGTGCGGGTGAGCGGCGATCAGCTGGGGCTGGATCTGGCAATTTCCAGCGCCAGTGGCGCGGCGGCGGATCTGACCCTGACCACGCTTGGCGTGCCAGAGGTGGCGCCCGCAGCGGGGGGCTATGGCTATACCATCCAGCGCAGTCACTACAGCCTGGACGGGCAGAAGCTGGCCGGTACGGAGTTTGCGGTTGGCGATCGCTTTGTCACCGTGCTGCAGGTCACGCCGCATGAAACGACTGGCGCGCGGCTGATGGTGAATGATCCGCTGCCCGCCGGGGTGGAAATCGACAATCCCAACCTGCTGCGCTCGGGCGATCTGCGCGATCTGGAGTGGTTGCAACTGTCCGTGGCCGAGCACGCGGAATTCCGCAGTGATCGCTTTCTGGCGGCGGTGGATCTGTCCGGCAGCAAGCCGGTGACGCTGGCCTATATCAGCCGGGCGGTGACGCCGGGGCGGTTCCACCATCCGGCGGCGCAGGTCGAAGACATGTACCGCCCGGCCTATCGCGCCCATACCGCTGCCGGATCGGTTGAGATCCGGTGACCCAGGGCGCATCTGCCGGGTCGCAGGCCGGGGGGGCTTCGCGGCTGTGGTACCGGGGCTTTGCCCTGGCGCTGCTGCTGGCCCTGGCATCGGCCGGGCTGCGGGGGCTGGACCGCTGGGTGGCGGATACGGCGCTGCCGGTCACCCTGGCGGAAACCTCGACAGAGGTGCTGGACCGCAAGGGGGATCTGCTGCGGGTCTATCCCGTGGGGACCGGCATCTGGCGGATGGCACCGCAGCTGGAACAGGTCGATCCGCGCTTTATTGCGATGCTCACCACCTATGAGGACCGGCGGTTCCAGTCCCACGCGGGGGTGGATCCGCAGGCCCTGCTGCGGGCGCTGGGGCAGGCGCTGTGGCACGGGCGCACCGTGTCGGGCGGATCTACCTTGACGATGCAGCTGGCGCGGCTGCTGGAGGATGGCACCACGGGGGCCTGGGCGGGCAAGATCCGCCAGATGCGCCTGGCACTGGCACTGGAGCGGCACCTGTCCAAGGATCAGATCCTGGCGCTTTACCTCACCCATGCGCCCTATGGCGGCAATCTCGAAGGTATCCGCGCTGCCAGCTATGCCTGGTTTGGTCGCGCGCCCAATCGACTGACACCCTCGCAGGCGGCGCTGCTGATTGCCCTGCCACAATCGCCAGAACGTCGCCGCCCGGATCGTGCGCCGGTGGCGGCGCAGGCGGCGCGTGATCGGGTGCTGGATCGGTTGGCGCAGGCGGGATTGCTGACAGGAGCCGAGGTTGCCATGGCAAGCCAGGCCCCGCTGCCCTCTGTCATGCAGCCCTTTCCGCGTCTGGCGCCACATCTGTCGGACCGGCTGCTGGCGGCGCGACCGGGGGCGGCACGGCTAACGCTGACCCTGGAAGGGGAAGTCCAGGCCAAGATGGAACAGTTGGTGGCAGAGGCTGCGACCCGTGCGGGCGCGCGGATCTCGGCGGCGCTGCTGGCGGTGGATCACCAGACCGGAGAGATCATCGCCTCGGTGGGCTCCCCCGCCTATGCCGACAGCGCGCGGCAGGGCTTTGTCGATATGACCCAGGCGCTGCGCTCGCCGGGATCCACCCTGAAGCCGCTTGTCTATGGCATGGCGTTTGAGGCCGGTCTGGTGCATCCCGAAAGCCTGATCCATGATGGCCCGATTGATTTTGACGGCTATGCGCCGCAGAATTTTGATGGGGCCTTTCGCGGCGATATCCGTGTGCGTCAGGCGTTGCAACTGTCGTTGAATATCCCGGTGGTTCGCCTGACCCGAGAGATCGGCCCGGCGAAGCTACTGGCCCGGTTGCGGCAGGGAGGGGCGCAGCCACAATTGCCCGCCAGTGACAAGCCCGGATTGGCCATCAGCCTGGGCGGCATCGGCACCTCACTGCAGGATCTGGTGCAGGTCTATGCGGGGATTGCGGCGGGGGGGCAGGGGGTTGCCCTGCGCAGTGATCAGACCGTTACCCGCCGCCCGTTGCCCCGGCTGCTGTCCGAGGAGGCTGCCTGGCATTTGGGCGATATCCTGTGCGGGCTGGCACCGCCAGCGGGGGCGCGGGCTGGGGTGCTGGCCTATAAAACCGGCACCTCCTATGGCCACCGGGATGCCTGGGCCATTGGCTGGGATGGGCGGCATGTGATCGGGGTCTGGCTGGGGCGGGCGGATGGCACCCCGGTACCGGGGGCCTTTGGCGGCGATCTGGCCGCCCCATTGCTGTTCGAGGCCTTTGGCCGTCTTAAACCCGAGATGACGCCCTTTGCCCCGCCGCCTGCGGCGACGCTGTTGGTCGGGGCGGCGGAGCTGCCGCTGCCGCTGCGCCGGTTTCGCCCCCGCGATGCGGTTTTTGATGCGGCAGCGGATGCGCCGCAACTGCTGTTCCCGCCGGATGGTGCCCATCTGGCGCTGGAGGGCGGCCCGTTGGTGGTGAAACTGCGCGGCGGCCTGGCCCCCTTTGCCCTGCTGGCGGATGGTCGGGTCCTGACCAAGGGTCAGCGGCGGCGCGAATTCGAAGTGCCCAATCCCGGACAGGGGTTTTCCAGCCTGGTGGTGGTCGATAGCGCGGGCCAAAGCGCCCGTGCCGGGGTGGAGATCGACGCGCCTGGCCTCTGAGGCTGATCGCTGTGCCGGTTGTTTGTGGTGCCTCTTTGCCTGCCCGTCTGCCTGCCCGTACACCTGTGCGCCTGCCGTTTGGCCCGCCGCCCCTACTAGCGACGACCTTCGCGCAGCCAGCCAGCCAGTATGAAGGCAGCCGCCAGCAGCAGCCCCAGCCAAGCCGGCAAAAGCGCTGTTTGCGAGACAGATAGGGTTTCATGCGCGGCGCGGGGGGTCAGGCCTATCCAGTTGCGCCCGGCGGCGGGGCGGCCCGGCTTTACGTCGCGCAGCCTTGGCAGCCCCTCTTCCAGGCGCAGGCTGCCGCCGCGTAGCGGGGCCAGCACCGGGGCCAGGACTGTATCGGTGGCGATGTTCTGCTGGAATTCGCGCGGCGTCGCAGGGCCAAGGCCGACAACCGCGCTGGCCTCGCCTTCGCGCAAGCGGTAGAGGCCCGGCATGCTGCCGGTATGGGTTGCCTCCCACAGGCCGGGGGCGCGTTGCTGCATGGTCAGGGTGGTCTCTTGCCCATCGGGGGCGGTGATCACCAGCGGCCCGGCTGCGCCCTGCATGCGGCGGCGGAAAATCTGCATGCTCTGGCCGGTGCTTTCCGCCCAGAGCATCTCTTCCTCCAGTTCCGGTTCCTTCATCATCCAATGGGCAAGGCGGCGCAGCAGTTCCAGCTGTGGCCCGCCACCTTGATAGCCGCGACTCCAGAGCCAGGCATGGTCCGAGGCCAGGAGCGCCACCCGTCCGGCCCCAACCCGGTCAAGCACCAGCAGCGGCCGGGGGCCGAGGCCCTGCATCAGCACATGTCCCTGCGGCGAAGACAGTTCGATCTGGCGCAGCCAGCTGCCCCAGCTGGGGCCGTCATCGGGGCCGGTATTGGTGGATGTGGCGATGGTTCGATGAGCCTGTTCCAGGCCGGCGGTGACGGGGTGGCGATGGCCAAGATCGGTGATCCGGGGGCGGTAGGGCTGTTCCAGCACCCGCGCGGTGGGGGCGGCAGGCAGCACCCGCGACAGGGGCGAGCGATAGATCGAATCAGCGCTGGCAAAATCCGGCCCCGCCGCCACCAGAACAGCACCGCCCTGTTCCACATAGTTGGCCACGTTATCAAGATAGAGCGCCGGCAGAATGCCGCGCCGTTTGTAGCGATCAAAGATGATCAGATCAAAATCCTCGATCTTTTCCAGAAACAATTCGCGGGTGGGAAAGGCGATCAGTGACAGTTCATCCACTGGCACCCCGTCCTGCTTTTCTGGCGGGCGCAGGATGGTGAAATGCACCAGATCAACCGAGCTGTCGGATTTCAGCAGATTGCGCCAGGTGCGCCCGCCTGCATGGGGCTCTCCCGAGACCAGCAGGACCCGCAGCCGGTCACGCACGCCATTGATCTGCACCAGGGCGGCATTGTTGCGGTCAGTCAGTTCGCCCTCTGCCTGCGGCGTGGCAAAGCGGATCACGTTGCGCCCGCCATGTGGCAGGGTCAGGGGCAGGTCGAAATCCACCCCCAGCGGCAGGACAAAGCTCTGCACCGGGCCACCGTTTATGGAAATTTCCACCGGGGCCTGGCCTTGATCTGGCGGCGCGGCGCCTTGATCCTCGATCCGCAGGGTCAGGGTGACAGGTTCGCCGATAATGGCAAAGGCGGGTGCCTGGCGCAGCACCAGGCGGCGATCCCAGTCGCCCTGCCGTCCGGTCAGCAGCAGATGCATCGGCGCGGGCAGATCAACCGGCTGATCGGCATCATGCACCAGCCCGTCTGACAGCGCGATAATGCCAGCCACACGGCCCTGTGGCTCATCCGCGAGCGCCCGTGACAGCGCCTGCATCAGCGCGGTGCCACTGTCCGCTGCGCCATCGGGGAGGTCGATCCAGCGGGTTTCGGTATTGGGTCGCGCAGCCAGCTGCTGCTCCAGCCCGGCGCGGGCGGTTGCCAGCTGGGCCTGCCGGTCTGACAGATGCTGGCTGGCGGTATTGTCCACCGCCACCAGCACGATATCCTTCAGGTCTGCGCGGTTTTCTTGCTGCGCCACTGGCCCCATCAGCGCCGCCAGCAGGCACAGCGCTGCTAGCCCACGCAGCCCCCAGCCGGGCAACCGGCGCCATAGCGCCAGCGCAATGCAGGCCACAGCCAGCGCCATCAGTGCCCAGAGCACCGGCCAGGGCAGCAGTGGATCAAAGAGCAAAACCTGTGTCATCGCATCTGCCCCTATTGTCCCAGCCGTTCCAGCAGGGCTGGCACATGCACCTGGTCTGATTTGTAATTCCCGGTGAGCACATGCATCACCAGATTGACCCCAAAGCGAAAGGCCAGTTCGCGCTGGCGTTCGCCGGAATAGCCACGCCCGACTGGCAACAAGGGCCTGCCGTCGCGATCCACCGCCCAGGCCGCAGCCCAGTCATTGCCGCCAATTACCACCGGCGTCACCCCATCGTTGAGGTCGCGAAAGGGGATGCCTTCGACCTGCACTGCATCGGCAGGTGCCGCCTCAACCCAAAGCGGGCCGCGCGGATGGCGGCCGGGAAAATCCTGCAACAGGTAAAAGGCCCGGGTCAGCACATGATCGGATGGCAGCGGCTCCAGCGGCGGGATATCCAGCGGCAGGGCCAGTTGCTGCAACCGGCGTGCGGCGGCGCTGACCGCCCCATTGGTTGGGCGGCCGCTGGCCAGCGCTGCATCGCGGGTGTCGAACAGGATCATGCCGCCAGAGCGCAGATAGGCATTGAGCCGCGCATAGGCCGCTGCCGAGGGCAGCGCTTGTTCCGGGATCACCGGCCAGTACAGCAGCGGATAGAGCGCAAGATCGTCGCGTTCCAGATCAATGCTGACCGGCAGTGCGGGTTCCACCGAGGTGCGAAAATACAGGGTGTCCGACAGGCCACGCAGCCCGGCCAGGGCGATACGGTCGGTTGTGGCATCGCCCGTGAGAACATGCGCCAGGGTCAGCTCAGCAGCGCGGGTGACATGATCTGCGGGGATGTCCTGACCGGCGTTTGGGTCTGTGTTTCCAATGGTATCCTGACCAGAGCCTGCGGGGGTTTGCACTGGAACTTGGGCCTGAACCTGCGCCTGCGCGGGGGCGGGGATCAGGCCAGCAATCAGCAGACCAGCCCCAATCAATCCAGCTCCGGCGATCATGCCCACCCCGGAAGCGCGTCGCAAAAGGCCGCTGATCTGCAGGGTTGCCAGCACATCCAGGCTCAACAGCAGCAGCGCCAGCCCCAACAAAAGCCCCGCCAGCGGACGTTCCGGGGTGCTGTCATAGCCGGCAAGGCTGATCCCAGCCCCCCAGCGCGCCGGGGGCAGGCTATCGCCCTGGCGCAGGGTGTTGCGGGCCAGACTGCGGCTATCGCTTTGATAGAGACCAGGGCGCAGCCCAGGCCCGGCCTCGGCGGTGATCAGATCAGGGCCGGATACACCGGGCAGGGTGCCTGCCTCGGCCCGACGGCCATAGCCATCCAGCACCGTGACGGGCCGCCAGGTGGTGCCCTCCAGGCTGGTGGCCTCTGGTGGTTTGGCAGCGGAAGAGACCGCCAGTCGTTCCAGCATGCGCACAAAGAGACCCGAAAGCGGCAGGCTGCTCCATTCCGCATTTGCGGTGACATGGAACAGCACCACCTGCCCCTGTCCCAGTGGCTTGCGGGTGACCAAGGGGGTGCCATCCTCCAGCGCAGCGATGACGCGATCAGCCAGGCTCGGGTCGGGTTGGGCCACCACCTGGGATGAAACAGAAACCTCTTCGGGGATGGTCAGGCCAAAGAAGGGAGAACCTGCGGCAAAGGGGGCCAGGGTCTTGGGTTCCCCCCAGCTCATGGCGCCGCCGATGCTGCGCCCGCCAATGCGCAGCCGCACCGGCATGAGGGTTTCTTCATCCTTGCGGGCGGTGTCGCTGCTGGCCAGACGCGGCCCGGCAAAGCGCAGCAGCAAGCCGCCCCCCTCGACCCAGGCGATCAGCGCGTCGTTGATCTGTGGCGAGAGGCGCGCCACATCGGCCAACACGATAACATCAGGGTTGGCGGGCAGGATCTCGCTCAGGCTGCCCTCCAGCAGGTCAGCGGTGGGGGCCAGGGCCTGGCGCAGGTAGTGCAGCTGCGAGAGCAGCGCCAGCCCTTCATCCGCAGCGCCGGCGGCAATCAGGGCCACCTCACGCCGCCGCAGGCGATCATCGCTCAGGCTGACGGCACCGGCAGACCGCTGGCCGGTGATTTCAAAGCGTTCAATGCGGGCGCGCAGTTCGGCGGGCAGGGTCAGCCGGGTGCTTGCCAGCAGCGCGTCGGGTGCAAAGGACAGGCCAACCTGTGCCAGGGTGCGCTGGGTGCCGCCGGGGTCACGGCCACGGGCCTGCACCACTATCTCGGTCGGGGTGTTGATATTGGGGCCCGCATGGCTGCGCAGGGCGGAAATTTCCAGGGCGCCGTCTTGTGCTTCGGGCGGCAGCAACCCCAGCACCGGCAACCCCGAAGAGACCACGGTGACCGCGCCCCGAGCGGCCAGCGCGGTTGTGATGCTTTCCTGCTCCGAATAGGCCAGCCCATCACTGAACCAGAGGCTGTCAAAGTCCATATCGCTGTTGTTCAAATGGTCCAGTGTTGCCTGGATCTGCGCCGGGCCGGGCTGCCAGGGTTGGGGGTGCAGGCCAGCCAGTTGGCTTTGCCAGGTGCTGGCGGCCTGAAACTGAAGCGCCTGCGGTGCGCTTAGCTGCAATAGGGCCACGGGGCGATTGGCGCGCCCGGCATCTTCAAGCCGGGTGGCGATCTGCTTGCGGGTCTGGGCCCAATGCGCGGCCCCCGCCCAGGAGGCATCGACCACGACGACCAAAGGCCCGGACCCTGCCGTCTCGCGGGTTGGGTTCAGCACAGGCCCGGCAAAGCCCAGGATCGCCGCCGCCACGGCCAAGAGCCGCAGCACCAAGAGCCACCAGGGGGTGCGGTCAGACTGGCTGTCGCGGTCCGACAGGCCCAGCAGCAGGATCACTGCCGGAAAGACCCGTTTCTTTGGTGCAGGCGGTACCGCCCGCAGCAGGATCCACAGAATGGGCAGCGCCAGCAGCCCCAGCAGCAACCAGGGCGCGGCAAAGCCAAGGCCGGCAATTGATGTCATGGCTGGCCTCGATCCATCGCATGATAAAGCCACATAAGGGCGGCAAGGGCGGGGTCATTGCTGTGGTGCAGCCCCAGGCGCCAGCCGGTGGTGCGGCACAGCTGATCCAGCGCATCGCGCCGTTCGGCCAGCCGCGCCAGATAGCTATGGCGCAGGGCATCTGCCTTCAGGGTTTCATGGCTGAGCGCCCCGCCGACGCTTTCGAACCGGGTGCGGCCAGCATAGGGAAACTGCTCTTCCGCCGGGTCCAGCACCTGCAGCAAGACCCCGTGAACGCCGCGATCCGCCGCCTTGGACAGGGCGCGTTCCAGCGGCGCAAAGGGGCCGAGAAAATCTGAAATGAACAGGGCGCGGGCCTGCGGAGCCATGGCGCGGTCCTCGGGTGGTGCATAGTCTGCAACCTGCACAGAGGGGGCTTTGGGGCTGTCTTGGGCAGTGCTGAGCGCCTCTGCCAGACGCAGGCTTTGCAGGGTGCCGCGACGCGGCGGCAGGCTGCCACCGGTCAGCCCGACCCGTTCACCGCCCCGCAGCATCAGAATAGACAGGGCCAGGCCAATCAGGCAGGCGCGGTCGATCTTGCGCGGCTGTTCAGGCGAGGAGGCAAAGCGCATAGAGGCCCCCGCATCAACCCAGAGATAGACCGTCTGGGCAATCTGCAATTCGCGTTCACGAACAAATTGCACATCCCCGCGCGCGGATCGACGGTGATCGACCATCCGGCGGCTGTCGCCCTGTTGCAACGGACGATATTGCCAGAAATCATCACCCATGCCGGCCCGCCGCCGCCCGTGGTCACCGCTGAGCACTGACCCGGCCAGTTGCTGCGCCTGCACCAAGAGCGGCGGCAGGGCGCTGGCGGCGCTTTCGGCGGCGCTGCGCAGTCTGGCGGGGGCATTTGCGGCCTCCTGAGGGGCGGCGGTCTGGCTCATGCGGCGATCCCGCTTTTGTTCAGGTCGGCGGCGGTTTCGCTGATCAGATCCGCAAGGCTGTCACCGCGCGCCCGTGCCGCAAAGCTGAGCTGCATGCGATGGCTAAGCACCGGCAGCGCCATGTCGAGCACATCCTCGGCGTTTGGCGCAAGACGGCTGTGCAGCAGGGCGCGGGCGCGCACCGCCAGCATCAGCGCCTGCGCGGCGCGGGGGCCGGGCCCCCAGGCCACGGTTTGCGCCACCTGCTGAGATACATCGGGTTCACTGGGGCGGAAGGCGCGCACCAGATCCAGGATCAGCTCTACCACGGCGTCGCCCACGGGCATGCGCCGCAGCAGGGTTTGGGCCGCAACAAGCTCGGCGGCGCTAAAGACCGCATGGGCGCTGTCTTCGCTGTTTCCCGTGGTGGCCAGCAGGATGTCGCGTTCGGTATCGCGGGTTGGGTAGGGCACGTCGATCTGCAGCATAAAGCGGTCCAGCTGCGCTTCGGGCAGCGGGTAGGTGCCTTCCTGTTCGATCGGATTCTGGGTGGCCAGCACGTGAAACGGCTGGCCCAGCGGCCGGTCAGCACCGGCAACGGTGACCTGGCGTTCCTGCATCGCCTGCAGCAGCGCTGATTGGGTGCGCGGGCTGGCCCGGTTTATTTCATCCGCCATCAGCAGCTGGCAAAACACCGGACCCGGCAGAAAGCGAAAGGCCCGGGTGCCATCTGCGGCGGTGTCCAGCACCTCCGAGCCGAGAATATCGGCGGGCATCAGATCGGGGGTGAACTGCACCCGTTTGCCATCCAACCCCATCACGGTCGATAGGGTTTCCACCAGCCGGGTCTTGCCCAGGCCGGGCAGCCCGACCAGCAGCCCATGGCCGCCGCACAGCAGGGTGGCCAGCGTCAGGTCCACAACCCGTTCCTGGCCGATGAAGCGGCGGGTGATCGAGTCGCGCGCCAGTTGTAGCTTTTGCTCCAGCGCTTCGATGCCGGCCAGCAGGTCATCAGGTTCGGGCATGACATTCCTTTCTCAGCGGATATACAATCGTATTGTATCGCGGTTGAGGGAAATGGCAAAAGCAATGAGTGGACAAAAAACTGTGACACCGTCGGCAGATGGGCTGGCCGCCTCGATCCGGGCGGCAGAGAAGGCGACAGGCAAAGCGGGTGGCACGCGCGGATTGCCGCCGGTGCATCTGTGGAACCCACCCTATTGCGGTGATCTGGACATGCGGATCGCCCGTGACGGCACCTGGTATTACCTTGGCAGCCCGATTGGCCGCTTTGAATTGGTCAAGCTGTTCTCTTCGATCCTGAAGCGTGAAGAGGGCAAATATTTCCTGGTCACCCCGGTTGAAAAAGTCGGCATCACCGTGGAGGATGCGCCCTTTGTCGCGGTTGATTTTGAGGCCACCGGGGCGGGGGCAGAACAGCAGCTCTGCTTTACCACCCATGTGGGCGACCAGATGGTGGCGGGCCCGGAGCACCCGATTCGGGTGGAGCGGGACGCCGAGACCGGCGAACCATCGCCCTATGTGCGCGTGCGCAGCAATCTGGAGGCGCTGATTGACCGCAAGAGCTTTTATCGGCTGGTCGAGCTGGGCTGCCACCATGACGGCTGGTTTGGTCTCTGGTCCGGTGGGGTGTTTTTCCCGGTGATCCCTTCGGATGAGCTGCCCGTAGGCTAGGGCATGGTCTGGGGCTTGCTCTGGGTGCGGGTTAGGAAAAATGCGTTATTTTCGGTGCTTGGCCTTGCCTGGGCGGGGCGCTAGACCCTAGCGGGATCATCGGTGCCTGCGTGGTGCCAACAGACCGGAGGTTTCCTTGAATGCCTAGATTCGCGGCAAATATTTCAATGCTCTTTGCTGAACTGCCCTATCTGGAGCGTTTCGCCGCCGCGGCCGCCGCCGGGTTCACGGCGGTGGAAATCCTGTCCCCCTATGATGTCGCGGCAAAAGAGACCCAGCGAGCGCTGCTGTCGCAAGGGCTGGAGCTGCTGCTGATCAATGCGCCGCCGCCCAATTACACGGGCGGGGTGCCGGGCTATGCGGCACATCCTGATGGGGTTGACCGGTTTCAGCGTGATATTCGCCGGGTGCTGCGCTACGGCGAGGTGCTGAGAGTGGGGCTGATCCACATCATGGCTGGCTATGCCAAGGGCGATGAAGCCCGCGAGACCTTTATCAACAACCTGCGCTGGGCCGCGGATCTTGCGCCCAGGCAGCGCTTTACCATCGAGCCGTTGAATGCCGGGGATCAGCCGGGGTATTTTCTGGACGATTATAACCTCGCCGCAGAGATTCTGGAGGCAGTGAACCGCCCCAATGTCGGGCTGCAATATGATGCCTATCACGCGCAGATGATCCATGGCGATGCCGCGCAGGTCTGGCAGAACTTTGGCAAGCAGGCGCTGCATGTCCAAATTGGTGCCGCGCCCAGCCGATGCGAACCCGGCACCGGGCCGGTGGATTTTGAGGCCCTGTTCCAGGCCATTGATGCCAGCGGCTACAAAGGCTGGATCAGCGCAGAGTACACCCCCTCGACCCGGCGTACCGAAGATAGCCTGGGCTGGCTGCCAAGATCACGGGTGCTCAGCATCGCACGAGGCTGAGGGCGGGTCTGATGGCAGGGCGGGGGGCTGGGCTGAAGGCGGCGTGTTGCCTTGCGGTAAAAGGCAGGCGCTCCCGCCAATTCCGCAACATCCCCAGGGGGATGTCGCTTCATTGTTGGGGGTGGCGCCGCGCTGACGCGCGGCGAAACGACCTGCTGAGATGCGCTTCAGGGGCAGATTTGCCCAGAAGCGCCTTTGCAAGGTTGGGGCCTGCTGAGTCGCCTCAAGGGCAAGCCGCGCTGGGCGCGGCGGCTTTGCCGCCCTTGACCCGAATCAGCAGAAAAAAGCGATCGTGCAGGCCTGTGAGGCCCAAAAAGCCCGAGGCTTGGTGCGGGCGCGCCGCGCGTCTGCGCGGCGCCACCCCCAACGGGGGAGGACCAATCTCTGATTGTTCCGAGACGGGCGGGAGAGCCGCCTTGGTGCAGAGTGAGTGAATCCTGGCCTGAAAGCATGTCGCGTTCATGGCCATTCAGACGGCATGCTCTAGTGCGCTTCGGCCCAATTTCTGCCCTGGCCTGCCTCGACGCTCAGCTTCACGTCCAGATGCACTGCGGGGCTGGCGGCACCCTCCATGACCTGGCGGGCGGTCTCTATGGTTTCTGCCACCGCCTCTTTGGGGACTTCAAACAGCAGTTCATCGTGGACCTGCAGCAGCATCCGCGCAGGCAGGTGGGCGATGGCCTGGGGCATCCGCACCATGGCGCGACGGATCACGTCGGCGGCAGTGCCCTGGATCGGGGCGTTGATGGCGGCGCGTTTGGCAAAGCTGGCGCGCGGTCCCTTGGCGGCGATTTCGGGCGTATGGATCTTGCGGCCAAACAGCGTCTGCACATAGCCGTGCTCTTTGGCAAATTCCACCGTCTGATCCATATAGGCGCGAATACCCGGAAAGCGTTCAAAGTAGCGGTCGATAAAGCCCTGGGCCTCGGCGCGTGGAATGCGCAGATTGCGGGCCAGACCAAAGCCGGAGATGCCGTAGATGACGCCAAAGTTGATCGCCTTGGCCTGACGGCGAATATCCGGGGTCATTTCCTCCATCGGGACGTTGAACATTTCTGACGCGGTCATGGCGTGGATGTCGTGGCCTTCGGCAAAGGCGGCCTTCAGCGCGTCGATACCGGCGACATGGGCCAGGATGCGCAGCTCAATCTGGCTATAGTCGAGGCTGAGCAGAAGATTGCCTTCATCCGCCACAAAGGCCTCGCGGATGCGGCGGCCTTCCTCGGAGCGCACGGGAATATTCTGCAGGTTGGGATCTGATGACGCCATGCGGCCGGTATTGGCACCGGTCTGGATATAGGAGGTATGCACCCGGCCAGTATCCGGGTTGATATGGTCCTGCAGCGCATCCGTATAGGTGGATTTCAGCTTGCTCAGCTGGCGCCAGTCCAGCACCAGGCCCGGCAGCTTATGTTCGGTGGCCAGATCTTCCAGAATATCGGCGCCGGTGGCATAGGCACCTGTCTTGCCCTTTTTGCCGCCGGGCAGTTCCAGCTTGTCAAACAGGATCTCGCCCAGCTGTTTGGGCGATCCGACATTGAAGGGCTGGCCCGCCAGGGTGTGGATTTCATCCTCCAGCCCGGCCATTTTCTGGGCAAAGGCATTGGACATGCGGCTGAGTGTATCGCGGTCCACCTTGATGCCATTGCGCTCCATCTCGGCCAGCACCGGCACCAGAGGCCGTTCCAGGGTTTCATAGACCGTGGTGACCTGCCGCTGGTGCAATTCGGGTTTGAAATGCTGCCACAGGCGCAGGGTGATATCGGCGTCCTCCGCGGCATAGGGGACTGCATCGGCCAGCGGCACCCGGTCAAAGGTGATGGCGGATTTTCCCGTGCCCAGCAGAGGCTTGATTGGCAGGGGCGTGTGGTCGAGATAGCGTTCCGACAGGGTATCCATACCGTGGTTATGTTCACCCGCGTGCAACGCGTAGGACATCAGCATGGTGTCATCAATCGGGGCCACATCAATGCCATAGCGGTGCAGGATCTTGGCGTCATATTTCATGTTCTGCCCGATTTTCAGCACCGCCGGATCCTCCAGCATCGGCTTCAGGATCGCCAGCGCATCGTCCAGCGGCATCTGCCCCTCCGCCAGACCTTCGCCGCCAAACAGATCATCTCCGCCCTGTTTATGGGTCAGCGGAATGTAGCATGCCGCCCCCGGTTCAACGCAGAGCGAGACGCCGACCAGATCTACCACCATGGCATCCAGCCCGGTGGTTTCGGTATCCACCGCCACATAGCCGCGCGCATAGATCTGATCGATCCAGCCCTGCAGGGCGGCGGTATCCCCGACCGAGGTGTATTTTTCCGCGTCAAAGGGCACCGCGCTGGGGGCGGCGACAGGGGCGGCTTCGCTCACGGGGGCTTCCGGGATGCTGGGCACCTCGCGGCCCAGCTGTTCGGCCATGCGCTTGGCCAGGGTGCGGAACTCCATTTCCGCAAGAAAGCCCAAAAGTACCTCGGCATCGGGTTCCAGCACCTCAAGATCTTCGAGGGTGAAATCCAGATCCATGTTGCAGTCCAGCTGCACCAGTCGTTTGGACATTTCGATCTGGTCGCGCTTGTCGATCAGGGTCTGACGGCGTTTGGGCTGTTTGATTTCTTCGGCCCGGTCCAGCAGCTCTTCGAGCGAGCCAAATTCATTGATCAACAGCGCCGCGGTCTTGATGCCGATGCCAGGCGCGCCGGGGACATTGTCGACGCTATCGCCAGCCAAGGCCTGCACATCGACCACCCGGTCGGGGCCAACGCCAAACTTTTCCACCACGCCGTCGCTGTCGATGCGTTTGTTCTTCATTGCGTCCAGCATTTCAACGCCGCCGCCAACCAGCTGCATCAGATCCTTGTCCGATGAAATGATGGTGCAGCGCCCGCCGGCATCGCGCGCCTGACAGGCGAGGGTGGCGATAATGTCGTCGGCTTCATAGCCCTCGACCTCTTTGCAGGCGATGTTAAAGGCGCGCGTTGCCTCGCGGGTCAGCGGAAATTGCGGTCGCAGATCTTCCGGCGCAGGCGGACGGTTGGCCTTGTAGAGATCATACATTTCATTGCGGAACGACTTGCCGGAATGGTCAAAAATCACGGCGACATGGGTGGGCGCATCCGGGCCGGTATTGGCCTCGACATAGCGGTGCAGCATGTTGCAAAAGCCCGCCACAGCGCCAATTGGCAGCCCGTCTGATTTGCGCGTCAGTGGCGGTAGGGCGTGATAGGCCCGAAAGATAAAGGCCGAACCATCAATCAGATGCAGATGGCAGCCCTTGCCGAATGTACTCTCGCTCATGCCTGTCGCGCTCCCCTGGGAAATCCGTTCGTGTTCCGTTTCCGGTTATCGGTGATCTGGCGCGTAAGGGCAATTGCCGTTTGGGCCAGAGCCTAGAACATGCCCATGGCCAGCCCCGCGCCCAGAGCCTGACCCAGATCGGCGCAGCGGGCCAGCTCTGCTGGGGCAATGGATTTCTCGGCCAGAATCGCCTCGGGTGTCTGGGCATGGGTGCATAGGATCAGCGGCGGCTGGATCTCGCGCAGGCGCCAGCCCTGGGCGATGCGGGCCAGTTGCCGGGCCGCGCCGGTCCCATCCGAGCCGGCGCAGATCATCTGGGCATAGGCACGCCCGTTGAGCTGGCCCAGCACCGGGTAGTAGCAGCGGTCAAAGAACTCTTTCATCTGCCCTGATAGGCTGGCCAGATTCTCTGGGCCGCAAAACAGATAGGCCCCGGCCGCCAACAGATCGTCGGGACCGGCCTCGGCGGCCTGCAACAGCCGGGTGTCGCATTCCTGGCTGGCCGCGGCTGTTGCAGCCTTCGCCATTTGCCGGCTGCCGCCGGTGCGGGAATGATAGATGATAAGAAGCGTGCTCATGCCTTCAGCATATCCAGAATGGACTGTGGTGTCAGCGGCATCAGAAAATCATGGTGGGCCGAGGCTGCGACAGGCTGCACCGCATACGGGCACCAAGCATGTTTCAGCCCCCTGGCGATCCTGACGGCAAAGCGCGCGAGCGATCCGGCCTGCTACATCGCTTTGTCTTCGAAACCCTTGAGGATGTATTTGCAATCGCAATAGGGACATTCCACAAAGCCGGTGTCCTCGGGGATCTGCAGATAGACACGGGGATGACCCAGCGCGCCTTCGCTGCCATCGCAGGCAACGCGGCTGGTCTCGACGATTTTGGTTTCGGGCGCTTCAATGGTCATCGCTGGCGGTCCTTATGAATTTCGGCTAGGCGCATGGTGAAACCATGTATGTATGATGCAAAAACCGGGGGCAAGAGCTGCAATGAGAGATGACGCAATCCATATCGAAAGCTTGCGCAAAACCTACAAGGGCGCCAAGGGCCAGCCGGAAAAGCAGGCCCTTAAGGGCATCGATCTGACCATTCCGCGCGGGTCTGTCTTTGGGCTTCTGGGGCCAAACGGAGCGGGAAAATCTACCATGATCAATATCATGGCCGGGTTGGTGCGCAAATCTTCCGGGCGGGTGACGATCTGGGGCTTTGATCAGGATGCCAACCCGCGCCAAAGCCGCGCCGCCATTGGGGTGATGCCGCAAGAGTTGAACCTGGACCCGTTCTTCACCCCGCGCGGCGCGCTGGAGGTGCAGGCAGGCCTTTACGGCGTGCCAAAATCAGACCGGCGCAGCGATGAGATCCTTGCCATGGTGGGGCTGACCGACAAGGCCCATGCCTATGCCCGCACCCTGTCGGGCGGCATGCGTCGGCGGCTGCTCTTGGGCAAGGCGCTGGTGCATCATCCGCATATTCTGGTGTTGGATGAACCAACTGCCGGGGTGGATATTGAGCTGCGGCAAATGCTTTGGGCCAATATCCGCAAGCTGAACCAGCAGGGCATGACCATCATCCTGACCACCCATTACCTGGAAGAGGCCGAAGAGATGTGCGACGAGATCGCCATCATCGATCAGGGCAG
Source organism: Pseudophaeobacter sp. (assembly GCF_048267565.1). Lineage (NCBI taxonomy): Bacteria > Pseudomonadati > Pseudomonadota > Alphaproteobacteria > Rhodobacterales > Roseobacteraceae > Pseudophaeobacter > Pseudophaeobacter sp. The sequence goes on along the minus strand of NZ_JBLWXG010000008.1, from coordinate 81,289 downwards.
CGTGGTGGCGCGCGACAGCACCGCCAACCTGCTGGGCCGTCTGGATGCCAAATCCATGATCGTGCAGCCCGCCAGCCCGGTCACGATCCTGCCGCAGGGGGCTGGCATCACCTCTGAACTGCGCGAAGACGGCGCGGTGGTGCTGCGCTACCACGGCAATGAAACCAGCGCCGAAGAGGTGCTGTCAGCCGTGCGCGCCGCCGAAATTTCCATCCGCGATGTCAAAACCGCCGAGGCCGATCTGGAAGATGTCTTCCTGTCTCTGACCAAATCGGGCTGAGCTGACAGGCTGGCCCCTTGCTCCCCCCCCCTCCCGGCGCGCGCCGGGGCAGGGGATTGGCAATCGTTGTGAACAAAGTCTTGCACTGTTTCGCGGGCGAAACATTTGCCGCCGCGCGGAAGGTGGTTCACCCCGGCGGGGCAAGAGGGTAAAAGGCTGCAAACCTGTTGCAACACCGCCCTGATCCGGAGCCCTGATATGTCCACGCCCAAACCTGTTGTTCTGTGTATTCTTGATGGCTGGGGCAGTGCGGAACCCGGTGCCGCCAACGCGCCCTATCTGGCCAAGACCCCCACCTTTGATGCGCTGATGGCCGCAGGGCCACAGGCGCGGCTGGTGACCCATGGGCCGGATGTTGGTTTGCCCAGTGGTCAGATGGGCAATTCCGAGGTGGGCCATACCAACATCGGTGCTGGCCGCGTGGTGGCGATGGATCTTGGCCAGATTGATCTGGCAATCGAAGATGGCTCTTTTGCACAGAACGCCGCCCTGTTGGATTTCATAGCTAGGCTCAAGAAAACCGGTGGTGCGGCGCATCTGATGGGGCTGGTGTCTGATGGCGGGGTTCATGGGCATATCAGGCATATTCTGGCGGCGATCCGCGTCCTCACCGACGCGGGCGTGCCGGTCTGGCTGCATACCATCACCGACGGGCGCGACGTGGCGCCGAAATCTGCCTATGGCTACTTTGAACAGCTGAAAGAGGCCCTGCCGCAGGGGGCCAGGATTGCCACGGTGACGGGGCGCTATTTTGCCATGGACCGCGACAACCGCTGGGAACGGGTGGGCGAAGCCTATGCCGCCATGATCAAGGGCGAGGGCCGTTCGGTGGCGGATGCCCATGATGCGGTGACCCATGCCTACAACCAGTCCGAAACGGATGAATTCATCGGCGCCAGTGTGATCCGCGGCTATGATGGGGTGCAGGATGGCGACGGCTTCTTCTGCCTGAATTTCCGCGCCGACCGCGCCCGTGAAATTCTGCGCGCCATTGGCGAGCCGGGCTTTGCCGAATTTGACACCGGCCCGCGCCCCAAACTGGCAGCGCTGCTGGGCATGGTGGATTATTCTTCCGCGCATAACGCCTATATGACCACCGCCTACCCCAAGGCTGAACTTGTCAATACGCTGGGCGAATGGGTTGCCAAACAGGGCAAGCGGCAGTTCCGCCTGGCGGAGACTGAAAAATATCCGCATGTGACCTTCTTCCTCAATGGCGGCAAGGAAGAACCAGAGCAGGGTGAAGACCGTGCCATGCCCCAATCCCCCAAGGTGGCGACCTATGATCTGCAACCAGAGATGAGCGCGCCAGAGGTGACCGAGAAATTCGTTGAAGCCATCAATGCGGGCTATGACCTGATTGTCACCAATTACGCCAACCCCGATATGGTCGGCCATACCGGTGATATCCAGGCCGCGATCAAGGCCTGCGAGGCGGTGGATCAGGGGCTGGCCCAGGTGGTAGAGGCGCTTCGGCGCGTGGGTGGTGCCATGCTGGTCACCGCAGATCACGGCAATTGCGAGGTCATGGTCGACCCGGAAACCGGCGGTGCCCATACCGCGCATACCACCAATCTGGTGCCGCTTGTGTTGGTGGGTGGGCCAAAGGGCGCCGGGCTGCGCAACGGCCGCCTTGCCGATCTTGCCCCCACCCTGCTAGAGCTGATGAACCTGCCCAAGCCAGATGAGATGACGGGCGAAAGCCTGCTGACCTGACAAAACAGACCAAGAAGATCTGAACCACATGATGACACGCGCCGCTGGGCTGCTTTTCCTTGCACTGATCACCCTTGCCGCACCGCTGCAGGGTCTGCAGGGGGCTGCCCGCGCGGCCGAGACGCCACCGGCCCCGGCAGAGGCCGCACGGCAGGCCGCGCGCCAGCTGGAGGCGGCAACCGTCGCACTGGAGGCGGCAGACAGCGCGCGCGACCGGGTCAAGGCGTTGACGGAAACCCTGCACGCCTATGAGGCCGGGCTGGGTGCCATGCGCGAAGGTCTGCGGCGGGTTGCGCGGCGCGAAAGCCAGCTTGTGGCGCAGCTGAAATCCCGCGAAGACGAGGTGGCCGAGCTGCTGGGCATCCTGCAAACCATCGAAACTTCGGCACCGCCGGTGCTGATGCTGCACCCTTCGGGGCCTTTGGGCGCGGCGCGGTCGGCCATGATGGTCGCCGAGGTGACACCGGGACTTTATGCCCGCGCCGAGGCCCTGCGCCAGGACCTGGAAGAGGTACAGACCCTGCGCATTCTGCAACAGAGCGCGGCCGACACCCTGCAAGAGGGGCTGGCCGGGGTGCAAGAGGCGCGCACGGCGCTGTCGACCGCCATTTCCGATCGCACCGACCTGCCGATGCGCTTTACCGAAAATGGGGTGCGCACCGCGATCCTGATTTCCTCGACGGAAACGCTGACCGGCTTTGCCAGCGGGCTGGCCGAGGTGGCGGGCGGTGCGGATAAGATCACCCCGCTATCAGTGGATATCAGCGCCCAGCGGGGCAGCCTTGCGCTGCCGGTCGAAGGTCTGCTGCTGCGCCACTTTGGGGCGCGGGATGCCGCCGGCATTGCCCGCCCGGGGGTGCTGATTGCCGCGCGCCCGCGCGCCTTGGTCAGTTCTCCGACGGCGGCGACGATCCGCTATCGTGGCCCGCTGCTGGATCTGGGCAATGTGGTGATCCTGGAACCGCAGCCCGATACGCTTTTTATTCTCTCGGGTCTGGAAGAGGTTTTTGGCATCGCCGGGCAGGTCATTCCCGCAGGCACTCCGGTGGGCCTGATGGGGGGCAGCCCGCCCCAGGCTGGTGCCATTTTGTCACGTAGTGGTGAAGGGGGTGGAACTGACCGGACAGAAACGCTCTATATAGAAGTTAGAATGGACAACAGTCCGGTGGATCCAGAAACATGGTTCCAAATCGGAAAAGGTGGATAAGGTTTCATGAAAAAATTTGTCATGGCGGCTCTTGGCGGTACACTGGCCGGGATCGTTGCAACAACCTATGTGGCCGGGCCCCTGCTGGCGCAGGAGGCAAGCCGCGAGGCGACGGTCTATGAACAGCTGGATCTGTTTGGTGACATTTTTGAGCGTATTCGCGCGCAATATGTCGAAGAAGTCGATGAGAAAGAGCTGATCGAGGCGGCGATTGGCGGCATGCTGTCCTCACTGGATCCGCATTCCAGCTATCTGTCGCCAGAGGATGCCGCCAGTATGCGGGTGCAGACCCGTGGCGAATTTGGCGGCCTTGGCATCGAGGTGACCCAGGAAGAGGGCTTTGTCAAAGTTGTCTCCCCGATTGATGGCACCCCGGCAGACGAGGCCGGTATGGAAGCGGGCGATTTCATCACCCATGTGGATGGCGAAAGCGTGCTGGGCCTGGGCCTGGACGAAGCCGTTGATCTGATGCGCGGCCCTGTCGGATCTGAAATCATCATCACCGTGGTGCGCGAAGGCGAAGGCGAGCCCTTCGATGTTTCGATCATCCGCGACACCATCAAGCTGACAGCCGTGCGGGCCCGTACCGAAGGCGACACCGTGGTGCTGCGCATCACCACCTTCAACGACCAGACCACCCCCAATCTTGAGGCCGGTTTGCAAGAGCAGGTCGAAGCGGCCGGCGGCATGGATAATGTCAACGGCATCGTGCTGGATCTGCGCAACAACCCCGGCGGGCTGTTGACCGAAGCAATCAGCGTTGCTGACAGCTTCCTCGACAGTGGCGAGATTGTCTCTACCCGTGGTCGCGACCCGGAAGACGGTGAACGCTTTAACGCGGTGCCCGGTGATTTGTCGAATGGCAAACCCATCGTGGTGCTGATCAATGGTGGCTCTGCCTCGGCCTCTGAAATTGTCGCCGGTGCGCTGCAGGATCATCGGCGCGCTATCGTTGTTGGTACCAAGAGCTTTGGCAAAGGCTCGGTGCAGACGGTGATGCCACTGCGCGGCGATGGCGCCATGCGTCTGACCACTGCGCGCTACTACACGCCGTCGGGCCGTTCCATTCAGGCCCTGGGCGTGTCACCTGACATCGTGGTGCAGCAGCCCCGTCGCTCGGCCGAACCCGAGGACGAGGAAGAAAGCCTGGCGCGCCGGTCTCGTAGCGAGGTGGATCTGCGCGGCAGTCTCAACAATGACAGCCTGACCGAGGATGAAATTCGCCAGATCAAGGCAGATCGTGCCAAAGCGGAAAAGGCGGCGGAATTGCGCGAGCAGGACTATCAGCTGGCCTATGCCATCGACATCCTCAAAGGGCTTGTCGCCCTGGGACCAAAGCCATAACTGCCAAGGTGTTTTTCATCACCTGTTCAGGGGGGAACTCCCTGAATTTGCACTGCGCAACACCCAAGGCCGCCCCTCACGGGGGCGGTCTTTTCTGCCCTGTTGCGCTGAAACAGAGACTTTGCCCCGGTTTTGGTCTATGACCAAGAGCGCACCGCCCTGTGCGGCCCCCCTTGAAAGCCCGTGCCTATGACACCAACCGACGATCCGATTGACGCACCAGCCGGTGCCACCCCAGCCGCCTCTGCCACAGGGCTGAGCCCGCTGGAAAAGCTGGGCTGGCAGCCGTTTTTTGCGGATCAGGTGGTGGATGAGGATCTGCAGGCAACCCCGCCGGCGCGCGTTGTCGAGGCCCATCGCAGTGGGCTGCGGGTGCGGGGGGATGGCATTGATCAGCTGGTGCCGCCCAAGCTGGCCGCCACCGTGGGCGACTGGGTGTTGCTGGATCGGGTGCTGCCGACCTCTAGCCGGGTGCTGGAGCGCAAGAGCCTGTTCAAGCGCCGTGCGCCGGGCCATGATCGCAGCCTGCAGCTGATTGCTGCCAATACTGACACGAGCTTCATTGTTTCCTCGTGTAATCCGGATTTCAATCTGGCCCGGCTGGAACGCTATCTGGCGCTTGCCTTTGGCGCGGGCGTAGACCCGGTGATCCTGCTGACCAAGCCGGACCTCTGCGACGACCCGACGCCCTATGTGACCCAGGCAGAAGCCATCTCGGAGCGGGTGCCTGTGGTGCTGCTGAACGCCAAGAGCGCAGAGGCCAAGGTGCAACTGGCCCCCTGGTGTAAACCTGGCGAAACGCTGGTGTTTCTTGGGTCCTCCGGGGTGGGGAAATCAACCCTAGTCAACGCGCTGTTTGGCAAGGAAACGGCCGAGACCGCCGCGATCCGCGAAGATGACGCGCGAGGCCGCCACACCACCCGGCACCGCCACATGCGGTTTCTGCCCAATGGCTGTGCGGTGATGGATACGCCCGGCATGCGTGAATTGCAGATGGCCGAGGCCGAAAGCGGCATTGCCGATCTGTTTGAGGATCTGACGGAACTGGCCAGCCAGTGCAAATTTCGCAATTGCAAACATCAAAGCGAGCCGGGCTGCGCCCTGACCGCCGCCTTGGCAGAGGGCACCATCACCCAGGCGCGACTGGAACGCTGGAACAAGCTGGCGGCAGAGGATTTGTTCAACACCGCCTCGCTGGCAGAGCGCAAGGGCAGCGACAAGGCGCTGCACAAAACCATTCGCGCGGTTCAGAAACGCAACAAGAAGTCACGCCGCTAGGGGGTGTTTTTGACATTAACGCCCGGAAATCGGCGCCACGCCTTGCCGGGATTGGCTAGGCTGGCCCCATGATGTTTGACCTGCCTGATTCCCAGACGCTCTATACAGCGCTTTGTGCCCGCGATCCCGCCTATGAAGGGCGCGCCTATGTGGGCGTGTCTTCTACCGGGATTTTTTGTCGCCTGACCTGCCCGGCGCGGAACCCCAAGTTTGAAAACTGTCAGTTCTTTGCCAGCCCCGGTGCCTGTATCGAGGCGGGGTTTCGCGCCTGCAAACGCTGCAAGCCGCTGAAGGCTGCCGCCGGTGATGACCCGTTGGTGCAACCCCTGATCGACGCGCTGGAGGCACGCCCGACCCATCGCTGGCGCGAGGGGGATCTGGTGGCATTGGGGCATGATCCCTCTACCGTGCGGCGGGCCTTCAAGCGCCATTTTGGCATGACCTTTCTGGAAATGGCCCGGCAGCGTCGGCTGCGGGAAGGCTTTACCGCGCTTTCTGCCGGGGCGCCGGTGATTGCGGCGCAGATTGATGCGGGCTTTGACAGCCCTTCGGCCTTTCGTGCTGCCTTTGCCCGGTTGGTGGGGATGGCGCCGGGGGCGTTTCGCCGTGATGCATTGCTGCTGGCGGATTGGATCGACACGCCGCTGGGGGCGATGATCGCCATCAGCTGTCCGCACCGGCTGCATTTGCTGGAATTTGCCGACCGCAAGGCGCTGCCGCGTGAAATGATCCGGCTGCAAAAGGCGCAGCCCGGTGGCGTCGGCTTTGGTCGCCCACCGCCAACCCAGCAGATCGCGGCAGAGCTGGCGCGCTATTTCGCCGGAGAGGTCGCCCGGTTTCAGACGCCGCTGGCGCTGCATGGCACGGCCTTTGAACAAGAGGTCTGGCGCCATCTGTTGCAGATCCCCGCGGGCGAGACCCGCAGCTATTCGCAGATCGCCCGCGATCTGGGGCGCGCCAGCGCGACACGGGCGGTGGCGCGGGCCAATGGCAGCAACCAGATTGCCGTGGTGATCCCCTGTCATCGGGTGTTGGCGGCAGATGGCAGCCTGACCGGCTATGGCGGTGGGCTGTGGCGCAAACAGCGTCTGATCGAGATAGAGACCGGATTTCGTGGCCGCCTGATGGCCTGACCGGCCCTGTTGTGCCTAGGTGGTTTCCAGACAGTGGCGGCGAAAGGCCCGTTTCAGCATGTCAAGCTCGGCGCGCAGCAGCTCGATTTCGGCGCGCATATCATCCACGGCTGCCTCGCCTGCGATCAGGGAAAAGCTGTCCAGCTTCTGCCCGCCGCTGCCGCCTTCGGCGATGACAAAGGTCTGCACCCCATCGGCAATGGCCGTTGCCGGAATGGTGATGTGCAGGTTCCATTCAGCATCGGTACTGCCTTCGCTGATCACCACCCCGTCGAGCGGGCGATCCTGAAACAGGACCTGGATATCGGGCGGCAGGCCAGTGTCGTTGGCGCCGGTGATCACGCCTTCCCAGGTGCCATTGCGAAAGCGGATCTTGGTAACGGTGAGCTTGCTCATCTTTCGGGGCCTCAGATATTGGCGCGACGGTAGCGCGCAAAGGTCAGATCGCGGATCACCACCTGGTTCATGTCCGGCGCTTCAAAGATAAGATCCAGCCAGATCCGCTCGATGCGCTTTTCGTTCAGGGTGGAATAGGCGAGGTCATATTCGACGGTGACGTTTTTTTCACCCAGGGGCAATTCGCGCACCAGCTGTTCGGTATTGGGCCCATGGCGAATGTTCAGCCGGGCAAAGATCTCCAGCGGCTTTTCGCTCTCCAGGATCGTGTCGACGCGGATCAGGTGGTGCCGGGCAAGGTTGGTACAGGCTTCGGGCGGCAGATCCACCACCAGCGACAGGAAAGAGCCGTCAAACTTGAACACATCCATGCGCAGGCCAAAAGGTGCCAGATCTTCTTCGCGGCTGTTGCGTAGCTGGCGCAGGGTCAGTTCGGAAATGCTGCAATCATGGAACAGGCTGACCTCATCGCTGAGCCTGGATTTCGACGGCACCGAAGACAGCCCCGGAGTAGGCAGCGGCCCGCGCCAGAGCTCTGGTCGCCAGGACCAATCGGTGCCATGCGGGCGGGGAAAGGCGGAAGTTCCGATCTGCGGCAAGGCCAGGCGTCCGTCTGCGATATGGATCAGCCGGTCCAGCTGGCCACGCAGGGCGCGCGCCTGATTGCGCTGCTGGCGCAGCTGCGGCAGCGCCATGGTTGCGGCCTGCGCCACTTCGCGCCGCCAGCGGCGCAGCGCCAGCCGGTGAAACACCCTGTTCAATAAACCGCCCATATCGCCTGTCGCTACCTTTGATTGCCCGCCAGCCTGTGCGGGTGCCTGTCCCCAGATCGGGATCTTTGTTCTGGCCTGTCAGTCCACTGTCAATCTAGCCGGGGCAGCGGGGTGAAATAAACCTGCAATTTTTTGCCGCATTGATTGTTGCTGGCGGTGTTTCTGCGGCGGCTCTTGCGCTGCCGGGCTGGCGGCGGCGGTCGGGCGCGCCCTGGGGCGCAGGCCTGATGCCGTCTGCGGGGCTGCGGCAGGCGCGGTTGCACCGGGAGCGGCCGTGGCGGGCCCTGCCTGGCTGGCGGCGAGGCTGCGCCGGGCCATCTCGGTCAACAGATCCGCGCCGTTTCGCCCAAGCAGCGGGCTGCCTTCGGGTGCATAAAGCGCCAGCACCACCAGCTGATCCCCGATCACAAAGGCACCGCGCCAATGATCGGCGCTTGCGGCGGACACACCCATCGCGCCATGGCCGGGCCAGCGCAGTTTGATCAGCGGCAACAGGCCTTTGTCATTGTAAGACAACATCTGCGCCCCCGCGGCAGAGCGCGCCAGTTCGGCGGTTGAGGGCGGCGCGCTCTGGCTGGTCCTGCCCAGGGTGGCCGTGATCACGGCGGCGCGGTGACGACCAAACAGGCTAGGACCCTTCAACAGATTGCAGCGCGGCAGCAGGGCAAAGCCGCCATCGGGATCTTGGCGCAGCGTCGCCTGGTCAATGCAGTGTCCCCTGGGGGCCACCAGGGTGACGGCACCTTTGGCCAGGCGGACCTGTGTTTTCGTCTGTCCCGGCGCAGCCCCCTGCGGCGAAGTCTGGCCAAATCCTGTGCTGGGGGCGGCAAAGGAAAACCCGGTTTCTGGCAGTGGTCCGCAGGCCGACAGAGCACCGATAAGGGCAAGGGCGGCAAGGCGTGCCGCTCTCCCGCCAGGGGCGCGCCGCTGCGCGGTCCGCCACAGTCTCCAGCGCCCATTCAGCCCGGTGTGCAGTTCCGGGGGCCGGTGTCGCGTGATTGCATTCATCTGTGTTGGTCTTCTGGCCACGCGGGCCAGCCCTTGTTGCCCCGGAACTGGGGTCTGTTGTTCTGGGAGGTGCAATAATTCCACCCTTTCGGCAGCGCAAGTGAACAGAAGCGTGACCTAGATCACCTTGCTTTTGTCCAATATGGTGCATACCCAGGCCAGGTTTTGACACAGTGACTCAGTTTCTGCTGCACGGGGCAAGCTGGTGGCCAGTGCAAGACCCTACCGTGCAGCTTTTATGCCACAAGGACCGGCTATGCCATCAACGCTGTTTTTGTTTATCTGGCGCTATTCCAAGCGGCAGCAATTGGGGCTTCTGGCGCTGACGCTGCTGATCTTTCCCTTTCTCTATGCCGCCTTGGAACTGCCCAAGCGGATCATCAACGATGCCATCGGCGCGCCGGAACCCATTGTCATGGTCTGGGGACATGAGATGAGCCAGGTCGGCTATCTGCTGGTGCTGTGCTGTGGCTTTCTGGCGGCAGTTGTGGTGGCCGGGGTGCTGAAGATGCGGCTGAACACCGCCAAGGGCGTGGTGGCGGAACGGTTGCTGCGGCGGCTGCGCTATAGCCTGATCAGCCGGATGATCCGCTTTCCCAAGCCCTATTTCCGCACCACCAGTCAGGGGGAACTGGTGTCGATGATCACCTCGGAAAGCGAACCGATGGGCGGCTTGATGGGCGATGCGCTGGCGCAGCCGGTGTTTCAGGCGGGGCAGATGCTGACCATCGTGGTCTTCTTGTTCATGCAGAGCGTCTGGTTCGGGCTGGTGTCGATCGCGCTGATCCCATTGCAGGCCTGGCTGATCCCGCTATTGCAGCGCCAGATTAACCTGCTGAACAAAGAGCGCATCCAGGAGGTGCGCGCCCTGGCCGCCGAAATCGGGGAAACCGCCGCCGGGATCTCTGATCTGCGGGGCAATGGCGGCTGGCGGTTTCGTCTGGCGCAGATCTCGGATCGGCTGGGGCGTTTGTTTGAAATCCGCCGCCGGATTTACAACAAGAAATACTTCATGAAGTTCCTCAATAACCTGATCGGCCATATGACACCTTTTGTGTTTTATTCCGCTGGTGGGGTTCTGGCGATCCGCGGTGAAATCACCGTTGGCGCGTTGGTGGCGGGACTGGCGGCCTACAAGGATCTGTCAGCCCCCTGGAAAGAGCTGTTGACCTACTACAATCAGGTGCAGGACATGGGGCTGCGCTGGTCAATCATGACCGAACGCTTTGCCCCCAAGGGTATGATCGATGCAGCCCTGATCGAGGGCATGCCCGAGGATCTGCCGCATCTGCGCGGCGATGTGGTGTTTCGCAATGTGTCGCTGCGCGATGGCGATGGCAATATGGTGCTGGAAGATCTTTCCCTCACCATTCCCGAAGGCGCGCGGGTGGCGGTGCAGGCCAGCAGTGACGCTGAGCGCCGGGCCTTTGCCCAGTTGCTGACCCGCGATGTGCTGCCGACGCGGGGCTCCATTCTGCTGGGCGGGCACCGGCTGGAGGCGCTGCATCAGGGGGTGATTGCGGCGCGGGTTGGCTATGCCTATTCGCAGCCCTATCTGTTTGACGGCTCGCTGGGGGATAATGTGCTGATGCCGCTGCGGGCGACCCCGCAGTTGCCACGCCCTTCGGTGCGGACCCAGCGCCAGATCGCCGAGGCAGGGCGCGCAGGCAATAGCGCCGACCCGCTTGAGGCGGATTGGGTCAATCCGGCGCTGGCCGGGCTGGGGTCTGAAGGCGATCTGCGCGACTGGTGGTTCCAGCTGATAGAGGCCATGGGCGTTGATCAAGAGCTGTTCCGCCGCACCCTGAAGACGCAGTTTCAGATCGGCAACCATCCGGCGCTGGAACAACAGATCGTGGCGCTGCGGCCACTGATCAAGCAGCGACTGCTGGCGGCGGGGCTGGACGATGTGGTGCATCACTTTGATCCTGACAGCTTTCATCCGGCGGTGCCCCTGGCCGTCAATATCCTGTTTGCCGCCCCCCGACGAGACATCCCCCCGGAAGAGCTGCTGGCACCTGGGCGGTTGTTTTATCAGGTGATCCAGGACCAACATCTGGAAACCGAGACCCTGGGCATTGGTCTTGGCGTAGCAGAGATCCTGGTCAAGACCTTTGGCCGCGACAACTATGACCACCCGCTGTTCCAACGGCTTGGCATGGATGAAGCGCTTTATGCCCGTCTGTGCAGCGCCGTAGAGGAACATACCGCCCTGCAAAGCCAGTCGCCGGTGCCCGCCGAAGGACTTAGCGAAGCGGCGCGGGCCAGTTTGATGACCATTCCGTTCCTGCTCTCGGCCGAGCAGATAGGCCCCGGTTTTCCAAATGGGTTCAAGGCGCGCATTCTGAACATTCGCGCCACCATCGGTGCGGCCTTGCGGGCGCGTTCTGGCGGGCTGTTTGTTGCGCTGGATCCGGCGGCCTATGTGCCGCGCCTCTCGGTGCTGGAAAACGCGCTCTATGGTAAAATCTCGCGCCATGCCGGCAACAAGGCGCATCAGGTCGAAGCCCTGGTGAGCGAGGTGATGACCGAACAGGGGCTGAACAAACGGCTGGCCCTGATCCTTTACGATCTTCCCTCTGGGCTGGGCGGGTCGTTGTTGGATCCGATGTTCCGCGAGCGTGCAGCCTTTACCCGTGCGGCAATCAAACGCCCCGACATCCTGATCCTGGATCGGGCCCTGGCCAGCCATGATTCCGCCAGCCGCCTGCGCACCCGCGACCGGCTGCGCGATCTGCTGCCCGCCAGCACCATGATCTTCATGGAGGACGAATTCCGCCACCCAGAGCGCTATGATCTGTTTGTCGAGATCCGCGATGGCCGTATCGACGGGGTTGAACGGCGGATGGATCCCAGCCCCGAGGGGATGGCGGCAGAGGATTTCCGGCAAAAAGCCGAGGTGATTGCCCGCGCCGATCTGTTTGCGCAGCTGGACACCCGCAACCAGCGCCTACTGGCCTTTTCCGCCCAGTGGCACCGGGTGGCACAGGGGGAGCTGGTGTTTGCCCAAGGCGAAAGCGGCGATGCCGTCTATCTCTGTCTGGAGGGGCGGGCAGAGCTGTTCTGGCCCGAGACCTCGGGCGGTGATGGGGGGATCGGCGCGGTGCCGGTGACCGTGATCGAGCCGGGCCGCTTGATTGGCGATCTGGCAGTGATCTTGCAGCAACCGCGCGAAATGGACCTGCGCGCCGTGGTCGACTGCCTGTTTCTGCGCATCGGCGCCGAGGAATATCGCGCGGTGATCGAGAGCGATGCCAAGGTCGCTACCCAGTTGCTGGAGACGGTCGCGGGACATTTGGTGGGCCTAGCAAAACAGGTGCGGCTTGCCGGGTTTCCGGTGGCAGAGCCGCTGGAGGTTGCAGTCTTTCCCGTTTCGGGCTCTGGTGTGTCTGGCGCGGATGAGCCCGGATCTTGTGATGCGCCGGACAAATGAGACCCAGACAGAGGGCCATGTAATATGAATGCAGAATCCGCTTATCAGGCGCATGAAACCCTGGTGGCACCGGGGCGGGCGAAATCCCATATCTGGCGGATACTGGCCGGGCTTGGCATCATTGCAGGGGTCAGCTACGCGCTGAACCTTGGGGCCTTCTTGCTGGTTCTGCAGCTGAGCTCTGCGGCGGATCTGGCGGCGGTGGTACAGGGCAGCACGCCTGCGGCAATGCTGCTGGTGCTGGTAACCTTTGGCTTTATGGCGCTGGGTGCCGGCGTCGCGGGGCGGCTGTTGCAGGGGCGCTCTTTTGTCAGCCTGGTCGGGCCGTTGGCGCCTCTGCTGCATCAGTTTACCCGGGTTTTTTTGCGGTTGCTGATTGTCTTTGGCATCGTGCTGTTACTGCCGCCTTATGATTTTGGCGCGCCGCTGGTGCCCAATCTCGCGCTGTCGCTCTGGCTGGGGCTGCTGCCGCTGTCGCTTTTGGCGGTTCTGGTGCAGGTCAGCGCCGAAGAAGTGGTGTTTCGTGGCTATTTGCAACAGGCGCTGGCGGCGCGATTTCAAAACCCGCTGATCTGGCTGCTGCTGCCCTCGGCGCTGTTTGGGCTGGCCCATTACATGCCGCAAGAGGCCGGCGACAATGCGTGGCTCTTGTGTCTGTGGGCCATGGGCTTTGGCTTGGTCACGGCAGACCTGACCGCGCGGGCAGGCACGCTTGGCCCAGCCATTGCGGTGCATTTCTTTAACAATATCGTTGCCTTGCTGGTTGTGGCATCGCCCAGCAGCCTGAACGGGCTGGGGCTTTACCTGCTGCCCTATGATCTGTCGGATGTGGCAGGGTTGCGGCCCTGGCTGATGGTGGACTGCGCGACCATGCTGGTGGCCTGGCTGGTGGCGCGGTTGGCGATACGGCGCTGATTGCAATTCGCGTCAATGCACCTTATCTGGGATGCCAAACCGGCCCCCCGATAGAGGCATGATATGAACTGGATCACCAATTACGTTCGCCCAAGGATCAATTCGATCTTTTCGCGCCGCGAAGTGCCTGAGAACCTTTGGCACAAATGCAGTGAATGCGGCACCATGCTGTTTCACCGCGAACTGAGCGACAATCAAAACGTCTGCACCAACTGCGGTCACCACATGCATATCACGCCGCGTGATCGTTTCACCGCGCTGTTTGATGGCGGTGTCTTCACCGAGGTCTCGGTGCCGGAACCGATTGCGGATCCGCTGAAATTCCGGGATCAGAAAAAATATCCCGACCGCATGAAGGCGGCGCAGAAAAAGACCGATGAAAAAGAGGCCATGCTGGTCGCGGCGGGTGAAATTGGCCGCACGCCGATCATCGCCGCAGCGCAGGACTTTTCCTTTATGGCCGGCTCCATGGGGATGTATGTCGGCAATGCGATTATCGCCGCCGCCGAAGAGGCCGTGAAGCTTGGCCGCCCGCTGGTGCTCTTTGCAGCCGCTGGGGGGGCCCGCATGCAGGAAGGCATCCTGTCGCTGATGCAGATGCCGCGTACCACCGTTGCGGTGCAGATGCTGAAAGAGGCGAACCTGCCCTATATCGTTGTGCTGACCCACCCCACCACCGGCGGCGTGACGGCATCCTATGCGATGTTGGGCGATGTGCATATTTCCGAACCCAATGCGCTGATCTGCTTTGCCGGGCCGCGGGTGATCGAACAGACCATCCGCGAAAAACTGCCCGAGGGCTTTCAACGGGCGGAATACCTGCTGGACCACGGCATGCTGGACCGGGTGATCCCGCGTACCGAGATGCGCGATGAACTGATCACCATCATCCGCATGCTGATGGGGCTGCCACCACAGGTGGTGGGGGATCTGCCCGCCCCGAGCGAAGGCGAAACCGCCGCTCTTGAGTCCCCGGATGCCGCTCCACCCGCCCCATCGGACGGCTGAATGCGCTAGGCTTTTGTGATGCGGCCCGCCTTTTACCAGGGTGGGCCGTTTGTCGTTTATCTGATCCCTGTCTTTGTTGACCCGCTGCCAGTTGAGTATGCTTCATGTCCCAGCCCAAATCCGACGTCATCCTCGCCCGCATGCTGGCGCTGCATCCAAAGATTATCGATCTGACGCTGGATCGGGTCTGGCAGCTGCTGGCGCGGCTGGACAACCCGCAGGACAGCCTGCCGCCGGTGATCCACCTGGCGGGAACCAATGGCAAGGGGTCAACCCAGGCGATGATTCGCGCCGGGCTTGAAGGCTGGGGGAAATCTGTCCACGCCTATACCTCGCCGCATCTGGCGCGGTTCCATGAACGCATCCGCCTGGCCGGAGAGCTGATATCCGAACCGCATCTCAGCGAAATTCTTGATGAGTGTTACGCCACCAACGGCGGGGAAAGCATCACCTATTTTGAAATCACCACCGTGGCCGGGCTGCTCGCCTTTGCCCGCACCCCGGCGGATTATACCCTGCTGGAGGTCGGCCTTGGCGGGCGGCTGGATGCCACCAATGTCATCGCCAAGCCAGAACTCACGGTGATCACGCCGATCTCGATCGACCATGAACAGTTCCTGGGCAATACCCTGGCCAAGATCGCCTTTGAGAAGGCTGGCATCATCAAGCGCGGCGTGCCGGTGGTGGTGGGCCCACAACCCGAAGAGGCCCTGGAGGTCATCGAAGCCAGGGCGGCGCAGCTTGGCGCGCCGGTCCTGGCCTTTGGACAGCAGTGGCATGTCAGTGAAGAACGCGGCCGCCTGGTGTATCAGGATGAGCGCGGCCTGCTGGATCTGCCAATGCCCGCGCTTCTGGGCGCACATCAGGTGCAGAACGCAGGCGCGGCCCTGGCGGCGCTGCGCCACCTGGGTGCTGATGAAACCGCCTGCGAAGCGGCCATGCTTCAGGCGGAATGGCCGGCCCGGATGCAGCGGTTGAAAACCGGCCCGCTGGTTGCGGCGGCCGGGCAGGCCGAACTCTGGCTGGACGGCGGCCATAACGCTGCCGCCGGTAGCGCCCTGGCAGAGGCCCTCGCAGCCTTGCCCAAACGACCGACCCACCTGATCTGCGGCATGCTCAACACCAAGGATGTGACCGGATATCTGGCCCCGCTGGCAATCCAGGCCGAGAGCCTGACGGCGGTCTCCATCCCGGATGAGGTCAACACACTGACGGCCAGCGAAACCCAGGCCGCCGCCGTGTCGGTTGGCCTGCCCGCCAACTGCGCAGAAAACACCGCCGCCGCCCTGGCGCAGATCCTGCACCAGGCCCCGCAGGCGCGGGTGCTGATTTGCGGTTCTCTTTACCTTGCGGGCCATATCCTGCGCGAAAACGGCTGAACGAAATACTCTGCCCCTGCTTCATTTGGCCCTAAATATCCACTTTTTTGCCCGCTCAACGGCTGGGCGCACTGGCCGCAAGGGCAGGGCTTGGTTGCGCCTGTGTTCCAATCGCAACCGGGGCGCGCAGTTCCAGGCCGAGGGGCAGGCTGGTCGAGCCTGGCAGCGAAACCAGAACATCGCAAATTCATGGGGCCTGAAAGCCCCTTATAGCCTGCCCATACCGATGAACAATTGCCGCTCTTGATCTTTGATCGCGCGGCGGCCGTGCATGACACGGGTATTGTCGATAATGGCGACATCGCCGTCCTGCCAGTTGATCTCGACAGTGCAGGTCTCGGCGATCTCGCCCAGCTCTTCGATTTCATCCTTCGCAACGGTGCTGCCGTCGTCCAGTGTGTAGACGGGGGGCTCATAGTTATGCGACGGGCCAAGAATCGCGTTGGCAAAGGCCTGTCCCCCCGACAAGGCAGAGGCCCGCACCGGCGAGACCTTGATGCGGTACTCCAGCGATCCGTCGTTATTGAGCGTGAAATCCTGATCCGGGATCGCTGATTTGAACTGCAGGATATGTTCATGCGTGACCTCTTCGGGGGCGCTGATGGCTGGGTGTTCGTTTGCAAGATACCGTTTCCACAAGGTTTCAGGCAATGTACGGGTGACCATCATGCGCTGTGACCAACGCTGCTGCTGCGCATCTGAAAACGCATCAAAAACACGGCGGCCGTCGCAAATTGTGGTCTGGGATCCCTCAAAAGCGGCCCGAGCGCTGTAGAAGGCAACCATGTCCGGGCAAACGGGTGTGTTGCCGTTTTCGATATGCAGGCCAATGGGGCCCAGACCTGCGTCTACCTTTTGCGTGTTCTTGTCTGAATTTTCGCGCGCAGGATCAAAGGTGATAGTCTTGCACAGCTGCGAGGTGACGGCGCTGAACGTGGCCATATCCATGGGAAAACCGCGCAGCAGGGTCCAGCCGTCCGACTGCAAATGGCCCTTGATCTGCGCAAGGATGGCGGGCGTGACAGAGGTTTCGCCAGCTTCGGCGGCACGGATAATATTATAGGTCATGGGGAATCCTGTGGATTTTGTAGGTTACGGACGTTGCAGCGGCTCAAGCGCCGCCAGCGTTTTGGGATCGCGGGCCTGCGCGCCGACCGATCTATCAACCAAAGCGGGCAACACGCGCTGCACTTTGACAAAGATGCTTTCCTTGCCTTTTGGGAAACTTTCGCGTTTGCCTTTCAGGATGGCATCCCATGCCTGCGCGGCGACCGTTTCGGCAGAGTCGAGCGTCATGTCCAGCGGTTCGATCAATGCGCTGAATGCGCCTTCTGCGGCGGTTCGGGTGGCGCGCGGCGCAATATAGGTCAGGCCAACGCCGGTGCCTGACAGCTCTCGCCGTAGCGCGTCCGAAAACCCGCGCAGGCCGAATTTCGTGGCCGAGTAGCCGGCAAAGAAGGGATAGGCGATGTCACCAAAAACAGAACCGATGTTGACAATGCGGCCTTTGCTGTGGTGCAGGGCGGGCAGCAGATCGCGGGTCAGGGCCATCGGTGCCACAAGGTTGGTCGTGGTCATCCGCTCAAGGTCTGCGTCGGCCATATCGGCGATGTGGCCAACGCTAAGCACACCTGCATTGTTGATCAGAATGTCCAGCCCGCCCTTTGTCGCCTGAACCAGCGCGGCGCGTCCCTTTGCCGTGGTTACATCCGCCGGGATGCAGCGTACATCGGCATCGCCACAGGCGAGCTTGGTCTGGTCCAATGTTGCGGATGTGCGGCCAGCAAGGATCAGCGCAAAGCCTTTGGTCGCGGCCTGAATGGCCAGTGCCCGGCCAATGCCGCTGCCTGCACCGGTGATGAGAACAGTATTTGCACGCGTCATGATGCGATCCTTCCTGCGGGATTGGGCAGGGCAAGGGCACTGCGGGAATTGATGATTTCTGCAACGACAGACCGGTTTGGCGTTCCTGCCGGGAAAAGCAGCCGCGGTTCGCACGGATCGGTGATGATGACGTCACTTGGGCGCGCATAGGGCGGCAGGTCCCTGAGGTAGCTATCAATCTGCGCCAGCTCGATCGGGGCCGCAGCCACCACGATCAAGACCAGGGCATCGTCTGACCTGCGCAATCCCAGCCCGGAGCTGACGATACGCGGATCGGCGTTGATGCGCTGTTCAATCCATTCAGGCGATATGTTGCGCCCCTCGCCGGTAATCAAAAGGGCGTCCTTGCGTCCATCTATGACCAGTCGTTCCCCATCAAAATGGCCCAGATCGCCTGTGCGCCACAGGTCCGGCGCAGCGGCACCGTTGAGATAGCCCGCCATGACCGTGGGGCCAGAGACAACGATTTCACCGTTGTCCAAGCTCACGTTGAGCCCCTTTAATACGGGCCCTACCGTTCCGGGGTGATTGTCGCCAGGGGTGTTCATGGCCACGACGGCACAGCATTCCGATAGCCCGTAGCCTTCGTGAACCGGGATGCCTGCGGCCAGGGCCTTGTTGATCAGATCAGGTGCGCAGGCAGCCCCGCCCACGGCGACGAAACGCAGGCTGTCGGGGGCGTGGCGGTCAGCCAGGGCCGTGACCCACCGGCCCAGAAGCGCGGGGGCCAAAAGGCTTGTGGTGGGGCGAATGTCGTCAAAGGCTGCGACCAGGGGGGCAATTGGCGCGCCGAAGAGGGATCTGGTCGCCGTATGCCGGAACACGGTTTTGGCACCGGCGACGATGGGCAGGAAGATCCCGCAGATTTGTTCCAGCAGCTGGGCCAGGGGGAGGAGGGAAAGATGCGTATCCGTTGCATTGGCGGCGATGACGCGACTGAGCGCAGTGATAGAGGCACCCAACTGGCGGTCGCCCAGCACGACGCCCTTGGGCGTGCCGGAAGAGCCGGAGGTGTAAATGACCCGCTCTGCCCCGCCCGTATAAGGCCGAAGCTCCAGCGGTTCCGATGGGGTGGTCGACGCGTCTACGATCTTGAGATGCGGCAGGGCGGCAAAAAGGTCAGGGGAGGTTGTGATAACGGTGCCGACCTTGGCATCCATCAGGATATGCGCGTTTTGGTCAGCACTGAAAAAGAACGGCAAAGGGACCTGTCGTTTGCCGCAAAGCGTCGCTGCAAGATCGGCCACCACATAGTCGATACCGCCAGCCAGACCTATCGCCACACTGCTGTCGATGGTCTCTAGATCGCGGGCCAGATGTTCCACTCGGGTGGCGAGGTCTTGCCAGCTGATACGGCCTGCGTCGTCTTCAAAAGCAATCTCTTGCGGGCGGGTGGCCGCGTGGTGATGTAACGCATCAAAGACTTGTTTCATCGCGCGGCCTCTGCCGCGATTTGCACGGCTGACACGGCGCGTGCGCGCGGGGACAGCACAACCGGCTGAGACAACACCTCACTAAATGCGCATACTCTTGGATCGGTGTCATAATAGCTGCCCCAATCCAGCGGATTGTCCACCATGCAAGCCCGTGCCTGTGCCAGTTCAACATATCCAAGCCCGGTTCTGCGCAACAAACGGCGCAGCGGCGTGGTGGCCGTGAAGACACCACAGGTCATGCCATTGTCGCGCCCCCAGCTGATCATTCTGTCCAGCATCGGCAGAATTGGAAACGGTGTTGTGGATGCGAGAGAGACGACTTCCATGATCTGGTCGGCAGGCACATGGATGTTTGCGGCGCTTTTCAAGGATGTTGAAAAATCCGACGCTAGATATGCATCGGAAAAGAACCCGTCCCGTGCGGTACGAATACCCGCAGCGCATAGAATTTCGCCATCCATGCGCTTTGCCGCAACCAAGAGCGGTGCAAATTCGCGAACTCTTGCGCCAAAGGCGTTCCAGTAAATATTCGTGATGTGATTTTGGATTGCCGCGCGCTCGGGGCAATCACCACTCAGAAACTCGATTTTCATTTGCGACCTCAACGTGCCTTGTTTTGACGTGTTGAGGCAGCATCGCGCGCCTGACTTACATGAGACTTACAGCAAGGGCCTAGGGATCAGAATTAAAGATAAAGGAGAAAACACTGCCGCCGCCGGTACGGTCTGCAATGCTGACCGTTGCGTTATGGCAGTCTGCCACGGATTTGACGATGGCCAGCCCTATTCCCGATCCGCTCTCTGTCGCATGGGGTTGGATGCCACGGTTGAACCGCTCAAACAGGGCTGTTTTTAGCGGGTCCGGCACGCCCGGTCCCCGGTCCAGGACCCGCCAGCCGGCCGGGTTTGACAAGATCTCTATTTCCACTTCGCTGTGTACAGCCGTGTAGTGCAGGGCATTCGCGATGAGATTGCCAAGCGCAATGGCCAAGAGGCCGGCGTTGCCGACGACCTCTGCCTGTTCGGCACCGGTGACGGACAAACTGCGCCCCGCGCGCAGGGCATCCTGCACATAGTTCTTTGCGGTTTCGACGGCAACGGTGTGCAAATCCACAGTTCCAAAACCGGTCAGAGGGGCGGAATCGGCCCGCGCCAGATCAATCAGCTGACTGAAGATTCGGTCGATCTGGTCTGCGTCCTGTGACAATGTTTGTTTGAGTGCCGCGTCCTCGATCCGGTCAATGCTGGACCTGAGCACTGCAATCGGTGTGCGGATTTCATGTGCTACATTCGACGAGAAATCCCGCTGCGCCTTGTATCCCTGTTCCAGGCGGTCAAAGGCCTTGTTTACATCTGCGACCAGTGGAACAAATTCAGCGGGCAGCCGGTCGGCATCAAGTCGGCGGCTGGCGGCAAGCGGACCAATCTCGCGTGCCTGTTCTGACAGGGCGCGCAGCGGCGCCAGTGATCTGCGGGTTGCCAACAAGGCTGCCGTAATCACCATCAGGACGCCAAGGGCACCCCACCAGATCTCTTCTTCGATTTCGTGCAGCAGTTTGGAAAATTGGGTCTCGTTGTTTCCCTTGGGATAGGTCGAGACCAGAACAAATATGTCCTGTTCCATGATGATCGCCCGCAGACCCAGGCCGACGCGTTCACCCGGTAACGTGACCGCGCGCGGTTTGCCCAGTTCCAGTGCTGCGAGTTGCTGCCAGATTCTATCCGATGCTTCTGCCCCGACAACGGGGCTGCCACCTCCGGTAAAGACAGTATAGCGAAAGTTCCCGTTGATCCCCCTAAACCGCAAGGCGTCGGGGTTCAGCCCAAAACTTGCGCTGGTTGGGTCGATCTGGCCGATGACCTCCCTGGCTTCTTCGATCATTGCCTCCCGGAGGTTCTCTTCGAGGTGTTCTTTGAACTCTTTGATCAGTACCAAACCGGCGAGGAGCAAACACAGGATCAACGCCGCCATGATGTTCAGCAGCAGCCCGCGTTTCAACGATCTTTGTGGCCCGAATAGAAACGCCCACAGGCTCATGCCAGACGTTCCTTGAGGACGTAGCCGATGCCACGCAGATTGTTGATTTCGATAGAGGCCCCCTTTTCGGCCAGCTTTTTGCGGACCCGGTGGGTCAGGACCTCAATTGCATTGGGCGTCGCCGCATCATCAAAACCATAAAGCGCGTTTTCAATGGCGTCTTTGGTGATGACCCTATCGGAGCGGCGCAGGAACAGCTCCAGCAATGCAAGCTCGCGTCTGGAGAAGGCGCAGGTCGTGCCCGCAATCGCCAGTGACCGATCTGCGGTTTCAAAGGTCACGTTCCCACATGTCAGGGTCACCCCAAGCGCCCCACCGGGGCGACGCAGCACGGCGCTAATGCGCGCGATAAGTTCGGCAACCGCAAAGGGTTTGACCAGATAGTCGTCAGAGCCTGTATTCAGCCCCTTGATGCGATCCTCCAATGCATCCCGCGCGGTGCAGATGATCACAGGCAATTGCGGATTGATCTGTTTGATCTGTGGCAGCAATTCCAGGCCATCGCGGTCCGGCAAGCCGAGGTCCAGAATAACCGCGTCATAGTCAAAGCTCCTGGCTGCATGCAGGGCATCGTCTGCTGTGTGGACCAGGTCGACGACGAAACCTGCATCACGCAAACTGGCGCTCGTGTTGAGCGCCAGTTTGTCGTTGTCTTCGATATATAGAAGCCGCATTTATTAGATCGCCCTATTTCCGAATGTATATAACCGTTGACCCATCATCCGCCTTGAACGCGACCTGTGCAAGGATGCCGTCAGCGTCATACCAAAGGTCACGCGCCAGATCGCCGGACACGCGGTAGTGATGTGCCGGGACACTCCCCGCTTTGGTTTCTACGGTGTCTGCGCCCAGATCGGCGACACGTACCGTCATGATCTTGCCATCAATGGTGTTCATCAGCTTGCTGCTGCGCAGGATATCATCGTTCCAAAGGCTGGCGGGCAAAGCCCCCTTGTTCGCAGTTTGCAAGCTGTGAGGCGCGCCATCATCATTTGTTGCTGAACTCAGTTCCTGCAACTTGCCGCCTTTCCACCTCTCTACACTGGTGTGTTTGAAGCTATAGGCGGTGGTTCTGATCAAAGGCACCTTTACCACAATGTCCGTCGCCACCTTCACAGTCAGTGCGCCGCCGCCACCGGAAAAACTGTAGCTGTGATCGCCAATATCCTTGCCTTTGCGCATGACGTCAAAGGCCAGTTTTCCATTTGAGGGGACCGAGAGGGCGTGAACAGGTGCGGCCAAGGCGACGGCAATCCCGGCGACCAGTGCAAGAAGACGCATATCAAACTCCATTGTTGTGCTGCGATTTGCGCTTCAATGGAGGGCGAGCCTTACAAGAGACTTACAAACGATCTCCCCCTGAACATGCCGCTGTGCCGTGAAACGGGCAAGGCAGCGGTCAAAGATTTCGCTGGTGTTGTGCCCGCCGGGAAAAGACCCGGATATGATCTGTTCAGTCGGTCCCTTTGTCCGAACCGCCGACAGGCAATGGCTTGGTGTTGACAGGCGTTTCCAACAAGACCTCTAGAAATGCACTGGCTGCCGGTGAGAGGGATCGCCCGGTTTGACGCACCAGTCCGATCCGCCGCCGGGCCCCGAAACCGATGATGGATCGCTGGACAAGGCGTTCGGTCGGCAAAATCGGTAGTGTCAATTCCGGCAGCGCCGTAATGCCCAACCCCTCGGCCACCAATGCACCGGCCGTTGCAAGATGCGCGACCTCAAACCGCGGCGACAGCGGCCGGTTCAGTCGAAGGCAGGCGCTGTCCAGCAATTCACGTACGGATGTGCCCTGTGCCATTGCGATGAACGGCATCTCTACCAGTTCCGACCAATCGTATGTCCGGTCTTCCGCAAGCGGCCCATCGGGTGCCCCAATCGCAACAAAGGCATCATCCATCACTGGCTGAAACGCGAGCCGAGACCGTGTTGACAGCGTTCCCGCAGTAAAGCCGATTTCTGCGCGCCCGGTTTCAATAACCTCGATCACGCTTTCAGATAGCGCATCAATGATTTTCAGGTCGATGTCCGGATACTTCGATGTAAAACGGCGCAGGACCTGGGGTAAAAAGGCCGCCGTGACAGAGGGCAGCCCGGCAATGGTCAGCTGCCCATGCCGCGCCGAAAGGTGCGCGTCGAATTCTGCATAGGCATCCTGGGCGGTGTGAACCATACGCGCTGCGATACGGGCAAGCACAGCGCCGCTGGTGGTCAGCCTGACATTGCGGGTATCCCGGTCAAAAAGGCGGGTGCCGAGCTGATCCTCAAGCGCCGAAATGTGGCGAGAGAGCGCAGATGGCGATATGCGAAGCGTCTCGGCGGCGGCGCGGAAGGATCCGGTTTCTTGCAGTGTCAGCACCGCAGTGTAGTCAGACAAAGACATATTGTTGCGTTTCATGCATCAATTATTCCAGAATCAGCCATTTTCGCAACAGGTAATTCATTGCATGATCGCCTGGCCCCCATAGGGCATCCAAGGGAGGAACTCATGAAACACAAAATCGCCGCGCTTTTTGGCGCAACTTTGCTGGCATCGCCACTGGCCGCGCAGGAAACTGACCTGCTGATCGGCTCTACCTCGGCATCGTCGAGCCACTACGGATATTTTGTTGCAGTAGGCCAACTGATCAATGAAAACACCGAAGGGCTGAAAGCCTCTGTGGTTGAAACAGGCGCGACGCTGGACAACATCCGCCGCATGGGTCGCGGACAGATTGACCTTGGCCTGGTGACGACAAATGCCGTGCAGCACGCCGTATCGGGCACCAACGCCTTTGAAGGCAATGCGCAAGACCTGCGCCTGCTGTGGGTGTACACCAACGCGCCGCAAAACGTCGTCGTTCGCGCCGATGCTGATGTCGATAACCTGGAGGGGCTGGCAGGAAAGCGGTTCAACCCTGGCATCAAGGGTGGATCGACCGAAGCGACAACCGAAGCCGTGTTCAAAGCGCTTGATCTCAGCGCCGATTACGTGCGCGGCTCGACAACCGATATTGTCGGCGCAATCAAGGACAACCGCCTTGTGGGCTATGTCAAATCGGGTTCGGGTCCAAAGCTTGACGGGTCCACCATGGATATCGCAGTTTCGACAGATATTTCGGTTCTTGGCTTGAGCCCGGAACAGGCTGAAACCCTGCGGGCAGATATGCCGGATATTTCCGTCGTGGATATTCCAGCAGGCGCTGCTGATGGTATCCCTGCGTATAGCACCTGGGCCTTTGGGGTTGGGGTCGCTGCGCCTGCATCAATGGACGACGAAACGGCTTATCAAATTGTTTCTGTCATCATGGCCGACAAGACCGCACAGGCCAATGCCATGGCTGCGCTTGCGGGGGCGAACCTGGCCCAGATGACTTTGGATTATGGCACCGTGCCGTTGCATCCGGGGGCCGCGCGCTGGTTCGAAGAACAGGGCATGGAGCTTCCTGCCAAGTTGATGGCCAAGTGATATGACCCTTGCGAATATTCAAAAAGGGCTTGCCATATTGGTAGGAGCCTTCGTTTTCTACACAGCGGCAAGCGGTCCGTTCGAAGGGCTGATCCAGCGCGCGCTTTTCCTCGCGTTGGTGTCCTCTTTGGGTTTCGCGCTTTACCCGTTGGGCGCTGGTACCCGCTGGCGTCCGATTGGTGTGGCAATTGATCTTGCGCTTTGCAGCCTTGTGCTGATCGCTTGTGGTTATGTCGTTTGGAACTACGACGAAATAATGACCTCGCTGCCCTGGGCCACAACCATAGACAAAGTGCTGACTGCAGGGCTTGTGCTGGCGGTGCTGGAGCTTGGGCGGCGCACCGTGGGACTGATCTTTCCGGTCCTCGTTCTGGTGGGGCTGGGCTATGCTCTGTTTGGCAATTTGCTGCCTGGTGCCCTGCGTCATCGCGGTTTTGATACGGCCTTTGTGACCGAGACGATCTTTCTTGGGGATCTTGGGATCTGGGGCATGTTGACGGGGGTGGCGGCAACGGTCATCGCCGCCTTCGTCCTGTTCGGGGCGCTTTTGCTGCATACCGGGGGTGGGCAGGCCTTCATGGATCTTGCCATGCGCCTTGGCGGCCGTCAGCCCGGTGGGGCGGCCAAGATCGCAACCATTGCAAGTGGCCTGTTCGGGATGATCTCTGGCTCGGCGGTGGCAAATGTCGCGACCACGGGCAACTTTACCATTCCGATGATGATCCGGCTTGGCTATCCGCGGCCCTTCGCAGCCGCAGTAGAGGCCGTGGCGTCGACAGGGGGGCAGATCGCGCCGCCAATCATGGGGGCTGCGGCCTTCGTCATGGCGGAAATTCTGGGCCTTCCCTACACCACAATTATCCTTGGGGCGATCATTCCGGCTGTCCTGTTCTATGCCTCGGTCTTTGTTACCGTGCATTTTGTCGCCCTGCGCCGTGGCCTTGCGGTTGTGCCCGAAGACGAGCTGCCTGCCTGGGCCACCATCCTGTCGCCGCGTCGCGTGGCACCGATCCTTTGTGCGCTGGGTGGGCTTGGCATTGGTATCTGGCTTGGCCGGTCGATTGCCACCGCCGCGTTTTATGGTGTCATTGGGCTGTTGATCGCATTCATTGCAACCGAAGCGGGCCGCCTGTCCCCGCGTGCGATGATCGGCAAGGTCATCAACGGGTTGGAAGACGCCGGAAAAGGCATGGTCATCATCGGCGTGCTCTTGGCGGGTGCGCAGGTGCTGGTGTCGATGATCAACCTGACGGGCATCGGCGTGACCCTGTCATCCCTGATCGTGTCGATGGCGGGCGACAGCGTGCCGATGGTTGCGGTAATCGTGGGTTTTGTCTGCCTGATCATGGGCATGGGCCTGCCGACCACCGCCGCCTATGTTCTGGTTGCAGCCGTGCTGGCACCCGCCATGACAGCCGTGGGTGTTGACCCCTTGGCGGCCCATCTCTTTGTGTTCTATTTCGCCACGATTTCCGTCATCACGCCCCCTGTCTGTGTGGCAGTCTTTGTTGGGGCTGGCATCGCAAACACCAACTGGCTCCCGGCTGCGGGGCACGCTGTGCGCCTTGGCGCGGTGACCTATCTTGTGCCCTTCCTGCTGCTGCTCTTTCCGGGCATGTTGTTTCAAGGCGGCCCGACCGCGATAGCGGAAGCGATCCTGGCGGGGGCAGTGCTGGTGCTTGCGGTGCCGACGCTGCTGACAGGATCGCCGCTTGTCGGAAACCGGCTGATCGATACGGCTTTGCTTCTTGTTGTGATTGCCCTGGCAATCTGGCCCCATCCAATCACCCCTGTCATTGCCCTTGCCGTATATTTCGGCGCCCGCAGGCTGGGCCAAAGGCACAAGGAGGTCTTGGCATGAAACCCTTCAGAATTGGCTGTGGCGCGGGATTTCAAGGGGACCGGATCGAACCGGCCGCCGATCTTGCAAATCGCGGGGCGCTGGATGTTCTGGTCTTTGAATGTCTGGCCGAACGCACCATCGCACTGGCGCAAAAGGCGCGGCTTGACGATCCTGACGCGGGCTATGATCCGCTGCTTGAACGTCGCCTGCGCGCAACCCTGCCGGGCTGTGCAAGACACGGCACCAAGATTATCACGAACATGGGTGCGGCCAATCCGGGCGCCGCAGCGAAAAAAGCGCGCGCCATTGTGGCCGATCTTGGGCTGTCACTGAAAGTTGCGATGGTGACGGGGGACGATGTCTCTGATCAGATCGCAGATTTCATCCTTGACGAAACCAAGCAACCCGCCTCGGCGCTGGGGCAACGCATGGTTTCGGCAAATGCCTATATCGGCATTTCCGGCATTGTCGCGGCGCTGGAGCAGGGGGCTGACATTGTTATATGCGGGCGTGCGTCTGATCCTGCACTGTTCCTGGCGCCTTTGGTGCATCACTTTGGCTGGGCGATGGACGATTACCAAAAGCTTGGGCGCGGTACATTGATTGGCCACCTGCTTGAATGTTCGGCGCAGATTACCGGCGGGTATTTTGCGGATCCGGGCGTCAAGGATGTACCAGACCTTGCCAATATCGGCTTTCCCTTGGCCGAGGTAACAGCAGATGGCAACGCAGTTGTAACCAAGCTTGCGAATACCGGCGGGATTGTCACCCCGGCCACCTGTACTGAACAGCTGCTTTATGAAATCCATGATCCGGCGCGCTATCTGCAGCCGGATGTCGTGGCGGATTTCTCGAAAGTGACCTTCGAAGCCGTTGGCAAGGATCGCGTGGCGGTACGCGGTGCAACGGGCCAGCCCCCGACCGGGCAGCTCAAGGTTTCGGTTGCCTACCGGGATGGCTGGCAAGGCGAGGGGCAAATTTCGTACATGGGAAGCAATGCCCGCGCCCGCGCCGATCTGGCGAGGTTCATTCTGGATCAGCGCCTGACCGCATCGGACATCGACGAACGCCTTGGCCACCTGATCGGCAGCGAAGAAGACATGCGCCTGCGCTATACCGCGCGCTGCACCAGTGCCGCCACCGCCCGTTCGATCGGCGAAGAGGTGGAATCGCTCTACCTATGCGGCCCGGCAGCAGGGGGGGGCGTTTCGAAATCAGTGCGGGAAATCATCGCCATTGCCTCGACATTGATGCCTTCGCATCGTGTTCAATTGCGCGCTGATATCTTGGGAGTGAACCATGAAGCTGCATGAACTTGCGCACGGCCGAACCGGGGATAAAGGGGATACCTCCAATATATCCATTATCGCCTACCGCGCAGAGGATTTTGATCGTTTGCTTGCCGAGATTTCAGCCGAACGTGTCGCCGCCTATCTCAATCAGCCGACCAGCGCAGTGTCACGCTATGTGTTGCCGCAGCTTTGCGCCATGAATTTTGTCCTTAAAGGTGCCCTGAAAGGCGGGGTCACAAGATCCCTGGCACTGGATGCGCATGGCAAATGTCTCTCTTCGGTGCTGCTTGAAATGTCGTTGACCTCTGACAGCGCGTAAGCACCCGCGCCCCCTCACCCTGGGGGCACGGGCTGTCCTGAGTTGCCCGGGCCTAGATTCTGCGGAATGTTTCCTGGATGACCTGTTCGGCCACGGGGGAAAGCTGGCGGTCTTGCTGGACGATCACAAAAAACGGCGAGACCAGAATATCTTCGACGAGATCCAGCCGCGTGACATTGACGTCCAGCCCAGAGCCGGTCAGCAGCTCTGCGACCTCGTAGGATTGCGGCGCGATGGCGGTTGACCCCTGCAAGAGCGCCAGCGCCACAAGCAGGGATGACGTGTTGGTGACCTGGGTCGGCCGCTTGACGCGATTGGCGTAGAAGGCCGCCTCAACCGCTGCGCGGATTGGTGTGCCACGGTCTTGAATGACCCATTCGAAATCGGCCAGATCGCGCAGGCGGAGCGCCTTGCGCCCGGCCAGGGGGTGGTCGCGGCAGACCAGCATGGAGACCACCTCGTTGCGGGCAGGATGAATGCGGTAGTGGTGGCCGCTGTCGTCGGGCGGAGGCCGGGCGATGATGAAATCGAAATTGCCCTCGTCCAGCCCGCGCAGCAAGGTGGCTGAGGGCGCGACCTCGACGGTGAATTCTATCTCTGGGGCCAGTTCACGGATGGCGCGGATCACCGGAACGACCATGCCCACCGCTGGGCCCGTCACCGTGCCGATGCGTACTGATCCCGTGCGGCCGTCGGTGACGTGTTGCACATCGGTTTCCAGCCTGTCGAAACTCTGGAGGATCTGCCGGGCGTGGCGCACAACAGTTTCGCCGATCGCGGTTGTTGCCATGCCTTTGGCGTGGCGGGTGAACAGTGGCGCGCCGACAAGGGTTTCGATTTCAGAGAGCATTCGCGATGCCGCAGGTTGCGATATTGCGATTTCTTCGGCGGCGGATTGAAGCTTGCCTGTCTCTGCGACCCGCAGGATCAGGCGCAGATGAGAGGTCTTGAGACGGCGTGCAATCGACATGAGCATATCACCTTTGGTATGATCTGGGCGAATATTAGAATTTTACTGTTATGTAAACCTGCCTTACCCATGCGGCGAGCCTAATCGCTCGGAATGAGGAAACGCGCGATAGATATATAAATGACCGCGCATTTTGGGAGGAAACCATGAAACTCACCCGCCTGCTTATCACAGCGGCGGCGTCGGCACTCGTGTCGACTGCTGCCTTCGCTGAAGGAACCGTTGGTATCGCAATGCCGACCAAATCGTCTGCGCGGTGGATCTCGGACGGCAATTCGATGGTGGAACAGTTCGAAGCTGCTGGCTATGGCACCATCTTGCAATATGCCGAGGATGACATCCCCAACCAGCTGGCCCAGATTGAAAACATGATCACCAACGGCGTTGATGTTCTGGTGGTTGCCGCGATCGACGGTACAACGCTTTCGAACGCGCTGGAAAACGCCCATTTCGCCGATATCAACGTCATCGCCTATGACCGGCTGATCCGCGACAGTGAATATGTTGACTACTACGCCACCTTCGACAATTTCAAAGTTGGCGTTCAGCAGGCGACATCGCTGGTTGACGGGCTGAAAGACCGCTTTGGCGATGGCCCCTATAATGTCGAGCTGTTTGGTGGTTCGCCCGACGATAACAACGCCTATTTCTTTTACAATGGCGCGATGTCGGTCCTGCAGCCGCTGATCGACGCGGGGACCGTCAATATTGTGTCCGGCCAGATGGGTATGGAAACCGTCGGCACCCTGCGCTGGGATGGCGCGGTGGCGCAGGCCCGCATGGATAATCTTCTCTCGGCCCATTACACCGAAGCCCAGGTGCATGGTGTCCTCGCCCCCTATGATGGCCTGTCGATTGGGATCATCTCGTCGCTCAAGGGGGTGGGCTATGGTTCGGATGATCTGAAAATGCCGATCATCACCGGCCAGGATGCTGAACTGCGCTCGGTCAAGTCGATGCTGGCAGGCGAGCAATATTCGACCGTTTTCAAAGACACGCGTGAGCTTGCCCGGGTGACTGTGGGCATGGTTGATGCGCTGCTCAAAGGTGGCGAGCCTGAGATCAATGACACCAAGACCTATGACAATGGCGTCAAGATCATCCCAAGCTACCTGCTGGAGCCGGTCTCTGTCGACATGTCGAACTGGGAAGAGGTGATCATCGGGTCCGGTTACTACACGATGGATGAAGTCCAGTAACCTGGTTTCCCTTTGGTTCTGTCCGCTTGCGGGCGGGCAGGGCTATTCAATCATGGAGGTAGGGCTATGAACGCGCTACTCGAGATGCGCTCGATCACCAAGGAATTTCCTGGGGTCAAGGCGCTCGATTCGGTGAACCTGGCCGTAAAGCAGGGCGAAATTCATGCACTCGTCGGGGAAAACGGCGCTGGCAAATCTACATTGATGAAGGTGCTATCCGGTGTTTATGCGGCGGGAAGCTATGAGGGCGAAATTCACTATGACGGCGCGCTGGCCGAATTTTCCGGCATCTCGGATTCCGAAGCGCGTGGCATTATCATCATTCACCAGGAACTGGCTCTGGTGCCGCTGCTGTCGATTGCCGAAAATCTCTTTCTTGGCAATGAACACGCGGTTGGTGGCATTGTCGACTGGCGTGAAACCAATCGCCGCACCGAAGAGCTTCTGCGCAAGGTCGGGCTGTCAGAACCGCCCAGCGCGCTGGTTGATGCGCTGGGCGTGGGCAAACAGCAGTTGGTCGAGATTGCCAAGGCGCTGTCGAAAGAAGTTCGCCTGCTGATCCTCGACGAACCCACTGCCGCGCTCTCGGAAAGTGATAGCCAGGCGCTGCTGGATCTGATGCTTGAATTGAAAGAACAGGGCGTCACCCAGATCATCATCAGCCACAAGCTGAATGAGGTGCGCCGCGTGGCCGATACCGTGACCGTTATTCGCGATGGCACCAGCGTTTCTATCATGGAGGCCGAAAAGGGCGAAATCACCGAAGACCGCATCGTGCGTGACATGGTGGGCCGTGACATGGCCGACCGCTACCCTGGGCGCGCCCGCCGGGCGGGTGAAACGCTGATGGAGGTCAAAGGCTGGAACGTCTGGCACCCGCAGCATAGCGAGCGGCAGATGATCAATGACGTCAATCTGGCGGTGCGCGCCGGCGAAGTCGTCGGTATTGCCGGGCTGATGGGGGCGGGGCGCACTGAACTGGCGATGAGCATCTTTGGCCAGTCCTACGGCCGCAACATATCCGGCAGCGTCGAAATGAAGGGCACCCCGGTTGATGTGAGCTCGGTCTCCAAGGCGATCAAGGCCGGGTTGGCCTATGTCACCGAAGATCGCAAATCGCTGGGTCTGGTTCTTGATGAAACCATTCAGCGCAACATCACCTTGGCCAATCTGCCTGAGGTATCGCGCAACATGGTCCTGAACGAAGCCCGCGAAACGCAGGTGGCAGAAGACTACCGGTCGGCGCTGAACATTCGAACCCCCAGCGTGTTTCAGAAGGTTATGAACCTGTCAGGCGGCAACCAGCAAAAAGTTGTGCTGTCCAAGTGGTTGTTTGCGCAGCCCGAGGTACTGATCCTGGACGAACCAACCCGCGGCATTGATGTCGGGGCCAAATTTGAAATTTACGGCATCATCAACGACCTTTCGGCCCAGGGCAAAGGAGTCGTGATGATTTCCTCCGAGATGCCCGAACTTCTGGGCATGTGTGACCGTATCTACGTAATGAACGAAGGCTCCTTCGTCGGCGAACTCTCAGCCGAAGACGCCAGCCAAGAGCGCATCATGTCGCTCATCGTGACCGAATAGGAGACAGCAAAATGGAACTTGCAGAAGGCACCGCAGGGGCCCCCAAGAAACTGGGGATCAAGGAATACCTCGTGCGGCATATGCGTGAATATGGTCTCTTGTTTGCCCTGATCGCGATCATGGCGTTTTTCCAGATCGTCACCAATGGCACGCTGTTGAAGCCGGTGAACGTGACCAATCTGCTGTTGCAGAACAGCTATATCATCATCATGGCGCTGGGGATGCTGATCGTCATTGTCAGCGGCAATATTGACCTGTCGGTGGGCTCTGTCATGGGGTTTGTCGGGGCGCTGGCCGCCGTGATGATCGTCGAATGGGAACTCTCTACCGGGGTCACCATGGTGACCTGCCTTGTGGCGGGCGGCCTGATTGGTGCGGCGCAGGGCTATTGGATCGCCTATTGGAAGATCCCCTCCTTCATCGTTACGCTGGCGGGGATGCTGGTGTTTCGCGGCCTGTCGCTCTGGCTGCTGGAAGGCCAATCCCTGGGCCCGTTCCCGCGTGAATTCCAGATGATATCAAACGGATTTGTGCCGGATATTTTCCCATCATGGCTGTCCTCGGGGCTGGCGGGTCTGCTGGATGCCAAGCGGGTGAATGTGCTGTCGCTTTCGACGGGGCTGGTCGCGGCAGGGCTGATCACCTGGATGGGCATGAAGTCACGCGCCCAGAACCGCGCCTATGGCATGGAGGTAGAGCCAAGTGCCTTCTTCTATGCGCGGATCGGGATCACCTCGCTGGCGCTGATCTTCATTTTCTACAAGCTGTCGACGTTTCGCGGTCTGCCCAATGTGCTTTTGACCATGGGTGTGCTGACCCTCATCTATGCCTTCTTCACAGAGCGTACCGTCACCGGCCGTCGCATCTATGCCCTGGGTGGCAACGAAAAGGCCGCCAAGCTGTCGGGCATCAAGACCGAGCGTCTGACCTTTCTGGCCTTTGCCAACATGGGGGTTCTGGCCGCAGCGGCGGGCATGGTCTTTGCCGCACGGCTGAACTCGGCCACGCCCAAAGCAGGCTTTGCGCTTGAACTGGATGTGATCGCGGCTGTCTTCATTGGTGGTGCCTCTATGTCGGGCGGTGTCGGCAAGATCGTCGGCGCGGTTGTCGGGGCCTTCCTTATGGGCGTGCTGAACAACGGCATGTCGATCCTTGGCATTGGCATCGACTACCAGCAGGTGATCAAGGGGCTGGTGCTGCTGGCTGCCGTGATCTTCGATGTTTACAACAAATCAAAGCAGGCCTGATATGATATTCAAACCCGCAAAATGGCCCCGCAAGCTGCGCTCTGCCGAATGGTACAGTGGCAGCACCAAGGATGTGATCTACCATCGCGGCTGGATGAAGAACCAGGGCTATCCGGACGATCTGTTTGATGGTCGCCCCGTGATCGGCATCCTGAACACCTGGTCGGACATGACGCCCTGCAACGGCCACCTGCGCGAACTGGCTGAAAAGGTGAAGGCCGGCATCTGGGAGGCCGGGGGCTTTCCGCTGGAGGTGCCTGTCTTCTCGGCCTCGGAAAACACGTTTCGCCCTACGGCGATGATGTTTCGCAACCTTGCGGCGTTGTCGATCGAAGAACAGATCCGTGGGCAGCCGATGGATGGCTGCGTGCTGATGGTCGGCTGTGACAAGACCACACCCTCGCTGCTGATGGCTGCGGCGTCCTGCGATCTGCCCTCTATCGTGGTGACGGGTGGGCCGATGCTGAACGGCTGGTTCCAGGGTGAACGTGTAGGCGCAGGCACCCATCTGTGGCGCTTTTCCGAGGCGGTCAAAGCCGGGGAAATGACGCAGGAGGAATTCCTGTCCGCAGAGTCTGCGGTGACCCGTTCTTCCGGCACCTGCAACACCATGGGCACAGCCTCCTCTATGGCGTCTATGGCCGAAGCGCTGGGCATGGCCCTGTCCGGGAATGCCGCGATCCCGGCTGTCGACAGCCGCCGCCGCGTGATGGCGCAGCTTTCGGGGCGGCGCATCGTGCAGATGGTCAAAGACGATCTCAAACCCTCTGACGTGCTGACCCGCGCGGCCTTTGAAAACGCCATCCGCTGCAACGGCGCGGTGGGGGGGTCAACCAATACGGTGGTGCATATGCTGGCCATCGCCGGCCGTGTCGGCATCGACATCACCCTTGACGATTGGGACCGCTGCGGCCGTGACATTGCCACCATCCTGAATCTGCAACCTTCGGGCAAATACCTGATGGAAGAGTTTTTCTATGCCGGTGGCCTTCCGGTTGTTCTGAAACGGCTGGCAGAGGCGGGGAAGCTGCATAAGGACGCGCTGACCGTTTCGGGGGAAACCGTCTGGGATGAAATCAAGGACGCGGTCAACGGGAACGAGGATGTGATCCTGCCCATTGACAAACCGCTGACGGAGAAAGGCGGTATTGCCGTTCTCAAGGGTAATCTTGCCCCGAAGGGCGCGATCCTGAAACCTTCGGCGGCCTCTGCCCACTTGATGCAGCATCGCGGTCGGGCAGTCGTTTTTGAAGATATCGACGACTACAAGGCCAAGATCAACGATGATGCGCTGGATATCGACGAGACCTGCATCATGGTGCTGAAGAACTGCGGCCCAAAGGGCTATCCCGGCATGGCCGAGGTGGGCAACATGGGGCTTCCCCCCAAGGTGCTGAAGAAGGGGATCACTGATATGATCCGCATTTCGGATGCGCGCATGTCCGGCACCGCCTATGGCACCGTGATCCTGCACACCTCGCCCGAGGCGGCGGCTGGTGGCCCGCTGGCGGTGGTACAGAGCGGTGACATGATCGAGGTCGATGTGGAAAACCGTCGCCTGCATCTGGATATTTCCGATGCCGAACTGGCCGAGCGCCTGTCCAATTGGCAGCCAAGCCACGAAACGGCGGCCTCCGGCTATGCCTGGCTACATCAGGCCCATGTCGAGGGTGCCGATACCGGCGCTGATCTCGACTTTCTCAAGGGGTGCCGTGGGGCGCCGGTCGGAAAGGATTCGCATTGATGAAAATTGCACTTGTAGGCATTGGCAAGATTGCTGTGGATCAGCATGTTCCGGCCATAGCCGCTGCGCCGGATTGGGATCTTGCCGCCACCGTATCACGCCAGGGCACAGTTGATGGCGTTCCCGCCTTCACCGATCTGGATGCAATGCTGAAGGACTGTCCCGACATTCGTGTCGTGTCGCTTTGTCTGCCGCCGGTGCCGCGCTTTGTTGCGGCCCAGGCCGCGATCCGTGCCGGGCGGCATGTCATGCTGGAAAAGCCGCCAGGCGCAACGCTGTCGGAATGCCACGCGCTGGAATCCCTGGCGCGGGCGCAGCGGGTTTCGCTCTTTGCGACCTGGCATTCGCGTGAAGCAGCAGGCGTGGCAGGTGCCAAGGCATGGTTGGCCGACAAGACCCTGCGCCGCCTTAGGGTGA
Source organism: Pseudophaeobacter sp. (assembly GCF_048267565.1). Taxonomy (NCBI): domain Bacteria; kingdom Pseudomonadati; phylum Pseudomonadota; class Alphaproteobacteria; order Rhodobacterales; family Roseobacteraceae; genus Pseudophaeobacter; species Pseudophaeobacter sp. The sequence goes on along the minus strand of NZ_JBLWXG010000008.1, from coordinate 45,996 downwards.
CCTGGAAAGAAGACGTGCGCCGCTGGCATCCTGGCCAGGACTGGATTTGGCAACCCGGCGGGCTGGGCGTCTTTGATCCGGGCATCAACGCCCTGTCGATCGTGACAGAGATCCTGCCCGACCCTATCCATGTGACCAGTGCGGTTCTGCAGGTGCCTGAAAACTGCCAGACTCCGATCGCCGCCTCGGTTGGGTTTTATCATCCGCAAGGGGCCGAGATTACGGCCGAGCTGGATTTCCTGCAGCAAGGCGAACAGATCTGGACCATCGAGGCAGAGACGGATCAGGGCACACTGGTGCTCTCCGGTGGCGGCGCAAGGCTGACCATCAATGGCAAAGAAACGCTGGAGGACACCGGCTTTAGCCTGACGGGGGAATATCCCCGGCTCTATGCGCGCATGGCGCAGGTTGTCGGCGATGGCGACATTGATATGGATCTGTCCCCGATGCGCCATGTGGCAGATGCCTTTACGCTGGGGCGGCGGGTGTCTGTCGCACCGTTCATCGAGTGAGCACAGCATGCGGCACCCACCCGTTGAAACCTTTGGCACGACGCCCGGCGGCGATCCCGTTCATCTTCTGCGTTTGGAAAACGGCGGCAGCCGTGCCGCAGTGATGAGCTGGGGCGCAAGCCTGCAGGATTACCGCGTGCAGGGCTGGGGGGCTCCGGTCATTCTTGGCAGTCCGGATTTTTCCGCCTATCTGGGGCCTTTGCTGCATTGCGGGGCCATTGCAGGCCGTGTTGCCAACCGGATCGCCAAGGGGCGCGCAATGCTGCAGGGCCGCGTGGTTGCACTGGATCGCAACGAAAACGGCAAGACCTGTCTGCATGGCGGTGCCCGTGGCACCAGTCTGCGCAATTGGACCATTGCCGAACATGACAGCGCGCAGGTGGTGCTGAAGGTCACGCTGCCTGATGGCGAAGGTGGCTTTCCCGGCAGGCTCGACATTACCGCGCGCTATGCGCTGGAAGAGGACGGCGCATTGCGCCTGACGCTCAGCGCCCGAACCGATGCACCGACATTTTGCAATCTGGCCCATCACGCCTATTGGAGCTTTGCCCCCGAGGATGGCCTGCAACACCATGACCTGACCCTGCCCGCCGATAGCTACCTGCCGGTTGATGCGGATCTGATCCCGCTTGGACCGCCCGCGTCGCTGGACGGGACGCGGTTTGATTTCCGCAAGCCACGGGCGGTCAAACGCGCGGGTGATGCGCTGCTGGATCACAACTTTTGCTTTGCCGAACCGACACAGGCGTTGCGCCCTCTGTGCTGTCTTGACTATGGCCCCATGCGGCTTGAGGTCGAGGCGGATAGCCCTGGCTTGCAGATTTATGAGGGCGCGCATCTTGATACGGGGCTGGCGGCCACGCTCACTGGTATGCCCTATGGCGCCAATGCCGGCGTAGCGATCGAACCGCAGGCCTGGCCCGACGCGCCCAATCATCCCGAATACCCGGATATCCGGCTGAACCCGGATGAGACCTATCGCCAGGTCTCGCGGTTTCATCCGCATGTCCGCGACTGACATCCAAGGAGACAGATATGAAGAAAACACTGACTGGCATTCTGCCCGTTGCCCCAACTCCCTTTCATGCCGATGGCCGTATCGACGAAGACGGGATGCGTCGTGTTCTTGACTGCATGATCGATCAGGGGGTCGATGCGATCTGCATCCTGGCCAATTATTCCGAACAGTTCCTGTTGTCGGATGAAGAACGCGCCACCCTGACCAGGCTGAGCCTTGAACATGTGGCAGGCCGGGTGCCGGTAATCGTGACGATCAGCCATTTTTTCACCGGTATCGCGGTGGCGCGCGCGCACGAAGCGCAGGAGATGGGCGCGGCGATGGTGATGATGATGCCCCCCTATCACGGGGTCGGGCTGGTCCCCGGGGAGACAGGGATCCATGAACATTTTCAGGCCGTTTCGGATGCGATCAACATCCCGATCATGGTGCAGGACGCGCCGCTGTCTGGTGTGTCGCTGCCAGTGCCGTCGCTGGTCAAAATGGCGCGCGAGATCGAAAATGTCAGCTATTTCAAGATCGAAACGCCTTTTGCTGCCGATAAACTTGCGGCGCTGATCGAGGCTGGCGGCGATGATATCGTCGGCCCGTTTGACGGTGAAGAAGCGGTAACACTGCTGGCCGATCTTGATGCGGGGGCAACCGGAACCATGACCTCGGCACTGCAGCCAGAACTGATCCGGCCAATCGTCATGCGCTATCTTGATGGCGATCACGACGGGGCGCTGGCGCAGTGGAAACTGTGCCTGCCGCTGATCAACCATGAAAACCGCCAATGCGGTCTGCGCGCGGCGAAGACCGTGATGATGGCTGGCGGCGTGATCGGATCCGACCATGTCCGCCATCCACTGAAGCCGATGAGCGAAAGAACAAAAACCAGACTCTTGCAACTTGCTGGTGAGCTTGATCTGATCTCGCTTCGCTGGGGCAAATAAGGAAACCAGGAACATGACATTTCAAGCACATGGAAAACATCTGATCGCAGGCGATTGGGTGGCAAGTGCCACGACATTCACTTCCGATCCCGCAGATGGTCCGGCCCGAAACTTCAGCCTCGGCACACCCGAGGATGTCGACCGCGCCTGCAATGCCGCGGAAGAAGCCTTCTGGTCCTACGGGTATTCCACCCGCGCTGAGCGGGCCGCCTTGCTGAACGCGATTGCCGACGAGATCGAGGCACGCGGCGATGCCATCACCGAAATCGGCATACAGGAAACCGGCCTGCCAGAGGCCCGCTTGCAGGGCGAACGTGGCCGAACCACCGGCCAGTTGCGCCTGTTTGCGGCGCATATTCTCAAGGGGGACTATCTGGATCGTCGCCATGACACCGCGCAGCCGGATCGTGCGCCGCTGCCGCGGCCTGATCTCAAACTGGTGCAGCGGCCCATTGGCCCGGTGGCTGTCTTTGGCGCCTCCAACTTCCCGCTGGCCTTTTCCACTGCAGGCGGTGACACCGCTGCCGCGCTTGCAGCCGGCTGCCCTGTTGTTGTCAAAGGCCATCCGGCCCACCCCGGCACCGGCGAAATCATCGCCGAGGCAATTCATGCCGCTATCGCCAGTTGTGGTGTGGCACCGGGGGTCTTTTCGCTGATCCAAAGCAATACGCGCGATGTCGGAGAGGCCCTGGTACAGCACCCGCTGATCAATGCGGTGGGCTTTACCGGTTCGCTCGGCGGTGGGCGCGCGCTGTTTGATCTTTGTGCCGCGCGGCCTGTTCCAATCCCTTTCTTTGGGGAGTTGGGCAGCGTCAATCCGATGTTCCTGTTGCCGGTCGCGCTGCAGGCCCGTGGCGGCGATATCGCCGCTGGCTGGGCCGGCTCGCTGACCATGGGTGCCGGGCAGTTCTGCACCAATCCGGGCATTGCCATCGTCATCGACGGCGCGGATGCAGATGCCTTTACCACGGCGGCGATCAAGGCGCTGGAGCCGGTCGGCGCGCAAACGATGCTTACCGATGGGATTGCCAGTGCCTACCGCGCCGGGCGCGATCGTCTGGCCGCCAGTGCAGGGGTGCAGGAACTGCTGACTTCCACCTGCGATCAGCGCAATGCGACGCCCTATCTGTTCGCCACAACCGGCGCAGAATGGCTTGCCAATCACGCGCTGGGGGAAGAGGTCTTTGGCCCGCTCGGCCTGATTGTCCGGGTCGCGGATGAGGCCGAAATGCTGAAGGTGGCGCAGTCCCTGGAAGGCCAGCTGACCTGCACGCTGCACATGGACAGCGGCGACACCGGCCTTGGGCAAAAGCTGATGCCCGTGCTGGAGCGCAAGGCTGGCCGTGTCATGGCCAACGGTTTTCCAACCGGCGTCGAGGTCTGCGAGGCGATGGTCCATGGTGGGCCATACCCTGCCTCGACCAATTTTGGCGCAACCTCGGTGGGCACCTTTGCGATCCGTCGCTTCCTGCGGCCTGTCTGCTATCAGAATGTCCCCCATACGCTGCTGCCAAGCGATCTGGACTGACATATGGCTAAAGCACACTGGATCGCCGCCGACTGGGGCACCTCACGCCTGCGCCTTTGGGCGCTGGATGGCTTGGATCAGGTTGTCGGCGATGCGGCGTCCGACAGGGGCATGGGGCGTTTGCAGCCAGATGCCTTTGAGGGCGCGCTGCTGGAACTGGCCGCGCCGTTCCTGGCCGAGGAAGGCCGCACCAAGGTGTTGATCTGCGGGATGGCCGGGGCGCGGCAGGGCTGGATCGAAGCGCCCTATGCCGCCGTGCCCTGCCTGCCGGCAAAGGGGCACACCGTCCGGGCTCCAACGCGGGATCCGCGCCTTGAAGTGCATATTCTGCCCGGGCTTTGCCAGATGGACCCGCCTGATGTCATGCGCGGCGAAGAGACCCAGATCGCCGGTATTCTGGCAGGGGATCCCGGTTTTGACGGCACGCTTTGCCTGCCCGGTACCCATTCTAAATGGGTGCGCGTTGCGGGTGGAGCGGTGCAGTCCTTCAACACGGCCATGACGGGAGAGCTGTTTGATCTGCTGTGCAACCAGTCAATCCTGCGGCATTCTCTTGACGCTGGCTGGGATGACGCGGTTTTTGCTGCGGCAATTACCACCTCTGCGGCGCAGCCCGCGCAGGTCTTTTCACAGCTGTTTGGGCTGCGGGCCGGGTCGCTTGTCGGCGGAGCGGCGCAAGATGCACCGCAGGCCCATCTGTCGGGCCTGCTGATCGGGGCCGAACTGGCGGCAATGCGCAACTACTGGCAGGGCAGGGCGGTGGCCGTGATTGGTGCCGATAACCTGGCCCGCTGCTATCATCGCGCACTTGCGCAGCTTGGCGGCGAGGTCACCACACTGCATGGGGTCGATCTGGCCCTGGAGGGGCTGAAAGCAGCCTATCGTCAACAAGAGGACAGCCCATGACACAGCGTAACCTTGTCGCCATCCTGCGCGGCGTGACGCCTGCCGAAGTGACAGAGATCGCCGAGCGGCTTATCGAGGCCGGTATCCTGCAGATCGAGGTGCCGCTGAACTCGCCGGACCCGCTGGAGTCTATCGCCCTGCTTGCACGGGCCTTTGGCGATACGGCGCTGATCGGCGCGGGCACGGTGCTAACCCCGCAGGATGTCGCGCGGGTGCAGGCGGCTGGCGGGCGGCTGATTGTGTCGCCCGACACCAACCCAGAGGTAATCCGGGCCAGCAAGGCGGCGGGTCTTGTGTCCTATCCCGGTGCCATGACCCCGACCGAGTGTTTTGTCGCGCTGCGGGCCGGGGCGGATGGGCTGAAGCTCTTTCCCGGTGCCCTGATCGGCCCGGCTGGGCTCAAGGCGGTGCGGGCGGTGCTGCCGCCGCAAACAACTGTATTGGCTGTTGGCGGCGCAGATCCTGACAGCTTTGCACAGTGGCGCGCGGCGGGGGCAGACGGGTTTGGCCTTGGTGCCGCGCTTTACCGTCCCGGCGACAGCGCGCAAGACGTGGCTATAAGGGCGCAAGAGGTGGTCGGCACCTATGACGAGGTGTTTGCATGACCAAGGCAGAGATTTTTGATAGCCGCGCCTGCGCGCTGGGTGAGGGGCCGCTTTGGCACCCTGAACGGCAGCAATTGTTCTGGTTCGATATTCTGGGCAAGCGGCTGTTGTCGCAGCTGGATGGCGCAGCGCTGGACTGGCAGTTTGACGAACATGTCTCGGCGGCGGGCTGGATTGATCGCGATAGGTTGATAATCGCCTCTGAAACCGGGCTTTTCACCTTTGATATCGCCAGCGGCAGCCGCAGCTTGCTGCACCCGCTGGAAGCCGAAAACCCGGTCACCCGGTCAAATGACGGGCGGGCCGACCCCTTGGGCGGCTTTTGGATTGGCACGATGGGCAAACAGGCCGAGCCGGAGGCCGGGGCGATTTATCGGCTCTACCAAGGGGAGCTTCGCAAACTGTTCGACGCGATCACGATCCCCAATGCGATCTGTTTTACCCCGGATGGCACCACCGCCTATTTCTGCGACACCCCCCGGGCAAAGATCATGCGCCAGCCGCTTGATCAGGCGGGCTGGCCAGTTGGTGACGCAACCGTCTTTGTCGACCTCGGCCCCGAGGCGCTGTTCCCTGACGGGGCGGTATGTGACGCCGAAGGCGCGCTTTGGAATGCGCAGTGGGGGGCTGGGCGCGTGGCGCGGTATTTGCCCGATGGCCAACTTGATCGCGTGGTTCATGTTGGCGGCAAGCACAGCTCTTGTCCGGTCTTTGGCGGTGCCGATTTTTCGCAGCTTTTTGTGACCACAGCGCGGCAGGGTCTACACGAGGCGGGACCGGGCGAGGGCTGCCTTTATCGCGCGGACACCAGCTACACGGGCTGCCCGGAAAACCGCGTCATTCTGTGAAACAACAGTGGCAATAGCCGCCCCGCGGGGGGCTGCGTCTACTTCATGACGGCGTCCATGCCGATGGCAGAGATAGTCCGGTAATAGATAAAGAGCACCAGCAAAAAGAAGGCGAACAATACCAGTTCATGCTTGAAATGGTGGGAATGAAAGAAGGCGCGATCTCGGTGGCGAATGACATCCATCAGCTCATCCCCGAAGCGGATCGACAGAAATGTGCCTAACCCGGACAGCATGATTATACCCCAATATGGGAATGGGTTCGTAAGTATGGTGTGCAAGAGTTCGGTGAGGACGGTCGTTTTATAGTAGCCAGGACCATAGAGCATCAGTGCTGCATTCAGGCCAAACGCCACAAGCCAGACGGCGATTTCCGAGACGACCATGCGAATGCCGAACAGCAATCGAAGGGGAAAATCCAGCAGGAACCCGGCATCGGCCACTGGCGTACACAGGACAAAGAAACTCCAGGTGATCAGTGCTGCTGCGCCGCCGGTTGCGATATCGTATTCGTAGCTGAGATAGCCAAAATACCCGACGAGAAGGCAGCAGAGGAGAAGGAACTTGATGAAAATCTGTCTGCTCGGTTTTGCTGTCATGTCCATGCCTATTTGCACCCCTCTTGGCAGCAGTAGTGAAAATCCCTCGGGTGATCCAGAAAGGATTGCGTAAAGGGGCAAGGCCGTAGGCCGTTGCGGACTTTGGCGTGGTGTCAGGCATTGGATCGGATCCACCGGGAGGCACCCGGCTGGACCCCCTGTGCCCCCTGCACCAGTTCTTTGTCGGGGGGGCATCTTGTTCTCCGGCGGCTGTTACTTTGGTTGCTTGGCTGAACAGGGGCAAACATATCTCTTGCCGGGTTGCGTCAACCTGTAATATAGGTATACAGGATTGCAAGGCACAGCCCCCTGCTCTGCCTCCCACGCGTAAGGGATTGCCGTGAGTGATGACTTTGACAACCTGGATCGGCGCCCGCTTTATTCCCGCGTGGCCGACAGCATCCTGTCCATGATTGCCGAGGCTAGGCTTCGCCCAGGCGATAGGCTGCCCTCTGAGGCAGAGCTGGGCGCGCGCGCCGGGGTCAGCCGGGTGGTGATCCGTGGGGCCCTGGCCCATCTGGCGGGGGCCGGGCACATCAAGATTTCCAATGGGCGCAGGGCGCAGGTCAATGCCATCAACCCAGATATTCTGGCCGGTACCTTCAGTCATGGGCTCGCCACCGCGCAGTTTTCAGTTAGCAAGGTGTTGGAACTGCGCCAAGGCATTGAAACCGCTACCGCCGCGCTGGCTGCGACCAACCGTACCGCCGCCCAGGCCGAGGCTCTTGCTGCGCTTTGCGCCCAGATGGAACAGGCGGTGCGCGATCCCGAAGCCTTTGCCGATCTGGACTATCTGTTTCACCTGACCATTGCCGAGGCCACGGATAACCCGCTTTATGTCTATATCGTCACGCCGCTGCGCCGGATCATAAAAGAGTCTATCACCGCAGGGCGGCGCGCCCAGCCGTCGCCCGAGGCGCAAAACCGTATCCTTGAGGATCACCGCCGTATCCAAGAGGCCATTGCCAAGGGCGATGCCGCCGCCGCCAGCGATGCGATGCGCCGCCACTTTGCAGCCGCCAACCAAGCACTGCACCCAGAGGATGCCAACAGCTTTACAGGACCGTCCACATGACCACGCCCCACCGCCGCCCACTGGACATCCTGTGTTTTGGCGAACCGATGTTTGAATTTTCCTGGCTTGAAAAAGATATGATCCGCCCCGGCATTGGCGGTGACGTGTCCAACACCGCCGTGGCGGCGCGCAGGGCCGGGGCCACATCCGGGATGCTGACCCACCTGGGGAGTGACGGCTTTGCCGATCATATTCTCACACTCTACCAGGAGGAAGGCATCGACGCCTCGCGCATTGTGCAAAAGGAGGGGGCGCAGACCGGGCTATACTTCATCGAATACGGCCCGCAGGGGCACCAGTTTTCCTATCGCCGCGCCGGTTCCGCTGCCAGCCAGATTACCCCGGAAGACCTGACCCCGCAGATGTTCGAACAGATAGGTGTGCTGCATCTCAGCGGCATCACCCAGGCGATTTCTGACAGTTCCTGCGCCGCGGCACTTCGGGCCGCAGAACTGGCACGCGCGGCCGGGGCACAGGTGTCTTTTGATACCAATCTGCGGCTGAACCTTTGGTCGGCGCCCCAGGCCTGGCGGGCGTTGCAGCAAATCCTGCCCCTGGTGGATCTGGTTTTTCCGAGCATCGAAGATTGCCAAGCCCTGTTTGGCACCAGCGACACCACCGAGATCTGCGATCGCTTCTTGTCTTTTGGGGTACAGATGGTTGTACTGACGCTGGCTGAAAAGGGCGCGCTGGTGGCAACCCCGCAGGGCCAGCACAGGATCGACGCCTTTCCAGCCGATCTGCGTGATGCAACCGGGGCTGGCGATACCTTCGATGGCGCCTTTCTGGCTGAATATGCCAGAACTGGCGATCCTGTTGCCGCCGGACGGTTTGCCTGCGCGGCGGCCTCTCTTTCTGTCGAAACCAACGGGGCTGTTGCGTCGATCCCCGCCCGAGAGTCAATTCTTGCCCGTCTCAACCAAGGTGATACCCAATGAAATTGAATTCCGAAGCCGCCCGCAGCGTGACCCGCGACATCTGCAATCTGGCACCGATCATGCCGGTGCTTGTGGTGCGTGACGTGGCCCATGCGGCCCCCCTGGCCAAGGCGCTCATCGCCGGAGGTCTGCCTGCGCTGGAGGTCACTTTGCGCACGCCTGCGGCGCTACAGGTGATCGAAGCCATGGCAAAGGTCGAGGGCGGTGTGGTGGGCGCTGGCACCCTGGTCACGCCGCAGGATGTCCGCGATGCCAAGGCGGCTGGCGCTGTTTTTGGCGTCTCGCCCGGTGCCACGGATGCCTTGATCGAGGCCTGCCTGGAGGAAGAACTGCCGTTGCTGCCCGGCGCGGCCACCGCCAGCGAAGCCATGCGCCTGCTTGAACGTGGCTTTACCACCCAGAAGTTTTTCCCCGCCGAAGCCTCTGGCGGTGCGCCCGCGCTCAAGGCGATTGGCGCGCCACTGCCGCAGATCAGTTTCTGCCCAACCGGCGGCGTCAACCTTGCCAATGCCAAGAGCTATCTGGATCTGGCAAATGTTCTCTGTGCGGGGGGCAGTTGGATTGCCCCCGATGCGCTGGTCGCAGCGGCGGATTGGGATCAGGTTGAGGCCCTCGCGCGTGAAGCACGGCAAACACTGTCTGTCTGATCACCCCCGCGCGGGGGGGATGCCGCCATCTTGTGGCCGCGAACCGGGACTGCTGCAGGATAGCGGCGCAGGATTTGGGGGACGGGGTACTTCACTGTTCCCGGAATGCCCTGATCATACTGTCTGCGACAGGTTTCATAAGGTATTGGATGAAGGTCCTGTTCTGGGTTTGAATCATGATCTGGGCAGGCATGCCCGGAGTGGGGGTAAAGCCCCTGACGCGCTGCAATTCGCTGGGGGCCACGGAAATACGCGCCACATAGATTTCTTGTGGCAGCTCTTGCGAGCGGTCCAGAATCGCGTCTGCGGATACGTAATAGACCTTGCCTTCAAGGATTGGCGTTGTGCGTTGGTTCAGGGCGGTCAGCCTGACTGTGGCAGCTTGCCCCTTGCGGACCACGTCAATTTCGGTGCGCGGAATCTGGGCTTCGATGATCAGGGGTTCGCCGGTGGGCAATATTTCCAGAATAGCCTTGCCACTTTCGACGACACCGCCCGGAGTGTGATAGTGCAGGCGAACAACCGTCCCTGAAACCGGCGCAACAATTTCGGTCCGGGTGAGGATGCTTTCGGCTTTGCGGGCCTGTTCGCGAACGCTTTCCAGCTCTGATTGTACCGCTTGCAACTCGTCAAGTGCTGCGCTTTGGGTTTCGTTGATGGTCTGCGAGATCTGCGACTGGTAGCGCTGGGACAGCGAGGCGGTTTCGTCGATTTCGGATTGCAGGCGGCCAATCTGGCCCTGGGCTTCAGCCAAAGCGCGGCGCAGGGTGTTGTATTCCGATTTGCGCACCAACCCCTTTTCCAACAGCACTTCTTTCGCCTGAGAATCTTCTTCCAGAATTTCCAGTTGAGCCTGGGTGGCAGCCAGTTGTTTTTCATAGCCGACCGACCGGCTTTTCAGGGCTTCGATGCTTTGCTCTAGCAGGTTTATTTCATTCTTTAATTGCTGGGTGGCGGCGTCGAACACAATCTGCTGCCCATCAAGCATTGCGACCACATTGTAGTCTGAGCGGAGCTGTTCCAGTCTGGCGGGGTAAACCAGCGTATCCTTGCGATTGTATTCAGCAAGAATACGGCTTTCCATCGCTTCCAATCTGACCTGACGCAAGAACAGCTCGCGTTCGGTTGCAAGGGCAGAGGTTTCATCAAGCAGCACGATTGGCTGTCCTGCGACGACGTTTTCGCCTTCTTCGACAAGAATGGCTTTGATGATGCCGCCTTCGAGGTGCTGAACAATCTTGTTGCTGCCGGTGGCAACAAAGCTGCCCTGAGAAATGACCGCGGCGGCCAAGGGCGCCCTGAAGGCCCAGACCCCAAAGCTGCCAAGCCCAAAAATCATCAGGAACAGACCGAAGGAGACATGCTTTTTGATCGACCGGGGCACATCGTCATACCATTCTGCCGGTTCAGCAAGTGCGATCGGGTTAGGCATTGCCCTGTCCTCCATTGCCTTGTGGCGGTAGCTTGCCAGCGGCGTTTGTGCGTTCCGACAGTTTTTGCAGAACCTGATTGCGTTCGCCAAACAGTGCAATATTGCCATCCGCCAGCAGCATGATCTTGTCGACGACGCTTAGCAGTGATGGTTTTTGGGTGATGACAACCACGGTGATACCGGCCTCGCCCGCGTGGCGGATGGCATTGGCAAGCGCCCGGTCCCCAGAGGTGTCGAGGTTGGAGTTGGGTTCATCCAGAACCAAAAAACGGGGGTTGCCGAAAAAGGCGCGCGCCAGGGCAATACGTTGCTTTTGCCCGCCCGACAGTGGCGAGCCATCGGCAGCGACCATGGTTTCATAGCCATGCGGCAGCGAGGCGATCATATCATGCACATCCGCCAGAAGCGCGGCGCGATGGATGTCTTCGTCGCTGGCACCTTCGCGCATCCGGGCGATGTTGTTCTTGATGGAGCCCGGAAACAATTGCACGTCTTGCGGCAGGTAGCCGATGTTTTCGCCCAGTTGTCGGTCATCCCAATTGCGTAGGTCCATCAGGTCAAGCCTGACGTTGCCTGAGGTCGGCAGAATTGAGCCCACAAGCATTTTCCCCAGTGTTGTCTTGCCGGCGCCAGAGTTGCCGATCACCGCCAATGAATCCCCCGGATTCAGGCTGAACGTCAGACCGTTGAGGATGACCTGTTTCGTGCCTGCCGGGACAAAGAGCAGGCGCTCGACATTCAGACGGCCCTCGGGGCGGGGCAAGCGGAGTTTTTCGTACTTTTGTACCGATGACATCATCAGGTTGCTGACCCGGTCATAGGCCGCGCGGGATTGTGAAAAGCCGTTCCAACCTTCGATCGAGCCTTCGATCGGTGCCAGCGCACGACCGGCAATGATAGAGGCCGCGATGACCATGCCGCCGGTTATCTCCCCTTCGAGCGCCAGATAGGCCCCCCAGCCCAGCATCGCAATCTGGGTGAGCAATCTTGCCCCGCGTGAGACGGCAGCCCAAATGATGTTTCGATCCTGTGCCAGCACCTGGGCGCGCAGCGACGCGGCGGTGTCACGGCCCCACAATGCGACCGCCTCGGGGACCATGGCGAGGGCGTTGATGATCTGGCTGTTGCGCGACATCGAGTCGAGATGCATGTTTGCCCGCGACTGGGCCTGATTTGCCTCTGCAAAGGGTTTGGATGTAGCCCTTTGGTTGATCAACGCAATGAGCATGAGCGTAACCGCCGTCGCAATCACAATCATGCCGAGATGCGGGTGAACGAGGAAAATCGCGGTAATGAACAGGGGGGCGAAGGGGACATCCAAAAACGAGATCAGCGTACCGGATACCAAAAAGGACCTGAGCAATTGCAGGTCGCCCAAGGTCTGATACTGACGGCCGTTGTCTTGCAGAGAGGCATGTGCCGCCGCACTCAGGACTGGGGCGCCCAGCAGGACAGCCACCTCTACGGCCGTGCGCATCAAGACGAAGCGTCGGACAGCATCAAAGATGGATTGCATGATCACCGCACCAGCGATGACAATTGTCAGCATGATCAGCGTGTCGAGCGACCGGCTGGTCAAGACCCTGTCGGAAATCTGGAATAGGTAGATTGGGATCGCCAGCACCAGAAGATTTGTCGCGCAGGTCAACAGCATGACAAAGCCGAGATTGCGGCGCACGACTTTTCGCCCTTGGCGCAGCTTTAGGGCAAATTGTTCCGGGCCACCGCGCTTGTGAAACTGTGGTTTTGCACCACCACCACCGTCGCCACCACCACCACCGCTGTTGGTATTGGCAGGTGGCTTGCCGCCGCCTGGCTTCAGGACTGGTCCGGTATCGGCATCAATCTGAACGCCACCGATCCCCCTGGCGATAGGCTGCTTGGTGTCGATTTTCTCGGGTTTGTTGCATCGTTGTGCGGGCGTCAGCAGTAGTGGCTGTTTTGCTGTAACATTCTGCGCGGTGCCGTTTGCGCCGTTCGTGGTGGTGTTTTGTTGCGTTTTGTTGCGAATGCTTTGGTCAGCTTCGGAAACAGATTTATCTAACATTTTTTGTACTCAATTCTATTATGCTAACATTGTTTGCATCATGTCTGGGTTCCCGCTGTATTCGGGGGCTGTTGCAACGATTTCGGCATCAGACGGTGCCTCGCCGTCCGGGCTCATCATTCCCTCCGCCAGAAATGCGACGGCCTCATTGGCAAGCGCGGGTAACTCTACGCCCAGTGGATCTGCATCCGTGTCGATGAGATTGGCCTGGTAAAGAAGCGCGTCGCTGTAGGCTTCGCCACCGACACGCACTTCAGAATCCACGCCATAGATATTTACGGATGCAGTATTGATCGCGGCATTTGAGCCGGTCACCAGCTCTATCGACGCGCCGGTCTGTGCTTGGAAATTATCAAGTGCCATATGCACCTGGTCGGAATCTCCCATGATATTGGTTTGTTCCAACCAATTGAGGGTCGTGAAATCCCCGGAGATGTACAAAACGGTCAGGATGTCATCGCCTGCAAATGCGTTATCATGGGCGACGCTGTCGTTGATCGTTGTCGCGCCATTCGCAAATGCATTGCTCGCATTCGCAAAATTCGAGGTCATATCCGTGTAGCTGTCGATCCCGGTGGTTGAGATATTCGCGCCGTTGAACAACAGGTTGTCGCCGCCGGAAAAGCCGAAAGGCACATCGCCTGTGAATGTGACGGTGTCATAATCCATCACGACGTTCATCTGGCTGATCTGATTGACCGTGATCATGTTGCCACCGATCATCACCAAATCGTAGCCATATCCGATTTCCATGAAACCGGCCAAGTTCACGATGGTGTTGTCCCCCATCACGATCTGCGTGTTGCTCCCGGTGAACTGGACATCGGCGCGATCATGGTCGGTCATGAAGCTGAACTGGCTGACCCAGTTTGCCATGATAATATCGCCATCAATCCGGGTAACCGCCCAGTTTTGCGGCAGGCCGGTGGGCGCGCCGCCTGTGTCCTCGGCCATGGCTGCGTCGTCTGTGACGGGCTGTGAAGAGATATGCGACATTGTCGCCACGTTGAAGTTGGCAGAGACCGTTGCCCCATCCTGTGCGTTCAACGTGACGTGTTCGAACAGCACATTCACCTGGCTTATCACGTTCAGGTCGACCACATCCCCCATGACCGAAATCACCGGCGCGTCAAGCCAGCCCACGGAAATGGACGCGTCATTCACCATGACGTTGGCACCGGTTACCAAATGGTGCCCGTCATCAATCTCGAACTGTTCGGAAGCGGGCGATGGTCCGTCGAGCCCCTGGAAGGGATCGGTGTTTGCCAGTGCGTCGGGGTCTTCCTCGTCCTCGGGGGCGTCATCGCTCAGCACGACATCGGGGTTTTCCGCCTGGAAGTAGGCCGGCATGATATCGTCCAAAATCGGGGTTTCTTCGACGGTTTCACCATTCACATAGCTGCCGTAGGCATCATCCCCGTGCTGGACGGTTACGGTTTCACCAATGCGGGATGTGCCATCTGTGTCACCCATGCTTTCATGCAGGGCTTTCACGGTGTCGAGGGTGCTTTTGCTAAAGTCCAGCGGCGCGCTGGTTGCAACCACCCCCAGGGCCTGTGCAATCGCATTGATGCTCTGCAAAGTGGTAAGATACTCGGCAGGGTCAACAAAATCCGCCGGTATTTCGTTCATGAAGAGATCGTCATTGTCTTCCATCCAGGCGTTCTGGATCGTAATCGTCACAACGCTGCCCGCAGGCTCCAGCGTTAAGTGAGGCCGATTGAAGCTGAAGGACAGGGAAACCGATCCTGATGCAGCCCATGCCAGTTCGTCTGCGCCCTCTGCCAAAGGATGATAGTAGGGCAGGTGAGTGTTCAGAATATCAGGGCCGTAGAATTGGGGTACCTGTTCCAAATCCGGCGGGGTGTATTCCAGAACGGGGGTAAAGTCCGTGAGTGTGTAGGGGGCCTTGAACGTAACAACAATATTGGTCAGATCATTTGTTTCGGCATCTGCTAATTGGAGCGCTTTGAAGTCGTCATAGGCATCGCGCATGCGTTCCTCTTCTACCGCAATATGGAAGAACCCGATCATGTGGGCGACGATTTCGGTTACTTTGTCAAACATTGTACTGGCCCCAATTTCTGCGATTGAATGGCCGCTCACCTCATAAATTTCTTGGCTTTTTGGCAGACCAATCCCGTCTGCAATTGTGGTTGGATGTTTTGGAACGGAACCGGGCCCAATGTATTGGGCCCGGCTTGGTGTGATTAAGGCCTATGCGCCGTCGCTGTCGTCGCCGATATAGCTGGAGCTGAAGCCCCCGCCGACCACGGTCATGTCGACACTGTTGCCAAGCACGTTGGCACCCATGACGATGCTTTGGTTAAACGCCGTGGTGTCGATCTGCGAGGCTGCCGAAGCAAAGGATTCCCCGGTTACGAACCCGTCGTCACCGTTGTGCGAACCCCACATTCCGGCATCACCGCCAGCACCACCGGCGCCGGTTGTGGCGTTGCCACCATTGCCGCCGGATCCACCGCCAGACTGAACGCCGCCAGCAGTTGCGTGGCCGCCAAATGCGTTGCCGCTATCGCCGCCCCACGAGTGGCCGCCGTAGCCGTCGCCGCCGTCACCAGCCCCAGCGAGGTTGATCCCGCCGTTGCCCTGGGCGTTGCTCAGCGCAGCAGACCATGCGGCGGCATCGCCGCCGTCACCGCCGTTGGCGTTGCCGCCAGCGCCGAAGCCTGCGCCATTACCGCCAGCAGCCGCGAGCGAACCAGCGTCGCCGCCGTTGCCGCTTTCACCCGAACCGGCACCAAGGCCAGCACCAAGTGCATCAGCATCGGCGTTGCCGGTGTCGCCACCGTCAGCCCCGGCCAATCCAAGGCCAAGCAGGCCCAGACCGATGCCAGCCGCACCGGCGTCACCGCCATCGCTGCTGTCCGCACCAGCACCTGCAGCACCGACGCCTACGCCAGCACCGCCGGCATCACCGGTATCGCCGCCTTCGGCATTCGACCCGGCAAGACCAAGTCCCAGACCAAGGCCAGCACCGATGGAAGCAGCATCGCCCCCGTCGTCGCCGTCGGCATCTGCGTCAGAACCGGCACCGCCGATACCAACACCCAGGCCGATTGCAGCGGCACTACCGCCGTTTGCGCCTGTGCCGCCAGCAGCCGCGCTGTTGCCGCCATTGCCGCTTGCACCACCGGTTGCACCAGCAGAGCCACCAATGCCAAAGCCACCCAGGGCAACGCCACCGTTTGCATCGGCATGGCCGCCACCGGATCCGCCATCTGCGTCAGCATCAATGCCGTCTTCGGATTTCGCAAAGCCGCCGTGAGAGGTGTTGGTCTGGTTCATCGTGCCGCTGTTGGACACGTTGCTCAGGTGATCATTGTCTTGCAGGTTGTTGGACTGCGTGTTGATCGTTCCGGCATCGTTGCCTGCACCGTTCAGCGCGTCATTCAACATGTCGTCCAGATCCAGATCATTGCCGGGATTGTAGTCAATGTCGCCATGCGCCATGATGAAATCACCAGCATTGGAATGGTCCAGATCAATGTCAGCAAAGTCATCGTCTGTTGGCTCATAGCCGCTCAGATCGATATCAATGTCGACACCAACGGTGGTTTCGCTGGTATTGGTGTTGGAGTTGTGGTTGCCGTTGGCGTTCAGGTTGGCATTTCCGTTGGCATTTCCGTTGGCATTGCCATTATGGTTGCCATTACCATTGTGATTGCCATTACCGTTATGATTGCCATTGCCGTTATGGTTCCCATTGCCGTTGGCGTTCAGGTTGCCATTACCGTTGCCGTTATGGTTCCCATTACCATTTCCATTGCCGTTCAGGTTGCCATTCCAGCTTTCGCTGGATTGAGATTGGTCCTGATCCTGATCAGAATGCTGACCCTGCGCCTGCAGCTGGGCCTGAAGTTCGGCCTGTGCTTGCGCTTGCGCTTGATCCTGTTCCTGATCCTGGGAGTCATTGTTCCAAGGACCAAACTGGAAGAGGTTGTTTTTCGTACCCATTGTGTTTCTCCGAAAAATGCATCGTCCGGATCGCCACTCATTTCAAAAGCGATCATCGGGGTCTGCGGTTGGATTGTAGGTGATTTTCAGTCCGTGGCGCCGACAGGAACATGAGGTTGAGACATGAAGTCGTCCTGACCTGGCACCAAAAAGTATGATTGTTTTTCGTTTTGCCCCCCCTTTATCTATTTCGATTTTGGAAACGATGGTCGCGGAAATGCCGAACTGGATAATTGTGGTCTGGTTGCCGAACCATCCTTCAGCAGCATTGCGAAACTGGGTTTGAAAAACCAGCCAACCAAAAGGCTTAAGCAGTGGGGTTTCTTGTTACTGATTGTTAATATTTGATTTTTGGAGATGTGCTGAGCCTTCGCAGCACAATGGGCCTGGTCTCTGTGCAGGGGGCGGTAATCCGTTTGAGGAGGAGGACCTAATCCGTTTGATAGAGACGGTTGTGTGTGAAGCGGGGTTTCACTTATTGGTTGCGGTCGGCAAAGAATCGCCAGAAATGCCGATTTCGCTATATAATTATGCTAATTTTATGTTAATGCTTGAGATCCGGGCGCATTGAGAGATTCGTGAGCTATCGCCCGAGACTTTGAAAAAACTGAAGCTAGTTGAGAGTTGTTCTTACAGGGCTGAGCGCAAAATCACCGTATATTGGTTTGATTTTGAAAGTTTTTATTGCCGTTAGATGCAGGCACGATGCGTAGTAAGCAAGTGGAGCATAGGGTGGACGTTGAAGAAAAAATTGATTCGATAACCTGTATTTTCGTAGGGAATTCGCATGATTTCTCGGATCACGCGATTGATCTGGCCACGATCAGTGTAGGATCAGTTAAGTTCAGGCGGCTGGGAAAAATTGAAGACCTGCTATCTCGCAAGTTTGATCGGCCGGATCGGGTGCGATCAATCATTCTAAATCAATCTATGGCACATAGTTTTATTGATGTAATAGATGAGCTGCAAAAACGATTTCCCAATGCAACAACGGCATTGGCCTTCCGACAGCCCGAGCTGGCCCGCATGGTTCTGACGCAGGTGGGCAGGCAACGCCCAACGGGAGGAATCGCGTTTCTGCCGATGAATCGCGATATGGATCGCTGGTTGACGGTGCTGCGGCTTTTGATCTGTGGTGAAAACTTCATTCCAAGTGATTTGTACGATTTTTCTGCCCACAATATGGATGCAAAGCCAATTCACAACGGCTCCGGGGATGGTCATGCCGCGCCCTGCGGGATGCCAGAAGGGAAGAACAACACGCCGACCAATGGAGCATCCGGGGTTCGATTGACCCTGCGCGAAGCAGAGGTCCTGTCCTGTGTGGCGGAGGGCAAGCAAAACAAACTTATCGCAAATCGGTTGGGTTT
This sequence comes from Pseudophaeobacter sp., assembly GCF_048267565.1. NCBI lineage: Bacteria > Pseudomonadati > Pseudomonadota > Alphaproteobacteria > Rhodobacterales > Roseobacteraceae > Pseudophaeobacter > Pseudophaeobacter sp. The sequence continues at coordinate 27,561 of NZ_JBLWXG010000008.1, read as the reverse complement.
GTCAGAGCATACGGTAAAATTGCATATCCACCATGTGATCGCCAAGCTTGGCGTGCACAACAGGACAGAGGCGGCGGTTTGGTTCCTTGAAAACCAGGGGGGCGCGCAGGTCACCCAATGAGTGAGGCGGAAAAGCAGCTCAACTTTGACGCCTTCCTCTTGCTTGTCGGCAAGCTGAACTATGTTTGGACCAACACCGAAAGTTTGCTCATTCATTTAATAGCCGGGCTTGCTGGTCTGGATAAAGAAACAGCCACGGTTATTTTCCTGACATTGAACACCACGCGCGCGCGTATCGATCTGGTCGAGCGGCTGTCAAAACTTGACAAAATTGATGCCGTTGAAAGAAGTGCTATTTTGGATTTGACAGGTCGCATTCAGCGGCAGTCGGCATTACGCAACAGATACAATCATTGCATTTATGCATTTGACGCCGAAGGCGGTAATCCACACACAATATTAATGAGAATTGCGGATCGCAAAGATACCCTCAAGATTGGACAATCTAGACCGCTGAATGATGCGGCTGCAGAAGATATCGAGGCGGCGATATCCGAGCTGAAGGAAATTAATAAAAACATTTGGAATACAATTTTGCATTTTGGCTACCCTAGCTAGAAAACAACCCCGCCTGATAATGGTTGGGGTTTAATATTTATCTGCAGGATAATTATCCTTGCTTCAGGTCCACCGCCATATTGCTTGCATTGTTTTCTGTGTGATCGTCACCGAAGATTGATACCTACCCTAACCAACTTGGCACTTTGACCGGGAAGAACCGGCACCTGGCGCTGTATTGCGCTTGTCGCCATCCATGTCTCGCTTCCATGACAGGCATTTGCACCGTGGCATCTAGGTTGAGGCGGGATGACAACGAAGGGCACGGGTATGACCCGGCGGCGACAAAGCTGAGACTGGGGGCAGTGGCGACTCGCAGCCCCTTTGCAGGGCGCCCAATTTGGTCGTCTTGTGCCCAGAACGGGTCTGCATCGGCAAAAAGACGCAGGATCGGGCGGGCTGTGCCGGCGGAAAAACACTCAATCAAAAAGAGCGGCAGTAAAGCGCACACAACACATGGCTGTTTTGGCGGCACGGCGCCGGAAATCCGGCCTTTGCCATCCTGGGCTGGAGGCGCGTAGATGCCGGGCCTACCTCTTGTTCACGGCCCGCAGAGATGAAGGCGCGCCGAAGAAAACACAGAATAATGAATGGAGTGTACAACATGACCAAGATTTCCCTAGCCGCCGTTGCTGTCGCAGCTCTGACCGCATCTCCACTTGCAGCTGAATCTGTCGCTGGCGTGGATGCCGACGGAAATGGCACCTTCTCCCTCGAAGAACTTCAGGTAGCCTATCCAGAGCTTACCGCCGAAGTCTTTGTGCAGATTGATACCAATGCCGATGGCACCGCTGATCTGGACGAAGTGCAGGCGGCCCAGGAAGCAGGTCTTCTGCCGACCGCAGGTTAAGCGGCGCTTTCCTTACAGTTCACCACTCATGAGAACAGCCTGGCCCTGCTGACGCGGGGCTAGGTTCCTGGTGCCCCTGCCCATAATAATCCAGCTTTGTGCTGCGGCCTGGCGACTGCTATGGATCCCAGGCGATGCGAAACCCCTGATGGCTGGTGGTGCTGTCGGGTGTGTTGCCGGTGCGTGCGGCGATGCGGTATCTGTGGCAGTAGCTGTGGTGACACAGGAAAGATCCGCCCTTCAGCACTTTGTGTCCCTGCATCGCCTTTGCCCTCTGGCGCAGACGTTTCTTGAGCGAGGCGATGCGGAAGGGGTCAGCGGTCCATTCCCAGGTATTGCCAACCATATTGTACAGCCCATAGCCATTGGGCTGGAAGGCGCGTACCGGCGCGGTGCTGGCATAGCCATCGGCGCAGCTGTTGGCACTGGGAAACGGACCCTGCCAGATGTTGCAGGGCAAAAAACCCTCCTCTTGCGGTTCGTCGTCGCCCCAGGGGTAGCGCACATCTGCTTTGCCGCCGCGCGCGGCATGTTCCCATTCTGCTTCGGTGGGCAGTCGGCCGCCAACCCAGTTGGCATAGGCGCGGGCGTCGTTCCAGGAGACATGCACCACCGGGTGGTCTGGTGGTAGCTCTGGATCTGCGGCGCGACTGCCATGCGGATTGCGCCAGTTGGCCCCATCGACGCGGCGCCACCATGCGATGCCATCCACCGAATGAGTTGCCCTGGCGCGTGCGGCAAGGTCGGCCCAGAACACAAAGGACCAGCCATAGGTTTCGGCCTCGGTGATATATCCCGTCTTGGTGACAAAGGCGTCAAACTCTGCGTTGCTGACCGCACTGGCGCACAGGGAAAAGGGCTGGATCAGTTGCCGCCGCAGCGGGCCTTCGCCATCCTCTGGGTGCAGCGGGTGACGGGTGCCAACAAGTCCCGGCCCGCCGGGAATTTCACATAGGTCTGTGGGCTGACGGGGCAGGGGTCGGCCTGTCTGTATGGCCTGCTTTCGCGCGGCGGTGCCTTGCTTTGGCCCGGTTGGCGGGGGGGGCGTGCAGCAGGCTTTAGGCAAGGGTGGTTTTCCCGTCAGTGGCAGTGTCGTTGGTAGCGGCATTGGGCTGGCGGGCTGGTGGTGCAGACAAATCGAGCCCGTAGTCCAGACAGCACTGCGCATGGGCCTGGCGCATCTCTTGATAGGCCGGGTGCTCGGGGCTCAGGTTGGTGGTCTGCCACCAGTCCTCGGTCAGATCATAGAGTTGCTCGGCCCCGTCGCCATACCGGATGAAACGATAACGCCCCTTACGGATCGCGGCATGATCCTCAAAAAAGGTCGGCACGGCGCGGTCAGGCACCCTTGCGCCCCGGATCTGCGGCAGCAAAGAACGTCCGGCGCTATGTGCAATGGGGGGCAAGTCAAGATATGCCATCAGGGTTGGCCCAAGATCAATCAGCCCAACTGGATCGGTGATCACCTGGCCCTCGGGCTGGTGGGGGTCGTGAATGATTAGCGGCACATTGGCCACCTGTTCCCAAAGGGTGGACTTGCCAAACCAGTTGCGCTCTCCCAGGTGCATTCCATGGTCCGACAGGATGACAACCAGCGTGTTGTCCGCATGGGGCGAGGCCTTGAGCGCATCCCAGACCCGGCCAATCTGGTAGTCGGCGTAAGACAGCGCGGAAAAATAGTTCCGCACACTTTGCCGCCAGTACCTGCGGCGGCGACTGTCGATATTTTCCCGCGCCAGTTCTGCGGGCGTCTGGGTCAGATCAAAGCCGCGCGCCCAGTCTTTGGGTTGGTTCAGGCTTTTGAAATCATACATCTCCTTGAAGCGCGCAGGCGTGGTCCAGGGGCCATGCGGGCTTTGCAGGCCGACCTCGCGGTAAAAGGGGGCGTCCTGGTCGTAGGACTGTAGAAAGGCGATGGCAGAGTTCGCAACCTGGTTGTCGTAAAGCTGGTTGTCGCTCTCTGGTGTTGTTGTGGCGGGGCCGCCCCGGTGGCCGCCATATTCAACCTGATCGGGGATCACCCGGCCTGCAAAATGGCGCTTGCGCCTGCCAAGCGTGAACTGCCCCAGGCTTTCGCTGTGAGGCGTTGAATATATCTCTTCGTGCACCTCTTGGGGCAGGGCACTGTATCCGCGCATGACCTTGCCACCCGGCGCGCAGTAATAGCCCTGTTTGCGCAGCTTTGCTGGCCACATCTTTGGCGGCGCGACTTTGTCAAAATAATGCGCATCGGCTTTGGTGACGCCGGTGTGATGCGGCGACAGTCCCGACATGAAACTGGCCCGTGAAGGGCTGCAAACCGGCGCCTGGCAATAGGCAGAATGAAAGCTGGTGGACTGGGCGCAGATCCGGTCCAGATTGGGCGTCTGCAGCGCCCCGCCAAAGATCGACTTATATTTCCAGAAGGCCACTGCATCATCCATGCTGATGAGCAGGATGTTCTTTTGGGGGTCGTTTGCCATTTCAGGTGTCTCGGGCTGTCTTAATCCTTTGGCGCACCCCTACCGGGACCACCTGCCTAAACTGGATGGCAGACATGGGTCTGATCGACAAGCAGGCAGTTGGTGAAAAATCCCGGCCTTGGTGATTTCGGCCAGCGGCACTGTGCCAATAGGGATGGCGCGCGAGTCTCCCCGCGGGCCATGTGTCTGTGGGGTTACACTTGTATCTGCTGGGCCCGTGGCAGACCCTGCCCTGTTGGCAGAAAGGCGGGGTCCATCGGGTCGGGCCGTGCAGCGCCACCCTTGCTGACCGTCAGATGCGCCGGGCCCTGCCCCTGCAGATGGCGGTCATAGGCCATATCAAAACCCTGCTCTATCGCCGCCGCAAAGCCGGTGGTGTCAAACAATGCGGTGGTACTGCGGTTGCGCTGCAACTTGCTGCGCAGGGCGGCAAGGGCATCGGTATCGCAGGCCAGATCGCGGGCGCGGCTCTCGTAGTCGGCGGCGGAACTGGCGATGAGTTCCGGCATGTCGATCGCGCTGAGCAGGCTGGCCCCAACGCGGGCTGCAAATTGCCGCCCCGGCAGTGTCAGGACCGGTAGCCCAGCCCAAAGCGCATCGCTGGCTGTGGCATGGCCATTGACCACAAAGGTATCAAGGAACAGATCGGCGGCCTGGTGCCGTGCAAGGTGCTCGTCCTGCGGCAGATGGGGGGCAAAGATCAGCCGGTCCGCATCCTGGCCCCGCTCTTGCGCGGCGCGGCGCAGATTGGCCTTGGCGCTGTCGCCGCAATCCAGCAGCCAGAGCACGCTGCCCGGCACCTGATCGAGCAGGCGCATCCAGATGTCAAACTCGGCCGGGGTGATCTTGTCGCTGCTGTTGAAGGAACAGAACACAAAGCCCCTGTCCGGCAGGCCGCAGTCCTTGCGGGTGTATTGATGTGCTGAAATGTGCCGTTTGTTGTCATTGGCCTGATAGCTATGGGGCAGGCGCAGCAAGTGTTCTTCGTAATAGCGTTCGCTACCAAGAGGGCAGGTAACGGAATCTGCGATGAGATAATCCATCGCGGTGCTGCCCAGGGTGCCGGGAAAGCCCAGATACGACATCTGCAGCGGGGCCAGCCGTTCGGCAAATAGCGCGGTGCGGCTGTTTGGGGCAAACCCCTTCAGATCCACCGCGATATCCAGCTTATCCTGCTGCACCAACTGGGTGGTCTCTGCGTCAGACAGGCGGCTGATATCCTTGAAACTGGTGACAGCCTTGCGGATCCGGCTGCGCATGGCATCGGCGGGGGTGGCATCATAGGAATAGGCAATGATGTCAAAGCGGCTCTGGTCATGGGCTTCAAACAGCCCGGCCATCAGGCGCATGGTGGCGTGGTCGTGGTAGTCCGGGGAAAAATAGCCGATGCGCAGGCGCTGGGGACGGTCCTGTCCCAGCTGTTCCGCCGCGAGCGGCCTTGCGGCGCGAACCGAGGGCAGAGCGGCGTTGGCATGGGCCTGGATGCGCAGGCGCAATAGGTCGGGGTTGTCTTCAAAGGTCAGCGCGGCAAGGGGCGGGCAGGCCTGTCCCGCGAGGCCAAGTTGGCGGCGCAGGCGTTGGTATTCCGCCACCCAGCCCCAATCACAGAGCTGTGCCTGGGCATGCAGTTTTTCGGCGCGGGTACGGTCATCGCCGGGGGTCTTTTCCAGCATGGCGTTGAAGCCTTCGATCGCCTGTTCCGTGTCGCCATCCATGGATTGAAGCTGGGCTAGTTTATACTGGGCATTCTCCAGCTGGGGGGCCAGTTCGGTGGCGCGTTCCAGCAGGGCCTTGGCCTTTTGGGTCTGGCCGGTTTTCAGCAGGACATTGCTATAGTTGGACAGTACGTCCGGATCATCGGGGGCAAGGCTGGCGGCCTGCTGCAGCAGTGGCGTTGCCTCGTTCAGCCGCCCCAGCCCAATCAGCGTATCAGCCATGTTGCTGAGGCCGCAGACCAGGGTTTCATCCAGTTTCAGAGCCTTGCGATACAGGGTCAGCGCATTGTCGATCTGGCCCTGGGCGCGGCAGACATCCGCCATGGCCGCAAAGGTTGCCGCATCCCTGGGGGCAAGCTCACAGGCCTTGTTGAGACAGGTTGCTGCTGCGTCCAGATCCTGGGATTTCAGGTGGCAATTCCCCAGCATGTTCCACAGAAAATGCGATTTCCGGTTGCTGTTCAGCAAGGCGGCGCAGGTGCTGGCAACGGCGGCGTATTTTTCCGCCGCAAAATCAGCGCGCAGTGCGTTCTGCTGTTCCTCTGATAGGGGCAGCTCTTGCCGGGGCGTTGTCTTTAAGGCGATCAGGGCATCCCGCGCACGGGTGTTCTTTGGGAACTTGGCAAGGATGTCACCATAGATCCTGGCGGCGTCTTGGTGCTTTTGATCTCGTTCCGGCTGTTCGGCTTTGGTCATGGATCTAGCGATGTTCATGGAATCCTATCTCACAGTCACGCAATTGGCGGCCAGTCATCGTTCTGAGACTTTCAGGCCGTCTCTCTAGGGGTAGGGTATGGGCATTAAAATTGGGTTTCTTTCCCTTGCCAGGGGGGGCTGGTCGCCGTTTTGTGGGGGATGGCGGCAGAGATCAGGCTGCATGGCGGGGCTGATCCGGGGTGCTGGGCGCCTGTCCGATCTGCGTAAAGCAATTGTTTTTGGCAGGCGTCGCGCCTAGGCTGGGCGCAAATCGGAACAGATCTATCGGCAGGCGTGACGACATGAGCGAGCAAACCCCCAACCCCTATGTGGGGCTGCCCGAACGGGCCTTTTGGAAGCGCGCGGTGGCGGCGCATAACCCGCTGGAAATTTCCCAGTTGTGGCAGCCAAAGTTCCCGATCGGGCGGCGGCACAGGGTTATAACGGCCGGGTCGTGTTTTGCGCAGCATTTCAGCCGGGCTCTGGTGGCGCGTGGCTATCGTTGGCTGGATGCGGAGCCCGCGCCAAAACTGCTGAGCGAGACCCAGGCGCGCGACTATAACTATGGGATTTTCTCTTGCCGAACGGGCAATATCTACACTGCGCGCATGCTGCGCCAATGGTTGAGCTATGCCCTCGAAGAGGCCCCGCTCCCGGTGGAGCACTGGGAAAAGGCGGGGCGGTTTTATGATCCCCTGCGCCCGGGGATCGAACCAGATGGCTTTGTCGATCTGGCAGATCTGCAGGGCGCGCGCGGCGCGGTGCTGGCGGCCCTGCGCAGGGCGGTAAGCGAGGCGGATGTCTTTGTCTTCACCATGGGGCTGACCGAATGCTGGCGGCACCGGGAAAGTGAACTGGAATATGCCATGTGTCCGGGGACCCTGGCCGGAGAATTCGACCCGGATCAGCATGAGTTCGTGAACCAGAGCTTTGTTGGCATTCACCGCGATATGCGCGCCGCGATCAAGATGCTGCGCCAGGCAAACCCCAAGCTGAAGGTGCTGTTGACCGTGTCGCCGGTGCCGCTGACCGCCACGGCCTCGGGGCAGCATGTGCTGACGGCGACCAGTCATTCCAAATCGGTGTTGCGCGCGGTGGCGGGGGAACTGGCGGCAGAGCTTGCGCAGGTGGATTACTTTCCGTCCTACGAGATCATCACCCACCCGGCCTATCGTGGTATGTTCTATGCCCCGAACCAGCGCAGCGTGGTGCCGCAGGGGGTCAACCACGTGATGGAGAGTTTCTTTGCCTGCCAAAATGCTGCTTTCCCCTGGCTGCAGCGGCAGGGCAAAGGGGGGCGGCAGGGGCAGGACAAGGGGGCAGCCCCCAGCGCACGCGCGCTGCAATGCGATGAGGAGTTTCTGGATGCCTTTGGATAAGCCCAAGACGGGGCAGGCGGGGACGGATCAAACCGAAAATGCCCCGCAGGCGAGCCTGCGCTTTTGCGTTTTTGGCGACAGTCATATCGCCTGTATCAAACATGCGCAGGATGAAGGTCTGTTGGCGCTGGATGGCGTCGTGCTGGAATACTGGGGCGCGCCGGGGCCGCAGTTTCGCGATCTGCACCTGCAAGACGCGCGCCTGGTGGCGACCACCGCAGCGGCCCAGGCCAGTCTGGCCAAGATCAATCCGGCCCGCAGTACCGCTCTGGCACCGCAGGATTATGATGGCTTTCTCTTTATCGGTTGCCGTTTGCGCAGCTCGGATTATCTGGTGCCGCTGCTGCGCAGTCAGCCGGGCAGCCCGGGCTACCTGAGCGCGGCGGTGCGTGGCTTGATGTTGGATCGCTGGCTCGAGAGCTGCCGGGGCTATCGTGCCGCGCGCGAATTTGCCAAGGCCCGGCCTGTATTCTTTTCCCCGGCCGGTTTTCTAAATGAGGGCACGCTGAGCGAGGAGGAGCTGGCAGAGACCCTTGATAGCGAGGCAACGCCCGAGGCCCGCGCAGCGCTGTGGGACGAAATTGCGCAGGCCATGGCAGCAGACGGGGTGCATCTGCTGCGCCAACCCGAAGAGACCATCACCCATGGCGGCTTGACCCGGCGGGACTATGCGACCAGCCTGGGCGCGGAAGAAGATGACCGGGTGCACAAGAATGGTGCCTATGGCGCGCTGATCCTGAACCATGCGCTATCGCAGCTGCCTTTGGTGCCGTCCTGAAAGGGCGTCACAACTGCGGCGGCGAAATCGAGACTTGAAATCAAGGGAGGTTGGCGTTAGATGCGCCAGACCCTGCTAGCAGAGAGACACAAGGCACATGGCCACCATAAATCCTATTCAGTTCATCCAGCAAGTTCGTGCAGAGGTGAGCAAGGTCGTCTGGCCTACCCGCCGCGAAGTTCTGCTGACCACTGTTATGGTCTTCATCATGGCGGCCCTGACAGCTGTCTTCTTTGCGATGGTTGATCTTGTGATCCGCTTTGGTCTGCAAAGCCTGCTGGGCATGTTTGGCTAAACGGTTGTCTGCGGCACGCGTCGCACGCGGCTGCGGGCCTTGCCAGTCCCAACCCCCGCTGGCCCCTGGCCAATCGCAGGCCTATATGCCTGCAGGAAAACCTGCTCCGGCTCTTGATCTTGAACCCATTGGCGGGTAGTTGAGCCGGAACTTCTGACGTGGGCGTGCGGCGATTCGAGTTGCGCGCCGATTTTTGTTAGGACGCAGCTTGCGTCTGACGCAGGATCACGGCAGAAATCATATTCACTGACGGCGCTGAAAATACTTCGCGCGGCAAATCTAAGGACGGTCAAGTTCATGGCGAAACGGTGGTATTCGGTCAGCGTTCTTTCGAACTTCGAAAAGAAAATCGCAGAGCAGATTCGCACCTCGGTTGCCGAACAGGGGCTTGAGGATGATATCGATGAGGTCCTGGTCCCCACCGAAGAGGTGATCGAGGTCCGTCGCGGCAAAAAGGTCTCGACCGAGCGTCGCTTTATGCCCGGCTATGTGCTGGTGCACATGGAAATGTCCGATCAGGGCTATCACCTTATTTCCTCGATCAACCGGGTTACCGGCTTCCTCGGGCCGCAGGGACGCCCGATGCCGATGCGCGACGCCGAAGTTCAGGGTATCCTGGGCCGCGTCGAAGAGGGCATCGAAGCCCCACGCACCCTGATCTCCTTTGAGATCGGTGACCGGGTCAAGGTCAACGACGGTCCGTTTGAAGACTTTGACGGCATGGTTGAAGGCGTCGATGACGAGGCGCAAAAGCTGAAGGTTTCCGTGTCGATCTTTGGTCGCGAAACTCCGGTCGAGCTGGACTTTACCCAGGTTACCAAGCAGAGCTGATCTCTCGCTCGATACAGAATTTGAAGCGCCGCGCAGCCAAGGGTTTCGCGGCGTTTTGCGTTTTCACTGTCGCCCTGATTGGTTTCATGCCCTTCCAGCAGGGGGGTAATTCTTTGTGACCGGGCTGGCAACGGGCCGACTTTGGGCCAGTTGCGGGCCGGGGCTGGTCAGTGTTGGTCATCGTAACCGGGATCTGGCACTTGCCACCTGAACCATTCCGCTGTAGATGCCCCCAATCGTCTTTGGGCGAGATTCTCTCGTGGGAGATTCGAAGGTCGCGATCTTCGGTCGGACCACGCAACACCAAACCGGATGGGACGCGTCTCATCCTTCGTTGAAAGGACAACCAAATGGCTAAGAAGCTTGTTGGTTCGATGAAACTGCAGGTTGCTGCAGGTCAGGCAAACCCATCCCCACCCGTTGGCCCTGCTCTGGGTCAGCGCGGCATCAACATCATGGAATTCTGCAAGGCGTTCAACGCCAAGACCGCAGATATGGAGCCAGGCGCGCCTTGCCCCACCGTGATCACCTATTATCAGGACAAGTCCTTCACCATGGAAATCAAGACGCCACCTGCGTCTTATTACCTGAAGAAGGCTGCCAAGGTTAAGTCCGGTGCCAAGACACCTTCGCGTGAAACCGTTGGTACCGTGTCTGTTGCTCAGGTGAAAGAAATCGCCGAAGCGAAGATGAAAGATCTGAACGCCAACGATATCGAAGCGGCGATGAAGATCATTCTGGGCTCCGCCCGCTCTATGGGCATCGAGGTGAAGTAAGATGGCAAAGTTCGGAAAACGTACACGCGCCGCGCGCGAAGCAGTCGCTGGCAAAGCCAACCTCTCCGTTGCTGATGCCGTTGCCCTGGTGAAGGCCAATGCAACCTCGAAGTTCGACGAAACCATCGAGATTGCCTTGAACCTGGGCGTTGACACCCGTCACGCAGACCAGATGGTTCGTGGCGTTGTTGGCCTGCCAAACGGCACCGGCAAAACCATGCGCGTTGCAGTCTTTGCCCGTGGCCCCAAGGCTGATGAAGCCAAGGCCGCCGGTGCAGATGTGATCGGCGCAGAAGACCTGATGGAAGCCATTCAGGGCGGCACAATCGATTTTGATCGTTGCATCGCCACCCCTGACATGATGCCCGTCGTTGGTCGTCTGGGCAAGATCCTTGGCCCACGTAACCTGATGCCAAACCCCAAGGTTGGCACTGTGACCATGGACGTCAAGGCAGCTGTTGAAGCGGCCAAGGGCGGCGAAGTCCAGTTCAAAGCGGAAAAAGGCGGCGTTGTGCATGCCGGTGTTGGCAAGGCTTCTTTTGATGCCGCCAAGCTGGCCGAAAACGTCTCTGCCTTTATCGACGCGGTTGCCAAGGCGCGCCCAAGCGGTGCCAAAGGTGCCTACATGAAGAAGATCGTTCTGTCTTCGACCATGGGCCCAAGCGTGACCCTGGATGTGGACGGCGCTGTTTCTGAGTGAGACCGCGGTCCTCTGGATCGGATATGGAATGGGCGGCGCTTACGGGTGCCGCCCATTTTCGTTGGCGCTGATCTGAGTGGCAGTGCTGCTTGGGGCGCGTATTGTGATGGTCTCCGCCAAAGGGGGCGGTTTTTCGCCTCGGCGGCGCGATTGCCTGCCGCTGGATCGCGCCAGGTGGAATTATCGCTTGGAAATCCTTCGAATTGGCAGTAATACGACCAAGAGGTAAAGCGTGCGATTCGTCGTGCGCTTTATTTCATTTCGTCCAAGATGGTGGGTGACCTGTCGATCGGGTCTTAATTTCCCTCCTGAGACGGGAGAGACAAATAAGATCGAGGGTTTTTTTACCTTCGGGCGAAGTTGGCTATCCCGGTAAAACGGACTTGAACGCCAGGCAGTTTTGTCTGGCACATCAATGAGCCGGGGTGTTTACACCCCAAATTTGGAGAGAACTGTGGATAGAGCCCAGAAAGAGAAATTGGTCGAGGAACTCGGCCAGATCTTCGAAAGCTCTGGCGTCGTGGTGGTTTCCCACTACGTCGGTCTGACAGTTGCTGAGATGCAGGACCTACGAGCGCGCGCAAGTGCAGCTGGTAGTTCCGTGCGTGTTGCCAAAAACAGGCTCGCCAAAATCGCCCTCGAGGGTAAGCCGTGTGAAAGCATGTCTAACCTGCTGACGGGGATGACCGTTCTGACCTATTCTGAGGACCCTGTGGCAGCTGCCAAAGTGGCCGAAGATTTCGCCAAAGAGAACAAGAAATTCGAAATTCTTGGCGGCGCAATGGGTGAGAACGCTCTGGACCGGGCTGGTGTTACAGCTGTGTCGAAAATGCCTTCGCGCGACGAGCTTATTGCTCAGATCGCAAGCTGCATCGGCGCACCTGCAAGCAACATCGCTGGGGCCATTGGCGCACCTGCAAGCAATATCGCAAGCATTCTTTCGACCATCGAAGAGAAGGCGGAAGCTGCGTAAGCGGTTGGCACTGAATGACTGGCGTGGGGATTATCTCACACGTTGGAACACACATACTGAACACGGAAAGAGCTGATACAATGGCTGATCTGAAAGCACTCGCAGAAAGCATCGTGGGTCTGACCCTGCTGGAAGCACAAGAACTGAAAACCATCCTCAAAGACGAGTATGGCATCGAGCCCGCCGCTGGCGGCGCAGTAGTCATGGCAGCTGGCGACGCCGGCGGTGAAGCTGCAGAAGAAAAAACTGAATTCGACGTCGTTCTGAAGAACGCCGGCGCATCCAAAATCAACGTGATCAAAGAAGTTCGCGCGATCACCGGTCTTGGCCTGAAAGAAGCCAAGGAGCTGGTCGAAGCTGGCGGCAAGATCAAAGAAGGCGTTTCGCAGGACGAAGCCAACGACGTCAAAGGCAAGCTGGAAGCAGCTGGCGCCGAAGTCGAAGTGGCCTAAGCCGTTTCTTCTGGGGGATGCGGCGGACCGTTCCGCTGCATTCCTTGAAAAGTTCAGGCTGGATCCGAGGTAATTCGGGTCCAGCCGAATCTGTCTCAGCAAGGACCATTCTTTGGTCTTTCCTAAGGCGAGGTTCAACGGATCGGGAGGCCGCCATTCGGGACGGTGGCCATGAATAGATCCAACCATGCTGTCTCGTATGGGCAAGATGCTGTGGCCCGGCAGCAGTCTTGACCGGTGAGAACTCGAAAGGTGACATCTGACATGGCTCAAACGTTCCTTGGCCAGAAACGTCTACGCAAGTATTATGGCAAAATCCGCGAAGTGCTGGATATGCCGAACCTCATTGAGGTTCAAAAATCGTCATACGACCTGTTTCTCCGTTCCGGAGATTCCCCAGAGCCGCTCGACGGTGAGGGCATCAAGGGCGTATTCCAGTCGGTTTTCCCGATCAAGGATTTCAACGAAACCTCCGTTCTGGAGTTCGTGAAATATTCCTTCGAGAAGCCTAAATACGACGTCGAAGAATGCATGCAGCGCGACATGACCTATTCAGCACCGCTGAAGGTTACCCTGCGCTTGATCGTGTTTGATATCGATGATGACACTGGCGCCAAGTCGGTCAAGGACATCAAAGAGCAGGACGTCTTCATGGGCGATATGCCTCTGATGACGCCCAACGGCACCTTTGTTGTCAACGGGACCGAGCGGGTTATCGTTTCTCAGATGCACCGCTCTCCTGGCGTGTTCTTTGATCACGACAAGGGCAAGACGCATTCTTCGGGTAAACTGCTGTTTGCCTGCCGGATCATCCCCTATCGCGGTTCCTGGCTGGACTTCGAATTCGACGCCAAAGACATCGTCTTTGCCCGGATCGACCGCCGCCGCAAGCTGCCTGTGACCACCCTGCTTTATGCGCTGGGGCTGGACCAGGAAGCCATTATGGATGCCTATTACGACACGGTGAACTACTCGCTGGATACCAGCCGTGGTTGGGTGACTCCCTTCTTCCCCGATCGTGTTCGTGGCACCCGTCCAACCTTTGACCTGGTTGATGCTGCCTCTGGTGAAGTCTTTGCCGAAGCCGGCAAAAAGGTCACTCCGCGCGCTGTGAAGAAAATGATCGACGAGGGCGCGATCAGCAATCTTCTGGTGCCGTTCGAGAACATCATCGGCAAGTTTGTCGCCAAGGATATCATCAACGAAGAAAACGGTGCGATCTACGTTGAGGCCGGCGACGAGCTGACCATGGAATACGACAAGGGTGGCGAAATCATTGGCGGTACCGTCAAAGAGCTGATGGATGCCGGTATCACCGATATCCCGGTTCTGGACATCGACAATATCAATGTCGGCCCCTACATGCGCAACACCATGGCGGCAGATAAGAACATGGGTCGCGATACCGCGCTGATGGACATCTACCGCGTGATGCGTCCGGGCGAGCCGCCCACCGTCGAAGCGGCCTCGGCGCTGTTTGATACATTGTTCTTTGATAGCGAGCGCTATGATCTCTCGGCCGTTGGCCGGGTGAAAATGAACATGCGTCTGGCGCTGGACGCCGAAGACACCCAGCGGACCCTGCGCAAGGAAGACATTGTTTCCTGCATCAAGGCCCTGGTTGATCTGCGTGACGGCCGCGGTGGCATCGACGATATTGACCACCTGGGCAACCGTCGTGTGCGCTCGGTTGGCGAGCTGATGGAAAACCAGTACCGCGTTGGCCTGCTGCGCATGGAGCGCGCGATCAAAGAGCGGATGTCCTCTGTCGAGATCGACACTGTGATGCCACAGGATCTGATCAACGCCAAACCAGCTGCAGCCGCGGTGCGTGAATTCTTTGGCTCTTCGCAGCTGTCGCAGTTCATGGACCAAACCAACCCGCTGTCGGAAGTCACCCACAAACGCCGTCTCTCGGCGCTTGGGCCTGGCGGTCTGACCCGCGAACGTGCCGGTTTTGAAGTGCGAGATGTTCACCCGACCCACTATGGCCGGATGTGTCCGATTGAAACGCCAGAAGGTCCGAACATTGGTCTGATCAACTCGCTTGCGACCTTTGCCCGCGTCAACAAATATGGCTTCATCGAAACGCCCTACCGTGTTGTGAGCGAAGGTCAGGTGACCGACGAAGTTCACTACATGTCGGCGACCGAAGAAATGCGCCACACCGTGGCCCAGGCCAACGCCTCGCTGGATGAAAACGGCAGGTTCACCAATGATCTGGTGTCGACCCGTCAATCTGGTGACTATACGCTGGCGCCCAGCGAAAGCGTTGATCTGATCGACGTTTCGCCCAAGCAGCTGGTCTCGGTTGCGGCGTCGCTGATTCCGTTCTTGGAAAATGACGATGCGAACCGGGCCCTGATGGGTTCGAACATGCAACGTCAGGCGGTTCCATTGCTGCGCGCCGAAGCGCCGCTGGTCGGCACCGGCATCGAAGAGGTTGTGGCGCGGGATTCCGGCGCTGCGATCATGGCGAAACGCGGCGGTATCATCGACCAGATTGATGCGCAGCGTATCGTGATCCGTGCCACCTCTGATCTGGAACTGGGCGATGCAGGGGTAGACATCTACCGCATGCGCAAGTTCCAGCGCTCGAACCAGAACACCTGCATCAACCAGCGTCCGCTGGTGCGTGTTGGTCAGGAAGTCCGCAAGGGCGAAGTGATTGCCGATGGCCCCAGCACCGATATCGGTGAACTGGCGCTGGGTAAAAACGTCGTCGTGGCCTTCATGCCCTGGAATGGCTACAACTACGAAGACTCGATCCTGATCTCGGAACGTATTGCCCGTGATGACGTCTTTACCTCGATCCACATCGAGGAATTCGAAGTCGCCGCCCGTGATACCAAACTGGGCCCAGAGGAAATTACCCGCGACATTCCAAACGTTGGTGAAGAAGCGCTGCGCAACCTCGACGAGGCAGGCATCGTTTACATCGGCGCTGATGTTGAACCCGGTGATATCCTGGTCGGCAAGATCACACCAAAGGGCGAAAGCCCGATGACGCCAGAAGAAAAACTGCTGCGCGCCATCTTTGGTGAAAAAGCATCTGACGTACGTGACACATCCCTGCGGGTGAAGCCTGGCGACTACGGCACAATCGTCGAAGTCCGCGTCTTCAACCGTCACGGTGTCGAAAAAGACGAACGTGCGCTGCAGATCGAGCGGGAAGAAGTGGAACGCCTGGCGCGTGACCGCGACGATGAGCTGGCCATTCTGGACCGCAACATCTACGCCCGCCTGCGCAGCATGTTGCTGGGTAAAGTGGCCGTCAAAGGCCCCAAGGGCGTGCGCTCTGGTGCGACAGTCGACGAAGATACCCTGTCACAGCTGAGCCGTGGCCAGTGGTGGATGGTTGCCCTCGAAGAGGAGCAGGACGCCAAGGTGGTCGAGGCCCTGAACGAGCAGTACGAGGCACAGAAGCGCGCCTTGGATGCCCGTTTTGAGGACAAGGTCGAAAAAGTCCGCCGTGGCGATGATCTGCCACCCGGCGTGATGAAGATGGTCAAAGTCTTTATCGCGGTGAAGCGCAAGCTGCAGCCCGGCGATAAAATGGCGGGTCGTCACGGCAACAAAGGTGTGATCTCGAAAGTGGTCCCAATGGAGGACATGCCGTTCCTTCAGGACGGTACCCCGGTTGATTTCTGTCTGAACCCACTGGGCGTTCCCTCGCGGATGAACGTTGGTCAGATCCTTGAAACCCACATGGGCTGGGCCGCGCGCGGTCTGGGCATCCAGGTGGACGAGGCCCTGCAGGACTATCGCCGCTCTGGTGATCTGACGCCTGTGCGGGACGTGATGAAGCATGCCTATGGCGAAGACGTCTACGCCGAGGGCATCGCGGATATGTCCGAGTTCGACCTGATCGAGGCGGCTGGCAACGTGGTGAACGGTGTTCCAATTGCGACACCTGTTTTTGACGGTGCCAAAGAGGCCGATGTGAACGACTCGCTCATCCGGGCTGGGTTTGACACCTCTGGTCAGTCGATCCTGTTTGATGGCCGTACAGGCGAGCAGTTTGCCCGCCCGGTGACCGTCGGCATCAAGTATCTGCTGAAGCTGCATCACCTGGTTGACGACAAAATCCACGCCCGTTCCACCGGCCCATACTCGCTGGTTACCCAGCAGCCATTGGGTGGTAAGGCGCAGTTTGGTGGTCAGCGTTTCGGGGAAATGGAAGTCTGGGCGCTGGAAGCCTATGGCGCTGCCTATACCCTGCAGGAAATGCTCACCGTCAAATCGGATGACGTTGCCGGTCGGACCAAGGTCTATGAATCGATCGTCAAGGGCGAGGACAACTTTGAAGCGGGCGTACCCGAAAGCTTCAACGTTCTGGTCAAAGAAGTCCGGGGCCTCGGCCTGAACATGGAACTCCTGGATGCGGAGGAGGAGGAGTAAGGGCGCCAGCCTTTATCTCCACTCCCCCCTTCCGCACAAATTTGAGGAAACACAAATGAACCAGGAAATCACCAACAACCCGTTCAACCCGCTGACGCCCACCAAGGTCTTTGATGAAATCAAAGTCTCGCTGGCGTCACCGGAACGGATCCTGTCTTGGTCTTATGGCGAAATCAAAAAGCCAGAAACCATCAACTACCGGACCTTCAAGCCCGAGCGCGACGGCCTGTTCTGTGCCCGTATCTTTGGCCCGATCAAAGATTACGAATGCCTCTGCGGTAAATATAAGCGCATGAAGTATCGCGGCGTTGTCTGCGAGAAATGCGGCGTTGAAGTTACCCTGCAAAAAGTGCGCCGCGAGCGCATGGGCCATATCGAACTGGCCGCGCCAGTTGCGCATATCTGGTTCCTGAAATCGCTGCCATCGCGCATTGGTCTCATGCTGGACATGACCCTGCGCGATCTGGAGCGGGTTCTGTACTTTGAAAACTATGTTGTCATCGAACCCGGTCTGACTGATCTGACCTATGGCCAGATGATGACCGAAGAAGAGTATATGGACGCGCAGGATGCCTATGGCATGGATGCTTTCACCGCCAATATCGGCGCCGAAGCCATCCGCGAAATGCTGGCGGCCATTGATCTGGATTCCGAAGCCGAGCACCTGCGCGCCGAACTGGCCGAAGCCACCGGCGAGCTGAAGCCCAAGAAGATCATCAAACGTCTGAAAGTTGTGGAATCCTTCCTGGAATCCGGCAACCGTCCAGAATGGATGATCATGACCGTGATCCCGGTGATCCCGCCAGAACTGCGCCCACTGGTGCCGCTGGACGGGGGTCGTTTTGCGACCTCTGACCTGAACGATCTCTATCGTCGGGTGATCAACCGGAACAACCGTCTGAAGCGTTTGATCGAGCTGCGCGCGCCTGACATCATCGTCCGCAACGAAAAGCGGATGTTGCAGGAATCTGTGGATGCGCTGTTCGACAACGGCCGTCGTGGTCGTGTCATCACCGGTGCCAACAAGCGTCCGCTGAAATCGCTCAGCGATATGCTGAAAGGCAAGCAGGGTCGCTTCCGTCAGAACCTTTTGGGTAAACGCGTCGACTTCTCTGGTCGTTCGGTCATTGTGACCGGCCCGGAACTGAAGCTGCATCAGTGTGGCTTGCCGAAAAAGATGGCGCTCGAACTGTTCAAGCCCTTCATCTATTCGCGTCTGGAGGCCAAAGGTCTGTCCTCTACCGTGAAGCAGGCGAAGAAGCTGGTGGAAAAGGAACGTCCCGAAGTCTGGGATATTCTGGATGAAGTCATCCGTGAACACCCTGTCATGCTGAACCGTGCGCCTACGCTGCACCGTCTTGGCATCCAGGCCTTTGAACCCACGCTGATCGAAGGTAAGGCTATTCAGCTGCACCCGCTGGTCTGCTCGGCCTTCAACGCTGACTTTGACGGTGACCAGATGGCTGTTCACGTTCCGCTGAGCCTTGAGGCCCAGCTGGAAGCGCGTGTTCTGATGATGTCGACCAACAACGTTCTGTCGCCTGCAAACGGCGCGCCAATCATCGTTCCTTCGCAGGATATGATCTTGGGTCTCTACTATGTGACCCTGGACCGCGAAGGCATGATCGGTGAAGGCAAGGTCTTTGGCACCATCGAAGAAGTGCAGCACGCGCTGGACGCTGGTGAAGTTCACCTGCACAGCCGTGTGACTGCGCGGATCACCCAGATCGACGACGAAGGCAACGAGGTGCTTCAGCGCTTTGAAACCACGCCGGGCCGGGTTCTGCTGGGCGCGCTGCTGCCAAAGAATGCGAAGGCACCGTTTGAACTGGTGAACCGTCTTCTGCGGAAGAAAGAGGTGCAGCAGGTCATCGACACCGTCTACCGCTATTGCGGTCAGAAAGAGTCGGTCATCTTCTGTGACCAGATCATGACCATGGGCTTCCGCGAGGCCTTCAAGGCAGGCATTTCGTTTGGCAAGGACGATATGGTTGTTCCTGAAACCAAATGGCCCATCGTCAACGAGACCCGCGATCTGGTGAAGGACTTTGAACAACAGTACATGGACGGCCTGATCACTCAGGGTGAAAAGTACAACAAAGTTGTCGATGCCTGGTCGAAGTGTAACGACCGCGTCACCGACGCCATGATGACGACCATCTCCACTTCCAAGCGCCACGAAGACGGCTCTGAGGCGGAACCGAACTCGGTCTACATGATGGCGCACTCCGGTGCCCGTGGTTCGGTTACCCAGATGAAACAGCTGGGCGGTATGCGGGGTCTGATGGCCAAGCCAAACGGCGACATCATCGAGACCCCGATCATCTCGAACTTCAAAGAAGGCCTGTCGGTTCTGGAGTACTTCAACTCTACCCACGGTGCCCGTAAAGGTCTGTCGGATACGGCTCTGAAAACCGCGAACTCGGGCTATCTGACCCGTCGTCTGGTTGATGTTGCACAGGATTGCATCGTGCGCGATCGTGACTGCGGCACCGAAAATTCGATCACGGCCTCTGCCGCGGTCAATGACGGTGAAGTGGTTGCCAGCCTCGGCGAACGCATCCTGGGTCGTGTCACCGCCGAAGACGTCAAGCGTCCCGGCACCGATGAGATCCTGGCGGCCTCTGGCCAGCTGATCGATGAACGTCTGTCCGACATCATTGAAGAGGCCGGCGTTGCAACCATGCGGATCCGTTCGCCACTGACCTGTGAGGCCGAAGAAGGCGTCTGCGCCATGTGCTATGGTCGTGACCTCGCGCGCGGCACCATGGTCAACACCGGTGAAGCTGTCGGCATTATCGCCGCGCAGTCGATTGGTGAACCCGGCACCCAGCTGACGATGCGGACGTTCCACATCGGCGGCGTTGCTCAGGGTGGTCAGCAGTCCTTCCAGGAAGCCAGCCACGCAGGTACGATCGTCTTTGAAAACGAGAACACGCTGAAGAACTCCGATGGGGATGTTCTGATCGTGGGCCGGAACATGAAGATGATCATCCAGGACGAACACGGCGAAGAGCGGGCCAGCCACAAGCTGAGCTATGGCTCCAAGCTGATCGTTTCTGCAGGTCAGACCATTGCCCGCGGCGATAAACTGTTTGAATGGGATCCCTATACCCTGCCAATCATCGCCGAAAAGGCCGGTACTGCCAAATATGTCGATCTGGTGTCGGGCATCGCTGTGCGTGATGAAACCGATGAAGCCACCGGCATGACCCAGAAGATTGTGATTGACTGGCGCGCCGCCCCCAAAGGCAGCGAACTCAAGCCTGAAATCATTCTGGTTGGTACCGATGGTGAGCCGCTTCGTCTGGATAACGGCAACCCCGTGACCTACCCAATGTCCGTGGATGCGGTCCTCTCGATCGAGGATGGCGATGCGGTACAGGCAGGTGACGTTGTTGCACGTATCCCGCGTGAAGGCGCCAAGACCAAGGACATCACCGGTGGTCTGCCACGGGTTGCGGAACTGTTCGAAGCCCGTCGCCCCAAAGATCACGCGATCATTGCTGAACTTGATGGTTACGTCCGCTTTGGCCGCGACTACAAGAACAAGCGCCGTATCGCGATTGATCCAGTGGATGAGAGCAAGGATGCCGTCGAATACATGGTGCCCAAGGGCAAGCACATTCCTGTTCAGGAAGGTGACTTCGTCCAGAAGGGCGATTACATCATGGATGGTAACCCTGCGCCGCACGATATCCTTGCCATCATGGGTGTCGAGGCTCTGGCCAACTACATGATCGACGAAGTGCAGGACGTGTATCGCCTGCAGGGTGTGAAGATCAACGATAAGCACATCGAAGTCATCGTGCGCCAGATGCTGCAGAAGTGGGAGATCTCGGACTCGGGTGAAACCACGCTGCTCAAAGGCGAACATGTGGACAAGCAAGAGTTCGAAGCGGCCAATGAAAAGGCTCTGTCGCGCAACAAACGTCCTGCCAAGGGCGGGCCGATCCTGCTTGGGATCACCAAGGCATCGCTGCAGACCCGCTCCTTTATCTCGGCGGCCTCCTTCCAGGAGACCACCCGCGTGCTGACCGAAGCTTCGGTGCAGGGCAAGAAGGACAAACTGGTTGGTCTGAAAGAGAACGTCATTGTTGGCCGCCTGATCCCAGCCGGGACCGGTGGCGCCACCCAGCGGGTTCGTCAAATTGCCCAGGGTCGCGACAATGTCGTGCTGGAAGCGCGCCGCGAAGAGGCCGAAGCCGCAGCAGCGCTGGCTGCCCCGGTGGCAGAGGATACTCTGGCAAGCGATACATTCGACAATCTGGTGGATACACCGGAAAGCCGCGATTGATCGCTACCTGATATTTGAAATGAATGGCAAACCCCCGCACCCTTGGTGTGGGGGTTTTCTTTTGCGCGCCCTTCAGGTCAGTTTTTGTTGGGTTGATTTTTTACCTGCCATTTTGCGCAGGGATCGGCGATAGAGGATAAGGAGATGCAGGCGGGGCGGGAATGACGCAGAGAATGAAAATGGTGGGGCTGGTGCGCTTTTCGGTGCTGACACCAACCTATTATTCCGAACGCTTTGCCACGCTGGACGAGACGGCCGCCCATCTTTTCGCGCCCGAGCGGATGGCGCTGCGCTTCAGCATTTTCGAAAACCTCTGCCTGCCGTCGTTGCTGCGCCAAAGCGATGGTGATTTTGATCTGGTGGTGCTGACCGCTGCCGCCATGCCAAAGCCTTATCTGCAAAGGCTGCGGGCGCTGCTGGAACCACATGACAACATTCACCTGCGCCCAGTCGGAACCCGCAATCACTACCGCTTGCTGCGTCAGGGCTATGACTCGGTGCCGCAGAACGATGCCAGCCATCGCATCCTGTTCCGGCTGGATGACGACGATGCTGTCGATCTGGATTTTGTCCGTCGCACCCGTGCATTGGCCACCGGTCTGCTGCCGCTGCAGCCACCTGAAACCGGTTTTGTGATCGCCCACAATCGGGGGTTTTACCTGCGGGCCACCCCCCAGGGGCCGCAAATTTTTGACGCTATTGAACAGGCGCCGCTGTCCGCAGGCACAGCATTGGTTGCGCCGAAAGGCACCAGCACCAATCCCTATAGGTACAATCACCGTAAACTGGCCCGGCACTATAATCTGTATTCGGACATGCAGGTGCCGACCTATATTCGCACCATTCATGGCGACAACAAATCGGAACCTGCCCAGACCGGGATCACCCACCGGATGGAACAGGCAGAGATGGACGCCAGCCTGCAGCGCCATTTTGGCCTCAACCTTGCAGATCTGGAGGCGATCTAGATGCTATCCTCAAATCAAAGGGGCGCCTTCTTGATGATGGGTGCCATGGCGGGCTTTACCGTCAATGATGCCCTGGTCAAATCTGTGGGCAGCGGGTTGCCCCTGTCGCAGATTCTGGTTCTGCGCGGCCTTATGGCCAGCGCGCTGATCTTTGCCCTGGCCCGATACTACGGCAGTCTGCGCTTGCGGCTCAGCCGCCGGGACTGGGGGTTGGTGGCGCTGCGGTGCCTGTCAGAGGCGGGGGCGACCTTCTTGTTTTTGACCGCACTGATGCTGATGCCGCTGGCCAATATTACCGCGGTGTTGCAGATGCTGCCGTTGACCGTGACTCTTGGTGCGGCGCTTCTGTTCAAGGAAACGGTCGGTTGGCGCCGGATGCTGGCAATCCTGGCCGGGTTCTGCGGTATGTTGCTGATTGTGCGACCCGGACCGGAGGGCTTTGATTTGGCCTCGATCTATGCCCTGGGAGCGGTGGCCTGCGTCACCCTGCGAGATCTGTCGACCCGGCGGATGTCAGAGAATGTGCCCTCGCTGACGGTGACCCTGATGGCGTCACTTTCGGTGCTGACCTTTGGCTGTGTCTACAGTTTCTGGCAGGATTGGACACCGGTTGCACCAGTGCAGCTGGGCATGCTGGCGGCGGCGGCCTGTTTCATTCTGCTTGGCTACCTGTGTTCGGTGATGACAATGCGGGTGGGCGATGTCGCTGTGGTTTCGCCGTTTCGCTATACTGGGCTGCTTTGGGCGTTGATTTTGGGTTGGCTGGTATTTGGGGATTGGCCTGCTCCGCTGACGCTGCTTGGCGCGGCGCTGGTGGTTGGGGCAGGGCTGTTCACCCTTTACCGCGAACATCGGCTGGCGCGCCGACAGGCCACCGCAGGACGCCGCAGCTAGGGCTGGTTGCCGTTGCCAAAAACCGCCCGCACCTGAGATTGGCGCAGGGCAAAGCGGATCTCGAACTCGGCCTCTAGCGCCGCATCAATTGGTGTCACCGGGATTGGCTTTACCTTCTTCTGGCGAGAGTCGTTATAGCCGTTATGGCTGCGCACGAACATCGGCGCATCGCTGATGGTGATGGTTGGCATGAAGCGCAGGATCTTTTCATGGGCAAAGTTCATGATGGTCAGCGGGCAGTTGCCCTTCACATACATGCCAAGCGCGGCGACATAATAGGGGCGATGAATTTCGGTGGCGGCGATGCCTTTTGCGCCAAGTTCGGCGATATACCCGCGGTTGAAATCAACCGCCAGCGTCCGGTGTTTGGCCACCAGGCCGGGGCAGTCGGTAATGGTTTGGCGCAGCCGCTCGACAAAATCAACCGAGATGGCATCATCGTCATCATGACGAAACTGCAGGCAGGGGGCCTTGGGGTCGCGCCGCGCGGCGTTGAGAATTTCTTTCATCACCTGGCGTTGTTTGCGCGGGGGTTCCACATGAATGGTGATCTGGGCAATATCGGCGCAAAGATCGCGCAGCCGGTCAGCATGGCGGACCGGTAGGCTGTCGCCAATCACCACAATCAGTTCGAAATCCTGATCGGTCTGTTCTCGCAGACAGGGCAGGGCGATGGTTTCCATCAGTTGAAAGCGTTCTTCCAGTCGCGCCTCGGCGTAGAGAAAGGCAATGCGATCTTCGATACTGTCGTGTTCGACCTGAAAGCCCCCGATGGCGGGATAGGAAAAACGACAAAGGCCAATAACCTGCATGGTGACGTCCTGAAAATTCACTAAAAGAAAGCGGGTGGGATCAGTCTGTCGCCACGTTAGCCACGTCGGCCCCACCGGCGCAAGCATTGGCCTTGGGTTGAATACAATTCGCGGGCCAGGGCGCGGGCCGGATGAAATGCGTCATTTCCGGCCCCAATTGCGGCCTCTGGGGAAATCGGCAAAGACCGGCCCTGCGCAGACGGGGACAGAGTTGACAAGGACCGCGACTCCCCATATACGCGCGCTTATCCGGCACTTCGGGGGTCGCCCCAAAAGCCGATATCATACTGTTGTAGACCAAGGTTCGGGAACTTTTATCACCCGAACCCTCTGTTAAACCGCCGCGTCGCTTACCTCGGAATGGAAGCGATTGCGGTTTTTACGCTTGCGGACGCGCCTGCGTATGAAGACCTAGCCGTATGCTTTCTGAGCGTACATGACCAAAGTTGCGAAACGGGGAAAAAACCGGAATGCCAACGATCCAACAGCTGATCCGCAAACCGCGGCAGCCAAAAGTAAAGCGCTCCAAGTCCATGCACCTGGAGCAGTGCCCACAGAAACGCGGCGTGTGCACACGTGTTTATACCACCACACCTAAGAAGCCGAACTCCGCGATGCGGAAAGTTGCGAAGGTTCGCCTGACCAACGGTTTCGAAGTGATCTCCTATATCCCAGGGGAAAGCCACAACCTTCAGGAACACTCCGTGGTTCTGATCCGCGGCGGTCGTGTAAAAGACCTTCCGGGTGTCCGTTACCACATCCTGCGTGGTGTGTTGGATACCCAAGGCGTCAAAGACCGTAAACAACGTCGTTCGAAGTACGGCGCGAAGCGTCCTAAATAAGAAGGAGAGGCTGATATGTCACGTCGTCACGCCGCTGAAAAACGCGAAGTACTGCCAGACGCCAAGTTTGGTGACCGCGTTCTGACCAAGTTCATGAACAATCTGATGATCGACGGTAAAAAGTCGGTTGCAGAGAAAATTGTCTACAACGCTTTTGATCGCGTTGAAGTCAAAATCAAGCGCGCCCCCGTGGAAGTGTTCCACGAAGCGCTGGAAAACATCAAACCATCGGTAGAAGTTCGCTCCCGCCGTGTGGGTGGTGCAACCTATCAGGTTCCCGTCGAAGTTCGCCCCGAGCGTCGTGAAGCATTGGCCATCCGCTGGCTGATCACTGCGGCCCGCAAGCGTAATGAAAACACCATGGAAGAGCGCCTCGCAGGCGAGCTGATGGATGCTGTTCAGTCGCGCGGTACTGCTGTTAAAAAGCGCGAAGACACTCACAAAATGGCCGAAGCCAACAAAGCCTTCAGCCATTATCGTTGGTAATTTCCAAAGGACATTAGACCAATGGCACGCGACTATACACTCGAACATTACCGCAACTTCGGTATCATGGCGCATATCGATGCAGGTAAAACCACCTGTTCCGAGCGCATCCTGTTCTATACCGGCAAATCCCACAACATTGGTGAGGTGCACGACGGTGCGGCCACCATGGACTGGATGGAGCAGGAGCAGGAACGCGGCATCACCATCACCTCGGCGGCGACCACCACATTCTGGGAACGCACCGAAGATGGCGAAACCGCTGACTCTCCCAAGCACCGTCTGAACATCATCGACACTCCCGGCCACGTTGACTTCACCATTGAAGTTGAGCGTTCGCTGGCGGTTCTCGATGGGGCTGTCTGTGTTCTGGACGCCAACGCCGGTGTTGAACCCCAGACCGAAACCGTGTGGCGTCAGGCTGACCGCTACAAGGTTCCGCGTATGGTTTTTGTCAACAAGATGGACAAAATCGGCGCTGACTTCTTCAACTGTGTTGCAATGGTCGAAGACCGCACCGGTGCACGTGCTGTGCCTGTTGCTTTCCCGATCGGTGCCGAAACAGAGCTGGAAGGTCAGGTTGACCTGGTTACCATGGAAGAATGGCTGTGGCAGGGTGAAGACCTTGGTGCATCCTGGATCAAAGCCCCCATCCGCGACAGCTTGAAAGAGCTGGCCGATGAATGGCGTGGAAAAATGATCGAAGCCGCCGTCGAAATGGACGACGACGCCATGGAAGCCTACCTGGAAGGTGAAGAGCCCGACGTTCCAACTCTGCGCAAACTGCTGCGCAAGGGGACACTGGCGCTGGCATTCGTGCCTGTTCTGGGTGGTTCCGCGTTCAAAAACAAAGGTGTTCAGCCGCTGCTGAACGCTGTGATCGACTATCTGCCCAGCCCGCTGGACGTTGTTGATTACATGGGCTTCAAACCAGGTGACGAAACAGAAACCCGTGACATCCCCCGCCGTGCGGATGACAACATGGCGTTCTCTGGCCTGGCGTTCAAAATCATGAACGACCCCTTTGTTGGCTCGCTGACCTTCACCCGGATCTACTCCGGTGTGCTGAACAAGGGCGACACACTGCTGAACTCGACCAAAGGTCGTAAAGAGCGTGTTGGCCGGATGATGATGATGCACTCGAATGACCGTGAGGAAATCACGGAAGCATTCGCGGGCGACATTATCGCGCTGGCAGGTCTGAAAGACACCACCACTGGTGACACGCTCTGCGCCGTCAACGATCCGGTGGTTCTGGAAACCATGACCTTCCCCGATCCGGTGATCGAGATCGCGGTTGAGCCAAAGACCAAAGCGGACCAAGAGAAAATGTCTCAGGGTCTGGGCCGTCTGGCTGCTGAAGATCCATCCTTCCGTGTGGAGACCGACATCGAATCCGGTCAGACCATCATGAAGGGCATGGGCGAACTTCACCTGGACATCCTGGTTGACCGTCTCAAGCGTGAATTCAAGGTTGAAGCCAACATCGGTGCCCCGCAGGTTGCCTACCGCGAGACCATCGGTCACGAGGTCGAGCACACCTACACCCACAAGAAACAGTCTGGTGGTTCGGGTCAGTTCGCTGAGGTGAAGATGATCATCTCGCCGACAGAAGCTGGTGAAGGCTATTCCTTCGAATCCCGTATCGTTGGTGGCTCGGTTCCAAAAGAATACATCCCAGGTGTCGAAAAAGGCATCAACTCGGTGATGGATTCCGGCCCGCTTGCAGGCTTCCCAGTGATCGACTTCAAGGTTGCTCTGATCGACGGTAAGTTCCACGATGTGGACTCATCGGTTCTGGCCTTTGAAATCGCAGCCCGTATGTGTATGCGTGAAGGTATGCGCAAAGCTGGCGCCAAGCTGCTTGAGCCAATCATGAAGGTGGAAGTGATCACGCCGGAAGAATACACCGGCGGTATCATTGGTGACCTGACCTCCCGTCGTGGTCAGGTGTCGGGCCAGGAACCCCGTGGCAACGCGATTGCGATCGAAGCAAACGTGCCGCTGGCGAACATGTTCGGCTACATCAACACCCTGCGTTCGATGAGCTCGGGCCGCGCCCAGTTCACCATGCAGTTCTCGCACTACGATCCCGTGCCGCAGAACATCTCGGACGAAATTCAGGCTAAATTCGCGTAAGCGAAAGATATTGGAAGGTTCGCCAATTGCGCGGGCCTTCCTCAATCTCAAAAGGAGGCCATCATGGCTAAGGAAAAGTTTGAACGTAATAAGCCGCACGTCAACATCGGCACCATCGGCCACGTTGACCACGGTAAAACCACTCTGACCGCAGCGATCACCAAATATTTTGGTGACTTCAAAGCCTACGACCAGAT